>JAFECG010000021.1 GCA_018242215.1 Pseudomonadota bacterium
TTAAAGATGGCCCTCGCGCAGACGGGCGGCTTCCTTTGCGGGCTCAGCCGCTTTCAAAGCTTCTGTCGGCAGGAGCGAGGCGCCGGCCGAGGGCGCAAGTCGAGAGAAGAACAGAATCGACGTCGCCGACACCAAGCCGATCAAAACGAAAACCGGCGGGAAATGCGCAGCGTCGATGGCGCTTCCGCCTCGCTCATACTGGACAAACTGGAGGCCGATCGCCGCGACCGTGACGCCAACCGAGCCCGACAGTTCCTGAAGGGCGGCCGCGAAGCTCGTGGCGCGACTCAAGCGCTCGGCCGGAACGTCGGCGTAGGCCAAGGTGTTGACGCTCGTGAACTGAAGCGAGCGCGACAATCCTCCGGCCAGAAATAGCCCCACGATCAGCAGCGCCGGGGTATCCGACGTGAACAGTGGCGGCAGCGCAGCAAAGAGGCTGGCGACGACGGCGTTGGCGACAAGCACGCGGCGGAAGCCGTAGCGGCGGATGATGGCCGCCGCTTGGGTCTTCATAAACATGGCGCCGACGCCCGTCATGAATGTCATCAGGCCGGACTGGAACGGCGTCATTCCAAATCCAGTCTGGAAGAGAAGCGGCAGCAGAAAGGGGCCTGCACCGAGGCCCGTGCGGAAGAGAAAGCCGCCGACGACGCCGGCGCGATAGGTCGGAATGGCGAGCAGACGCAGATCGATGATCGGAGCCGGGACACGCAAGGCATGCCAGACGTAGACGGCGAGAAGGGTGGCGCCCGATAGCGTGATGAGCAGCACGACGTCGCGTCCGACGAGGCCGAGCCCCATCAGAGTCACGCCGGTCAAGAAGAGCGACAGGCCAGGACCGATCAATAGGAAGCCGCGAACGTCGAACGTACTTGATGTTTCCTCACGCGTATCGGGAATGAAACGCGTGATGAGCGCGACGCCGAGAAACGCGACGGGGATGTTGATCCAGAAGATCCAGCGCCAATTGAAATACGTCGTGATGAACCCGCCGAGAGGCGGTCCGAGAACCGGCCCGACAAGCGCCGGGACCGTCAACCAGGCAATGGCGTTGATGATGTCGCCGCGCGGTATGGTGCGCAGCACAATCAGTCGGCCCACGGGGGCCATCATCGCGCCGCCCATGCCCTGAAGAATGCGTGCCGCGACGAGAGAACCGAGATCGGTTGACAGTCCGCAGGCTATGGAACCCGCCGAGAACACGACCATCGCGGCGCGAAAAACGTTCTTGGCGCCGAAGCGATCGGCCATCCAGCCCGAGGCCGGAATGAACACCGCGAGCGCCAGGAGATAGGTCGTCAGCGCAAGTTTAAGGTGAATCGGATTGGAATGCAGATCCTTGGCAATTGCAGGTAACGACGTCGCAAGGACCGTCGCATCCAGGTTCTCCATGAAAAGCCCGGTTGCGACTATAAGGGGTATAAAATTGCGTCGGAAAAGTTCGGTCATGGCGGGTGTCTAGCATGGGTTAAACGATTAACGCCCCGGCTTTCCGCTGCGCGTCGTATGCAGATCTCGATTGCATAAGGGGTGCGGCATTTGCCGCCGCGCGTCCTTCGGATAGGACGGAATTACCCACTTGAGGGGGGCACACCAACCAGAGCTAAGCTATGCGCGATTACCGGCCCGGCGCATAATCTGGTGTTCGGCATAAAACAAACAACAGCCCGGGTTTTGCGGAGGCCGGTCGAAGCCTCGATGGATCCAAGGCTGTGACTTGGGGAAACGCATCGCATGGTTACCAACAAGGTCATGTCGGCGGATGAGGCCATCGCTCGGATCAATCCGGGCGACGTCGTCGCGACGACGGGGTTTGTGCAAAGTTGCATTCCGGAAGCTCTTCACGCCGCATTGGAAAAGCGCTTCGTCGAGACGGGTGCTCCGCGGGATCTGACCTTGATCATGTGTGCCGGTGCTGGCGACAGCAAAGGTCTCGGCACCGGGCGGCTGCATCACGAAGGCCTCCTGAAGCGCGTCATCGCGGCAAACTTCGGACGGATGCCGAAGGTTGCAGAGGCCGCACAGGATAACAGGATCCAAGCCTATAACCTACCACAGGGCGTCATATCGAAGCTCTACCGCAGTTGCGCTTCGGGCAGCCCCGGCCTCTTCACTCGGGTCGGGCTGCACACCTACGTCGACCCGCGACTTGGCGGCGGCAAGGTCAATACGAAAACGAAGGAAGATCTCGTCAAGCTTGTCGAGGTCGATGGCAAAGAGTGGCTGTTCTACAAAGCCACGCCGATCAACGTTGCGCTGATCCGCGCGACAAGTGCCGACCCGCTCGGAAACCTCAGCATGGAACGCGAGGCGCTGACACTCGATGTGCTGGCGCAGGCGATGGCTGCCCACAACAACGGCGGCATCGTCATTGCCCAGGTCGAGCGCATCGTCGCCGAAGGCTCCATCAAGCCGAAGGACGTGAAGGTCCCGGGCATTCTCGTCGATTGCGTCGTCATCGCCGATCCGCCCGAGATGCACCGCATGAACTACGGCGTGATGTACGATCCGGGTCTCGCGGGTGAGGTGCGCGTCACCGTCGATAGTCTTCCAACGATGGCGCTCGATGAACGCAAGATCATCGCGCGGCGCGCGGCGTTCGAGCTGCCACCCAACGGCGTCATCAATCTCGGCGTCGGTGCGCCCGACGGCGTCGCCAACGTCGCCAACGAAGAGAAAGTAACGCCCTATCTTGTCATGACGACGGAAGCGGGTGCGGTCGGCGGCGTGCTTGCCGGCGGATCGAGCTTTGGTTCCTCAGCCAATGCGCATTCGATCCTCGACCAGAACCAGATGTTCGACTTCTATCATGGCGGCGGACTCGACCTGACGTGCCTTGGCATGGCCGAGTGTGACAGTCTCGGCAACGTCAACACCAGCAAGTTCGGCGGCAAGCTCAACGGCTGCGGCGGCTTCATCGACATTTCGCAGAATGCGCGCGCGGTGGTGTTTGCGGGCACGTTCACGGCAGGCGGTCTCAAAGTTGCGATCGAGGACGGCAAGCTTCGCATCGTGCAAGAGGGGCGCGCGAAGAAATTCGTGCAGCACGTCGAGCAAGTTACTTTCTCGGGCAAGTACGCGGCGCAGAAGGCGCAGCCCGTGCTTTACGTGACCGAACGTTGCGTCTTCCAGCTCACCGAGCACGGGCTCGAGCTGATCGAAATTGCCCCCGGCATCGATATCGAACGCGATATTCTTCCGCATATGGCGTTCAAGCCGCACATCCATAAGCCGGTGATGATGAACCCCGCGATCTTCGTTGATCGGCCGATGGATCTTCTCGCCGATCTGTTGAATCAGCATTTGAAAGATCGCATCAGCTACGATGCGGGACGCAATGTTCTGAACATCGACCTCCAGGCCTGGAGCGTCCGAAAGAAGTCAGACGTCGACGATCTCAAGACGGCGATCATTGAGGCATGCAAGGCGACGGGACGACGCGTTGATGCGATGATCAATCAGGATGGCTGCCGGATCGCCGAAGATCTCTACGACGCCTACGCGGACATGGTGGCTTATGTCACCAAAAACCATTATGGCCGTTCGGCGCGTTATGCGACCAGCGCAATAACACGGCACAAGCTGCAGCATGCCCTCAAACGGCGCGGTCTCGACACGCATGTCTTCGAGAACGCGGACGCTGCCTTTGCGTCGTTGGAACGTCAGGCGGCAGAGTAGTTTTGTCGATCGTGATTGCGGATTCTTCTTCGCAAGACCGGCCGTAGCCTCTGCTGGCGCAGGCGACCCTCCTCCGTCGAGTCGGCCGCCTGCGCATGCTTGTTCAACTTCCGTCATGGCCGCGAGGGCGGTCCTCCATGACAAATCTCGATACAGTTCATACGGATGCTTAGATGCATCTCGGCCTACGCGGGGGATGACGTTTAAAGGCGACGATCGCCCCGGGCCTGAGTGGCACTTGATGGATTTCATGACAGTCGCCATCTAATTGCGACTTCTCCCATCAGGTGCATCATGGAACACAGCATTTTTCGGGTCTTGGACGACTCCGGCATCGCGCGCGAAAGCGCCTCGAGCGAAAGCGTCTCGCGCGATGACGCCGCCCTCATGGACGCTTACAGCAACGCGGTCGTCGACGTTGTCGACGCAATTTCGCCCGCCGTCGTTCACGTGCAGGTGAAAAGCCTGCGCGGTGGACGCACGCGCCAAGGGTCGGGCAGCGGCGTCATCGTTTCGCCGGACGGGCTTATCCTCACCAACAACCACGTCATCGACGGTGCGCAGTCTATCATGCTCGCGCAGGGCGATGGGCAGCACTTCGGCGCGCGCCTCGTCGGCCGTGATCCTGACACCGATCTTGCGGTGTTGCGGGCGGAAACAACGGAGCGCCTGAAATTCGCCAGGCTCGCCGACTCCAAAAAGCTTCGGCCCGGCCAGATCGCCATTGCGATCGGGAATCCGCTCGGATTCCAATCAACAGTGACGGCCGGCATCATCAGCGCGGTCGGTCGGTCGCTGCGCGCGGAAAACGGCCGGCTGATCGATGACGTGATCCAGACGGACGCTGCGCTCAATCCGGGCAATTCCGGCGGGCCGCTGGTCAATTCCTCGGGACACGTCATCGGCATCAACACGGCGACGATCATGGGTGCGCAGGGGCTTTGCTTTGCCGTTGCGTCGAACACGGCCGAATATGTGCTGACGCAGATCCTGTCGCACGGTCGTGTCCGCCGTGGCGTATTGGGCATCGTTGCCGAACATGTCGTTCTGCCGCAACGGATTCGGCACGCGCTCGGACTGACACAGGGCGGTGCCATCGGTATTCGCAGCGTGCAGGTCAGCGGTCCGGCTGAAGCAGCCGGACTCAAGGCCGGCGACATCATGATCGCGCTCGACGGCATGGCGATTGCCGGCGTCGATGATGTCTCGCGCGTGCTCGACGCGAAGCACATCAATCAGACGGTGATCGCGACGGTGCTTCGGGCCGGCGAGAAGCTCGAGTTCGCGATCATTCCGGAAGAGCGGAGCTAGTTTTTTGTTTGCGCAGGCGACTCTCCTTCGTTTGGCCGGCCGCCTGCGCATTACTTATTCCCGGCTCAGGCCTTTGGCTGAAAGCTCTTCGAGGTACTGGCCCCAGCGCTGGTCCTTCTCGCGACCGATGAGATGGAGGTAGCCCCACGTGTAGAGGCCGGTGTTGTGGCCGTCGTCGAAGGCGATGCGCGTCGCGTAATTGCCGACCGGCGTCATGCCGGTGATCTTGACGTGCTTCTTGCGCGGAACGGTGATGCGCTGCGATGGGGAATGCCCCTGCACTTCCGCCGACGGGCTCACGACGCGGAGAAACTCTGCCGGTAGCTCAAAGGTACGCCCGTCTGGGAATGCTGCTTTCAAGGTTTTCCCACCCTGGACGATTTCGAGAACAGGCGGCGGCGTCAGCGCGCCTTTCGCGCGTTCGACCTCAGACCATGTGCGGGCGGCAAGCTCGCGAAAAATTCCAGCGTATTCGCTCTCAGGCGCGGCGACGGTGACAGGCTTGCCACTGTCCGATGTCTCACGGATTTCCATATGGAGCGGCACCTCGCCAAGGAATGGCACGCCGAGCTTCTTCGCTTCGACGCGCGCGCCGCCATGTCCGAAAACATCGGAGCGTTCGCCGCACTTCGGGCAAAGAAAATAGCTCATATTCTCGACGATGCCGAGGATCGGGACCTCGACGCGCTTGAACATCGCTATGCCCTTGCGGGCATCGATCAGCGCCAAGTCCTGTGGCGTCGAGACGATGACGGCGCCGGAAAGCGGCACGCTTTGCGAGATCGTTAACTGCACGTCGCCGGTGCCCGGCGGCATGTCGATGATCAGGACGTCGAGATCGCCCGTCGTTCCGGCCCAATCCGTTTCGCGCAGCATCTGGCTCAGCGCCGAGACGACCATCGGCCCGCGCCAGACGACAGGCGTGCCTTCATCGACGAGGAAGCCCATCGACATGACCTTGAGTCCCCACCCTTCAAGCGGCGCAATCGTCTTGCCGTTCGTGACCTGAGGTTTACCCGTGACGCCGAGCAGACGCGGCTGGGAGGGACCATAGATGTCCGCGTCGACAATGCCGACCTTAAGGCCGATCGCCTGAAGTCCAAGCGCGAGATTGACAGCGACTGTCGATTTGCCGACGCCGCCCTTTCCCGACGCGACAGCGACGACGTGCTTGACGCCGGGAATGCTTTGCGCCTTCGCGGCGGGTTGCGTTCCGGCAGCGGCTTGGCGCGGACCGGCACCGTCTCCCGTCGCCCCCTTGGCGCGGGCTGCCTGGACGCGTGGATGTTCCGAAGCCGCTCCGGACACCGCTTTGACGGGACCGGCGGCAGCGCGCGATTGTCCCGCATGAGCCTCGGCCGTCAGAACCGCCGTCACGCCCGATATGCCACCGATTTCGGAAACGACTTTCTCGGCAGCGAGGCGGAGTTGCTCGAGTTCCTCGGCCCGGCTCGCCGGGATCGTAATCGAGAAATACGGATGATCGTCCTTGATGAAGATCTCAGACACGAGGCCGAGGTCGACAATGTTGCTTTCAAGGTCTGGGCCTTTGACCCGACGCAGGGCTTGGAGCACCTGTGTCTTATCGATTGGCATGAGCGTCTCCCGGAAGCACCTTTGCGGCGCTGCTTTCTATCCGGGCGATATAAGTCGGCCCGCGGCCCGAGGGAAGGCACCTCATTGCCATACCAGCCTAAGGCGCGGGAGCCAGCGGCTTGCGGCCGCCGCGAAGCCAGCCTAATCGTGGCCCATGCCGGCTTCCCATCACATCCTCGGCGTCATCCTAGCGGGCGGACGCTCGCAACGCTTCGGCGGGGGCGACAAAGCGCTCGCCGATCTCGCGGGTCAGTCTCTTCTTTCGCGAATCATAGCCCGATTCCGCCCGCAAGTCGGGCGTCTCGTCCTCAACGTCAACGGCGATGCACGCCGATTTGCGGACTTCGGCGTCGAGACCATAGCGGATCGCGAAAACCCCGAGCTTGGTCCGCTGAGCGGGCTTCTGGCGGGGATGGATTGGGCGGCCGAGCACGCCCCGGACACTCGGCTGATCGCCACCGTTTCGGCTGACGTTCCGTTCCTGCCGAACGATCTTGTTTCCCGCCTCGATGCGGCCCGGCACGACGGTATTGCCATTGCGATGTCCGCGGGGCGACGTCATCCGACGATCGGTCTTTGGCCGCTGCATGTCCGTCAGGACGTTGCCGTTGCCTTGTCACAACGTAGGCTGAGCATAGACCGGCTTGCATCAGAGCTTAATGCGGTTGCGGTCACCTTTCCGATGCGCAACAGTAGTGACCAGCAGATCGATCCGTTCTTCAACATCAATACGCAAGACGATCTCGCTGCCGCCCGCGTCCTCGCACAGAAAGGATAATCGCCTTGGGCAAAGCTTTTTCATCTCATTCTTCGTCGCTCCCCCTGTTCGGTATTGCGGGCTGGTCGAATTCCGGCAAGACGACTCTCATCGAAAAGCTTGCGACGCATTTCTCGGGCGAAGGGCTTCGCGTCGCGACGATCAAGCATACGCACCACAAGTTCGACATCGATGCACCGGGAAGCGACACGGCACGGCATCGCGCGGCAGGCGCGGCCGAGACGGCAATCGTCTCTGGATCGCGCGTCGCGTTCATCGAAGAAATCGATTCAGCTGGCGAGCCTTCGCTGGAAGCGGTGGCAGCGCGTCTCAGGCCCGCGGACGTCATCCTGGTCGAGGGCTTCAAGTCCGCCAATATTCCCAAGATCGAGGTTCGGAGGGCCGCGGTTGCTCCGGAAAAGCTCCTGGCGCCGAATGACCCGATGGTTCTGGGCATCGCTGCGGATTACGAGGTCGATGCGCATGGAAAGCCCGTATTCGACCTCGACGATATCGACAACATCGCTGCGCTGATCGTGAGGACGCTCGGACCTTTCAGCCACGTTCGGCAGCGCGCCTAATTGCCGCTAAAATGCACGAAGGTTCGGAGGAGTTCACCATTCAGAATGGCAAGCACGATCAGCCACACCACTGAGGCGGTGACGAACCCCAGAAGGAAATATCCCGTAGGACTTTTCATGGAAATTGCCCTCCCTTGAGCAATTTTTTCTACATCGCAGGATAATCTGACGCGAGAGCTTCGCTTGTCCTTGACGATCGGCGGAACGATATAGAAAGAAGAATTCCCATTGGGAGACGTTTTCATGCAGGGCGAAAATGCCCAAAAGGCCGAAACTCCGCTCATCGACCCCTTTGGCCGATCGATCGAGTATTTGCGCGTTTCGGTAACGGACCGCTGCGATTTCCGCTGCGTCTACTGCATGACCGAACATATGACGTTCCTGCCCAAAAAGGATCTTCTTTCGCTCGAGGAGCTGGATAGGCTGTGCGCGGCTTTCGTTCGCCGCGGGGTGCGGAAGCTGCGCATTACCGGCGGCGAGCCCTTGGTGCGCCGCAATATCCTTTGGTTGTTTCGTGCGCTTGGCCGGCATCTCGATAGTGGTGCGCTCGACGAGCTGACGCTCACGACGAATGCAAGCCAGCTTGAGAAATATGCGAGCGAACTTTATGGCGTCGGCGTTCGCAGGATCAATGTCTCGCTCGACACGCTCGATCCCCAAAAGTTCAAAGCCGTGACGCGGTGGGGAGATCTGACGACTGTGCTCCGCGGCGTCGACGCGGCAGAAAAAGCCGGCATACGGGTGAAGTTCAACGCTGTCGCGCTCAAGGGTATCAACGAAAACGAGATCGAAGACCTGATCCGTTTCGCGCATGGCCGCGGCGCCGACCTGACCCTCATCGAGACGATGCCGCTCGGCGATATCGGCGACGATCGGACCGATCAATATCTTCCACTTTCGATCGTCCGTGCGCGCCTGATGGAACGGCTGACGCTGGAAGAGAGCCCATACCGAACGGGCGGACCAGCTCGCTACGTCACGGTCAAGGAAACGGGCGGACGCCTCGGCTTCATCACCCCCCTGACGCATAACTTCTGCGAAAGCTGCAATCGCGTCCGCGTAACGTGCACCGGTCAGCTCTACATGTGTCTCGGCCAGGAAGACGTTGCTGATCTCAGGGCGCCGCTTCGGGCTTCTCCCGACGACGCGTTGCTCGACGCCGCTATTGTCGAAGCCATATCGCGAAAACCGAAGGGCCACGACTTCATCATTGATCGCCGCACGAAGAAACCGGCCGTCAGCCGTCACATGAGCGTGACGGGCGGCTAGGCGGAAATCATTCTCGGAAAGCCGAGGATAGCGATATTAGGCCAGGACCGTGCGGACGACCTGCTTGATCTGGTCGAGCGTGAACGGCTTCGAGATCGAAAGAAGCTGACGCACCCTGAGACGAGCTGCGCGCTCCAGCTGATCGGAAAACCCGGACATGAGGATGACGGCCAAGCTGGGCTTCAATGCGAGCGCTTTTTCCGCAAGCGAAATGCCGTCGAGCTGGGGCATGTCGACGTCCGAGATCAGGATGTCGATGTCGCCGTTTCCGGCATTGAGATAGTCGAGCGCCTCCAGGCCATCCTGGGTGACGTGCACCCGATGTCCCTCCGAGGTCAGCGCACGCCTGACGAGATCGCGCACGGCGGCATCGTCGTCTGCAAGCAGGATCGTCGCCATCAAGCCGCCTCCCTCGAACCCGTTCTCTTGCAATCCTAGTCGACGATCCGCCCCACGAAGGGCAATTCGCGATAGCGGTGCGCCACATCCATGCCGTAGCCGACCACAAACACATCGGGACATTCGAAGGCGCAATAGTCTGGTTCGATCGATACGGCGCGGGGGGCCTGCTTGTCGAGCAAAACGCAGGTTTCAATGGTCTCTGCACCGCGAGCGGAGATCAGATCCTTGGCAAATGCCAGTGTGCGGCCGGAATCCAGCACGTCATCGATCAGGATGACATGACGGTCCCGGACGTCGAGATCGAGATCGCGCAAAATCGAGACCTGGCCTGACGACACCCGGCTTTTGCGATAACTGGACAGCGTCAAGAAATCGACTTCCGGAGCCAAGCCCGCGGCGTGGAGTGCCCGTATCAGATCGGCAGCAAACACGAAGCTGCCTTTGAGAATCGGCACAACCAGCAGATTTTGCGGAGTTTTGGCCGCAATCGCTGCGGCGAGCACCTGCAGACGGGCGTGGATGTCCTCAGCCGAGAAGATGGTCTCGATTGCCGGTTCGGCGGATGAATCGCGCATATCATATCCTATAAATCGCGCTGGCCGGTCGCCCGAAGGCCGTGAAGTTCCTGTGTACACGACCGCGCCACAATCGTAATCGATTGATCATTGTGTCTTCGCCGTGTCTATAGGCGCGAAGGCCTTTAGCGAGCCCAAAATATCCACTGCCAAGGCTGATACCTCTTGATTCGCTTGACGAATGTCGGACTGAAATACGACAGGGGGCCGGAGGTGCTGTCGGAGGTGACGTTCCACCTGCGGCCCGGCTCCTTCCACTTCCTGCATGGGGAATCCGGTGCGGGGAAAACATCGCTGCTCCGCCTCATGTTCATGTCGTTGCATCCGACGCGCGGCGAAATCAGGATGTTCAGCGAAGATGTCTCGAAGGTCAAACCGCAAAAGCGCGCCGAGATGCGACGCCGCATCGGCATTGTCTTTCAAGACTTCCGGCTGCTCGATCATCTGACGGTCTGGGAAAATGTCGCGCTGCCTCTGCAGGTCGTCGGCAAGAAGCCCGCCGACTACAGGGAGGACGTGACGGACCTGCTGCAATGGGTGGGGCTCGGCGACCGGATGTATGTTAACCCTTCGGTGCTGTCGGGCGGCGAGAAACAACGGGCTGCAATCGCGCGGGCCGTCATCGGCAAGCCGGAAGTGCTGCTGGCGGACGAGCCCACCGGCAACGTCGACCCGCAGATGGCGCGGCGGCTGTTGCGCCTCTTTGTCGAGCTCAACCGACTCGGAACCTCCGTCGTCATCGCGACGCACGATCATCAGCTCATGCGGCAGTTCAAGGCGCCGCGTATCGAGGTGCACAAGGGCCATGTCCGGATCATCTAGCCGCTTCACCGGACGTGGCGAGCCAGCGATGCCGCTGCCGGGCTACGATTCTTTTGACGATCCGGTGACAGGCGTCTCGTCCCGCACATCCGGTTATCCCCCCTACCCCGAGCCGACGCTCACAACGGAAGATCCACAGCGCGAAATGAGGGCGCCTTCGCGTGACCGCGAGCGCAGCCGCAAAATGAAGGTGACAGCGCCGGTCGTCCCGCCGGGCTCCGTCACGGGGCGCTCGCTGACACTCGTGATCGCGATCATGTGCTTTCTCGCCTGCCTGACGGCCGGCGCCGTCTGGATGATCAAGGAGTCCTCGGATGCGTGGCTCAGCGACATCGCGAGCGAGGTCACCGTCCAGGTCGTTCCGCAAGACAGCGGCGACGTCGACAAGACGGTTGCCGATGTCGTTTCTTATCTGCAAAAGCAGCCCGGCATCGCGAACGTCAATGCGATGAGCCTCGATCAATCCGCCGCGCTTCTGCAACCCTGGCTCGGATCTTCCGATGTATTGAAGTCGCTCCCGGTGCCACGCTTGATCGCCGTGCAGGTCGATCGGACGAATCCACCGGATCTCGGCCGCGTTGCGGATGCGCTTACCAAGACATTCAAGGGCGCGTCGCTCGACGATCACCGGCGATGGCAGCAGCAGATCAGGGCGGTGACGCGGTCGTTTGCCCTTGGCGGCCTCGCCATTCTCGCGCTTGTCGGCGCCGCGACGACCGCAATCATCGTTTCGGCGACCCGCAGCGCCATGGCCTCGAACCGCGAAATCGTTGAAGTGCTGCATTTCGTCGGCGCCACCGACAAATTTATCTCGCGCGAATTCGAGAAGCATTTCCTGCGGCTCGGGATCAAGGCCGGCATCGTCGGCGCGGCCTTCGCGATGCTTGTCTTCATGAGCATGCCGGCCATCACGGAACTGCTCGGGGGCGGCGCCGTCAGCGCGGTCGAAATGCAGCGGCTGATCGGCACCGGTGCCCTCGACGCGCTTGGCTATGTCATCTTAGGATTTGTCGTCGTGACGATTGCCGGGTTGTGCATGGTTACGTCGCGTGTAGGCGTCTATCGGATCCTGAATGGCCGGCATTAGCTCGGTCGGGCCAGACCTCGGCGCGCGCCGAGACTTTTGCTGTGATTTGCGTGGCACAGCCTCGGGTCGATAGGCGGAAGAGGCTGCCTGTTCGGGTGAAAATCAGCTAAACATCCCCGCGATGGCCAACCGTCCTCAATGCGGACGAACAGAACTTACGTCCAACTCATGAAAATGCTCACGAAAGCCCTCGTTCTGATGCTGGCATTCGGCACCGCCGCTCTAGCGTTCGGGTTCGTGCTGTTCGCTGTCTTCGTCACACGCGATGATGCGACGGGCTGGGACAAGGCAGACGGTATCGTGGTGCTGACCGGTGGCGATAACCGCATCGAAACGGGTGCGAAGCTGTTGAGCGAAGGTCGCGCCAAACGAATGCTGATCTCAGGTGTCAACCGGAAAGTGAGCCGCGAGGAGATGCAGCGGCTGCTTGGCATCGACAAGAAGCTCTTCAACTGCTGCGTCGATCTCGGCTATGAAGCGCTCGACACCGTCGGCAACGCCGACGAGACGCGCACATGGGCGAATTCCAATGGCTATACGAGACTGATCATCGTGACATCGCGCTATCATATGCCGCGCGGACTTGCCGAGTTGGCTCTTGTCATGCCCGGCGTCACGCTTCTGCCATATGCTGTGACGCCACGACGGTTCCCGGAAACGGCCTGGTGGCTGCACCCCACGACCACGCGCGTGCTGCTTTCGGAGTATTTGAAGTTTCTTCCGGCGGTCGCTCGTCTCACCGCGCAGCGCCTCATCGATTGGCACGATGGGCAATCCGTTGCGATCATGCCGCAGAAGCACACCGATGGCTAAGTCAGAACTGCGCGGACCGAGCCCGCTGATCGTCATAAGATCGCTTGTCTATTTCGTCGTCTTCTACATCGTGACGGCGCTTTATCTCGTCCTCGGGTCGTGGTTGCTGATCGGGCCGCGCCCGTGGGCAATGAAAGGCCTCGAAGTCCATGGCCGCACCTGCGTCTGGCTCCTGCGCCTCATCTGCGGGACGAAGCTCGAGGTTCGCGGCCACGAGAACCTGCCGAAGACGGGCTGCCTCGTCATCTCCAAACATCAATCGGCATGGGATACGTTCGGTCTGATATCGCTCTTTCGCGATCCTGCGATCGTGCTCAAGGACGAGCTGAAGTGGATACCCTTCTACGGCTGGTTCTGCATGAAGTTCGAGCACATCCTCGTCAAACGCGAAAAAGCGTCCGCGGCGCTCAAGTCCATGATCCGCGACGCGCGCCAGAGGATCAGCATCGGACGCGAAGTCATCATCTTTCCGGAAGGCACGCGGACCATTCCCGGTGCGCCTCCTGACTACAAACCCGGCTATATCGCGCTTTATGAAGCGCTCGGCGTCGTCACCGTGCCGCTTGCTCTGAACTCCGGCTTGTTCTGGCCGCGCCGCAGCCCTTGGCGGTATCCTGGAACGATCGTCGTCGAGTTTCTTGCGCCGTTGCCACCGGGGCTGCCGCGCGCCGAATTCCGGTCGCGGATCGAGACGGCGATCGAAACTGCAAGTACGCGGTTGATCGACGAGGCTGCCCGGAGTCCTTCGCCGCCGCCGTTGGCGCAAATGAACGCTGATGCCGGCGCCAGCTGAGTTTTCCACATCCTTCCGGGCCGGCATGATGTGCCGATGCCGCAATACGGCAGAAATCGACACGGACGCCGCGCTTTGTTGTGCGTGGCGGCCGTAGCTGTGTGGCACGATCACATGTCTGATCGTTTCAGCAATCACGGAGCCACCTAATGCGTATGTCCGCCCGGTTGATGTGGGCAGTTCTTGCCGTCGGAGGCGTTGCTTTCGCCGCCGTTCCCGCCGAAGCCAAGCAGTGCTTCAAGAAAGCCGCCGAGGGCGTTGCGCTCACCGAGAAGCTGGCGCATTTCCAGGTCGACGCGGCGCTCTTACAATCGACGGACTGGAGCATCTATTTCACGTGGGTCTCGGGAAACGGCACGCCGGGTTATTCGTTCGGTCCGCGCCGCTATAAGTGCAACGCCGCAGCGATCGGCTGGTCGTGCTACGGCGAAGCGACGCTCTGCAAGCTCTGATCGCGCTACCCATCGCTATTCTGAACAGCCGTTCGCTCTCGCCGGTTCACAGTCGGCCGTCGGCGGGCGGCAAATTTGTCTATCGGGGAGATGCGATTTCGAGCCTCCGTGCTATGCTCGACGAAAACACGGAGACATTCCATGTTCATCATCGAGTATGTCGCGTCGCCGGCCGGCCGAGATCGCCCCAGAGTCTTCGATGAGCTGGCCCTCGGCTCGACGATCGAGGAAGCCAAGGATCAGGCGGACGTCCATCTTCCCGCGATGAAGGCCAAATACGGGGCCCAAGGCTATCGCATCATCGACAAGAACAAGCAGCGCGTGGCTGTCGGCCCCGAGGGCTTCAGCGACGGGTGAGCGCAATCTTCTCTCGCCTCGGCGCCTGAGAGCAGCGCCTCCTTTCGTTTGCGCTTTCGGACGCCTGCCAATGGACGGTTGCGGTCGTTGAGTTTCAAAAATGATGCCCAATCCTTCACAGGAAGCGTTGACAGAACGCCGTTTAGAACATATGGTGAACGTAGGATTGAAAAGGGCCTCCAGTTTCTTATATCTCGACGACCCCAATGAGCGCGATTTTGTCAGATTTGCCCCCGATTTCCGACGCCATCTGGCGGCGGAAGTATCGCTTTGCCGGGTCCCCGGCGGCGGAGGCTGACAAGACAATCGAAGACACCTTCCGGCGCGTGGCGTCGGCGGCCGCCTCAGTAGAGGACGGCGACGAACGGGCCCGGCAAGAATGGGGTCGCATCTTCTACGACGCGATGGCCGACTTCGGCTTTCAGCCCGCGGGGCGAATTCTCGCCGGGGCCGGTACCGATCGCAACGTCACGCTTTTCAACTGCTTCGTTCTCGGCACGATCGCTGACGATCTTTCGAGCATTTTCGAAAACGTCAAAGAGGCGGCGCTGACGATGCAGGCAGGCGGCGGCATCGGCCATGACTTCTCGACGCTTCGCCCTCAGGGCGCGCCGGTTAAGAGCATCGGGGCAGATGCTTCCGGTCCCGTCAGCTTCATGGACGTCTGGGATGCCATGTGCCGGACGATCATGTCGGCCGGGCAGCGGCGCGGCGCCATGATGGCGACGCTCCGGTGCGATCATCCGGATATCGAGACCTTCATCGCGGCGAAGTCCGATCCGCTGCGGCTCAGGAATTTCAATCTTTCGGTTCTCGTGACCGACGCGTTCATGGATGCCGTGACTCGCGGCACCGCATGGGATCTCGTGTTCGATGGGAAAGTCTACAAGACCGTCGATGCACGCGGGCTTTGGGATAAGATCATGCGCGCAACGTATGATTACGCCGAGCCCGGTGTCATTTTCATCGACCGGGTGAATGCGGCGAACAATCTTGCGTATTGCGAAACGATCTCGGCGACCAATCCGTGCGGCGAGCAGCCTTTGCCGCCCTATGGCGCCTGTCTTCTCGGGTCGATCAATCTCGCGCGCTTCGTCGAGCAGCCGTTCACACCGGCGGCCGGCATCGATCGTGCGAAGCTCGAGGCGCGTGTGGCGACGGCCGTCCGCTTTCTCGACAATGTCATCGATATATCGCGTTATCCGCTCGAAGCACAGGCTCACGAGGCCCGCGCGAAGCGGCGCATCGGTCTCGGCATCACGGGTCTGGCCGACGCGCTGATCTTCCTCGGCCTTCCGTATGGCAGCCCGGCAGCGCGCAACAAAGCTGCGGAATGGATGGCGATCATCCAGAACGCCGCCTATCGTGCAAGCGCGGCGCTTGCGGCCGAGAAAGGCGCGTTTCCTCTTTACGATGCCGCAGCTTTTCAATCGCGGCCGAACGTCGAGCGTCTTGATGCGGATGTCCGAGCGGCGATTGCCGCGAACGGCATTCGCAATGGCTGCCTGACGTCGATCGCGCCCACGGGCACGATTTCGCTTCTCGCAGGGAACGTCTCAAGCGGCATCGAGCCGGTGTTCGATTTCGTCTATAAGCGTCGCATCCTCGGTGAGGGAGCAGCGGCGACCGAAGAGACGATCGAGGATTTCGCTCACCGCGAATTCCGCGCCGAGTTCGGTGACAGCGCGCCGTTGACGGATGCGTTCGTGACAGCTGAAAGTCTCTCCCCCGCCGAGCATGTCGCGATGCAGGGCGCCTTGCAGCCTTTTGTCGACAGCGCCATTTCGAAGACGATCAATTGCCCGGAAGGCATTTCGTTCGAGGATTTCCGCGGCATCTATGCCGAAGCTTTCGGGCTTGGCCTCAAAGGTTGTACGACATACCGGCCGAACCCCGTCACGGGCGCCATTCTTTCCAAGTCACCGGCGCCAGTTGCGTCAGACGCCGAGGCTGGCCGACATGCGGCGACGAGAGTGCTCGAAGATCCTGCGAAGTCGGGCGACGTTGTCTACATGACGAAGCCGCTCGAGCGGGATGCAGCGCTCGAAGGCGTAACCTACAAGATCAAGTGGCCTGCAAGCGCGCATGCGCTCTACGTTACGATCAACGACATCGTGCGTGATGGCCGGCGGCGGCCATTCGAGATCTTCATCAACACGAAGAATCTCGAGCACTACGCCTGGACGGTGGCGCTCACGCGGATGATCAGCGCCGTCTTCCGCCGCGGCGGCGACGTGTCGTTCGTCGCGGAAGAGCTCAAAGCCGTTTTCGACCCGGAGGGCGGGCGCTGGATGCAAGGCCGCTATGTTCCGAGCCTGCTCGCAGCCATCGGCGACGTGATCGAACAGCACATGCTTCATATCGGCTTCCTGACGCGGGAAGAAGCCGATGGAAGTGAGATGAAACCGGTGCGCAAACCGATCGCCGAGATCGAGCGGCTGGGAACCGGCCCGCAGGCCGCTATTCGTCACGAGGACCATTCGCATCCCCCCGACCCCACGCTCGCGACCGCACGAATCTGCCCGAAATGCGGAGAGCGTGCGCTGCGCCACATCGAAGGCTGCTGGACCTGTTCCAATTGCGACTATTCGCGATGCGGCTGAGCTAACCGATTAACGATGTCCTGATCGCTTTCACGCCGTTTCTAAATTTTCGATTCTTAATTGCTAACGCGCATTTAGATTCGCGCAGCAACCACAGACTCTGCTCCGCCTGAGTGTTTACAAATCCAGCCGTTCTCAACACCTCATTGACCATCGAGGCGTGATCAGGGCAGGCACGTCAAATTTTCGGACCAAAGTTCACCATTCCTCACAGACAAGCGGGGTATCACGGTCTCAAAAGCAGTCTTCGGCGAAAGTCGCCGATCAGGGGTTAGCGTAATGAGTGCCGAAATTATCCAGCTTGCCGAATTCAGGACGCGCCGACAGTCGAGCGCTGGTGTAGGTCAAGTGAGCGTCGCTGCTGGGCTATTTCCGGAGCAGCCGCCGCGTTTCCATTTCTGGACGGGGGCCTCGGGCAAGCGCTACGTGCACACCGTCTATAGCCTCTTCGATTGCCCGACGATCGAAGATGCCAATTACATTCTCGTTCGGCGCCAAGACCGCTCGACGCGAACGGTGCTTGCAATCGGCCGCCTGTCGAACCATTGCCCGACGCAGAATCTCGCGGAAATTCGGCAGCATGCGGCCGCTCTCGGCGCCGACGAAGTCCACGTACACCTGCTCGCCTCGTCGAGCCAGGAAGCGGAAGCTGTCGAAGCCGATCTCATCACCGCGCAATTCCTGAACGAGCCGCATTCGGCTTAAAGCCACCACGAGCCGCAGCGCTCAGTCCGAACCTTTGCGCGCCCGAGCGGCGCCGCGTCCGAAATCCGGCTGCGCCGTGTCCTGGCCAGCCTGGATGATGCCGCGGCGGATGGCGCGCGCGTCGGCGAACGTCCGTTCGAGTGTCGATCCGTCGCCGAAACGGATGGCGCGCTGAAGGGCGACGAGGTCTTCAGAAAAGCGGCCGAGCATTTCGAGCACGGCCTCTTTATTGTTGAGGAAAACGTCACGCCACATCACCGGATCGGATGCGGCGATGCGCGTGAAATCGCGGAAGCCGGCGGCCGAAAACTTGATGACTTCGCTGTCCGTCACGCGCTCCAAGTGAGCGGCAGTGTTGACGATGTTGTAGGCGATGAGATGCGGCACGTGACTCGTGATCGCGAGCACCAGATCGTGGTGCTCCGGTGTCATCAGCTCGACGTTCGAGCCGAGCTGCCGCCAAAACTCCTCAAGCTTCGCGAGTGCCTTTGGATCGGCGTCCGGGCCCGGCGTCAGGATGCACCAGCGCCCATCGAACAGCTCAGCGAAGCCCGCATCGGGCCCCGACTGTTCCGTTCCGGCGATTGGGTGGCCGGCGATGAAATGGACGCCATCCGGAATATGCGGAGCGATGTCACGGACCGCGGCACCCTTGACCGAACCGACGTCCGAAACGATTGCCCCTCTTTCGAGATGCGGTCCGATGGCTTCGGCGATTTCCTGGAACGCTCCGACCGGCGTGCAGAGAATGACGATGTCCGCGCCTTTGACGGCGTCAATCGGATCTGGGTAAGCCTTCGTTGCCAAGCCCAGTTTTTCAGCCCGTTCGCGCTCTTCCGCAGTCAAGGAACTACAAACAATTTCGCTGACGAGCCCAGCGCGGCGCGCCGCATGGCTGATCGACGAGCCGATCAGTCCTATGCCGATGAGCGCCATACGCTTGAACATCGGATTGTTTTCGCTGTTTCCCGGCGCCATCAGGCCGCGCCTTTGAGGTAGCGTGCGAGGGCGTCGATCGCGCGCTTGTTTTCGCTCTCGGAACCGATCGTCATGCGGAGCGCATTCGGGAAGCCGTAAGCGCCAACCTTGCGCACGATGATGCCTTGCGACTTCAGGTACTCGTCGGCACCCGATGCGGTCTTGTCGCGGCCTTCGGGGAAATGCATGAGCACGAAATTCGCGACGCTCGGCGTCACGGCAAGGCCGAGTTTTTTCAACTCGCTTTCGACCCATGGCAGCCATTGATCATTGTGGCGCTTGGCGCGTTCCATGTGTTCGATGTCTGCGATGGCGGCTGCACCCGCTGCGATCGCGGGCGACGACAGGTTGAACGGTCCGCGAATGCGATTGAGCACGTCGGCGATCTCGGGCGGGCAATACGCCCAGCCGATGCGAAGTGCGGCGAGCCCATAGATTTTCGAGAACGTGCGCGTCATCACCGTGTTCGGCGTGGTCGCAACGAGTTCGATTCCGGCCTCATAGTCGTTGCGGCTGACGTATTCCGAATAGGCAGCGTCGAGAACGAGGAGAACGTCGCTCCGCAATCCCGCGCGCAGGCGGCGCACTTCTTCGATCGGAATGTAGGTTCCGGTCGGATTGTTCGGGTTGGCGATGAAGACCATGCGCGTCTTCGGTGTCACGGCCGCGAGAATGGCATCGACGTCGGTTTTCAGGTCGCGCTCCGGCACCACAACGGGCGTCGCGCCGTTCGTCAGGATCGCGATCCGGTAGACCAGAAATCCGTGGGCCGTGTAGATCGCTTCGTCGCCGGGACCGAGATAGCCGCGCGCAAGAAGCCCCAAAAGCTCGTCCGAACCCGAGCCGCAGACGATGCGGGCGGCATCAAGCCCGTAGCGACGCGCAATCGCCTCGCGGAGAAGCGTCGCCTGGCCGTCCGGATAGCGCTCCAGCTCCGCGGCGGCCGCCTTGAATGCGTCAATCGCCTTGGGGCTCGGCCCAAGCGGTGTCTCGTTCGACGATAGCTTCGCCGGGGACAGGCCGCCCGGCACCTTGCTTTCGCCTGGAACGTAGGCCGCTATGTCCAGGATGCCCGGACGTGCAATCGGTGCCGTCGCCACCATATATAATCTCGAATTGTTGACCGAAACTGGGGAATTCGGGCGCATTGATAGGGGCTTCACCACTTGAAATCAAAGTTTAAAGTTGACTTTATCGGCGCCGGTTCTAGCCAGCACACAGACCGTTCAACCCTCGGGTATCGACCGACACGATGACCGCTGCTCCGCCAAATTTCGTTGCCTCGGTTCCGCGGCGACATTCCGAGGTCCATACGCCGACGAGCCCGGTCGCTCGTTTCGACGCCGGGGCGCCGCTGCGTCTGGCCTGCCAGCAGGATCTGGCACCGTTTTCAATTGCATATGAGACTTATGGCGCGCTCAACAGCGAAAAGTCGAATGCGGTCCTGATTTGTCACGCACTTACGGCTGACCAATACGTCGCGAGCCCTCATCCCATCACCGGCAAGCCGGGCTGGTGGGACAATATGGTCGGATCCGGCAAGCCTATCGATACGGATCGTTTCTACGTGATCTGCTCGAACGTTCTCGGCGGCTGCATGGGATCGACAGGGCCGGCGTCGATCGATCCGAAGACAAACGCTCCATATGGGCTCAACTTTCCGCTTATCACGCTCGGCGATATGGTCGAAGCGCAGGCGCGCCTGATCGATTACCTCGGCATCGATCAGTTGTTTGCCGTCATCGGCGGCTCGATGGGCGGCATGCAGGTGCTCGAGTGGGCATCACGCTTCAAGGATCGTGTGTTTGCCGCTGTGCCGATCGCAACGGCGGCTTGGCATTCCTCGCAGAACATCGCGTTCCATGAGGTCGGGCGGCAGGCTGTGATGGCTGACCCAGAGTGGAAAGGCGGAAATTACTACGCGGCCGGAACAGTGCCTAAAAACGGGCTCGCGGTCGCGCGCATGGCGGCGCACATCACGTATTTGTCGGAAGAGGCTTTGCACCGGAAGTTCGGACGCAACCTGCAGGACCGGTCGGAGAAAACGTTCTCATTCAGTGCGGATTTCCAGGTCGAAAGCTATTTGCGCCACCAAGGCTCGACGTTCGTCGATCGTTTCGATGCCAACAGCTATCTCTATATCACACGAGCGCTTGATTATTTTGACTTACGCGAAAACGCGGGCGGCGTGCTCGCAAATGCGTTTCGCGGGACGAAAACGCGCTTCTGCGTCGTCTCGTTCACGTCCGATTGGCTTTATCCGACGCGCGAAAGCAGAACGATCGTGCAAGCCTTGAACGCCGTTGCAGCCAACGTCTCGTTCGTCGAAATCGAGAGCGACAAGGGCCATGACGCGTTCCTTCTCGACGAACCGACATTCTCCGCGACGATCCGCGGCTTCCTCAATGCTGCCGCCGTAAAGCGCGGCCTTGGTGCCGCGAAGGAGGCGGGGCGATGAACGCGCCCGATGTCGGGAAAATCGTCGGCACGACCAAAGCGCCACGCGTCGATCATGTTCTCATTGCAGAGATGGTCGAAGCGGGATCGCGCGTGCTCGACGTCGGATGCGGCGATGGCGAGCTTCTGCAGCTTTTGACCGAGAGGAAGGGCGTGGATGGACGCGGCGTCGAACTCCAGCGCGACAAGGTCAATGCCTGCGTGGCGCGCGGACTTTCCGTCATCCAGGGCGATGCCGACCGCGATCTCGACAATTATCCGGATCAAGCGTTCGACTACGCTGTTCTCTCGCTGACGATCCAGGCGACGCGGCAGCCCAAGACGGTGCTCGAAAATCTCTTGAGAATCGGCCGACGCGCCATCGTGTCGTTCCCGAATTTCGGCCATTGGCAAGTGCGCACGAAATTACTTCTGACAGGTCGCATGCCGATCAACGATAACCTGCCTGATCAGTGGTATCTGACGCCCAACGCGCATCTCTGCACTATCCGTGATTTCGCCGATCTCTGCGAACTCGTGCATGCGGATGTCGAGCAGGCCGTCGCGTTCAATGCCTATGGCGCGCGACTGCCGATCAAATGGTCACTGTCGATGCAGAACCTGTTCGGGGAAAAGGCCGTCTTCCTGTTGCATGGTGCGGCACGATCTTCAGGGTCTACCTGAAAGGTCTGACGCCAACGGACGTTGGCGTATCGGCGGGCTTCAGAATGCCAGGCTGCGTGATGCGCTTGCCGCTACCCACGGGCGCCATGACTTCTTTTGTCGCTTCAACCAGTATGACGCCCGCGACGCCGATGGACAGGCTCGAGCCAAAGCGCTCGATCGCTGGCGCCATGCGCAGCATCAGCCGCTGATTTACCGGCGGGAAATACAGGGATTCCCCCCAGTCCAGTGGTGTGAAAAGTGCGTCCATCAACTGCGTTTCGAGCTGACCGCGGCTGAAGGGAAGGCCATAGCCGAAGGGCGTGCGGTCCATGCGGGACCAGAGGCCTCGGCGATTGGGCACAACGAACAGAACGCGACCTTCAGGCTTCAGAACCCGCCACACCTCGCGCAGGAGTGGGCCGGGGCGCTCGGCCTGTTCCAGGCTGTGAATGCAAAGCAGCCTGTCGACGGAATTGTCCGGCAATGGCCATTGGCTTTCGTTGACCAGCACGGAATGGCCATGGCCGGACCGGGGCCAGACGATCGCTCCCTGCCGGGAGGGCATCAGACACGCGAGGCTTGCGGCTTCTGTCCGGAACGTTCCGAGAAACGGCGAGGCAAAGCCAGCCCCCGCCACCGTCAGACCGCTAACGCGTTTCCATCTTTCTCGGATGGCCAATGTCAGCTGGCGACGCGCGACCCGGCCGAGGGGGGTCCTGTAGAAATCTCTCAAGGCTTTAACATCGAGAGGCATCTTGGCGCTTACGGGGATGTATGAAATCTGGTCATTGAAACCTCTCTAGACGATCCGACATCCAAGAGACAGCCTTGGACCGCAATAAAGGATGTCGCGCTGCGTCGTTTCGTTGCGTTTGACATGACCCTCCGCCCCAACCAAAGTCCCCCGCCATGGGAGCCCTCGAAATCGTCCTTCTGCCGTGTCTCGCGGATAATTACTGCGTTCTGCTGCATGAGCCGGATTCCGGCGAAACGGCGGCAATCGATGCACCAAGCGCGGCTGCGATCAAAGCCGCCCTGGTTGAGCGCGGCTGGCGGCTGAACCATCTTTTCATCACGCATCACCATGCCGATCACACCGGCGGCGTTGCTGAACTCAAGGCATTTTACGGAACAACCGTGACGGGTCCGGAAGCAGAAGCGGACCGGATTCCCGGCTTGACGCGCGCGGTTACGGCGGCGAGCGATTTGGAATTTGCGGGCCATCCGATCAAAGTCTTGGAGACGCCCGGACATACGCTTGGCCATGTGACGTACTATTTTCCGAATGATGGGCTCGTGTTCACGGGAGACACGCTTTTCTCGCTCGGCTGTGGAAAAATTTTTGAAGGCGAGCCTGAGATGATGTGGGACTCGCTTTCAAAAATTGCAGCCCTGCCGGACGAAACCGAAATCTACTGCGGTCACGAATACACACTGAACAATGCTCGCTTCGCCCTGACGGTCGAACCTGAAAACGAGGTTTTGAAAAAGCGGGTCGCAGAGGTGGAGGCGATGCGGACAGCAGGAAAACCCACACTGCCGACGACCGTCGCTCTCGAACAAGCGACCAACCCGTTTCTGAGGCCGAAGTCGCGCGCGATTCAAGCACGCCTCGGCATGCTCGGAGCGCCGGAGTGGGAAGTCTTCGCACGCCTCAGACAGTTGAAGAACAAGGCGTAACGCGCTCCCCGGAGGTGTCCGATGACGAATGATCTTTCGGGCGACGACGTTATCGCGATGCTCGAGCTTTCGCCGCATCCGGAAGGCGGACACTTTCGCGAGACGTTCCGGGACACGGCAGAGCCCGGAACGCGCGCCGCTTCGACAGCGATCTATTTTCTTCTCAAGGCCGGTGAGCGATCGCACTGGCACTCCGTCGATGCTGCCGAAGCCTGGCACTTCTACGCTGGCGATCCGCTTCTGCTCGAAATGTCGCCAAGCGGCGGACCGATTGCGGCCGTCCGGCTGGGGTGCAATCTCATGGAGGGCGAGCGGCCGCAAGCCGTCGTCCCCACGGGACATTGGCAGCAGGCGCGGAGCCTCGGGAAGTGGACGCTCGTCGGCTGCACGGTCGCGCCGGGCTTTACGTTCGAAGGCTTCAAATTGACGGCGCCAGACTTTTCTCCGGTGTCGCGGCCATCCGTCGATTGAGAAGCGAGACGGCCACAGCCCAAAGGCTTTCAGCGCTCATCCACGCGCCGTCCCCAGAGGAATCTGTTGCGCCCATGGCGTCCGAAACTTCCATCCACGGGTTAATTGTCCCTTTCGTGCACGAGGGGACTGGCGCTCCTTGCTGGACGCCTTCGACTCGTAAAAAGTGATTGCGAATCAAGTTCCGATTCACGGGGGTTGCAGTCCATGAAACGCGAGTCCTCAGGACCCGTCCTAACCACGGTGTTTGTCGACTACGACAACATCTATCTGTCGCTGAAGCGCAAAAACGAAGATGCCGCCAAGCGTTTCGCCAAAGACAGCGGCGTGTGGCTGCAGGGCATTGCGTCGGGCGAACTCATCACCGCGACGAACGGGTTTGCATTACCCGGAGAGCGGCGCATCGTGATGAACCGCTGTTACGGAAATCCCGTGCCGCGCCGGAATACGCACGACAATTCGACGGACATGAACTCGTTCCCGTTCATCCGACATCACTTCCTGCGTGCAGGCTTCGAAGTGATCGACTGCCCCCCGCTTACTGCGCAGCTCAAAAATTCCGCCGACATTCGCATCGTGATGGACGTTCGCGACATCCTTAATCACGATACCTATTTCGACGAGTTCATCGTCTTGTCCGGCGACGCCGATTTCACTCCGTTGCTCCATCGGCTGCGCGCGCATGCCCGGCGCACCGTGGTCTACGCGAACGATCACACGGCGCAGCCCTACACCGCGATCAGCGATGGGGAAATTCGCGAATCGGATCTCATCGCGGTGCTGACGAGCGGCCGGGCGATCTCCGGCGAGAGCCCCCGCGAGATCGCAGCATCTGCGCCGGCCATTGACGTTGAAGCCGCACGCAAGGCGATCGTCGCGGAAGTCGTCGATTTTGTCCGGAATGCGCCGCAGGCCGTGCCGCTCGAAACCTTGGCGGATCGCGCTGTACGCGTCATCGGCCGGGACAAGACGGTCGGAACGAACTGGGGCGGCTATGGCTCTTTCCGCGATCTCCTGCTCGCAAGCCTTCCGGACGACATCCATTTGAGCGACACGCCGCCCTATACCGTGTTCGACGGTAACCGGCATATCTCGGCAACCGGGCTCATTGCTCCGCAGCTTGCGCCGCCCGCCCCGGAGCCACAGCAGAGACGCGAATACGTTCCCGAGTCGCCTCGAGCCGAACCACAACAGGCAGCTTTGAGCCCTCCAAGGGTTGCGACCCCGCAGGCGCCGGCAGCTCCGGCCATCTCGCACGGCACATATCAAATGGCCGCGCCGCAATCGCGCTACGTCGACCGGACTGCACCGCCTCCCGCGCCGCCGATGCCGTCCACGCGGCTCCCTGATGCCAGCACGGCGTCTCCGTCTGCTTCGATTTCGCAGCAGTCAGCACCACTGACGCCGCGCCGGCCAGCACCGCCGCAGGCTCCTGCAGCGCCGTACCAGCCCGAGCCGCGGCGAGAGTTGTCGCGTGCTCAGGCTCAGCCGGCTCCGCCGCCGCCCATGTCCGCGCCGCGCAATGCCGATCAAGCGACGCAGATTCAGCATTCCATCGCGCGGATCCACGAGGCTTGCCAAGCCCCGGCTCTGGCTCCCGCGGAATATCGCGTTCTTTTCGATGTGATGTCGCAGGAAATCTCGGCCAACGGGCTGCAGGGTGCACAGACGCTCGTCAACATCACGCAGCGGGCACGCGAATTCGGCCTCGACATCAAGCGAGACGATTTGCGCTTCATCTATGACGTCGTCAGCGAAAGCGATCCGTGGTTTGAGCAAGGGACATCCGCGAGCCTTTTCGCGAGTCGGTTCCGAAACTTCGTTGTCGCGCGCTGCCGCAGTCAGGGACTGAGTCTCTCCTCCGACGAACTCGACCTCATCGAGGCCTGGTTCTCAGCGCCCCAACCGCCGCCGCAAGTGGCCCGGCAACAGCAAGCCCCTTACGGCGGACGGCCTGCGATGGCGCCTCCCCAGCAGTCAGCACCTGCTTGGAACGTCGAAGAAGGACGCCAGAACGTCCCTGAGCAACGCACTGCCGACCAGAGACCGGCGAACGCTTATGGTCATGCACAGGCCGGAGAAGGCGAAGACGAATTTCCGCGCATCGTCAGATCACGGTTCCGCGGCTAACGAGGCCCAGCGCAAATTTGCGCTCATAAGGAAAAGGCTCTGCCAGGGATTTCCCAGCAGAGCCTTTTTCTTTTTGAGGTCGGCATCTTCGACAATCGCTGCCCAAAAGCGCGATCAGCCAACCGCCGAGCGCGTCAGCTCGCGAGGTACTGGCCGCCGTTTGCCGTCAGTGTCGAGCCGGTGATGAAACCTGCATCATCGGACGCGAGGAATACGACGCAGCGCGCAATCTCGGTCGGTTCGCCGAGGCGGCCGACGGGAATTTGCGGAATGATGTTCTTGTCGAGGACTTCTT
The DNA here is from genome assembly GCA_018242215.1 of Pseudomonadota bacterium. Taxonomy (GTDB): domain Bacteria; phylum Pseudomonadota; class Alphaproteobacteria; order Rhizobiales; family Hyphomicrobiaceae; genus Hyphomicrobium_B. Next base: position 26,458 of record JAFECG010000021.1, read on the forward strand.
TCGGAACCGCCATGACCATCTCCGTCGCGATGTAGCCGGGGCAGATCGCGTTGACGGTGATGCCGGCGCGCGCGCCTTCCTGTGCCAGCGCTTTCGTGAAACCGAGGTCACCCGCCTTCGAAGCGGAGTAGTTCACCTGTCCCATCTGACCCTTCTGGCCATTGATGGAGGAGATGTTGATCACACGGCCGAACTTCCTCGCGCGCATGCCTTCCCAGACGTGGCGCGTGACATTGAAAAGGCCGTTGAGGTTGGTGCCGATGACTTCGTCCCACTGCTGCTTCGTCATCTTATGGAACATGGTATCGCGCGTGATGCCTGCATTGTTGACAAGCACGTCGATCGGACCGACCTCCTTCGAGATCTGCTCGATCGCTTTTCCGGTCGCCTCGAAATTGCCGACGTCGAACTTGTAAACGGGAATGCCAGTCTCAACCTGGAAGGCCTGAGCAGCGGCATCGTTGCCGGCATAATTCGCGGCGACACGATAGCCGTTGTTCTTCAGTGCGATCGAAATTGCGTGGCCAATGCCGCGCGTGCCTCCCGTGACGAGGGCAACCCGTGCCATAGCTTTCTCTCCCTGGATTTTTTGCTTGGAATTTGGAGGATGATACGCAGCCGCCCATTACGGAGCGGCTACGCTATTCGTCTGCTCAATTCAGTCGCGGGCGACACACATCGCCACGCCCATGCCGCCACCGATGCACAATGTGGCAAGGCCCTTCTTGGCGTCGCGACGCTGCATCTCATACAAAAGCGTGTTCAAGATGCGCGCGCCCGAAGCGCCGATCGGATGTCCAATTGCGATCGCGCCACCGTTGACGTTGACCTTGCTGGTATCCCAACCGAGGCCCTTGTTGACAGCTATAGCTTGCGCCGCGAACGCTTCATTGGCCTCGATCAAATCGAGATCATTGACCGTCCAGCCGGCCCTTTCGAGGGCTTTCTTCGACGCGGAAATCGGCCCGGTCCCCATGATCGAAGGATCGACGCCGGTTGTCGCCCACGACACGATCCGTGCCAGCGGCTTGATCCCGCGCTTCTTGGCTTCTTCGGCCGTCATCAGAACAACAACCGCAGCGCCATCGTTGATGCCCGAAGCGTTCGCCGCCGTGACGGTGCCTTCCTTCGGATCGAACGCGGGACGCAACTTTGCGACGCCCTCATACGTCACGCCATCCTTGATGTACTCGTCCTGCTCGACGACCGTATCGCCCTTCTTCCCCTTGATGGTGACGGGAGCGATCTCGTCCTTGAACTTTCCGGCCTTGCGTGCGGCTTCGGCCTTGTTCTGCGACGCCACTGCGAACTTGTCCTGCTCTTCGCGCGTGATCTGCCACTGACGGGCAACGTTCTCAGCCGTCGTGCCCATGTGGTAATTGTTGAAGGCGTCCCACAGGCCATCCTTGATCATCGTATCGACGAATTTGACGTCGCCCATCTTCGTACCATCGCGCATATGAGCGGCATGGTTCGACTGGCTCATGCTTTCCTGGCCGCCGGCAACGACGATCGAGGCGCCGCCACTCTGGATCTGCTGCATGCCCAGCGCGACGGCGCGGAGACCGGACCCGCAAATCTGATTGATGCCCCAAGCCGGGGAATCGACCGGAATCCCGGCACCGACGGAGGCTTGACGCGCCGGCCCCTGGCCCTGTGCGGCCGTCAAGACCTGGCCAAGGATGACCTCGGAAACGTCACCCGCCGGCACGTTGGCCCGCTGCAGAGCGGCCCTGATCGCAATTTCGCCAAGCTTCGACGCCGGTAGCGAGGCGAGCGAACCATTGAAGGAACCAACGGGCGTACGTGCTGCGCCGGCAATAACGATCGTCGAAGCGTCCTGGCTCATAGCGACCCCTCCCTGGGCACTGAATTTTTTCTGAGAGTTATAGGATGCCTTGCTGCCGCACCAGTGTTTATGGCGTCGACGAGAAGACGGTAACACTTAGCAGCGCGCGTTGATTTTCAGCAATTGCGACCTCTTGGCTAGACCGCCCAGGAGCAGCGGTCCGCGCCCACCCAAAAGAGTGACAGAAACGTCTGGCGGGACGGCCCCAGGGTGTGGTACGCTGCCGCAGTGCAGCAACCTGTCGGTACGCCGTCGATACAGAGAACGCGAACGCGATGTTGACCAATCCCGATCCACAGACCCAGGCGCCTAAAAAAGAGGCGGTCGTTATCAAGAAGTACGCCAACCGGCGGCTTTATAACACCGAGACGAGCACGTATGTCACGCTTGACGATCTTGCCAAGATGGTACGCAACGATCGCGATTTCGTGGTTTACGACGCGAAGAATGGCGACGATCTCACGCACGCGGTTCTGACGCAGATTATCGTCGAGCAGGAAAGCCGCGAGGGCGGGCAAGCGCTGCTTCCCATTCCGTTCCTACGCCAGCTCATCCGCTTCTATGACGACAGCATCGCACGCATGGTGCCGAGTTATCTGCAATTCAGCCTCGAGCATCTGGCGAAAGAGCAGACCCGCTTCCGCGAACAGTTTGCATCGGCATTTTCAAATCCCGCAGCGGCATTCGACTTTTATCAGCAGCAGGCTCGGCAGAACATGGCGATGTTCGAGCAGGCGATGTCGATGTGGGCGTCATTCGGATCGGGCGCCAAATCGGGTGAAGCTCCGGCCTCCACGACCGCGCCCGCCTCGACAGCGACTGAACAAACGGGCGAACGCAACGAGCTGAACGAACTCAAGTCACAGCTCTCAGCGATGCAGCAGAAGATCGAGAAGCTGTCGCAATCGCGGACGTAATTGTCACCAGGCGGACGACACGCCGAGACATTTTCTATGCGGCTTTGTCGTAGTCGGCGCTGTCGAATGGCATACCGTAGTAGTAACCCTGCATATAGGTTATTCCGGCTGCCTTGAGAAAGCTGACGGTGCGCTCGTCTCCGACCCATTCGGCAACCGTTTCCATGCCGAACGTTCGGGCAAGCTCGATCATCGTTTTCACGAAGATCTGGTCGCTGGTGTCATCGGCGAGGTTCTTCACAAAAGCGCCGTCGATCTTCACCATATCGACGTTGAGCCGCTTCAAATTTTTAAATGACGTATAGCCGGCGCCGAAATCGTCAATCGCGACCCGGCAGCCAAGCTCATTAAGCGTGTCGACAAAATTCACGGACTGGTCGAGTTCTTCGAGTGCGACGGTCTCCGTGATCTCAACGATCATCCGTTTCAGAACGTCCGGACGACCGTTCGTCAGGCGCCGCAGGGCCGTCAACCATTCGTGGTCGGAGCAGGTCAGGCCAGAGACATTCACCGAGAGGGTCAGCCCGCGGTGCTGCTTGAGCAGATCGACGGTCAGCTCGAGGGTTCTGCGGTCGATAAGTCGCGAAAGTCCCAACTGCTCGGCGATCGGGACGAATTCGCCCGCCGATACGAGGCTTCCATCAGTGCGTTCCATGCGCAGGAGTGCTTCATAAATTTCCGGGCGACCGGATGCGGTCGAGATCATGGGTTGCAGCACGAGGCGCATGCGATTGTCGTCAAGTGCAGTGATAACGCTTTCGGCGATCGACTTATTGCGCAGGCGAGCGCCCTCCCCGCCAGGCGAAGGCTCGTAGGGCACGAAGCAGTCGAAGCGTTTCGATTTTGCGATGTCGAGCGCGCGGATAGAAAACGTCACCGCGTCTTGCACCGAAAGCGCCTGATCGGGGATGATCACGCCGCCGACCGAAATCGTTGCGCTCAGCCGTGCTGCCGGCGTCTGAATGGTCGTGTTGCGAACAGCTTTCATCAGGCGTTCGGCAGCGATGCGCATTGCGCCCTTGCCGCAGCCCATCATGATCAGGCCGAACTTATTGAATGAATACCGTCCGATCACATCGCCACCGCGGAGCCTTTCGCGGATACGACGCCCGACCTCCGCGATCACCTGATCGCCGATCTCAATGCCAAAGGTCTCGTTGATCACGGCGAGATTGTTGACCGAGATCATGAGGAACGCCGACGATTGCGCCCCACGCTCCGCGCGGGCGAGAACGGCACCCAAGGCTTCGGTCAAGCGCATGCGATTGAGCTGACCGGTCAATTCGTCGAGGTCGTTGCGGACGGCCTGTCGCTGCTGCTCCAGATAGTCCTCGCGCAGGAGCCTTATGACGCCCCTCGCGCGCATGGGATGACCATCCGCGGCCGGCCACCAGCGGCCCTGGTCCTCCACGCGTATCTCTTCCCGGCTCCGCCCGCCGCCCGGCCGAAAGCGATATTGGATGCGGTACGGAACGCCGCGCACGCGGTCAGCGCCGACGCTGCGTGCGAAGGCTCTGAGCCGGACATTGATATGCTCAGGCGCGATCAGTGCGTGATAGGCAGCCCCTGTTCCGATTTGGGCAATGTCACTGACGCCCAGGATCTGTGGAGCGTTGCTTTCCCACTCGATACGACCCGTGGCCAAGTCCCAGACATAGGCAGTCTCATCGACGGCCGACAGAATGCCAACCAGATCGAGGCTTTCGGCCTCGATCAAAGGGTCGCGCATATCGGCTGTCACTGACTCAGTCCGGTGATCGGAATCGGGGGCCGGAGCTTCTTCGCCAGTGTTCGGCGTGAAAACCACGTTCGAACCTCAGGGTGTCTCTTCGCAAGCACTAAACGCTTGTGCGGAGTGAACAGCGAAGACTGAAATGAAAAATTAGGTCCGTTGCGTTAACAAGACTTAAAAAATTTCCCGTATTCGGTCGCATGTCTGCACTGAGGCAGATGCAAAGCGGCATCGCTGTCCCTGCCGTACCTGCGCGTTCTACCTAGTGATCAGCGCCGATATTCAGATCACGGCGCGCCACGCGAATGCCGATCGTATAGCCACCGATGACGTCGATCAGGCTCGCGATCATTATCAGAAAAAAGACGGATGAGGCGGCCTGCGGGACCATCAGAAACTCAGCGCCGATCGCCATGAACACCACCATCGAAAGCGCATGATCGATCAAGGTCGATGTCGTCGTGAACGTCGATTTCACGATCTCGATGAAGAGCAGAATGAGCGTGACGAGCAGAATGAAGTCGCCCCAGGTGAAGATCCAGTCCCCGCCGCTCAACAGATGAAGCTGGAAGATTTCCTTGTGCAGGGAATCGACCCCCATCGTCAGGACGATCGCGTTGTAAAGGATGAACGCGAGAACCAAGAGCGGAAGGGCCCTAACCGACATGAAGCTCTCCTGACATTTCGATCACCCGCCTCGCCAGGACCCGTCCGGTTAACCCCGGATTCGGGCGCGAGGCCCGGGTTTATTGGCACGCCATGTCCCGTTTGCCAAGCAACGGTGTCCGTCGCAAGGCAACTTCCGCCGGAGCATAGCGCCGGCGCCACGTCATTGGGATCAGACGATCTGAGGCTTATTCTTCAACGGCCGGCGGCAAGATCTGGCGGCCGCGGTATTTGCCCGACTTCAGGTCGATGTGGTGCGGACGGCGGCGCTCACCGCTTTCCTTGTCCTCGACATAGGCCCGAGCTGTCAGGGCGTCGTGAGATCGCCGCTGTCCCCGCTTCATCGGGGACGTTTTTTTGCGCGGAACTGCCATCAGTGTTGCTCCAAAAGTGACACCCCTGCCCACAAATGCGAGCGGGCCGCCGAACACGCGGCGGGAATGCCGAACGTCATATAGCTGGATGAACCGGCGGCCTAATCCCGGCGCTCGGTACCTCGGGCGGGGCTTATACGCAAGTTGAATGAGAAAAGCCAGTCCCCACCGCATCGGGCCTCAAAAGCGCCTTCTCGGCAGGACGCAGGAGAGCTGGCTCGAGGGGGCAAGGCGCATGCGCACAAGGATTGCATTGGCCAGGCGCTGCAACCCAGGTCCAGGGTGACCTGCATCCCGCACCAAAGGGTTAGGAAGGGAGACCGCTAGGCGAGCGGCGTCCCGGACGGAAAGGGCCCGAGCGGTTTTGTGGAAATGATAATCGGCGGCTGCACCAATGCCGAAAATGCCGGGCCCCCATTGGGCGATATTTAGGTAAACCTCAATGATCCGCCGTTTCGACCAGACGAGTTCCATCACAACGGTCAGCGGCAGTTCGATTGCCTTGCGGATGTAACTTTTCGAGGGCCAGAGAAAGAGGTTTTTGACGACCTGCATCGAGATGGTGCTGCCGCCACGCGACCGGCCGTCGGTATTCTCGATCGCATCCTCGATGGCCTCGAAATCGATGCCAGAGTGCTGGCAAAACCTGCCGTCCTCGCTCAGCACGACCGCTCGGACGACGTTCGGCGATATCTGCTCAAAGGGCACCCATTTCTGCGTGACGCTTTCTCCCGAAAGCCAATATTGCAGCATCAGCATCGAGGCCGGCGGATTGACGAAGCGATAGGCGACGATCAATGCCAGAACGAGGGTCAGCCAGCCGACGGCGACCCAAGCGAGCACGCGGACCACGCGCTTCGCGATCGGCCACGGCCCCGACGCCGGTCGGAAGTCGTCTTTAAGAGGCTGCTGCGGGCGGTCGGGGTATGTCGGTGCGTCGATACGGAGCGCATCAAAAGACGGCGGCGGACCCAATTCAAGGCGCGGTTCGAGCATGCGCCGGGGGACCATGCCCCCAAGATCGGACTCGGCGGTCGACGATCCCGCGGGCAGCGAAATTTCGGAGATCTCAATCGGCTTGTGGGGTTTGATTTCGGCGAGCGCACTGGCGATGGCCGTTTCAACGGCCGATTGAGAGCGGGCGGACGCCTCGGCCGCGATCTCGGAAAAGGCAGCCTCCGGCGGGAGGAGTCCGGCGCCGTCAGAGCTATTTACGCTCGACGCATCCTCGTGAGCGGAAGGCGCCGCCTCGATAAACGCACGCGGGGGCAACGGACGCGGCGGGGGCCGCTCATCGGACGGCAGTGGCCGGACCTCCGCCGTCGGGCCCGTTTTTTCCCGCAAGACGCTCTCAGATGGCGCGGCAGATAACCCCGATGTCTCGTCCCGCCGATCCATGCTTTGCTTCAATCAATAACGTTGTGATAACCGCGTCGGCCATAGCGCCCAACCATGGCCATGCTTAGAGCGGTGGTTGGACACCCAGGGGAGAGCATAAGGCAGTGTCACAGTTTCTTGTCCAGCTTGGCAACTCGGCAACACTCGTTGAATCCTATTTAGCCGCCGCTCTTTCCAAACAGCAGAATGCCGGGACGCCGCCACGGCTGGCGGAGGCGATCCGACACGCCGTTCTCGGAGGCGGAAAGCGGTTCCGGCCTTTTCTGGTTTTCCACAGCGCGGCGCTTTTTGGCGCGGATCAGGAAGCAGCACTTCCGGCGGCCGCGGCGATCGAGTGCATTCATTGCTATTCACTGGTGCATGATGATCTTCCTGCGATGGACAATGACGAACTCCGGCGCGGCCGCCCGACCGTCTGGAAGGCCTACGACGAATGGACAGCCATTCTCGTCGGCGATGCGCTGCAGGCTTTCGCGTTCGAACTGATTTGCGGGCCGGAGAGCCCTAGTGCTGCAAATATCAAAGCGGACCTCGCACACGTTCTTGCCGTTGCCTCGGGCGCCGTCGGCATGGTCGGCGGGCAGCAACTCGATCTCGAAGCAGGCAAACTGGCCGACCAGCCGCAACCGACGATCGCAAGCATCATGCATCTGCAGGCGATGAAGACCGGCGCGCTCATCACCGCCGCCTGCGAAATGGGGGCGATCGTCGGCGGTGCGAAACCGGCGGAACGCGCCGCGCTCAAAACCTACGGAGAGCATCTCGGCGCCGCATTCCAGATCAGCGACGATCTGCTGGATGCGGAAGGATCGAGCGCCGATACAGGCAAGGCCACCGGAAAAGATGCCGCCGCCGGCAAAGCGACGCTGATCGGCATGCTTGGAATCACAGAGGCGCGTCGCCACCTCGACCGTTCGATCGCGGCAGCTATCGCAGCCCTCAACGTGTTCGGGGAAAAGGCAGAGCCTCTCGCCGAAGCTGCGCGGCTGATGGGCCGCCGCGACAGCTAGGGAGAGGTTACGCCAACAAACTCAGTGAAATTTGTAGTTCAGACCCACGCGGACGGTCTGGACGTCGTTGTTGATGCGGTCGCCGCTCGGCAGCGTGTCATCGCCGAAGCCCATGTAGAGATATTCGGCCTTGGCGCTCCAGTTCGGGGCGAATGCCCATTCGAGACCGCCGCCGACGGCGTATCCGGTTTGCGTGCTGTCGTCGCGCACGAAGCTTCCGTCGGAAAAGTGGATGCGATTATCGATACCGGCGATCGCGAGACCGCCCGTTCCATAAACAAGCAGCGGACCACTGGCGAAACCGAGGCGGCCACGGACGGTTGAAAACCAATCGACGTCGGAGCGGGCGACATCGCCGAACTGATCAAAGGCCGTCCCTCCGATGTCGGCGCCCTGGATATCGCCTTCGAGACCGAACACGAAGCGTCCACGCTGCCAGTTGTAGCCAATCTGGCCGCCGCCGAAGCCGCCCTCGGGCTCCGTGAAGTTCGAATTCGACCAGCCATAGCCGCCGTTGATACCGACATACGCGCCTTCCCAAATGGATGGCGCTTGATACTGAACCTCAGGCTCTGGCGGAGGCGCGTACGGCTGATAAGGACCGAGATCTGCTGCCCAGGCGCTCCCGCTCGTCGTCGTCACGAGCGCAGCCGCGCCCAACATAAGGGACTTGGCAAATTGCGATTTCATTCTGGAACCCCGTCGTTATTTCTGGCCTAGCGGCCGGAATTTCTGGCCTAGCGGCCGGATGTGCGTCCTTAACGCCAACAACCCATATGGGGTTCCAATTGGGCATCTACGATGCACATACCGATACGCTGGTATGCGATATCAGCGAGTCATCGCTGAGTATTTCTGGAATGCCCTCGATAAAGGACCAATCCTAATAAGGCGTTGATCGAGCGCAATCAGGTGCGCGTGACCAATTCGCTCTTTTCTGAATTCGATTTGAGTTTCCGAGCCATTCGGCGATCGCGCAACTTAAGGAGCGGTAATATCCAATGTCCGAGCCTAATCTCGCGACGCGATTTCTCGGGATCGACCAAATGGGTCGTGGGCAATTTTTGTGTGAATGAACTCTCCATCAGTGTCCCAAGCGGAAGCTCGAGCTCATCCTGAAGCGCGATCATGCGCGCGTAGAGATCAGACAGCGGCGTGATCAAGCGCCCGAAGCCGTTGCGCGCCTGTGCCCAGCCGACGAGATAAAGTCCGCGAACGCCCGGAGGAAATGCTCCTCCATAAACTTGCACGACGTTGTTCTTCACGTCGACGAGCCCTTCGGGAAGGAACGGGAACGTCGTGTTAAAACCGGTTGCCGCGACGATCATGTCGTAGGTGCCGGTCGTACCGTCGACGAACGACACTGTTTGGCCCTCGACGTGATCGATGCCGGGGCGGGGCTTAACGCGGCCCAAGCGGATCGCATTCAAAAGATCCGTTCCGAACGCGGGATGACGCTCGAAGATCTTATGCTTCGGCCGTTTCAGTCCGTAGCGGCGATAATCGCCGATGCTGATCGCGACGATCGTTTTCAAAATCGCGCGCTGCAGGAAGATCGGCAATCCCCAAATCGGAAGATCCGTCAGCGGACGACCTAAAAAAGTTTTGGGCAAATACCAATAGCCCGACTGCAGGCTGATGTCGCACGACTTGCCGAAGCGCCCGGCATCGACCGCCATATCGACCCCGGAATTGCCGCCGCCGATAACGAGCACGCGCTTGCCTTCAACTTGCTGTGGGCCGACATAATCTTTCGAATGGAGAATTTCGCCGGTGTAAGTACCGCGAAACGTCGGATAGTTTTTATCCCAATGGTGGCCGTTGCAGACGACGACGCCTTTGTAGGTGCGTTCTTCGCCGTCGGCGAATCGCACCGTCCAGCGACCGGCGTTATCGGGCGCGGCGTATGTGACCGTCTTGTTGAACTCCGCCGATGCCAACAGCCCGCGGTCCTTCGCATAGGCGGCGAGATAACCCAGCATCTGATCGGCGGACGGGAAATCTGGAAAATCGTCCGGCATCGGATAGTCGGTATATTCCGTTGCTTTCTTCGAAGAGACGATGTGTGCCGTGCGATAGACGCCATGCAGCCAGTTGCCGCCGACGCCCGATGCCGCGTCGATCAGATCGAAGGGAATGCCCCGCCGTTTGATCGCGGCGGCCATCGCCAATCCGACGGGTCCCGCCCCGATGACGAGATGGCGTTCGAGCGTGCTTATTCCTTCGCTCATTCTCACTTGATCCTCGGTGGCGGGCATATGCTCATCAACAACGCGTTCAACTGGCGCAAGGTCCATCGGCGCGGTGGTAGATAGCCGCTTGGATACATCATTGACAAAGCGCAATGCGAGCGCTGGAACGTCGCAAACCCTGAGCCAGGGCAGCGATATCACCTGAAATGCTTAAGAAATACGGTGTTTTTCCTTAATTCCGCCGAGCGTTTATTCCGCTGCCTCTCCGCCCACCGCGATGCCCGCACCGAAGCGACGCGCGATATAATCTTCAACGATCGTCTTGAATTCGCCGGCGATGTTCGGACCGCGCAGAGTCATCGCCTTTTTGCCGTCGATGAAGACCGGCGCGGCAGGAGACTCTCCCGTCCCTGGCAGTGAGATTCCGACATCGGCGTGCTTGCTTTCGCCCGGGCCATTCACGATGCAACCCATCACCGCGAAGTTCAACGCCTCGACGCCCGGATACTGCGTCTTCCAGTCGGGCATGCGATCGCGGATCATGTCCTGGATATCGCGCGCGAGTTCCTGGAACACGGTCGAGGTCGTGCGGCCGCAGCCCGGGCACGCGGCGACAACCGGAACAAACGAGCGCAAGCCCATCGTCTGCAGAAGCTCCTGCGCGGCGCGGACTTCCTGCGTGCGATCGCCGCCCGGTTCCGGCGTCAGTGAGAAGCGGATCGTATCGCCGATGCCCTGCTGCAGGAGAATGCCGAGCGCCGCCGATGAAGCAACAATGCCCTTCGATCCCATACCGGCTTCTGTCAGGCCGAGGTGCAGCGCATAGCGGCTGCGGTCGGCGAGCATGGCGTACACAGCCAAAAGATCCTGAATGGACGAAACCTTGCCCGAGACGATGATCTTGTCGGCACCGAGGCCCATTTCCTCAGCGCGTTCCGCCGACATCAATGCCGACTGCACCATCGCTTCGTGCATGACGCTGCGTGCGGATTTCGGCTCGGCTGCCTTGGCGTTCTCGTCCATCAGATAGGTGAGGAGCTCGCCGTCGAGTGAACCCCAATTGACGCCGATGCGGACCGGCTTGCCGTGCTTCATCGCCGTCTCGATGATGGCGCCGAACTGCTTGTCCTTCTTGTCCTTGAAACCGACGTTGCCGGGATTGATGCGATACTTGTCGAGGGCTTCGGCGCAAGCGGGATTTTCGCCCAGCAGCTTGTGGCCGATATAATGGAAGTCGCCGATCAACGGGACGTTGACGCCGCGCTTTCTCAGTTCGTCTCGAATGTGTGGGACGGCTTTGGCTGCTTCGTCGCGATCGACGGTGATGCGGACGAGTTCGGAGCCCGCGCGCGCCAAGTCGGCGACCTGCTTCACGGTAGAAGCGACGTCAGCGGTGTCGGTGTTCGTCATTGACTGGACGACGACCGGTGCGCCGCCGCCGACCTGCACGCCGCCGACGCTTACCGCGACGGTCGCGTGACGGGGTTTCATCGTGATGCTGTCACCGTGCAACATCGCATTGCCTTTCCGATCCTGTGGCCCGAGTTCTAGCGTTCTCTGCGGCTTCCCGCCAGAAGCGATATGGCCGCGATTGTGCACAGCGCGATGACGATCGAGGGACCACCCGGCACGTCGCTCGAAAGTGACAGCCAAAGCCCGAGAATAACGCCGAAAATGGCCGCTCCTGCGGCGATCACGGCCATCCGCTCGGGCGTCGCCGATAGTGGCCGCGCGGCAACGGCCGGCACCACAAGAAACGCCATGACGAGTAAAACGCCGACGATTTTCATCGCGACGGCAATGACCACGGCAAGCAGGAAGTCGAAAGCAGCACGCGGGAGGCGCGGATTGATGCCTTCGGCGGTCGCCAGATCCTCGTGCAGCGAAAGTCTGACCAGCGGCTTCCAGAGGTAGACCGTCGCGGCCATGACAACAGCGCCGCCGACGTAGATCCAGACGAGATCGGTTTCGGTGACAGCGAACACGTCACCGAAGAGATAGCTCATCAGGTCGATGCCCGGGCCTTTGACGAGCGAAATCGCCGCGATGCCAAGCGCCAGGGTGGCGTGGTGCATCAAGCCGAGCGCGGAATCGAGCGGCACCATCTTCTGGCGCCCGAGAAGCGTCAGCATTCCCGCCGCTGCCATCGCTGCCAGGATGACCGCCAGAGTGAGGTTCACATTGGCCGCAAGACCGAGCGCGACGCCGAGCAAACCAGCCTGGGACAGCGTCTCGCCAACGTAAGACATGCGCCGCCACACGACGATGCAGCCGAGGGGCGCCGCGACAACGGCAAGGCCGACGGCCGCAAAAAAAGCACGCCAGACGAACGGATCAGGCCAAGCGAACACTCAGGAGCCTCGCCCTGGCGGTGCCGGTTCGTCCAGTGGCCGCGCTTCGCCCGTCAAATCATGCTGATGATCGTGGTGATGGCGATAGACGCCGAGCGCCGTCGCCGCGTGCGGGCCGAAGATCCTTGCATAAGCTGCGTGCTGCGAAACATCTTCAGGCTTGCCCGAGCAGCAGACGTGGCCGTTGAGGCAGATGACGCGATCGCTCCGTGCCATGACGACGTGCAGGTCGTGTGACACGAGAAGAACGCCGAGATCGTGCCTGTCGCGCAGTCGGCCGATCAAATCGTAGAGTTCGGCCTCGCCGGTAAAATCGACGCCGCTTGCCGGCTCGTCGAGGATCAGAAGGTTCGGGCGGCGGAGCAATGCGCGTGCGATCAAAACGCGCTGCGTTTCTCCGCCCGAAAGCTTCGAAAGCTGCTGATCGAGCGTGCGGAGCGCGCCTGCCTCGTCCAATGCGGCCTTGATGTCGTTCTTCGTGACGTTCGCGCCGAGCGCGAGAAACGCTCCGACCGTCATCGGGATCGTCGAGTCGACATCGAAACGTTGGGGCACATATCCGATGCGGGTCGAAGCCGGTTTCACGATGCGTCCGTGCGTCGGCTGCTCGATGCCGAGCAGAAGGCGGACGAGGGTCGTCTTACCCGCGCCGTTGGGCCCAATCAGCGTGACGATCTCGCCACGGCGAACATCGAGATCGACATCCGAGAGCACCTCGCGGCCGCCGTGCGTCATCGATAGTCCCCGCGCTGAAATCAGCGCATCGGGAACGATCCCCACATCAATTCTTTCGGGATGATGACCATGATGGTGGCCGCAACTGCACGTCGCGGCGTCATCGGGGGACGGCTTCCCCTGTTCGTCCAAGGCTGACAAAAAACTTCTCCGTCTCAGGCCTTGCGGCGCGCCGCGCATTCCTCGCACGTGCCGGACACCTCGACGAACCGGACGCGAGTCTCGAAGGCGACGTCGCCGGCGGCATGGTCGATGGCTCGGAAAATCTCGTCGCCATCAACCTCCTGAACGGCGCCGCATTTCTCGCAGCTCAGGAAGATCGGCGGACGGCCCGTCCGTGGCTTGTTCATCCGTCGGCAGGCAAAATACGCGTTCTTGCTTTCAAGGCGGTGGACCACGCCGGCTTCGAGCAGCGCGTCAAGGGCCCGATAGATCGAAATCGGGGCGAGGCGCGTCCCTTTCTTGGCGAGACGGTCCAACACCTCGTAGGCGCCGACGCTCGCCTGGGTCGAGGCAATCTCCTCGAAGACCTTGCGGCGGAGGTCGGTGAACCGGATGTTCTTTTCCGCAAAGATCTCAGCGGCTTGCTCAAGAGACGTTTTCAGACGGTCCTTGCCTCTCTGCTCGTCGGCTGCGTTCGCTACCATGACAGTCCTCTAACGCCGGCTGAGACGCACCTGGGCTCGGGCGTGACCGGACGATATAACATGTCGGCATCAGCGGCCATGCCATTCAAGGGGCGCCAAAGTATTTTATCCCCGCGTGGTCGCGCGAGGTTAGACTGCCCGGCAGAACGGCGGAACAAACGGATTCTCAAAAGAAGTTCATCCAATGAGCACATTTTGTCTTAATCTTGCCGCCAATTGGCCCGCTCGACCGCGCAATTATTAACCATCGCAGCAAGCGATTCACGAGCAAAAAGGCTAGGAACCGACCTCAGGATGGACGTCAAGTTTCTGATCGACAGGCTGGTGGAGAACGCCCGGCCGATCGGCATAGCCGTCTTCATAGCGAGCACGCTTTTTCTTCTCCTTCGGACGCGCGTCGCGCGGCGCCTTCGGGCCGCGATCGAGGAGACGATTTTCAGCAATTGGCGACTGGCGCTGCTTGGCACGACCGGCGTCGTCCTTTCGGCTGCCGCGGGCTGGCGGACCTGGGAGGGAATGTACAATTTCACCGGCGAGCCGCTGCTCTCGGGCATGGTCACGTTCGGCATCCAAGGCATCATGCTGATCGTCGCGTGGCTGATCGGCGAAAGCTTCGCCACGGGCATGAACCGGGTGTCGCGGCCTGGCCACTCGGGCGTTGTCAGCTCCGGCGCGCAGCCGTGGATCGCGACGTTCATAGGCCTGTTGCTTTTCCTGATCGCGTTCGTGTTGTTCCTACAGTGGCATGCCGGAAGCGATACGAAATACGCGACCGGCATCGAGAACCTCGACTGGTCAGCGGCGGGCAATAAATTCCTGATGTTCGGCGCGGGACTCTTGCTCGTCGCCCTCTTCGCGCTTTATGCAGCGAGCGACATCGTCCGGCCGTACGTGCAGGTCGTGCGGATCATCATCCGAAATTCGATGCTGTGGCTGATGTTCTTCGCTTGCATGGCGACGAGCGTCTTCTTTTCCTTCGACAGCTTCTTCACCGCGATCTTCCCGCCATCGGAGCGCGTGCGCGCGGCCGAGCTTCGCGCGCAGAACCAAGTGTCGGGCGTCATCACCGACATCGAACAGGCGATCGCGGCGCGGCATGCGGCGCTGGCGGAAGAGTTGTTCAAGACCGCTGCGTGGAAGGCCTACGACGCGCAGCTTGAAAAGATCGGGCAGGCGGCGACGCAGTCGCAGAGCGTGATCGAGAAATACGTCAACGACCAGATCGAGGAACGCCGCCAGGCCGTTCAAGAGCAGCAGGAGCGGATGGCGTCTGCGCAGGCGGGACAAGCCGGGCTCGCCAATCGCAAAGTTTCGCTGACGGACGAGAAGGCGAGCCTTGCGGGGCAGCGGCCGGAACTTGCGGCAGATTACGCGGCCAAGAAGGCCGACTACGATCAGAAGCTCAAGGATGTCGATGCGAAACGTGTCGAAGCCTTGGCTGAAGACAAAGGCGTCGAAGGCAGCGGCAAGGCTGGACGCGGACCCCTCTATCGCCAGCGCATGGCGGAACTCGCGACACTGCAGGCTGCGGCGCAGATCGCCCAGGAGCGCATGGCGAACGCGCAGAAGCGGCTCGACACCGCCGAATCGCGCCTTTCCGCCATCGATACCGAGCTTGCGACACTCGATGGGGATCTGGCCAAATACAAAGGCGAAGCGGATACCGCGCAACAGCGGATCAAGCTTGCCGAGGACGGCGTTCAGACCGACACCGGGCCGAAGATCGATCCATCGCGCATCCTGCCGTTGTTCGAGCGGACACGGTCGGAATTCCGCGCCGATCCAACTGTCGGTCATCTCGACAACGTGCAGCGGATGTGCAGCGACATCTCGACAGCGATGCAGGCGACGCCGGAGACAAAATCGCTCGTCAAGGACATCGACTGCGATCCGAAAACGACGGCCGATGCTGCATCTACGCTTTTCGGGCTTGAGAGCGGAACAAAAGTCTTCGAGTCGACCTGCGTCGGCGGCGACAAGCTCAACGCCAACACGTCGACCGATGCGCTCTTCGCCTTCGCGCGGCGTTGTCTCTCAGATAGCGCGCTACCGAGCAACGATACGGATGCGCTGCGGGCTGAAATCAATCGGATGGAACTCTCGCGCGATGACAAGGCGCATCGCTTCGTCGTGACGCTCAATGCGTTTCAAGACGGTAACCGGCTCGCATATCTGGCGCTTGCGATCGCCATCGGTCTCGACGGCTTGATCTTCATGTCGGGGCTTTTCGGCGCGAATGCCGTACGCTCGCCGTTATCAGACATACCGAGCTACCGCTCGCGCTCAGGGGCGCAGCTTGAGGCGACGATCAATGCCGCGCTCGGGGCGCACCCTTATGAGACCGCGTGGCTGACGCTGACGTCGTTTAGGCCCATCACCAATCAGGACGGCTTTTCGGCCCTTGCCGATTTGAGCGCGATGGAGCGGTCTCAGGCCGACCGCGTGCGCATGGTGCTGACGGCTGGGGCCGACATCGGCGCTGTCGAAACAGTGAGCCACAATCCGGAACGGTACCGAGTCCGGAGCGAGTTGCGCGAATATCTGTCATCCATTTGCGACAAGCAGTTCAAGACCGACGCGACCGCCAAAGACAAAGCGCGCCTCGAGCAGCTTGTCTCCGCGGCGCTGGCACCGCATCCGCGCGAACATTCGGAAATCGTGCTCAATACGCTGGAGCCTATCCGTGAAACCGAGGGCTTCACGTCGATGGTGACGCTGACGGACATCGCGAATGACTACGACTCACGCGTCGTTCGCCGGGTCATGAACGCTGGCTCCGCCGTGAAAGCGGTGGCGCCTGACGTCAAAATCGATGATCGGTACTACATTCGTCCCGCGCTCTACGAGACGCTTTTGACGATCCGCGCCACGGCGCCGGAAAGCCCAGCCTATCGATATGAGCGCGACCGCTTCGAAGGCGTGCAGGAACGCCCTGCGATCGACGCGGGGGCGCTTCGCGTGGCGCAGCCGGAGCTGCCGCTTCATAGCAAAGGAAGTGTCCCGGAGATAAAAAGGCCGCAAGAGCGGCCGGCGCTTCCTGGGCTAGAGCCGCTCTCGAAAGAAGAAAAGCGACGCCTTGCCACCTATTATCGCGAGGCACTTCTGAATGCGGTCCATCTCACACCGGACGTTGTAGACAAGCGTTTGAACTCGCAATCTCACGATGCGATTCTCGAAGCGTGGAAATCGCTCAACGCACACAGCAAGAAAAACGAAAACCTCGGTCTTTTGCTGCGGGCGTTCCAAAACGATCAGGACCGCATTCTGAGCGAGGTCTATTCACGGCTTCGAAGCGAAATCGGTGGCGACGAGCGCAAGCAGGCCGTTCTCGATGGCGTCGACGGCGCCGTGCGTAATGACTTGCCGCTGTACATGCTGTTTCCGGAAATGGGGCTCGTCACGTATCTGGTCGAGGAACTCGAAACTGCGGCACAGCCCGACGATGGACTGGTCCATGGCGAGCAGCTCCTCAAGGATCAACTCAAATATGTGAGCGACGCGCTCGGCCGATTGGATCTCGAAAATCCGCGCTCATGGGATGAAATCCGAAAGCGGCTCGCGATACGCACCGGTTCGGAATTCCGCAACTTCCCCAACAGGCCGTACGGTCACGACGACCAGCCGCCTGACGATGCATAAGATCGCCTTCGTCTATCTTGATGGCGTCCGCCCCGCCGGCGATCGATCGGCGTCGATTCTGTTGAGGCTCGTCCATAGAGCAGCAGCGAGCAGACAGATGAATCCTCGGCATAAAGCCGAGGAGGATCGTCATTGGCGAGTCAGAGTTTAAAATCGACGACTTTCTGGCGTTGTTCGCCCAGACCCTCGATTTTTAATTCCATGACGTCGCCGGCTTTCAGGAACTCTTTCGGATTGCGCGCCGTGCCGACGCCCGGCGGCGTGCCCGTCGTTACGATGTCACCGGGCTCAAGCACCATGAATTCGGTGACGTAGGCGAGAAGCTCCGGGATCTTGAAAATCATCGTCGCCGTCGAGCCGGTTTGCTTGCGCTGGCCGTTGACGTCGAGAGACATGGCAAGATTGTCGACGTCGGCGATCTCGTCCGGCGTCACGAGCCAGGGCCCGATCGGGCCGAACGTCTCGGCCGATTTGCCCTTCACCCACTGGCCACCGCGCTTCGACTGAAAGCGGCGCTCCGAGACGTCATTGCAAATACAGTAGCCCGCAATGTAGTCCGCCCAATCCTTCGCTTCGACATAGCGCGCCCGAGCGCCGATGACGAAGGCGATCTCGACCTCCCAATCGAGGTGACGTGAATTCCGCGGGATCATCACGTCGTCGTCGGGGCCGCAGATCGACGTCGTCGCCTTGTTGAAGAGGATCGGTTCGGTCGGGATTTCCTGTCCCGTTTCCTTAGCGTGATCGGCGTAGTTGAGACCGATGGCGATGAAATTGTGGGTGCTGGCGATAGGTGGCCCGAGCCGGGCATCCTGCGGTGCCTTCGGGAGAGTCATAAGGTCGAGCTTGCGCAGCTTCGCCAGCGACGCGGGAGCAAGGAACTCGCCCGAGAAATCCGGGATGACCTCCGAAAGATTGCGGATGTCGCCGTTGCCATCGAGGATGCCGGGTCTTTCTGCGCCAGGGGCGCCGAAGCGAACGAGTTTCATTTACACTTGTCTCCAGGTCTGGGCTTACGGCACAGGGGGAGTTTCTAAGCAGAAAACGGATGGTCTGCCAATCGGTTGGCGGCGACAGCTGGCGCAGTGGGTGGTGCCTTTTGATCTGCGTCATCATGATTCCGCACCAATTCGGCGAGCATACCTTCAGGTTCTTTCTTTTCCCAATTGGGGCGCGTCCACAGTATGCTGGCCGTCGGTGTTGGAGTTGTTCATGGCCCATCTTCGGGACGAGTATGATCCCGACGCGCGCACGGCGGCCACAGCTTGTCGTGGCAGTTTGCGTAAGGCGCCATCGGCAGCCGTTTTTCTTGCAATCGCGATGGCCTGTGGGATTCCTCAAGCCGCACGTGCCCAGGACGCAAACCAAACGTCTCCGAATGCTTCAGCCTCTTCGTCCGATTGGATTGTGACCCTTGGCGCGTGGGGCAACTTCTCTCCGGAATATTCGGGGTCGGATCATTATGACCTCGGCGGCTCGCCCATTATCGATTTTCGCAGAGTCGGATCGCGGGAATGGCTGAGCCTGCCACAAGACGGCATCGACTATGAGTTGTTCGAAACGGAGAACTTCCGCGCCGGTCCCGTGGGCGCGATCCGCTGGGATTGGGGAAACAGCAAAGATCGCGGCCTCAAAGAGATCGGCGATACCGGCATCGATCTTTCTCTCGAGATCGGTGCTTTCGTCGAGTATTGGCCCGCAGAATGGTTGCGCACGCGGCTGGAAGCGCGGAACGCCGTCTACGGTGCGGAAGGCTGGGTCTTCGACCTGAGCTCGGATTTCGTCTGGCATCCGACTTCGCAATGGACCTTCGCTGCCGGTCCGCGCCTGTCGATCGCCGACGGCGACTACATGAATGCCTACTATGGTATCGACGGTGCGGAATCGCAGAGCTTGCATCTTGCGAAATACGAGGCCTCCGCCGGTGTCAGATCAACGGGGGCTGGGCTTTATCTGGAATACAAGTGGAACGATCAGCTTTCGACGATGGCTGCTTTCAACTACGAGCGTCTGGTCGGGAGCGCGGGCGACTCTCCTTTCGTGCGCGACGACGGATCTGCGGACCAGTTCACATTTTCGCTGGGGGCGAAATACCAGTTCGTATGGAATAGATAAACCGCCCTGGTCGGTCCTTCCGTTTCGTTGGCGCGCTAAACGTCGGACCGATTGATATTGCGCAGCACCGCGACTCTTTTTCTTCCGTCGACCCGCTTGCGCGCGGAATTCAACGCATCTGCCCATGCGCCCATGACGTAATTTCGGACGCCGATTTCCCGCATGTTCCATAGACGGCCAGCTAGCATGACGAGCGGACCCGGTTCCCAGCGCGGGCGAACTTTCGGGCGGCCAAGTTCGGATGCGAATTGCTCGCGTTGAATGGCGAGAGCGGGATAGACGCCATATATTTTCAAGTCCTGCTGCCAAGCGAAGCGATTGTCCAAATCGTTAGGGCGGACTCGCGGCATCGGCTTCAGCCATTTTCGGGCGCCGCGATTGGAAAGAATGTAGGCTGCGGTATTCGATGGGTTCTCGACATATCTGATCAGTGCATGGCTGCCGAGATCCGCGACCCTGATCACGCTCTTCTTGAAGTTCGAGCTGAGGTGAATGTAATCCCAATCTTGCGGTGCGTTCGCGACGGCTTGGCTTGCGACATGCGAAAACTCGGGAACAAGAGTCGCATCGTCTTCCAGGATAATGGCGTGCGACAGCCCTCGTCCGACGATCATGCTGGCGACCACAAGATGGCTCGCATAACAGCCGACCTGGCCAGCACTCATCCGGTCATCACAAAACTCCGATTTGAGCCACTCGGGCAGGTTGCGGCCTTCCACCGCGGAGACCCGCTCGAACTCAAGTCCGAACGCCTGCGCCTGCTGCAGCATGAACTGCCAGCGATCTTTCGAACGATCGAGATTGATGAGAAAAATCGGGATTCGGCTCATGGGGAAGCTAAATCGCACAATCTGACGTGCCTTCCAATCTCAGCCGAAAATATCGCAGTCCTGCATATGTGGGAAAGGCGATTGCTGTGATTTTGAAGTAACTCTGTTCATCCGGCGGGGCGCGGATGGTTACCGCTCTTAGTTCTTTGCCGGGTCTCGATGTGCACGGAGGCCTTGATCAGCCCTCCCCCAGCGCTTCAAATTTCGATATAAAAATCAGTGATTTCATCGGATAGGCGGAGCCGTCCCGTCCTTTTACGATCCAATCGCCCACATCAGCGCGACGACCTCCTTCCGGTGTCGTGATGATCAAAGCATCCGGTGTCGTCGAGACGCCGGGTGCCGGTGTCGCAGTTCCGCAAAGATCTTCGCCGAGCCAGCCGATTATGTCTCTCGCGTTCGCACCGTCGAACAGCATCGCTTCGATCTCGTCCGGCCGATTACGAAATCTTTTTGCACCCGCAGCAATCATCTAGCCTATTCCTCACGGTTCATACCGACGCTCTTGAAGGCGCCCTCGGTATTCATCCGTCCGCAAATTGGTTTCGGCGTCACCTCGGCCGAACGCAATATGCTGGATTCAGGCTAAATTATCGATGTCTCGCAGGCGAATTCCTCCTCCGAACGTTGGTGGACCAAACGCAAAATCTGGTTCACCAGTTCGTGTGGGGCGCCGCTCCCGTCCAGCGTCAGTTCCGGATTGGCGGGCGGCTCATACGCTGACGAGATGCCCGTGAAGTTCGGTATGAGGCCTTGTCGCGCTTTTTTGTATAGCCCCTTCGCGTCTCGTTTTTCGCAGACGTCCAGCGGTGTATCGAGATAGACTTCCAGGAATTCTCCTGGCTCGAACAATTCCCGCGCTTTTTGCCTCTGCGCGACAAGCGGCGATATCAGCGAAACGATTACAATCAGGCCTGCATCGACCATCAGGCTCGCCACCTCGGCTATACGCCGAACGTTCTCCATCCGACCCTCGGGCGAAAAATCGAGATCGCCGCAAATGCCGTTTCGGCAACGGTCACCATCAAGAACGAATGCGTGGGCCCCGGCTGCGAAAAGGGCCTCATCGAGAAGGTTTGCGAGAGTCGTTTTGCCCGCGCCCGAGAGCCCGGTAAACCAAATGCAGCATGCTTTCTGCGATTTGATGGCGGATCTTTGGAGTTTGGTGACGGCAGATTCCTGCCACTGGAGATTGCCGTGAGAATGCGAGCGCCGGATTCGACGTCCAAGAGGATACATTTCCGGGCGTGTCGTCATTCCGTCCCCCGACCGACCTCAGCTTAAAAAGCTAACGCCAAACTAGAATTGTCGAACCTCTTTGTGAACGATACGACAGATTTATTCGTGGATATAGCGGCAGTGCCACAGTCCAGGCATCTATCAAGGGCCCGTCGCGTGGTGCGGACGGAGGGACTCGAACCCTCACGACGTTACCGTCTCAGGATTTTAAGTCCTGTGTGTCTACCGGTTCCACCACGTCCGCGCCGCCCGGACCTTATGGCGGTTCAGAGGGTTGAGCGCAACACGGTGATCCACGGGATCGGGCGGCTTATCACGTGTGACTTTCGCCTGGAGGCGCTTGCGTGGCGGGTGGAACGTCGAATACGTGGCGCGCCTTGCGCATCAGAGACAGAAGCTCGTCGGGCTTATCGACGTTGACCGAGTGTGGATATTGTGGATCGGAGCCGACAAGCTTGTCGGAAACGTTTCCTTCCGAATCGATGAAGAGCGTGCGCGGGACGTAGGAACCGTCCGATTGAACGAAGGCGCCGTTGATCTCTTTTTCCTTGTCGGCATCGACGAGGATCATCACGAAATCTCGCGATGCCGCGACAATCGCAGGATCCTTGAAGACCTGGCGGAAGCGCTTGCAGACCGTGCACCACGTCGCGTGGAAAACCATAATGACGGGCCGGCCGGTATGCGCCGCCTCGTAGATTCCTGACCGAGCATCACGCCAATTGATCTCGGCGCCGTTCCATTCGTCAGCATGCGCGGGCGTTTTCGCGTGCGCCGCTACCGAAATGGCGAACAACGCGAACGTAGCGACGGCGAGCGAACGGATCATGCCGGATCTCCAGGCTTCGACTCCTTATTAGTCTCGCTTTTGAGCCGCGAAAACAAGGCCGGAGGTCTTCCCGCAGATTAACCACTCGTAATCATCGCAACTGCTCTACGTTTCGATCGCTTCAACGACGGAGCGCTGGTTTTCGTAAGACTGCAGATGAAGATAGGCGATGTCGAGAAGCGGTGTCGCAAGCCCGTGCTGTCGACCGCGGCGGATGATATCGCCAACGATCTGATCGGCTTCAATGGCGCCGCCGCGTTGGATGTCGCGCAGCATAGAGGCCGCGAGTGTCAAGGAGGGATCGGTGAGGAATGTTCGGGCGAATTCCACGGTCGCTGTCTGCGGTGCATGGCCGTTAGCACGAGCTATGGCGATGCATTCGTTCAATAGGCTCATGGTAAATGTCGCACCATGCTCTGCGCGAACGATGTCGCGCACCGTCGCCCGCATCAGACACGTCGCCGCTGCAAACGCGGCAAGGAAAAACCACTTCTCCCACATTGCCAGGATGATGTTATCGGAGTGATGGGCCTCGATTCCTTGTGCAAGCGTTTCGTGTAGTTTGGCCGAAGCTGCTTGCTGCTCACTGAACCTCGGGCCCTGCGTCAGAGAGGCCAGTTCGCCGAGCTGCCGGATGGTTCCGTTCTCTGCAAGCGTTACGCTGATGTGGCACGTCCCGCCGAGAACGCGCGGCGCCCCGAATGCGGCATCGAGTGTATCGAGATGCTTCATGCCGTTGAGCAGGGGAAGCACGAGGCTTTGCGCGCCGACCGCTGGGCGTATCGCCTCGATCGCGCCGGCGAGATCATAGGCTTTGGCGCTTACAATGATCACATCATAGAAGCTGACGATTTCGTCACGCGTGATGGCTTTGACCGGCGTCGCCAGGTTTCCGGTGGCGCTTTCAATTCGTATGCCGTCGCGTGCGAGTTGATCTCGACGACGCGGGCGGACGAGAAACGTGACATCGACGCCCGCCTTCGCCAAATGACCGCCGAAATAGCCGCCGGTCGCGCCAGCGCCGAGGAACAGCAACTTCATCGCTTTTCGACCTTTCATTCACTTCTTCGCGATCACCCGCCGCCATCAATCACATCGCATTCACGACATTCGACGATCGGAGCACGGGGAGTTGTGTGGCGGTGAGCGGGCTCGATGTCTATCTCAGATTCATCAGAGGCGGCATGAGTGCCGCGCAGATTAATGGAGTTCATATGACGCGCATCATTTTAATTGGCTTGGCCGTTGCTGGTATGGCCGCCCCAGCCTATGCAGACCAGTCTTCATCGAATAATGCAGCGGCAGCGGTCAGCGCGGAGCTTGCGAACGCCGCGAATGCGCAGGAAGCTCGCGTCCAGCTTGCGCATCAGGGCTACACAGGGATTTCGCCGCTCTATAAGGACGAGCTCGGACGTTGGATTGGTACGGCCTACAAGGACGGCCGGACCGTCATCGTGGCTCTAGCGATGCCGCGCGGGCCGCACACGGGCGAAGCTCTGACGGACTAACGTCGAAACAGAACCGTTACCGGCTTCGTCCAGCGGGGCCGGTAGCATCAGCGTCTCACTTTGTGTGAGGCGCTTTTTTTGTCTCGAGTCTCTTTCGATCGTCATCCTCGGCATGAAGGATGACAGGCAAGGGCTATTGCTTCTTCTCCGGCGTCACGACACGGATGGAGAGTTCGCGCAGTTGCTTTGGCGAGGCTTCGCTCGGCGCACCCATCAGAAGATCGGCGGCCTGCTGGTTCATCGGGAAGAGCGCAACCTCGCGGACTGTCTTGCCTCCCGTCAGCAGCATGACGATGCGCTCGATACCCGCAGCCATGCCGCCGTGTGGCGGCGCGCCATACTGGAACGCGCGGAAGAGGCCGCCGAAGCGTTGCTCGACAACTTCGGGGCCGAGACCGGCAATACCGAACGCCTTGATCATCACATCAGGTTTGTGATTGCGGATGCCGCCCGACGCGATCTCGTAGCCGTTGCAGACGATATCGTACTGGTAGGCCTTGAGCTTCAAGCGATCTTCCGTCGTCGCGGCGGCGTCGAGGGCTTCGCCGCCGCCTTGTGGCATCGAGAACGGGTTGTGGGAGAAATCGATCTTCTTGTCTTCCTCGTTCCATTCGTAGAACGGGAAGTCGACGATCCACGCGAGCGCGAAGCGATTTTCGTCGATCAGCTTCAGCTCCTGCCCGACTCGGTCGCGCGCGGCGCCTGCGAACTTATAGAAGTTCGCAGGGTTGCCCCCGACGAAGAAGACGGCGTCGCCATCCTTCAGCCCAAGCTGGTTCTTGATTGCGACCGCGCGCTCGGGCCCGATGTTCTTTGCGACTGGACCAGCGCCCGCTTCGTCGTTCTCGCGCCAGAAGATGTAGCCGAGGCCCGGCTGCCCTTCGCCCTGCGCCCAGGAGTTCATGCGGTCGCAGAAGGCGCGGCTGCCGCCGGTCGGTGCGGGAATGGCCCAGATCCGTGCCTTCGGATCTTTCTCGATCATGCCGGCGAAGACCTTGAAGCCCGAGCCGCGGAAGTGCTCGGTCACATCTTGCATCTCGATCGGGTTTCGCAGATCCGGCTTGTCGGAGCCGTATTTCGCAATCGCCGTGTCATACGGAATACGCGGCCAGGCCTTCGTCACCGGCTTCCCGCCCGCGAACTCCTCGAAAAGGCCGGTGATGACCGGCTCCATCGTCGCGAAGACGTCGTCCTGCTCGACGAAGCTCATTTCGACGTCGAGCTGGTAGAACTCTCCCGGCAGCCGATCCGCGCGCGGGTCCTCGTCGCGGAAGCAGGGCGCGATCTGGAAATAGCGATCGAAGCCCGACACCATCAGAAGTTGCTTATACTGCTGCGGGGCCTGCGGCAGCGCGTAGAACTTTCCGGGGTGGATGCGGCTCGGCACGAGGAAGTCGCGGGCGCCTTCCGGGCTCGAGGCGGTCAGGATCGGCGTCGGGAATTCGTTGAAGCCAGCCTCATGCATCCGGCGGCGAATCGAGCGCGTGATCTCGAGCCGCTTCATGATGATGGCGTGCAGCGTCTCGCGGCGGAGATCGAGGAAGCGATATTGCAGACGAAGATCTTCGGGGTAATCGGGCTCGCCGAAAACCGGAACGGGTAATTCCTTCGCCGCCGAAAGCACTTCGATCTCGGTCGCGTAAAGCTCGATTTCGCCGGTCGGGAGTTCCGGATTCGTCGTGCCTTCCGGCCGGTTCCGAACCTTGCCGTCGACGCGGATGACCCACTCCGACCGAAGCATTTCAGCGGTTTTGAAGGCCGGACTGTCCGGATCGGCGACGACCTGCGTCAGACCGTAATGATCGCGCAGATCGATAAAAAGCACGCCGCCGTGGTCGCGCACGCGATGCACCCAGCCCGAGAGGCGCGCCTCCGACCCGACGTCGGTCTTCCGGAGCGCCCCGCATGTGTGCGAGCGATAACGATGCAGCTTCGCCTCGGCCATTGCCGGAAACCCTTTGATCCATGTGGGTGAAAATCGCTGCGGAAAAGCGCACGCGGGCGACCGAAAGTCAAGGTTACCGGCAGAGTGGCGCGCGAGCAGGCGGGGAGCGAGGGCCTAGCGGACCTGAAAGTCTCAATTCAGGGCTTTTTATTGGCCTATTCCGCGGGTCTGCCGGGCCGCAGAAAAGCCGTTAGCTCCGCGACCAAGCTGATGGCGACAAGCGGCAGGCCATGCGCTATAGGCGTTGCCCTGATGCGAATGATCACGACCACGTCCGAACTGTCGGCGCTCTGCGGTGTGCTGGCAAAAAACGAATATGTAGCTGTCGATACGGAATTTCTGCGCGAGCAGACGTTCTGGCCGCTGTTGTGCCTGATCCAGCTTGCAGGACCAGAGGCCGAAGCGGTCATCGACCCGTTGAGTCCGGGCCTCGACCTCACGCCATTCTACAAGCTGATGGCCGATCCGGCGACGGTGAAGGTTTTTCACGCGGCGCGGCAAGACATCGAAATCGTCTATCTCAAATCGGAGATCGTGCCGACGCCCGTCTTCGACACGCAGGTGGCGGCTATGGTCTGTGGCTACGGCGACAGCATCAGCTACGTAAACCTCGTCAAGAAGACGACCGGCATCGACCTCGACAAAAGCTCGCGCTTCACCGACTGGAGCAGGCGGCCTCTTTCCGACAAGCAGCTCGATTATGCGCTCGCGGATGTCACGCATTTGCGGGACGTTTACGTGCGGCTCAAGCAGACTTTGGAAAAAACCGGCCGCACGCCGTGGCTGCAGGAAGAGATGGGCGTGCTCACGAGCCCGTCGACCTACGACGCCAAGCCTGAGAATGCCTGGCAGCGGCTCAAGCTGCGCGTCAAAGGGCGAAAATCGCTGGCGGTCCTGATCGAACTCGCTGCGTGGCGCGAACGCATGGCGCAATCGCTCGATGTGCCGCGCGGGCGGGTGCTCAGAGATGACGCGCTCTACGATATAGCCAATCAGCTTCCGGCAAGCGCCGATGCTCTGGGCCAGCTCAGGACGCTTTCCGACGGCTTTGCGCGATCGCAACGGGCGAAGGAAATCATCGATGTCGTGAAGGCGGGGCTCGCGCGCGATCCGAAGACGCTGCCGAAGATCGAGCGCAGCGAAGCGCTTTCGGCGGAAGCCAGCGCCACGCTGGAGCTCTTAAAGGTGCTGCTGAAGGCTGCCGCCGCCGAGCACGGCGTCGCGCCGCGCATCATCGCGGATAGCGACGACCTGGAGCAACTTGCGACATCGGACGAAGCCGACATCCTGGCGCTGCAAGGCTGGCGGCGGACGCTGTTCGGGGACGCGGCTCTGAAGCTCAAGCGCGGGGAGCTTGCGCTGACGCTCGTCAATGGCGAAGTGCGGGCCGTTCCGGCGGCGCGATAGCTATTAATTTCGTCATCCTCGCGCAAAGCGAGCGCATGCGAGCAAGCGCGGGGATCCAGCACAAAACTGCCGCAGGCTCATTATTGAGTCTTCGACGATTCTCGTGCTGGATTCCCGGCCTTCGACGCGCCGGGGCGCGCTCGTCCGAGAATGACGCGCCCTTATTTCCGTCCCGGATCGTAGCCGTGCTTCTGGCGCCACTCCGAAAAGAAGTAGGACAGGCTTTCGTCGACCTCAGGGGGCATGACGATCTTCACGGTCACGAGCTGGTCGCCGACGTGGCCACCTTTACCACGGGCGCCCTTGCCTTTGAGGCGGAACGTTTTGCCCGAACTCGTCCCCTTCGGAATCGAAAGCTGCACGCGGCCCGATGGCGTCGGCACCTCGACCCGGCCGCCGAGTACGGCTTCGTCGATCGTGATCGGCAGATCCAGCAGGATGTCGTCGCCGTCGCGCTTGAAATCGGGATGCGCTCGGACCTTGATTTCAACCAGGGCGTCACCGCGCTCGCCGCCATGACCTCCAGCCACGCCCTTGCCCTTCAGCCGCAGGACTTGGCCATCGGCCACTCCTTCGGGAACGTTGAGATCGAGCACGCCGCCGTCCGGCAGCGTTACGCGCTTTTTCGCACCCCGGACGGCTTCGAGGAAGTCGATCTCGAGCGAATAGCGCACATCCTGGCCGCGCGATGCGAAACCGTGCGCCTCCCCCCGGCGGGCTCCGGCATTCGCCGAGCCGAAGACATCCGAAAAAATATCGGAAAAGCTGAAATCCTCAAAACCCGCTCGCGCGCCCGCACGGCCTTCGAAGCCTCGCGCCCCGAAAGGACCGCGATGGGCACCGGCGCGGCTCCATTGGGGACGGCGAGGATCACCCTTCGCGTCGATTTCGCCGGTGTCGTACTGGCGGCGCTTTTCCGGATCGCTCAGAATATCGTTGGCGGCCGTTATCTTCTTGAAGCGCTCGGCGGCCGCGGAATTGTCCGGATTGACATCCGGATGATTGGCCTTCGCAAGCTTGCGGAATGCACTTCGTATTTCATCCTCTGTCGCCCCGCGCGATACGCCGAGAATGTCATATAGATCTTCGGCCATGGAGGCTGTCTTCATCCTTCAAATCCCGGTCGAGATTATCAGAAATTGTTGCGTCGCAAGCGAGGCGTACTGCCTCTCAACTGATAATTCGGATCTCCGCCCGCTTGCCGACCAATTCGGCCAAAGCACCGAACCGGCGCCGCAGCCTTTCCCCGTCGAGAGCGGCATAAGCGGGTGGGAGCGTCAATATGAGAGCGCCGTCCTCGTAGCTCAAGGGCGTCTGGTCGATGACGCCGGCCATGCCTATCGAGAGCATATGGGCGGCCCGGATCGCGGCGCCAACTATCCGCGCGCGGCGCTGGACGCGCTTGCTGACGAGGCTGCGGAGACGGTCCGACAGCTGGGCGCCGTTGTCCTCGGAACTCTCATGGCGATGGAATACGGAAAGGGCGAGGAAGATGCGTCCCTGATGATCGACGCCACCAAGCCCGGCATGGGCGATGGTGTTAACGCTCTGCTCGCCGCGGTAATCCGGATGGGCACGCCAGCCGACATCGGAAAGGAGGCATGCCGCGTGGCGCAGGCGGCGTTCATCAGCCGTCTCTTCGAGCGCCGGATCGGAAAAGAGCGTGTCGGTCCAATCGCACAACTCGAACGCGTGTGCGACCGAACGCGACCTTAGGGCGGCATAGTCTTCGCAAAAGCTCAAGAGAGGATCGCGGGCGCGCTCGTAAGGCGGCAGCAGGCCGTAAATCAGTCCCTCGCGGATCCCGAAGACCGAGAACACGACCTGCCGCGGCTCCATCTGGCGCAGGAGCCGCTCAAGCACGAGAGCGCCGAACGGCAGCACCTCGCGACGCGCCCGCGCCACTCCGGTGATGCCCGGGAGATCCAGCGGCTTCTTGACCTTACGGAATTGCTCGCAGAGGTCGAGCGCCTCGCGCGTCGTCAACCGATAGCCCTGCATCACGCGCAGCGGATAGTCGACGCGATCCATCTGCATTTTCGCCAGGGCGCGCCACGTGCCGCCGACGGCATAAAATGTGCGCCCGGCGCCATTTCTGAGCCAGGGCAGACTGGCCAGCGCATTGTCGATGATGTCCGTGGCGCGCTCGATCCTGTTGCCCGTCGTATCGATGAGGCGAAGCCCGCCGAGAGGGAGCGTTGCGGCGTCCTTCATTTGGTCGTCAGCCAGATCCGTCAGCTCGAGGCTGCCGCCGCCCAGATCGCCAGCCATGCCATCGGCGTCGACGAAACCCATCATGATGCCTTGGGCCGCAAGGCGGGCTTCCGTTTCTCCCGACAAGACTTCGATCCTGGCGCCGATCGCCTCTTCGCCGCGCTGGATGAAGTCGCGGCCGTTCTGTGCGTCTCGGACGGCCGCCGTCGCGATGACGCGGATGTTCTTCACGCTCAGAATGCGCGCGATCACCTTGAATCGCGCCAGTGCCGACAAAGTGCGATCAACCGCCTCGACGCCGAGGCTTCCGGTCGTCGCCACCGAGCGACCGAGACCGCAAAGAACCTTTTCGTTGAAGACCGGAGTCGGTGCCCGCACAGCACCTTCATAGACGACGAGGCGCACCGAGTTGGAGCCGATATCGACGACGCCGATAGGCTCCATTTCCGCGGTACGCTCATTCGCGCCCGAGACTTCTTTCCAGCGTGTCATTCAGGCACCCGGCCTACCTAACCGGGCTGGCGAAAACGCTGCGGGAAGCTCTCTTTCAGAGACTGTCCGCGACCCGAAAGCGAAGGATTGGTCATGAAGTACTTGTGGGCATTGAAGGCTTCCTCCCCCGGACCCGGTTCGATCCGGGTCGCGCTGCCGTCGGAGTTGATCCGCCAGCTCTGCTGGTTGTCTTTCAAGTTCGCAACCATGATCTGATTGAGCACCTGCTCGTGGACAGTCGGATTCTTCACCGGCGCCATGGCTTCAACCCGCCGGTCAAGATTTCGCGGCATCATATCGGCGGAGCTGATGTAGACGGCGGCTTTGGGGGAAGGCAAGGCCTCTCCGTTCGCGAAGCAGTAAATGCGCGAGTGTTCGAGGAAGCGACCGACGATGCTCTTTACACGTATGTTGCTTGAAAGACCCGGAATTCCCGGACGCAGGCAGCAAATGCCGCGAACGACGAGGTCGATCGGCACGCCGGCGTTGCTCGCCTCATAGAGCGACGCGATGATCTGCGAATCGACCAGCGCGTTCATTTTCCACCAGATGCCGGATGGCCTGCCGGCCTTGGCATTGCGAATTTCTTCCGCGATGTGCGTCATGATGCGGTTGCGGATGCCGTGCGGGCTTGCCGCCATGCATTCAAGCTCGACGGGTTCTCCGTAGCCGGTCACGAAATTCAGGATGCGGGTGATGTCGCGCGCCATCACGGGGTCGGTCGTGAAGAGCGAAAGGTCGGTATAAACGCGCGCCGTCTGCGGATGGTAATTGCCGGTGCCGATGTGGCAGTAGGTCGTGAGGTCAGCACCTTCGCGACGGACGATGAGGCCCAGCTTGGCGTGCGTCTTCAATTCGGTAAAGCCATACACAACATGCACACCCGCACTTTCAAGATCGCGGGCCCAGCGAATGTTCGCGGCTTCGTCGAAGCGGGCCTTCAACTCAACGACGGCCGTGACGGATTTACCGGCCTCGACCGCCTCTTTCAGCGCCTGGATGATCGGACTGTCGCGCGACGTGCGGTAGAGCGTCCATTTGATCGCCATGACGTTCGGATCGGCGACCGCCTGACGCAAGTACTGGACGACGACATCGAAGCTTTCATAGGGGTGGTGGACGACGATATCCTTGTTGCGGACTGCGGCGAAGCAATCGCCTGAAAATTCACGAATGCGTTCGGGAAAGCGGATCGTAAACGGCTTGAAGACGAGTTCCGGGCGATCGGACACAATAAGCTGCGAGGTATCCGCGACCGCCAAGATTCCTTCCTTGACGAAGATGCTTTCGTCGCGCACCTCCAGCTCGTCGATGACGAACTTGCGAAGTTTCACAGGCATCCGTGAATCGATCTCAAGCCGGATGACATTGCCACGACGACGGCGCTTCAACTGGCTCTCGTATGACCGCACGAGGTCTTCGGCTTCTTCCTGGAATTCGATGTCGCTGTCGCGCAGGACGCGAAACGTGCCCTGGCCCTTGATCTCGAACCCGGAGAACAGCTCCGTTAGGAACATGCCTATGACGTTCTCGAGCTGGATGAAGCGGACGTCCTTCGGCTTATCGGGTTTTGCCTCGAGGCGAATGAAGCGGTCGATCTGGCCCGGGATCGGGATGAGCCCGTTCATGGACTTGTTGTCGAGAGGCCGGACCATTTCGACGGCGAGCGTCATCGCCTTATTGGGAATGAACGGAAAGGGATGCGCGGGATCGGCGGCGATCGGCGTCAGGATCGGAAAGATGTGCGTCAAAAAGAGCTTCTCAAGCCAAGCGCGCTCCTGAGATGTCAGGTCTTCGGGCTGGAGCACGTGGAGTCCGGCATCCGCCATCTCCCTCTTGATCGTCCTCCACGTCGCCTGCTCGTCAGCGACGAGGACGGTTGCGAATTTATTGATTGCCGCGAGCTGCTGCATCGGCGTCAGGCCGTCTTGCGAGAGCGTCGCGACGCCGGCGCGGATCTGACCGTAAACACCCGCGGCTCGCACCATGTAGAATTCGTCGAGGTTGTCAGCGGCGATAGAAAGGAAGCGCAGGCGTTCGAGCAACGGATGCTGAGTGTTCGCAGCTTCTTCAAGAACCCGCCGATTGAACTGAAGCCAGGACAGTTCGCGATTGTAGAAGCGGTCCGGTCCTTCGGGCACGGATTGGACGTCTGCCTTGCCACTTCTGCTTTTCACGGTTGCCATGGTGCGAGAATGCTCCGAAACCCGGTCAGGAAATCCATATAGTAGGTTTACACCCAAATAACGAACGGGCGCGTTACAGTCGATTCATGCCTGAATTCAATAGCCCAGCGCGTCGAGTGTCGCAGCCGCAATGGCGCGCGTGACCCGTCGCTGCAGGACGAGGGCGCGCCGATCCGCTCCGGCCACGAACCGCTCTGCGGCCAACATCGATCGTTCCATCCGCACCAGGACGTAGTTGACGAGGTGCGGCTCGACGCTCAACTGGCGGTCAGCGAAGAGCTTGACGAGAACGGCGCGCAGAAGCGCATCGTCCGGCGGATCGATGACGGCCAGCGGCAATGCTTTGAGTCTGGAGCGGAGATCGGGAAGCGTGATCGCAAGATCGCCCGGCACCGCGTCGGTCGTCAGGAGGATCTGCAGCCGCTGCTCGCGGACCAGATTGAGGAGATGGAACAGCGCCGCCTCGTCGGCGACGTTCTGGACGTCTTCGATCAGGACGGAACCCGCCGCCGCGACCGCCGGAACGGTCTCTCGCGAGATTTCGGAGGCCTCGAATGCCTTGGCGCCGGACCGGGCAATCCAGACGTTTGCAAGATGCGATTTCCCGCTGCCCTTGGCGCCGGCAATGACCGCAGCGCCGACGGGCCAGTCGGGCCAGCGATCGACGAGGTTCACGGCGGCGGCGTTCGACTCGGAGACGAGAAAATCTTCAAGTCCCATCGCCGCTCTATGCGGTAGTTCAAAAACAAGCTGCTCTGGCGTCGTGGTCATGGGACAGTTCAGGATAGGTCCTTCGGCACCGCTTCGACCTCGCCCTTATAAACGGAGGATTCAAGATATTTGCGAAGCGCGAAGCGTACGAGCACGCCGATTGCGGCGGAAACCGGCACGGCGACAAGAAGACCAAGAAATCCGAACAGATAGCTGAAAGTCAGCAACGCGAAAATCACCCACACCGGGTGGAGGCCGACCTCCGAGCCGATGACGTAGGGACTGAGGATTGCGGATTCGAGAACCTGCCCACCGACCAGGATACCGACGATGATCAGAACGTGCGTCAGGTCGGGCCAATACTGGACGATCGCAAGAAGCGTTGCCACGATGGCACCGAGCCACCATCCAAAAACCGGAATGAACGCCGCCAGTCCTGTGGCGACGCCGACGAGCAGGCCGTAATCCAATCCCGACAGACTCAGAGTCGTCCCGTAGTAGATCGCGAGAATGATGCACACGAGGCCCTGTCCGCGGATGAATGCCGAGATGCTTGCATTCACTTCCACTGCGAGAGCGCGGATCTCATCGGCCTCGTCGCGCGGGAGTAGGGAATCGAGCTTGGCTATGATCTTTGGCCAATCGAGAAGCACGTAAAAGAACACGACCGGCGTCACGAGAATGACTGAAAAGAAGTTGAATGCAGCGGAGCCTTGACTCCATACGCTCTGAGCGATGCTGCCGAGAATGCCGGGTATGGCTCCGGTGAAGCCGTCGAGCGCGTTTTGGACGGTCGCTTCGGCCTCGGGGTATCTTGGCCCAAGGTGTTCGCGTGCCGTCGTCTCGATCAACGTTTTTAACCGCTCCAGTTCGCGGGGGGCTGCTTCGAGCAGTCCGGCCGCCTGCTGAAAAAGGATCGGCACGACGAAGACGAGCGTCAGCGTGATGACAAAAATCGAGCACGCGAGCAGCAAAACGGCCGAGATCCACCGGGGGATGCCCGCTCGTCCCATTGCATCGACGACGGGGTTCACGAAATACGCCAGCGTCAGACCGATGGCGAACGGCAGAAGTGCCGGCGCGATGAGCTGGACGATGTAGGCAAACAGCAGCGCAGTTGCCGCCCAAAAGAGCGCGTGCCGTTCAAAATGCATGATCCTATCCGTTATGCCAAGCCAGCGCGCAGCATGACCTCAAACGCGCATCATTTCGAGCGCGGAGTTTCATCTATCGTCATATGGCGGAGCCACACGCGCAGATAGGCAACGAGGGAGGCGATTGTCGTGCCGGCCGCGAGGAATGTCAGCAGTTGCACGGGGCCTTTAAGTTTCAGCGTAAAAGCCTCATCGGCCAGTACGGTTGCTGCAAGGACGATCTGCGCAACAGTGTTCATTTTGCTGATGGCGAGGGGCTTCATCGGAGTCGGGTGATCGAGCAACCAGGAGAGCATCACCGCCATGACGATGAGGGCGTCCCGAGACACGACCAGGATGACCAGCCAAGATGGCAACCGGCCGGTGACGCCGAGCGCAATGAAGATGCAAACGATCAGAAGCTTGTCAGCCAACGGATCGAGATAGGCGCCGAGTTCCGTCTCCCAATTGAAGCGTTTCGCGAGAAATCCATCGACCGCATCGGAAATGCCGGCAGCGACGAATGCCAGGAAAGCCACTTGGAGCTCGCCCGTCAGCAGCAACCAAAAGACCACGGGCACGAGGATCACTCGACCGAGCGTAATTAGATTTGGAATGCTCACGCCGCCTGCGTCCCCGTCTGACCCGATCGCCCGGCGGATATCACGGATCGCCAGGCGGCGCGAACCTAGCCTTTCAGAGTTTCCCGCGTCGAGAATAACCTCCTTTGCATTGCGGAAGAGTCGGCTTACGGACATTGCACGGCGGACATCGAAACGGCGCGTTCATCGCCGCACCGCACGATCGATTATGTCTTTGTTTTTCAATAGTTTGAACGAAGAACCCATCCCGAGCCCGAGTTGCCCAGATTCAGCCCGCGTGCGCTCAGCGCAGTTGCGAGGCTTCTGGCGCCGCCAGGATATTTCAGCGAAATGTCGGCGCTGCCTTCCGTCACGGCACCGATGTTGAGAGCATCGACGCCCGGCGTATCGAGGAGTTGCGTACGCATCTGGTCCCATTGATCGGCACTGGCGAATTCCGCGATGAGCGTCACGTCTTCGCCAGCGCCCGTCGTCGAGGCTTCCCACACGGGAAAATCGGACGCGGGGGGCGCCCCTTGCGCAATTCCCGATTTCACGGCTTTCCAGCGGCCCTCCAAAACGCCCAACGAGACGACTGCCGCGAGTTGAGAGGCGTAGTCGAGATCGCCGTCAGAGATGCGATACGTCCGCTTCAGAAGCAGACCGCCGACCGCATCGTTTCCGGCAAGGGTCACGTTGAGCTTCTTGGCCGCCACGTCAGGTTCGGCGATGGCGAAAACGATCAGGCCGGAGCCATAGTCCGACTTGATCTTCTGCAAAGCGCTATCCTGTCCGGACACGAGCGCCTCGACCGTGTCGGTTTGAACGGAAGGCTTCAGATCCTTGATCTCAACCGGGGTGATCGTGTGCGTCAGGTCGAGACTCGACCAAGCGCGCCGCCAGAGGCCCTTGTCGTTGCTCGCCGTCGGCGGAGTGCCCTGGAGCAGGACCGTCACGACCGTCAGCGGCAGCGCTTGCTTGTCGACGAACGGGATGTTCTGGCCCGACAGCAGCGAGCGGATCGCATCGGGCTGGAAAGAAAAATCGAGGCTCGCGTAATAGGCGGTCGACGAATTGCGTTCCGAACGAACCGAGATACCGGATATGAGATCTGCCGCTTTGACGCCTTGGACGCGCGTGAGTTGCTTATAGTCCGTGACCGGGACGACACGCTTCAGCAATGAGCGCAGAGCCGCCTGCTGTCCGTCGGCAAGTGCCTGTTCCTTGGCTGCAACGGCATTGGCGGCTGTCGCCTCGACGGGATAATTGCCGACGGTATAGGGCGCGTCGGGATCTTCGGCGGCGGCCGGCGCGACAAGAAGACATGCGACCGCCAACCACAACGGGCAGACAATGGCGAAGCAGCGACTCGCGAGCACCGTTAATCCCCCCGTTTTCGCATTTCAGGACCGTCAGACCAGCACCGGAAACCTCAGCGGAACCTGCCGGTGCGCGCTTCGTTGCTCTGAGGGCCAGTCGCTGCTACGACCCCCATCACGGGTTGGCAATGGGGCAAAAGTGAGTTTAACGGAAGCTTTCCCCTTTGCGAGGTCCCAAGGGCATGGCCCGCTCGAACCTAACATTCCGACCGACGACGAGGATTGATGTCCGCGGCTGACGAGAACTCGCAAAAATCCATCACCTATGCCGACGCGGGCGTTGACATCGACGCTGGGAACGCACTCGTTGCGGCCATCAAGCCGCTCGCGAAGGCGACGAGCCGCCCAGGTGCCGATGTCGATCTCGGCGGCTTCGGCGGTCTTTTCGACCTCAAGCGCACGGGCTTTCGTGATCCGATCCTAGTTGCGGCAAACGACGGTGTCGGTACGAAGCTCAAGATCGCGATCGATACGGGGCGGCACTCGACGATCGGCATCGATCTCGTGGCGATGTGCGTCAACGATCTCGTAGTGCAGGGGGCGGAACCGCTTTTCTTTCTCGACTATTTCGCCGTGGGCAAACTCGACGTTCAGGCTGCACGTGACGTCATCGCCGGTATCGCCGACGGCTGCCGCGATGCCGGTTGCGCTCTCATAGGCGGCGAAACGGCCGAGATGCCGGGTCTCTACAAGAATGGCGACTACGATCTGGCCGGGTTTTCCGTAGGGGCGGTCGAGCGGGATGAGATTCTTCCGCGCGCCGACCTAGCCGTTGGTGACGTGCTGATCGGACTCAGATCGTCTGGCGTGCATTCGAATGGCTACAGCCTCGTACGCAAGCTCGTGGAGCGAGCGAAATTGGACTGGGATAGCCCAGCGCCATTCGCGAGATCACAGACCTTGGCTGAAGCTCTGTTGATGCCGACGCGCATCTACGTAAAGCCGCTGCTTAGCGCTATCCGTGCGACGGGCGGTTCGGGCCTGAAGGGTGCAATCAAAGCGCTCTCGCATATTACCGGCGGCGGCCTTTCCGAGAACGTGCCGCGGGTGATGCCTAAGGATGTCGCAGCGCGCATCGCCCTTTCATCGTTCGAAGCGCCGCCCGTCTTTGGATGGCTCGCGAAGGCGGGGAACATCCCGGATTCGGAACTGCTCCGGACATTCAACTGCGGTATCGGCATGATCGCAGTGGTTTCGAAGGCGCGCAGCGACGACGTGATGGCGGCGCTGAAATCGGCAGGCGAAGAGCCCATTCTCATCGGCGATGTCATTCCGCCGACCGGCGAGAAGTCCGAAGCCAAAGGCAAAGGCGAAGCCTGGGCAGTGCAGTACGAGGGCAAGCTTCGCTTCGGCTGAAAAAGAGAGTTGGTCTCTCCTAAGGCAAAGCGAAGACTGTCAGTGTGCCACCGAGGCTCGTGTAATTCGCTAGGGATGCAAATCCACCGACCGCGCCCGAGCCGTCCTCGGGATCGGTGAGCCCTGCCGCGAGCCCGATGCCCGCCCAGCCGCCGACGCCCGACAGCACGGCAACATATTGCTTGCCGTCGTGCATATAAGTCATCGGATTGCCGACGATACCAGACGGCGTCTTGAACTTGAAAAGCTCTTTACCCGTCTTCTGGTCGACCGCCTTCAAGTCGCCTTCGAGCGTTCCATAGAAGACGACGCCGCCAGCCGTGCTCAACGGTCCGGACCAGACGGCGAAGCGCTCGGGCTTCGACCAGACCGTTTCGCCCTTTGCGCCGTCCCAGGCGATGAAGGCGCCCGTGTTGCCCTTGCCGGCGGGCGCCGGATGCATCGTCAGCGTGGCGCCGACGTAGGGCTGGCCGACTTGATAGGAAACCTTGAACGCCTCCATATCCATGCACAAGCGCGTCATCGGAACATAGAAGAGCCCGGTGAGCGGCGAATAAGATGCGGGCTGCTGGTTCTTCGCGCCCATCGAAGACGGACAAATGCCGTTCGTCACATCGTCGGTGCCGGTTTAAAAAGGCGAAAATTTCTTGTCGACGATAGGCCGCCCGTACTGAGGATCGCTTTTGTCCATCACGATCTTCGACGCCCAGTTGGCGTCGGGATCGAATTTCTCCGCGACCAGGAGTTCTCCCGTGGCGCGGTCCCAGGTGTAGCCGAAGCCGTTGCGATCGAAGTGCGTGACGGTCTTGCGTTTGATGCCACCGATATCGAGTTCGGCGAGAATCGGCTCGTTGATGCCGTCGTAATCCCACTGGTCGAACGGCGTCATCTGATAGGCCCACTTCGCGATGCCGGTGTCGACATCGCGAGCAAACATCGTCATCGCCCATTTCTGGTCGATCGGCTTGCCGTCGGGACCCGCGCGCTGCACCGGGTTCCACGTCGAAGGGTTGCCCGTGCCGTAATAGATCAGGTTCAAATCCGGATCGTAGGCCATGTAGCCCCACGTCGGTCCCCCGCCGATCTTCCACTGATCGCCTCGCCAGGTTTTCAGAGAGGAATCTTTACCGACCGGCTTACCGAGAGAGATCGTTTTTTCCGGATCGACGAGCATGTCTTCATCCGGTCCCGTCGAATAGGCGCGCCAGACTTTGTGGCCCGAGTTCAAATCGTAAGCCGTAAGATAGCCGCGAACGCCGAACTCACCGCCGGAGACGCCGACGATCACCTTGTCCTTGACGACGAGCGGAGCCCCCGTGCCCGACGCGCCATTCTTCGGATCGTCGTCCTTGACCTTCCAGACTTCCGTGCCGGTTTTTGCGTCGAGCGCGACGAGGGACGTGTCGGCGGTGTGCACCAGGATCTTGCCTTCAGCGTATTGAACGCCTCGATTCACGGTATCGCAGCACATGACCGCAATGGCGAACGGGTCTTGCTTCGGCTGGTATTTCCAGAGGATCTTCTGATCGTGCGCAAGGTCGAGCGCCGTCACGACATTGGGGAAAGGGGTGACGAGATACATAATGTCGCCAACCACAAGCGGCCCGCCTTCATGGCCGCGAAGGACCCCGGTCGAATACGTCCAGGCGACCCGCATGTCGCCGACGTTCGACGTATTGATCTGATCGAGCTTAGAATACCTGTGGCCGCTGTAGTCGCCGGACTGGATCACCCAGTTCGCGGGATCGCTGGCGAGCGCCTGAACATCCTGATTGGCCCGGGCGTTCGAGAACTGCCCCATCACGGCAATAGCCGCCGCGATGCCCAATCCATATTTCATTTCAACCTCCGAGAGCCGTCACAGTCTTGTGGTCGAGATAGCAAAATCCTCGGCAGGCGCCACCAGACCTTCGGCGGGGCCCGATTGAAACGCGGCAAGCTGAAGCGCCGTCGCGCAAGACCCTGCAATTTGGCTGTTGCTCGATCTCCGCATTAACGACTTGCAATGCAGGCGACTACGGACTGCCACGGAACTGAAAAATTCGGAGCCTACTCACCGCCTCCCATGACCCGTTGGGGAGGAATCAGATGGCTGGCAACGTTGCGGACCTCGTCGTCGGTGAGATCATCGAAATCAAATACCGGGTGCCGCGCCCGGTCGCGGACGAGCACGCCGGCGCACTGTTTTGCGATCGTTGGATTACCGCCGAGATCATCCACCGGGACGAGGACGCGCTGCCGATGGCCCGCCTTGCCGACGGCCAGCTTACCGATATCCGGGCCTACATGACGTGGCGCCGGATCGGCATAAATGCCGCGAACGACGCCTCAAGAACCGGCGGCTGAGGCGTCCCACTGGTTAAAATGCGGAATGTCCCTGGTTTTCCCTGCCAACTGTCACACAATCGAAAAATGCGGCGCTCAGAAGCGGATGTAAAATGCGCCGTCAGATAGATTCGGACCTGCTTCTCGTCATGCGCTCTGGCACACCCGGCGATCTTGCGGATCGCGCTGCTCCTCACGCTTTCCAGGGAGCGCGCTCCAACATCGAGGTAGCGTGATGCGAATTCTCATCGCCACCGACGCCTGGAAACCGCAGGTCAACGGCGTGGTGCGCACCTACGAGAACCTGAAGCGCGAACTCGAATCCGCCGGTCATTCGGTGGCCATCCTGTCACCGTTGGATTTCGCAACACTCCCGTGCCCCGGCTACAAGGAGATCCGTCTGGCTCTCGCGCGGCGATCACAGATCGCTGCACTGATGCAGCGTAGCTCTTTCGACCATGTCCACATCGCGACGGAGGGGCCGATCGGCTGGGCGACGCGCGCCGTCTGCCTGCGCCGAGGAGTCCGCTTCACGACGTCGTTCCACACGCGCTTTCCGGAATATATCGAGGCCTACACCGGTCTTCCGGCATGGATCAGCTACGCCATCCAACGACGATTTCACCGGCCTGGCATCGGCATGTTCGTGGCGACGCCGTCGCTCAAGGCGGAGTTGTCGCGGCGCGGTTTCCGGCGGCTGATGCTCTGGTCGCGCGGCGTCGATACCACGCAATTCAAGCCGCGCACCTCCGGCGAGGAAGGCGCCAAAAAGGACGGGCCGACGTTCCTTTATGTCGGCCGCGTCTCGCGCGAAAAGAACGTCGAAGCCTTTCTCGATCTTGACCTGCCGGGGCGGAAGGTGGTCGTCGGAGACGGGCCGATCCTCGGCTTCCTACGTCGGCAATATCCTGACGCGATCTTCAAAGGCGCCAAGACCGGCGATGACTTGGCGCGCGAATATGCCGACGCAGACGTTTTCGTCTTTCCGAGTCGCACCGATACCTTCGGTCTCGTCCTGCTCGAAGCCATGGCCTCGGGGCTCGGCATCGCCGCCTACCCTGTGACCGGTCCGATCGACGTCGTGACCCCTGGCGTAACGGGATGGCTTGATGAAGATTTGAAGTCCGCTGCGATGGCGGCCCTGACACTTGATCGCGATCAGATCCGGGTGCAGGCGATGCGCCGCGACTGGTCTCGTGTGGCCGACGTTTTCCTGGCGAATATTTCTCAGGCACGACGCGCGGCAGGCCTCGGCAAGCGCCTGATCGCCGCCCGGCTGAAGTCGCTGCAGATCCGGCCCCGACCCACAGCGCGGCCTATCGGCTAGGTGCCGCTGCCGCGTGCGAGCGAAAAGCCGGAGAACGCCCCGGCTTTCCATCGCGGCTCTGCACGTTTCTCAACGCCGGTCGTCAAAATCACCAAGGCGATTGAAGCACGCCTGCAGTTGCTGAGAGCGGAAGAGTTGGTCGCGCGCGAGATCGCCGCGTGATGCCCAGCGGCACCAACGGAAATGCACCCCGAGATCGTGGTTCCACTGTGGGCCACGAAAGCCGCAGCGATAGCGATCGTTCGCGTCGGATTGGACCTGCGCTATGCGGGCGTACACTTCGCAGCTTGCACGCTTACCTTCGACGTCGCCGCGCCGATCGTCCTTGCCGAAGCGAAACGTAAAACCACGATCATCGAGCCGAATGGTCTGCGATGCCGCGGCACCAGCAGTCGCCACGATCATGGCCGCCGCCAGGATGTACCGTAAACTGAGCATGTCTCCTCCACGTTCTGTCGTTCTTCTTCCGAATAGGTGGCGAATATGGCCTGACTGTTGCGCGACGATGGCATTCGTCCGCACAGTGCACTTCTGCCCTTGCCGACTCGACCGACGACATCGAGGCGCCGACTGTCAAAACGAAGTTCAGTGGTATTGTCAGGGAGACGTCAGGCGGCGACGCCTGCGGCAGCGGCAGTATGCTCAGCGGCGGTAGAGGGACCGCCGATGAGCTGCCCGATGATCTCGACGGCGCGGGCAGTCCCGTTTTCCTGCTGCATGATGCGCCCAATCTCGGCGGCTTTCAGTTCGTAGGCCGGATTCGTCGTCAGGTCGCGGATGCGATCGGTCAGCGCCTCCAGGGTCCAATCCTGGATCGGAAGCTGATCCGGGCCGGCGCCCAGTTGGAAAACGCGGCGGCCCCAATATTTCTGATCCATCATAAAGGGGCCGACAAAGCTCGGACGTCCGGCCCGCAATGCCGACGATGTCGTACCGAGGCCGCCGTGATGAACGATGGCGCGGACCTCGCGGAACAGCTTGTCGTGCGGAACGAAGTGATCGATCAGATAGAAATTGTCGGATAGCGAAAGCTGATCGAATTCGCCGCGCCCTTTCCCGAGTATCGCTCGCTGGCCGGCGGCTTCGCAGGCACGCAGTATCATCTCAGAACGCTCGAGTCCGAGCGCCGGCATACTGCCGAAGCCGATGTAGATCGGGCGCGGGCCAGCCGCGAGGAAGTCGGCAAGCTTGCCGGTCGGCCGCCACGCGGGCGCTTCGTCACGGAACCAGTAACCCGTAAAATAAATCTCATCGCCCTCGATGTTTGGGCGCGGCTGGAGGACCGGGCTCACGGGATAGAGAACCGGCGCGCGTTTGCCGTTCACGCGATGTGGATGCCTGAGCCAGAATGAACGCGGCAGCCCGAGGGACTTGCGGATTTCGCCAATGACTTTGGAATAGGCCAAGCGTTGCAAGGCGAGCGTCTTGTAGCCGTGGCGGTTCCAGGCGGGGATTCCCGTTCCGGGAATGACGGATAAAAGATTTTCCGCCGATGGCGATACCGATCCGAGGCCGATCATGATCGCGGGTATTTTCTTCGCCTCCGCGATTTCGCCCGCCACCGATATGACAGGGTGAAAGAGAACCGCGTCGGCATCGGCCGAGGCCGTGACCGCGTCGCGAAGGATACCCTCGAAGAGCGCGCGCATGTCGGCGCCAGGCCGCAACCACTTCTTGACGGTGACGAGCGTGTGGGCGCCGGCCACCTCGGCCATCTCGCCCTCTTTCATGAATCTCGAAAAATCGGAGCCGAGGCGGCGCGCTTCGAGACCGTGGCTCTGGACATAGTCGACGAAATCTTCAGGAGCGGCAACACTGACTTGATAGCCTGCTTCCTGCAGGGCCAGACCCAAGGCAACGGCTGGACCCACATCGCCCAGGGTCCCGACAGTCAGAATTGAAATGCGGCGTACCATTGCCATCCGATTCCGCAGTTGGCGGGTTCGCCCCGCGGCAGCGCCGCGGACGTATCCGTCGCGATGTCCTGCGATCGTGGCCCCCGATCCTCGTCACAATGGGGTAGGTG
The DNA here is from genome assembly GCA_018242215.1 of Pseudomonadota bacterium. Classification (GTDB taxonomy): domain Bacteria; phylum Pseudomonadota; class Alphaproteobacteria; order Rhizobiales; family Hyphomicrobiaceae; genus Hyphomicrobium_B. The sequence goes on from JAFECG010000021.1 coordinate 69,571, forward strand.
AAACCCAGCTGCAACAAAGGTCCGCGGGAATGGCTAACAAAGCATGGTCTCTCGTGGCCGTCGCGCCTCAGTGACAGATGCCCTCGCGCATCGCACGCGGCTCTGCTAGAGACCCGGCCATGACCCGAAAGATACGCACCGCCGTTCTGATCTCTGGCCGAGGCTCGAACATGCGTTCGCTCGTCGAGGCGGCGCGCGCGGCCGATTACCCGGCAGAGATTGCACTCGTCGTCTCCAATCGCCCCGACGCGGCGGGCGTTGCGTGGGCGGTGGAACAGGGGCTGCCGGCGGCGGTGATTGATCATAAGGATTATTCCACGCGTGCGGACTTCGAACGGGCATTACAGTCGGAACTCGATGCCCATAACGTCGAGTTCGTCGCGCTTGCCGGTTTCATGCGGCTGATGACGCCGGAGTTCGTCGAACGCTGGCGCGACCGGATGATCAATATCCATCCGTCGCTGCTACCGAGCTTCAAGGGCCTTCATACGCACGAGCAGGCGATCGCTGCCGGCGTCAAGATCGCTGGCTGCACGGTTCATTTCGTTCGTCCGGAAATGGACGACGGGCCCATCATCGCGCAAGCGGCGGTCCCGGTTCTCGGGAGTGATACTCCAGAGACACTCGCGGCACGTATCCTCGAAGCTGAACACCGGGTTTACCCAGCCGCATTAAGACTTGTCGCCGCAGGGCAGGCGCGTTGCGACAGAGAAAAAGTCGTTATTTATCATGATGTTAGTAAAACAGGGGTGCTATTCTCACCGGTGATCTGATCCACAGCGTTATTCGCTGGTTACCTTGCGCCGGCCGTCGCATGGACAGCCACCCCCCAAAGCATGGTAATTCTATGGCTTCCGGAGAGGGATATCCGGCGGCCCGAAGTGCAGCGCGCAGCCTCTCGATGTTCACGAGGCGCCAACATGGCGAGCATGTGCACCGCTCCTCTGGTCCGGAATGGAGAATTGCCTATGGAAACGACCCCCAGCCACACTCTGGGCCTCGGCGAAGAGTCGAGCATCTGGTTCAACCTGACGCCCTTGCTTCGCGGCGATCCGGACAACCCGATGCGGATCCTCATGCAGATGATGGACCGTTATGGCCCGGTGCTTCCGGTCAACATGGCAAACCAACGTGTCGTGCTGATCTCCGAGCCCGAATATTTCAAGCACGTGCTCGTCACCAAGGCCGACAACTACATCAAATATTTCGACGGTCTGAAGCCGATCTTCGGCAAGTCGATGATCACAAATGACGGCGCGCTCTGGCAGAAGATCCGGATGCCGCAGCAGCCTGCGTTCCATCCCGACATGTTCGCCGAGTACATCCCGTACTTCCTGCGCGCTATCGACTCCAAGATGGCGCTCTGGGCCGAACTCGCGAAGAGCGGCGAGACATTCGAAATGGTCGAACAGACGTGGACGCTCGCGGCGGACATGATCTGCAAGGCGCTCTTCGACCGAGACATGCCGTTTAATCCGCACGTCGTTTTCAAGTGCGTGAAAACCTATACCGACGTCATGAACCATCGCGACATTCGGCTTCGCAAACAGGCAGGCGAAGTGTTCGAGATGTCAGACGAGGATGCCGCCAAGGCGATGGAAGTCTGGGCCAGCGTCCCTCCCGAAGTGATGTCAGCCGATCCGCGCGAGCACCGTGAACGCACGCTTCTCAAGATGATCGAGGCGGCGGTCAATGATCCCTCCGTTCCGGAGTTCGACCAGCAGCAGGCAATCGACGAGTTGAAGCAGTACCTATGGGCCGGCACTGAAACGACGGCGCTGACGCTCGCGTGGGCGCTTTACGAGACCTCGCGGCGTCCGGAAGCGGCGGAGCGGATCCGTCGGGAAGGCGAGCAGGTTTACGGCGACCGCGAGCCAACGGCGGCCGATTATTCCGGCCTCGCCTATACCCGCGCCGTTATCCAGGAGACGATGCGCATCTATCCGCCGGTGTGGAGCCTGATCCGCATTGCGGCGGCCGAAGACGAGATCGGCGGGGTCAAAATCAACCCGGGCGACCGCGTTTCGATCTTCAGCTACGGGGCTCACCACAATCCGAAGTTCTGGCCGGAGCCGGAGACTTTCCAGCCTGAGCGCTGGATGGCAGGCAACGCCAAGAAGCAGGTTAAGTACAGTTACATCCCATTTGGTGCCGGTAAGCGGTCGTGCATCGGCGGCGCGATGAGCCAGGTGGAAAACACGCTGGCGTTGTCATTGCTGCTTCGCCGCTTCCGCCCGGAGTACGTGGGTAAGAATCCGGCGGGCCTCAACGCGACCGTGACACTGACGCCGAAAGGCGGCCTCAAATTCAAGATCCACGAGTTGAGCTGACGGCTTCCAGTTCTTTTGGATCGCGGGATGGCCGGGGGTGAAATCCTACGGCCATTTTCTTTTGGGCGGATTTCATCTTCTCGAGCCGCAGTAACATCGCGAAACCCAATTTGATTCGGCGATTGGTGAATGTCGTTTGCGAAGTTTTCCACAGGGAATATCGCATTGCATCACCCGTATTTACGCCCGCAAAATACTCGGGAAAGCTCAAATCAGAGTTGTACAGAGCCTCGCATATGCGAGAGGACCGGGTATTCAGCGCCTACCAAGACTGTCATATTCGCAGCACGTTAATGAATTAATAGGACTCTCCGAGTGTCACTTCCCCCCGTGGACACTCAGCACGTTCCAACTCCAGGAGACCCTCACCATGGAGTCTGTGAGAACAGTCGTACTCGGCAAGCCCGTATTCCTGTTGACGGGCGCGAAACCACGCAAAGCCAAAGAAAAGCATGCGTCGGCCTCTTTTGACGTCGAGGCACCAGAAAAATTGATCGAAACAGCGCGGCGCAATCCTGATGCCGTTGCATTCGGATTTGTCGCCGGAAGCTGGGTCGCGGCCGCCTAAGCGCCGCCTGCCGGCCAGTTCGCGGACGCGCGACCTCAGCGTCTGCAGTCGGCCGGACAAAGCGCCCGAGGGCCGCCAACGTATTTCGTCGTGGCCCTCGCGGCGATTTCGAACTTTCTCCCTTCACTAGCGAACCCGGATCGACCCGCTATCGTGGCGTGGCGAACGGCATTAGAAGTCTGCTCTTTCCGACAAATCGGGCGGGGGCAGATCTAGGATGGTTGCACGTCAGGAAGCGGCGACGGACGGCGTGAAATCGCGCCCTGTCTATGCGCACCTTTACGTTCAGGTTCTCTCGGCCATCGCCCTTGGCATCCTTGTTGGCCATTTCTATCCCCTCGCCGGCGAAGCGATGAAGCCGCTTGGCGACGGTTTCATCAAGCTGATCAAGATGCTGATCGCGCCAATCATTTTCGTGACGGTCGTGCACGGCATCGCGTCGATGGGCGACCTCAAAAAGGTCGGCAGGGTCGGCGTCAAGGCGCTCATCTACTTCGAGATCGTCACGACATTGGCGCTGGCCGTGGGGCTGATCGTTGCGAACATCTTGCGCCCCGGAGCAGGAATGAACGTTGACCCGACATCTCTCGATACGAAAGCAGTCGCTGGCTATGTGGCGGAGTCGAAGGATGACTCTCTCGTTGCTGCCATTCTCAATATCATTCCGAACACGTTCTTCAGCCCATTTTCCGAAGGCAACATCCTCCAGATCCTGTTCATCTCGCTGCTCTTCGCTTTTGCCCTGCAATCGTCGGGAGAGCGCGGCAAGCCGGTGCTGATTCTCGTCGAGCAGACGAGCGAAGTTCTTTTCAGGATCGTCGGGTTTGTCATGAGGCTCGCACCTATCGGCGCATTCGGCGCGATGGCCTTCACGATCGGCAAATACGGCGTCGGAAAGCTTTCGAGCCTCGCGTTTCTCATGTTCGCGTTTTACCTGACGTGCCTGATCTTCATCTTCGGCGTCCTCGGACTTATCGCGCGCTTCTCGGGATTCTCGATCCTGAAATTCGTCTCTTACATCAAGGACGAGCTGCTGATCGTGCTCGGAACGTCGTCTTCGGAAAGTGTCTTGCCGCGGATCATCGCGAAGCTCGAAAAGCTGGGCTGCGAAGAAAGCGTTGTCGGACTCGTCGTGCCGACGGGATATTCCTTCAATCTCGACGGAACCTGCATTTATCTCACGATGGCAGCGCTTTTCCTCGCGCAGGCGACCAACACCGACCTGACGCTTTGGCACCAGCTTGCGATCCTCGGCGTGTTGCTCGTGACGTCGAAGGGTGCGGCGGGCGTTACGGGATCGGGTTTCGTTACGCTCGCCGCAACGCTTGGATCGACGTCGCACATTCCGGTCGCGTCCCTGGCGCTTATCGTGGGCATCGACAGGTTCATGTCAGAAGCCCGCGCGCTCACCAATCTCATCGGGAATGGCGTTGCGACGATCGTCATCGCGAAATCCGAGGGCGCACTCAATGAAACGGCGTTCGCGCAAGAACTCGGCGCAAGGCGCGGGGTGCCAGCTCAGGCCGTATAAAGATCGGGGCCGAACGGAAGGTCTGTCATATCCGGCTTGATGCCAAAGCCGGTCAGTATCGCGTGAACCTGCCCGCGATGGTGGGTCTGATGATTGAAGATATGGGTCACGATCAGCGCCTTCGGGCTCGTCATGTCGCGTCCGGTCGCTCCTGACAGCCACTTCAGATCGCCCTCCAGAATGGATGGCTCCAAACGGTCGGCCCACTCCTGGATCACGTCGTCGAAACGGCGACGCTCCGCTGCGAGCGCCTCCCAATCGTCGAAGAGGCTCAAACCGTCCGCGAGCGAACGTTTGGCGGGCGCAGGCGCCGCACCGAACCGCATCAGCCACATCTGATCAGCCCACAGAATATGGTTCAGCGTTGCATGGATCGAGCGGAAGAACGCCCCTCTGTCTTCTTTCCGCTGCGCGTCGCTGAGGCGGCCGCTTGCACCATATATGTTGGCATTCTGCCACGCGTTGTAGCGGGCCATGGTGCGCACATAAGAAGGTGAAATCATCGACCGCCTCCTGTCATTCAGGGACCGTGCAACCTTTCGCTCCCGTCGGACCTCAGCCAACGATCTCGTCGAGGCGGAAATTCAGAGCGATCTCGCGGTCGGCAGCCGCCGGGCTGTCGGAACCGTGGGTCGAATTCGCACCCTTCGATTCCGCAAAAAGCTTGCGGATCGTTCCTTCCGCCGCCTCCTTGGGATCGGTCGCGCCCATCACCTCGCGATATTTCGCAATGGCATTTTCCCCTTCGAGGACCTGGAGTACGATCGGGCCGGACGTCATGAAATCGACGAGTTCGCCGTAAAATGGCCGCGCCTTGTGTTCTTCATAGAATTTCTCGGCTTGGGCCCGGGTCCAGCGCACGCGCTTTTGAGCCACGATGCGCAGACCGGCGTCTTCGATCACGGCGTTGATCTTGCCGGTAAGATTGCGGCGGGTCGCGTCTGGCTTGATGATAGAAAACGTGCGTTCGATGGCCATAAGTCTGTCTCGCTTTGCGGATTTTATGTGGGTTCCGCGGGCTTATAGCGATGCGAACCGCCGCCAGCAAGCGTCAGGCCAAGCGTTTCGAAGGTCCGGTTGCACGTCACACGCGAAATTGCATTTTCACCGCATAATCGCCCGATTGACGCGCGCAACTGCATATGAACAGTGTGGGCTGGCGCGAAGCGCACGGCCAAGGGGGCAGGCACTAGTGCCTACGTGTGCGAAGAAGCGATGATGACGACGGGACAGGCCAGCGACATTCAGTGGTATATCGCCCGGGACGGCAAGCAGCACGGGCCGCTTACCGATGTCGAAATGCGGACATTCGTCGCGCACAATTATCTTCGCCTCAGCGATCTCATCTGGCGGCCCGGAATGCCGGAATGGCAATCCGCGCCTAACGTATTTCCGACAGCATTCGAAGCGCTAGGCCAGGACGCAAGCCCGACAGCGAATGGTGCCGAGGCAGGCGGCGCGCAGCATCAGCGTGCGGCTTATTCGCAAGGGTCGATCCAGCACGATCCGCGGGACCCCGATTTCAATTCGGAAGTCAGCCCACGGCCGGAGCGCAACATCGTCAAGCGGCTGGCTCTTGCGAGCGTTGCCATTACGCTCATCGGCGGCGGCGCATTCGCCGTCACGAGCTATCGCGACGTGATCATGGGCATGGTGTCGGGGACATCCGGCGGAACAAGCGCCGAAGACGCGCCGGTCGTCGCGGCACCTGCCGATCCCTCTTCTTCCGCGGAAACGGCATCGACAGCGCAAGCGGCGTCGACGACGCAAACGACTGGCGCGGAGCCAGCCGCCGATCCTCCGTCGCAGACTGTTGCGTCTTCCGACTCGGGTGGACCGTCCGTGGCTCCGACTGTGGCTTCGGAAAACGGTGTGGTGTCATCGCTTCCGCCCCCGTCTCCTCCACCAGCGGATACGACAACCTCATCGGTTTCCGCGCCCACACCGGACGCGCCTCAGGCTCCTAGCACGCAGAACGCGCAGACGCAGGTCGCCGCCATTGACCCGCAGTCGCCGGCGCCCCCTTCACCTCCGTCGATCGACGGCTCTCCGCTCGATCACCGCCTGCAGACGATTCCCGTGTGGGCGCTGATCAAACGAGAATATCCGGATTGGTATTCGAACGAGATCACCTCTGCGGACAAGCTCATCGCGGACAAGAAGTCCGATAGCGATGTGGCGACGCTGCTGGCCGAAGGGCTCGTTACATTGCGGCGGCAGAATGCGGACAAGGCGCTCGCTGCGAGTTCCGAGAAACTCCAGGCAATCGCGGAAGCCTTTCTCAATCACTTGAAGGCGCTCCGGGCGCAGAGCGTCAGCGCGTGCTTCGGATTCATCTCGAAGGGCGAGACAAGCCCCGCCGTCATTCAGATGATGGAGCATCCTGAAACCGCAACGGCACTCAACGCGCAGGCTGACGCGATCTTTGAGGCCATTTCGGAAGGCTCCAAAAACCCGGTCAAACACGACTCGGCGGTCAAGAGCGACTACGACATCCTGATCAAGGAACTCGGCAAGCTCGGTTGGAAGGAAGAAGACCTACAGGTCTTCTCAAATCCGAAGCTGCTTGCGAAGCGCGAGCCCGAGCAGGTGTGCAAGATGGTGCAGGAGTGGTTCATCGCGCATCTCGCCGTGCAAGATAAAGCCGTCCGAGACCGGCTGCTTTATGAAACGCTGAAACCGGTCGTTTCGGGCTGAGATGCTTCAGGCGGCAATCAAGGTTCTCGTGACCGCGGTCCTGGTCGTTGCGATCTCCGAAATTGCGAAGCGCTCGACGATGATCGGCGGCATTATTGCTTCCCTCCCGCTGACTTCGCTGCTGGCATTCGTCTGGCTCTACGGCGAGACGGGCGATACGGCCCGGATCGCCAGCCTCTCCGTCACCATTTTCTGGTACGTGCTGCCGTCGCTGGTGCTATTCCTGACCCTGCCGATGCTGCTCGCCCATGGCGTCGGCTTCTGGCCGAGTCTCTTGATCGCTTCGGCGCTGACGTTCGCCTCCTATCTTCTGATGGCGGCTTTACTGGGCCGCTTCGGCGTTACGCTCTGACCCGGTGACAGCGACGGTCGGACGGGCTATCGGCATGCCATGCTGCATATCAACGATCTCACCTATCGCATCGAGGGCCGGCCGATTCTGGATCAGGCGACGGCTGCCATCCCGTCCGGCCATAAGGTCGGTCTGGTCGGCCGCAACGGCGCGGGAAAGTCTACGCTGCTGCGCCTGCTCAAAGGCGAGATCGCTCCCGACGACGGTTCGATTTCCATTCCCCGCAATGCCCGCCTCGGCCATGTGGCGCAGGAAGCTCCGGGTGGCGATGACAGTCTGATCGACTGGGTGCTTTCGGCCGATACGGAACGGGCGAGCCTGATGGCCGAAGCCGAAACGGCGACGGACCCGGAACGGATTGCGGAAATTCAGATGCGGCTGACCGATATCGACGCACATTCGGCACCGGCGCGGGCGGCACGCATTCTCTCCGGCCTCGGCTTCGACGAAGAGGCACAGCGACGCGCGTGCCGCGAATTCTCGGGCGGCTGGCGGATGCGCGTGGCGCTCGGCGCGATTCTGTTCCTGAAGCCTGACATCCTACTACTGGACGAGCCGACGAACTATCTGGATCTCGAAGGCACGCTCTGGCTCGAAAACCATTTGAAGAACTATCCGCACACAGTGCTGATCGTCAGCCACGACCGCGATCTTCTAAACAGCGCAGTGACCGAGATCCTGCATTTGGACAAAGGCAAGCTGACGCTCTATGCGGGCGGCTACGACGATTTCGAAGAGACGCGGCGCGAAAGGCAGCGCCTCGAAATGAAACTCAAGAAAAAGCAGGACGAGCAACGGCGGCATCTGCAGGCGTTCATCGATCGCTTCAAGGCTAAGGCGAGCAAGGCGGCGCAGGCGCAGAGCCGAGTCAAGGCACTGGCGAAGATGCAGCCGATCGCGGCACAGGTCGACGACCGCGTCGTGCCGTTTCTTTTCCCAGATCCGCAGAAGATCATCGCCAGCCCACTTCTGAGGATCGAAAAGGCGAGCGTCGGGTACGAGCCGGACCATCCGATTTTATCGGGCATCGATCTCAGGATCGACAATGACGATCGCATTGCGCTGCTCGGTCAGAACGGCAATGGCAAGTCGACGTTCGCGAAGCTCATCGCGGGACGGCTGAAGCCGCTATCGGGAGACGTCTTCGGCGCGCAGAAAGTCGACGTCGGGTATTTCGCACAGCATCAGCTCGACGATCTGCTGCCGAATGCGACGCCTTACGACTACATGGTCAAGCTGATGCCGGAAGCAACGGAAGCGCAGCGGCGCACGAAGCTCGGCACATTCGGTTTCAGCGCCGACAAGGCAGATACAGCCTGCGGCAAGCTCTCCGGCGGCGAGAAAGCACGATTGCTGTTGGCGCTTACGGCGTTTCATGGTCCGCACATTCTCATCCTTGACGAGCCAACCAACCATCTCGATGTCGACAGCCGCGAAGCCTTGATCCACGCGCTGATGGAGTACAACGGCGCCGTCATCTTGATCAGCCACGACAGGCACCTCATCGAGGCGACGGCGGACCGGCTCTGGCTCGTACGCAACGGCACGGTGAAACCCTACGATGGGGACATGGAAAGCTATCGCGCGCTGCTGCTCGAAGAGCGGGGTGCGCGCACTTCGGAAAGGCGCGAGGATAACGGTGGCGAAGCGCGGGCTTCGCGGACCGATCAACGCCGCGCGGCAGCCGAACGGCGAGCCGAACTTGCACCGCTGAAAAAGGCGATGCTCGCCGCCGAGAAGCAGGTCGAAAAATTGACCAAGGAAATCGCGGTACTCGATGCGGTGCTTGGAGATTCAACGATTTACACCGTCGATCCGCAACGCGCGCAGGCCGCCGCGCAACAGCGGGGACAGCTTGCCCGGGAGCTTGCGACGGCCGAAGACGCGTGGCTCGCGGCGACCGAAGCCTATGAAGAGGCATCCGAATCGGCCGACGCCTAGGCCGAACGGCTAACCCGCCCTCAAAAGTCGTGCGTTTTGAGAAGAATCAACGCCGCAGTCCATTTCGCCGCTATCGTCCAATCTAGACGAAACGTAATTCGGAACCCATTTGACCATCGTGACGTTCAATGGAACGCGCAGGCTGAGTGCTCTCCACCCCCGCGTACTGCGCAGCGAGAAAAACATCATGGACCAGAAATTCGTTTATCACCCCCTCAACCGCACGAACGCCTCCCGCGCACGTGTCGCGAGCGCGAAGTTGGTCGTTTCGGAATATCTCGCCTACGTCGCGATGCTTTCAGTCGGCGTGGTCATTGCGATCATCACGTTTGCCTATGCAGCGAACATCACGGTGCATTGGCTGAACGTCATGAATGAACCGGGATTCTTTTCATCCGAGACCCAGCCGGTTTCGCAACCCGACGTGAAGCCATTCGCGCCAGCCAAATTCGCGATGATCTCCGCACATTGATTTTTTTATTTCCTCCGCGCCTCCTCGTGACCTCCTGGTCCTCGGGTTCCCCCCGAGGATTTTTTTGCGCGACGCGCTGACCAATGGGTCCTTGGCTTAAAGCCGAGCGTGACAGAATTGATCAGCCGCTGATTTTCGAGAAGTCGGCAACAGTGAGAGTTGCTGCGCGGATTTCGGACAAGAGGCGCAGGCGGTTCTCGCGAATTTTTTTGTCCTCGGCATTGACGAGGATTTTGTCGAAGAACGCATCGACGGGCGAGCGGAGTTCCGACAGCGCGCGCATGGCACCCGCAAAGTTCTCGACCTGGATAGCCGCGACGGTATCCTGCTTCACCGCTTCTATCGCAGCGGCGAGTGCAATCTCTTCCTTCTCTTTCAGAAGCGCCAGATCATAGGGACCGGCGTAGGATTGTTTATCCTTCTTCTCTTCGATCGAGAGGATGTTTGCTGCGCGCTTGACACCCGCGAGCAGGTTCGTGCCGTCGTCGGTTTTCAGGAAGGCGTCGAGGGCTTCGACGCGTTTCACGATGAGCGCAAGATCATCCTGACCGCCGAGCGAGAAAATCGCGTCGATCAAGTCATGGCGCTTGCCCTGGTCTTTCAGGAAGACTTTGAGGCGGTCGGCGAAGAATGAGAGGAGGTCAGCTGGGACCTCTCGCGCTACCCGAATTAGTCGATCCTTATCCTTCTGCGATAGCTGCCTCTCGCCCACGAAAATAAAATCAAGAAGGTCTTTAATTAATTCCGCGGTCGGCGCTCGATGAGAGAGAATTGCGATGTCTTCTGCGAATACTTGCTCATTCTTCCGCAACGACTGTTTTAGTATTTTTCCGGTTGCTCGCAGCAGGACTGGCACCAAAGGCACCCTGAGATCATTCTCCAGCACGATGCGGATGACGCCGAGCGCGGCGCGGCGGAGCTGGTAGGGGTCGCCGGAGCCGGTGGGCTTTTCACCAATGGCCCAGAAACCGACGAGCGTGTCGAGCTTGTCCGCCAGCGCGACCGCCACGGCGACGGCATCGCCCTGGTCCTCGCGCGGCACGGTGTCGGTCGGGCCCTTCGGCTTGTAGTGCAGTTCAAGGGCTCGCGCGATCTCGGGCTTGGTGCCGACGGCTTCGGCGTAATAGCGGCCCATCAAGCCTTGAAGCTCGGGGAATTCGCCGACCATTTCGGAGACGAGATCGGCCTTGCAGAGCCCGGCGGCGCGGCGCGCGTCCTGGGGATCGGCATCGCAAGCCCCAGCCAATTCAAATGCCAACTGCTCGATGCGCTCGACGCGATCCTTCTGGCTCCCGAGCTTCTCGTGGAACGTGATGTTGGCGAGCTTTCCGGCCATCTCGCCCAACGGATGCTTCAAATCCTGTTCCCAGAAGAACTTTGCGTCCGAAAGCCGCGCGCGAATGACCTTCTCGTTGCCTGAAACGATCTGCGCGCCACCGTCTTTCGCAACGAGGTTCGCGACCAGAAGAAATTTGTTTGCGAGCTTTTTGGTTTTCGGATCGCGCAGCGAGAAGCACTTCTGGTGCGTCTTCATCGATGTCGTCAGGACTTCGCCCGGGACTTCGAGAAACGCTTTTTCGAATGAGCCCATCAGCACGACGGGCCACTCGGTCAAACCGGCGTTCTCGGCGAGCAGCGCGTCGTCCTCGACGAGTTCGAGCTTGGCGCTTTTCGCGAGCGCATGTGCCTGCTCGGAAATTGTTGCGATGCGCTTCGCCGGATCGAGGATGACATGGTGCGCGGCGAGCTTTTCTTCATAGTCCGCGAAGTTCCTGACCTTGAACGGGCCGGATCCCATGAAGCGATGACCGCGTGTCTCATGGCCTGACGGCAGCCCGTTGATCTCGAACGGCACGACCTTACCACCGAGCAGGCAAAGCACCGATTGCAACGGACGCACCCATTGGAACGGTGACGAGCCCCAGCGCATCGACTTGGGCCAGGGGAATTTGGCGGCGACTTCGGTGACTGTTTCCGCGACGATCTCGGGAGCGGCGCGGCCCGGCTTCTCGATTTTCGCGACGTAGTAGTCGCCTTTCTTCTCGTCCTTGACGATGGTCGCGTCTTTCAGCGACGAGAGACCTGCAGACTTCAAAAAGCCTTGCACAGCCTGCTCGGGTGCACCGACGCGCGGCCCCTTCTTCTCTTCGGAGACCGCGGGCGAGCCTTCGGGCACGCGCTCGATAACGAGCGTGAGCCTCCGCGGTGTCGAATAGGCTCGGGCTTCGTCCACGTCGAGACCACGAGCTTTCAGGCCGTCGACGACGAGGCGTTTCAAGTCTTCCGCAGCACGCGATTGCATGCGCGCCGGAATCTCCTCCGATAGAAGCTCAAGTAGAAGTTCGGACATGAAGGATCGATCTCGCGAGAGTGGCTCTTTGCCAGTCATACAGGAAAAGAGCGAGGGTGAGGGGTGGAGAGATGCAGGGTGCTCCTTTCGGCCCCTCACCCAGAGCCTCTCCCCGCCGCGTAATCACGACGAGGAGAGAGATTGCATTATGGATTTGCCGGCGCCGGCGTTGCAGGGGCCGTCGAATTGTTCGGCGTGTTTTCAGGCGCTGGTGTCTCGGGTGCGGCCGGAGCCGGTTCCGTCGATGGCGCTGGCGTCGATTCGGGCGCAGGGGTTGCAGGCGACATCGATTCCGAGGCCGGCGGCGACGCCGGGGCGGTTTCCGGAGCGGGCGTGGCAGGAGGCGGCGTCTCGGCGGCCGGAGGCGTTCCTTCCGGTGCCGGTGTCGCGGGCGACATCGATTCCGATGCCGGCGGCGTTTGAACCGGCGCTGCCGGTGTCTCCGCAGGAGCGGTTTCTTCGGCCTTCTTATGCTCCGGGATCATACCGGCCGGAAGAGCCACACGCACCTTATGGCCGAACTCCTTCATGGCGCCGGTCGTCTCAAGATAGCCAATGCCGACGGCGACGAGAGCGACAAAGAACGCGAAGATCCACGGCAGCCGCCGAAGAGCAAAGAAGCCGATAACGATCAGCGGCACGGCAGCCGCGATAATGCCGAGGGTCGTGTCGTTCATGCGTGTCCTCCCTTTGTCTTTATCCACGCGCCGCAACAGGCTTTCGCGAGTTCCCGGACACGCAGGATGTAGCTCTGGCGCTCTGTGACGGAAATCACTCCCCGAGCGTCGAGCAGGTTAAAGATATGGCTCGCCTTGATGCACTGATCGTAGGCAGGGAGCGCGAGCAAGTGCTCCTCACCGTTCTTCGCGCCGGCCTCGATGAGGCCCAGGCATTCCGCTTCTGCGTCCTTGAAATGCCGGAGCAGCATCTCCGTGTTGGCATGCTCGAAGTTGTAGCGAGAATATTCGCGCTCCGCCTGCAGGAAGACGTCGCCATATGTCAGGCGTTTGTCGTCGTCGCGGCCGTTGAAGTTTAGGTCGAAGACGCGATCGACGCCCTGAACATACATAGCGAGGCGTTCGAGGCCATACGTGATTTCCCCTGCAACGGGATTGCAGTCGAAGCCGCCGACCTGCTGAAAGTATGTGAACTGAGAAACTTCCATGCCGTTGCACCAAACTTCCCAGCCAAGCCCCCACGCGCCAAGTGTCGGGCTCTCCCAGTCATCCTCGACAAAGCGAATGTCATTCACCGACGCATCGATACCAATGGCCTCAAGGCTTGCCAGGTACAGCTCCTGCATATTGACGGGAGACGGCTTCATGATGACTTGAAACTGGTAGTAGTGCTGGAGCCGGTTCGGGTTTTCGCCGTAGCGGCCGTCTTTGGGGCGGCGTGAGGGCTGGACGTAGGCCGCCGACCAGGGCTTCGGGCCAAGCGACCGCAGCGTGGTTGCCGGATGAAAGGTGCCGGCACCGACCTCCATGTCGTAGGGCTGGAGGATGACGCAGCCCTGCGCGCTCCAGAAGCTTTGCAAAGTCAGGATGAGGTCCTGAAAGGCTGCCTTGGGTCGCAATGCGGGAATGCGCGCGGCCTTTGTTGCAACCGACGTCTGGGGCATGTCTGTTTTGCTCGTTCCGGCTGAAATTTCGGCGGCAATATACGCGCTGGAGCCACCTTGTCACGCCTGCAAGCGTGTTTTGCAATCGTTCTCTCGGAACGGCGATCAGTAGGCGCCGGGTGTTATCGCGCCTTCCGACAATGGGTGCTGATATTGCAGATTCTTCTCGAACTTATGCCGAAACACGTGCACGGAGGACTTCAGCCCTCGTGTTTCGGACGCGGACGATAAACGCCTGCGGCTTCATCCCATTCCAGATTTCCCAAATCGCGGACAGGCGCCGTTGCGCGCTTCATGCGCGCTGCCTCCCTGCGAGCGGCCTCCTGGCCTTGTCTCGCCAAGGCCGAGAGCAAACGATAACCAGCCAATCCGGCTGCGCCGACAACGGCAAGAAACATCAATGGGGGCATGCCACGGCCCTCCGAGGCCTAGATCCCAAAACGCGACCAGAGCGTGCGTTCCTCGACAGCCGACACCAGATCGTCGGCAAAAGCAAGACCACCGTTGCCGAGGCGGGAGGCCCCAGGAACCCGGCGGAAACGCGAAAGGAGGCCGCCACGTTCGGGTTCGACGACCTTGAGCCGCACCTTTTCCCCAAAGAGCTCCCGCATCTTTGCGCGAATATCCGATATCCCATCGATGAGGCCAAACTCCGCGGCCTTCGCCGCCGACCAGAAGGCGCCTGAGAAGAGTTCGTCGTCCGGCGCCTTGAGCCGCCCAGAGCGGCGCTCCTTGACCAGTCCGATGAATACGTCGTGCACATCCTTCTGGATCGCCTTGAGGCGCACGACGTCGTCAGGGTCCTCGGGAAGAAAAGGGTCGAGCTGGTTCTTGTTGGAGCCGGCGGTATAAACGCGGCGCTCGATGCCCAGACGCTCCAGCAGATCGACGAAGCCGAAGCTCCGCGAAACGACGCCGATCGAACCAATGATAGATGAGGGATCGGCATAGATTTCATCGCCCGCGATCGCGAGGAAATATCCACCGGATGCCGCCACATCCTCGCAGAAAACGTAGATCTTCTTCTTTTTCTCGGCCGCCATCTGACGAAGGCGCTTGAAGATCAGGTTCGACTGGACGGGCGAACCGCCCGGAGAATTGACGACAACCGCGACGCCCGGAAGCTTTGACATCGAGAATGCTTTTTCGATCGCGCCAGCATAGGCGGCCATCGACAGCCCGGGCCGCAGGGGCGTCACCATGCCGATCGGGCCGCTGAAGCGAAGGACAGGAACGGTGGGCTGACGCGAAAACGGCCACATGAATTGCACCTCCTGCGGGAGCGTTAGAGCAAACTTCGCATTCAACGGAGAGCGGATTGTCTAGTGCAATCGCGCGCGTGCGGCCAGTGGCGATCAGCCGCCGAATTCATCCGGGAGCGCGGCGCCATGTCGAAACACCGCCTCGATTTCAGGTCTGAAAGCGCGATCAGGGCCGTGGAGCACCAGTCCCGGTCTGATCGAGAGCGGAGCACGGCTGCCTTTGATCCCTGTGACGATCACGCGGATAGCGGTTTCGCCCGCGTATGGGTGGATGGGCAGCACGCCGATCCCGCCAAATCTGCCTTCAAAGGTGGCCAGGATTCTTGGCAGCGCCTCCGCCTTATGGATCATCGCGACGCGCCCGCCAGGGGCCGCCATGCGGTTCATGAAGCGCGCCCAGATTTCGAGGGCGTCCTGTGGCATCTGGTGGGAGGCCGCCCGTAGCTGATCTCCTGCGGCCGTGCTGCGACCCTCCTCGTGATAGGGCGGATTGGCGAGCACGAACGGGAAGCTCTCCGAAGGGATTTCTGCGGCCGTAAGCGCACCGCTTGCGCGCGCAATGTCCGTCTCGACAACCGAAACGCGCATCGACAGGGAATTTCGCTCGACGTTCAGGCGGGCAAGGTCTGCAAGCTTCGGCTCCCGCTCAATCAGGACGACGCGGGTCCTAGGACATCGTGCCGCCACGCATAACCCGACGACGCCGACCCCCGCACCCACGTCGAGCACGGGGCTTTCGCCTACGATTTCGGGGCGCAGAATAGCAGCAAGGAGCACGGCGTCCGTGCCGGCACGGTAGCCGGACCGCGGCTGGAGAACGGCCAGAGCATCGCCGAGAAAAAGGTCGTCACTGACCGTTTCGAGCGCCGGAAGATCGGGCTCAGGCGCGTTCATGTCCGACGACCCATTCACCAAGGCCGGCATCCTTTAAAATCCGGCTGGCGCGGTACCAAACATCGTCTGCCACGACAAGTCGCCGCGGGAATGCACCAATTGACCCTTCCATAAGGCTCATATTTCGATCAAATACCACCGCTTCAATTCCCTGATCGGCAAGCAGAGCTTCCGCATAGCTCATCAGGACAAGGTCGTTCGTCAAAATTAACTCGCGCATGGCAATTCCAAGAAAGAACGAAAGCCTTTGTCACGGGTGCAGCCCCGTGACGGCCTGACGGCGACTGAATATATACTACCATAGCGTTTGAAACATTTGGGGGCCAACTTGGGTCGCGTTATTCCGCTCGAAGACGTTCGCGAAACGAGCCAGAAGCTGAAACCGCTTCTGGATCTCGTGGCTGAGGACCTCGAAGCCATCAACCGCATCATTCTCGACAAGGCCGTGTCGGACGTCGAGATGATCCCGGAGCTTGCCCATCACCTCATCGATAGCGGCGGCAAGCGGCTGCGGCCGATGATGGCACTCGCGACGGCGAAGCTGTGCGGCTATACCGGCAACGGCCATATTCGGACCGCGTCCGCGGTCGAGTTCATGCATACGGCAACGCTGCTGCATGATGACGTCGTCGATGAAAGCGCGACGCGGCGCGGCCGCAAGACGGCCCGAATGATATGGGGCAACCAGGCGAGCGTGCTCGTCGGAGACTTCCTCCTGGGCCAAGCCTTCAAGATGTTCGTCGATGTGGGATCGCTTTCCGTACTTCGGATCATGTCCAATGCCGCAGCGACAATCGCCGAAGGCGAAGTGATGCAGCTTGCCGCGGCGAAGAACACGTCGACCACCGAGGACGATTATCTTTCGATCATCAACGCGAAGACCGCTGCGCTTTTCTCTGCGGCGGCCGAATCCGGCGCGGCATTGGCGCTGAGGCCGAATGAGGAACAATCGGCGCTTCGGTCTTATGGCAAAAATCTCGGGCTCGCGTTCCAGCTTGTCGACGATGCGCTCGATTACGCGGGCGACAGCACGCGGCTTGGAAAGTCTGTCGGCGACGATTTCCGCGAAGGCAAGATCACGCTGCCCGTGATCCTGTCGTTCCGGCGCGGAACGAACGAAGAGCGCCAGTTCTGGAATCGCACGATCGCCGACGGCGACATCGGCGAGGGCGACCTTGAGCAGGCTATTTCCTTGATGCGCCGTCACAAGGCGATCGAGGCGACGTTCGAACGGGCGCGATCCTATGGCGCCATCGCGCGCGATGCGCTGGCGATCTTCCCGTCAAGCCGCGAGAAAGACGCGCTCGAACAGGTTATCGAATTCTGCATCGGCCGGTCGCACTGAGCGTCACGCGAGCCGTGACTTCGCGATCCACCAATTCGGGTGTCGCGATTTGAGAAGGCGTGCGCCGACCGAAGCGGCATGATCCGTTTCGAACAGCGCGAAACATGTTGGCCCGGCGCCGGACAATTGCGCAATCCGCGATCGGGGTAATTTTGCAAGAGCGGTGATCACTGCGTTGATTTCGGGGAAGAGCCGGCGCGCAGGCGCTTCGAGCGTGTTCCCACGAAGCGCCGCATAGCGGATCACGTCTCCAACCGAGGCAAAGACAGGAAGAGTTTCGGCGGTGAGAGCGCCGGGCAAGGGGGGCGCCGCGAGCAGACGAAAGACCTCGGCCGTCTTTTTCGCTGGGACATCGATGAGGGGATTGACCAGCAGAGCGAAGAGCTCACCCGGAAGCTCGATTTCAGAGATCTCTTCGCCGATGCCGGTCATGATCGCGCTTCGGCTGCGAAGGCAGACAGGCACGTCGGCACCCAGCGCGCGGGCGATTGCGGGCAGATCCAGCGCCGCGACTTCCGGGTTCGCAGCGCGCAAGAGGCGCAAGGCTGCGGCGGCGTCGGCCGAGCCGCCACCGATGCCGCTTGCCACGGGAAGGTTCTTTTCCAATGTCAGACTGACGGAAGCGAACTGCGTGAGGTGCCGTGAAACCGCCGAGACGGCGGCGTCGACGAGATTGCCCTCGCCAATGCCAGCGGCGAACGGGCCTTCGACCTGCGTACTCTCACCGGCGGCGGCGTTCAGGGTCAACCGATCCCCCGCATCGGACGCGAAGGCAACGAGGCTGCGAAGTTCATGATACCCGTCAGGGCGGCGTCCGAGCACTTCCAGCGTCAGGTTGATCTTGGCGGGTGCGAATTCCACTTTTGACATGCATTCCCATGAAACAGCAAAACGGGCGCCTGAGCGCCCGTTTTCTATAAACTTTATTGATGCGGTATTACTACTCGACGGCGCGACCCGGTGTTCCGGTCTTGTTTTCGCTCCGCCGGCGCAAAGCATCCTCGCGCTGAACCTGACGCGTTTTTCCTGCGTTCTTGGCCTCGCCCTTCGATTCGAGTCCGCGATCGAGTTTCGCCTTGATCTTGTCGACGTCCTCGGGCTCGGGGCCGAGCGAGAGCGCCTGGCTCCACTGGAAGCGCGCTTCGCGTTCGCGACCCACTTTCCAATAAGCGTCGCCGAGGTGGTCATTCAAGGTCGGATCTTCAGGCTTGATCTCGACGGCCCGCTCAAGATAACGGACGGCCTCCTTGAAGTTCCCTTGCTTGTAGTGGGCCCAGCCGAGGCTGTCGACGATATAGCCGTCATCGGGTTTGAGCTGTACGGCCTTCTCGATCAGGCGAGTGCCCTCTTTGAGATTCTTTCCCTGATCGACCCAGGAGTACCCGAGATAATTCAAGACAAGCGGCTGGTCGGGCGCGAGAGCCAGAGCGCGCTTCAAATCCGCTTCGGCGGCGGGCCAGTTCTTCAACCGCTCATAGGATGTGCCGCGCGCATAGTAATAGCCCCAGTTGCGCGGGTCGGATTTGTTGATGATCGCCAGCGCCTTCGTGAAGTAGGTGACGGCTCCTGCATAGTCCTTACGAGCCCTCATGATATTTCCAAGAGCCTCGAAGGGGCGAACGTCCTTCGGATCCTGCTCGGTCAATTTGACCAGGACGGCCTTGGCTTCGTCGGCGCGATCCAACGAATTCAAATCAAAGGCCCTGCGAATATCGATAGCGCTCTGCAGCGGCGTTCCTTGTGGAATCTTATCGTAGGTCTTCAGCGCATCATCGTAGCGCTTGACGGCTTCCTGAGCGTTCGCGAGCGCTGCGAGCGCGAAGATGTGGTCCGGTTTGGCGTCGAGCGCGAGCTGGAGATAGATCGTTCCGAGGCTCACACCACCTTCGCCAGCGAGTGCCTCGCCCAAACCATAAAAGACTTCAGCCAGACCGTCGGTCGGATTGGAGATCAGGAATGGGGGTTTCTTCTTGTGATTGATGGTATCCAGCATCTCCTTCGCGAGGGGATGTGGATCACCCTTACTTTTCGCGAGCTGCTGGGTGATGACGCGGCGGGCGAGCTTGAAATCACCATAATGCGCGGCCGACTGCGCATAGGCGAGCGTCGTTCGAAGCGTGCGGCTGTCCTGCTTGAAGACCTTTTCGTAAGCCGCTCGTGCATCGGCCTTGCGGCCGGCGATATCGGCAATCAAAGCGCGATGATATTGCAGGTAGAACTGTGCCCAATCCGGCTGCTTCGGCAGATCGAGCGCCTTCAGAGCGCCATCGGCATCGCCAGCTGCAAGGCGCGTCCAACCAATCGCAATGGCGCTCGTCAACTCGCCGATGGGATTTTCCGATGCCGCCGTGAAGCGCTCTTCGGCTTTCTTGTAGTCACCCCCCTTGAACGCCGTGACGCCCAAGAGGAACTGCGACATGCGATGGGATTGACCCGTCTTCGACAATTGCTCGGCCAGAGGGACGGCCTTCGGCCAGTCGCCCGACATCGTCTCCATCTGGAAGGCTTGCTCGAGAAGCACCTCGTTCGTCGGATCGCGCTCGAGAGCGCGGCCGTAAAATTCCGCTGCTTCCTGCGTGTCTTGGGCAGCCCGCGCAAAGCGTCCCGCGAGATAATTGCCAAGCACCGAATTGGAAACTTCGTCCTGGCCAGGATCCTGGTCCTGGTCTTGAGAGCTGGCCGGAGCTTCACTGAAAAACCCTGCGACCGTCATCGCGATCGCAAACAGGCTTACAGTCAGCACACGCCCGAAGGGTCCCCGCATCGACTTTTTCCCTTTACTGCCGGAAGCCAATTCGATTCCTGCAGGGTCGAGCCTAGCAAAGATATCGCTCCGTTGGCGACAAGCTTTACGTGAAAAATAAGACATGAGCCGAAATTGCCAACCGTTATCAACACTGTCGGCTCGTGCCGCAAAAACAATTCGCCGCAGCTAAGAGCGAACTCTAACCGTTATCGGAACACCCGCTTTCAACCGGCCTTCCGATGAACGAACTTCAGTACATCGTCACATTCCGGCGTAATTGGGTCCGCCGCCGCCCTCGGGGCACGTCCAGTGGATATTCTGGCTTGGATCCTTGATATCGCACGTCTTGCAGTGAACACAGTTCTGCGCGTTGATCTGGAATCGCTTCTTGCCGTCATCTTCGGTCACGACCTCATAGACGGCGGCGGGGCAATAGCGCTGTGCGGGCTCCGCGTATTCCGGCAGATTGACGGCAATCGGCACCGTCGGATCCAATAGTTTCAGGTGGACCGGCTGGTCTTCCTCATGATTGGTGCCCGAAAACGAGACGTTCGTCAGCCGATCGAAAGTCAGCTTTCCGTCTGGCTTCGGATAGGCGATTGGCTTGAAATTCTTGGCCTTGGCCGTCGCCCACGCGTCGTTTTTTTCATGCTTCAGCGTATAGCCAAGGCCGACACCTGAAATGATGGTGTTGAGCCAAAGATCGATTCCACCGAGCATGACGCCGAGGACCGTCCCGAATCGAGACCAGAACGGCTTCATATTGCGCACACGCTTCAGATCGCGCGCGATGTCTCCGGTGCGGACCTCGGTTTCGTAGGCATCGAGCCTATCGTGAGACCGCCCCGCCGTGAGGGCGTCTGCGACGGCGTCCGCTGCAGCGATGCCGGAGAGGATGGCATTGTGACTGCCTTTGATGCGCGGAAGATTCACCATTCCGGCAGCACAGCCGAGAAGCGCGCCACCCGGGAACACGAGATCGGGCATCGACTGCCAGCCCCCTTCCGTGATCGCGCGAGCGCCGTAGCCGATGCGCTTGCCGCCTTCGAAAATTCCGCGGATGGCAGGATGCGTCTTGAAGCGCTGGAACTCGTCGTAAGGCGAGAGGTAAGGGTTCGCGTAATTCAAGTGGACGACGAAGCCGACCGCGACGAGATTGTCTCCATAGTGATAAAGGAATGAGCCGCCACCCGTCTTGTTATCGAGTGGCCAGCCGAACGAGTGCTGGACGTGTCCCGGCCGGTGCTTCTCGGGCGCGACCTGCCAAAGTTCTTTCAAGCCGATGCCGTATTTCTGCGGCTCGTGATCATTGGCGAGATCGAAATGGCGGATGAGCCCTTTGGCGAGTGATCCGCGCGCACCTTCCGCGATCAACGTGTACTTCCCACGCAATTCCATGCCGCGAACGAAGCTGTCCTTCGGCTGGCCGTCGCGGCCGATGCCCATATCGCCGGTCGCGATGCCGACGACCGCTCCTTGCTCGTCATAAAGAACTTCGGTTGCCGAAAAGCCCGGATAGATCTCGACGCCGAGTTCCGTTGCCTGCTCGCCGAGCCATTTGCATAGTGAGCCGAGGCTTACGATGTAGTTGCCGTGGTTCTTCATCAGCGGCGGCATCGGCCAACTCGGCAGACGGATATCTCCGTCAGGGCCAAGGACAAGAAAAACATCTTCCGTGACCGGCGTCTCGACGGGCGCTCCGCGCTCTTTCCAATCCGGAATGAGCCGGTTCAGGCCGATCGGGTCAATGACGGCGCCAGAGAGGATATGTGCACCGACCTCCGAACCCTTTTCGACGACCACGACGGAAATCTCGGAGCCGGTCTCGGCGGCCTTCTGTTTCAATCGTATGGCGGCGGCCAAGCCGGCTGGGCCGGCACCGACAATCACCACGTCGAAATCCATCGCTTCGCGGGCCGGCAAGTCGGCGTCGTCAGCGGCCATCATTACCTCTTTTGGGTGTTGGGGAGTCCATCGGTCTCGATTAGGTTGCGGAAGGGGAGGCGTCAAGTTGACCAATAACGCGTGGCGGCAGCGGTCAGATGCGTGCAATTGCGCCGTCGCGTCGTTATTATCGTTCTCCGATGACGCGTTCCTACGATCAAGATGAAGCGCTGGCTGTGCTCGATTGGCTGCAGGCCATGGGCGTCGACGCTGCCGTTGGCGAAACGCCGCATGACTGGCTGGCGCGCGCGAATGATCCGCCGGGCTCTGGATTCGCCTTCCCGAGCCGCGATCTCGCCGCTCCTCCAGCGTCGAAGCCCGCTGTGCTTGGTGCACCTGCTGCGTCGCGTCCTCTGCCAACACGGCCCATCCGCGGGACGGGTGGCGAAACAGCCCGGCCCCGCGCCACGACGCCGCTTGGCGCCAATGAAGCCGAAACAGGTGCCCGGCGCATCGCGCGCGCAGCCAATACGCTCATCGAGCTTGAAACGGCACTTGTTGATTTCGACGGCTGCGGCCTCAAATCGACAGCGACGAAACTCTGCTTCTATCGCGGCGCGACGCAGGCTGACGTCATGTTCATCGGCGAAGCTCCGGGCCGCGACGAAGATCTCGCGGGGAAACCTTTCGTCGGCCGCGCCGGGCAGTTGCTCGACAAGATGCTTGCGGCGATCGGACTCTCGGAGGCCAATGTCCATATCACCAACATCGTCTATTGGCGGCCGCCCGGAAACCGCACGCCGACGCCTCAGGAGGCACTATCCTGCCGACCGTTTCTCGAGCGGCAGATCGAACTCGTCGCGCCGAAGATGCTTGTAGCGGTCGGTGGCTCGGCAGCGAAGGAAGTGCTAGGCGCCACCGAAGGTATCATGCGCCTCAGAGGCAAGTGGCGCGACGTGACCGTCGGAGACCGCAAGATTCCGGCAATCGCGACATTGCATCCGGCTTATCTGCTCCGGACGCCAGCCGCCAAGCAACTCGCCTGGATGGATCTGTTGCAGATAAAGTCGAAGCTCTAATCACACAACGAGGTTCGCCATGGCCGGCATCGATGCCGAACGCCCCTTTGTTCCGGTCAGCATCGCCATTCTGACGATGTCGGATTCCCGCACGCTCGCGGAGGATACCTCAGGCAGCTATCTCGAACGGGTCATCGGCGAAGCAGGGCATGCGCTGGCGGACCGCAAAATCGTCAAGGACGATACGATCGCGATCCGAAACATCGTCGAGGGCTGGATTGCCGATCCTGCGATCGATTGCGTCATCACAACGGGCGGCACGGGATTTACGGGACGCGACGTCACGCCCGAAGCGGTGAAGCCGCTGTTCGAAAAAGAGATCGACGGCTTTGCGATCCTCTTTCACATGCTGTCGTACCAGAAGGTCGGCACATCGACGATTCAGTCCCGCGCGTGCGGCGGCGTTGCGCGTGGAACCTACATCTTCTGTCTTCCAGGCTCGACGGGTGCCTGCAAAGATGCCTGGGAGGGAATCCTGCAATTCCAGCTCGATGCGCGTCACCGGCCCTGCAACTTCGTCGAGATCATGCCGCGGCTCGAAGAACATCGCAAAACGGCGTGATGGCGAATACGCACCCCGCTCAGGGCGCCGTCTCCACGTTGCCGAAGAGGCGCGCAATCATGCCGACCGGCAGCCCCGCTCCGTAGAGCATGTGGCACATTTGATTGCGGAACGAGCGGGAAAGATAACCGTCTCGCTTGTATTGCTCGGCCGACGTCACGGCGTTCGCGTCGAGCATCGCGAGCCTGCGGCGGCCGAGGCGGCGCGCCAAGTCGAGATCTTCCATGATCGGCATATTCCTGTAGCCGCCGACCGCATCGAAGAGCTGCCTCGGGATCAGCAAGCCCTGATCGCCATAGGGGATGCGCAGAATCTTGCAGCGCAAATGAACCAAACGCTCGAGAAGTCTCGGTGCGATTCCTTTATCGTCGAGCCTGAAGGTAAACGCACCCGCCGCCATCGACTGCTCGCCACGGTCCACGCGATGCATGAACGCCGTTGCGCTGCGCTCCCAGCCATCTTCGAGGACCGTATCGGCGTTGAGGAACAGGAGCCATGGGAAGCGCGCCATCGCGGCGCCTTGCGCCAGTTGCCCACCGCGTCCCGGCGCGCTCTCGACCACGTCGGCTCCCGCCAGATCCGCAACTTCGGCAGTAGCGTCTGTCGATCCCCCATCGACGACGATGACCTGTTTCACGATACCATCGACCGCCGCCGGAACCAGCGCGGACAGGGTGGCCGGCAACGTCTCCTGGGCATTCCGTGCAGGAATGATAACTGAGATCATAAGTGTTTTCCTGACATGTCAATCGGCGGGCGGCAAGGCTCGTTCCGTCGCGGGCCTTAACCACGCCGGCCTCATCTTTCCGTCTCTGATTTGTTCTTTATTTGTTCCAAATTGCATGGTATTCGGAGATGCGATCCAGCGATGTTCGAGAAAAATGGCGCCAGCGCGAGACGAGATCGAGAGACAGAAGTCACAGCACGTCGTCGATACCGAGCGTCGGCGCGGACGGGGCGCCCGCTCGAATAAAACGGGGCGTTTCGAATCTGAGGCGCACGAGGCTTTCGATGACGGATGGGAAAGCCTCGGAGACCTCGATGCCTTCAAAACGGAGGTTATAGAAGAAGCCGCAAAATCAATTATTGCGAGGAATGACAGTCCGGACGTTTCGTTCGAAGCTTCGATCAATCCTTATCGGGGCTGCGAGCACGGCTGCATCTACTGCTATGCGCGGCCGAGCCATTGCTATCTTGGACATTCGGCGGGTCTCGACTTCGAGACGAAACTCTATGCGAAGCCGAACGCGGCGGCGCTTCTCGAGCGCGAATTCAAGAAACCGGGTTACAAGCCTGAGACGATCGCGCTCGGTGGCAACACGGATCCCTATCAGCCGATCGAGCGCGAACGGCTCATCACGCGCTCGATCCTGGAAGTCATGGCGCGGGCCAATCATCCCGTGGGCATCATCACGAAGTCGGCGCTGGTCGCGCGCGATATCGATATTCTCGGGCCGATGGCGGAGAAAAACCTGGCGCGCGTCGCGGTATCGATCACGACACTCGACCGTAACGTGGCACGCCGGATGGAACCGCGCGCAGCGACGCCGCCCAAGCGCCTCGAAGCCGTGAGGAAGCTTTCGGATGCCGGAATTCCCGTGACCGTGATGGTGGCGCCGATCATTCCCGGCCTGACAGATCATGAAATCGAACCTATTCTTGAGGCCGCGCGGGAGGCCGGAGCGCGTGATGCGGGATATGTGCTTCTGCGGCTGCCGCTGGAAATCAAAGATCTCTTTCGCGAATGGCTTGCGGAAGAATTTCCGAACCGCGCCGACAGGGTCATTTCACTCCTGCGCTCAATGCACGGCGGGCGCGACTACACACCGGACTTCGGCATCCGGCAGCGCGGACGGGGGCCTTACGCGACGCAGATCGCCCTGCGCTTCCGAATGGCGAAAAAGCGACTTGGCCTCGGGGAGGATCGAGTTGCCTTGCGAACCGATCTCTTCCTGCGTCCAGGTAACGGTGGACAACAGCTTTCGCTTCTTTGACACCCGGATGAGCGCGATGACCACACTGGCGAATGAAAATCGCCGATTCGCGCATCAAGCCCACGTTCGAACTGGAGGCGGCCGAGCACGTGCTTGGTGCGAGGCCAATTGCGGGCGTCGATGAAGCAGGTCGCGGACCATGGGCCGGTCCCGTCGTCGCGGCGGCGGTCATTCTCAATCCGGATAAAATTCCGGCGAACATCGACGACAGCAAGATGCTCGACGAAGATTCGCGTGCCTTTCTCTACCGCCGTATCATGAAAGTTGCGATCGTCGCCGTCGGCGTCGCGGACGTTGATCGCATTGACCGCGACAACATCCTCGGCGCGACCCTCTGGGCGATGGCGGAGGCGATCAGCCAACTTGCCGAGAAGCCCAAGCTTGTGCTCGTCGACGGTAACAAAGCCCCGCGCGTTGCGATGCAGACGCGCACGATCGTCAAAGGCGACACGAAGTGTCTATCGATTGCCGCGGCATCGATTATTGCGAAAGTCACGCGCGATCGCATCATGATGCAAGTGGCGCGCGACTATCCGGGTTACGGCTTTGAACGTCACAAGGGCTACGGCACGCCGGAACATCAGAGCGCGATCGATAAGCTCGGCGTATGCCCGCTACATCGCCGCTCATTCAAGCCGGTGCAGCTCGCACTTGGACTCGGGGCTTTGGTTTAATCGCCAATTTTCTCAACCTAGGTCAGCCTCGGCTTTATGCCGAGGATCCCTTGTGCAGCTTTGCGGATGGGAAATGGGTCCTTGGGACAAGCCTTAGGACGACACCATCGGGTTGCACATCGAATCAAAAATATAAATCGCTTGCGCGCGTCTTGAGCGTATCCAAGCGGATTCCCGATGGTGTAGAAAGCTCGACAGGCCGCCGCGTACCTTTGAAGGCGGATGTTCAAGTCACATGTAGCGTACAGGTTCGAGTTCATGGGTTCGCGTCGCGTCAAGGGCCGCTCGGAGAGCGGAAGGATTCTCGTTGGTGATTGCATTGCAGAGCTGAAAAAGCTCGAAAGTTCGAGCGTCGATCTGGTCTTCGCGGACCCGCCCTATAATTTGCAGCTCGCTGGCAATCTTCTCCGACCTAACAACACGAAGGTCGACGGCGTCGACGACGCTTGGGACAAGTTCGACGACTTCGCGACATATGATTCCTTTTGCCGCGCGTGGCTTGCCGAATGCCGTCGTGTCCTGAAGCCTGACGGGGCGATCTGGGTGATCGGCTCCTATCACAACATCTTCCGTCTCGGCGTCGCGATCCAGGATCTCGGCTTCTGGATTCAGAACGACGTCATCTGGCGCAAGGTGAACCCAATGCCGAATTTCCGCGGCAAGCGGTTCACAAATGCACACGAGACGATGATCTGGGCGGGGCGCGATAAGAAATCACGCGTGACCTTCAACTATGAAAGCCTCAAAGCGTCGAACGACGACGTGCAAATGCGCTCCGACTGGCTCTTCCCGATCTGCTCGGGACCGGAGCGCCTAAAAGACGACGGCGGCCGCAAGGCGCATCCGACGCAGAAGCCGGAGGCTTTGCTTCATCGCATTCTGATCTCTTCGACGAAGCCCGGCGATACGGTGCTCGATCCGTTTTTCGGCACGGGCACAACGGGCGCGGTCGCGAAGCGGCTCGGTCGCAAATTCATCGGCATCGAGCGCGATATCGATTACGCGAAAGCGGCGGACGAGCGGATTGCGAAGGTCCGCCCGCTCGATCTCGACGCCATCGAAGCCGTGCCCTCCAAGCGCAACGAGCCGCGCATCCCGTTCGGACAGATTTTGGAACTCGGCATCATCGAGCCGGGCCGTAAATTGTTCGATCCACGGCGCGAGGTGCGCGCCGAAGTTCGCGCCGACGGCACTCTGTTCTACGCGGGACAACAAGCTTCGATCCATCGGCTTGGCGCCATCGTGCAAGGGAAGGCCGCGTGCAACGGTTGGACGTTCTGGCATTTCGAAGTCGAAGGAAAACTGAAGCCCATCGACGTGCTGCGTTCGGAAGCCAAGCGGCAACTCGGGTTGAACGGTCGCGTCGCGATCTAAGATCATTTGCGAGGTGATAGCTGCCGATAGCGCCGGCCATCGCCTCGCAGACACACGCAAACGCGTGCTATTTAAGATATTCATAACCATGCTCGGCAAAATGGCCTGCCCGTTGGCTCGGCAGAAAAGTCCCGCAAAGCGGCGGCAACCGGCCATTTTTGACTGTTCGCTGGTCAGCTTGATGTAAGCCACGGCAACGGACAGCACGGTCTGATCAGATAACGAGCAGCGCAGTATTTTTGCGAATTGAACGCGGTGAAGCTCTATTAAGAACGCGCCTCAATACTCCCGCCGAATTTATTCCGTGGGGGACACCAATGGCTCGCGACGTGCTTCGTAAGATTCAATCGCCAACAGGACCGGACGCACGTACCGGACTGCATCGGCTCCGATCGCGGCGCATGGATGGGGCTCCCTCGAAACGCCTTCAACGCGACGACAGAGTTCTCGAGCAGCGGCTCGAACGCGCCGAAGCCACCAACAGACAGCTCCGCGAAGCCATCGACATGCTGCCGCAAGGCGTTGTGGTTCTCGACAGCGACGGCCGCTATGTTTTGTGGAACCAACAGTACGCCGACATTTACAAGAAGAGCGCCGATCTGTTTGAAATCGGCGTTCGTCTCGAAGACACGTTGAGGATCGGCGTCATGCGCGGCGATTATCCTGAGGCCCGGGGCCGTGAAGAACAGTGGATTGCTGAGCGCGTCAGACGGCTCTATCAGCCGAAGGACCGTCACGAACAATGGATCTCGGACGGTCGCTGCATTCTCATTGACGAGCGCCTGACAAGCGATGGCGGCGTCGTCGGTTTGCGCATCGACATCAGTGAGCTCAAGGAGCGGGAAGCTTCGTTCCGCATGCTGTTCGAGGCCAATCCTGTGCCCATGTTCGTTGCGCACCGAGAAGACAAGGTCATTCTCAGCGCCAACAGAGCGGCGCTACGGCACTACGGGTTTACGCTCGCTGACCTCAACGCCAAAACCCTGTTCGACCTTCATCATCCCAACGATCATCAAAATCTGGACAGTCTTTACTACGGGAATGCAGAGCAGTTTGCAGGCCAGACTTGGCGCCATCTCAAGGCTGACAAGACGTCGATCGACGTTGCCATCTATTCAAGTTCGATCACGCAAGGACAGACGCCCGCGATCCTGTTCGCGGCGATCGACATTACGGAGCGCAAGGCAGCGGAAGCAAAGGTCGCCTATCTCGCGCACCACGATGCCCTGACGGGCCTCGCCAATCGCGTGTTCCTGCGCACGCGCCTCGACGAAATGCTGAAGTCGAGAAAGCGCTCCGGCACCGGTGTTGCCGTGCTTTGCATCGACTTGGACAACTTCAAAATCATCAACGACTCTATGGGCCACGGGGCCGGCGACTCGCTGCTGCAGCAATTGAGCGAGCGCATTCAAGGTACGCTGCGCAAAGACGACATGGCGGCGCGATTGGGCGGCGACGAGTTCGCTGTCGTTCTTGCCAACGCCAATCATGCCGTCGAGGTCAGCTCGGTCGCACAGCGTATCATCGACGTTCTACGAGAGCCGTTCAGGGTCGACGATCACACGATCAACGTGACGGCGAGCGTCGGTATCGCACTCTGTCCGAGCGACGGCGAGGACGCCGAGATCCTGTTGAAGAATGCCGACCTTGCGCTCTATCAGGCGAAGGAAGACGGCAAAGGCTGCTACCGCTATTTCGAAGCGGAGATGAACATTCGCGTCCAGGCGCGACGCAAGATCGAAGCCGACCTGCATCAAGCTTTCCTCAACGGTGGGCTCGAAATTCACTATCAGCCGCTCGTTTCTCTGAGTTCACGCGAGGTGTCCGGCTTCGAGGCGCTGCTGCGCTGGCCGCACCCCGAGCGCGGCTATATCCCGCCATCGGAATTCATTCCTATTGCGGAAGAGTGTGGACTTATCGGCTCGATCACCGATTTCGTGCTGCAGCGCGCCTGCCACGATGCGGCCCGGTGGCCGAAGAAAGCGCGGCTTGCCGTGAACATGTCGCCCCAGCGCTTCCGCATTGGGAATGTCTTCAATGCCGTTTCGGATGCTTTGCGCTCGTCGGGACTCGAACCGGGCCGGCTGGAACTCGAAATCACCGAGGCGCTTCTGCTTGAGAATTCCGAAAGCGTGTTGACGATTCTGCACGCCATCAGAG
The DNA here is from genome assembly GCA_018242215.1 of Pseudomonadota bacterium. Classification (GTDB taxonomy): domain Bacteria; phylum Pseudomonadota; class Alphaproteobacteria; order Rhizobiales; family Hyphomicrobiaceae; genus Hyphomicrobium_B. Next base: position 99,407 of record JAFECG010000021.1, read on the forward strand.
GTCTCGGCGTTCGCATCTCGATGGACGACTTTGGCACCGGCTATTCGTCGCTCAGCTATCTGCGCATGTTCCCCTTCGACAAAATCAAGATCGATGGATCGTTCGTTCGCGGTATCGGGTTCGGCAACGAGTCGCAGGCGATCATCCGCGCAATCATGGGGCTCGGATCGAGCCTCGGCATGACGATCACGGCCGAAGGTATCGAAACCGAATCCGAGCAGGAATTCCTGCGGGCAGTGGGTTGTGACGAGGGCCAGGGCTTCCTCTACAGCAAGGCGCGGCCGGTGACGGAAGTGCCGGAGATCCTGGACACGCTGAACCAGCAAAGCCAGTTCCGCCTGATATAGCGGATCGCGCGTCAGTTATCGGCCAAGCCGTGCGTGATGATCTTTTTCATCACGCTCGGTAGGGCCTGCGCATGAAGATCCCGACGCTGAACCCAGCGGCAGCGTTCCTGCTCGGCCCAGAGCGTGAAGCCGGCATCGAGGGGAACGAGCGCACGGTAGACGACCAGTTCGAGCCGGAAATGCGTGAAGACGTGCACGACCGCGCCGGGGACGGGCACCCAGGATGTCGTCACCGGTGCCGACCGCATGGCTTCGGTTCTCGCGGGCACCTTCTCTCCCCACGGCGTTGACGGCACTTCGAGCATGCCGCCAAGCAAACCAGCTTCGGGGCGTTGACGAAGAAGAACGGCGCCGTCCTCGCGCTGCACGAGGAACGCGATACCGTGGCGCGTCGGGCGGGCAGCCTTTGCGCCCTTCAGCGGCAGCAGTTCGGCGAGGTTTTGCGCGCTGGCGGCACAGTCCTGCTGGATCGGGCAGACGAGACACGATGGCCGTTTCGGTGTGCAGATCTCGGCGCCCAAATCCATCATGGCCTGGGCGAAATCACCGGCGCGACGCTGGGGCGTCAGCGTTGCCGCAAGCCGTTTGATCTCCGGCTTGGCGCCCGGCAGCGGCTGCTTCACCGCGAAGAGGCGAGAGACGACACGCTCGACGTTGCCATCAACAGGGGTTGCTTTTTCGCCGAACGCGATCGCGGCAATGGCGGCCGCTGTATAAGGTCCGATGCCGGGCAGCCGCAAAAGCTCTTCTTCCGCTCGGGGAAAGACGCCGCCGAAATCGCGCACGACGGCGTCGGCACAAGCCTTCAGGTTGCGGGCGCGCGAATAATAACCGAGGCCCGCCCATTGCTGCAAAACCTCTTCGAGCGGCGCTGCAGCCAGCGCCGCAATCGTCGGCCAGCGCGCAACGAACTTCTGGAAATACGGGACGACGGCTTTCACCGTCGTCTGCTGCAGCATGATTTCCGAGAGCCATACCTTGTAGGGGTCCGCTGCCTTGCGCGGGCCATAGCGCCAGGGCAGGTCGCGCCGTTCGGCCTCGTACCAGGCGAGCAGCGACTTCACCGTCAATGGACCCGCAGGCCGCAACGGAAGCTGTTGCTGCCTTCGCCGAAGAGCGACATTTTCCTGGGCCGCGCCCATGCGCCTAGCATCTCCGGTTGCGCGGGAACCTCGAATCGCATCGACAATGGTAGCTGTCCTTTGCGTCACCACAAGTCTACCGCTCAAGAGAAACGACGTTGTCGGATCAGCAACCCACAGCCGAGATGCCGGTGCTGTTGCCGGACGCGCGCCCGGGCCGGGGCGTGTTCGCAAAGGCGGTCGGGGCCTTCATCCCGAAGGTGACGTCCGCCGTTTTCCAGAAGTTCGGATTTCACAGCGCAGAGATCATGGCGTCCTGGACGACGATCGTCGGCGCCGACATTGCGCGAATGACACGACCGGAATCGATCAAATGGCCGCGACGCGCCAAGGCCGCGACCGAACCCACTGACGAGGGCGAAGCGAGCACCGGGGCGACACTCGTCATCGCGACCGACCCCGCTTTTGCACTCGATATTTCCTATCGGCACAAGGAAATCGTCGATCGCATCAACCGGTATTTCGGGTACCGGGCGGTTTCGCAGATCAAAGTCCATCAGACACCGCAACTTGAAAAGCCCGTTGCCGTTGCCGCGACCTCCGCTCCGGGCGCGCCAATGGAGCGCATCGCGGTCGCGCCCGGAGATCTCAACTCCGCCCTCGAAGCACTCGGCAGAAGTGTCGCGGCCGCCAGGGCGCGCTGAAGTCGTTCACCCAAATTGCCGAACGTTCGGTTGCCATTCAGCCAGGATTGGGCTTATTCGGGCGCCGGAACCGTGGTAGGCGAACCGTTCTATGACCGCCGTTCAGTAGCGGGATAAATTGCCAGAGGAGTTGGGACCTTGATCAAGTTCAGAAATTTCATTCCGGGCCTGCTCGCTTTGGCGGCCATTGTCGGCGTGGCGTTTGCGAGCGCCGAACCGAGCTTCGCGCAACGGAAAGAAGGGCCCGCCGAAGTCCCCGTCGACGAGTTGATGAAGCCACCCCAGGGTCTGGACGAACTCTCGCTCGGGTCCGCGGACGCCAAAGTCACCGTGGTCGAATATGCGTCGATGACATGCCCTCACTGTGCGCACTTCACCAACGACGTCTTTGAGGATTTCAAGAAGAAGTATATCGACACCGGCAAGGTCCGGTACATCTTCCGTGATTTCCCGCTCGATAACCTCGCGGCTGCCGTTTCGATGCTGGCGCGCTGCGCGGGCAAAGACAAAGCTCTCCCGTTGATCGAAACATTCTATAACAAGCAGCAGGACTGGGCCTTCACCAACGGCAGCCCGGTTCCGAAACTGTTCGACATCGCCAAGCAGGCGGGCTTCACGCAGGAAAGCTTCGATAAGTGCTTGACGGATCAGAAGCTTCTCGATGCGATCACGGCGGAAAGGTCGCGGGCCAGCGATGTGTTTGGCGTCAATGCCACACCGACGTTCTTTATCAACGGGAAGCGCCTGAAAGAAGCTCCAACGATCGATGCCTTTGATAAGGTGATCGAGCCGCTCCTGACGGCGAAGTAACCGGAAAACCGAATGCTTTTCGCCCGCACGTTCAGCCTCGTCGCCGCCATTTTGATGGCTGCCGGTCTAACGGGATGCGGGTCGACTTTGCCGTCTTTGTCGCCGGCAACAGCCAGCATCTCGACGGACAGCAGCGGCCTTGGAGCCTACCCATCGACGGGCTCCGAGACACGCGACGACGGCATGCCAACGCCGTTCAGCGATCCGAATGTCACGATGTCCGGACGCCAAGTCATCGAGAACCCGACAATTGCGGATATCATGGCGCCGGGCCCGCTGCCTGAAATGAGCTGGGGCCGCCCGGATGCGCCCGTGACGATCGTGCAGTATGCATCGCTGACGTGCCCGCACTGCCGGAACTTCCATCTGACGGTCTATCCGGAGCTGAAGCGCCGCTTCATCGACACGGGAAAGGTTCGCTACATTCTGCGGGAGTTCCCCATCGGGAAGAGTTCGGGCAACGCGACGATTGCGCTCCGCTGCGCCCCGCCCGACAAGTATCTGGAACTCTATGGAAAGTTTATGGAACAGCAGGCCTCCTGGGTAAGCCTGGAGGTGCGTCTTGATGCCATCTACGCTGTTGCCAAACAGGTGGGGATGACTCGTCCGCAGTTTGACGCTTGTCTGCAGAATCAAGACATGATCGCCAAGTTGAAGTGGGTTAAGGATCGTGGGCGCAAGCTCGGCATCATTGGAACGCCGAACTTTTTCATCGGCACCAAGCTCATCAAAAAAGAGCTGACGATTGCCGAGATTGCGGATTACGTCGAACAGGCCAATCAGCAGCACGGCACGCCAACGGCAGCTGCGAGTCCCTAGGGGCGTTTGCGACCGGTCCTGAGCCACGACAGAGAGGCATCGAGGACTGACCAACTGACATGAAAATCACCCGGCTCAGACTTCTCGGATTCAAGTCCTTCGTGGACCCGACCGAGCTCGTCATCGAGCCCGGACTGACGGGCGTCGTTGGGCCGAATGGTTGCGGCAAGTCCAACCTTCTCGAAGCGCTCCGCTGGGTGATGGGCGAAAGCTCGCATAAGTCGATGCGCGCGGCCGCCATGGATGACGTCATCTTTTCCGGCAGCGGCGGACGCCCCGAACGGCAAAGCGCCGAAGTCACGATGTTCCTCGACAACAGCGCGCGGAAGGCACCCGCTGAGTTCAACGGCGGCGACGTGATCGAGATCACGCGGCGCATCGAGCGCGAGGCGGGGTCCGCCTATCGCATCAACGGGCGCGAAGTGCGCGCTCGCGACGTGAAAGTGCTCTTTGAAGATGCGGCCACGGGTGCACGTTCCCCCGCGCTCGTCCGCCAGGGACAGATCGGCGAGATCGTCAACTCGAAGCCCGAGCAGCGACGGCGCATCCTGGAAGATGCAGCGGGCATAGCCGGTCTGCACACCCGCCGGCACGAAGCGGAGCTTAAGCTCAAAGCGGCAGAAGCCAACATCGAGCGCGTCAGCGATGTTGTCGGGCAGCTTCAGTCGCAGACGGAATCGCTGAAGCGGCAGGCCCGTCAGGCGCGGCGCTATAAAGAACTTTCGAGTGAGATTCGCCAACAGGAAGCGCTGGCGTTGCACCTGACGTGGGAAGAAGCCCAGCAGAGCGTCGAGTCTGAAGAAAAACATCTCACCGACGCGATGACACGGCTTGGCGCTGCGACCGAAGCCGAGACCAAAGCATTCAACGAGGAGCTTCGGCTCGGTGAAACCCTCCCACCTCTCCGAGAGGCGGAAGCGATCAAGGCCGCCGCGCTCGCGCGCTTCAAAATCGAACAGGAAAATCTTGAACGCGAAGCCGCCCGCGCGGCAGAACGGGCGCGGGAACTCGATGCGCGCGCGAAGCAGCTCGAGGCCGATCTGACGCGTGAAACGGGCTTCATCCACGAAGCGAAGGAAACGCTCGTCCATCTCGACGCCGACCTCGCCGCGATCCAGGAAGCCGACCGCAAAGCGGTTGATGAGGAAGCCGCGGAGAAAGCGCGCTTCGAAACTGCAGAGGCGCGTCAAACCGCGGCCGACGCGCACTTCGCGGACATCACGCATCGTGCCGCCGAAGCCCGGGCAAAGCTTCGGAGCCTCGAAGCTGCGCTTGCCGAGCGCAAGGACGTCGTTGCCAAGATTTCCCGGCAGATTGCCGCGTTCGACGGACAGATCGCGGACCTCACGTCAAAAGCGCCCGACAGCGCACAAGTCTCGGAAATGACTCAGCGCGGTCAATCGCTCGCGCAAGAGATCAGCAAGATCGAAGCCGATACGCTGGCGGCGGAAGAGGCCGTCAAGACCGCGCAAGCCGAAGCCAAGGCGCGCCGGGACGAAGCGCAGCGCGTGCGACTTGCCGCGAACGCATTCTCCACGGAACGTGAGACCATCGCGAAGTTGCTCGCCCGTGCCGACGATGATGCCTATCCACCGGCGGTCGATTATATACGGGTGTCGCCGGGGTATGAGACGGCGCTCGGGGCGGCATTGGGGGACGATCTCGAAGCGCCGATCGCTCCCGAAGCAAGCGTGCATTGGCGGCATCTTGATCTTCCGGCGGAAGATCACGCTTTGCCGGCCGATGCCGAACCGCTCGTCATGCACGTCGATGCGCCTCAGGAACTCACGCGACGGTTGCGGCAGATCGGAGTGGTGAAGCGCTCGGAAGGTGTGCGGCTGCAGCCGCACTTGAAGCCGGGACAGCGGCTCGTGTCACCCGAAGGCGATCTCTGGCGGTGGGATGGTTTTGTTGCGGCCGCCGGGGGTGTCACGCCTGCTGCTCAACGCCTCGCCCACAAGAACCGACTTGCTGAACTCGACAGGCAAGCCCAAGCGGTTCTGAACGAAGCCAAAGATACGATCGAGGCTGAGCGGGCCGCGGCTATCGCCTCTCAGCAGGCGGAAACCGAAGAGCGCCGATTGCGGCAGCTTTATCGTGACAAGCAGAACGAGCTTGCGCAGGTTCGCCAGCAGCTCACGGGGCTCGAAAAACTCCAGCGCGAGAGCGAAACGCGACTTGCGGCGGTTACGGCCCAGCGCGCCCGCGCGGATGAAGAACTGACAACGGCGCAGGCACGCCATGTGGAGATCGAGGCGCACATCGTCACGATGAGCCTCGGTGAAGATCTCGAACCTCTGCTCAAAATTGCCCAGGCCGAAGCCGAGCAGGCGCGGCGGGATGTTTCGGAATCGCGTGTACGGCTCGGGAGCCTCGAGCGCGACAAGCAGATCCGCGCTGAACGGATCCGCCACTCGAACGCTGAGATCGCCCGCTGGAAGGGACGACAAGCGAGCGCGGAAGCGCAGGTCGAAACGCTCGGCGCCCGGCTCAAGGAAGCGAAGGACGAGATCACGGCAACGGCCGATCTCCCGGCGAAGATTGCCGCGCATCGCGAGAAACTCCTTTCCGAGCTGTCGCGCGCGGACGACGAACGGCGAGCGGCCGCCGACGCGTTGGCCACAGCCGAAACGGCAGTCAAGGCGGCGACAGACTCTCTGAGATCCATGCAGGCTGAAGTCTCGGCGGCGCGCGAAGCAAATGCGCGCATCGAGACCCGTCTCGAGAACGCGCGACAGAAGCGCCAGGAAGCCGCGCGCCATATTCGCGAGACGTTCGAGGTTGCGCCCGAAGATTGCCTCTCTCTGGCGGGGCTTCCAGAAGCGTCGGCTATTCCCGCCCTCGTCGATGTAGAGCGCTATCTCGCGAAGCTCAAAGCCGATCGCGAACGCCTCGGCGGCGTCAACCTTCAGGCCGATGACGATCTCGCCGAGGTCTCTAAGCAACTGGAAGGGCTGCTCTCAGAGCGCGACGACCTAGAGCAAGGCATCGCCAAGCTGAGGCAGGCCATCCAGCAGCTCAACCGCGAGGGCAAGTCGCGGCTGGACGAAGCGTTCCAGACCGTCAACAGTCACTTCGAGCGGCTGTTCACGCACCTGTTCGGCGGCGGCGAGGCGCGGCTCGAGATGATCGAGAGCCCGGAAGACCCACTCGAGGGCGGCCTCGAGATCATCGCCAAGCCGCCCGGCAAGAAACCGGCAACCCTCTCGCTGCTTTCCGGCGGTGAGCAGACGCTGACGGCGCTGTCACTGATTTTCGCCGTGTTCCTGACCAACCCCTCGCCGATCTGCGTGCTGGATGAGGTTGACGCCCCCCTCGACGACGCAAACGTCGATCGTTTCTGCCGCCTCATGGAGCAGATGGCCAGCGAGACCGCGACACGCTTCCTGGTGATTACTCACCATCCGATGACGATGGCGCGGATGAACCGGCTGTTCGGGGTCACGATGGCGGAGAAGGGCGTGTCGCAGCTCGTGTCTGTCGACCTGCAGACGGCGCAAAGCTTCAGAGAAGCTAGCTAAGTTACTGAGATATATCTCTAACTTTCCTGTTTTCCGGCTCAGTCACGCGCTCGTGGCGGAACCGTGCCTGCTAAGGAGGCGTTCCGTCCCATCAGAGGAAAGGAGCCGCCCGATGCAACCACAATACAATCCCCGAAGCCGCCAAGGTGCGCTCGACCCGACCGAAGCGCGCCAAGCGAACCCGCGCAAAATGAATTTTCGCGTCCTGCTCGCTTCGATGGCTATAGCCATCGTCGTTGGGGCGGTTCTCGTTGTGGGCTTCTGGCAAATGACGCCTAGCCGCATGGATGCCTCTTCAGGAGGCAATCCGAGTCAGAATACTGGCACGCAACCCCCTGCTCAAAATCCGTCCACCCCCTAAACATTGGTCAAAATACGGACCAATGCGCAGGCCTTCTCCCACCCGGAAGAAGGCCATTTTTCTTGAAATTCGCACTGAAAAGAGTTCAAGAAACCCTGCGCGGTTTAGCCATACCCCGATGTCCGGTCGCCTTATGCCCAATTCCTTGACACCCCCAAACCCCCTATCTATGGTCCGCGCCGTCGATCTCCCCGAGCGGCCGGATTTCCGCGTTTTCTGGATGGTTTGAACCATGTCAGCCGATGGCAAGGGTCAGCCCCCGGAAAGTGGCGAAATTAGCCCGGAAGACCGTGAAGCCATTCGCCAGCGGTCGGCGGAACTCGGCCGCAAGCTTGATGCGCTGAAGTCGCAGAAAGTCACGGTCGAACGATCGGCGGGCGGAGGATCACAAGATCAGTCCGCTTATGGAACGGCCTTCAAGTTCGCGGCCGAGCTTGTCGTCGGTGTGGTTGTCGGCGGCGGATTCGGGTGGCTACTCGACAGGCAGTTCGGCACGGCGCCGTGGCTGATGATCGTCCTGGTCATCCTGGGTTTTGCGGCGGGTCTTCTGAATGTTGTCCGCGCCGCTCAACTGGCGCAGGCGAAAAATGAACCGCTGCAAAAGGCGGCGGCGTCGATCAAAGCTGACGACGACGAATGAAAACTAGGGGGTAGACCTTGGCCGCTGAAGGCGCCGGACACCACGGTCCGATGGAGCAGTTCGAGATCCGGAATATCTTCCATCTCGATCTTTTCGGTCACGATATTTCGTTCACGAACTCGTCGCTGATGATGGTCGTGGCGCTTGCTCTCATTTCGGGCTTCATGATTTTCGCGATGCGCGGCCGTTCGCTCGTGCCCTCGCGCGTGCAATCGCTCGCCGAGATCGCCTATGAATACGTCGCCGGCATGGTGAAGGAGAACCTCGGCGAAGAGGGCATGAAGTTCTTCCCGTGGGTCTTCTCGATTTTCATCTTCATTCTGATCCTGAACCTCGTCGGCCTCATTCCCGGCAACTTCACCGTCACCAGCCACATCATCGTGACGTTCGCGCTCGCCGCCATGGTCTGGCTCGTCGCCACGTTCATTGGATTCTGGACGCACGGACTCGGCTATCTGAAGCTGTTCGTGCCGGAAGGTGTGCCGGTCTGGCTGATGCCGGTCATCATCCCGATTGAACTCATTTCCTACTTTATCCGTCCGATCAGCCATTCGGTGCGTCTCTTCGCCAACATGATGGCGGGACACACGATGCTCGAAGTCTTTGCCGGTTTCGCCGTGATGTTGCCCTGGTGGGGCAAAATCGCGCCGGCGGGCTTCATGGTGGCTTTCACGGGGCTGGAATTCCTCGTGGCCTTTTTGCAGGCTCTGATCTTCACCGTTCTGACCTGCATCTACCTCAACGATGCTGTTCATATGCATCATTGATAACGTCCGGCTTACGGACACGGCATTCCAACGCAAAAACGCGAAGCTAAGGGAGACTTTGAAATGGAACTCGCAGCAGCAAAGATGATCGGCGCGGGCCTCGCCTGCTCGGCACTGATCGGCGCCGGCGTCGGCATCGGCAACATCTTCGGCAATTACCTCTCCGGCGCCATGCGCAATCCGTCGGCTGCCCCGGGACAGTTCACGAACCTGCTCATCGGCTTCGCTCTCGCCGAAGCGACGGGTCTTTTCGGCCTTCTGATCGCGCTCATCATCCTCTACGGTTGAGACTGGGCCGGGAAAACTGAACCACGCCCGATCAACCGGAGGCCATGATGTTTGCCGGCACGACCATGCTGCTTGCGGTCGCCGCTGAGGCGGCCGAGGAAGCCGCCCAGTCCGGAGGCTTGCCGCAGCTCAATCCGCATCACTTCACGCCGCAGCTCTTCTGGCTCGCCGTGACGTTCGTTGCGCTGCTGTTCGTCATGTCGAAGATCGCGCTTCCGCGCGTCGCAGATGTGATCGAAGAGCGCCGCGACCGGATCAAGCGCGATCTTGACGCCGCTTCGCGTCTCAAAGATGAGACCGACAAGGCGCTCGCCGATTACGAAAAAGCGCTCGCCGACGCCCGTGCGAATGCCTCGGGCATCGCCAAGCAGACGCGCGAGAAGCTCGCTGCCGAAACGGAGGCAGAGCGTCAGCGCGTCGACACACAGATCACGGCCAAGCTGAAGGAAGCGGACGCGCGGATCGCGGCGACGAAGTCGAAGGCCCTTTCGGCCATCGGTGACATCGCTACCGAAACGGCCCGCGCCGTCGTCGAAAAGCTCATCGCACAGGATGTGCCGGCCGAAGACGTGAAAAAAGTGCTGCGTCCGCTTGCGGGCGAGTGAGGATTTGGACATGTTCTTATTCGACCCTAACGATCCGCTTTTCTGGGTGATGGTCGCCTTCGTGGCGTTCCTGGCGCTGCTGGTCTATTATCGCGTTCCGTCGGCAGTGACGAAAGCGCTGGACGACCGCGCCGACTCGATCCGCAAGGAACTCGACGAAGCGCGGAAGCTCCGCGAGGAGGCGCAGGCTCTTCTCTCCGACTATCAGCGCAAGGCGCGCGAGGCCGAGAAGGAAGCGCAATCGATCGTCGAGCAGGCGAAGCGCGAGGCCGAAGCTCTTGCGGCCGATTCGCGTAAGCAGCTCACCGAAAGCGTCGAGCGACGCTCGAAGATTGCCGAAGAGAAGATCGCGCGTGCCGAAGCGCAGGCATTGAGCGAAGTCCGCTCGACGGCAGTCGAGACAGCCGTCGCAGCCGCTCATGAGATTCTCAAATCGCGGGCTGTCGGCCCAACGGGTGAGGCACTCGTTTCGCAGGCTATCGGCGATCTGCGCGGCAAGCTCAACTGAGCATTTGCTGAAGACGGAAGACGATATGAAAGGCCGGGCGTCGCCCGGCTTTTTTTATTGGCGTCTCACGTCAGCCCGAACTTGGCGCCTTGCTGTCGAAACCGACAATCAGCTGGTATTCGCCGGGGCGCGTCCCTTCGGCGACAGGGAACGTAATGGTTCGGACAGTGGAAAAATAGCTGATCGGTTTGTCGAGACCGACATTCACGTCGAGCTTCACACTGTCATTGGCGATTTTCGTGCGTTTGCCGTCGTTGACGGAAACGGTGATCGGAAGCGTGACATTGCCGGGCTGGCCCTTCGGACCGAGCAGCAGGCGGCCGGAGAATCCGTATTTCACCGTCACACGGCCGGGCTCGATCTGACACTCCCGCGCAGTCTTGGTGATTTCGCCGCGTTGGGCTACGGCAAGCGCATCCCCGACATGGCCGATCTCGTAGAAGGTGATGTAATTGTCGTGTGGCGCGATCACGAGCCGCGGGCATCCCGCGTCAACGTCGCCAACGAACGTGCTGCCTGTTGAGCTCGGATCGCCGGATTTGGCAGCGTCGAGCAATTGGTCCTCGGATACCGACGAAATCTCTGAGTTTCCGGACGAGCCACCGAACATTCCGCCGCCGAGGCCCGAGGTCAAAGAGGACATTCCGCAGCCGCCGAGCGCTGCCAGCGACACGGACAGCGATAGCGCTGCCATTATCCGGGCTGCCGGTGCCAACCGGTGACGCGCCAGCGCCACATCCCTGCGACAAGGATGCCAATAACCCGAATTGCGCAACACTGTCCCCCGAGGTTCGGCCCTCCGGCCCCTTGTATTGTCTGAAAAGCACCGTAGCATCCGGCGCCATCGGGCCCCAAATGCATTTTCATGCATGCCGAACGAATATAGAGGACGTCTTTCTTCCATGTCCGGCCTTAACCAAAGTAAAGCGACCGTGCAAAAGCCGCCCCTCAAGATCCTTCTCGCCGCGCCGCGCGGGTTCTGTGCCGGCGTCGATCGCGCGATTCAAATCGTAGAACAGGCTTTGACCAAATTCGGGGCCCCCGTCTACGTCCGACATGAAATCGTGCACAACCGGTATGTTGTTGATTCCCTGCGGGCGAAAGGCGCCGTTTTTGTGAAAGAGCTGGATGAGATTCCAGATACCGAACAGCCCGTGATTTTTTCAGCACACGGCGTCAGCAAAGCCATTCCTGCGGCCGCCCGTAGCCGCAACATGTTCGTCGTCGACGCGACCTGTCCGCTCGTTTCGAAAGTCCATATGGAGACGGCCCGACATCATGAGCAGGGGCGCGAAATCATCCTTGTGGGACACGCAGGCCACCCGGAAGTTGTCGGCACGTTGGGGCAGCTTCCGGAAGGCGCAATCACGCTTGTCGAGTCGGTCGAAGATGCGCGCGCGTTCACACCGCGGGATGTGTCAAAGCTCGCATATGTCACGCAGACGACCCTGTCGCTCGACGATACGGCCGAGATCGTGGCGGTGTTGAAGGAGCGGTTTCCGACGATCGGTGGCCCGGTGAAAGAGGACATCTGCTACGCCACGACAAATCGTCAGAACGCGGTTAAAGCGCTGGCGCCCCAGATCGATGGACTGATCGTGGTCGGCGGTCCGAAAAGTTCAAACTCGCTGCGGCTCGTCGAGGTTGCGACACGCGCCGGATGCAGGTTCTCGTTTCTCGTAGAACGGGCGACGGATATTCCCTGGGAAAAGCTCGAAGGCGCAGAGACCGTTGGAATTACGGCCGGGGCCTCGGCACCGGAAGTCGTCGTGGAAGAAGTGGTCGAAGCGTTCCGTAGTCGCTATGATGTCACCATTGATGTCGTCACCACGCTTGAAGAGCGCGTGATCTTCAATGTGCCGCGTGAGGTCCGGGTCGCCCGCGTTCCGGCCGAGCAGCACTAGCTCCATTCGGCGCAGAGAAACATGGCGGTCTATACGGAAGTCAGCGACGACGAGCTTGCGCGCTTTGTTGCGCGCTACGACATCGGCAGTCTTCTGTCGTTCAAGGGGATTGCTGAAGGCGTCGAGAACACCAATTATCTGGTGCACACGACGGGTGGCACCTTCATCCTGACGCTCTATGAAAAGCGCGTCGCGGTCGAAGATCTTCCGTTCTTTCTGGGACTGATGGACCACCTTTCGGCGCGGGGCGTCACGTGCCCGCTTCCCGTCCGCGATACGAGCGACCAAATGCTCAATCAACTGGCCGGTCGCAGCGCCGCCCTCATCACGTTCCTCGAGGGCGTCTGGCCGAAGCGGCCGAAGGTCGCGCATTGTCTGGAACTCGGGAAGGCGTTGGCTCGGATGCACATCGCGGGCGAGGATTTTCCGGCACGGCGCGCAAACGCATTGGGCATCCAGGACTGGCGGCCGCTCTTCAATAAATTTTCGGCGAAGGCGGAGGACCTCTGTCCCGGGCTTCACGATTTGATCGGCGAAGAGCTTCGGTTCCTCGAATCGTCGTGGCCAAAGGATCTGCCGCAAGGCGTCATCCATGCCGATCTTTTTCCGGACAACGTCTTTTTCGTCGACGACAAGATTTCCGGGATCATCGACTTCTATTTCGCCTGCAACGATGCGCTCGCATACGACATCGCGGTTTGTCTCAACGCCTGGTGCTTCGATGCCAACTCCACTTTCGAGCCTGCGAAAGGCGACGCGCTTCTCAAGGGCTACGACAGCGTTCGGCGCCTCAGCCCTCCCGAACACGATGCGATGCCAATTCTGGCGCGTGGCGCCGCGATGCGTTTTCTGCTGACGCGAAGCTACGATTGGCTCAATACGCCGAAAGATGCGCTCGTGGCGCGCAAGGACCCCGAGGATTATATTCGGCGGCTCAAATTCCACCAATCGGTCCAAAGCATCTCAGACTATGCCAAGCAACTGACGTCATGACCGCTGAACGACCCAAAGTTCAAATCTATAGCGACGGGGCCTGCTCGGGAAATCCAGGTCCCGGGGGGTGGGGTGCCATTCTCATTTCCGGCAAGCACCGGAAAGAAATCAACGGCGGCGAACGGCTGACGACGAACAATCGCATGGAACTCAAGGGCGCAATCTCGGCGCTCGAAGCCTTGAAAAAGAAAAGCGACGTCGATCTCTATACCGACAGCAACTACGTGAGAAACGGCATCATGTCGTGGATTCACGGCTGGAAGAAGAACGGCTGGAAAACCGCCGACAAAAAGCCCGTAAAAAACGCCGAGCTTTGGCAGGAACTCGACGCGCTTCGGGCCAAGCATCACGTCACGTGGCATTGGCTGAAGGGCCATGCCGGGCATCCGGAAAACGAGCGCGCCGATGAACTGGCGCGGCTCGCGATGGCACCCTACAAGCGCGGTACGGCCGTCGAATTGCCGGCCGACGATCTAGAGTGATCGATCGATCATCGAACAGAGGTTGGCTGCGCTCGACTTCTCGGCGATCGGAGGACTGTCTTCGACGTTCAGGATTTTAACGACGCCGTTTTCGACGAGCATCGCATACCGTTTCGAGCGCAAGCCCAAGCCGCGCACCGAAAGATCGATTTCGAGGCCGATCGCCTTGGCAAAATCGCCGGATCCGTCTGCGAGCATCTCGATCTTGCCGGTGGCGCCGGTATCTTTTGCCCAGTTGGTCAGCACAAAGATGTCGTTCACGGCCGTGCAAGCAATCGCATCGATGCCTTTGGCCTTTAGCTCTGGGACGCGATCAACGAAGCCTGGCATGTGGCTGTTCGAGCATGTCGGCGTGTAGGCGCCGGGAACGGCAAAAAGAGCCACCGTCTTTCCGGAAAAGACGTCACTGACGCTTTTGGGTTCTGGTCCGTTTGCTCCCATGACGGTGAAGTTTATGTCAGGCAGGTGGTCTCCGACCTTTATCGTCATGGCGTTTCCTCTGAGTTTTCTGGTCTTGGCGGAAGATCTTCTATGTAAATCTTGAGCCGCGCTACTCAAGCTTAATCGTGGTTTCGGATTGGCCACTGGCATCGATCATCGTCACCGCCAGTGGTTTGCCTTTGAGATCATCGATGTTGACACCGTCCGTCAGATCGATCTCGAACACGGCTTTGCCGTCCTTGTCCGGAGCGCGCTTCGGCAGCGGCACGTACACCCCGCCGGGTGCCTCGACGAACGCGTCCGCGGTTTTGGGCGACGCCGTTGCGACGTCGAGCATCAGCTTCGGTTTTCCAGACGTTTGATCTAAATGCCAGGCAGCAAGGGAAGGATCCAATCCCGCGCGCGGATGCGTATCCGGTACGTGGCCAAGCGTGTTCGTCAGCTCTTCCGAAGTGCCGACATCCGGCGGAATGACAAGCTGCAGCTCCGCTTCCGCCGGGATGCAGATGTCTTTGCAGATTCCATACTCGACCTTGCCATGAAGCGTCACCGGCTTCGTCGGATCTTTCGGCTTTATCAAAACCGGAAAAAGCACTGCATTCTTGTAGCCAACGACGTCGCCGGCCTTATCGTGAATCCGATGCGGCGCAGGATAAAGCACTGTGGCGGAGGCCAGATTATCTGATCCCTTCCAGTCGAAATCGGGCGGTACGCCGCCGGCATCTCCCGGCGAACGCCAATAGGTCTTCCAACCGCCGGGCATCGAGATATCAACGCCCGCGTAAATGGCGGTTTGGCCGTCGTGCACGGCGCGCCCCGCAATGAGCCGGGCCTGATTGTTCATACCCTGAACCCAATCGGAGGTGACAGTCCCCGCATCGCTCCAAGCCGCGGCAGTGCTCAAGGCGAGAAACGCCAAAGCCAGTCTGATTACCATTTCTTGCCTTTCGATGCTTAATTCGTGGACATGAAGCTAACGTCCCAGCGTCACCTGGGCACGTGTCGTTATATGCTGCGGCAAAGCCTCGCGTTACATAGGACCTTATTGTCAGTCTCCTGGGATCTTCACGGGGCCGCTCGATGGGGCTAGTCTCGCCGTATGAAGGCCAGCCGACATATGGGCCGTGCGAGTGGCTCGGAAATCAAGCTCGAAGGGCAGCTTCTCATTGCCATGCCCTCGATGACGGACCGGAGATTCCAGCGTTCCGTCATTTACATGTGCGCCCATTCGCCCGAGGGCGCGATGGGCCTTATCATCAATCAACGGGCCAATCACATTACGGCGCCTGACCTGCTCGAACGACTCGGGATCTCGGCGCGTAATCCTGACGACGAAATCACCAGCGAAGTGCTTTCGCTTTCGATCCAGGTCGGCGGCCCGGTGGAAACGGGGCGCGGCTTCGTGCTGCACAGCTCAGACTATTTTTCTGAAGATTCGACGCTCGCTATCGAGCAGGGCGTCTGCTTAACGGCCACGATCGACATTCTGAGGGCAATCGCGCAGGGGCGCGGGCCTGCGCGCGCTCTTCTGGCGCTCGGTTATGCGGGATGGTCGCCGGGTCAGCTCGAAACGGAGCTGCAGGCCAATGGGTGGCTGCATTGCCCTGCCGATCCCGATCTCGTTTTCGATGAAGATCTCGACAGCAAGTATTCTCGTGCACTCGCGACGATGGGGATCGATCTTTCGCATCTCGTCAGCGACGCCGGTCACGCGTGAGCTTGAGCGCAGCCCTCTCGGAATGCTTTTGGCGCGCTGATTCCGAATAGCGCCTCAGCCTGCGGAGCCCACCTTCGGCGCCTTTTTCGAGTCGACCGCGGCAGCATCAGCCTTCGCTGGCCCTCCGCTCGTCCTCTCTCCCGGCAGCGGCGTTCCCGCCAGGCGCGCCAGGCTGGCCGCGATGGACGGCGGCAACGTCGAAAAATCGGGCTGTGTTGCCGGCTCGGATGGGAATCCCGTGCCATTGACCGGCAACGGGGGCGGCGGTGCTTTCGTGGGCAAAATCGTCGGCGTATCGCTTCGAAGAGCCGCGGAGTTCGGCGGCGATGCGACGGGAGCCTGTGGCGGGGGTGGCGGCGTTGCGCTGGCGCGAGCCAATGCGTCCGCGAGCGGTGAAACGATATTCTTTCGTTGCTCTTCGGGCGATCGCTCCGGCATTTGACGGGCAAGCGGAGGCGCGTTGGGAGCCCCATTTACCGGAGCGGTTTGCGGAGGAAGCGAGCTTATTGGAGGCCCGTCGATCGCTGTCTTCACTGGCGCGCGACCTTGCGTCTGCAATTTCGGTGGCTGCGTCAAAGGACTCGCCGTCACGATCGGTGGCGATGTCGGCGGTCCGGTCACCACGTCGGGTTTGCGCAATGGCAAATCCCCTGCGGGCTTCACCGCTCCATTCAGCGCTCCGTTGAGTGTCGCGATCGCTGCGGGCGTAACGCCGTTCGCTTGAGGCTTGGCCGCCACCGCAGCAGCAGCAGGCGGAGCGGCCGGCTTCTGTCGGTGGCGAACTACCGATCCAGAGGGCAATGCGGCTTGCTTTGGAGACGATCCTGCAGTCGCCGGAACACCGGTCGTCGATTTTGAATCCTGCCCGTTCTTCCCTGGCGCGGCGAGAGCACGCGTCGGCTTCTTCGTGACCTGTTTGGCGCTTTTGGCCTTCGGACGGAAAAAGCCCCTCGGCTGCAGCTTGCTTTCAGAGCGACGTACCATTTTCAGGAGTTGAGAGACCGCACGTTCCGGTATCGGCTCTCCGAAATGGTAGCCTTGTGCATATTCGCAGCCGATCGATCTTAGGAACACGGCCTCGTCGGCGCGCTCGACGCTTTCGGCTGCGATGGTCATGGAGAGCTCGTGAGCAAGCGCCACCATCGATCGCATCACGGCCGCACCACTGCCGGTTCCGGAGCTGCGAACGAGTTCACCGTTGATCTTGATCGTATCGAATGGGAACCGATGCAGATAGGCGAGCGACGAAAACCCCGTTCCGAAATCGTCGAGCGTCAGGTCGACGCCGGAGCCGCTCAACAATTTCAAGACTTCCACCGCCTGCTCGGGATTATCCATCAGGAGGGTTTCAGAAATCTCGAGCCGCATCGTGCCCGCTGGAGCGATGTTGCGACCGAGGACGTGGCGAACCTCTTGCACCGACTCGGGCCGGAAGAATTGGCGACCCGAAACATTCACCGAGACGAACAGCGGCCGCTCGGAGCGCGGCAGCTCCAAGACCCAGCGTGCCACATCCTTGGCCGCCCTGACCAAAAGATGCGAGCAAAGCTTGATCAGAAGCTCCGTATCGCCGGTATCGGCAAACTGTGCCATCGGATTGACGAGGCCGAGATTGGGATGCTCCCAGCGAAGCTGCGCTTCGAAACCCGCAAGCTCCTTCGTCGGGAGATAGACGATCGGCTGATAGAGAACTTTCAGTTGGCTCTTCTCGATGGCTTTGGCGAGGTCAGCCTCAAGTTGCGTATCGGAATCGCGGTCGCGGCGCATCGTCGGTTCGAACACCTCAATGCGATCCGAGCCACTTTGCTTCGCGCGATACATCGCCAGTTCGGCGTCTTTCAGGAGATCGCCGTCACTGCCTTGAGTGCCGTCCCAGAGGGCGACGCCCATCGAGCCCGTCAAGATCACTTCCTGGTTCGCGAGCGGAATGGGCGCGCGCAGCGAGCGGCGTACGCGTTCGGCAAGGGCGGAGAGATTGCGCGCTTCGCGCTCGCCCGTGAAGAGCATCGCAAATTGATCGCCCCCGACGCGGGCGACCGAATCCTGCGGTCCGAGGTGGCGCTGGAGGCGACGCGCGACCGTCAAGAGCAGACTATCGCCCCGGACGACACCGAACGATGCGTTCACGCTCTTGAATTTGTCGAGATCGATGAAAATCACCGCCGGCTTGACGGAGTTGTCGGTCTTGGCGCGGACGATGACGTTCTTCAACCGATCGAGGAACAGCTCGCGATTGGGCAGACCCGTCAGACTGCAGTGGACCGCATCATGTAAAAGGCGCTCGTGTGCTCGTTTGCTATCGGAGACATCGCGCATCAGCCCGACGCAGCGCAGCATGCGCCCATCGGAATTCGGAACACTCGCCGCTTCAAGCTCGAACCAGCGCCAACTGTTGTCGGCGTGACGGAGACGGAAGTCGCTCTTGATGCGGATCCCCGAGCGCTCCTGCGCCGACATCAACGTGACGCGGAAGCGCTCCTTGTCGGTCGGATGGACGTGCTTCAGGAAGTCGTCGACTTTCGACGACAGTTCGCCCGGCATCAGCGACAAGGCGACCTCGACTTCGGGTCCGACCTTAATTTCGTCGCGGCGGATGTTCCATTCCCAGACCGATGATCCCGACGCCGCGAGTGCCAAAGACCGGGCCTGCAATTCGGTCGGGGCACCGGTGTATCCGACATCGGACGATCGGAATGCGAACTGCGTGACCGTGAAGCCCATCAGGATGACGACGAGGACGAGACCAGCGACGAGGCTCGATACGACAACATCTCCGGACATTCGCCCGCTCAACGTCATGCCGGTCGCGAAGATCCAGACAAGAAACAGCAACCACGTTGGCACGAGCGAGAGAGCGCGATCCTGGCCCTTCGCTGCCAGAAATATCGTGAACAGGCTGCCGACGCCTCCGATCGCAAGGAACGACAATCGCGTGAACGTCGCGGCAAGGCGCGGGTCGATGACGGCGACGGCGATCAGAGTCAGTTGCGCGACGATCCAGACGCCGATCATCATCCGGACGATGCCGTGCCACAGCCCCAAACGCAGGAATGTCGACAGGAAGATGACGAAGCTCGCCGCCATCGCCGCCTCGCCGGCGGCACGATAGACGGCGTTGTCCTCGGGTCTCAGATTGAAGAGCTTATGGAAGAAGCCGAAATCGACGCAAAGGTAGGTCAGAACCGTCCACGAGACCAACGCGGCCGCTGGGAAGATCAGCTTGTGGTTGGCCGCGAAGATCGACGTCAGAAAGATCGCCAGGAGGCCCGTCAGTCCCAGCATCGCGCCATTGAAAAGCTGACGGTCGCGGCTCTTGATTTCGTAATCAATCGGTTTCCAGAGGTACATCCGCGCGTAGCGGTCACCGGCAAGCTCGGCGACATAAGTGATCGTCTGACCGGGCTCCAACGTGATGCGGAAAACGTCGGCCTTGTCGTTCTTGATGCGCTCCGGCACGAAGCCGACCGATGGGGTGACGCTTTCAATGCGGCGAGCGTCAAGGTCCGGCCAAACTGTTCCCGAACCGACGATCGTATAGCGGTCGGCGGTCAAAAGCCGTTCGAGCGATTTGTCCGATTTGTTGGTAAGCGCGAAGACCATCCAGTTGGGACTGGTGCCGGGGACCGATGCCCGGACGGTCATGCGCCCGGACACACCGTCCGGGCCCGCGGCTGTCTCAACCTGGAGGCTATCGCCGCGCCCTTCGTAGGCTTCGCCGAGCCGCGTGATCTCAATGCGTTCCTGATCTTCGCCGACGGGGATCGGCGTCAAAGCCTCGGCGCGGCCGGCAAGGGCCACAAGGCACGTCAAGATCAATCCCAGCGCTTGAAGCCAGGATCGTCCGTGTTTCCCCCTGCCCATCCCCCAGGCTGCCATCAGCCCCCCTGTTCCACCGTGCCGGAACCCGGCCCATCAGCGAGACGCGCGTAAAGCAGGTGGTCTTCCCACCGCCCGTTGATTTTGAGGTAACCGCGCGCCATCCCCTCGCGCTCGAACCCCGCCGACTCGAGAACGCGCATAGACGCGAAATTCTTCAACATCGTGGCGGCTTCGATGCGATGAAGCCGCAGCACATTGAAGGCCATCGGAAGCAAGATGCCGACAGCGTCGCGCATATGACCGCGTCCGGCGTAAGGCGCGCCCATCCAATAGCCGAGAGATGCCGTCTGCGCCGAGCCGCGTCTAACATTCGAGAGCGTAAGGCCGCCGATCAGCACGCCTTTTTCATTCTCAAAGATGAAATAGGGGTAGGAAACGTCATTGTGGATGTCTTTGGCGTAGGCTCGCAGACGCCGCCGAAACATCGCGCGAGAGAGATCGTCCGGCGACCAAGTCGGTTCCCACGGGGTCAGATGGGCGCGGCTCAATGCCCTGAGCTCGGCCCATTCCATGTAATCGGATGCAACCGGCTGGCGCAGCGTCAACCGGTGTCCGTGAACGACCTCAAAATCTTCATCAGGACGGATGGAGCGAAGAAAAGCCACGCGTTACCTCGCTGCCCTGTCTGTCGCGAGTGCAGCTTCGCGCGGCGCAAACCGTGCCGCAATGCGCGATGCCTGCCCCGAGGATTTTCGGCCCGATCCGATGACGGCGACTGACGGCGCTTCGTCCATCAACGTCTGTGCAAAGGCTTTGATACCGGCGCGATCGACGGCCTCGACCCGCTCGACCAGTTCCGCTATCGGAATAAGCCGTCCCTGGGCGAGCAACTGCCGTGCCATCTGCTCCGCATTGACCGCGGAACTCTCGAGCGCCATCAGCAGGCCCGCCTTGAGCTGCACCTTCGAGCGCTGCAACTCCGCTTCAGTCGGCCCCGTGTCCGCGATTTCCGTGAGCTGCGCGGCGACGACGTCGGCGAGCTCGCCAACCATCTCGGGGGATGTCGCTGCATGCACGGACAGCATTCCGGTGTCTCTAAGTCCCCAAATCGACGAGTCGATCGAATAGCAAAGACCTCGATCTTCCCGGATCTCTTGAAACAAGCGCGACGACATTCCGCCGCCGAACAAACCCGAAAAAACCTGCGCCGTATAGAACCCTGGTTCCAAATACGATGGCGACGGCAATCCGATCAGAACATGACTTTGCTCAAAAGGCTTGCTCGATGCCGCAAAGCCGCCCCGATAGTGCGCAGGCGATTCAATTCCCCGTTTACGTGAAGTGAGCCCCCCGAATAGGGCCTCAACGTGGCGGACGATGGCTTTGTGGTGCACAGCGCCCGCGGCGGAAACGACAATCGCCTCAGGAAGATAGTGCTCGTCCAGATAGGACTTGAAATCTCCGGCCAGAAAGCTCCCGACGCT
Source organism: Pseudomonadota bacterium (assembly GCA_018242215.1). Classification (GTDB taxonomy): domain Bacteria; phylum Pseudomonadota; class Alphaproteobacteria; order Rhizobiales; family Hyphomicrobiaceae; genus Hyphomicrobium_B. Next base: position 120,699 of record JAFECG010000021.1, read on the forward strand.
CGCTTTGGTCCCAAGGATGGGTCGGCCGATGGATTGGCCCGGGAAGGCGACGCCTTGCATAAGATCGAAAGCCATGTCGTCCGGATTATCGTCGGACGCTGCAATCTCCTGCTGGATGACAACGCGCTCGCGCTCGATGTCCTCGGCGGCGAATTTCGAGTCGAGGAGGATGTCGGCGATCAACTCGAGGGCAACAATCTCGTCGCCCTTTAAGACGCGGGCGAAATAGGCGGTCGTGTCCAGCCCGGTCGAGGCGTTGAGATCGCCGCCAACGCTTTCGATCTCATCGGCGATCTGCCGGGCCGACCGCTTTTTCGTGCCCTTAAACGCCATGTGCTCAAGAAAATGCGCGAGGCCGTGCTGGTCCTCCCGTTCGTGGCGCGCGCCGACGGCGACCCAAACGCCGAGCGATACCGTCTCAAGCGCAGGCATGTGGTGCGTGACGACGCGAATGCCGTTGGAAAGAGTTGTAAGATCCGTCGTCATGGCGACACTCCCGCAGAGGCGCGGCTGTGATTGAGAACGAATTCTTCGACGGCGGCGAGGTTATTTGAAAGAATTTCGAAGCGCTCCTTGTCCGTCATCAGATGCTCGAAACCGCGCGGCAGCGGCGGCCTTTTGCGCGTGATCGCTTCGATTGCATCCGGAAATTTGGCGGGATGCGCGGTTGCGAGAACGACCGTATCGCCTTCCGCAACACGCTCAGCGGCAACGACCGCACACGCCGTGTGCGGGTCGAGCAAATAGCCGTAGCGGACTTCGGTATCGCGAATGCAGTCGGCGACATCTTTTTCCGATGCAGAGACCGCCGCGAAATCCGATTTCAGGATCGGCGCCAGACTTCCAAGTTCGAAAGACCCCTTGGCCGCCAAAGATGCCATCAGGCTCCGAACAAGACCTGCATCGCGGCCTGAGGCCTCAAAAAGATAGCGTTCGAAATTCGAAGAGACTTGGATATCCATCGACGGGGAGGAAGTCGGGACGACGTCCCGCATCGCGTAGATGCCTGTCGCAACGGCACGCGGCAGGATGTCGTTCTCGTTCGAAGCGATGATCAGCTTGTCGATCGGCAGGCCCATGCACTTCGCGACGTAACCTGCAAAGATGTCGCCGAAGTTGCCGGTCGGGACAGAAAACGAGAGCGCACCGTCCTTGCCGCCGCTCAGCCGCGAAGCGGCATAAAAGTAATAAGTGGCTTGCGCGACGATGCGCGCCCAGTTGATCGAATTGACGCCGGAGAGTTCGACACGATCGCGAAAGGCATGATCGTTGAACATGGCCTTCACGAGCGCCTGACAGTCGTCGAACGTGCCGCGAATGGCGAGCGCATGAACATTCTTTTCGGCCGGGGTCGTCATCATCCGGCGCTGGACATCAGAGACCCGGCCCTCAGGAAAGAGGATGACAACATCGACGCGCTGCGATGTCCGGAAGGCCTCGATAGCAGCGCCGCCGGTGTCGCCAGAGGTTGCGCCGACGATCGTGGCCCGGCGGCCGCGCTTCGCGAGCACATGATCCATCAGCCGCGCAAGAAGCTGCATCGCGACGTCTTTGAAGGCGAGGGTCGGCCCGTGGAAGAGCTCGAGAACAGTGAGTCCCGGTTTCAGCGGGTGCAGCGGCGTAACTGCGGGCGAGTCGAAGGTCGCGTAAGCGTCCTTGGCCATGCGAAAAAGATCATCGCGGGAGATTTCATCGCCCGTGAAGGGATGGATGACCTCGACCGCGATCTCGGCGAAGGATTTGTCGGCGAACGATGCGATAGTATCGTTCGAGAGAACCGGCCAAGCTTCGGGCACGTAAAGCCCGCCGTCACGCGCGAGGCCCGCAAGAACAACGTCCTCGAAACCAAGCTTTTCGACTTCCCCGCGCGTTGAGATGAAGTTCAATTTTCTCTCTTTCCGATGGACAGAACTCAACAAACGAACCTAGTTCGGCCCGCGCGGGCGAACAACTGAAGCAGATGGCCAGTGGTTCAGAATCACTCTTCCTTAGATTGCGCCTTGCTGTCTTCCACAGCCGCCAGGCGTTGTCGAGCGAAGACCGCGAAAATGACCACAAGGGTCAACGCGAACCCGTACCACGTCACGACGTACTGAAGATGGTTATTCGGAAGGTTGATTTCAGTGGTGCCGCCTTTCGGCCAACCGCCGGGGTTTTCGGGCCGCGCGTCGGCGTCCAGTGAAAACGGTGCGAAAGCCCGGCTTTTCTCAGCATTGAACTGAAGGGGGGATGGCGGTCCCTCCGGGCCCCACTGCATGCCGGCGAGATCGGGCCAGTACCAGCGATTCCCGGCATAATCGTTGTCGGGCGCGAACCAGGGTTTCGCCTGAGCCAAGCGGACAAGTCCGGTAACGGTCACCGGCCCTGTGACCTGCCCTTCGGCCCGCTTGGACGGATCTTTCAGAGTGTCCGGCACCCAGCCCCGGTTCACAAAAATCGGCGGCAGTCCACCTTCCGGGACGAGGAGAGTGTAGACGTCCCAGCCTTGCGAAGACGTCTTTGGATCGTAGAGGTGTCGCTCACGGCTGTAGTCGAATGTGCCGGTAACACGCATGTGCATGTATTCGACGTCACCGGTTTTGACGTATTCCGCGAGGACAGCCGGATAAGAGATCGGATCCGCCGTCCGCCGCGTTTCGATCCTTGAGATCAGCGCTTCTTTCCAGGCCTTCCGGTGCCATTGCCAGTTGCCGAGGCCGATCAGGATCGGCAGCATGACAAGCGTCAAAAGGCCTGGAACGATAAGGCCAGCGGCGCGCCAGCGCGCGAACATGCTCACTCCTTGGAGAGACGGCCTTCCTCGGCCTTGTTGTTGTATTGCAGGGCGATCAGCGTCGCCTTCAGAAAACGCAAGAGGAAGACGGCAATCAATGGGGTCAGGATACCCCAAAGCAGAACGTGCATCCACCAGGGAACGCCGAATTTGAATTCCGCGACGAGGGCCCCGCCAACGCAGAGAAAGCCGAGGATGAAGATCGCGAACACCGCCGGGCCGTCTCCGGTATCGACGAACTTGTAGTCCAACCCGCAGACATCACACTTTTCGCGCATGTTCAGCACATTTACGAAAAGCTTTCCCTTGCCGCATCGTGGACACCGGCACGTCAATCCGGCGACTAACGGCGAAACGGCATGACTCGAGCTTTCCAAGGCCATTTCTGCTTTCCATCTGATCGCGCTGACGGCCACTACTGCGCATCCGGCGCGGACATTCAACTCCGAACAGTGCCACGGCGCAAACGACGAGAGGCGGCTTCAGGCCGCCTCTCGCCATGATCGCATTGAAGCACGCGCTTCGGCGCCGCTTATTCGGCACCCGGCACGATCGGACCTGCGCCCCACACGTAAATGCAGGCAAACAGGAACAGCCAGACGACGTCGACGAAGTGCCAGTACCAAGCTGCCGCCTCAAAACCGAAGTGCTGTTGGGGCGTAAAAGCCCCGCGCATCGCCCGGATGAGGCAGACCAACAGGAAGATCGTGCCGATGATCACGTGCGCGCCGTGGAAGCCGGTCGCCATGAAGAATGACGCACCATAGCTGTGGCCCGCGTAGCTGAAACCAGCGTGGCTGTATTCGATGGCCTGGCAGGTCGTGAACGTCAGGCCAAGAAGGACCGTCAAAATCAAGCCGATGACGAGGCCGCGACGATCATTCTTCAAAAGGGCGTGGTGGGCCCACGTCACCGTGCATCCCGAGGTCAACAGAATGAGCGTATTGACGAGCGGGAGACCCCAGGGATTGAACGTATGTTTGAAGTAGCCAGGGATCGTGGCGTCCGTCGCTGCGACTGGAACGGGCGGCCACTTGCCTCCGAACACCTGATCGCGCGTCGTCGTGCCAACGACGGTGGTCGCGTTGTTCATCAGGTCATGTATGCCGGCCGGGAACAGGGCGAAATCGAAGTAAGCCCAGAACCAAGCTACGAAGAACATCACTTCCGAGGCGATGAAGAGGATCATGCCGTATCGAAGGTGAAGCTGGACAACCGGCGTTTGAAAGCCCTGGTTGGCTTCGCGAATGACGTCGATCCACCACGCCCAAGCACAAGCGATGACGGCCGTCGCGCCCATCGCAAAAAGCCACGGTCCTTGAATGCCAAAGACGCCTTCGCCGTCGACATGGGTGCGCATCCAAATGATGCCGCCGATTGCCATGGCAAGCGCCGACAATGACGTCAGGAGCGGCCAGGGACTCGGATTTACAAGATGGTAGTCATGGTGCTTCGCGTGGGTCTCCGCCATTTCCGTCTCCGTCCCCTTCAGGCTTTGGCCTGTTCTTGCTTAAATTTTTGCCCCTGCGTCGCGGTGACAGCACCATTTCCGCCCGAGCCGTTCAGCTTCATCGTTTCGATTTCGTCATCCTCCGTTCTTCGGCGCGTTCGAAGCGTCGGCGGTCGCTGCCGGACGATCGACCGGGTAGAAGACGTAGGAAAGCGTGACTTCAGACTGGGAGGCCGTGTCCCGATCATCGAGCATCTTCGGATCGATGAAGAACGTCACCGGCATTTCCACTGTCTGATGCGGTTTCAGCGTCTGCTCATTGAAGCAGAAGCATTGAATCTTATTGAAGTACAAGCCGAAAGCTTCCGGCGTTACGTTGTAAGAGGCCTGGCCCGTCACAGGCTTGTCGGAATTGTTCGTTGCCCGAAAGAAAGCAAGACCGGTCTCGCCGATCTTGACGTCCATCTTCGTGATCTCAGGCTCGAACGTCCACGGCAGACCCTGGGCAACGTTCGAGTCAAAGCGGACCGTGATCGTGCGGTCGACAACCTTGTTGGTATTCGCGAGAACCCGCTGCGTCGTGCCGTTATAACCCGTCGCCTTGCAGAACATCGTGTAGAGGGTCGGGGATGCCGCTGTGATCGACCCCATAACCGCAAGAGCACCAAGACAGACGAACACCGCCCGCCGATTGTTTCGAGACGACCTTAAGGCCTTGTCCTCGTCTCTTTCGCCGGGCGTTTGCGTATCCATCAACCTATTCCATTTACGACGTTGCCGCCGAGACGGACGAACGTCGCGATGTAGAAGACCAAGACCATGAAGCCGAGCGCGAGCCCAATCGCGATCGATCGGCGCCTGCGGATTTTTTCAGCCGCAGGATCGAGGCGCTCGGGGCTTTTGGGATCGTCTTTCAAATCAGCCTCACGCTAGAATCCGACTGACGATTGCTTCGCCGAACAGCACAGCGAACAGGACGTAAAGATACAGGATGGAAAACCAGAAGAGCTGCCGTGCTGCCGTATCGGCCTCGCGTCCTTCGGTCGTCATGTAGACGCGCACCGAGAGCGCAAGGAAGACCGCGCCGAGCACCGTCGAGCAAAGGAGATACGTGACGCCGCCGAGACCGACGAAATAAGGAACGACAGCCAACGGTACGAGCAGAATGGAATAGAGCAGGATCTGGCGCCGCGTCTCTTTCAAGCCTGCGACGACCGGCAACATCGGAACACCAACGCGCTCGTAATCCCGGCAGCGATAAAGCGAGAGCGCCCAGAAGTGGGGCGGCGTCCACATGAAGATGATCATGAACAGCAACAGGCTGTCGAAGCTGACGGAGCCCGTCACTGCAGCCCAGCCGATCATGGGGGGAAAGGCGCCAGCGGCACCGCCGATGACGATATTGTACGGCGTCCTTCGCTTCAGCCACATCGTGTAGACGAAGAGATAGAAGCCGATCGTGATGGCAAGGAGAGCGCCAGCCGTCCAATTGACGAGGACGCCCAAGGTCAGGACAGAACAGACCGCGAGCACGCCACCGAAGCTCAGCGCTTCATCTGCGGTCACCCGCCCGCGCGGAAGAGGCCTCGCCGCCGTGCGCGCCATGCGGGCGTCGATATCGGCGTCATACCACATATTGAGCGCGCCCGAGGCACCGGCTCCGATGGCGATCGAGATGATCGCAATGGCGCCAAGGACGGGATTGATCGGTCCCGGCGCGGCGAGCATCGCCGCCAGCGCCGTGAAAACCACGAGCGCCATCACGCGCGGCTTCATAAGCTGGACGAAATCGCTGACACTTGGCTCAAGCGCCAGATCGCCTTCGTGAATTTCACTTTGAATGCTCATGTGCCGGCGCGCCGTTCTCGGTACTCAGCTTCGTTTTATGGGGCACAACTGCGGGCCGATGCTCTCGGCCCGCAGCAGTATCGATCATTCCAAATCAGTGGTGGTCCGTCGCGGCGATCCGCGGCAACGTTTCGTAGGAGTGGAATGCTGGCGGTGACGGCAGCGTCCACTCAAGCGTCGTTGCACCAATGCCCCACGGGTTCGAAGCCGCTTTCTCTTTCTTGATGAAGTACGCGTAGAACATCGAGAAAAGGAAGACGATCAGACCAGCGGTCGTAATGTAGGACCCGAAGGACGAGATCCGGTTCCAATACGTGAACGCCTCCGGATAGTCGGCGTAGTGACGGGGCATACCCGCGAGACCCAGGAAGTGCTGCGGGAAGAAGAGGATGTTGGCGCCGATAAAGGTCAGCCAGAAGTGCAGCTTGCCCAGGAACTCGCTGTACATGTAGCCCGACATTTTCGGGAACCAGTAATACCAGCCCGCGAAGATCGAGAACACGGCCCCGAGCGACAGGACGTAATGGAAGTGCGCCACGACGTAGTACGTATTGTGCAGCGAACGGTCGACGCCAGCGTTCGAGCACATCACGCCCGTCACACCGCCGATCGTGAAGAGGAAGATGAAGCCCAGCGCCCAGACCATCGGCGTGCGGAACTGGATCGAACCACCCCACATCGTCGCAATCCAGGAGAAGATCTTCACGCCGGTCGGGACCGCGATGACCATCGTCGCGAACATGAAGTATGCCTGTGTGTCAACGCTGAGGCCCGCCGTGTACATGTGGTGCGCCCAGACGATGAAGCCGACGAGGCCGATGGCGACCATCGCATAGGCCATGCCGAGATAGCCGAAAATCGGCTTGCGCGAGAATGTCGACACGATGTGGCTGATCATGCCGAAGCCCGGCAGGATGAGGATGTAAACCTCCGGATGGCCGAAGAACCAGAAGAGGTGAGCATAGAGGAGAGGATCGCCGCCGCCGGCCGGATCATAAAACGTCGTGCCGAAGTTGCGATCCGTCAGCAGCATCGTGATTGCGCCGGCCAGAACGGGCAGCGACAAGAGCAATAGGAAGGCCGTTACGAGCACGGACCAGGCGAAGAGCGGCATCTTGTGCAGCGTCATGCCGGGAGCGCGCATGTTGAAGATCGTGGTGATAAAGTTGATGGCGCCAAGGATGGAGGATGCGCCAGCAAGGTGAAGCGAAAGAATCGCAAAATCGACTGCCGGACCCGGGTGGCCAATCTTGCTCGAGAGCGGGGCCACGATGATCCAGCCGGTGCCTACGCCATTCGCATCCGCGGTTCCCGGAACGAAGAGCGAGATCAACAACAGCGTGAAGGCTGCCGGCAATAGCCAGAAAGAGATGTTGTTCATGCGAGGGAACGCCATGTCAGGCGCGCCGATCATCAGAGGCACGAACCAGTTGCCGAACCCGCCGATCATGGCGGGCATGACCATGAAGAACACCATGATCAAGCCATGGGCAGTCACGAAGACGTTGTAGATGCCTTCGTTTGCAAAATACTGGAGGCCCGGCTCCTGAAGCTCCAACCGCATCATGACCGAGAGGAAGGCGCCTATGCAGCCCGCGAAAATCGCAAAGAGCAGATAAAGCGTGCCGATGTCTTTGTGGTTGGTCGAAAAGAACCAGCGCTTGAAGAAGGGCGGGGCGTGATCGTGATCCTCACCCGCTGCGTATGCCGTGCTTCCCATTTCGTAGAGCCCTTGTTCCGGTAGTTTGCTTTGATCTTCTTATTATCGAATACGTGCCGGACGGACCCACGTCCGCGACCGGCGGTGAACGGCTGTTATTGCGCCTGTGCCACGGACTGCTGAATGACGACCCGACTTGCCGTATCCGCGTCCAGGATCTGCTGAGCCTTCTTTCGATCTTTGGCTTTCAATGCGGCCATCCAGGCATCATAGACCGGCTGTTCGACAACGCGAACAGCGATCGGCATGCCCGAGTGCAGCTTACCGCAGAGCACCGAGCACTGACCGAAGTAAGAGCCGACCTTCGTAGCCTTGAACCAGACTGCGGCCGTTCGTCCAGGAACCGCCTGCTGCTTCACGCCGAACGACGGAATTGTCCAGGAGTGGATGACGTCATTCGATGTGATGAGAACAATGACGACCTTGTTTACCGGAACCGCGATTTCCTGGTCCACCGCAAGTCGGCGAAGCTTTTTGTCCTCGGCCCAGACAGGAAGGGAGTCCTGATAGAGAGCGTTATGAAGCGCCGCTCCGTCGAGCGAGCCGTATTTCTTGTCGAACGCGTCGTCTCCCAATTTCGCCCTGAGGATGTCCTCGTCGTTGACCATGTTCGACGTGACGGTGACTTTATCGTCGACGTATTCGTGCTCCCAGAACCACGCATTGCCGGTGGCCTTGATCGTCACATCGGCCTTCGGGAACGTGTACTGATTGAAGAGAAGGTGAAAAGACGGGATCGAAATGCCGACGAGAATCAGGATCGGCACGATCGTCCAGGCGACTTCAAGGAAGGTATTGTGGGTCGTGCGGGAGGGAGTGGGATTACTCTTCTCGTTGAAGCGGAACATCACCCAAACCATCAGCCCGAGAACGAAAAGGACGATGACGGTGATGACAATGTTGACGACGTTAAAGAGAGTCGTGATCTCGTCCATGATCGGCGAGGCTGAGAGCTGGAGCCCAAGCTCACCATCCGTCGGCTGACCAAGCCCCGCCAACGCGGGCGTCGCGCCGCTGAGGACGATCGCCAAGCACGCGGCTGCCAGTACGGCAACCGCGCCAAACATCCTTTTAGACATTCCTTCGCTCCCAGTTTGTCGCCCCAGTTCCCGCTGGTTCGACAGCCTCCCTATCTGACTTGGCGCGCCGTTTTCGCGACCAAGTTCCTATTTGCTTATTGCCCGGCTCCCCAGCCGAGGACGGTCCGGCGACCCTTGGACCGAATGCCTCATCGATTTGTTAAGACGGGTTGATAAAGAGCACAATCCAATCGCGTGTCTCAAGTCAAGTTTTCTGCGTCATTTATTCGCGAAAGCATGCGCGAGGTCAGCGAATCTCAGCGAATCACTGACTTCTCTCGATCGATGGCCCTTCCCGTGCCGCGACAGAATTCGGCCGAATTCATGGTCGACGAAGCGCGGTCTTCCGCCGTTGCGTTCCGTTCCATGGGCCTCGCCCGCGAAATCAAGGACAGCCGATTGTCACTCGAAAAGCCGGGCTCCTCAAACGAAGGCTCCATTATGCCGCTGCGGCTAGCCCGACGGAACAGGCGTAGCGATCGGCCCATGATCTGGAGCAGGATCGCCACAGCTCTGTTCGTGGTTGCACAAGCCATTCTGATGTTCGGCACGACAAATGCGGCCCTCGCCGTCGACGCCCCGGAAGGAACCGTCAAGGCGCAATACGGCGATTGGCAGGTCGTATGCAAGGATCCGCCACCAGGGGCCAAGAATCCGGTCTGCGCCCTGGTTCAGAGCGTCACGGCGGAGGATAAGAACAACATCGGTCTGACGGTCTATTTCCAGAAGTTCTCGAACGGAACCCGCGTTCTCCGGGTCTTTGCTCCGTTGGGGGTTCTGCTGCCGCCGGGACTGGGACTTAAGATCGACAACAAGGATGTCGGGCACGCGCCGTTTCTGCGCTGCCACAGCTTTGCGTGTTACGCGCAGGTCGTTGTCGAAGACCCATTGATCGAGCAGCTCAAGACCGGAAAAACCGCGATCTTCATCATTTTCCAGACCGAGGAGGCTGGGATCGGCATCCCGATCTCACTCAAGGGCTTCGCAGACGCCCTTAAAGAGCTGAACTGATTGTCGCGCGGCTCGCACGGCCGCATGAATGAACGCAATCGTCAGGCGACCTTGCGTTCCGGCTCAGGCGTGCCGCCGCGATCCAAAAGGATAAGCGTATCGCGCGCCGGCATAGCATGCGGGAGCGTGTGAACCGTCGGCGGCGCCACCGCTTCCGTAGCCGTTTCGACAGCCGCAGCGACTCGTGGTGCGGCGTCAACATACTGCTCGACAGTCGTCTCCCAGAGTTGGGCGTTTGCCGCGAGATAGTCGGCAGGCGTCATCGCCCGGGCAACGCGATGCGACCAATGCACCAGCGCACGCGTCTGACGGGCTTGCAGACCTGCGAATTCGAGCTGCGTTCGACCGATAGACTTCAAAAGCGGCTGCCACCAGTAGGATGTTATATCGGCCGCTTCGAAGATATACTGATAGAATGGAAGGTATAGGGAAGTATTCCTTGCGGGGGCTTCCGCGTCCTCTGACATATGATGCGTCCTCCCAGACACAAATTACTTGTACAGCTCTGCCGCCCGAAAACTGGTTTTTCAGAACGCGCTCTTAAGGGCTTGCGCTCGTTTTTTAATCATTAGCATGGCGCCGACGCCGCTGCAGTTCACAGATTTGTGCGGCTTGTAACACAAGCGGCGAAAGAGCTGTTTGAGCAAAATCAACCGGTCCTCCACAGTTGCCGCTGCGATGCACAAACTGCGCCGGCCAGTACTGGCTTCTCTTTTCTGAAATCGAAAATTGTTAACCGAGTTCATCTTTGTTCTTCTTGACGATGACTAGTTTGTACGGACTTATGGTCAATAACGATAATATGTATGTTGTACCAACAGCGTTGCGTTTGGATGTTGCGTGGGGGGCGTCAGAAATCCGGCTGGATCGGCGCTGCGATCTATCTTCTGATCGCAGTTGCGTCGTGGGCCGGATCGTCTCGAGAGGCGCTGGCGCAGAGTGACACGTGGGCCGCAAGTCCTCCGCAGCCTGAATATGGATGGCGCGAGATTTATAGTGGGGTCGACGTCGCACAAGACCAGTGGCTTTTCTATTCAGGAATGACGATCGTGCCGCTCGGTCGAGATATCTACAGTGATGGCTGGCGACTGCGTTTCGGAGGCGGCTATGGCCGCTACGGCTACGATGACATAGGCGCACATACGAATTGCGGTGTCGCCGTTCTCAACGACATTTGCACGGAGGACGATCGCAAGAAGCAACACTTCGAGGTCGAGCATTCTTATGCCGAAGCTCTTCTCGGATACTATTTGCAGCTCGGGCGATTGACGGCCAAAGCTTTCGCCGGTGCTTCGATGTCCTCTGAACATCATCTCAATGCTGCGGATCCGGCGCATGAGAACGACGGTACCGAATTCGGCGTCAAGGGCGCTCTCGAACTCTGGCTGACGCTGAACGAAACTGCATGGACGTCGCTCGATCTCAGCTATTCGACAGCACGTAATGAGACGTCATCGCGATGGCGCGCCGGCTGGCGGCTCACACCGAAGGTCTCTGTCGGGCCCGAACTGCGTTACGATAAAAACATCGAGACGGGCGACGGCGCCTGGAACGGCCGGACAGGCCTTTTTGCGCGTTATGAATGGAGCGGCGGGGAAGCCTCGCTTGCCGGCGGGGCCGCTTGGTGGATTGACGAGTGGGCACCCAAAGATCCCTCGGCTTACGGGACATTCAACGTCCTTTTTCAATATTGAGTCGCTGTCGCGGCGGATCTTGCCAATGCGCCCCAAACGTCCTTCTATCGCTCGTTTTCGATCGAGGCAGCGGGCGGTGCTAGTGGAAATGACGTCAAAGACAATCGCGGCCGCTTCAATTTTTCTGGCGAGCCTTTTGCTCTTGGTGGTTCCGACACAGGTCTTTGCCGATACATGCGCTCCGTCGGCGGTCACGGCGCGGGGCGAAGAATCGCGTTTCGTGTGGCTCGCCAAGACGAAGACACGCGCCAACTGGCGTGCGAAAGTGCGAGCCATCCCTGACCTCGGACCCGACTACGCGAACTGGGCGCGGGCTGAGAATACCGAAGAGCGCTGTCTTACCGGGCCCAGCGGTACGGTCTGCATCTTCACTGGAACACCCTGTCGCCCTTAACGTCCTCACATCCAATCGACGGTGACGAGAAGACCGGTGCATCGTGTCGAGCGCCGGGTCTCAAATTCAGAATTGGGTTTTATCAAATTGCAGTATAAGTACGGTGCTTCGGCGGCCGTCTGAGCGGATTTTGCTTCCGACTGCGGCCACGCCATATGAAGTGAGCATCATGGCTCTCGCGCGGTTTGCGCGCCGACGATCTGTCCAGGCCCCGCATTCGCTACTGATTCGCGCGACGCCACTGAAACTCCGCCCGGCCACAGGCTCGGGCGGAAAGAGAGAGGAGCGGTGGGTTGCGGGACCTACTGCTCCTCTTTTTGTCAAAGATCTTTTTCCTCCAATTGCTTGCTCGGCCCCAGGCAATATTTCGTTCGTCGCCGGACCGTCCGCTCGCTGAATACCGACAATAAAAATTTGCAAAACGAACATTCATTCGCCTTGACGTCACCGCAATCCCTTCCCAAACAGAATGCCTGTTCGTTTTTGCGGTATCTACCGAGGGGATTGCCCGACACCATGCCGAGGCTGAAGCCCGATACCCAGCGCGCACGGCGCGAGCACATTCTCGACGCGGCACTTCGATGCTTCGCGCGCGGGGGCTTTCACGCGACGACAATGCAGACGATCTGCCGGGAGGCCGGAGTTTCGCCTGGCGCACTGTATCTGTATTTCGATAGCAAGGAAGCGCTGATCGCCGGGCTTTGCGAGCGCGACCGGGCGGAATTCGCCGAGCGATTTGCCCAGCTTGCATCGGCGCCGGATTTTATCGAAGCCCTCGCCGCGATCGGCGAGCACTACTTCATCAACGAGTCTGCGGAGAAGCAGCGATTCGCCATCGAAATGGGCGTCGAGTCGACGCGCAATCCGCGGATCGCTGAGATTTTCATGAGCGTCGACAAGTTCTGCAACGACAGCTTCGACGCCCTGTTTCGGCGCCTCCAGGACGAAGGCCGCATCGCGCCGCGCATCGATATTCCGACACTCGTCAAGGTGTTCAACATTTTCGGAGACGGGATGTTTTGGCGTCGCGCTATCGATCCGACAGCCGACATGAGCACTGTCCTTCCTGTCATCATTGAGGTGATTGGTGGGTTGCTCAATCCGACGAACGCCGGCAGGGCGCGGGCGAAAACGAACGTTCGCGAGGCCCGGCAATGAATTTGGCGAAATTTTCGTTGGGGCTTCTGTCGGCCATAGCCTTGTCTGGCGTTGGCTATGTTTACGTCGAGAAACGACACACTGCCGAAATCCAAGCCGAGCGCTTGGAAGCAGCGAAGCCGGTCGCCGCGCCGACGATCACGGTAGCGAAAGTCGCGACAGAGAATTTCGTTGAGACAGCGGCCGTCTCGGGTTCGCTCGTGCCGCGCGAGGAAATCCTGGTCTCGCCGGAAGTCGAAGGCTTGCGCGTTCTCGAGCTTCTGGCCGACGAGGGAGACAAGGTCAAGAAAGGTCAGGTTCTCGCACGCCTCGTCGCCGAGCAATTGGACGCGCAGTTGGCGCAGAACAACGCGAACCTCGCTCGTTCCAACGCGGCGATTGCGCAGGCACAAAGCCAAATCGTTCAGGCGGAAGCCCAAGCCAAAGAGGCCGCCGCGCAGCTTGAGCGGGCTGTCCCGCTGAAACAGTCCGGCTATCTCTCGGGCTCGACGTACGATCAGCGTGAGAGCGCGGCGCATACGACGGAAGCGCAGCTCATCGCAGCCCGTGACGGGCTCAAAGCCGCGCAGGCGGAAAAAGAGCAGGTCGAAGCGCAGCGGCGCGAACTGCTCTGGCGGCGAAGCAACACCGATGTCACCTCGCCGGAAGACGGCGTCATTAGCCGGAGAACCGCCCGGATCGGCGCGATGGCATCCGCCAACGGGGAACCCATGTTCCGCATCATCGAAAACGGCGAGATCGAACTCGATGCGGAAATCGTCGAAACGGAATTGAAGAATGTCAAGGTCGGCCAGAAGGCCATCGTCACGGTCCCGCAAATCGGCGACTTCGACGGCAAGGTACGGCTGGTGTCACCGGAGGTCGACAAAGCGACACGGCTAGGGCGCGTGAGAATATTCCTCGGCGTCAATCCGGTTCTCAGGATCGGATCCTATGCGCGCGGACGGATTGAGACGGCGACAAGCCGTGGCCTTGCGGTGCCATCATCGGCGGTAACCTTCGACCACGACCTCGCATCCGTACAGGTGATCCAAGACAACATCGTCAGGAAGCACGTCGTCACAGTCGGCCTCGTCGCGAATGACCTCGTAGAGATCAAAGACGGCATCAAGGAAGGCGATTTCGTCGTGACGCGTGCAGGTACGTTCCTGCGCGACGGTGACGTCGTCCGGCCAATCGTTCCCGAACCGCGGCTGAGCGAGGCGAAGTAATGCGGATCAATATTTCGGCTTGGTCGATCCGCCGTCCGGTTCCCGCGATCGTTCTCTTTGCGGTGCTGATGCTGCTCGGCACGCTGAGCTTCAAATCGCTGCCTGTCACGCGGTTTCCCAACATCGATATTCCGCTGGTTTCGATCAAGGTGACGCAGTCGGGTGCAGCGCCGGCCGAGCTTGAAACGCAAGTGACGAAGGTCATCGAAGACGCCGTCGCGAACCTCGTCGGCATCAAGCACATGACGTCGACGCTGACGGACGGCACATCGTCAACCGTTCTTGAATTCCGGCTTGGTATCGATACCGACCGTGCTTTGAACGATGTCAGAGACGCGGTTGCGGAAGTGCGCGCCGATCTTCCGCGCACGATCGACGAACCCATCATCGAACGGATCGACGTTGAAGGCCAGGCGATCCAATCGTTTGCTGCGACGTCTCCGGGCATGACGCTCGAGCAGCTTTCGTGGTTCGTCGACGATGTGATCAAGCGCCGCCTGCAAGCGACAAAAGGCGTCGGGCGCGTCGAACGCTACGGCGGCGTCGACCGCGAAATCCGCGTCAATCTCGATCCCGACAAGCTACTGGCGTACGGCATCACCGCCGCGCAAGTGAACAGCCAGGTTCGTGCGACCAACGTCGATCTCGGTTCCGGACGTGGTGAGGTCGGCAGCCAGGAGCAAGCGATACGGACGCTCGCCGGTGCGCGGGAAGTTAAAACACTTGGAGACGCCAGAATCATTCTTGCAGGCGGCCGCGAAGTCCGTCTCAAGGACCTTGGGCATGTCGTCGACGATGCCAGCGAGCAGCGGTCGTTCGCGCGCCTCGACGGACGCCCGGTCGTCTCGTTCTCGGTCTTCCGGACAAAGGGCTCGAGCGAGCTTTCCGTCGCCGAGGCGGTTGATGAGTCGCTGAAGGGGTTGCGCGCCGAATATCCGGATGTCCACATCACGAACATCGACGATGCGGTGGCCTACACGCGCGGCAATTATCTGGCGGCGATGGAGACGCTGATCGAAGGCGCCGCATTGGCCGTCCTCGTCGTGATGGTCTTCCTTCGCAACTGGCGCGCGACGCTGATCTCCGCCATCGCCCTGCCGCTTGCTGCGATTCCGACGTTCTGGGCCATGAGTGCGCTCGGGTTTTCTCTGAACCTCGTCAGCCTGCTCGGCATCACGCTCGCGACCGGCATTCTCGTCGACGATGCGATCGTCGAGATCGAGAATATCGTGCGTCACATGCACATGGGCAAATCGCCTTATCGGGCCGCGCTCGAAGCCGCCGACGAGATCGGCCTTGCGGTGATCGCCATCACGCTAACGATCGTCGCGATCTTTGCGCCGGTTTCCTTCATGGGCGGCGTCGCCGGACAGTATTTCCGGCAATTCGGCATGACGGTTGCCGTTGCGGTTCTCGTTTCGCTTCTCGTCGCGCGCCTCATCACGCCGATGATGGCGGCTTATTTTCTGCGGCCCGTTCCCGAGAAGCCCCACGAGGACGGCGCAATCATGCGCGCCTATACGCGTTTCCTGTCGGTGACGCTGCGCTGGCGCTATTTCACGCTCGTGACAGGCATCGCGCTTTTTTCGGCATCCATCTATGCCACGACGCTGCTGCCGACCGGCTTCATGCCAGACGAAGATACCTCTCGCGTCGTCGTCGCGGTGGAATTACCGTCCGGAACGCAACTCGAAGAAACGCAGGAGAAGACGGATCAGGTCGTCAAATCGCTTCGGAGCATTCCCGAGATCGCGCAGGTTTTCGTGCTTGGCGGTACGAGCCCTACCGGGCAGTTGGAAGTCCGACGCGCTGCACTCTACGTCAAGCTCGTTCCAAAGGAAGACCGCAAGCTCACGCAGCAGCAGCTCAAGTCGATCATCGCGGCAAAAATAGCGGACATACCTGATACACGCGCCTGGTACGTCAATGAACGCGGCGAGCGCGAGCTTTCCTTTTCCATGCTGTCGCGTGACGGCGAAGACCTCAATGCCGCCATCGGCAAGGTGGAAGGCGCTCTGCGCGGTGTGCCGGGTTTCCGAAACGTCGCCGCTTCAGGATCGACGGATCGTCCCGAAATTCGCATCGTTCCCAGGCTGGACGTCGCTGCGCGTCTCGGCGTGGCGCCCGATCAGATCGCAGAGGCGATCCGCGTCGCGACGATTGGAGACGCCGGTTTCAATCTCGCCAAATTCACGATCGGTGACCGGCAAATTCCGATCCGAGTTCAGCTCGAAGAGAAAACGCGAACCGATCTGAAGCAGATCGAGCAGTTGCGGCTGACGAACGCGCAAGGCAAGGCGATCCCGTTGACGGCGGTCGCATCCGTTTCCCTCGGTCGCGGGCCGGCTTCCATCGAGCGGTTCGATCGCTTGCGGCGCGCGGTCGTCGGTGTCGATCTCGATCGCGGGATGGCGATGAGCACGGCGCGCGAGAAGTTCTTGAAAGTCATCCACGACGAGAACCTGCCGAAGACGGTGACGCTGCAGCCCTCGGGCGACGCTGAAATTCAGGATGAGGTGGCCGACGGGTTCATCACGGCGATGGGCACCGGCATCCTGATCGTGTTCGGCCTCCTCGTTCTCCTTTTCGGCAGCGTATTTCAGCCCGTGACGATCTTGCTGTCATTGCCGCTTTCGTTCGGGGGCGTCGCTCTCAGTCTGCTCGTCACAAACAATTCCATCAGTATGCCCGTTTATATCGGGCTTCTGATGCTGATGGGCATCGTGACGAAAAATGCGATCATGCTTGTCGATTTTGCGATCGAGGAGATCGCGGCCGGCGTCGAAAGGCAGCAGGCAATCATCGATGCCGGTCGTAAACGAGCGCGGCCTATCATCATGACGACGCTGGCGATGGCGGCCGGCATGCTTCCGAGCGCATTCGCGCTCGGTGATGGCGGCGAATTCCGCGCGCCCATGGCAATAGCCGTGATCGGCGGGCTTCTGGTTTCCACGTTGCTGTCGCTCGTCTTCGTGCCGTCGTTCTTTACCGTGATGGACGATGTCGGCGTATTGATGCAGCGCATCTTCGGCCGCTTCATCGGTCCGAAGGATGAACCGGGCGATGAACCCCGCAACCCGCGGGCGCCGCATGCGCATTCACCAGATCATCTCCCCATTGCTGCGGAATGAACGCGAAAGATTGTTCCAGATCCGATTGTGCGGGACGTCTCATATGCCTACGTTGCAAGCGGACGGCTGCAACAGAAGGACCCCCCGCCATGTTCGACGCCAAATCCATTCTGGAAAATCTCGTGAGAGGTGCTGCACCCACCGGATCGGAACCTTCGCCGCAACCGGGTGGAAGCCTCGGAGATATTCTGAGCCAAATCGGCAGGAGCCTCTCTGAGGGGCAAGGTCAGGGCAACGGCGATATTCTGGCCCAGATCAAAGACAAGATCGGTCAAGCCGGTGGAACAGTCACCGACGCGGGAAGCATCAGCGATATTCTCGGCAAGGTTTTCAGTCAGGCGACACAGGGCGTCAAGGAAGGCTCTACGCGCGTCGGCGAAGCGACTGGTGCGAGCGATACCCTCGGACGCCTTGCTTCCAATCCGCAAACGGCGCAAATCCTCGGCACGCTGAAGGATTTCATCCAGAACAATCCTTACGCGGCCGGTGCTGCCGCAGGTGGATTGGGCGGTCTCATGCTCGGAACGCGCACGGGCCGTTCGCTTGCCGCGAGCGCGGCCCGGCTCGGCGCGTTGGCAATGATCGGCGGCCTCGCTTACAAGGCGATGCAGAACTATCAGGCTGGTCGACCGCTCGTCACCGGTGCGGCGTCCACCGAACCGCCGCCGGCTGGATCGGGTTTTGAGCCTTCGGCGGTCACGAACGATGCCGCCGTGCATTATATCCAGGCGATGATCGCCGCTGCGCACGCCGACGGGCGTGTCGATGCCAGTGAGCATGACGGTATTATCAGCAGTCTGAGGCAAGCGGGTTTCGGTGACGAAGCCGAAGCCTTTTTTGCGAAAGAGCTGAACTCTCCGTCGACGGTCCAGGACCTTGCGCAGTCCGTCAAATCTCCGCAGGAAGCCATTCAGCTCTATACAGCCGCGAGAGTTGCCGTCGTTGACAATTCGCCGGCTGAGCAGGCGTTCCTGTCATCGCTCGCGGCGGCGCTGAGACTGGATCCGAAGCTCACCGCCCACATCGATGCAACAGCGCAAGCGGCGGCCTGAGCCGTAATTTCGCCCGTCAGATAAAAAAGAGGGCGCCCGAACTCTCCGGGCGCCCTCTTTTTTAAAGGATTCAATAGCCGACGTTAGTTTGCCGTCGTCGTCGTAGCGTTGTTCGCCGCCTGATTGTCGAGCTTGAAGAAAGCGTCGACCCGCATGCCGGTGAAGAGCGGCGGATGACCATCGAGCGAGACCATAACCTCAACCACCTCGACATCGTTCGGGCGGCGAGGCCCACGCGTCGCGATGCGCGGCGGTCCGAGCGACTGGGAAATCGACGTGACGGTGCCTTCGAACGTCTTGTCGGGGAAAGCATCGGCCTTCACGACAACACGCTGACCGACATGAACCTTGGCGGCGTCGCGCTCTTCGACTTCGGCGCGGAGGCGGAGGCTCGACATATCACCAAAAACGACCAGCGCGCTGTCAGGCGACGGCACCGCGGTTTCGCCGACGCGGGCCAGAACGTTGAGAACTGTCCCGTCGGCGGGGGCGCGAATTCGGGTACGCTCAAGAGCGAGTTCGGCCGATCTCAGGTCCGAGCGTGCCAGCGCCAGCGACGATTCCAAACGTTGTTCGAGCGGCATGCCGGGCTCTTTCTCGACCTGCGCAAACTTGTCCTTGGCAGCCGACAACGCACTTTCTTTATCGGCCAGGTCCTTCCGCGCCGTCTCGACCGCATCTTCCGGTCCATCCGACGTTTTCCAGGCGCGATAGGCTTTGTCGAAGGCTTCATGCGCATCGAAGACCGCCTGCTGCGCTTTGAAGACTGCGTCGTCGGCATTGCGGCGGTCGAGGGCGATGCCTGTCGCGGGTTCGTCGGCGCGTT
This sequence comes from Pseudomonadota bacterium, assembly GCA_018242215.1. Lineage (GTDB taxonomy): Bacteria > Pseudomonadota > Alphaproteobacteria > Rhizobiales > Hyphomicrobiaceae > Hyphomicrobium_B. The sequence continues at coordinate 140,046 of JAFECG010000021.1, forward strand.
CGCGTTCGCGGACGCTCGCTTCGGCGACCGCGGCATAGATCTTGTTGTAATAGTCCGTATCATCGAGGCGGATCAGAAGATCGCCCTTCTTGACTAGATCGTTGGTCTTAGCGAGAATCTCGACGATCTTACCGCCAACCTCGCTCGCGATCCGGACTTCGCCATCCTTAGGCTCGACGCGCGCGGTCGCGGATGCCGCCCATTGCGGGACAGGAGCCGACGTGTCGGCGTGCGCCGAACCAGCCACGCTCGAAAACAGAGCTTGGCCTTGGGTCAGCGCCGTCACCCCAAAACCGCCTACGAGCACCACACCCGCGGCGATCAAAATGGTCGAGATCGCGGGATCCATCTTCTTAAGCATGCAGCTTTCGCCTCTTCGTCAAATCGGTAATTTCGGGAGAGTCGATGCCCTCCGGCCGGCGTTCTTCGCCGACGATCTTGCCGTCTTCTATTCGCACCACGCGATCGGCGTATCCCAAGGTTCGCGGATCGTGCGTCACGGCGAGCACGCTGCGATTCTGTTCCTTGGCAATGCGGGACAGGAGGGCCATCACCGCGTGACCGTTCTCGCTGTCGAGTGCCGCGGTTGGTTCGTCGGCGAGCACGATTGATGGCGAACTTGCTATCGCGCGCGCGACCGCGACACGCTGCTGCTCACCGCCCGAGAGGTTGCGTGGATAATTGGTCAGCCGGTGGCCGAGGCCGACTTCACGCAAGACCTCTTCCGACCGGCTGGTCGCAGCGAAGCCTTTTATTCCTCTGACGTCGAGCGCGATGCGAACGTTTTCGAGAGCGTTCAGCGTCGGGAAGAGGTTGTAGGACTGGAAGATGAAGCCGATGTGATCGCGACGGACCTTCGCAAGCTCTTCTGCCGAAAGGTTGTCCACCACCGTATCCGCAATCCGAAGGCTGCCAGACGTCGGCTTCATGATGCAGCCGAGAATGGAGAGGAGCGTCGTCTTGCCGGAGCCCGAAGGGCCCATCAACAGCGTCAGTTCCCCCGGCACAAGATCCAGCGACACGCCCTTGACGGCGACCACCAGGCCGGCGCCCGAGCCGAGCTCCTTGACGATATTTTCCGCTTGCATGACTGGCTGGGTCGTCATCTCGAAAACACCGTGGCCGGATCAATCTTCGTGACCTTGACGATGGCCGAAAGCGCCGAGATCGCGCACATGAAGAGAGTCAGTGCGAAAAGCCAAAATGCCAAGCCGGGGGTCATTACCAAAGGCAACGACGAGTTCCTACTAAGATAAAGTATCAACAACGCTATGATCATACCCAATACATAGCCCATGACCGCACTCAATGCCGCCTGAGCCAGAATGACCTTGTAGATGTAGCCTCTTGATGACCCAAGCGCACGCAAGGTCGCGAATTCGTGAATATGGTCCTTGGTGCTCGAGTAAAGCGTCTGAGCAACGATCACGGTGCCGACGAGACTGCCGAGGATGGCGCCGCCGATCAGTGCGAGCCCGGCGCCCGTGCGGAACAGCCACTGCTTCAGGCTGCGTGATTCAAATTCGTCTTTCGTCAGCACGTCGGCGGAATCGAGCCGCTTGGCGAGATCCTTCTGGACTTCGGCGATATTCGCTCCCGGTGCGAGCTTCACCAGCAAGAAAGTCGATTTGTCGTCGTCGACACCGAGCAACTGACGAGCGCGGTTGAGTGTCGTATAAGCGTATGGCGACTGCGTGAACGAGCGGATGCCTTCCGTCAGGGCCTTGATCTTTACGCGGCCGTTGGCGACCTGGGCGGAATCACCAATGCCGTTGATGCCGAGCTCACCGAGGTAGCTTTGGTCGACGGCGATAGCGTCGGGCGCCTTGATGTCTTCGACAGTGCCTTTCGTCAACGACCATGGGACGAGACCCTGGTCATCGGAATCGGCACCGATCAGAACGACGCGCGAAGAACCGCCTTCGGGCTTCCGCCATTCGGCGAACGCAACGACGATAGGCACGACGCTTTCAACTCCGGGCGTCGCCAAAGCCTGATGCCGTTCACGGTCGCCGAGAAGGATGCCGCCGTCCTCGAAGCTTTTCGCGCCAAAGGTCGTCACGATGAGATCGGCATTCGAGCGCGCGATGTTGGCCGTGATCATGCGGCTAGAGCCGAGATAGAGGCCGAGTTGCACAGCCACGAGGACAATCGAGAAAAGAATGCCGACCAGAGTCACGGCAAGCCGGACGCGATCATGCAGCAAATTACGGAGCGCAAGGGTGAAGACCATGGACCTGCGGGATCTCTCAAAACGTTGCTAAAGGGGCCGACTGAGCCGGCGCTCGGCGCAAGCCCTATGATCAAATACCCGGGGGCGCCCGTCACAGGTTCGTATACCCTTATTGTCTCGCTGCTACCACAGCCAAACGCCAAATCGAACCGCGTCACGTTTTGCCGTGGGGACCGTCAATCATGATTAGCGCCAAGACTTGGCCAAAATTAGTGAAGCCTTAGCGAGGGTTTAACAAATAGGTTCCAATGTTTTGCCTCTTTCCGGGCCTAGGAGTATGGAAGTTGAGCTTTCATCTGCGGTTTATTGTCATGCGTTGCTTCAACATTGCAAATTGTTCAGGCTTTGCGTCCGCTGCCGCTGGATTTCTGCTCGGCCTCTCAATTCACTCTGCTCCTGGTGCCGCTGATCCCAAGGAGGTCGGCGTCTGGTATGACGACACCGGTAAGGGGGCGGTGAAGATCGAGATCTGCACGCCGACCACGCTCTGCGGAAAAATCTACTGGCTCAAGGAGCCCATGGCTGACGACGGGCAGCCGAAAATGGACCGGTACAATCCGGAACCGACGATGCGCAAACGCCCGATCTGCGGGTTGCCCATCATGGGCAATCTCGAGCAGCTTTCCGACGGCGGTTTCGACAACGGGTGGGTCTATGACCCCAAGGAAGGAAAATCCTACAGCGTGGCGCTCGATCTGGTCGGGCCTGATACGCTGAAGGTCACCGGCTACAAGGGGATGCGATTCCTCGGCAAGTCGTTCATCTGGACTCGCGCACCGGCCGATCTGCCATCGTGCGACACCCAGGCCTCACTTCCGCCAGTTCCGGCGCCGGTCCCTGCCGTTCGCAAGAAGCAGGCGAAACAGGCTGCTAAGAACAAGACGGCGTCGGGCGTCTCCAAGCTCGGAGCAGCCGACGTCGCAAAATCAACTCATAAGAAAAAGAAGACCGCAAAGGCGGCGGCTACTCAGCCGCCCCCAGTTGCTTCGAATTAGACATCGCCTTCTGAATGGCGACCTTGTCGGCCTGACGCGCCATCTGCCGGTCGACGAACTCCATTGTCCGATCGACGACGTACCCGCGTTGACGATCGAGCGTCACAAGGTGGTAGCTGTCGTCCAGAACCGATACTTCCACCATGCCGCCAAGCCGCCGCTGGAGGGCCATGGTGTTCTTGATGTCGCTCTGGTCGTCATGACGGGGGTGGAAAATCAGCGTGTGAAGCTTCACGAGCGGCAGCATGGGCCGCACATTGCGAACGAGTGAGAGGAACTCGTAGACGGTGCCGCCGCCGCGCTCTGTAATATCTGCCGGAAGGTTATCCGTGCCGCGCATCGACTCGAGAGCGAAATTGCGCACGCGCTCATCTTTGATGCCGTAGGGCGCGGGAGTGCGGAATTTAAACAGGCGCGCCGTCCACTTATCCGTGACGAGGTGGAACAGCTTGATGGCTTTGGGAATCGCCCAACCATTAACGGCGAGCGTCGGCGCATAGAGCATCAGAGCACAGGCCTGGTCTTGCCGATATGCGGCCAACCGCAAAGCCAGAATGGACCCAGCGGAGGCCCCGCCGATGATGATGTTGTCACATACGGTCCGCATGTGATCGAACGCAGCCGAAACGGCCTTATACCAGTCCTGCCAGGTCGAAAGGCCCGAGACGTCAGTGCCGAAGGTCAGGCCGGGAACCACGGGGCAATAAACCGTCATCCCCTTGCGCGACAGTGCGTGCGCTACCGACTTCATCTCCAACGGCGATCCGCCCAACGAATGGATGAGCAGCACACCCGAGCGGCCGCCCGGGATGTACAGGCTTCCACGAGGGGCCTGAAATTTTTCTTTGTTTTTCATTACCTACGTTGAACTCGTTATTTCCCTGTCGCTGGCTCTGTACGACGTGGTCGCTTCGGATGCCAACGCAACTTTGTCGCGTTGCCGTAGATTTGAGATTTTTTGCAGATTCCCGCAGTTGAGACGCGATTTGTGAAGCTATTACGAAGCCGCTGAAAACGCCATAGCTTTTGACATCCGGTTACTGCCGTTTGGTTAAGTTGGACGTCATGCCGCGGTGCTCTACCCCTCCCTCTGCTGCTGCATTGCAGCAGAAACGTAGGGAGTGGGAGAGGTACTTTCCAGTCTCGAAATGCGCGCCTGAAGCGCCGAGGGGAATCATCCGATGCATTTGTCCGATCCTCTAAGACCGTTCGCATCGAAATGATGAATTCCGGTGCTCAGGTCACTGTTCGCCCGCAATAGGTCCTTTATATTTAAGCAAGCATTACCGGCCGCGTTCCAAGCGCCCCCGGTGGAAGTTGGCTGGGACTGAGCTGAAGGTGATTCATCCATTCCGTCCGCACATTTCGCTGCTGACCGCTGCGGCCATGGCACTCGGTCAGCTTTCGCCACTGGCCGCCTTCGCAGAGCCGATCAGCCGTGCAGACTATGAAGCCTGCCAAGCCAAAGACGATACCGCCCTTCGAGCCGCGGTTGTGACGATCGTAACCGATGCGATCACAAACGGGACAAAATCAATCGATTACAAAGCCTTGGTCGCGGACCAATGGCGGCAGAGAAACCTCGATCAGATCATCGACGACCGGGTCGACATCGCGATCGGCGAAGTGACAAACGAAACAAGCTGGTCGGATCGGCTACAGTCCCTGGCCTACACCGAGAAAGCACAGCAACTCGCGACAACCGTTGCCGAGCGTGTCTATCGATCCGACGCGGTCAAAACCGCGATTGAAGACTTGGCTTCCGGTGTCGCGAAGGACGTCGGCAAAACAATCGAGTTTGCGAGCTCGGACGCCACGGGGCCGCTCCTCGATTGCCTGAAGGCTTATGTCGGGCCACGCTACGGCGGTGCGGTCGCCAACGCCCTCGCCGGTGATGCGGGCAAAGGCACAATTGTCGATCCAAGCAAAGGATCGGGTGGTGTTTCGGCAGGTTCCGTTCTGAGCGAGTCGAGTGGCGGCCTGGCCGGCGCGACAATCCTGATCGTGCGCAGACAGCTCGCGAACCTCGCCGAGCGCGTCGGCCAGCGCATGGTTGGCAGCGTTCTCGCGCGGCTCGTGTCGGTAGTTGCAGGCGGAATCGGGCTCGTGCTCATAGCCAAGGATCTCTGGGATTTCCGCAATGGCGTGCTTCCGATCATCGCGCAGGAAATGAAGGCGCCAGCGACGAAGGAGAAGGTCCAGGACGAGCTTGCAAGCACGCTCAAAGACCAAATGAATGATCATGTCAACGAGATCGCGCAGGCGGCCGCCGATCAAGTCATCGAGGTCTGGCAGTCATTCCGACGCGCGCACGAGCTCGTGCTGCGTCTCGCCGACCAGAATGGCGCGTTCCGAGCTTTCCTCGACGGTGTGAAGCCGGAAGCCCTGCCGCGGCTGGACGAGGTCGTCTCGATCCTGGTCACGTCGGAGGGCGAAGCGTCTATCCTCAAGCGGCTGCGGGACGGGTCTCTCAATTCGGCCGTCCATCTGATGCCCGAAAAAGGGATGGAGATCGCGAGAGACTTAAAATCAATCCAAGCTGGACTCGATTGGACTGCGCTCGCGGGCGACCAGCTTCCGAAGGTGGTCGACTACGAGTTGCACAAGCGCATTAATCCCAAGGACCTCACGCGCACGTCGCTCGATCGTATTCTGGCACTCAACGACCGGTCGGCCATTCTCAAGATCGCCAGCATTCCCCCTGACGCCCGGGATATGCTCTTTACCCTCAGCTCCAGCGATCTCGACAACCTGCTCCGATCGCTTTCCGAGGACGAACTCAAGGCGCTCGCCGGTTATCTTGCAGGGCTGCGGCCGGCGCCCCGGGAAAAAGTTCTGCGGGCCGTCGCCGCCGAACCGGCTAAAATGCAAATTCTGGAATCTCGGCGCGTCCGCGAGCGGATCATCGCCAGCCCGGATCAGTCGGCGGCGGTCGATATGATGCTGACGCCTGCGGCCGGACTCTCGACCAAAGCGTTCGCCGACGATGCGGCGCTTGTTTGGGACGGCCGAGTGGCTCCGCTGCTGCTCTGGGACAAACATCCGCAGGCTGTGTCTCTGGTCGGCTTCCTTGCCCTTATCCTATTGCTTTGGCTTGCACGCCTGTTTCGGCCGAGGCGGGCCTCCAAGCCACAGGCTGGGCCGACCTAGCTCACGGCTCCACAAGCTTTCCACATCAATCGCTGTCGCAGCATCTCAAGCGAGGCTCCTGCCTGCTATAAGGATTCGCGATGGTGAACCCGCGAACAAAGGGGGGTGGACATGCGCGTTCGATTGAGAGGCGAGGAGGGAGCTCACGACATGGGACTAAAGGCGCCGGGTATCATTACGTTTATGCTCTCAGTGATCCTGACGGTGATCGTCCTCATGTCGAAGTTTTTCGGCGCGGACATCCCCGGGCTGACCGGCAACGAATCCTGGGCCATGCTCGGGTCCTATCTGATCCTCATGCTCGGATGCATGGTTCGAGGCATGTAGTGCGCCAGATCAGACGTCTCTGCGCGACCCGATTTGCAATAAATTTACCTCTCTGCAGAGGTTCGCTTCCGATGTGCGCTGGTGTCGCGCGGCATCCAAGAGGCTAGTGCACCGTCATGCCGCTGAGTATCGATTCCGGCATGCCGAGAGAACTTCCACACGTCTTTGCCCGTCGCGCGCGGCTTTCATCGAAAGCCATCGTGACTGCGGTCGTGTTGACGTTGGCGGCCCTTGTCGCGATGGCTATTGCAACGAGGCGCGGCACGGAGACGTCGGTTAAAGAACTTGGTCCGGTCACCAGGATTCCTGCGGACGGTGGCTCAGTCGCTCTGGTGCCTGTCATCAATCGCTAGACGCGGCACCAAGGGCTCGGCGCGGACCAGACCGCGAACCGAGTTCCCGAGATAAATCGACTTCGCGGAATTCACGTCATCAAGCGCCAGTCGGGCTTCGACTGCGCGGCCGTCGTCGATGAGGGCGGCCCGCAAGGTGCCGGGAAGCAAGCCCGCCGCGAGCCGCGGTGTCAGCAGGCGACCATCACGTTCGATGAAGATCGAAGTCCGGCTTCCCTCGGCGAGTTCGCCTTTTTCGTTGAGATAGATCACCTCGTCGGCGCCGAGCGTCTCGGCGTAATGTTTCCATTCCCGATCATAGAGTTCGCGCCGGGTCGTCTTGTGGTAAAGAAAAAGATCCGAGCTGTTGATACGTGTATCCGAGATCACGTAATGCATGATCGCATCCGCGGCCGTTTCGGCCTGAGGGGTAGTCGTCGCGGATACGCCGCCGTCTTCGTCGAGAAGCAGTCTCACTCTCAACCGCTTATCCGGATCAGTCGCAACAGCGGCGTCGATCGCGTCGCGAACCTTCACGGCGTCATACGCGAATCCGAAGTAGGCTGCTGACGCGGCCAAGCGTGCGAGATGATAGCCTCTCAGCCAGATTCCATCTCCTGGCACGTACAGCATTGTCTCGATCAGCTCGAAGCGACGGACAGGATCCGTCAGGAATTTCATCTTGAGCAGGCATTCCGCGTATTCTTTTGGTCCATCGGAATCGGCGACGACGCCTGAGCCGATGCCCATCTCGCCGACTCCATGGCGATCGATAACCGCTGTCCGGATCGCAACGTTAAATTGTGCCGAGCCATCGGGAGAAAGCCGGCCGATGGCGCCGCAATAAACGCCGCGCGGTTCCGTCTCCAATTCACGAATGAGCTCCATGGCCCGGATCTTCGGGGCGCCAGTGATCGACCCCGGCGGAAAGATTGCCTTGAGGATATCGACGATGCCGACGCCGTCCTTCAATTGCGCCTCGATGCCCGACGTCATCTGGTGGAGCGTCTTGAACGTTTCTACCGTAAAGAGATCCGTCACGTTGACAGTTCCGAGGTCGGCAATGCGGCCGAGATCGTTGCGCATCAGATCGACGATCATCAGGTTCTCGGCCCGGTTCTTGACGTCGTGCGAAAGCGCTTCGCGCACTTCGGCTTCGCCTTCGGGCGTCCCGGCGCGTGGCGCCGTCCCCTTCATTGGCCGCGTTTCAATGATGCGATCGTGCTGCTTAATGAAAAGCTCTGGAGATGCCGACAGGATGGTGACATCCCCGGTATCTACGAGGCCGCCATAGGCGACGCGCTGTTTCAGGCGAAGATCGCGGTAAAGCGCGAGCGGGGAACCTTCAAGATTGAATTTGGCCTTGAACGTCAGGTTGAGTTGATAAATGTCGCCGCTTCTGATGTTCTTCTGCACTTCATCGAAGCGCTTCAGATAAGATACACTATCCCAGCTGTGGGCCAGCTCGCCGAGTGTCGGATTTCCGATTGCCTCTTCCGTCAGCCACCCCTGAACCTCGGCGCCGGTCAACAGACGCGGAGAGGCATAGAGGCCGAACCATAGAAGCGGCACCTTTCGCTGCAGCGGCAAAAGATGCGCGAGCTTCGGTTCCATAAGGTAGCCAAGCTCATAGGAGAAAAAACCGGCCGCGTGGAGCCCGCGTCCGATACCGGCCTGGATTGCTTCGAGCGCTCCATTGACCTCCTCCGGACGGTCTGCCCTTATGATCTCGACAGGGGCCTCGAAGAGTTCCGAGAGCGCCTCGAGACTGGTGCTGTTATCGAGCAGCACGAACCCTTCTGCCAGGGCCGGCAGCTTCGGCTTGGCCGGCTTTTCAGAGGTTGCTTGGGGTGGCGCGGCACTGGACATTCCGGCAGCTTTGGAGGACTTCGATTGCATGGGGCAGCTTCTACCGTGCCGGACGCGCGATTGCCACAGCGCCTTTGTTTCAGACGTATCCGTTACGTGCTGCAAGCCGTCGCGCTCCTCGGGGGCCAGATGAGCGTTGCAGGAGGCGAGCCGGCTGCGAATTCAAATGCTTGTTGCATTCGTGGGATCAATCGACTTACGAAATGACCACCATGGAATCTCTTATGGAATTCGCATTGAAGCGTCTATTGGTCATTGCATGCCTGCTTTTCGGCGGGTGCGGGGATTCGGGGCAGCGTCTTCAGTGCAGAGATCCGAACCTCACGTCGGAATGCCAGAGCCTTTTGAGGGCGTGTGGGGCCGATCCCACGGCCGGGTCGCAGACCGTGCTCGCGACAAGCGCCGCGCAGCGTTTGACCGCCTGTCTCAAACGAACCTATGCCACACGCTGCAATGCGGCTTGCCAACTTGCGGAATAAGCAGAAAAGGGGGTGGCCATGCCTGCACTCAGTCACCCGATAAAAAAGCGCGTCCCCGAGGCATCGGCGGGCGTCCTGCTCTTGCTCATCGGCCTCACGGTGTGGCTGGGGCTTTGGCTCATGACGGAAACCGCGTGGGTCCGCCATACGCTCGAAGTCAGAACGAAGTTGTCACAGATTCGCTCTGATTTGCAGGCTACCGAAATTGGGCAACGCAGCTTTGTGCTGACGGGCGATCCCAGCTACCTCGAAACACTTCGCCACTATAAAGAGCAAGCCCTCAGCGAACTCGACGGGCTGGCGCAGGTCACCACCGACAATCCGAAAGAACTTTTAGCGCTAGCCGATGCGCGTCCTCTCATCGCGCAAAGGCTCGCCACCGCGAACCAAGCCATCCTTCTGCGCCAAAAAGGTGATGTCGATGGCGCACGTGATCTCGTCCTGGACAAAGATGGTCTCCGTCTTTCACAGAAAGTGAATGACATTTTCGCGCGGATGCTCGCGGAGGAAGATCGGCTGCTTCGTCTCAGAACGGAAAGAGCGAACCGTGCCAACAGGGTTCTCATAATCACTCTTGCACTAGGCATTCTGGGGATCATAGCAGCCTTGGGAGCCTGGATCATTGGTGCGCGGCGTTCGGCGGCCAAACTTGCTGAAACGAACGCCGAACTCCGCCGGACGATCATTGAGCGCGAAGCCGCGGAACGGCAGATGCGACAGATGCAAAAGATGGAAGCCATCGGCCAACTGACGGGCGGCATCGCACACGACTTCAATAATATGCTGGCGGTAATCACGAGCGGGATCAGCTTGGCAAAGCGGCGCCTGGAGCGTGGCCACAACGGCATCGATGACTTGCTTGATGGCGCACTCGATGGTGCCCATCGCGCGGCGCGTCTCGTCAGCCGGTTGCTTGCATTCGCGCGGCAGCAACCTCTTTCGCCGAAGCCTCTCGATCCCAACAAATTCGTCTCCGGCTTGTCAGAACTGATCTCCAGATCGCTTGGCAGCGCCATTCAGATGGAGACCGTCCTGGGCGGTGGTCTCTGGCCGGTGCGGGTCGATGCGACCCAACTCGAGTCCAGCATTCTGAATTTGTGCGTCAACGCTCGCGATGCGATGCCGGATGGAGGACGCCTGACACTGGAAACGGCAAATTTCTATCTCGACGACATCTACAGCGCGCATCATCCCGACGTGCCGCCGGGGCAATACGTTCTTATCGCGGTCACGGATACCGGATTGGGCATGGACGCGGAAACCGCCGAAAAGGCCTTCGAGCCGTTTTTCACGACAAAGGCGGCGGGCAAAGGAACGGGACTCGGACTACCGCAGGTCTATGGGTTCGTGAAGCAATCGGGCGGCCACATCAAAATCTACTCCGAGCCTAACCAAGGCACGACCGTGAAGATTTACCTGCCACGCTATCGGGAGGGAGTTCCGCTCGAGGCGGAGAGCACGCCCGCTGTTCCTATCGCCGCAGGCAACGAAACCGTGCTTCTCGTCGAAGACGAGGCGAAGTTACTCGAGCTTACAGCCGCGTCGCTGCGCGAAATGGGCTATAACGTGCTCCCAGCCGCGCACGCGACAGAAGCTCTTGCCGTTCTATCCCAGGATACGAAAATCGATCTCCTGCTCACTGACATTGTGATGCCGGATATCAACGGGCGAAAGCTAGCCGACCAAGCGAAAGAGATGCGGCCGAGCCTCAAGGTCCTCTATATGACCGGGTTCACGCGAAACGCCGTCGTTCACAATGGCGTTTTGGATGACGGTGTCCAACTGCTCGCCAAACCTTTCACCCTCGACGAACTTGCGAAAAAGGTTCGTGAGGCGCTCGTCACCGAGCACGCGCGGCCGGCGTAGAGGAGCTTCAGTCAGAAATTCACCGGCCCATGGGAGGCGAGGGACGCCTCGCGGGCTGCTTCCATACGGAATAACCGTGAGCGGCGATGCCAATTCCCCAGCCGATGAGAGGCCAATAGAACCAAAGGTGGTCGGGATGCATGAGATTGACGACGATGAGGATCGCATTGACGAGCACATAGGCCAGAAGATGGTATCTGAAGCCCTGGTTCTGTAGCAGCTTGTTCATCGCGGTCTCCGTTCCGATCTTAGAATTGTTCAGCGTGACGGCATTGGACGCGTTTGCACATATATATAGCCCAACGTGACAATGGCCTATCGATTTACCTTAGTTCGGGTTAGCCGCCGATTGCTGGAACGCAGGCGGTTTGACGAACGTTAAATTCCGAATTGCTCGAAGAGGTCTCCTTATGGGTACTGAAAAATCGAAATCGGACGTCGACAAAGAACTCGACGAGGCCCTCAGCGAAACGTTTCCCGCCAGTGACCCCATCGCAGTCGACGCGAAAGATGAGCAGCCGGTCCGGCCAATGGATCGGAAGCCTCCGCGTATCGACAAGGATCTCGTCGAAAAACTTTCAGAGAAGGCTAAGGCCAAGGAAAAATAAGCGGAACGCCCATCATGCAAGGCGGCATCGGAATTTCGGCTTCCGCGCAATTCGCTGTCAGGGGAGTTCCGCGGGAGGAGCCCTATTATCACGCGTCGCAGCGGAGAAGTCGCCGTTCCAACACATGTACGCTCCCGCGAGCAGCATGCCTATAAGAAGCACAAAAGCGGCGAGGCAGACCGAGTGCATCGTTGGATGCATCATCTGGCCGATGTCTTCTCGCTCGCCTGTCCGGGGATCGATATACATCGCCGTTCTCCCCCCTTGGAGGGTGTCTCTGATTGGTGAGTACTGATGCACGCGGCGAAAAGTTCCACGTCATCAGTTTTTACAATGTTCATCCAGACGCGCCTGATTATATCGTTGCGCCGGCAAAACGAGACAGTGAATTATGGCCATTCGCCAAGTCGGAGCTCTTCCCATACGGAAATTGCGCGGCGGCACTTTTGAGGTTCTGCTGGTGTCGTCGCGGGAAACCGGTCGGTGGGTCATCCCGAAAGGCTGGCCGGCGCGGCGGCTCACCGACGCGAAAGCTGCCGCGCGCGAGGCCCGGCAGGAAGCGGGGGTGACGGGAAAGATCAGCGAGCTTCCGATTGGCCGCTACCGCTATCGCAAGCGCATGCCCGGTGGGCTCGTTCGGGTGATCGACGTCGATGTTTATGTCCTAAAGGTCAAGAAGCAGCGGAAATCGTGGCGAGAAAAGCGCGAACGCACGCGCGTATGGTTTCCCCAGAGCGAGGCCGCAAAGAAAGTCAGGGAACCGCGCTTGAGAGCACTTATTTCTGATTTCCGCGACCTTTAGCGCGCGTCGCCTGCTCCGCCATCCCCTTTTCCCAACCGTAGACGGAGCGGCCTCCGAACTCGAAAGATTTCGCCCGTTCGCGCGCGACATGGGCTTCGAGCGTGGGGCCACCGACAGATCTTTCGAGGCGTCGTGCCTGCTCATCGAGACGTTTCAGAGCCGAGAGTCGTTCGTCGTTTCCGAGCTTGGCTTTCTGGAGAGCCGATTGCATGACACGTATCGTTTCATCATAGACCTTGATGGGAACAGGGAATGGGTGCCGATCTTTTCCTCCCAGCGCCAGAGAAAACCTGCCCGGGTCCTGAAAACGATAGGGTGCGCCGTGCACGATTTCGGCGACCATCGCCAACGACTGTACCGTTCTCGCGCCGACCCCAGGCGTCAATAGCAAGTCAGGAAAATCAACGAGGCCGCTCTCCGTCGCCGCTGCCAACGTCCCATGCAGTCGACGCGCGAAGACATCGCTTGCGAGAACCTCATGATGGGCGGGCATTACGAGGTATGGCAGCGACAGCTGCTGCGATTCCGAATGCGCCGACTGCTTTGCAAGTGTCCCAACAATCCCATCGGGGCCGAGATTCGCGAGCAATTCGAGTTGAGCCGATCTCGACTTCTCCGCGCGCCGGTCCGTCAGATTGATGATTTCACCCTGATCGGGACCTTCGATTGCCGTGTGGGGTTGATCGACAAAGCTCGACAATGCGCCCGAATGCCAATGATATCGGCGCGCCTGACGCTTGGCTCCATTCATCCCTTGCTGAACGACCGTCCATTGGCCTTCCTTTGTGACGAAGAACCCATGGAGATAGAGATCGAAGCCGTCCTGAACAGCGGCACTGTCGACTTTTGCGACGAGCCGGCTCGCGCGCACCAAGCTCAACGCATCGACGCCGACGCGCTCGCCGAGGACGTTCAGTTCATCTGGGGTCCGTCGCGAATGGCGGCCGCGGCCGCCACAAACATAGACCCCGAGTTCGTCCCCGAGCGGTTCGAGGCCGCGCTTCAGCGCGCCGATGACGCTGGTCGTTATGCCGGAGGAATGCCAGTCCATCCCCATAACCGCGCCGAACGACTGAAACCAGAATGGATGGGCGAGCCGGCATAGCAGCTCGTCGCGGCCATAATGCTCAACGATCGCCTGGCAGATCACCGCGCCGAGTGTCGCCATCCTTCCGGCAAGCCATGGAGGCACCCGGCCGTTATGAAGCGGAAGATCAGCGCTGCCGGTGCGGCGTGCCATCGAGGTTCTGCTCATTCCGATTCGGCGAACAGCTCCGCCGAACCGGTCGTGTGTGCTTTACTATCACGTATCCAGACTGACACGGTCGGGAACGGCCGGCAAACGCAAGTGCAAGTGCGCTTTGAAAAATTGATGCGATCGATTCTCTCCCCGCGAAGGGAATAACTACAGTCTAGTTTCTTGGAAAAAGTGTCAAAATTGGGCGCGATGACTCGCTCCGGATGAAGGTATGTGACGATGCTTCGGACGAGGCTATCACTCGCGCGTCAGGCAAATTCAAATCGCGCTTGGCGCGTTCAAATGCAGCTTCGAACTTAGCTTTCTTCTCCAGGCGGGACGCGCGCGCCCGACGCGTAAATTCGCTCAGCTTCATATATCAATCCTGTTGATGAGCCTATCGGAGCACCGGGAGGCTTTTGCCATCGCCGGTGCTCCTTAAACGGGGAGCAATTCGCTCCATCCGGGAGAGGAAACGCGGCAGCGGCTCGGTCGTTCCACGACTCTCGTTGCGTCGTTTAGGCTAGCCGATTTGGTCTAGCGATGACCGCTGCTCATCGAATGGCTACCCGACATCGAGGACATTCGTCCGAAGGAAGGCCGCGAGGAGATCGATCCGAACGAGCTTGAACCAAAGGGCGTCCGGCCAAACGACGTCGACCCGATCGAAGGCGCCAGCGTCGACGAGCCCGGCGATCTCATGAACGTCGATGAACCGACCGTTGTCGGGCTCGTCGACATCGTCTCGACCATGCTTGCGCGATTGACCGCGGCTGTACCGATGAGAGGTCCCATAGAAGTCGACGGAGAACGCCCTTGCCCACGTAAGAAAAGATCCTGGGATGTTGCGGCCGTCAGATTGGACAGGAACGTTTGTGTCGATGTCGGTTCCGAGATGACAGCCGGATACGCGTTCGCTGATAGGGGAGAAGGCATCGTCGAACTTCCCGTCGCCGCGCCTGGTGTCGTGATCGTCGTCGTTTGCTGTACCGACCCAAGAGACACACCGGGATCCGTCGGCACGAGCGAACTCGGCGTAGAAGAGCTCGAGTCGGGATTCAACAGCGAAGCCGAACTCGAGGGATCGATCTGAAGGGAAAGGCTGCTTGGAGCGGAGGGATCAACACGGTTGGTTTCCGTGGGTGACTGGTTGAAGGTGGCAGGTGGCTCTGAACTCGAATCGCCGGCCGACGCGTTCTGCTGTTGGCCGCTCACCGGATTTGTCGGCGTCGGCGTCAATGGTGTCGACGTATTCGGATTCGTCGGAGTCAGAGGGCTACTTGTGTCTGTTTGATTAGAAGGCGTCTGGCTGGAGGGCGTCTGCTCGAAACCAGGCGTTTGCGTATTGGCGTCCTGCGCCCACGCGGACGGCGCCAACCCCATGCACATTGCCGAGATCAGTGTGGCTAAAACCTTTTTCATGGTCAGCGCTCCAAGAACTGCCCAACACATAAGAACACATTGAGGAATTCCCAGTTCCAGATATCGCGAGTTGGTTGGTTTGTCGCAGGATCGGTTTGCAGCGCATCATTAATGGCTTCGCCGAGAGCAGATACAGTCATGAGCTTGCCATGGTTTCGGATTGAAAGGGTCGGGCAATGCCGACCAGGAGTTTCCATGAGAATACGTAAACTTGCGGGCGCCTTCGCCATCTTCTTGGCGATCGGGACCGCCGCTGCACAGGCGTCGCCGGGCTACACGACCGCGAACGTCAATATGAGGACGGGGCCAGACACCGATTTCCCAAGCGTAGGGGTCATTCCCGAGGGGGATCCCATCGATGTCAGAGGCTGTTTGCGCGATGAATCATGGTGCGACGTCCGGTGGGGCGACAATCGCGGCTGGGTCTACAGTGAATATCTCGGATTCGATTATCATGGCCAGACGGCCCTTTTGCCCGACGTGGGCATCGGAGCCTTCGGTATCCCCGTCGTCGCATTCGTTGCGTCAGACTATTGGAACCGATTTTATGTCGGCCGCCCCTGGTACGCCGACCGGCAAAGATGGTTTGGTTATCACATTCGTCCGCGGCCGGGCTGGCATGCTCCGCCCCCGGGGCCGCGCCACGCCGGCTGGTGGCGTTCAGGATATCATGCTCCGAACGGCATGAAGCCGCCGCCGGGACGGGGCTGGAGGCGTCCTGATCATCGCCATCACGACGACCGGCGCTGATTATACGAACGAAATTGAGATGCGCTCGGAGGCTTGCTTCCGGGCGTTTTTTCGTTCGGCGAAACGGAAGCGCTCTTTAGCGCTGACGCAGATTTGGATTTCTCATCGTCGGGTCGACGAACGTCGGATCAAAATTCTGTTTGATCAAAGACGGATACATAGACTTTGTTGGAGAGGAACCCGGCGCTGACAAGCCCACACCAAGCTGGCTTGACGGCGGCACTCTGACCATTGGCGGATTCGACTGCGCTGGTGACGTATTCAATCTGATCTGGGCACAAGCGGGCGAGGCAAGAAGCAGCGTCGTCGCAAGAGTTAGAATTGTCCTGCTCATAAATCCCCCTTTATTCGTCGGATGGAGCAATGGCGCGTCATAGCTTCATCGGCCCTCAAAGCACCATATGGTGACCTCTCGATGGCCGACAACCTCTAACTTCCCTGCCACCACGATAGCGTCGCCGTCAGACCACCGGCCTTTCTCTTGCCCTCCTTGCATCGGCTGATGAACTCGGGGAGCAGGGGTGCGAATGATGGGACCCATTGCGTCGAGATTCTTTTCGGCATTCGTGCTGCTCGGTATCCATTCCATTTCCGTTTTGGCAGATGACCAGATTTCGCAAACGCCCTCCGACAAGACTGCCCTCCCCGAATTCATCCCAACGAGGGGACGCGCCGACTATGCGAAGGCGATCAACGAGAATTCCGCTGGCACGGTCTCCGCACGACGTGCCGCAGAAGCCTTTTCCGAAATAACGACCAGCTCAATCAGCAAGGGCGGACAAGGCGTCGCCGTGCGTCCGAAGCCACGCACCGTGGTGCCGGATAGCATCGACGTACGATCGATCGTGCTGACGGCCAACCAACTGGACGACCCCAAAAATGTGACGATGGCAGCAGGAGCGCGGTACGAGAAATCTCCCGCAAAGACACATCAGCTGCCACGTCGTTCGCTTCGAAAAAAAGAACCCGTTGGCGGCTCCGATGACTCGGAAGGAACTCTCGCGAGCATTGGGCAAAAGGTCGGCTTTCTCGATCTGTTGACCAACCCTGCGCTATGGAAGTGAGCGCATTTTCATAATGCCGCGGGATCGAAGGCCGCGCTCTCGAGCTTTCTGATATCGCGTTCGCCGCCGTCGGCAAGCGCGCACACGCGCTGGACGATATCGTCGGTCGACATTTCAGGATCGCGCTTGCGAGCCTGCACCAAAATTTCATTCAGAATTCGAGCAAGGTTTTTCAGCTCGTCTGAACTATAGGAGACGTGCATTCCATCATCCCGAGTTATCGAAGTCGGACCCTCCTGCGGCTCGGCGAGCCCGAAAGCTCTGCTGCGGCCGTGGTCCGGTTGCAGAACGCGGAGGGGGCAACCGAGTTCCGCGCGATACGCGCTCTTGCACTCAGCTACCCCGAGTCCATCGCGTAACACTTGCCGCGACAACCGGCAGACTGCGGCCGCAATCGCTGGTGAAATTTCGCAAATGCTAAAGACGCATCGCCCCGGCGCATGCCAGCATGGCGGCGATCTCAACCTCTGTTGCTGATGCGGAAGGTGAGCAGATGGGAAATCTGGTTCTTCTAAGTGGCGAGCGAGCGAAGAAAGAGTTGGAGGAAAAGCAGAGAATCATCGTCGGCCTGAAGGAACTGCTGGCCCGCGCGGAATGCGGGGAGCTCAAGGCGATCTGCTATGCCAGCGTCGACGCTGATGGTCAGAACGTGACTCTCGGTATTTTGCAGGACGACAAGACCGGCCTTCACGAGCTCATCGGTCTTTCGCAGATGCTGAGCGACGCCATTCTGCAAGGGGCGCGGGATTAGCGCTTTTGCCCGCAATTGAAGTCACGCGAATGCCGTCAATGTCGGCATGACGAGATGGGTTCGTGGGAGCGAACGTTCATCAGGTGCGAGATAAACGCCCGCACCTGATGGGATGCCTTAGCCAAGGTGCTTCTTGGTTTTCTTCGCGGCGATGTGCTTCTTCGTGTGCTTCGATGCCACGTGCTTTTTGGTGTGCTTCGACGCAACGTGCTTTTTCGTGACGTGCTTCGTCGCGACGTGCTTCGTGACGTGATGGGAATGATGATGCACCGGCTTCGCGTCCGAAGCAGCATTTGCCGCGCCGGCGCCGAGGATCATTGCAGCTGCCGCTAAGGCCAAGGTCGAAGTGAAGGTCGTCTTCATCTGGTAGGCTCCATAGGAATTTGCGACGTCGACTGACGTTGCGATGTGGCGCCGTGGTACGCGGTTCTTCCTGTCATCAAGATGAACAAAAGCGCGAGCAGGCCATACGCTTTCGTAAGGAAGAACGTCTGACCGCGGAACGCCAACCTCCTCAAAATCGGGTTGTATCGCTGCCCGCCGCGAAATTCCTGCGATGCAGGCTTGACCAAAGTGACCCAAATCAGATTGCTTGATTGAAGCCGACAGCAGCGTGTGTGCTGCGTAGTTGTTGCCCCTGGATTTACAGGGTCAACCTCTACCCCGGAGGTGTCATCGGCGGCAGACAGAACCGCGCCGTCCCCAAATGGTTCTGTCCTGAGCGATAAGCTCAAAGGAGAGAGCGGCCATCGTGCCGCTCTCTTCTACATTCGAGCCGCCCTAGGCTCGGCGGAACCCACGGTTCCAATCGGCCGTTGTTCTCCTAAATCGGTTCAGACTGAGCGCGGCCTAGCAGTGCTCCTGAGCTATTCGCTTTCGCGAAAAGGAGATCTGCAATGGCTTTTTGGAATGACAGTCGGCACCTCGATGATTTCGTCACGGCGAGCGACAGGACGCTGAATGCTTTGGTTATCGTTTTGCTCGCAGCGTTCGCGCTCGGATCGGGGGCCTACTACTATGGCCAGATGAACCCCCGTGTCGCGCCCTCCGCTGTCTCGCAGCCCAACACGGCACCCGCTGTCCAGGCCCCTCAAGAACGTTGACGTGCATTAACGATTGCGAATAATGGCCATGTCGGATGAGACAGTAGAGGTGCCTCCGATGAGCGGGCACACGTATTGCATGTCGAGCTAAGGTACAGCGTAAGAATGAGCCGCATGTCATGTTTCGAGACAACGTCATTTGGGTCGATTTCCGCGTCTCGAGGGATATCCGCGACAAGCAGGTTCTGTCGTTTGCCGAGCGCATGAAGGCAACTTCGGCGCGCACTCAGGCTCATCTTCAAGCGTCGAAAAGCGCGCTCGAAATCATCAAGCAGATGTTGGCGAACGAGTCTTCGCTGCCGGAGCAGAGCGACAAGCTTTCGTGAGCGGGCCGGAGATTGGCTCTGGACGCTGGTCCGCATAGACGACATTTGAAACCCGGATGTCGAATTCGCCGAGCCGCGTGGGCTCCAAGCTGTTCACGGAAAATACAATCGGGACCTTCAAGGTTTTTACCGCGTCGTAGAAATCGAGGGTGTCCGCTTCGACGCCGAACTCGACCACGACTTTTTGCGATTTGGTTTTCCGCATGAATGCGAGGGCGGGCGAGAGTGCCGCGAAAGCATAGGCGACCGCGGGCACACCACAATATCCACGCGAAAAGGGCCCGTGGCGATTGGGCTGCCCAACGATGACAATTGCTTTGAAGCCCTCCATGACGGCTGCGCGCGCCCCGTGGCCGTTCGGCCATTCTGAGTGGTCTTGTCGAACCACTCTATCGGCGATGCGAAGGCCGCCAATTCACATTCCGCGACGAGGGGAAATAAACTGAGGATGGCCCGATGCCAGAGGTGCAGCTAACTTTTTCAAAAGCGCAGTGAAGAGCCGTGTCAAAAAGCTTGATCTGCATCGCGTTTATTCTGCAGACACGCGCTGCGGAGACTCTAAGCAGCCCGACGGAAGATGGCCGCGCGCAATTTTTCGGGATCTCGTTCTCCGTGGTCCGCGAGATCGAACAATCGCTCGATGATCTCGTCCACGTCCGGCGCTTGGGACGATGCTCGCGCCCCGGCTATGATCTCTTCGAGGATGCGCTGAACTTCAGCGAGTTCGTCGGCATTATACGGACAAAGTGCCATGATCGTTCCTGACGTCGGCGCGTGGCGCCCTTGAGAAATTCAAGGCGCGGGTCTTGCCGCCAACGCCACCAGTTGTCCATGCACGGCACTGCATGGCTGATCTCATGGTTTTCGATTGCAGCCGACCGGACAGCGCGCCGCGCACTGCCTGCTGCCCGAGCGCAAGGACCGACCTAAAATCAATGTTCTATGTGTAAAATCAATTGGTTGCGGGGGCTGGATTTAATCTGCTGACCCACGTCGGTGGGTTAATTCCCGTTTTACGCGATGCGGGCTCGCCGTCCCTGACGGAGCCAGCCTTTGCCATGCATTAGAACCAAAGCACTCAGAGAAATGTCCGGCCTCTTCGTTGCGCAGCGAGAAGGCGGGAGGTGCGAGAAATTGCTTCTACCCTCTGAGTCCAATCGACCTGCAGCGGAACGAGACCGAGCCAAATTCAGCGTGAACGCGCCACTCAAGCGTTCCCGCTCCGATAAACCTTTCAACCTTTGCCGGGCTTCCGGCCAGAAACGTGGGCGGGAGTGGAAAGAAACTCCTCACCGAGCCAATTACTGGCTGGTGCTACCGGAGACGCCGGAACCGGAAGGATCGGTTTTGTCCTGCCTATCCGGGACGCGTTCGCTGGACGTCCCGCTGCCGCTCGATGAGCCGTAAGTCGAAGTACCGCCGCTTGACGTCGTGTTCGCTGCCGAGCTGCCCGACACGCCCGTCGATGCCCCAGTCGTCGCGTTTTCCGGTGCGACGCGCTCTGTTGCTGGACGGGCAGCATTGGCGTTGCGGGCTTCGGCGGACATAGCCGGAGCCGCCAGCAGCGCTCCGGCCATCAAGATCAAGAAAAAGGGCAACGAAATTGTCGTCGTTTTCATATCTGCCTCCTGTGAGTGGATTGCTGACGAGCAGCACCTCACCGAAGGTACGGCGCGGGGTGGCTTGAGTTCCCCGATTGTCCGATGCGCAGACGATTTCTTACTCTCGGACGGACCTTCACCACCTCAGCACGGCATTGTCTGACAATCTTTATATTTCGACGATGATGTGGTATGAAATTATGCGCGCTTCTCGAATCTCGAAGGCGACGTACGTCCCAAAGGCCCGGATGCACCTCTCAATGCGTCCGGGTTTTCTTCATCTCATGAACCGCCGAGCGTTCAACCGTTCGACGATTTTGTTTTGGATCGGGACAGCCAATCTTTTTTGCGCACCTGATCAGCGAGGAACTTTTCAGTTGCCGCTCTACACGCCATTCGCACGTGTTCCACCGCAGCTTCGCGAGCGGCGGCCGCATCTCCCACGCTGACCGCTTTGAATATGGCCCGCATCTCTCGGCTACTTTTGTGCGCGCGCCCGGGCTGCGACATCGATTTCGACCTGAGAAACGTGATGCGCGCTGTCAGCGTACTCAGCATCTCCTCTATGATTCGATTGCCGCAACCGGATAAAATCTGCTCATAGAACTGCCGGGTCGTTTCGAGCTGAGCCTGCAAGTCTTCCTGTTTGGTCGCCGCATCGAAACCCGCGAGCGCACGCTTCATCGCTTCGAGGGCGGCCACTGTCGCCTTCCCGGCAAAGAGCGCAGCCGCTTCACCCTCTAGGAGTGCCCTCACCTCGTAAATCGCCTTGGCTTCCTCGAGAGATAAAATAGGAATATGCGGCCCCTTGTTAGGGACCATCACAATGAGCCTTTCGGCCTCCAGGCTGCGCAAAGCTTCTCGAAGCGACGGACGACTGATACCCAAGCGCGCGCACATTTCAGCTTCAACGAGTCGATCGCCCGGCTGGAAGATTCCCGACGTGATCGCTTCACGCAGATTTCTGACGGCCTGCCCCTGAACAGTCTGCGTTAAGACCTTGAGGTCCATTATCCTCTCCGAATTGATCGGATCCACAATTTACATTCCAGGGACAGGCCCCATATGGCCCAGCACGACGTCCTTTTTCCGACCAAGTTATGATCGGCACGCGGACAGGACAATCGTCTCCCCACAGTCTGATTGCCTGACAAGAATATCAAATGATTGCCGCGATTTTTCAACACCCGTGGCGGCGCTTATACCCCGTCGGACGTGCTGATCCCCGCTGGCGCAGTCGCCTTCGAGACACAGGACGAACTCTTGTAAATTTCTATTTCTTCAAACGGCATCGAAGGCGCCGTCACCGCGTTAATTCGATAGCCAACGATTTCCGCGCGTTTTCTCTGCTCCCGCCGGCCCACGTTATGCGCTTTTGACGCGATATTAGCGTCTTTCCAGCCGGTAGCGCTCTTGACCGAACGCGTCGTGATTGCTTCTATATTCCTGTGAAATATCTCACATGTTTACGGGGTTGGTGATGTCAAAGCAGGTTCCAATTACGATCGCGTGCGGGGATTACGATCGCACGAGAGCAATAAAAGACGGCCGAGTCGGCGTGGACGGGTGCGAGGTTACGTATCTGCCCCTAGAACCCGAAGAGCTGTTCTTCAGAGCGTTTCGTTACACCGACTTCGACGTCGCGGAACTTTCGTTCAACAGCTACCTGATGACGACGACGCGCGACCGCTGCCCCTATGTGGCGCTGCCGGCGTTCGTCTCCCGGCATTTTCGCCATTCCTGCCTGTTCATCAGAACAGATAGAGGAATTCGCTCGCCCCAAGACCTGAAGGGGAAGTTGGTCGGTCTGCCGGAATATCAACAGACCGCGAACGTGTGGATGCGCGGCATATTAAAAGAAGAATATGGAGTCGATCCTGCCGATATTCGTTGGCGTACCGGCGGTCAGGAAGAGCCCGGCCGCGACGAACGTACGCCGCTCACACTCCCGCCCGGCGTCGAACTCGAAGCCATACCGAACGATAAGACGCTCAACAAAATGCTTGCCGATGGCGAACTCGATGCGGTTTTCAGCGCTCGCGAACTCTCCTGTTACGTCAAGGGCGCGCCGAACGTCGGCCTGATGTTCCCCAATTTCCGCGAGGTCGAAAGCGACTACTATCGCAGGACAAAGATTTTCCCGATGATGCACGTCATCGGTGTCAGGAAAACATTGGTCGAGCGATATCCCTGGCTCCCAGCCACCGTATACAAAGCATTCTGCCAAGCGAAAGAGGTCGCGCTTCGCGAGATGGCCGAACAGGCGGTCGCGCGACTGACTCTGCCTTGGCCGGAGGTTAATCTACAGGACGCCAAAGAGCTCATGGGAAATGATTTCTGGCGCTACGGAGTCAACGAATCCGCGCATGAGATCGAAACGCTTGTGCGTTATTCGGTAGACCAAGGACTCGCGGCTCGCAAACTCGAGCTAAGCGAGATCTTCCATCCTTCGGTGTATGAAATTTCCAGGACGTAAAAGAAAAAAGGGGAGGGGGGGGCGCCGGCCCCTCCCCTCACATCGACATGGTCTATTCGATCAGAAGCCGTAGAGTTTTCGCGTATACGACAACACGAATGCGCGGTTATCGAAGTTGTTCTCGTGCTCGATCGGAAGCAGCGTCTTGAATTTGAGCGTGCTATGATCCGCGAAGTCGTAAGCGATCACGGGGCCGAGGTCGATTTTCGCAAATAGGTCGCCACCCGGTGCCACCTGCATTCCGTCCGCTGTCCGATCAGAGGTCAACTGCTGGACATAGTCGCCGGCGACGCCGACTTGCCACGATCCATATCGCTCGGTGACTGCCCAATCGAGGTCGAGCAGGTTACCGCTGTGATAACCCGTATCGGGATTCTGTTTATTAGTATCGAAAAACATCCGGCCGCTGATTTCGGTGCCGTCGCCCCAGAGCGACAGATTCGGTCCGGTGAGATAAGTCGCGGCGATGTTGGGAATTGTAATGAAGGTATTGTGGCCGATATTGACGAAATCTTTGCTGTTGTAAGTGCCGACGGGCACTTCGAGCGCCAGACCCGCAGCTATGGTCAAACCATACTTGAACGGCTTGTTGCCTCGTTCCGCACCGAAAAGGCCGAGATATTTACTCGCGTAAATGACGTCGGCAAAGCTGTCGCCAATTCCCCATCCCGCGCCGTGCTTATGAATTCCACCCGGCGTCAGCGTTTCACCTTCGTACTGAGCGCTCGCCTGGAACGACGAGCCGAGCGTAAAGCCAAACGGCTTCCAAGGATAAACGATCAGGATACCCGCGCCCAAGACTTCCGCGTTCAAGTGCGCCGGGTTGAGCGGCGACTTGTCGCCAAACTGGCCGCGGAAATCAGGAGAGTTGAAGAACGCATTGACCGCGCCGCCATAAATTCCCGGTGCGTCGGGTAGATATGCCTGCCGGATATCGGTGCCGCCCGTCGGCGCCCCGTATATTCCGTTTTCGACGGCATGGCCCTCGGTTACAGGAATTAGAGCCATTGCGCAGACGACCGAGAGCAGCCTCACTGCATGACGCGTAGATGATCCCCCCAATTTTAAACTCGTCTCAGTGTCTTTCCACACGAACCCCATTACCACCCCTCCGATGCCGACGCGCTTTCAAAATATTACAAACGCATAATGCCTACTTGTCTTACAATCAGTCAAACCGTCGGAGCGAAGGTTTTCAGCACTGTTGCCGAACAGTCATATTTCCGAAATTTGCTCCCTAAAAAGGCACGCAAATCGAAATAATGCCGCAACAATGGGCTCCCATTTTGTATGACACGAAGACAATATTTCATCCAGGGCCTGCTTGCGGGCCGGCATTCGACGAAAATAACCAAGTCTCGCAAATTTATGCGCGGTTCCGGATTAGACAAAGGAAGAGACGAGTCGAGATGACGGACAATATCTTAGACGCTGCCGGGGCCACGCCTCACATTGCATCGCAACACGCCGCAACTAGCAAGAGACGCTGGCTCATCGCCTTGGTGCTGATGTTGCTCGTCATTACCGGTTACCTCGACCGCATCAGCATCGCGGTCCTTTTCACGAATACCGATTTCCAGAACGCGATGGGCACTGGCTTTAACCCTGCGCTCCTCGGCATGCTGATGACGGCATTCTTCGTCACGTATGGGCTTTCATCGCTCCTGCTGAGCTTCACCGGTGACCGTTTCGGCCCGCGCAAGATGCTCATTTCAGGCTCGCTTATCTGGGGTGCGCTCATGTTGCTGATGGGGAGCGTTTCCTCCTATGCCTCGATGCTCGCATCGCGCATCGCGCTCGGGCTTTTCGAAGGTCCGCAATTCAGCTGGATCCTCAAAGTGGTGAGCAGGTGGTTTCCTTCCGGGGAAAGAGGCCGCGCGAATTCTATTTGGCTGCTGGGTAGTCCCCTCGGATCGGCAATCGGATTTCCCTCGATCATCTTCCTTGTCGCGAACTACGGCTGGCGCAATGCCTTTTGGATTCTCGGGTTCTTGAGCATTCTGGTCATGGCGCCGCTGCTGTGGGCCATCGTGGTTGAAAAGCCCGACGATTCTCAAACGCCCAAGGCACCCGCGCCGACACTCTCTTCAATATGGCGCGGCAGTTCTTCTTATTTGCGAAGCGGCGCGTTCTGGCTGCTTACGATCTTCGACTGTGGCGAACTCATTTATTTGTGGGGCCTCAACAGCTGGTTGCCGACCTACCTGCAGCGTGCCCGCCATTTCGATGTCCAACACCTCGGGTTCTATTCCTCGTTACCCTTCGTCTTGCTCTTCATCGGCGAGATTACCTCGGGCTTCCTATCCGACCGCTTCGAGCGAAAGGCGCCGCTCCTTTTTATCGGTCTCACCGTCGCCTCTGCACTTCTTTATGTGGCAACGATTGTAGATTCACCGACATCCGCGGCATTGCTCATCGCCTTGAGTGCGGGCTTCTGCGGACTCGCCATCCCCGCGACCTATGTCCTCTCGATGAAAATCATACCGTCAGAGGTCACTGCATCAGGGATTGGTGTCTTGAACGGGATCGCAAACACGGTCGGCGCGCTTGCACCCTTGGCCATGGGTCTCGTGATCGGCGCCACGAACAGCATGGACTCGGGGCTTTATGTGCTTATTTGCGGAAGTCTCATCTGCTCGTGCGCCATCCTCCCGTTACTTGGCAAGCACTGACGCACTTGCGAGCGGACATTTAGACAGAACGAAGAGTGCGGCGATGCTGGATTTGAAGTACCACAGTGTCGCCGCCTCGCCGGAAACGGTGCATTGGGGGACGTTCGACGCCGCCCTCAAGCCCATTCTGAGCGTGGACAGCGGCGACACCATCACGATCTCGACGGTGTCTGGCCGGCCGGTCGACCTGCCCAGCCCGGCAAGCGGCTTTGCAATTCCTTCGGCGCTCACCGAAATTCATGCGCGACTGAAGCAAGGTCCGGTTGGCCATATCCTCACAGGTCCGATTGAAGTTCGCGGCGCAAAACCGGGCGACGTGCTCGAGGTTCGTATCAGATCCGTCGAACTTAATACGGACTGGGGATACAATGTCATTTTCCCCCTGGCAGGGGCTTTGCCGAACGAATTCGCGCAGCAGCGGATCATCCACTTTCCGATCGATCGGACGCGCAAGATTGCGCGAGCGCCCTGGGGCTTGGAAATTCCTCTCCGGCCTTTCTTTGGCGTGATGGGCGTCGCGCCGCCCCTCGGCTGGGGCTCGGTATCGTCTCTTCCGCCGCGAAGCTACGGCGGCAACATCGACAACAAGGAACTTGTCGAAGGCTCGATACTGTGCCTGCCGATTCACGCCGACGGGGCAATGTTTTCAGTCGGAGATGGTCACGGGGCGCAAGGGGATGGAGAAGTATGCAGCGCGATAGAAACCGGCCTGACCGGGACTTTTGAACTCCATCTTCGCAGCGATCTCAGTCTGAGTTGGCCACTCGCCGAAACGGCCACGCACGTCATCACGATGGCATTCCACCCCGATCTCGACGATTGCGTCGAGATTGCTTTGCGCGAAATGCTGTATCTGGTTCGCGACCGCACCGGACTGTCGCCGGAAGACGCGTTGACCCTCTGCAGCATCGCGGCCGATATCCGGGTGACTCAGGTCGTCAACGGAAACAAGGGCATCCACATCATGCTGGATAAGAGAAATCTCGCCCCTGATCCGCGGCTAACGTCGGTGTAGCGCAGGCTCGGGCTTCCGACTCAAGCGCCGAATCTTCCAAATTCAATCCGGCGGTTTCGATTTTGAAGCACGCGATGACGACACCAGCGAGGCAGTAGCCCGCGGCAAGCAGTCCAAAGATCGCCCACGTTCCTACCGGCACCAAGTAGCCCATGAGCGCAGGTGAGGAAAAGGCCGCGATGCGCGCCGCGCCGTTCGCCCAACCGATGCCCGTCGTTCGGAGCAGTGTCGGATAGAGTTCGGCCGCGTAAGCTGCGATACCGCTTTGGCCGCCATCGTGGAAAAATGCCAAGACGGAACCACTCACAACAATGCCGATCATCGTGGTCTGCTGGCCAAACACGATCGCCGCAATCCCGGCTCCTGCCGCGCAGAGCGCGAGCGTACCTATCCGGCCCCATTTGTCGACCACGAGGGACATGACGAAGCGGCCCGCAATTCCACTGCATTGAAATCCGATGAGGTATTCGAAGACTTCGGCAGTGGACAAACCCTTGAAGCGCGTGAGAATAGAGGGGAGCCACAGTATGAGGCCGAAGTAGGAGAACGCCCAGAAAAACCAAACACCTGTGAGCATCACGGTGCGCTTGAGATACGTCGCTCCGAAGAGTTCGGAAATCCGTGCCGAAGGGGTTTCAAGCACCGGAGTGCTCTCTGAAATGCGCTCAGGACTAGCGCCGCGGGATATCCAGCGAATTGAACGCTCGGCCTCTTCGACGCGCCCTTTCGAAAGAAGAAAACGTGGGCTTTCGGGTACAAAGGCGCGAACGATAAACACCAGAAGCGCGGGAGTGACTCCGACTGCGAATAGAGCGCGCCATCCCCAGTCCGGAACGATGCTCCTCGCCGCAAATGCGGCGATCAATCCGCCGACCGGGAAAAACAATGCGAACCAGGCCATCAATTGGCCGCGGCGGCGCGCTGGCATGTATTCCGACATCATCGCGGTATCGATCGGAATGAACCCCCCGATACCAATTCCGGTCATGAAACGCAGCGCGATCAGCTGGTTCATATTTTGGGCAAGGCCGCAAAGACCACTGAAAATCGCAAAAATGGCTATCGTGATCTGAAAGCCTCGGCGGCGGCCGATGCGGTCACCAAGAATGCCAAACAGATAAGCCCCGAGGAGCATTCCAGCGCCCGTCGCCGACAGGATGAACCCCAGCTGTTGAGGTTTTAGATTCCATTCTTTCAGGATTGAGGGCGCCGCCATGGCCATGATCTGGAAATCCAGGGCGTCGAAGGCGAAGCCCGCCGCGCATACAGCGAAGACTGTCCCATGCCTTCGGTTCAACTTTAGCCCATCCAGAAATCTTACGTGATCGAATCCCTCTTGAACCGGCTGCTGCATGCCCTACCTCGCTCAATCATCATCGGGATACAAATTAAAGACTTGACAAATCGTCTGACAATCTAAAATCACCACGGATCTGACAATAATTGGGGCGATTGGGTGCTTCTTCTTTGCTCTTTGCGAGCGAAAAGAGCACAGAGCATCCTCGCCGCACCGGCACATCGCTCGAACTTGGACGGACTTGAGGACATGAAGGTATCGATTTTCAACATCGGGAAAATCTTGAGCGGCGACATGGGCGCGCCCGTCATCGCAGGCGACACGATCGTGATGGAGAACGGTGAAATCCTTTCCGTCGGGTCAGGTCAGGATGACTCCAGCGACGTTGCCATTGACGCGGGGGGCATGATGGCGATGCCCGGCTTTATCGACTCCCACGTGCACATCACGTTCGGCGACTATACGCCGCGTCAGAAGACGGTCGGCTTTTTGGAAAGCTATGCGCACGGCGGCGTAACGACCTCCATCAGCGCTTCAGAGGTGCACGTGCCGGGCCGCCCGCGGGATCCCGCAGGAGTCAAAGCCTTGGCTATCGCTGCCCGCAAATCGTTCGAAACCTATCGACCCGGCGGCATGCGCGTGCACGCAGGTTCGATTATCCTAGAACCCGGTCTCACGAACTCAGACTTCGTTGAACTCGCCGCCGAGGGCGTCTGGTTGGCGAAGGCCGGATTTGGTGCGTTCGCGACGCCTTATGACTACGCACCATACGTTCAGATGGCCAAAGAGCATGGCATGGTCACGATGGTCCATACAGGTGGCTCGTCGATACCCGGCTCGTCAGGAATCTGGGCCGACCACCTCATCAAGATGCAGCCGCATGTCTCCTATCATGTGAATGGCGGTCCGATCGCAATGCCCGATAGCGATTTTCCGCGGCTCGTGAACGAAACCGACGTCGCCATGCAGGTCTGTACTGCCGGCAATCTACGTACGACGTTATTGGTAGCCGACCTTCTGAAGTCGGCGCGACGTCAAGACAGGCTTCTGATTGCAACCGACACACCAACAGGCAGCGGGATTATGCCACTCGGCATGATGTATACGATGAGCCATCTGTCTTCACTTGGCCAGGTCGAGCCCGAAATCGCGATCGCGATGGCCACCGGCAACAACGCGCGAGCTTATCGTTTGAATAGCGGCATCATCGCCGAAGGCCGCGACGCCGACATCGTCTTGGCCGATGCGTGTCTCGGAGGCTCGCAGAACGACGCGCTATCCGCACTCCGGAATGGCGATATCATGGGGATAGGAGCCGTCATAACCGACGGCACCCCCCGCTTCGTAGGCCGAAGCCGAAACACGCCTGAGACCGTGCGCAAAGCGCGGGTCGCGAAATCGCGCATTACTCAAATGTTCACGGGTGAGAGCCACTGACCCCGCCCATCGCTTTCATGCGAACTGGATGCTTGCGAAGGGCCGCTTTCGACTCTTCGAACGTCATCCCTCCGACGCGCGCATTAATGCGGCCGCGATTTGCAACGCAGAAGATGAGCGCGATCTCGTCCGGCATCGGTGTATCCGGGAGGACCAACGACATACCGTTGTAGTGCGATCGCACGTATACGTCAGTCGTGGCGTTCATCGGAATATCGATCATAGATCCCGGCGCCGCGACTTTGGTCATCGATGAAATCCACGCGGGGGCGTCCCCGATGAGGTCCCGGAACGGAGTTGCGAAGGTCGTTGTGAGGAGGGCGTTCGCGTGTTCCTGCTCTCCGGAGAGACCAACAATGCCGCCCTTGCCGTATCCTTCGACCGTGAGGCCGCCGAACGCTTCCATCGCCCGCTTCGCCATCTGTGCCCCAATCGCGCTACTGACCTCGATCATGGGAGAAAGATCCTCGACGTACCGCCCGACGAACGGATTTTCGACGACAGCTATGACGGCCAATTTTCTGAGCATAGGGCTCGCTGGTTTGCCGGCTTCCTCAAATCGATCCTCGGTTACCGTGCTCATCCGCCTGATGTTCAATTGCATCGCCCCGTTTCTCGCTTTTCGTCTTACTCACTGATTGTTTGACAACTTATCGGAATGCGCGGAATTTGGCGAGACGCTTTCACACTGTCAAGCAATACGTCCGGAGAGATTCATGGCGCCTCAGTCTCGAGCCATTCTGTTTTCTGAAATGACTCCACCACAGGATGTCGAAGAGCGCTTCAACCGCTGGTACGACGAGCATCACATACCGCTGCGCATGAACGCTCCGGGGTTCACAAGCGCGCAGCGCTATCGTGACGGCAACGAGCGAAATTATCTTGCCGTCTATGAAATGGATACGGAGACCGCGCTTCAGACGCCGCGTTACAAAGAAATAAAATCCAATCCTTCTCCGGAAACGAGAGAAATGCTCGGCGCAGTCAGTGGCTTTACGAGATATCTCGCGAGGGAAATTTCTTCGCGTGACAACGGAAATTCCGGGTTCGTCGATTCTCCGGTCCTCTATCCGGTCTTTTTCGATGTACCGCCGTCAAAACTTTCCGAATTCGATTCCTGGTATGATGAGGACCATGTTCCGATTCTGCTCGAAGACAAACGTTGGCTCGGTGTGAGGCGCTTCGAAATCTACGACGGCGAGCCCGGCCGGTACAATCGACTTGCACTGCACTACCTCTCGGATCGAGAAGTTCTGGAATCGGACGCCAGGAAACGGGCAAGAGAAACGCCATGGCGGGCCCGACTTGCCCAAGAGCCCTGGTTCAAGGGCCATTATCTGATCTTCGATCGTTTGGGCGATCGGTTCCGCCCGGCTGCTCACGCAGCCTGATCGTCACGATCAATGCGGGCGCGATCGGACCGCGCCGGCTTCGCTCACCCCGGTACAATCTCGGATTTGAAGTGCTCCCAAAGTGCAGAATAAGCTTCGTCGAATCCCGGCTCCAAATATATCTCGAAAACGTTGCGCGGGCGCGCCAACGGCACTTGATAGATCTGCTTCACGCGGCCCGGCCGTCTCGTCATGATAATGATCTGGTCCGAGAGCGTGATCGCTTCGACGAGATCGTGCGTGATGAACAGCATTGTGCTGTTTTTCTGCTTCCAGAGTTCGAGCAGCTCGTGATGCAGTGTCATGCGGGTCTGGGCGTCCAGCGCACCGAAAGGCTCGTCGAACAAGACGACGTTCGGCTCGTAAATGAGCGTGCGGACAATCGACACACGTTTCTGCATTCCACCTGAGAGTTGCGACGGGTAGTGATTTTCAAACCCGGTCAGCCCGACCAGCTTCAGCCAACGATGCGCGCGCTCGCGGCGCTCATCCTTCGGAACGCCGCGAGCAATCAGGGGAAACTCGACATTTTGGAGGGCGGTCAACCACGGAAAAAGGTTACTGTCCTGCGTGACGAAGCCAACACGGGTGTTAAGTCCGTTCACCCGCGCGCCGTCATGCAAGACTTCGCCTCCCGACGCGGGCACCATTCCGGCCGCCAGGCGCAGCAATGTCGTTTTTCCACATCCCGACGGCCCGACAACGGTCGTGACCTTTCCGTTAAGGACATCGAAGTTGACGCGATCGATGGCCGGAACGGATTTTATGCCCTGTCCAAAGTTCAGGCTGACATCTCTGAACGCGAGCGCAACATCGCTTGGACCCGAGAAATCGTTCTTATTCAACATCGGCGGGAAAACCTTTCTCGGCGCACAAA
This sequence comes from Pseudomonadota bacterium, assembly GCA_018242215.1. Taxonomy (GTDB): domain Bacteria; phylum Pseudomonadota; class Alphaproteobacteria; order Rhizobiales; family Hyphomicrobiaceae; genus Hyphomicrobium_B. The sequence goes on from JAFECG010000021.1 coordinate 172,126, forward strand.
TCTTCCACGAGCCAGCGCTAGCTGAGATACTTGTTCGTCCAGAACTGACCCTCTACTGAAGGCGGTTTGGTCGAAATCATTTTCGTGGCGAGCGCCGCGTTGAAATTATTATTCCACATCGCCTGAGTCATGAGGCAACCCGGCGTATATGCGTTTTGATCTCGCAAGATGGCGCGTTTCAGGATCTTTGGGTCGACCTTGTTATTGTAGATCCCGACGAGAACCTGCACAGCAGCGTCCACGTCACTATGGATCGTCTCGTTCGCATCTTTGATCGAGTGCGCTATACGCCGAACAAGCTCCGGATTTTTATCCGCCGTCTCAGGCAGGACAGAGAGCACGGTATATGCGAATTCGCGGAATTCCGGCATGTCATTGCCAAGGTCGATAAAGAGCGATCCGAAACCTTCGTCGGCAACCTGATCGGCCTCCGGCGCATCTCCAATCGTGACGTCGACCTGCTTCGTGCGAAGCGCAGCCATTCTCGTCGCTCCGAAGCCGGTCGCGACGATCGTCGCGTCGCGGTCGGGATCAATGCCGGCTTTTCTCAGGACATACCGTAGATACTGAGCGGGACCGCCGCCGATCGTGGCGACGCCGATGCGCGCGCCCTTCAGAGCTTTGATCCGATCTTCGACCGGGGATTCGGGAGATTTGCCGACTTTCGCAAGCCAGTCCTTATGAGCGGTCATCTGCAGCGCCAGCGATCCTGTGAAGACCGCGACTGCCTGGGTTTTGATTCCCTTGTCCCAACTTACAACGGGATCGGAAGATGCGACCGCCGCGAAGGCACTCTCACCGTTCATCAAAGACGCCATCGCGAGCGGGCCGCCGTGGACCTGCTTCACGTCTGCGGTGAGGCCGTTTTTCTTCCACGTTCCGAGACTGTTCGCCAGGAACAGCGCCGCGAACGAAAGGCCGGGTGCAGAATAGACGCCCTGCGCCGTCGATGCCGATCCATCGGCAGCGAGCGATCTGAAGGCCGGAACAGCAAGCGACGCCACGACGGCGGCCCCGCTTTTGATCACAAGGCGACGTCCAATCATTGCACTGTACTCCCCTCGATAGATGTAGCTAAACCCAAGTCGGCCGCTCAGAAGGTGAGCGTCTGCGGTCCCAAATTGCGCCAATGCATGAAGCGGCGTTCGATCCGCGTAAGGCCCACGTTCACGACGAAGACGATGCACACCAGTAGTATGATGCCCGAGAATAGCGAGGGGACGTCGTAAGTCTGCGAGGCGTATAGGATGAAGAAGCCCAAACCCTCGTTCGCGCCGATGTATTCGCCAATGACCGCTCCGATGACCGCATAGGGCACCGCGGTCTTGAGCCCGATGAAGATCTGCGGCGCCGCGGCAGGAAGCACCACGCGACCAATCGTATGCGTCCACGACGCGCCCATCAGCCGGGCGAGGCGAACAAATTCCTCATTCACTCCAAGCAGTCCGGAATACGTATTGAAAAATACGAGAAAGAACGAGGACAGCAGAACGACGGCAACTTTCGAAGCTATTCCAAGCCCAAGCCAGACGATGAATACCGGCGCCAGCGCGATCTTCGGAATGCTGTAGAGCGCCATGATGTAGGGTTGAAGGACAGACGAGAGAAATGGAGATCGGCCAAGGACAAAACCCAGAACCAAGCCGATGAGTGCGCCCAGAACGTAGCCCAACACGATCTCGGTAAGCGTCACGTAGATGTGGCGATAGATCGTCTCTCCGCTTAAGAGCTCGGCAAGCCGCCCGGCAATAAGTGTCGGGCGACTGAAGTAGGGAAGCGATGCGTCTGATACGCCAAACTGCCACGTTGCGAGAATCGCGACGAGAATGGCGAACCGGGAAACGTAAATCGCCAGATTGCGGTTTGCTCTTCGCCTATGCGCTCGGATGCTTTCATGGGCGAAATTCGCATTTGGCTTCACATCTACAGCCGTCATCTCGTTTCCCCGGGCACCGTAATAGCGATCAGATGGCCGCCGGGCGTGCGTAAAGTGTTTCGCCTTCCCGTCTTACCTCGTACACTTTGATCCTGAATCCAGCACAATTGACGCCCTTTCCATCCGACAACTTGAAGGTAAACACATGCAGCGGACACCGGACCATCGTGTCGTTCGCCGTGAGTTCACCGTTGAGCATGGTTGCCTGCATATGCGGACAAGCCCGTTGAGTACCGCGGTATCCATCTTTGGTTCGAAAGACGACGATACCCTCTCCTTCGAAACTTGCTCTCGCGGGGAATGTCGCAGTTTCGGCATTAACGCCTTTTAATGCTTGCCATGCGTGCTCTGTCATTGTCGTCATTCTTGGATGGTCCTGATGGGTTGCAGGCGATGCGCGCGTTCTTACGCTGCCAGATGAGGCCGTTTTGCCGCCATCTCCGCCATTCTCGAAAGCGCGAACGGCCGCTCGAGGCGCATCAAGAATAGGCCGATCTGCATGGTGAACTTGTTATCGACGAAGGAATCGTACACGGCACGCAGCGCTTCTCGCAGCGGGAGATCGCTTTGCTCTCTCACGCGATGAAACAGCGCCTGCAGCTCCAAAGCTTTTGGAATGTCCAGCCTCTCGGCGGATGAAAGCTCCCAATCGGTTTCGGAAAGCGCCGTGCCGAGCTTTCCGAGAAACGCAAGCTGGCGCTCCGAAAGCTGCGCCGTGGCATCCGGGATATGGTCTTCCGCGATCTGGAGAAACCAGTTCGATTCCGCTTGACCGCGCGTCATATCGGCGTCGAAACGCTTGCCGTTCTTGAACGTCATCGCGGGCATGACGCGTTTGTCGGCAGTGCGCGTCTGAGTGTAGCAATCCATTAGCTCGAAGCGACCGCCCTCGATTTCGAACACGGTGATATCGGCGGGCTTTCCGACCGATAGATCGCCCGCGCGATCGGCGAGCGAGATTGCCTTGGCAGAATTGACGGTCACACACTCGATCAGCTGTTTCAAAGGCATGCCCAGGTGCATCATCACGCTCAGCACGTTGGCGAGCGATTGTACCGGCCGGATGACATTGAATTGCTGGAGATCGGAGCTGATGGTGTAGGGAACAATGCCCTGCGCGAACGCCTTTTCCGCGATGTCCCAAGAGAAATTGTAGCCGCCGAATCCAAGGTCGAAAAGCACGCCGCGCTCCAGCGCGTCAGTCACGACGGGCATGATCTTGCCCTCGTCATCAATGATCTGACCGAGATTGCCGTGATAGATGTGGGTGATCATGTCACCCTTCTCGGCGATCTTGAATGCTTCGTAGGCAAGCACGGGATCCGGCGTCTGGAGCTGGAATTCGCCGATGTGCATGTAAAGCGGCACGCCGAGAATCTGCGCCAATCCTTTCGTCACATGCAGCGTGCCAGGGCCGTAGTCGCCCATCGCGTTGCACTTGATGTAGCGGATCCGGTCGCGATGCTGCTTCGCGGTATCTACCCACCGGGTGATCGGCACGTCACCCAACGTGCGAACATCGCCCTCAATGAAGTTGAGCCCGAGCAGGCCCAATGGGCGGATGAAAGGTCCCACGTAAAGGTCGGTTTCAAGGTCCGTCATCAACGCGAAGAACTCGTCGAGCGTACCAATTCCGGGACCGCCCGCTTCGACGAAGGACGTGACGCCCTGATATACGCCCACGGTGTCAGGGTCGGCGAAGCCAAGCGTGCCGTAAGCATGGACGTGCATGTCGATCCAGCCGGGAGACAGATACTTGCCCGTAAGATCGACGACCGTGGCGTCGTCCGCTATGATATGCTCGCCGACGCCCGCAATGCGGCCCTCATGGATCATGATGTCGGTGACCTGATCGATACCGTTCGCCGGATCGATTACGTGAGCTCCCTTGAGCACTGTCGTTTCTTGTTTCGCAGTCATATCAAGCTCCAGACGGGACCTTCTTTTAGACAGTGAAACATCACTGATATTTTACAGTCAACCGACAAGCGCTGTTCGTTGGAATTATTTTTGATCACGTTCTAAATTTTGGGCAGAGGATTAGTTCTTGCGCACAGAACCGCGCACTTGTTCGGCACGGGCGGCCTCCGAACGGTTTGACGGACGCTGTTAGCGCGCGATCGTGAGGGTCTGCAGTTGGAGATATTCGCTGATACCTTCCAACGCGGCCTTGCGGCCGATCCCGCTTTGCTTGATGCCGCCGTACGGAGCCCGGCGATTGATGCTGGAAATGCCGTGGCTATTGACGAACACAGTTCCGGCTTCGAGGCTTTTTGCGACGTCCAGCGCGCGGTCCGCATCGCGGCCCCATACCGATGCGCCCAAACCAAAGTGCGTTTCGTTGGACCGCTGCACCACTTCGTCCACGTCCGCGAATCCCAAGATCGGGACGAACGGGCAAAACTGTTCGTCGGCAACGAGAGGTGCGTCGTCACTCAGGCCCGTCACCATGGCGGGCCGCACAAAATAGCCGCGAGAGATATCGGCTCCGTCGTCGAGCGATCCAAGCGTCGCGACGTGCGCTCCTCGGCTCTCGCTGTCTTCGCGAAGGAACGCGGCGCGGTCGACGCCCGCTTTCGAGTGCATAGGTCCCATCGTCGTCCGTTCAGCCAAGCCATGACCAACGATGAGCCCATCCGCGACGCGACGGAACGTATCGATAAACTCGTCTTTTCTTTTTTCGGACACGTAGATGCGTTTTATGGCCATGCAGACTTGGCCGGAACTTTGAAAAACGCTTGCCGCCATGCGCTTGACGGACGTTTCCGAGAGATCGGCATCCTCCAGCACGATCGCCGGATCGTTGCCCCCTAACTCAAGCGTCACGCCTTTGATGGTCTCGGCGGCTTTCGCCATAATGTATTGCGCGGAACGAATGCTGCCAGTGAATCCGATCTTGCCGACGTGCGGATGAGTCGTAAGCGCGTCACCGATTTCGTCGGGGAGGCCGGTCACGATATTCAGAACGCCTGCCGGCAATAGATGCGCGAATAACTCAATGGTACGGGTCAACGTCAACGGACAGCTTTCCGGTGGTTTGAGCACCACGGAATTTCCTGCAAGCAACGCCGGGATAATCTGCAGCATCGCGAGGGTGACAGGCGCGTTCCAAGGGACAATCGAAACGACCACGCCGAACGGAATATGTCTTATGAGCGTAGAGCCGCGTTCAAAGGAGAGCGCGCGGCCTTCATCGAGTTCCCCGGCCAGCTCCAACGTGAGCCGCTGATTGGCGGCGATCGAACCCAGTTCGCCCCGCGCCTCCGCCAAGGTCCGCCCATTTTCGCGCACGTAAAGGATGGCGCGCGCTTCGAAACCTCGGTCCAGACGCTCCAGAACTTTTTCGAGAACGGATGCCCTTTGCCGGAAGCTCAACTTTCCCCACGCAGGCTGAGCAGTCTTCGCGGCATGCACCGCTTCATCAACGTCCTCCGCCGAAGCGCGCGTCGCGGTTCCGACAAGTTCGTCAAGACGCGCGGGGTCCCTTACTTCGAGCTCCCTGTTGCCGGCACGCCAGTGGCCTCCGATGAACAGGCCGACATGCTCGGGCTCGCTATTTGGGATGATCATTCGAGCATTTCCCTCTGAGCCGGTTCAGAGCTTGTTTGTGCACGCGTGCAGAAGAGCGCTTTTGCCTGCGCGGATGGCCTTCAGACATCGCGCAATAGCTGCGCTCGTCTGCGACGGATCGGTGAGGCGCTCGCCATAGCCGCCGGCAGCTTCCGCAACCTTTGAGAAGTCCATTTCAGGCGCGAGGATCGCCTGGAAGCTGTCCTGCTCATTGGCGGTTCCGTCAGGATAGACGCGTAGCACCGACTGCTTCACCGCCGACCAGCCCGCATTGTCGAGCACGATCGTAAAAATCGGAAGCTTGTACTGTTTCGACACCGCAAAAACGGCGGAAGGGTTGTTGAAATAGAACGTTCCGTCCCCGACGATCTGTACGACCGTGCTTTTTGGTAGCGCCAGCTTCACGCCAAGTGCCAAGCCACCGGATGCGCCAAGTCCGCCGCCCGGATTGCTGATCATGGTGCCGGAGCGCGGCCGGCGAATCTGCATAGTCGGAACGGATTGCCGCGTCACCGCTTCGTTGATCACTACGTCATCGTCTTGCAGCTGCTCGCCCAGCGCCGCGCAGATGAAGTGCGGATTGATGAAACCCTCCGAACCGGGATCGGCGGAAAGCTGCGCATAACTTTGTTCTCTTTCGATCTGCTCTTGTTTCAGCGCCGCGAAACGCTTGCTTGCGGCGGACCTGAATTTCAGCGTCTCGCGCTTGCGCAGCGCCGACAAGAGTTGCGCGAGGATTTTCGCGCTACGGCCCTGCATTCTAATGTTCGCGGGAAACGGCCACATTGGAGAGGCCGTCTTCAGCACATCGATATCGACGTGAGCCCAGTAGGTCTCGGGGTTATCTTTATATGTCGAGGGTAACCACGGCACTTCCACGTCGACAAGCAGCCCGACGTCGACCTTGTTCAGGCCCTTCGGCTGAAAACCGCCAAAGCCGGGGAAGGTCCAAGAAATATTGTTCACCGATAGATAATCGATGACGCGAATGCCCGCATATTCCGCCAACGCAGCGATGGCACTCGACGCTTCGGGGTCCCGGCCCGCGTATTGCGTGATGAGCATCGGGTTCTCGGCGTCCAGGAGTTTCTTGGCGAGCTCGCTGACCAAGTCCGGATCGGTTCCCTCTACTTCCGTCGTGCCGAACCGCCCTTCGGGATACGAGTGGACCTCGCTCTCCTTCCATTCGTCGGCCAACACCTCTCGGGGAAGCATCAGGTATGCAGGCCCCTTCGGTTCGCTCCCCATGACGGCCGACGCCCGGCGAAGCACCTGCTTGGCGATCACCCCTGATGGCAGCGTGTATTCCCACTTAACGTAAGGTCGCACGAGGCCGCCCTGATCGTTCGGCTGCTGCACGAAATGCACGTACGTGTCTCGGGAGCCGGTCAGTTCACCGAAGCTTGTGAACGGCGCGGTACCGGCCATCAGAAGCACGGGAATGCGTGAGCGAAGCAAATTGTGAAGCCCCATGGATGCGTTCGCCGTTCCGGCATCGACATGGACGAGCACGCCTTGTCCGCGGCCTGTCATCAGAGCGTAGCCGCCAGCCATGTGGACGGCCGTATTCTCGTGAGGGCAAAGAACGACCTTCGGCATCTTGCGGCCGGAAGCCTGCCACAGAGCCATCTCTTCGATAATCGGCGCGTGGTCAGTACCAAGATTGCAAAAGAGATAGTCGATGCCGATCTCGTTCAAGCCCTCCAGGAAATAATGCGCGGTGCTGTGGCGATCCTCGCGGACGGCGGTTTCAGACATGATCTTCGCTTCCATATTCACGCCTCAGCAACGCTGTCGGATTTTGACATTTGAGATTGGTAGGACTGAAAGATGTCGCGGCCACGCGCGATCCAAACGCGTCCGTCCATCACAAGATCTTCTAGCAGCTGTTCGAATGCCGCTATCCGATGCGGATAGCCGATGATCCAAGGGGATACTGAGATCGACAGGATACGGGCTTCATTCGACGCTTCCAGTTGGAAGCGTCGTGCCGCAGCGGTCACCATAGCGGTGTACTCGTCGATTGTGCGGTCGTGTTCGAGCAGGACTGTCCGATCGGCGAGCTCATAGGAAAGAGGCATGGCGACGACGTCGCCGTTCGCGGTATGGAAATCGTACGGAAGGTCGTCATTGACCCAGTCGGCGACATAACGGATGCCTTGTCCGGCCAACAGTTCCATCGTGTGCGCGGACTGAGAATGCCCCGGCGAGTGCCATCCGACGATGTCTCCGCACATGGGCCGCAGGACGTCAAGCGCCTGACTGATCTGCTGCGCTTCATCCGCTTTATCCAAGCCGCCATGATGAAGCGTCGCCATATTTATGCCGCTTCCCATGATTTCCCAATCGCGCATCAAGAGGCTTTTGATCAGGTCTGGGGCTCTGCGGGCAACTTCCGCGTTGACAGCTGCGGTCGCGCAAATTCCGTACCGATCAAGAGCTTTGAGCAGCCGGAAAATTCCCACGCGCAATCCATAGTCGCGCGCCGCATACCCCCAGAAATCAGGATAAGGACGATCGAGCGCACCCGTTGGACGAAACGGTGCGTTGCTTCCGCTGAGCGGAAAGACCTCCAGGGGCACGGTGATCCACAGCGCCACTTGCGTGGATGCCGGCCACCTCAGACGCGGCCTCATGGCCGGAGGCTGGTAAGAAAACCAGTCGTGATCGAGGCCTCGACCGCGTTTCGCGTACCGGAGATATTCGTCGCCGATCATGACCGGACGCTTCCGGCTGTCGACATTGCTGCCGCGTAGAACGTCTCGTAGTAGCAATCGGCGATCTCACTGCCCGTTGCGAACCAAACGCCGTCGCGTGACTTGATATGGCCGAGGACGTCTTCGAGGGCCGCAATGCGATGCGGCTGGCCGACGATGTAAGGATGAAGCGGAATACAAAAAACCGTCCCGCTTTCCTCCCCTTCTTCGTGAAGGCGATCGAAAGCCGCCTTGAGCATCTTGGCCCAATCCGCCGGGGAATATCCGCGCATCCCCATCACGCGAATATCATTGGTCTCGCTCGAATACGGTATGCTGATCAGCCTTCCAGACTTCACGCAAATCGGCGTTGGTTGGTCGTCGTGCACCATGTCGATCGTGTAATCGATACCGAACTCCGGCAGCAGATCGAAAAAGTCTTCTGTACTGCTGACCGCAGGCGACAACCAACCCCGCACAGGCTTGCCTGAAAAAGCACGAATAGTTTCGACGCTGTCCTTGATGACCTCGCGAACCTGGTTCGGGCTCATGCCATAGATCCAGCGAGTATTGTAAATCCCGTGCGCGAACAGTTCCCAATCCCGATCGAGACACGCTTGGACAATTTCCGGCAAATGCTCGCAGACAGCAGCGTTGAGCGAAACAGATGCGCGGATCCCGTGGCGGTCCAACGCTTCGAAAATACGCCAAATCCCTGCACGATTGCCGTAATCACGAAGGGAGTACCCTAGGACGTCCGGCGTTGGCCGCAGCCATGCGGGTCTAACCGGTCCAGTCGGCGGATCAAGCTCATAGAACTCGATATTAGGCACCACCCAAACCGCGATGCGCGCACCATTCGGCCAAACAAGTCTCGGTCTCGATGGATAAGGAACGTGGGGATAACGACTGGGCTCACGCAACATGCGAAAGATCCCGCCCAAGCTCGACGCGCGATGCGGATTTCGCCGAACGCTGAATGGCGAGCAGCGCCGCGACGGTATCGCGCCCCCATTCGGCGTCATGAATGCACGGCTTCCCGTTTCGGACGGCGTCCCAAAGAGCATCAAGCGCATCGCCTTGCCCCGGGCGGCCGACGCCTCGCGGAACCTCGATATGCCTCGTACCATTCCCGTCGTGAATCAGTATGCCGTTCGACGACATGCGGATATCTCCTCGTTCGCACGTCACGATGATCACTCCGAAATGGGGAAGGAACGGCTGCTCAATCGGAAGGCTGCGCGCGCCATATGCCAAATTGCGGATGGCGCCTTCATCCTGATGTTTCGCCCCGCTCAACCGGCGAAACATGTGGCCGCCACTCTTGAGGGTGCCTCCTTCGGACACGTTGTCGTGAAACTCGTCGCTGTCGAAATATCCGTATCCGCTATAGGTGAGCGACGCGGTGGCGCCGCCATCGAACTCCAAAAATGCCATGGATGCCCCATCGGTCGGAACTCCGGGGTCTAAGCGGTCGACGCGCGCTTGCAAGGCCGTAATTTTCTGACCCGTTATCGCACGAACGATCTCCACTTGGTGCGCCACTTGATTGAAGACCACGCCACCACCCAACTCGGGATTCGATTCATCCGGACCGTGGGGTCGATAGACATAGTCGGTGTAATTGAATGCGAGCACCATCGCCACGCGGCCGAGCTCGCCCGAGGTGACGATCTCGCGCATTTTTCGGACGTTCGGATCGAATCCGTGACTATGACCGACAATCAGCACACGTTGTGATCGTTCAACCGCGTTGACCACGCGATCACAGTCCGCGAGGTTCAGCGCCAACGGCTTCTCGACAAGGACATGCTTACCGCACTCAAGCGCCCGCACCGCCTGATCAGCGTGAAACCGGTGGGGCGAAGCGATATAGATGACGTCGACAAAATGGTCTGCACACAGACTTTCGAAGTCCGAATAGATTTGCGCACTAAAATCTCGCGCGAACGCTTCTCTCGGCGCGGCCTGCGGATCCATGCCGGCGACCAACGAAAAATGAGGATGCACCGCGGCGGCGCGTATCATGAAGGCGCCGGCCAGTCCAAGACCAGCGATGCCCAACCTTATCTGGACCGCTTCCATTTTTCTTGCATCCGGCAACACGTTGCCGCCTAGAGGATTGTCGTCAATGCGCCGTCGAAAAGAATCGCTTGATCGAGAACGACGTCGCGTCGTGCGAGGCGCGGGCCGTCCGAAGTCATGCGGATAATGTCTTCACGCTGCCCAACGTAGAGTCCGCCCTGCGGAACATTTCCGCGCGCGCGATGGGCCATGATGCAGGAGACGACATTGACCGAATGATCGGGCCCCTTGCCAACGACTTCGATATTGGAAATCATTCGCCGCGAAAGGGACGGAGGATTTTCCGCTCGCGACAGCCGTGGGTTTCTTATCTGGTCGATCCGCAAGCCGAGATCGCTGCGTTGCTCGTCGATGAGCGCGAAGCTCACTCCTTTTGCTCCGGCGTCGCGCATTTCTTGTGCGCGCACGACGTAACGGACATCATCCGCCAACATGCCGAACCAGGCCTCGTAGTCCCGATTATCGAGGATCCGCGCCTCTCGATATAGAAACTGTTCAATCGTTTTAAGCAGGCGGATATCTTCGTCCGTCATAATGCCGTTGACCGTCTCCACTGGCAAACCCCTTATGCGACCGGTTCCATGAGCTGACCCCACCGCCGCATGAATTCGAGCTGCGCGACTTCCGTGTCTGCAGGCCTGAACACCTTGCACGGGCCCTGATGCGACTCGTCGGGTTTATCGAGATAAGGGAGTGCGGTGTGGAAACTGTACGGAAACTGCTTCGCTATCGAATTGTCGCTCGCAAGAGTCGCTGAGGCCCACAGCTCGACGTCATCCTGCTCGAAGACGCCAGCCGCGCCGAAATTGTGGAAGCCTTTCCTCAAAACATTGCTCTTATATTCCGGTGTCGCTTCCCGTTCGGCAAGGATCCAACTGCGGATCTCCATGTCCGTTCCGCTTAAGGGCTGCCATTGCCGCATGATGACAGCCTTCTCTTCTGGGCCGACCTGCGTCTCGATGAAGGAAAGGTTGGGGAAAATGGTACCCACGATAACGCGGAGCTTGCTGAGCATTTCGAGTTGCCCAGGCTGCAGGCTATCACGGTAAAGCGCCTCCAGATCCTTCGGATGGGTTTGGTATGAGTTCTCGGGCAGTCCGGGCGCGAGGTAGGTCAGCGTGCAACCGTGACCCGCATCATCAACGACCTGAAAACTATTCTCGGCGGCCGTCGCGAATCCGGCACGCGCAGCTCGGACGGGATCAAGCGTCAGCGGGCCGACATGGGTCGTGAGGATATGCTGCGCGTCGCCTACGAAATTCAGCGCGCCCACCTTCCAATTGCACTTCACCCGCCAACGATGCGGAGGCGCGAGCACCTCCATGCCGCCCGGCGTTCTCGAGAGGAAGGGATCGAGATACCACGCAAACTCACCGATATAGTTCGAGAGCGGTGCGACCTCGGTATTCCACGATCCAAAGATCAAACCCTTGTGGGTTTCGAGACGCGGCACTTTCGGCAGGCCAAGCGCCGACATATCGATGTCTTTCGGCAGATGCTTGTCGAATGTCGTCGTGAGCAGCGCGCCTGTCTGGTCATATGTCCAACCGTGATAAGGACACACAAAGTTTCTCGCGTTGCCCGAGTCGGCGCGGCACACCTGCGCCCCTCGATGCCGGCAACTGTTAAGGAACGCCTGGATGTTTCCCTGCCGATCGCGCGCGACCACGATCTCCGCGATCCCAAGCTTACGAACGACATAATCGCCCGGAGCGGGGATCTCCGTCTCGTGTGCAAGGAACCCCCATGTCCGATTGAAAATCTTCTCAATTTCAGAGCGATAAATCTGATCATCCACGAAGACCTCGCGGCTGACCTCACCTCTAGCGATATCGACCCAGCGCGGGCCGCCGACGGACGAAACTGTCATTTATGCGCCTGTGGTATTTCACTGATACGTCACAGTAGGTCATTCCCTTGCGCAAATCAAGCGACCTCGCATCGCGATTCAACGCCTATTTCGTCATCTCCAATCGCTCACAAATCATGCATTACTGGCAGTGTTCGCGTTTCTTCCCGCGAGCCCGCCGCGCGCTACCACCAAGCGAGGTTTTCGATCGTGCGAAACAAGACGGACAAAGCCAGCAGAACAAGTTTGCGCGAACTCGCCATCCGCAGCATCCGTGATCTGATTGCGACCCGCAGGATAAAACCGGGCGAATACATCAACGAGCGGGCGCTGGTGAAAGAGCTCGGCATCGGGAGAACCCCGACGCATCAAGCGCTCGAGGAACTTACGCTAACCAAGCTCGTGCAGTTCATTCCTGGCCGCGGATCAATCGTCCGGCCGATCGGTCCGCAGGAAGTCCTGAGGTTGACGGAAGCGCGCGTCATAAATGAAGAGCTCTCGGCCCGGCTCGCAGCGCGGCACGCAACTCCAAATGACGTAGATGAGCTATCCGCGCTGATTGCCCGCGCGGAACACTGGACTGCGCTGCGAAACATCGAGCGGCTGGTGCTCCTCGACCGGACATTTCATGCGACGATAGCCCGAATATCTGCCAATGCGGTGCTTCAGGACATTCTGTCCGGCCTTCATGAGCGGGCCCTGGGTTATTGGTTCGTCGTCGCGAGCGCGCCATCTCGCCTTGCTGAAATTTCCTCTGAGCATGAAGCCGTGTTCGAAGCCATCCGCGCCAAAGATGAAGACCGCGCAGGTCGGGCTATGCGCGACCACCTTGAATCGTTTCAGGCCGCGATCGATCGAACTTTCTTTGCGCCGGTTCCAGCGCTCGAACCCGACCCAGCGACAAAGCTCAGGAATTCCGGACAACGCTCGCGCGGAAAGCCTCAATATGCTGCCGCATCGCCTTCGCCGCCGCCTCGGGATCGCGGCGCTCTATTGCGTCGATCACGGCCTCGTGCTGATCCTGGAAAGACTCGTGATGATCATTCTTGAATGAGATAAACCAAAATCTCAGCGACTGTTCGTGAAGGCGCCGCAAGATATCTGCCAGTTCGTCGTTTTTGGCGGCTTGGGCCAGCGTTGTATGGAACTCCCGATCCAGCGACATCATCGTATTGATGTCGCGCTTGCCGATCGCCGCACGCGCACGCTTTGCAATGAGATGGAGTGCGCGAATGTCGTCGTCGCTTGCCCGCTCAGCCGCCAATCGTGCACATAGACACTCATTGGCGATCCGCACCTCGACCATCTGCATGACGGCAGACAGAATAATCGGTTTCACGATGATGCCTTTGCGCGGCATTACCTCGACCATTCCTTCCAGACGGAGCCGATCGAGGGCCTGGTGAACGGGCGTCCGCCCGACGCCGATCGCGTCAGCCACGAGCGTTTCGTTGATGCAGTCTCCCGGTGGATAGGCGCACGTGATGATTTTGTGCTTGATGGTCTCGTAAGCCTTATCGCGCAATGAAACATAGGGCTTTCGTGCCGCGCGGCCCGATGGGCCGGTCGGGGCTTTCTTCGTTCGTTGTGCCGTCCGCATCATGTCCCTCTGCCCAAAAATATCACAGGCATATGCCTAAATTAGTTACAGCCAGTTTCGAGCGGGCGCAATGCGGAATCTCGTGCACTATAAATGTCAGTGATGTTTCACATTGACTGCGCATTTACGATCCCTTACGTGTGCTCCGGGATCTTTTTTCGTGCTTGAAAATGCGAGGAATCGGGTGAGCGGCGAGTCGATCGTCATCGTCGGTGCCGGCCATGCGGGAGGTTGCGCTGCAGCAGCATTGCGGAGCGCTGGCTTCGCAGGGCGGATCACCCTCATCGGAAAGGAGATCCATCTTCCTTACGAGCGTCCGCCGCTTTCGAAAGGCGTCCTCTCGGGTGAAGCGGACCCAACGACGCTCTTTCTCAGAGCTGAGGACTGGTATTCGGAAGCGCAAGTCGATTTGCAGCTCGACACGCACGTCGTGGAAATCGTCCCTGGCAGAAAAGTTGTCGTCAGCGAAGACGGAAAGACATTCTCCTACGATAAGCTGCTTCTAACTACTGGGGCCCGCGCACGGAAATTGACCGTAGGGGGAGACGCCGGTCCAGACATTATTTATCTGCGCGGCATCGATGATACGTTCCTGCTCCGAGGCCGGCTGACCGAAGAGCGTAAGATCGCAATCATCGGAGCGGGTTTTATCGGCCTCGAAATCGGCGCGACAGCAACCAAGCTCGGTTGCGCGGTCGAAGTGTTCGAAGCGTCGGCCGGCCCGATGGGACGCGTCATGCCGAAGGACATCGGCGACATCGTCGTCCGTCTCCACTCCGCGCGCGGCGTCCACTTCAGGTTTCATGCGGAAATAACGAGCATCCATCGACAAGGATCCGGCTATCTCATCGAGCTGGCAAATGGAGAGAGCGTCGAAGCCGATGTGGTGATCGCTGGCATCGGTGCCGTGCCCAACGATGAATTGGCTGCTGAGGCGGGCCTTGCGGTCTCTGACGGCATCATCGTCGATGAGTTCGGCCGCACCAGCGATCCCTCGATCTTCGCTGCAGGCGACGTGACCCGCCACTACAATCCGCTTCTCAAACGGCAAATACGTCTCGAGGCATGGCAGAACGCGCAGAATCAAGCAAACGCGGTTGCCAATGTGATGGCCGGCAGAGCGGTGCCGTTTGCTGAGGTCCCGTGGCTCTGGACCGACCAGTTCGATATGAATCTGCAGATTGCGGGTCATCCCATGGACTGGGATCGCCTCATCTGGCGAGGCGATCCGGATGAAGGCCACGCAATCGCCTTCCAACTCGTGGACGGCATCCCAGTCGGGGCAATCTCCATCAACAATGCCCGGGAAATGCGTTTCGCGCGTCAATTGATCGCCAAAGCCATACCGGTCGATCCGCGACTTTTGGCCGACAAGTCCTGCAAACTGCAAGAACTTTGCAGATGACGGTTCAACCAGGAGAGACAATGTCTATGACTGAAACCACGGCGGAATGCTGGATCTCCGTTGCTCGAAAATCGGAGGTCGAGCCCGGCGCCATTCTCGGTCTCAAAGTCGGGGATCGCGATATCGCCGTCTACAACGTCGATGGCATAATTTACGCCTCCAACAACGTCTGCACACACGCACACGCTTATTTGAGCGACGGATGGCTCGAGGGCGACGTTCTCGAGTGTCCCTTACACGGCGGTAGGTTCGAAGCGAAGACCGGACGCGGCATGGGCGCGCCGATCATCTGCGATCTGAAGCTCTATGCGGTCCGCGTCGAAGGCGACGATATCCAGATTAACCTGTCCTGATCCGGGTTCGATGGCAACGCATCAGGAAAGATTGTTGCGGATTTTGGAGAGCGCTCGCCGCAGAGCTTTCTCTTCTCTCTGCGTGATGCCAGACACGAGACGGCGATTGAACAATGCCGCCTCGATTTCGAGACGCCGGCATAGGTCGCGCCCCTCTTTCGTCAGCCAGACGATGATCTTGCGACCGTCGTCTTCAGAAGGTTGCCTCGTCACAAGACGATCCCTCTCGAGTTCGCCCAGCGCTTTCGCTGTGGTCGAGCCGCGCATTCGGACCCGATCGGCGATTTCCCGTTGCGTAATTCCATCTTCCGATTCGAGAACTCTAAGGAACGGCGTAAGGCCCGATGCTATACCAAGCGCCGCCGCTCGCACCGCGAACTCTCGCGCGATAGCTCTCTCGACATCCCAAATCATGAGCCCGAGATGCTGATCGAAAACCGAGGGGGCCTTGGTCATCAGAACAATCCAATGCGATTCGTTTGATCCGAAGTGCACTTAACACGAAGGGTCGTTTCCCCAACACGATAATTCGATAGCTAACGAATTGGGCAGGAGGTGTACATGTGCGTCAGCCCGCTGATAGCGGTCATAGCGCAGCTGCCTGCATGGCGTACATGACCGCTCAGAGACCTCACGCGCAAAGTTTGGAGACATTCGCAATGGTAGGGAAAACAGTGCTCATAGCCGGCGGTGGACCCGTCGGATTATTCTGCGCGCTGATCCTCGGACGACGCGGCGTCAATGTGCGCCTATTCGATTTGAATGACGAGTTGCAGCTCGATCCGCGCGCCGCGACGACACATCCCGCGACGCTGGAAGTCTTGGCCAAGGAGGATCTGGTCGACGAGATGCGGCAGGTCGGCCTCGTCGCTCCTATTTTTCAGTTCTGGGATCGCGTATCGCAGGAACTGGTCGCGGAGTTCGATCATACCGTACTCTCACAGGACACGCCGTTTCCGTACGTCATCCAGTGCGAGCAATTCAAAACAACCGCGATCCTGCTGAGACGCATCAATGCACTCGCGAACGTCGAGATCAATTTCGGACACGAAGTGCTGGGCGTAGCCCAGAACGCCGAAAACGTATCGATCACCGTTCGGGCTGACGGGACTGAGAAAAGCATTTCTGGTGATTATCTGATCGGCGCAGATGGCGGCCGCAGCGTCGTGCGCAAGAGCTGCGGGATAGAATTCGCAGGGTTCACGTACCCTGAGCGCTTCCTCGTCATTACGACGCCGTTCGACTTCGAGGAGCACCGTGGCTATTGCCCGAGAAGCTACTTTGCCGATCCGGATGAGTGGTGCAATTGCTTCAAAGTCGCTGGTGAAGGGCCCCCCGGCCTCTGGCGGGCGGTATTCCCCGCCGATCCGAACATAGATCCGTCGATCATCCTGAGCGACATTGCCGTCCAATCGCGCCTGCAGAAATTTTTTCCCTCCCAAAAGCCCTACGAAGTCGTTCACCGCAACATCTACACGACGCATCAACGGGTCGCGACAACGTTCCGCCACGGACGCGTCATGCTCGCCGGGGATGCCGCGCACGTCAACAATTCGATCGGCGGCATGGGTCTCAACGGTGGCCTGCAGGATGCGGCCAATCTATCCGAAAAGTTGTTCGCTGTCCTCAATGGCGAACCGGATGAACTTCTGTCGCTCTACTCATTGCAGCGTCGGACGGTTTCGATCGAGTTCGTTCAGGCTCAGACGATCGCCAACAAAAAGCGATTGGAGACCAAGGACCCGGAAGAGCGAAAACTCATGTTTCAATCGCTGAAATCCGACGCGAGCGATCCCTCCGCGGCCCGAGCCTTTCTGATGAAGACTAGCATGCTGGCGATGCAGCAGCGCGCGTCGGCAATCACGCTGGACGAAGTGGCGTAAGCATGTCGCAACTTGGGGGCTCGAAAACAGTGAAACCACAGATGCGGCCGTATCTTTCCTGCGTCACCGCCTTTCGCGATGGCAGCGACAGCCCGTCCGCGTATCTGGAGCGCTGCTTGGCGACGATAGAAGCAAAGGAAAGCGACATTGCCGCCTTCGTCTCTCTTGATATTGCCGGCGCGCGCGAGGCAGCCCTTCAATCAAGCAAACGGTGGCAGGCAGGCGACCCGTCGTCGCCGATTGATGGAATGCCGATCGGCGTGAAAGACATCATGGAAACCGCCGCTCTGCCGACCGGGGAAGGCTCACCACTGTTCGAAGGACGCAACACCCGGCGCGATGCTGCGGTGGTCGCCGCGTTGAGATCGGCAGGCGCTATCGTGCTCGGAAAAACGGTGACCACTGAGTTCGCAGCCGTCTCCCCCGGGCCCACTCGAAATCCATGGGATCCGAGCCGAACGCCTGGCGGCTCGAGCAGCGGAAGCGCCGCGGCCGTCGCATGTGGCATGATCCCAGTGGGCCTCGGCACCCAAGTCATCGGTTCGACGATTCGCCCGGCGAGCTTCTGCGGATGCTACGGCTTCAAGCCGAGCGTCCATGCTCTCAATCGTGGCGGCAGCTTCGACTACAAGAGCCACAGCGTGACGACGGTCCTCGCGGCATCCCTTGATGAGTTGTGGATCGTAGGGAGGCAAATGGCGCTGCGCTGTGGTGGCGATTATGGGCATGTAGGCCTGCAAGGACCGCTGACGGTTCCTCCTGCAGTAACGCCGAAGGCCGTAATCCTCCTCGAAACCGCCGGCTGGACTGCTGCTTCGCCCGAAGCAAAGGCCGAAATCGAAAAGCTCGTCGCGAATTTGTGGGACGTTGGCGTTCGCGTCCATACGCGGCGCACCCATGCGGATGTTGCGGCGGTGGAAGATGCCCTCGCAACGGCATCCGACTTGGCAGCCTCTATCAATATCTGGGAAGATCAGTGGCCGCTGAATACCTATGCGCGTGATCTTGATGAATCCAAGATCAGCGACATCATGCGTAAAAGGCTGCGATCCGCGGCAACGATGACCCAAGAGAAATATGGCGAATGCCTCATCGAAAGAGAGCGCGTGCGTAGCATCTACGAAATGCTGTCATCGATCGGAGCGGTTTGTTTGACGCTTTCTGCGTCGGGTCCGGCACCTGTCGGCTTTCCAACCGGGGATCCTACCTTTGCCATTCCGGCTTCGATCTTAGGCATCCCCGCGATCTCGCTCCCAGGGATGCATGTCGACGGGCTTCCTGTGGGTCTCCAACTCATGGGGTTCAAGGGCAAGGACAGCGCGCTGTTTGCACATGCAGCCTCCATCGCGCGCATCCTCAGCAACCTCCAAGATTAAAGGCTTACAATCGTTATTTCGCGGATTGAAAATTTTGTGGAATTTAGACTGAGGAAAATGCCACGCGCGAAGCATTGACGATTTTCGTCATTTCGCTCTGTCTTCAATGAGTCCGTCTGCTGGAATTAGCAGCCCCTGGCGACCGAGAGAGCGGCGTAGCGTTGTCAACGATTAAGCGGCTCGAGAACGGGCGATACTCGAAGCTTCTTCGCCGCGTCGTAAAAATCCAAGGTCTCCTTTTCGATGCTGAACTCGACAATGGCGTACCAGATTTTGCTGCCTGCATGAAGCCAGTGCGGCCGCAAAAGAGGCAAATGCGTGCGGGCGATCGACGGACGCGCCGCAGGATCGGTTCGGGAGGAAAATCATTGATCCCGACGCGCCGGAATTGCGTTCGGCGGGCCGGCCTTTTATTTGCGGTTGGCACGATCCAACTTGCTCGAGCCCACCGCTGCAGAACAGCGCTCGCCCCCGATCTTGGAGGCGCTGCGATTTGAAAGGTGTGATATCGTGCGGGCGATGGCATTGAGCGCCGCCCTGGGCGGAAGTTTTTACATTGTTGTGGATCTACCTCGTCGCCTACCTGGCGATTGAAAAAGGAGAGAGGAGTGATCGCCTCGCTACATCGTGAACCGGCATTTCGGTTTAGCGTCCCGCAGCTGTTGCGTTCTCAGAGATGGGGGTCTCGGAATGCGCGCGCATGCCAATCCCATTACCTTTCTGGCTTCCGCCATCGCGCTGCTTGCAGCTATGCCTCAAGCCAATGCCGACGAATTTGGCTTTTCTACCTATGGCCTTGGCGCTGCAGCTTTCGGCGCCGGCGTAACGCCGCCGGCTGGAATCTACATCACATCGGTCAGCGGTTTTTACCAAGGCGAGATCAATACGCCGGTAACCTTCGGCGACGTCACCCTGCAGGCCGGTGCTAAGGTCAGATTTTTTCAACAAGCTCTGAACGGGCTTTACGTCCCTGAGCAGAAGGTCCTCGGAGGCAATCTGGGAATTGGCGTAACGATCCCGGTCGGACACAACGATTTAAGCGCGACCATAACCGGGCCTCTGGGCAACAGTTTCCACGACGAAACAGCCGGCTGGGGATTGGGTGACATAACCACCCGCATGCAGCTCGGATGGCAAGACGGGGATTTTGCACATCTGACCTATGTTCAGGTCGTTGCGCCGTCTGGCCGATATGCCGTCGGCTTCCAGCCGATCATCGGTTTGAGCCGGCCGGGCATCGATACGGGTTGGGCATTTACCTGGATCGAGAAAACGTCGAAACTGCAATTCAACGGCGCGGTCGGTGTTACCTTCAACTTCGAGAATGTGACGACCGATTATCAAAGCGGGACCGATTTCCATGCTGAATGGGCGGTCGGGCGCGAAGTCTCTCCTGGACTTGTCGTCGGCGTCGTCGGTTATGATTATCGTCAGTTGACGGGCGATTCGGGCAGCGGTGCGGTACTCGGTCCCCTTGAAGGTAGCGTAGACGCCATCGGCGGCGGCGCCTCCTATACGACATTGGTCGGAAAAACGCCTCTGATTCTAAACGCGCGCTACTACCAGGAATACAACGTCGAGCGCCGTTGGGACGGCAGCATGACGATTTTCTCCGGAACTGTGAAATTTTGAGCGTCGTTCGATTTCCGGCCAAGTTTGAATATGATTTCTACACGTCCTTAACCCGTTCTGGCGACCTCCGCAGCGCAATGACGTATTTGTTTGACTGCTTCTGCGTTTGAAGCGACTTTAAATTCGGACGGGTCGGGCTGCTACATATCCAGAGGCAATGCTGGGCATGCAGTTAGCGCTCATTCTTATTAGTCTGTTTTTTCAATTTTCACTTGAATTCGCCTCCCTCATTTTAATTCCGGTTGCGCCGGATCGGGGACGGCGTTTGCAAAATCCTGCTCCGCGGCGTTGCGTCCTTAGGCGTTCCAAATGAACGACTGCTGTTCGGTCACGAGCAAGTGTCGCCCCGCGGGCATCAGCGATTCGCGCCTAGAAAACATGCTCTTTGTCACCGGCGGCACATTTCGAATGGGCTCCGATCATCACTATGCTGAGGAAGCTCCCAGTCATCGCGTGACCGTTGATGGATTTTGGATCGACCCAACTCCCGTCACTAATGCGCAATTCCGGAGGTTCGTTGACACCACCGGCTACACGACGTTCGCCGAAATAGTTCCCAAGGCTGAAGATTATCCTGGCGCATTGCCTCACATGTTGAGGGCGGGATCGCTCGTTTTTTGCCCCCCTGACCGTCCGGTAGGCCTCAATGACTGGAGCCGATGGTGGGAGTTCCGCTTCGGTGCAAACTGGCGTCGTCCATACGGCAAGGGATGTTCGATCAAAGGGCTCGATGATCACCCAGTTGTCCACGTCGCCTATCAAGACGCCGAAGCCTACGCGAAATGGGCCGGAAAGGAATTGCCGACCGAAGCCGAATGGGAGTTTGCGGCGCGCGGCGGCCTCGAAGGAGCTGAATTTGCGTGGGGCGACGAGTTCACGCCAGACGGGCGTCACAGGGCCAACACCTGGCAGGGTGATTTCCCGCACCAAAATCTTAAGCGCGACGGATACGAGCGAACGTCTCCGGTCAAAGCGTTTCCGCCGAACGGCTACGGCCTCTATGACATGATCGGCAATGTCTGGGAATGGACGACCGATTGGTACGCGCCGAAGCATCCGGCTGACGAAGCGAAGGCCTGCTGCATCCCCGAGAATCCTCGAGGACCGCGAGAGGATCAGAGCTACGATTCCTGCCAGCCGCACATCAAAATTCCACGCAAGGTTCTGAAGGGCGGGTCGCATCTCTGCGCGCCGAACTACTGCCGGCGCTATCGCCCTGCCGCGCGGCATCCCGAACCGATTGATACATCGACGAGCCACGTGGGATTCCGATGCGTTGCGCGCACGATTGGCCAGTAATCCTTGCGAGGAACAATGAAAAGACTTCTTGCTTCATCGTCTTCTTCTCGCCTCGGTCGGTATCACCACCTGTTACGAGGCCGACGAAAAGTTCTCCATGCAGCGACTCGATCAGCTGCCGGCGCCGATTGCGCTCTATAGGGACGATCTTCTTTCGAATGCTCCGATGGCGTCGACCTATCGCGGTCCTGTCGGGGCTCACGGGGAACGGCACGGGAGGGAGCGATAAAACTCAAAGAAAAAAGGTTCCACCATGTCCACCATAAAGAAGACATCCTCGGAACGAGACGACATCAAATCTGCATTCAACCGCAGAAACGTATTGCTGAGCGGCGCTTCATTGCTGACGCTGTCCGTTGCTGGAGCGTCCGGATCGCGTGCGCAAGACACTCAGCCGGTTAACGCGCCCTCGGAGGCGAGCGGCGGCACGAAACCCAACATTCTCGTCTTGTGGGGCGATGACATTGGTATTGCTAACGTCAGTACCTATTCCAATGGTCTGATGGGTTACGCAACGCCAAACATCGATCGTATCGCGAACGAAGGTCTCAAGTTTCAGCACTATTACGGCGAACAGTCCTGCACCGCGGGCCGCTCGGCATTTCTTACCGGCCAGCACATCATGCGAAGCGGTCTCAGCAAAGTTGGGTTCCCAGGCGCGCCGATGGGCATGAGCCAGCTGGATCCCTCCGTCGGCGGATTGCTCAAAAATCTCGGTTACGTCACAGGGCAGTTTGGTAAGAACCATGTCGGCGATCGCAATCCATCTTTGCCGACGGTCAATGGATTCGATGAGTTCTTCGGCAACCTCTATCACCTCAACGCCGAAGAAGAACCAGAGTTGCCGGATTATCCGAAGGACCCAGGGTACCTGGCCACGTTCGGGCCGCGCGGAGTCTTAAGATGCAAGGCGACCGACGTTGACGATCCGACCGTCGATCCGCGGTTCGGCAAGGTCGGCAAACAGACGATCGAAGACACTGGACCTCTGACCAAGAAACGCATGGAAACGATCGACGACGAAACTTCGAGCGCCGCCATTGATTTCATCAGACGACAGCACGAGGCCGGGAAACCCTTTTTCTGCTGGTTCAACTCGACACGCATGCATCTTCGGACGCATGTCCGAAAAAGCCACCGCGGACGTTACACACACGGCGACAGCGAATATCTCGACGGCATGATGGAGCATGACGATACGATCGGAAGCATTCTCAAAGCTCTCGATGACATGGGCATCGCCGATAATACACTAGTTGTTTACTCGACCGACAACGGTCCGCACATGAACACCTGGCCGGACGGGGCGATGACTTGGTTTCGGTCGGAAAAGAACACCAACTGGGAAGGCGCTTTCCGCGTTCCCTGCCTGGTGCGTTGGCCGGGCAAGATCAAGCCAGGCACGGTCACGAATGAACTGATGAGCCACAACGACTGGATACCCACTCTATGCGCGATCGCGGGCGAACCGGACATCGTCAATAAGCTCAAGCAGGGCTACATGGCCAACGGCATCGAGTACAAAGTGCACCTCGATGGCTATGACCAGTCGCAGTTCCTGCAGTCGGTTTCTGGATCGGCGACGAGCAATAACAGCGTGAAAAGTGCTCGAGACAAATTCTTTTATTCGGACGATGACGGGCTGCTCGTCTCGTATCGAAAGGGTGACTATAAATACGTGTTCTCCGAACAGAGGTCACCAGGCACCTTGGAAGTATGGGCCGAACCCTTCACAACGCTCCGTTTGCAGAAGATCTTCAACCTCTTCCAGGATCCATTCGAACGCGCCGATATCACCTCCAATACCTTCTGGGATTGGCAGCTTAATCACGTCGGATCCATGTACGGCGTGATGGACGATGTCTTCCAGTTTGCGGCGTCGTTCAAGGAATTCCCGCCGCGCTCGTTCCCGCCGAGCTTCAATCCGGCGAACATCATGGAAGAAGAAATGGATACATTCAAACGAATGGATGCCTTCAAGAAGAATCTCAATCTCGATCGCATCCGCGGGCGGCTTAATCAGATGATCGACGATCGCATGCTGGAGCATACCGCGCCATAGATCGGATGAGATGGACGCCAAAGTTTGGCGTCCATATTTTCCATCTACGAAAGATGCAAACCGATGTCGTTGTGGGTTCGGCTTTTACGTCCCGTCTGGCTGGTTGTCGGCCTGCTGATTGTGACGTGCTTAGCTGGCGCAGCGCAATCCGATCCACTTCCGTCTTGGAATGACGGACCGACGAAACAAAGCATCATCGACTTCGTCGGCAGGGTGGCGGAGAGCGGCGGCGCGGATTTTGTGCCGGAGGCACGCCGTGTTGCCGTCTTCGATAACGATGGAGCGCTCTGGGCCGAGCAGCCGATTTATTTTCAACTCGCCTTCGCGATCGACGAGATCAAATCGATGTCGAGCGCACATCCCGACTGGGCGAACGAACAGCCGTTCAAGGCCGTCATCGAGGGCGATCAAAGGGCGCTTGCCAAAGCCGGCGAGCACGGATTGCTGGCAATCATGGCGGCCACGCATGCCGGAATGTCGACCGATGCGTTCGACGCTAGTGTCGAAGCATGGCTGAAAACTGCTGTGCATCCGCGCTTCAAACGACCTTACACCGCGCTCGCCTACCAGCCGATGGTGGAGCTTCTCTATTACCTACGTACCCGCGGCTTCAAGACGTTTATCGTATCGGGTGGTGGTGTCGAATTCATGCGGCGCTTTGCCGAAAAGGTCTACGGCATTCCGCCTGACCAAGTTGTCGGATCATCCGGCGCCGTGAAGTTTGAACTTGGCGACGACGGCAAGGCAACACTCATCAAAGAACCAAAGATCGAATTCATCGATGACGGAGCGGGTAAGCCCGTCGGCATCAATCGTTTTATCGGCCGTCAGCCCATCTTCGCCTTCGGCAATTCCGATGGCGATCAGCAGATGCTCGAATACACCGCGTCAGGCGGCGGTGCACGTTTCATGGGTCTCGTACATCACACGGATGCCGAACGCGAATGGGCCTACGACCGTAATTCTCAAATCGGAAAGCTGGATAAGGCGCTCGATGAAGCGAAGGCCAGAGGCTGGACTGTCGTCGATATGAAGAACGACTGGAAGCAAATTTTTGTTGATCGTTGATATTCTGCTGGAGCTTAAAAAATGCCAACCTCTCAAAAACTTATGAATCGATTTGCCATCGTGTTTGCCGTCGCCGAACTCGCGTGGGCGAGCTTCGCGACTAGTTCTCAGGCGAACCCAATCACGCCTAAACAGGCGCATGCGATCGGCGTCGATGCTTATATTTATTTCTATCCGCTCGTCACGATGGACATCACGCGGCAACAGCTCACGAACGTCGAAGCCGGCAAGTCCGAGATCGGCGGGCCGATGAACATCTTCAACAACGTGCAAACGTTTCCGACCGCCGATATGAGAGCCGTCGTCCGTCCGAATTTCGACACGCTCTATTCCAGTGGCTGGCTAGATCTCACAAAGGAGCCGGTTGTCGTTTCGACACCCGACACCGGCGGACGCTATTATCTTCTGCCGATGCTCGATATGTGGACTGACGTGTTTGCGTCACCCGGATGGCGAACCACCGGCACAGAAGCGCATAATTTTATAATAGTTCCTCCGGGCTGGAAGCAGCCCGTCCCCGCTGAGTTCACGCGTATCGACGCTCCGACGCCGTACGTCTGGGTCATCGGCCGTACCAAAACGGATGGGCCGCTGGATTATGACGCCGTCCACAAAATCCAGGCGGGATACAAAATCGCACCGCTGTCGTCATGGGGGCAGACACCGCCGACCGTCGAGACCAAGGTCGATCCCGCTATCGACATGAAGACGCCGCCGAAGCTGCAAGTCGACAGCATGCCAGCTGCCAAGTTCTTTGCGCGCGCTGCCGAACTTCTGAAGCTCCATCCGCCGCACATCACCGATCAACCGATTATATCTCAGATGAAGAAAATCGGTCTCGAGCCTGGTAAAAGCTTCGATATGGCGAACCTTGATCCCTCGCTCCAAAATGCGTTGGCAAGCGCTCCCGGTGATGCACAGAAGCTCATGGCGTGGAAAGTTCCTACTCTCGCTCGCGTCGTGAATGGATGGTCCATGAACACCGACACGATGGGTGTTTATGGGAACTACTATCTCAAGCGCGCCATCGTTGCGCAAATGGGCCTTGGTGCGAACCTTCCTGAAGATGCGGTCTATCCGCTAAATCTTGCGGACAACAGCGGCAAGCCGCTCGACGGTGCAAACAGCTATACGATCCACTTTGCGAAGAATTCAAAGCCGCCGGTCGATGCGTTCTGGTCGATCACGCTCTACGATCCAGAGGGCTTCCAAGTCGCCAACGATCTCAATCGTTTTGCCCTCAGCAGCTGGATGCCATTCCAACTCAATGCGGACGGGTCTCTTGATCTCCTTATACAGAACGAGAACCCAGGGAACGGCAAAGAGGCGAATTGGCTTCCCGCGCCAAAGGGACCGTTCAATCTGACGATGCGCCTCTACGCGCCGAAGTCGGAAGCTCTGACCGGCAAATGGGAGCCGCCCCCTGTCGAGCGAGCAAATTCTGGCTCGATAGGAAAAGGGTCAGGAGCGAGCGGAAAAGAGTAAAACGATGTCCTTCATGGATTATTTCGCGTGGTTCATCCTTATTGTTCTTCTTGTAACAGCCGTCGCGATCGTCGTCGCGTTGGCGGCCGCACCAGGATACATCGCCAGGAAGCGTGGACATCCGTGGGCCGGAGCTGTGGAAGTTGCGGGTTGGGTGACGTTGATCTGCGGCTTCGTGCTTTGGCCGGTATCGCTGATCTGGGCCTACGTTGATGTTCCGAAACGGGAGGGAACGAGATGATCGCTTTCCTCCTCAACCTCTATATCCTCATTCTTTTTCTGCTCGTTTGGTTCAAGGTCGTTCCGTTCAACCTCTTTTGGAAGATCTCGCCGATCCTTGTGCTATTCGTGCTCCTTGTCGGACTTTTCATTCCGATGGGGTGGGGAGCGCCGTCGGGTCCGGTTCTTGTAGCCCGGCACTCTGTCTCAATCGTTCCGGACGTCGCTGGCGAAGTCATCGACGTGCCCGTGATCGCCAATACGCCGATTAAGGCCAATGACGTGTTGTTCCGTATTGATCCTGTGCCATTTGCAGCTCAGCTCAAAGCGCTGCAGGCGCAATTGAGCCTTGCGGAGCAGCGGCTGAGCGAGATGTCGACACTGGCCGCTACGGCGGCGGGTCGAAAATTCGACGTCGAGCAGCGTCAATCCGAGGTTGATCAACTCAAGGCGCAGATCGAGAGTGCCAAATGGAATCTTGACAAGACAGTCGTGCGTGCGCCCGCCGACGGTTACGTGACCAACATCGCTCTCAGAAAAGGCGCACGCGTCTCTTCGCTGCCTCTAGCACCGGTGATGGCATTCATTGATACGTCCGAGACGGTTGTGGCGGCCGAAATCGCACAAATCTATGCGCGCTACATCAAACCAAACCAAAAAGCCGAGGTGACGTTCAAGTTTCTGCCGGGACAGATCTTCACCGGCCGCGTCGAGACGGTTTTGCAGGCGGTGTCGACGGGCCAGTTTCAACCTTCAGGGTTAGCGGTAACGCCACAGCAGATCGAAGCAGCGCCGTTCGTCGTGCGAATAAAGTTCGACAATGCGGAGGTGCTGAAACGCCTTCCGGCAGGAAGCACAGGTTCAGCTGCGATTTTCACCGATCACGTCAAAGCAAGCCACGTCGTTCGACGCGTCATGCTGCGCACGACGGCGATCGTGAATTACGTCAATCCGTTTTGAACCTGTTTTCGGCCCATAGCCGACAATCGTTGATATCCGCTCTCCGGTCAAAGCGGACACCCACGAACCGACCTCACAGCTGATTGCGTTGGAGCGAATACGAGTTAATTGGCGGGGACCAGTGAGCGGGAGGTCGGAGCGGAAACGTACGGGATTCAGCGTCTCGTCAGCTCATTAGTTCGAATATTTTTATCGCCGGCGCAATCTCACGCCCGGTTCCCCGCCGTCGTATCGCTCTGCGATTTTGCTCGCGACTTCGCATTTTGTGGCTACGTCCAATCTGTAAGCGGAAAGTTTTGAGCTTTTAGGCACCAATGAGCTGCGCGAATTCGATAGCATCCTCGGCGATACCTCCATCCGATGTCAATTATCGCCCTGATTATCGAATCGGCCATCCTTGCTCTCGTGCGTTAGAACATTATGCTTGGCAGCATCCCGTTAGTGTTACTGCAAATGAGCAAATGCGCTGAGTGAAATGATATTCGGATTGCGCGTCATCTAAACCACGAGTGTGCTTCTTCGAAGGGGAAATGATTGCTGTTGAAGATAGGCAGAAGTGGCCGGGAAGAGCGGACAGCAAATAGCTGTTGAGGCCGCCTAGATGTGCTGGCAATCCGCTGCTAAAAGAGACGGCATGTCTTTGTCGCCGCTGATACGCATTCTGGTTTGGTCGTGCTTTGCGTTCGTCGCAAGCTTCACGACAAACACAGTCTTCGGCCTCACGCACGTCGATACTCCGCTTGCTTATTCTTGGCAGTCGAAAGATGCGGGCTTTGTCGTGCCCTCCCGCATTCAGGTCGTTTCGCAACAGCAGTCCTTTAAATCGGATGCAGGAGCCGGGCGTTTCGGTTCAGCGAAAGATGCCGAAGACTTTAGGGTCGCTTTGCCGACTGCATGTTCGGGGGCGATAAGGGCAGGCCTTCCGGTCCCTCGAAGCCCGCACCACCTTGACCAATCGCTGAACGGTCCACGTGCGCCGCCTTTGATCTGAGCGCTATTTCTAATCGAAATCTTCAAACCTGGCAGCGCGCAAGTGTCGTCTACGGACGAACGCGCATTGGCGGCTGCGCTCAGAATGGAACACATCGATGAATGACATTGAACAGACTACGGACGCCATAACCCCGGCGCTGTCCGAACGCGAGAAACAGCTTCAAGAAAAGCTCGGCTCCCGGCTGTTGCTAATCTGGCTATTAGGGCTGGTTGTGTTCGTTCAACTGCTAATGATCGTTCACTTGGCGAAGTGAGAATTCCTCCAAGCAGCACCAAGAGGTGTATAGGCTGGGCGACCAATAATTGCCCGGCCTAGACGCCAGTACGTTTCGCGCCGCCGGTACCCGGTTGGTACCCAGCGCGGCGTTCCGAGCTAATTCGCTGGAGGCCTTTTCTGGCAATTAGCAAGTAAATCAATTGGTTGCGGGGGCTCGCAGCAATCATCATCCCCCATTGAATTCTTGCCATCCCAGCTAGTTCCTGCCTCAAGCGAATTTGGTGAATTTACCATCCACGTTTCTGCGGGAGGCGAGGATGAATAGGCCGGTGACTATTGACGTCTTCTTCAACGTTCGGCGGTCCCGCGCAACGGTAACTCTTGTATGGCCTGGGCGGGTCTTTGTGGCTGAGGTCTCGAAGCGCCGTGCTGAGGTGCTTCAGAGTTGCCTAGCCCTCCAGCAAAACTCGCGTGGACGAGCGCGCGTCTTGGATGACTTCATTGCGGAGTGGCGTGCATGACAAACGTCGTCAGTCTCCAATGCTGCAAGCGGCCCGGTACAAGACCAGTCTACGTCGCTATCCGTCGCCTCCGTAGCCAATGGGTGCTTCAAGTCCTCGACCGTAGAGGTCTCCGTAGTTTCGTGATCTCGGGCGCGGAAGCGCGAGCACTTGTGAGGGCCTACAAGCAGAACGTGGGGAGCGAAAATCGCGTCCTTATCGATTTCTTGAACGGCGAAATAGGAGCTGGGTCGGTCGGCCCCCGGGCCAGGGACGAACCACCGTCTAAGCAGATTGATGACAACGGGCGATCACGGCGCTGAAAATAACAACCGCCCCAGCGTGAGGCTGGAGCGGTTGAAACCTTCGGACGGGCAAGGCTCGAAGGAAAAAGGGTCATCACAGCCTTTTTCTATTTCGATCCGGTACGTCCGTCAATAATTATGACGAGTACGGATCATGTGCGACCCACACACAATTGGACTCAACTCTCCCTCGAGCGTGACATCCGACGTGACGACTGCGTCACATGTCGGGACGGCAGACGCAGCTCCTTCCATCACGGTGCGAAACCATAAATCGCCCTTAAATTCTGACGTTTCCAACGCCTCGAGCGCCAGCGCGACAACAGAGACCTATGCTTTCGCGAAGTCACGCTCGTACCAGAAGAGAAAAGAGAAGCTCGCCGTGGACTGCGAGACTCTGTCGGATGCTGATCTGCGAAAATTGTACCCAGCTGAAGAAACCTGCTGGCATGGAATGCTGCGCAGAGAGAAGGATGGTCTCCGATTTGTAGCCGCGGAGTTCCGAGATTTCAGGTTCTTCCTCCGTGAGCTTGGTCCCTGCCCGAAGAAGGGCTTCACAGTCGATCGCATCGACAATGACAACAAGACCTACGGTCCGGGCCTAGTTCGATGGGCCGACAAGAAGACCCAGAACAACAACAAGAGTGATACCAACATCTTCATCGATCCGAAGAGTGAAAAAAAATATACGACTGCCTCTCTCATGAAGAAACACAACTGCAGTTCCGCGGTCATTCGAAAGAGAAAGCAGCGACACTGGACGGACGCCGAACAAATCGCCGGAAGGCGGCTCCTGATATCCGCGCCGACAAAAAAAACAGATCAAGAAGGTTTCTCAAATCTGGTGGAACTCGAGGACACTTGGTTCCATGAACTCGACGCTCACTACGAGGGTAGAGGCTCCCGCGATCCATTCGTGCCCCCGATCAACGGCAACGATCGGGGTATGCTCAAGGCTATTAGAGAGCGCACACCTCCGGGTCAAACCGCTGCCGTCATAAGGTATGTCGTGCGTAACTGGGCGTGCTTCGCCAAAGACGTTGAGGGCGCAGCAGGTATGAAGCACACGCCCATCGGCTCGATAAATGGTGTTTTGCGCAGCCCGAGCCGTATGTACGCAGGTTTTGCTCAGAAGCGAATGACGAATTGTTAATTCGACACCGTAGAAGAGGAGGATCAGAAGACCGCGGTCGGCAATCTCCCTGGGCAATGTAGGTTACAAATGAACACGAAAAATCAAGGCATTCCCGACCATGTCTGGGCGGAAGCAACAGCGCAGGAACTGAAGCGCCTCCGCGGGCCGGATGAATTCGAGCTGGCACTGATTGAGCTGATGCAAGCCCAGAAAAGGGCCGGCATCCCAATGGTGACGAGCATGATGCCAGCTGGTGGCAACGGCATGATGACCGCCACCATGCTCGTGGACGGCAAGACCGCCAAGTATGACGTTCGCATTACGGATTGGCAGATCGTTGGGCGCGATCCGGACCTCGCTTCGGACAACGAGCCGGATCAGAAATGAACCAGCGCGGAGCAAGACCTGCTATCGCTGCTCTGTCCCCGCAGTGTGCAATTAATTGCAATTCGGAGCACACACGCGGGATGTGACCTATATTTTTGCGGCAAACGTTCTTCAGGACATTAGCGCCTAACTTGTTTTACAAAACTAGGTACGAGATGCACTCCGTTGCGACCGCCATGGCTGCACGTGAATGCAGGTCGGCGCACGGTCTCCCTGGAGATGTCTTGAAAGCAGTCGACAATCTGACCGTAAGTCGATTGGTGTGGGCTGACTGAGAGGCCTGTGGGCGTCCCCACTGAGCCGGCGTCTTACCTCCGATAACATTCATTATCGCGACTAAACAGAACCAGACGCCTTCATGACTTGCTCAAGTCGGGCTGGTAAGCTCAGGTAGGGAGTCAATAGCTCCACTTAGCGTCAGCACTGAAGATGCAGAGCGTACCTACGAAGAGGCCTTTTTGCGCCGTCCTCCACGATTTGAAGGAACTTTTGTGAGAGCTTGGCTGGGTTCGGTCGCCTGCATCAAAGCGGCGGCTAATGACCCCTGTATTCGCTCGGCGACGAACTTTGCAAACAGAGTAACATCACCGTCCACACTCGCTCGCTCAAGGGCGTGCATATACTGAGGACGGTCTTCAACACGGATGACAATCCAAGGGTATCCGCCGGACGCAAGCATGGCGTTCATGACAAAGCGAGCCATACGGCCGTTCCCATCAAAGAAGGGGTGTATGTAGCCGAGCAACCAATGTCCAAGTACGGCTCGCGCGAAGGGCTCCGCCTCATGCTCTAACAGCTCTAATAACGCGTCCATTGCGTCTGGAACGCTCTCCCAGCGTGCCGGCACGTGTCGCGACCCTCTTATATAAATCGGTTGACCCCGAAAACCAGCTAGCGCCGAAGCTTTCAAGTGCCCCACCTGCACAGCTGGCCTGAAAAGCGCCCGGTGCCAACTACGATATGACTCTCGCAGAAGATGCCCCGGTGCAGCACCGCCGAGAAGCTGCGCCACTGACCCTCTTACGACCTGAAACGCTTCCCAATAGCCTCGCGCAGCTAGTGCGTTGAAGCTTTCTCGATCTGCTTTGTTGAGGTCGGGGTCCCAATTGCCGGAGCGAACACGCTCAATTAGCTCGGGAGAGACCTTATAGCCCTCGATAGAAAGAGAGTGGTAAGCGTCGCTTTTATAAATCTCATCTACAAACCGCAGGTATCCAGCTGGGTCAGCAGGCAGTCCCGGAGCTGGCGGAGCCACCTTCATCACATCATCGCGTGTTGCCTTCCAAATCGCTTGCAGCCTTCCTACCACTGGCGCGGTTCCGGGCTTGAGCACGGATAATGAAACCTGTTCTGAAAAAGGATCAGTTTCGCGCACAACGTATCCTGCACTTTTCATGGCGGTGCTAATCTCGTCCGACGCTGCAGTTCTACCGATACGGCGAAATGCGCCTGCCAACCGAGAGGCGATGGCGGAGTGACCGCCATCTAGCATCCGGGCTAGAAGTTCGGAGGTATCGCGGATTGACGAGAGGGCTACTTGAGCTTCCGTTGGATAGCGAAGGAAGAACGACTCGGGCACCTTCATCAATGCGGCAGGAACAGAAAATACCCTCAACCCATTTTTTTCAACTATGTCCTTCGGAGCCGGGCGATCGGTCCTTGGTTCCTTCAGATCGTAAATTGAGGTTCCAAACAATAGCGGTCGGGTATTGTTTGTACCCTTTGCCGCGTAGATGATGACCTGTGTTGGGATAATATTATTCTCGGCGTGCACCAGAAGAGATTGTTCGGGAGATAGATGCCAAGCGCTGGCAAACCTTCTGTTGCAATAGCGTGAACAAAACTCCCAGAAGGATGCGTACCAAGGAGTGGTGTCGCCAGGTTCAGCGTCAGGGTTCGTCGCAATTAGCCAGCCAGAGATTACTTGTTGAAGAAAATTGTTTTTAAGCAAACGCTCTCGGTCCGCCCGGCTGAACTCACCAGACTCAAATACGTGTCGGTCTCCTTGCTGCAGCTCCCTTAGTTTGGAAAGAGACGAAGCTAGCTTTTCGTGAGGTTTTACCATTGGTTCAAGCCTGCGGGGCCATCGCAAGTTTATGATGTTGGGCAAAAACAAGTTTATGATGTTGTGATAACACAAGTCTCTTATGTTGTGACAACACAAGTTTCTTATGTTGTGGAAACACAAGTCTCCTATGTTGTAGGATCGCAAGTCTTTTATGTTGTAGAACTATAAGTCTATTATGTTGTGAGCCAAAAAACTAGTCTTCTCCAGAAATTTCATAATAATTTCAATTGCTTGTAACTTGAGTCAGAGGCTCGCAGGTCGCCTTGGTGTAAACTCCCCTTTCCAATTTTTTCGCTGCTTGTGCTCAATGACCGTGTGGCGCTTCACCAAAGTTCATACTTCGTGCAGTTCCTTCGGGGGAAAGGCACTTGGTCTTTTGACGTTTCGATCCTGCCTTAACTACGTTTGAAACTCGCCCCACACATTAACTGTACTAGCTGCAGCGCTCGCCTACGATTAACGGCCTGAGTGAGTTTACCCGTGAGGCATCGATGAAGGTTGAGAAGTCGGACGACGAGCCCTTCAACAAAGCAGCGTCCACGAAGCGCATCAAAAGTCTGGTCTGGCTCGGGCAGGTCAACAGGGTTCAAATCGGGCGGGGGCTAATAAAGGCCAAAAAGGCTCTCGGCCACGGTGAGTTTAGAGCCTGGGCGT
Source organism: Pseudomonadota bacterium (assembly GCA_018242215.1). Lineage (GTDB taxonomy): Bacteria > Pseudomonadota > Alphaproteobacteria > Rhizobiales > Hyphomicrobiaceae > Hyphomicrobium_B. Next base: position 205,863 of record JAFECG010000021.1, read on the forward strand.
CTAACGAGTTTAGCTTTTCCAAAAATACCGTCAGCAACCTCATGAACCTTGCCAGGGCGGCGGACGAAGTCGGTGATGATGCTGCCTCTGCGTTGCCTGCGAAGATCGCATACAGCTCCCATAAATCTGCCTCCAAAATACCAGCCGTTGGGATTTTGAAGTCAGAGACCGCTGCCTTCCTCGCCCCCGCGCAGTCCGCGAACAAGCTTGTACATGAGACGGAAAATGATCGCTGGCTGTATGCGTTCGATGCTGCCGAAATCCTCGTCGACACCTTGGGCTCCGAGGTAATGAGCGGCACATTCTCGCAGATGACCAAGCTTGAGTGGTTCCTCGAGTTGTTAGAGGGCGCGGGACCTCGCAAGTTCGAAGTGGCGCTGAAGAAACTCACGAGCAAAGATGCAAAGGAAGCGGCTTAATGGTCTCAGCGTCGGCAAAACGCGGCATCAACGCAGAGAAGTCCAAAGGCCTCGCAATCGCCTTGGAGCAACGGGAGCCATGACTAAATCGCGCCGCGCAGCGATCTACGCTAGATTTTCAACCGATAAGCAAAGCGAGAAGTCGACCGAAGATCAAGCGGCGCTCTGCCGTAATTACGCGCAAAAGAATGGCTTTGAAGTCGTCCGGGTATACGCTGACAAGGCAATATCAGGATCAACGCTGATCAATCGCCCGAGAGCGCTGGAACTGATCGCCGATGCCAAGTCAGGCAAGTTTGAAGTTCTGATCATCGAGGCGCTAGACCGCCTCTCGCGCGACATGGAAGACCTTGCAGGCCTCTATAAGCGCATGACGCATTGGGGCGTCGAGATCAGAGCCGTTCACGAAGGCGTGGCAAACACTATGCTCGTGGGCCTGAAAGGCACAATGGGTGCTCTCTACCTCAAAGACCTTGCTGACAAGACGCGACGCGGGCTGAGCGGCGTAGTTCGTGACGGCCGACATGCTGGCGGTAAAGCCTACGGCTACCGGACCGTGTCTGGCAAGCGCGGTGAACTTGAGATCGTCAAGCACGAAGCCGAGATAGTCCGGGAGATTTTCTCTCTATACGTCTCGGGGAAGACACCGCGCGAGATTGCGAAGAGCCTCAATGCGCGCGAAGTACTTCCGCCTCGTGGCAGGTACTGGAACGCTTCGACAATCAACGGCTCCCGTGCCCGCCGCAACGGCATCATCATGAATGACCTATATGCTGGGACAATAGTCTGGAACCGGCAGTCATTTACGAAAGACCCCGATACCGGAAAGCGCATCTCGCGTCCCAACCCCCAGTCAGAGTGGCAGAGCCGCGAAGCGCCTCACTTGCGGATTGTTCCTGATGGCCTTTGGCAGGGGGCACAAGTGAGTAAGGCTGCACGCGGTGGCTCTCGCCCCCATACCAAGCGCAAGCACAAATACCTTCTGTCCGGCTTGCTGAAATGCGGCTGCTGTGGCGCTGGCATGACGGTACACGACACCCGCAATGGCCGCGTCCGCCTTCGTTGCGCCCGCATGTACGAGGCCGGTGCCTGCGATAACCGAACTGCCTACGACATGCGCATTATTGAAAAATTAGTGTTCGATGCCTTGCGGCCCAAATTCTCGACCCCTGCGATGATGGCTGACTTCGTGAGCGGGTACAATGAGCGACTGCGACGGCGGAGCGCAGATAGTACGTCGCGACGTGCGAAGACCGAACGAGGGCTGGCAGAGGCCAGAGCGTCGATAGAACGCTGGCAAAAGCTCTACGTTGCCGGCCACGCAACTGATGCGGAAATGGCGGCCCATGTCCCGAAGTTGCGGGAGCAAGTTGCATGTCTCGAAGCCGAATTGGCGACTATCGAACAGCCGCCCGCGTTCATAGACGTCCACCCGCAAGCGATAGCTGCCTATAAGGCTATGCTGGACAATCTACCGGCGCTGCTCGCTCGAGACTCCAACGGGGAACCGTCCAAGAAGCTCCGAGACTTGATCGGCACGATCATTGTGAAACCCTCGGACGACGAGTTTCCAATGAGACTGGAAATCCGCGGCAATCTTGCCGTTTTAGTTACCGCAGCAAAAATACAAGGAGTAAGCGTTATGAAGACTTCCCACTTGGGGGATAATGTTGGTTGCGGGGGCCCACAACGGGCAGTATCGGACTTATGCCACCCAGCGCGAACCGGCGCTTTTCCGCCTATCGGCTTAATTTGCCAGGCTTAGGTCCTTCCATTGGTCAGACTACCCCCGCTTTGAGGTCGGCGCCGAGTGGTGCCGTCGTTTAGCTCGGGGATCTCGCCGACCGGGGCTTTGCATCCTTCTTTGGCGCTCGATAGAGCAGCTGCGACTTGGCTTTAATGTCCACTAGCTCGGATAGATCGTGGATCGAGATATATGGGTCGCGGTTCTTCAAAAACAGCCTGACTTCATATTCGGCATAAGTGATTTTGCGAAGGAAACTGTTGATGACCTTGCCAGAAGCACGCGCCCTCGTCTCGCTGTACTCGACCTTTCCGCGCCCAATAATAAGCCTCCACTTAAGGCTCAGGGCAATATCGATGTCTCCGAGATCGGCTACGGTCTTGTCTAGGTAACTTCCGAACACCCGAGCCTCGTCGACGTACCAGCCGAAATCGTCATTTGCGTTGATCGCTTTTATGCGCTGAATGAAGCGATTCAGCCTTTTGCCCGCTTCATTTCGACTGATGCGCTTTGCGGCTCGTGCCATCGCAAAGGCATTCCCTGCGATAGTGAGCTGAAAGAATTGGACACGTTCTTTGCGACGTCGGTCCGACAACTTGGCCTTGGGCACCAGCTCCAGCCAACCGCGCCGTTTTAAATCTCTTATGACCGATTTTGCCTTCGCCGCCGTGATACGAAGTTCTCGGATAATATCCTCAACGCGAAAGCTGTCGCCCAAGCGCCGGAGCAGGTTGCGGACGCTTAGGATGGGGACTCCGCGGATCCTTTCTTTCCAATCGACGCGCATGGCCCAAACTCATAAGGGGCCGCAATCATTGTACCGATTGATTGTCGGTCTTTGGACTCACGTGTGTTTACGGTGCGGCGACAGTTGTTGAGCCAACGAAGAGAGCTGCATTCCTTCGGCTGTTCCTTGTCGCTGAGATCGATGATATCGCGTCACAGATGACGCAACGGCATCGCTACATCGGCTCACTCCCGCAGCGTCGACATCAGGTCGTCCTAGCCATCCCCAGGACGCCTTTTCGATCGGTGCGTTCGACGCCACTTGAACCCGTCATCGATCAGCTGACGTACCTCGTCCGTCAAATTCCTTCCGCTCGCAGTTGCGGCCCTTTCGATCTCGTCGCGACGTTCCTGACTAAGCCTAACGCCCACCTGCGTTTTGGCCTTTTTTTCGTCGCCCTTCTTCGGCCGCCCCATCGTTCAAATTCCACGTTTTTTCCCTTCGACGCTGTTCGATACCGCATGCCAAATGTCAACGCATCCGAGCGGCGAGAACAGTTGAAAACCCATCCGAGCATTTGCAAACGCTAAACGTTTAGCGTATCCGAAGACTATCCGTTTTGCTGACTAATTATATGCGAGGAGTTGCGTTCATGACCTTCAATACCGAAGCGCGAAACCATGAAGTCGACCTGGCACTTGCAGTTGATCTGGCAATTAACAACGGCACTAATCTCGCGGCCGCGTTGGGGGATCTGCCCAGCCAACTTCGGCCGTACGACGCGAACTCGGGAGACAAACTAATCGATGGATTCATGGCGAGCACACCGGCCAAACATCTGCGCTTTATAGTCGAGACGGATTCCTGCAACCAAGCAGGGGTTAATCGGGGCGATATCGTCGAGCTGGACGATAGCGCCGAAGGCATGGCCTCTATCGAAGCCGGAAGCGTAGTTGCTGTGCGGACATTCAGCTCGGACGTCATTTTTGTTAGGCAGTTTGTGCCACCGGGCCTTCTGACTACGAACTCAAGTCGGGAGAATCCGCCTCCTATTCAGATGGTGCAGTCGGGAGTTTGGATCGCCGGAGTTATTTGGCCAGTGGCAAGCCGCGCGAGCGCTTCTCGTGATTGGGCAGCGCCATCAGCCGTCGAAGTGCCTATTGCCGCTCACCGACAAATGGTGGCTGGAAATTGAGCGACTTCCCCGTCGTCACTGGACGCTTAAAGGTTCGGTCAGAAGGCGCATCCCCACCCCTTCTAATGAAAAGGGGGGGATGAATCGAAAGCGTCTAAATTTGCCCAGGATAGTCACGACTTCGCTTTGCATTCGACGAGCATTTTTGCATAGAGCGGCTTAGCGTCGGAGATGTCTATGTCATCCTCTGCAACGGAACCGAGGACGGTGAGTGTCGATATCCTAAGTCGGGATCCGGCGAGCACGGCTTGGAATGGCTTTCCGCCTAGATGCACGACACTTAGCTGACTTTCGACTTCGGAAGGCAGTTGCATCGCGGAAGGCGCGTGGTCATCGATCCGATATCGATATCCCTTTACGCCACCCCGACGACGATAAGAGACGTACAGTTCGCCGACATTTATCTGGATGTCAGGCCGTCCCACTGGCGAAATAACGCAGCTGTCCGCGTCCGTCATTGAATCGCGGATATGACTCAGACTCCAACTGCCAACGCCGTCCTGAGAAGAAACGACAGGAAAGAGGCGGTCATAGCAGGCCAACCGATCGGTCGCCGAGGTGATAGCCCGGCATTCTTGTGCATGCGCGTTCGCACAAAAACTGAGAAGCTGCATTACCGTGATGAACGAAAAACTGCCTCTTCCTAAAGTCATAGGCGCTCCCCACGAGACAATGATTGCAATATCATTTTTTTCCTAGCCGGCGTGGCTTTAGCTTGAAAGGCTTTGCCGATTTAATTCCCTCTAGATCTGTTCTTTTTCCCCTTTCAATCGCCCGCGGCGATTTCGATACGGAGGTCCTTATTCGGGGTCTGTCCGTCATTTCTGCTTTCTGCCTTGCAGCGCCTCTGCGACGAGTTCTCGGATGATCGCCGTTCGATCAGCCTGCCCAAACCGCTCTTCGACGATAGCATCAATGCCATCCATGATCTCGGCCGGAAATCGGACCGCAAGTTGCGTTGAACCGCGTTGTGATAATCTTGGCCGTCCCATCTTCGACTTCTTCGCTGACTTGCTCATACTCCCCCAAGTAACCCAAATATTTTGCATCCCGAAATAACAAATAAGTGATTTCGTATCCCGTTTATTTTTGAATCCCAAAAGTATACACTCTAGTTAGTTGAGACGCTGTGAAGGCCCCCGGCGAAAGCCAAAGAGACAGCACGACCCGGAAAAAAGCCAGAAAGAAGCAGCCGGGAAGCGGATCGAGGGACGACCTCCAGGCCGAGCAAAAAGGTCGAAAGACCGGATGGCGAAGCGTTGGCTATCCGGGCTCGTGGCGTGACGCGCCACCTGATGAGACCCGTCAGAAACGAAGCGGCCCAGCGCGGTGCTACCAACACCCCGCCAGGCCTTGATCCTTCACCAATCAGTAGTTGGAGAAAGACCCATGATAACGCCTACTACCAAGGGGCGCGCGCTGGCAATCATTGCCGGTTGCGCGTTCGCCGCCGGTGGCCTCACGATCCTCCTCGACAAGGAACTCCTGAAGCCGCTGCTCTGGACGTCGGCTCACTGGCTGACGATCCTGATGGTGTTCGGCACGATCGCCGCCGGCCATTTGATGGTCGATGCCACTCGAGCTCGGCACCTGTTCTCGACACTCGGATTTCTTGCCCTGTTCCTCTCCGGAACCGGGCTCGTCGTTTATTCCTCGGTCGGCCGCCAGGTCGAAGCCCAGGGCACGACGACGCTGTCCGTCGAGGACCTGAACAAGAAGATCGTCGAGAAATCGGCGGACCTCGAGGCGGCGAAAGCCCGTCGCGACTACGCCGAGCAACAGGTTCAGGCCACGATGACGAAGAGTTATTGCGGCCGGGGCTGTAAGGATTGGAAGCTGAACGCCAAGGACGTTTCGGTTGTTATCAGTCAGCTCGAGACTGAGATCGCCGCCCTTGGCCCTCAGAAGCCCGTCAACGCGCAAGCGGCGGCGATGGCAGACGTCCTGCTCCTGTTTCACGTTCCAGGCTCAAAAGAGCAAATCGTCTCTGCACTCACGTTGCTGATACCGTTCTCGAAGACGATTTTCTTCGAGATCGGATCGATCGTCTCTCTGGGGTTCGCTTTCCGGCCGGCTCCAATCTCGATTGCCAAGCCGGCAAGCGATCTCACCGGGCAATCGGACTATTCGATTGCTGGCGCGAACGATTTCCAGGCTCTCAAGGCTTCGATTTCCGGAGAGTTGCCGGATCCAACGCCTCCTCGAGGAGGCCGGAAATCGAGAAAATCGTTGCCGGCAAACGTTGTGCCGTTGATTGTCAAGCATCCGGTTGTAGCCGCGCTGGAAAACAACGGTGGTTCGGTTGCCAGCAATCGAGAGCTCGCGGACCTCATGTCGGTTTCTCCCGGCGAGGCGAGCAAGCGTTCGCAGGAAATCGAGCACCTGCTCGAGGTCCGATGGGCCGGAAAGGAAAAGCGGATCGCGCTTAGGCGATCCGCCTGAGTGGCCTTTAACACTGCTGCAAAGTTTAGCCCTCGGTGCTACATAGCGCCGGGGGTTTTTTGTGCCGGTACATACTCGATGTGCTGCCCACTTGATAACGACTGCTGCGGCTGTCCTACCTTCTTTCGCCGCCCAAGAATTTCTTCCGATCTCGGTAGGCTCACCACTATGGATCTGATCAATCGCCTAGAGTGTGTATACTATCCTTCCCCAGTACCGGCAGACTCCGCCGTCTTGACCGTGCTGTGCTTGGTCTTCGACAAAATTCATTTCCCAAACTCCTACCTTCCGAAAGGTGATTACGACAAGGAGGCTCTCGCGACGGAGATCGTTCGCCTACAGGGCTTGCCGCAGGACGGTTCGACGGCGAAACTCATTGGCCTATTACGGTTCCTTGAGTATCGCTCTGCGCTCGACGGAATATTGGAGTACCCAACGCCACACGATGATATTTTTGACCAAAAGGACGAGGGCACCGCGGCAATCGTGAGATCAATCTATGATGCTCATTTTCCGCCGCGAGAAGACTTCGAGCCGCACTTTGATTCGGCATCAGTAAAAGGCTTACCGAACAGCGAAGAAGCTGTCGCGTATGCCGGCGAGTTTTATTATCAAGCCAGAGCCATCGAATATGCAGCTAAACATGGATTGCCGCTTCTCGATGACGGCTCCGGACTAAGGCTCCCTTTCAAAGCACGCTACAAAGACAACGCTCCTGCATTAGCTACACTGGTTGCGCTAGAAGCAGCTGCCGTTAGCCTCCCCGATCTGCCAGCGATGACGCTTCAAGAACTGGTTGATTTTCGGATAGAGAACAAGCATGAGTTACAAACCTTTCGTGCTTCCATGCTGCGATACGCGAAAACTCTCAATCAAGTAATCGAAGAGGGCGTCAGCGCTGAGGATCTTGGCCGTAAGGCCCGCTTTCTCGTCGAAAGCGAGATCCGACCCTCGCTCCATGATCTCCAACGCGATTTAGAGAACCCAAATCGTCCCTGGCATAAACGAGCCGCCGATGTTGCTCGCATATCATCGTTGATCGTGGCCGGCTTTCTCACCGGCGGCCTAATGGGTACGACCGCAGCGTCAGCTCAAAGCATTCAGAACGCCGCTTTATCGGAACTTGAATCAAGGGGAGACAAGGACGAAGCGGCTAAGCGGAGCGGCCTTTATTATCTGCTTAAGGCCAAAATGATCGGCAACGGGTGAGAGCGTCGGTAGTCACTCCCTCAGCGCGACTCCAACGACAGGAGCTTCAAACAGCCCGTAGCGAACTAGATCTCTGCAATATATTCTTCTGACTTAGATTCTACCCAGTCGAGATTTAATCCAACCGCACCTTTTCAACCTCACTGTTCAGCCGAGTGAACTCATGGTCGAACAATTTTTAAACCTTATAGTACCGTTCTTCAGCACTCCAAAGACCTACAGCGAAATGCTTGCCAAATTGGCTGGCGCAGCGTTTTACGTAACGTACGGGATCACATTCTTTTTGCGCGAGATCCCAGCGCTCGGCGCGTTATTCCGCAAAATTGATCAGGTGACCCCGGGGAGTGCGATAATCTCAAGGGTACCCCAGGCGCAGGCCTTCAATAGAGCCGGCGCACTAATCGCCATTTCTGCTGCTCTCCTGAGTCAGGTGCTGCACCTACACGATCGTGTGTCCGATATATTGGGAATACGCCGTCGATTTGATCGAAATCGGATCCTGATCCCTCTGGCAAGGCTGGTGGGCGCAAACCTGAGCCCCGATCAGAAGGCCAAGATTGCGATCGAGCGGCACCGTCTAATGAGAAGCGTCTTCTATCGTTACGCTTCAAGCCGCATAGATGACCCTGTCGTCGACAAACATGACATTGAGCACGCTTTGGGCGCCTGGTCTTGGTTTTGGACTTTCGTCGAAGGAGGAACACTGACGGCAATCGGAACGATCATTGCTCTACTTTACTCCTCCCATTCAACGGCGATCTACCTAGCATCAGCGACCCTTACATTCATTGCAATGGCCGTTCTGATCTCCCAGCGCCTCGCACACTATGCGCAGAACGAGATAGAGACCATAGCGGCGACGCAAGGCGCCCGAGAAGCCGTTCGGGCGGTGTTCGATGCACTATAGGCTGCGACCCGGCATAGTGGTTAAATCCGAAAACGCCGCCAAGCCCGTTTCACAAGGCTCGATGTATCTCAGAATTTTGTTAGCTCAATTGCCACAAGTAGAATCGGCATTTGACTTTGGATGCGGAAAACTGCGCTACGTTCCGGATTTCTTGGAAAAGAGTGATTCTCTGGCACTAGTCGATTCCGAGGTGCAGCTCTCCCGTACCCAAATACTTCTCGGTATCAAGACCACCGTCCATGAACTAGCGAGAAAATCGAACCGGCTGATGGCGATGTCCGAATGCGAATTCGTAAAACTGCGGCGCGAATTTGATAGGGGGTATTGCATAAATATGCTCAGCGTCGTTCCATTTTTTCGAAAACGACGTGACATCCTGCAAACGATACGACTGCATCTTAAGCCGGGGGCGCACTGCTTGTTTGTAGTTCAATATCGCAACTCGGACTTTACCCGCATGCGTCGAATGCGGAACGCCAAACCTTGGAGAGACGGGTTTCTGATAAATTCTCTCCGAGGCTACTCTTTTTATGGGCTCATTGCGCCCCCTAAACTAGTTAAAATGGTCGAGAAGGCAGGCTTCGAAGTTCAGGAACTGAAGCTTTACGATGGCAGCGCATACCTTTGGGCAAGCCGGCAATAGCGCTGATTGCCTGGCAGGTATCCGACAGATTCTGTACGGGTTCTTATTGATCCGCTCTGCGGTGTCTCGGTCCTCTCCGAGAGGCGCATCTTCTTCATCGAGATGGATCCGCAAATGGGGCTCCGGCCGCTGGTTGCTTCCCACAGAACATGCCAGCTCTCCATTCCATTGGCGCCGAGCTCCATCTCGCAGCCGGATGCTGCTGTTGATCGATTCGGCCGAAGAATTGGTTGGAAGTGCCGGACGACGCCAATTCCCAATGACCAATAAAACTTATAAATAACAATATGTTATTCTTCTTTTGCGTGCAAGAATTTGGCTTTGGCCTGCGATTTGTAGCCAATTGCTTTTACTTATGGCTGGCGCCCTGGAACCAGCGGCCAGCCTTAGTCGGGCCAGCGTTTCTCGCCCGCCCCTCGCCGCGCAGTTCATTCATCAAGCCTTTGACATGACCGCGGCTACGGTCTTTCAGCACTTGCAGCAACTCGGCCATCGGGGCGCCTTCGTCGCCGGCGGCTTTGAGGTGCTTCAAAAGCAATTCTTTTTCCGTCTCGCGGTCCAGACCAGCCTTGCGCGTGTGGACGCCGGGCTCTCCGAGAAAGGTGTAGAACTTTCGCGATAGGATGACCTTGCCTCGGCCAGAGCGCTCGACGGCTCCGGAGTCCACAAGACCATTGACCCTTTCCTTCAGATGATCGGAGATGGGCTCACCGCGGTGAACGAGATCGATGATAAGAAAGTCGTCGGTAGAGAAGTGACCCAACCGCTCATCGCCAATTTGCTCGAGGAAGCGCAGGAAGCGCGGATCGCCAACTTCGCCGAGCAGACGGACGACGACTGCATGCGCATCGGATTTGGCAAGGTCGGGCAGCGGCTTTCCCTGTCGGATGCTTTGCTTGAACATGAGATCCATGCCCTGACCGGAGCGTTCAACGAGACCGCACTTGGCAAGCGCTTCTGCAATCCGCCGATTTCGGGGCTTCTGACGGAATAGGATGTTGTTCTGCGAGATGCCTTCTGGCAATCCTCCAGGACTTTCGATCTCGAGCAGCCTGGGATACTGCCTGATCCAAACGGAGCCGGCATCACGATAATCTCGATGGCATATTGCATTGAGCACAGCCTCGCGAACGCTATCTTCGTCGAAGGTCGAAATATCGTACTTGAAGAGACCCTCGCGGAATTGCTGGACTTCATTGCGCAAGTTAATCGTAGCCCAGATATCATCAACCCAACTGAAGAACCCTCGACGATATTCGTGGCGCTGCTGATAGGCGATGTTCGCTTCCGAACTTCGGTACTCAAATATCACTTCGGCGTGGGCGAGGTAACGCACGAGGGCCTTTTCGGTGCCGAGCAGAATGAGGCCCGCATAGGTCGGGTCGCCGTCAATCGTTATTTCCGCGTTCTCTAACAATTCTGCTGTAGACCATTGAGCGATTTCGGCGCGATTGCTCTTGCGCTCCCACCGAGCGCGAAACTCGGCAATAGCGTCCGCATCGAAGATAGAGGCGTCGGCGCCAGGAACTACGTCGGCCGAGAAATCGACTTGAGCCTCGCCGAGGATGGTGGAGATCTGTTCGACGGACATGGGCTGTAGGCTACTACCAGCACGCATTAGATAGCGGCCCTTGCAATTCAGTGGGCGTCCTGGCGGCCTGCCGGGCACGATGAAAGAAAGCACCCGGCCCTCCTGCGTCACGATCTCAGCAACCTCAACGCGCCAGTGGAGCCGTTCGAAGAGGCCGATCTTGGTCCGGTCCGGCGAAGTGAAGGCTTTCGTGCCGACAACGCTTCGCGGTTTGACGTCCGTCACGCCAAGAACAATGCTGCCCCCGCCTTCGTTAGCGAGCGCGCAGCAGTAATCAGCCAAATCCTCGAAATGAAAGTTATTCTTAGCCTCCTTAAACTCGACATGCTCGCTCTCGCTATCGAGTTGCATGGCTTGCCGCAAGTCGGCATCAGTGCGGACGATCATAACGTTCACACTCAGATTCAGTCGCTAGAGCGCATCACCTCACACACGGACGTGCGGCCGGGGGTTCTGGGTCCTTTTATCCGGCAGCCGAGGAAATTGCCACACAGCAGACAGGCGATTACCGGGATGACGCCGAGAGGCGGCGTCGACAAGGGGTCAGCAGCATCTAGTCCACTCGCGGAAGGCTATTCCGGCGCCCTAACGGAGGCAAGTATGGGTTGCCTTCATGGGGATTTCTTTAGCGGGGCCAAAGCCGTGATATCCAATGTCGGGCATGCTCCGGCCGATATTGAGCAGGATCTTCACATTCGCGCCGGTCACGATTTGCCTCGTCACCTGTCCAGGGCCGTCGACCTTCACGACTAGTTCACTGCGGATCGCCGCGCTCGCGGTTCCGATTACTGGTACCGCCCGCTGGCTGGGATCGAGCAGCGACAACCGAGCCGGCATCAGCGCCCCAGCGCCGCGACCTCGAGACTGTCCGCGCACGTACGTGCCAGCTCGAGGTCGAGCTAATCATGCCCATGGACGCCGACGTTATACCCGCTGCCCGTGGCGTTAGCTGGCGCGACTGCAAAGGTTGATCACAATTTGCGATATCCAACCAAGACGAAGGATCATTGCTGCCCGGTCATTGCTCGGACACTTTTTGGATTATAGGGGCGGCCATTCTCATTGACGAAGCCAGCTTCGGCGAGCGCCTTGCTGATCCGTTGGTAACTGAGCCGCTCGCCGGTCTTCGGATTGGCTCGACGCAACCTCTTTGCTTCCGCAACGACCTCGGGCCGGGTTTCCGAGTGTGACTTCCGCCCTTCAACTTTTCGACGATCGACACCGGAACCGCGCTTGCGATCGCGAGCTGCTTTGAGCTTCTTTACGAGGCGCGTTCGCTCGAGCTGCGAGAACACGCCCATGATCTGCCTCATAGCCACCCTGAACTCGTCGTCGCTATCAGTAAGGTCATCGCCATTTGCGGTAAGCACGCGCACGCCGAAACTCACGAGCAGAGCAATACCAGCCTCCTGGGTCATCAAGTGCCGGGCGAACCGGCTCGCGTCTTCGACGATAACAGTTCGGACGCCGTTACCGACAATGCGCTCGAGGAGCGCCTTGAAGCCAGGCCGCCCTTCGATCGGATCCTTGCCGCTGACGGCCTCATCGTAGAATTCGCCTTCAACTCGATACCCTGCGCGGTTCGCAAAGCCTTCGACGGCGGCGCGCTGTCGCTTTTCGCTGTCTTTGTCCGCTCCGACGTTTGCCGCCGAGCTCGTCCGGTAATAGGCCAGAGCTGGCACTCGGTTTTTGTTCGTAATGGCCATTGCAAAGCCCTGTATTTCTTGATGCTTTGATGAGTTATTATTACCTATTCCTCAGAAAAGGTAATGAATATGGCGGCCGTTTGCAAGATCACCACTCAGAACGAAAGGGTGTTTTGTAGACGTTTGTGAAAAGTCGGGCCAAGTCACGACGCAAGACCGCTCCTACTCGGCTAGCGAGCCATTGCGGTGGGTATATGCATTTCAATCCTAGGGTTTCCGTGCGGCGATATAGAAGATCGGCTTCTCGCGTGCCTGTAGAGAGGTAACTCGAACGCCTAAAGGCGACACCTCATCCCTCGCCCCGCAATTTCTGTCGGATGATGGGGAAGCACTGGGCTTCAATAGCTTTCTCAAAATCCGAGATGAGCGTGCCGATCTCGTCGTTCTCCGCGTCCGAATTCCAAACGGCAGCTTCTAATTTTCTGCGAAATTGATCATCTCGGTATGGCTCGTTTCTATACGCTGCTCGCATCAGCATGCCAGCTGAGACCTGTACGGAGCTTCTGGCCTGATGGATCTTCATGAATGTGGCAGCGGTGCTCTTGCCGAATACGGCCATAAAGCGCGGCTGCAACTTCCAGACACGTTCAAAATATTCACTGTTCTTTTCGAGACGCTTCAGAATTGCAAAGAATGGCCCGGCGCGACGGCGTTGATCTTTGTCGCCTTTCAGCTCCTCCCACTCAAGTTCCACAGACCCGGGATTTCTGATCGCGTCAAATATAAACTTGGCCTCATAGCCGAGCGCCGACGCCTCCAGGCCGATCTCAATGCGCTTTTCTTCGAGCTTTTCTCGCTTCCATCTTTCAAATGTTCTGAAGCCCGCAAAAGCAATTCCGCCAGTGAGAACGAAGCCGATTATCGTGAGCAGTTGCGTCCAGCCAAAAATCCAGGGATCAGCAAACGACATAGGGTCTTCTCAAATCTAATATCTTAATTTTTGCTTATGGAAGACGTTGCTATTTCGCAGCTGTACTTGAACTCCCACTGCGGGTTAACGAGCAAATAGCCATCCGTAATTTTGCAGTTGCGTCCGGTCTGCTTCAGGTACGCTTGTGCCGCCTCCTCAAACACGGGCTTGGGAGTCGCCGTAACTGTTGGATTGAGCAGGAGGCCACCCGCGAACCCTTGTGCGGCAGCTGATGCGAGGCTCGACGTAATCATCATCCGGCCTTCGGCGGGCTTATCGAAGACCCGGAAGGTATCATATTGCGTTGCGACCTGTTGAACTGGCACCCCATCATAGGCCTGCATGATGTAATTCATGCTTGCACATCCGCTGACGCCGATCCCGGTGAACGCTGTCGCAAAAAATATCCGCCAACCGCGTGTCTGTGCCAGCATATACATGCAGATGCCCCCGCCGCTGATTCCCCCGCAAACATTCTGGATACTGATGATCAATTGTCGAGGACGATAGATCGCCCCTTTGATGGATATGCACAGTGAAGGTTCCGACGGTCCGCGGCGAGGCTGAACTGTTCTACTATCTACATGGCGACCATAGAGTAGGGACACCTGCGTGTTGCAAAGCGGCACTGCGTGGAACGCTATCCATCTGCAATTCATCGGTAGCGTCGGCGACTCTGCTATAGGTCTTCTCGTTGCGTCGTGTAGAACCCTAGGGGGGAGAAGCGATGCCGAGGCCGCGAAAATCATCTGGTGTCACGGCTCTACCGCGGAGCACGCTCGACGCTCCGCCCAAGCGCGATCCCGACACCAGTGTGAAGAGAGACCGGAGAAGGGCAAATTCGAAACTTATCGACGCGTTCTACAGGCTGGCGGCCGCACTTGAGCGAGATGCGGCTCACAAACGACGCCACCCCTTTGAATGTCGAGAAGCAGAAACGGTCGAAACGATCTTGAAGAAGTCCGAGGCGGCCTGAGCGCTGCCGGTTTCTTCAGTTTCCGATGGAACGGGGCTGCGCTGAAACGCCGGCGACAGTCAGGGTAACATCACTGTCGCGACCAAGCGAATACTGGGCACTTGATTCTCTGCGACGCCAGAGTGTCAAATGCGATGCTTCAGTTGCTGCGCACCACCGTCGTAGCTCCAGAGGATAACCGCGTCATTACCGTTTGCGGTGCCCGGTGTCCAGAACGTTAGGGCAATGATAGAGTGGTTGCTCCGAGGCGACGATCCGACTCTGGTGGCCCTAGCTTAAGGATTTGGGAATACGATCGGCGGAAGTTCCCGACAACTTTTGCGGAACTTGCGGTCGGAATTTCCGGGGTTTAACCCTTCGGTCGCGGCAACCGCGTCCGGCAACCAGTCTAGCGGAACCGTGACCACATCGCGAGCGGGAGCTATGTTGGCAAACCACTAGGTGGAGGATGGTTTCAAATGGCAAAGCCCCGTAATCCCCCGCTCCCGCGGTTCGAAGTTGCTTACGACCCACAGAAAGACGATTGGGCGCTAACTTCGCAATCGGGCAGGGTGGTCAAGCGCGAACCCACAAAAGGCGAATTACTCGACGGCGGCCTTGGTCAGTACATCTCCACCGGGACAGTGCGGATCCACAAAGAGGACGGCAAATTTCAGGAAGAACGTACGTTCCCTCGTTCTCGGGACCCGAAGAAATCACCCGGCTGAGAGAGGCTTCCAGCTTGGAAAGGATTCGATGGGCCGTTCCTGGAACTTCCGACAGAGCGGCGCATACTTGAGCCTCAGGCTGCGCGACTTCCTACGTGATGCCGATCGAATTCGGTGATGCTCCGTTGGCTTACTCCTCTCATTTGTGAGAGCGCGGCTTCAGAGGTGTGCGCAAAAACTGAGGACTGGACCAATGTGTAGTAGTAGGCGCGCAGCGGGGTTCCGTGTTCATTTCGTACGACACGTTGCGTAGCCTCATCCTTGATGCGCTCTCGCGTTTTTGCGATCCCTGGCATGTTTTTCAGGTGATCGAGAAACAGCCACTCGGGCATCCGCGAAATGCTCCAGGTGGCCGACCAGTATTGATACCTCTGTACCCACTCGGCTCCAGAACGGCGGACCTGACTTCCCGGTTCGATTTCTGAAACCTCGAAAGACATGAATTCGGCCATCTGCGCTTCCGGCGACATGAAGACCCGGGGCTCTTTTAGGGCGGGACTCTGCGCAGTTGCCGAATAATCTGTTGTTTTTTCCGTCCCTTGAGAGATCGATTGTGTCGACGAGCCATCGAATAATTTCGATCCCGACCTTGGGACTCGGTCACGGCTGAGGCAGGGACTCGGTCCGCATTGGGCCGGGACTTGGGTGGCGGCGGCCCGGCCACGAGAGGCCCGGACTCTTGCGACTGCAATCCGGCGGCGAAGGTTGCATAGGCGAAGCTCATCTGTCGAAATACCGGCGGACGCGGCCTCGCGCCATTCCATTATTCGCCGCGCCGCAATCGATATTGCCAGAGTCGCAACCGACGCAAAGATGATGATCGCCAGCCCGGCAGGATCGGGCGAGAAGTTTGCGGCGTCTTGAAGCTGCGTGATACTTGCGAGCCTCACATTGCACCCCCGCTCGATGGTACGGGTGGCCCATCTTCTCTATCCCGCTCCAATGTAGCGTCCGGCTCGCGACATTCGGCGCGCCAGCGCTCCGGCCAGCGCTCTGGGGGAACGCCTTCGGCTTGTAGCGTCTCGAGTAGCTCGACGATCGCGACCAAATACGGCTGCACTCTCGCCGGCCTTCCATTGGAATCGACTTCGCATCGCCAAAGCCTGCTGAGCGCGTCAGGACTTTTTTCGAGAGCGCGGGCAAATCGGGCACTTGCATTCTGACCCCCGAGCGCCTTCGAGACGCGGTCCTTCATCTCGCGATGATCAGGGCATTCGCGAATAGGCGGTGCTCTCCGCGTCGAGCGCTGCAGTTCCTCTGCGCTGTTTATGGCTCGCCACCTTTCCGGAAAGTCCTTCAGATCCGCGCCCGCGTCACTGAGCGCTTCTAGCATCTCGACGATCGTCAGGAGATCGAATTCTGCTCTTGAGCTTCGACCTTCGAACGCGCCCGCCACGGTCCCTTGCGCCAATTCCAGAGCGTGGGAAAGCCGAGGCGCGAGGCAGCGTGCGCCGAACAGGTTGCTGTATCGCTTCCGAAGGACGTTCGGCGCCACGTCCGTCGTGTCCCTCGAGCCCCCGTTCCAGATCGCCGGCATTTGAGCCGATGGATGCAAGAGGAGGCATTTACGAAGCTCGATTATGGCCCAGACTCGCGGCTGAATAGGATGATCGAACCGCTGTGGCGTGCAGGCAAGAACGCGCGCCAGGTCGAATTTCCAATCTCTGCCAAGAATCGCCTCTATCTGCGAGCTCATCGCAATAGCCTGCCCAGATGCCTCTCAAAAACCGCGGACAAATCGTGAATCGACGATGTAGTCTTGTAGCTCATATTAAACGCGAAACTCTTGGATCGACTCACAGAATTTGGATTGCTCGCAATGACGAGCGGTCTAGAAAAAATATATCAAGCCAAAAACGTGCGCCGGAAAAAATTTCAGTAATCGCGCGGTCTTCAGCATCGAGCCTTCCAAGATTTTGACTCCCCCCTGGGGTGCTGGCGCCTCCCTACTCATTCACACCACTCCGCGGTCCTTGGCCTGCTGGTAGGCCTGCACCGAAACGGCCGGGATCGAGGCCTGCGTCTCGGCGAGGGCCGCCTTGATGTCGGCGATGCTTTCCGGATAGGCGCCCTGGGCATTGATCGTGACCGGCATGTTGATGACCGGCGGACCGGACGATCCGCCGCCGCTCGGCAGCGCATTGTTCGGGATGACCTTGCCGGGGAACGTCGGCCAGATCATTTCCGGGCCGCGCTCGCCGACCATCATCGGGCCCGGCATGAAGTCGCCGCCGTCGGCGAAGGCCGGAATGACGCTGGTGCCGGCCGCCCAGCTCGCCGCCGACGGCATCGCGGCACTGCTGCCGAGCCCGAATAGCTGGCCGAGAAGTCCGGAGCCGCCAGTCTGTGAGCCGGTGAGGAAGTTGGCGAGCGGGTTCAGCACGGCGGCCTTGAACTCGATCTCGGCGAGGTCGGCGAGGATCGACGCCGCCATTTCCTTCACCGTCACCTCGGAGCCGTTCGCCCAGCGCCGGAAGGCACTGTCGAGATTGCTCGTCACGGCGTTGCCGACGTCGCCGAGCAGCTTCATCTGATTCTGGGCTTCGATCTGCGCCGTCGTCGCCTGGGCCTGCGCGAGCGCCTCTTCCTTGATCTGGGCGATGCGCTCCGGCGAAAGCGCGATGCCGCGCGCGGTCAGGTTCTCGATCTGCTGCTGCGCGATGGCATCGGCGCGGCCGGCTTCGGAACTGTCGTAGAGCGCCGACGTCCGCTCCTTGATCTGCGCCGTCTGCCGCTCCATGCCCTGGATCGTCTGGTCGATCGTGTTGTTCTGGCGATTGGAATCGCGCTGGCGCTGGCGTTGATCAGCATCGGCCATCAGCTGCAGCTGAGCCTGTGCCTGAAGAGTCATCTGTGTATCGACGACGGCCTCCTGATCGGAGTTCAGAGGACCAAGCTTATCGATGGCGCGGGCATTGCGCGCTTGCGCGGTATAGGCCGCGGCCGCGACGGTCGCCATGCCGAGGACGGCGACGCGATCCTGAAGGGCGGCGGTCTCGTCGACCATCTGGTCGAGGAACTGCTTGGTGTCGGCGTCTTTTTTCTTCTGATCCTGATAGGCTTGAAGGGCATCTGCCGCCTTGTGCATGCGGTCAGTGTATTTGTCGACAACGCGATCTTCCGCATCGTCGTCAAGTTCGACCGGATTGCCCTTCGAATCGACCTCGTTTTCGAGTGCAGCTCGCGCTTTCAGTTCCGCACGATAGATGGCGCTTTCGGCCGACGACATTTTCATCGTCTCGACGTTGAGTTCCATCGCTTCCGTCTCGTCTTTCAGAGACTGGATCGCTTTGGTGCCCTCGACCACCCGGTCAGCCTTGCCATCGGCTAAGATCTTCTCCCCGCCGGCCAACTGATTGAGCACGAAGATCTGCGTTTGCATCCTTGCGATTTCTTCGTTGAGTTTGTCGATCGAGGATTGATCGACCGCCCCCCCCCACAGCAACATTCATGCTTTGCAGAGCGGCGAGCTGATCCTGAAGGGCGGCAAGCGATTCCTTTGCCCTCGTGACACTTTCCTCGAGAGTGCCAAGAGATTGATACTTCTCCGGGATGAATGTGTTTTCGAACCCATATTTGAGCGCATCGAGCGCATCTTTGAGCCCGCGGAAGGCGTTCGCCACTATGCCGGTGCTCGTTGCTGAAAGATCGGCGGCGTTTTCGAATCCGAGCAATCCGGACGCCGCACCCAGCGCTTTTTCCTTAGTCTCATCCCAAGCGACGTAGAGGCTGCCCGTCAACACGTCCTGCAGATCCGAGGCGGATTTCTGGACGTCATCCCATTCCTTCGTTGTTCCGGTTTGCGAGGCAATAAAATTTCCAACGGGATTTACGGCGCTCGCCGTCAATTGGAGGAATGCCGTAAATTCATTCAGCTTTCCGAGAAGCCCGGTGATCTTTGTCGCAATGGCTTCGACGCTCTCTGCGGTGCCCTGCCCGACAAGCCCGTCGAATAGGCCCTTGAGCATCCCACCCAGGTTTCCCGCACCGTCGCCGGTTTTTCCCAGCGCGCGATCCAGCAATGAAAGGTTATTGTTTCCCTCATCGGCGAACCGCTTCACGAGGTTCTGCGCCGCCGTGAGGCCAGCCTCGAGCTTGTCAGTCGAGGAATCGATGACGACGCGCATGTTGGCGATCGAGGAAAAGGCTTCAGGCATCTATCGCTTCCATTTCTGACGATAGTTTCTGTCGTACCTCGTGGCACATACCGATGCAGGCTGCGACGGATGGAAACCCTGATGCCGTGCGAGTTTTAACAAACGTGTGCGCCGCACGTTTTAAAACCGGCACCGAAAAACCTTCCTCCATCAGCGCAGCGATTAAATCCTCAATGAACCGCTCGGGAGCACGGCGACGCACGACGAAGTGCGCAGTGAGCGCTTCGATAAAATTAGTGCGGATTTCGTCTGGCGTGGACACTCTCGCCTCCTGGTTTGTGCAGTCGGCGACGATTCCGATTTCTAAGGAAGAGGCTAATTTTGTTTCTAACGGGCATGTCGCAACCGGGCTTTTTGGTTTTTGTTCCGCGAGTCCGTCCCGCAACACCCTCCAAACCGTCGACTTCGAACGGCCCAATCTCTTGGCTATCCGGGGCATGGGCATGCCAAGCGCCGCCAGCTCCCTAATTCTCTGGACCTCAAACGCCGTGACATGCTCGCCCCTAGACACGGCTCGAGCCCTTTCGGCGGGCCGCAACTTTCTGATTGTGCAAATTTTGCGCGGCATGACTGATGTATTGAACCACGTGTTTGACATCGCCCGCCTGGATGCGCGGACGAGCCGCATCGAGCGCAGCCGTGATGGTCTCGACGCCCAGCGCGTCTTCCAGACGCCATAGCCACTTTACGAGGTCGGTGAGCGGCTCCGCCGGCGCCGCTTCATGCAGAAACTCCAACTCACGGGTCCGCCATCCGCGGGGGATGGGAGGGGTTCGGCCATCATTTCCCTGATCACCATTCCACGTATCTAAATCAGAATCTGACTCTGACTCTGATCTCTCGCGCCCGCACGCGTAGAGGAGGTTTTGCTCCCCAATTCGCTCACTCGTTTTATTGATATCACTTTCGTTTTTCGAATTTTCGGCATTGGTTCGTGATTTTTTCGAGCCGTTTTCGGCGTTAATTCGTCGTCGTTCCGCGCGGTTTTCGAGTTCGAATTCGGCGCGTTTGTTGGTCAAACCACTGGGCGAGATGACCAGTTTTCCACAGGCAACGAGTATCTCGCGGGCCGCTCGCCATTTGCGGCGGCTCACATGGAGCTGATGCGCCATCCAGCCATCGTCTTCCGGTAGCGGACCATCCCTATCGTAGATGAGGCAGAGGACGTCGACATAGATGCCGCGGATTTCTGGATCGAGATCGCGCGTTCCGTCCAACCAGGCTCGACAATCAAATTTGAACCACTGAGCGGGACGTGTCATTGCACGCCGCCCCCGCAATTCTCGCCGTGATGGTTCCTAATGGTTTCCGTCTCTAACGCGCCCACAATCCCGGTTCCGGTTGTTGGCAGCGCGCGGATCAGCCATTTTGTGATTCGTGGATCTGGCCATGCGCACCCCGCTGTTGGTTGGATAGGGCCGCCATCGTTGGCGCGATGCGCGGCCCCTTAACTCGACGCGACTACGGTCAAACGCGATGGTCGATTTGGGCTCAGTCCAGCGCCGAGCGGCTCTCCATATTTTTTGCAACCTCGGCTAACCGAGCCTTCGATTCCCGCATGAGTTCCGCGAGCAGGCGGCCATCTTCGAGTTTCGCGAAAACTGTTGGATCTCCAGCGGGGATGCCCTCTTCGCCTGCGATGTAGGCGCGCTCGAGCGCTTGTAGTTTCGCATTTAGGTCATTGAGGAGCGCGTCGACATTTGTGGTCAACTGTCGCAGCGATGCTGCGGTATGGGCCGCCAGTACGTCTAGATTGCCGGAGACCGTCATCGACGGTCGTCCAAGTCGTCGTTACCGACGGGCAGTCGAGGTCGCGAACTGATCCAGGCCATCACCTCGGCCTCTCGAAAGCCGATTAAAAATTTTCCAAGCTTGATCGGCCTCGGGAAACCCTCCGACTCCATCCAACGATACAGAGTCTGTCGTGTGGCCGGGATGATCGCCAGTACGTCCTGCATCGTGATGATCTTTCGACCTACGCTGCAATTTCCGGAACGCTCGGCATCGATGAGCATGGTCATGGTCCTCCAGTCCCGTCGCTGCAGATGCGACGGCGTTTGACCTGGAGTTCATTAATCCGTTAGCGGCGCGGCAACGGTGAGCTAATTACGGTGATTTAGTCGCCGCGAAAATCGGCTTCTGTGGGCGGCGGACAGCCGATCAGTTCAAAAAGGTCTGCCACGAATTGCAGCCCAGGGCCTCCAAGCCCACTGTCCGCCGTCCAGCTGAATTTTCTAAGTCCCGTCAGATGGCAAAAATGCTTCCGAAGTAGATTTACCGTCTTACGGCGGCTCGGTCTGACACCGCGACCCCTTGAGACCGACTGCGCAAGAAATTTGTCCAGAGCGTCGAGCAACCTTCTGCATTCCACTCGCGAATCGTATTCGAGCACTTCTGGGGGCGCGACGAACGGCGCGATTTTGGTATGGGCTAGCGGATATACTTCTTTGATCCAGAGTTGGTGAAACGCGATCGGGTCTGCGTTATCGAAGTGCGCTGCGAGGCGCCGCCTCAATCCAGCAAGCGTTTCTTTTCGGCGGCCTCCGCACAGAGATGTTCTCTCCGCTTCTAGTTGCTCCAGTCCCATCGCTCCCGAAGCCTCGACGAATTCGTCTACCAATCTCATCAATTCGCAATCGTCGAGGAACACATTCCATTCCGCGTATACGTCGAAGTATAGAAGCGGCTTTAGAGCGAATCTCTCCACGGCTGCCGCTCCAAACAACCTAGCGCCTGGATCGGGTTCGTTGCCGTACTGGTCGGCAAAAAATCCGTCGTGGAATCGTTCGATTGCCCTTGAGCCGAAAGCGATGAATTCTTCGATTTGCTCGCCGCCGTGGACGCGTTTGAAGCGCTCGATGATCCCCATAGAGATAATCCCGAGTTGAAACGCCCTAGCCGATTTTCCCTGCGCAGGAAGGATAGGGTCAACCGACAATAGAGACGATCGCTTGCGGGCTTCAGATCTCGAGCGAGTTCGGACCATCGGTTCTCTGAATGCGTCTTTTGGTGTTGGACTTCAGGCCCACGTCGTCGAATGATGAATCACGCATCAAATATATCGTAATTAGCCCACCGTTGGAAATATCCGAGTACGGCTAGACATGCAGTGTCCACTGTCAGGGCGACTGCAACGCCGATGCCGATAAGCTTTCTTCCCGACGATGCTCTTGACGCCGATATCGCCCTCCTCGGCAAGAAGGGCCGCGGCAAGACCTACGCTGCAAAGGGCATTGTCGAACGACTTTTGCAAATGAAGCGCCGGGTGCTCGTGCTTGACCCGCTTTCTACGTGGTGGGGCCTTCGATTGTCGGCTGATGGCAAGCGTGAAGGCTTTCCGATCGCTGTCTTCGGCGGGCCTCATGCGGACATTCCGATCAGCGATAGAAGCGGCGCGGCGCTGGCGCGGGTTCTCGTGGCTGAGCCGATCAACGCCGTCATAGATCTCGGATTGATGCGGAAGGCCGAGCAGGCCCGACTCGTCGCCGATCTCTTGGATGAGCTCTTCGCGAAGAACCGTAATCCGCTGACGATCGTGCTCGAGGAAGCCGATGCGTTTGCTCCTCAGCAGCCGATGAACGACATGATCCGTGTCCTCTCGGAAGTCGATCGTATCGCGCGGCGGGGACGCGCTTACGGGTTTCGGCTGATCTCGATAACCCAGCGCCCGGCGAAACTGCATAAGGACGTCCTTACCCAGCTTTCGACGCTCGTAGCGCTCGGCGTCAGCAGTCCACAGGACCGCGACGCGATTAAAGCTTGGGTGGAGGGCAACGCCGATCGTGACAAAGCGCGCGAGGTCTACAACAGTCTCGCCGGGCTTCCCGTTGGAACAGGATGGGTGTGGGCGCCCGACCACGACATCCTGGAAAAGGTGAAATTCCCGAAGATTTCGACGCTCGATACTTCATCGACGCCAAAGGGCGACGAGAAGAAGTTCGAGCCCAAGCCGCTATCGGACAAAGATCTCGCGCGCCTGAAAGGCCAGATGACGGCCCCGACTGAGGCAGCAAAACCACAGAAGACGGGCGCCATCGCTCCGACCAGTGACCGCGCAATTCGAGAGGCCGAAGACCGCGGGCGGAAGCTCGGCTTCGAGGACGGCAAGAGGGTCGGATATTCGGAAGGCTTCCGCGCTGGTCTCCGAGAGGCACAGTTGGCCGTTGCCGGCGTGAAGCCGGCCGAGCCGACGCTGGCGGCGATACCAGCAAAGCAGGCCCTACCTTCGACAGCAAAGGTATCGCCTGCGATCCCGGATGATGCCCCGTCGATTGGCGCTGAACGGAAGCCGCTCGCCGTTCTAGCGCGCACGTATCCCGGAGGGCTTACAGAAGCTCAATGGGCGACGCTGGCGGGCCTGAAGCGCTCCGGAGGCACCTGGAGCACCTATCGCAGCCGCCTGCGCTCGGCAGGTCTCATTGAGCAACAGGGCGATCTTTGGCTGGCGACGGATCTCGGCGTCAGCGCGGCAGGCGAGACTCCGCCGGCGGCGGAGACGGCTGAAGAGCGGATCGCCATGTGGAAGCGGGCAGTGGGGGCCGCAGGCAAGCTTCTGGACGTCCTCGCCGAAGCATATCCAGCCGACATGTCGAAATCCGAGCTCGCCGAGGCCTGCGGTCTTACGGCCAACGCGGGCACGTTCTCCACCTATCTTTCCCGGCTTAGCGGCAATGGCCTTGTCACCAAGGATGGCGACCGCATTCGCGCGACCGACGATCTGTTTCTGAGCCTGGATGCCGCATGAGGTCCGCACCTCCAATTCAGCGGCATGTTCATCCGGAGCGCCCCGCCAGAGAAATCCTGATGGACCTCGCGAAGGCGCTTGCACGCCAGGTGGCTGCGGAAGATCATGAAGCTGAAGTACTGGCGGGAGGGACCTCGTGCGAGTCGCGATCTACAGCCGATACAGTTCGGACCTCCAAGATCCGCGATCGATAGCGGATCAACTTGCGGCCGCAAGAGAACATGCCCAGCGCCAGGGTTGGACGGTTGTCGCTGAATTTGAAGACGCCGCCATTTCTGGATCTTCCACGCACAATCGGCCGGGACTAGCTGCTCTGATGCAGTCTGCCGGCGCAGGGGCCTTCGACGCCGTTCTGACGGAGTCGCTCGATCGACTTTCGCGAGACCTTGAGGATATTGCCGGCATCCACAAGAGGCTCGAATATGCCGGCGTCAAAATCGTCACGCTGGCGGACGGGGCCGTCGGCAAAATGCACGTGGGTCTCAAGGGCATGA
The DNA here is from genome assembly GCA_018242215.1 of Pseudomonadota bacterium. Taxonomy (GTDB): domain Bacteria; phylum Pseudomonadota; class Alphaproteobacteria; order Rhizobiales; family Hyphomicrobiaceae; genus Hyphomicrobium_B. The sequence continues at coordinate 230,434 of JAFECG010000021.1, forward strand.
TCGCCAGCATGTTTCTCGACGATCTGGCGCTCAAGACGCGCCGGGGTCAGGTCGGGCGGGTGAAGGCCGGGCGCATCCCCGGCGGTAAGTCTTATGGCTATGATCTCGTGTCATCCCTCGACGAGCGCGGCCAACGAACGATCAATGAGGCCGAGGCCGCGATCGTGCGGCGGATTTTTGAGGAATACGTCCAGGGGCGAAAGCCCATCGACATCGTTTCGGATTTGAATCGCGAGCGTGCCCCCTCCCCTCGAGGCGGGGCGTGGAATCTGTCGACGATCATCGGTAGCCGCAAGCGTGCAAACGGCCTGATCAACAACCAGCTCTACCTTGGTAAGATCGTCTATAACCGCCAGCGCTTCGTGAAGGACCCATCAACGGGAAAGCGGCAGGCGAGGCCAAATCCTCCAGACCAATGGGTCATCCAGGACGCACCTGAACTCCGAATTGTTTCGGATGGGCTCTTCGCGGCGGCCGCGGCTCGCCGAGATGAACGCGGCGGATCAAAACTCACCCACCACCGGCGGCCAAAGCACCTGCTTTCCGGTCTCGTCCGATGCGGCGGCTGCGGCGCGTCGATGATCGTTATTCACCACGGCTACCTCGGGTGTTCGGCATCTCGTAATCGCGGCACCTGCCAGAATCGCCGGACAATCGCAGTTGAGGAAATCGAGCGCCGCATTCTCGAAGCTCTGCGCAAGTATTTGCTCGCACCGGGTGTAGTCGCTGCTGCAGTGGAAGCGTATCGCGACGAACGCGCAAGGCTGGCAAAGGATGCTGGGCGAACGGTGCGGGATGTCCAGCGGGATCTTTCCGCGGTCGAGCGCAAGATTGCCGGCGTCATAGCCATGGTTGAGGCAGGAGGCGACGCCAAAACCCTGGCTGCGAAGCTGAATGAACTCGTGGTTGAGAAAGATACTCTTGAGCGGCGTCTGCCGGCCAAGTCGGCAGCGCATGTCGTTGCGCTGCATCCAAATGCAGCGAAGCGCTATGCCGATACCGTGGCCAAAATCCACGCTGCGCTCGCAAGGGGTGATGCCGCTGGCCGCGAGGCAGTCGCCCTGGTTCGAGAACTCGTCAACCAGGTCGTTGCTACCCCAACGCCAAAGCGGGAACCTATGCAGCTTGAGCTTGTGGGAAACCTCGCGGCGCTCTTGTTAGAACCAAAAGCAAACCCTGGTCCGATATCGGTGGTTGCGGGGGCTGGATTTGAACCAACGACCTTCAGGTTATGAGCCTCACAACAAACCCGCTTTTTCATGAATGATTTCAATGCTGCGAGGCTCGGCATGTGCCGTTTATGTGCCTTCCGGCTTCAGCCCGCGCCGTAGGTTCCGATGATCGCCATTGCATATTCGGGTGGGCCGATCTTGGATGCGAAGCTCAATCGCTCGATGTCTTCGCGAAGCTCATCAATGTCCTTCCTCCAGGCCGCGACCTCGCGGGATTGGCCATTGGCCGGAAAATTCGCCGCCCTGGCGAACAATTTCGCCTTTGCGGCTTCTATGGCCTCATCGATCTTTTTCCTGAGATTCGTCAGGTCTGCTTCTTGGCTCACGAAATGAGTCCTTTCGCTATCGCGTCCATTGCGCGCTTGTGGTCATCCGACTTGAACAAGTGCCCGTAGCGATCCATCGTCACCTGGAGGCTCGAGTGGCCAGCGAAGGTCTGGACTGTCTTCGGAGCAAGACCGGCTTCGATCCAACAGGACACCGCAAAATGACGGAGCCCATGCCAGTTAAAGCGAATCACGGCGGGTACTGACGAATCTTCTTTGTGCTTCTCAGCCAGCTTGTCAAAGAGCGGATTAAATCTCCGCTTCACCATGTTGTCGTGTGAGATGTAGGTCCCGCGCCTGTTCGGGAAAATCAGATCGGTCGGCTTCTTGAATTTTGTCCGCAGCTTCCAGGCCTTCAGCATGACGACGATGTGAGAGCCGAGCGGGACAGTCCGCATGCCGGCTGCGGTCTTGGCAACATCCTCGTCGCCATACACGTCGACACGGGTCTCGATCGTCACTTCGCCTTTGTCAAAATCGATGTGATTCCAGCGGAGCGCGTGCAGCTCGCCTGCCCGGACACCCGTCGCGGCGGCGAAGATCAGCTTCACCCGGAAATCTTCGTCCGCGATGTCGATCAGCGCCTTCATGGCTTCCTTGGCCGGCGGAACGATCTTTTTGCTTCCCTCATCACGGCGCCCGATGACCTTTACACCATGCGCTGCATTGACAGCGGTGAGATCGCGGCTGATGGCGTATTCGAGCACGCCGTGAAGGGAGTTGAGGATCTTGCGCGTCGTCACCACGGACACGCCCGCATCACGGAGCCGATCGCGGAAATCGCCAACGCGCCGGGCCGTGATCTGTGAGAGCTTCACGGCTCCGATGCCATCCGTGAACGAGATGACGCGGGACTTTGCTTTGCGCTTCTCTTGCCGCCCAGCGTCCGGGGCGATGTAATTCCAGATGTGCCCCTCGACGACGGCAAGATGATGCTGCGTGAACCGTTCGCCGCGTTTCGATCGAGCGGTCACATGATCGATATATACTTGCGCCACTTCCTTCACGGTCACTTTGTCGGCATCCGGACGGAATGTGCCGGCGCGGAGCTGGCTCTCGATGTCGGCGCGGCAGTCGTCAGCCTCACGCCTCGTTGAGAATTGACGCCGCTGCCTCGTGCCCGATGAGTCGATGAAATCGACCGACCAAGCTGTGCGGCTCTCGCCCTTCGCGGTTCGCCATGTCCGTTTGCGGATAGAAGCCATTGCGTGTCCCTCGGACCGATTGCTTCAGGTGGGCGGGGCCACAAAATGCAGGCCCCGCTTACTTTCTCAGCCGTGATACATCGTCGGACACGCGATGCTAAAGACATTCGCGACGGGCTTCTCGCATTTGTAGAGCCCTGCCCTTATAGCTCTAACATGCTCGAATAGCGCCTCATGGATAAACATCAATGCTGCCTTGGTCATATCCTCGTCGACCTCTTTGGCAACGTGCCATAGAGCTTGAACGCCACCGAGAAGGTCATCGAGTCGTGTTTCCAGACTTGGCTCCATCAATGTCTCTTCATTGATCAATTGCTGCTTAATCTCATCTTTTGATACGACTTCCGTTTCGATCGTCATTTTAGATGCTCCCGCTTCGGTTAAACGCTCACGCCAAATTCGTCATCTTGCCGAGCACGCGATGTTGCCGTGCTCCGTTCACGGCGATGCCAATTGCAACCCGCCGGCCGTTGCGCTCGGCAATCGTGATCCCAGTTCCGTCGAATAGATTGGCGAGCACCGCACCGATCCTCGCGGCTGAAAGCGGCTCAATGCCCTTACGATCGCACCACCCGCGATAGGCGTCATGCAGCGTCAGAAGATCAGCTTCATACTCAGCGGCCGGCGTCAGAGCCTCGACCGCGAATTGTGCGGCATGTTCAGTTTCACGGATCACGGCCTTGCGAGGAATTTCGATAGCTGCAGCCGGAGCGGGTTTCCGCTCTTCAATCTTGCGGCGTCTATGAGCACCGAATGCGATCAGCGCGGCCCCCAGTCCGTTTATTGCGAAGCTGCGAAGGCCGGCCGCGATGAGATCGAGTGTCGTGGCATCGATGTGAAGACGGTCGGCCAGCGGATCAGCAGAACGAGGTTCGGGCAGCGCCGCAAGCGCAGCGCGTGCTGCGAGCAATTCACGCTGAGCATCGGCCTTCGCGCCTTCGAGAAGAATGCGGCATTCCCTGCGGCAGCCCGGCAGAGGAGCTTTCTCAATAGCGGCGCTATCTGCATCGACCTTCGCCTTCACAGCATCTGCGACTCGCTGTTCTGCATCCTCTCGTGCGCGATCATCTTTGCGAATAGGGGCAACGGCGGCATCACGCGCGGCGATCGTCGCCTCGGATGTCTGCAAAATTGCGTACCCTTCGCCGGCAGCGAGAGCGAGGAAAAGTACGACGGCAAGAACCCAACGGCCTTCGCTGAAGGCGGCGCCGATGCAGATGCTCCCGAGGCAGAGACCTGCCGCAGCGGCCCAGATCAGCGGCGCGATCGTCGCCTCATACCCGCCGGCCATCATCGTGACGACATGCGCCATCGCGGCGATGATCGCCACACCGACGAGAATCGTGAGACCACGGAGAACGATCATTTCGCCACCTTCACATTCAGCTTTTCGGCAAGCTCGGCAACGGCGCGCTCAATAACATCCGTCATTGTGCCGCGAGTCTCGGTGGAAATCGCCTCAAGAAGCGCTAGCGTATGCCGCGAAAGCCGATAGCTCTTCGGCACCTTTGGTGCCGGCTGCTTGGCGCGCTGTTCCTTCGTCTTGCCGGCGCGGCGTTCCGCCTTCTCACGTTCATTGGCGAGTTTCTTCGTGCCGAACACGTCCGCGAACGCGGTGATGAAATTCAGCCCCTCATCTGATTTTTTCATTGGGAGGCCTCATGCTCGCGCTCGCGTGCCTTTGCGGCCTTGATTGCGGCGGCTTTGACTTCCGCCCAGAGACGATCGATCTCGCCCGCCGCAGCCTTATCGCGGCCGCCATCAACCTCTGCCGCGCTCTTCCCGACAGTCATGCCCGTGATGAAGCTGACGCGATGTGTGATTTGCGTTTCCGCGATAGGCACGTTGTGATTGAGCAGAAAAGCCCGCGCGCTTTCGGCGACCTTCTCTCGTGGTCCGCAGTCGTTGAGAGCGACGAGAAAGTCGGTTCCGATCTCTCGCGCACGCACAACGGCATCTTGTGTCCCGATGAGGTCGACCATGCTCGGCTTCACGGGAATCACCACGAAGTCTGCGGCCTCGATGACCTCTTCCATGATATGGACGAAGGCCGGCGGCGTGTCGAAAAACACAACATCCCAGCCATTGAGTTGTAATGACTCGACGGCATCGGCTGCGGTATCGGGCGCTTCGAAGACTGTTGGATTATCGGTCCTGCCACGCCGCGACCACCAATCGATCGCGGACTTCTGCGGGTCCATATCGACGACCGCGACGCGATCGTAATCACGCGACGCACGGACTGCGAGCGATGCTGCCAGCGTCGTCTTTCCGACGCCGCCTTTGGAATTGACGACTGCGATCGTGAGCATTTCTTGCCCTCCGTTCGCACCGTGTGGACGTAACGACAGTCATTACGTACATACGATGCCGGGTGTATTTACGTATTTCCTGTATGTACGCTGGGACCGTATGTACGCCGCAGCGTACATACGCCTGTACGGGAGCGGCGGACGACGACCGTGAAGCGGGTGAAATACGGCCGGCTGAGCATGGCCCAGATTTCGCGTTGAGTGAGCTGCCACTCGGGGCGAACCTGCCGACGACGATGATGATCTCGGCTCATCGTGCGCTCCGCTTCTTGGCTTTCTTCGATAACCGTTCGGCTTCGCACCGCTTCCAATAAGCATCGACCGCGCGCGCCCCGCCGGCCCCGCTGCGAGCAGCAATATCGATCATCGACAAGAAGGCGACTTCGACCCCCGTCAGCTCTCGCGGCATGTCGCTAATGATCAATTGCAGGTGGGTCGAGTTGTCTTGTTCAGCGAATGCCAGATACTCGAGCGCGAGATCCCTGCCGTGGGAGCAATCCTCACCGTAATCGCCCGTCGGTTTTACCTTCCAAAAATGAACTGCGTAACGACCCGGTTTGAAACCCTTGTGCCTCCCGGGCCGTCTTCCGACGAACGACAGGTTGTGAACTGGAGGCGTCTCGGACTTCGATTTGGCTTCTTTTTCCATTGCAATCTCTCTGGTTCGGTGCGCTGGACCCTGCATCGCTGGGTCTTCAATAGCCCTGCACTACACGTCTGCGTAACGCATTGGAATGTTATGTAACCAGAATTTTTCTGCTTGTAAATAGTTTTTATCTGTCTTATTCATGTATTCGCATTGATTGCATACAACTACCGGATGGGTTAAGGCGGATGGCTACGATCGCTATTGAGATGCAAAAGCCAAAACGGGAGCCTCGCGTAATGGCCGCCTTGTCTCGACCCGCCGTTGCCGAATGGGCGGGTCTCACGATGACCCAGATCGATTATCTGGCGAAACTCGGAGTTGCAGCGCCAGACGTGGGAGGTCACCGCAAAAGGTTTTCATTGGGGGAAGCGCGGCTTGTTGTGATCGCGGGATGCGCTATCGCGAACGGGATCTCGCCGCGCGTTTTAAAGGAACCTATCCAGTGGCTGCGAGCGAATGTTCTGTGGCCTTCGGACGTTGATCTTCCCGAAAGCGTCGCCGACAAAATGCTGGAGATTGAGGCTGACCGCGCGCGCTCTCTCGCAAGAGTCGAAACAGTAGAAGAGCATATGGTCAATTACCTGGCACGTCATGTCTATATGCTTCGCAATTTGTCGGATCCGTTGTCTGTTTCCGACGAAGATGGCGATAAGATCTTCGAAAAAGCAAAGGCGGAAGAGGCGGCTGCTGCTAAGTCTGGTGCCTTGCTAGGTACTGGGAGCGAGGGTGCTAGCCCTGTTCAGATCGCAATTGCGCAAGCCAAAAAACTCCTAAGTCAGAAAATTAAGTGGGGTGGAACAACCTATCAGCGTCTCCACTTTCCTTTGGAGTTTGATCTCGCGTGCATAGGGAAAAGGGACTTCTTTATTGGTCTCGTAGCTCGGGAGTCCGAGGACGGCGTTGAGTGGAAAGTTAGCATAGGCAAGAGTGCTGTTCGCATTGAGACGGAGCATGCTTGGCTAGCGATTGATGTCCGCCGCTTATTTGGCGATCGCACGGCCCTCACCTAGGAAAGACGAAAATGCCGAATGAAATTTCGCGGGCAAGTCCCGCCACGGCGGAGCTTTGTTCAATCGCGGACGACCTTCTCGAAGGTGCCGACGCGATCGCGACCTTCATTTATGGTAGCCCGCAAAAGCGTCGCAAAGTCTATCATCTCGCACAAACCTCTAATCTTCCGGTCTTCCGGTTCGGCGCCGTCCTGTGCGCCCGGAAATCTCGTATCCTTGAGTGGATCGAAAGTCAGGAGATGCAGGCCGACACGCGCGTTCAACGGCTTGAGAAGGCTCGCAGGACGGAGCGCATCAATAAAATTCTGGCTGCTGAAAAGATCGGGGGCCGGGCGTGAAATCAGAAGTTCCCAAAGCCGTTAGAATCACAGGACTCAGCCTTATCAACGCCAAGCCGTGGACGAACGGCGAATTGCCGATCGCACATTTCGATTGCGAAGTTCGTGGCTTTCAAATTCGCGGCTTCCTCCTTATCCGGGGCAATCGCAATTTTCGCATCTGCACGCCGAAGATCGAAGGGCCGCGCGGTGAAGCAAATGTCATAAAAATCATTGACCCCGATCTCCGCACCGAAATGACCGACGCCGTGATGAGCGTATATCGCCAGTTCGGCGGGGATGCGTGACCATGCTCGACGCGGACATCGAACCCTGCATTCTCGGCATCGATCCCGGCGCATCCGGCGCCATCGCCTTTTATTTCCCTAGCCGGCCGAAACTGATCAGCGTCGAGGATGTCCCGACCGCAGCGGGTGAAATCGATTGCGCCACGCTCGCGCGTCGCATCGCGGTGATGCAGCCTCATGTTGCCATCATCGAGCAGGTCGGCGCGATGCCAAAGCAGGGCGTCTCGAGCACGTTCAAGTTCGGGACCGCTTACGGGTCGGTTCGCGGCATCGTGACTGCGCTCAACGTTCCGATGCATCTGGTGTCGCCCCAGCGCTGGAAGAAGCACTTTCGTCTTTCCGCCGACAAAGAAGAGGCCCGCGCGCTCGCGTTGCGGCTCTGGCCAGGAAGCGTTCACTTCTCACGGAAGAAAGATCACGGCCGGGCCGAAGCAGCGCTGATCGCGCGTTATGGCGCCGAAGTCATGCTGGCAACCTTCGCGGGGGCCGCGTGAACGATCTCAAGTCATATGCCCGTGCGCTCGGTGGCGAACAGATTGGACCGCAATCAGTCAGTTGCCCAGGTCCGGGCCACTCGGCTCGCGACCGCAGTCTATCGGTCTATTTCGATCCGTACGCTCCGAACCGCGATGGCTTCATCGTCTACAGTCATGCCGGCGACGATCCGATCCAGTGCCGCGATTATGTCCGCGAGAAACTGCGCCTTCCGCGTCGCGGATCCTCAGAAGCCCCAACGCCACGGCCGACGCCGATCAAGGCCGTACCTGACGTCGACGACGCCGATCGTATCAAGGCGGCGCTGCGCATTTGGGATGCCTCGAAGGCGATCGGAGGGACGATCGTCACCGGCTATCTGTCATCCCGGGCGCTCGACGCGACGAATATCTCTGATGACGTTATCCGCTACCATCCCGCCTTGCGCACCGATAGCGGCACCACGTCCGGCATGGTTTGCCTGCTGCGTGACATCATCACCGACTCGCCTTGCGGCATTCATCGCACCTTCGTCGATGACAAAGGCCAGAAGATCGGCCGCAAGATGCTGGGCCGCGCTCGCGGCGCCGCCATCAAGATCGACGCCGACGAAGATGTCAGCCTCGGGCTCACCATCGGGGAAGGCGTCGAGACGTGTCTTGCCGCACGCCAGCTCGGATATCGCCCCGGCTGGGCTCTCGGATCGGCCGTCGCGATCGAGAATTTCCCGCACCTTCGCGGTATCGAAACGCTGACGATCCTCACGGAAACAGACGATCACGGTGCCAACGAGCGCGCAACCAAGGCCTGCGCCCGCCGATGGCTCGAAGCGGGCTCAGAGGTCATCGCGATCGTTCCTCGCGGTGGCGATATGAATGATGAACTGCGGGAGGCCCGCGCTTGAACTTCGAAGCCTCTCAGTTTCATACCGCCAAGTCCCTGTCGATGGACGATGTGACCGGCAGAAAGTCGTGGCGCACGGAAGGCAAGGGAGCAACGCTGCCGCCTCTGCCCGTCGTCGTCGCCAGCTCATTCGCGGATAAGCCTATCCCCCCTCGTGAATGGCACGTCGATGCGCTCATCCCAAAAGGGAACGTCACGCTTCTGGCAGGCGACGGCGGCACCGGCAAAACGCTTCTCGGCCTGCAGCTCGCCGTGGCGACGACGACCGACAGGTTTTGGCTCGGCCGCACTGTTGCACGAGGCCCGGCAATCTTCCTCACGTCCGAGGACGCCATCGACGAAATTCATCGCCGCCTCGCGGATGTCGCGGACAGCGTCGGCGTCGACCTCGAAACGATGACGGATCTCCATATCGTCCCGCTGGCAGGCCAGGACGCCCTTTTCGCCGTGCCGGGGGGCAAAGGCGGTAAACTCAATCCGACCGCGCTGTTCCAAAGCGTGACGCGCCTGATCGAAGAAAAACAACCGGCTCTCGTCGTACTCGATGCCCTCGCGGACCTTTTCGGCGGCGACGAGATCAATCGTGCCCATGCCCGCCAGTTTATCGGTCTTCTGCGGACCTGGGCTGTGAAATACGCGACTACGATTTTGCTGCTCGCGCACCCGTCACTTTCCGGCATGTCCAGTGGCAGCGGCCTCTCGGGATCGACGGCCTGGAACAACAGTGTTCGCTCACGGCTCTATTTCGAGCGGGTCAAGAACGACCAGAATACCGAGGACGATCCTGACCTTCGCGTGCTCCGCATCGTCAAGACCAATTACGATCGCGTCGGGACTGAAATCAAAGTGAGATGGCGTGCCGGCGTCTTCGTGACCGGAAGTCCCACGACCGACAGCTTCAGCCGCATGACGGCGAACGCAAAAGCGGACAGGATTTTCCTCGAGCTTCTCGCGGCATACGAAGCAGAAGGCCGGAACGTCAGCGCCACTCCGTGCGCGACATATGCACCAACGGTATTCGCCAAGGACAAGCGCTCCGAGAATATGGGCAAGCGCGGATTGACGGAAGCAATGAACCGGCTTTTCGCGGCAGGTCGCATTCGCAATGTTGAGTTCGGTTCGGCCTCACATCGCCGAAGCCGCATCGAGATCACGGGCAAAGGAGAAGACGAATGACCTTCCAACGCCCTTCCAACGCCCTTCCAAGTCGATTTCCAACGCCCTTCCGACCCCCCTTCCAAGTGCTTCCAACCCCCCTTCCAACGACCTTCCAACATCCCCCCATACCCCTATGTGCGTGCGCGCCCTTTGAGGCGCACCGCACGCATCCAGTTGCAGATGCTGGACGTGACAGCTTCGTGCCCCTTCCGAACTTCAGGAAGAGTGCTCGGGACGGTCGAAGGAATAACCGGCTCGGAAATCGAGAGCCTGATTTTCGACGGCTCCGATCCCTTACGGAAAATGTGCCTCCAGAAGCGATTGTCAGGACACATACCTGAAGGTCGCGAAATACGCTTGTGAAATCAGCATGTTGCAGACCGTGTGCCCGTCATGTGCCAACGAAAATCCCGCGAGGTGAGCATGTCCGCGAAGACGAAGAACGCAAAGCAATCGAGTTGTGCACGCGACGCTAAGCGTGACGCCATGGTGCGGCTACCGAAGAACAACAGGACGAAGATGGCCAATGGTCGGGCGCTATTCATCGATGGCGTTCAGGTTGATGGTAGAACCGGGCTCGCTCGCCGCTACCGAGAGCACGTCGCTGACCTTGCCGAGCAAGCGGGCGCCGACCCGACGCCGGCGCAGCGCATCCTGATCAGGAACGCCGCGACGATCGCCGTCCAGCTTGAGATCGATCAGGCGAAGGTTGCCGACGGCCAGGCCATCGACGACGAGCTGTACCTCAAGCGGGTGGCGTCGATGGTGACGATCCTCCGGCAGCTCGGCATCAAGCGGGAGGGTAAGAACGGCAGCACGGCAAAGGTCATCGACGGCCACACTGCAGCGCTGCTTGAGGCCAACTGAGACGCCTCATGGCCGTGAAGAAGAAATCGTCCGTCGAGATCACTCGTGCCGCCTTGGCCCGTTGGCAACAGCCGGGGAGCGCGGGCTTCTTTGCGTTCCTCGACGACGTGAAGCCAATGATCCCGAGCGAACGCGGCGGCTATCAACCCTATGTCATCCCTTCCGACCGTGTGCGTGCTGAGATCATCCGCATTCTCGATGGTGGCTATTCGACCGCGATCGTGTGCTGGCCTCGCAGGCATGGAAAAACGGTGTTGGCCGCGTTGATTGTTGTCTGGCGGTTCCTCACGCGGCGGACGCAGAATATCGCCATCGTTGCAAACTCGGAGCGTCAGACGACCGATACCGCCTTCCGCTTGGTCCGCACGGTGCTTGAGCAGACGCCTTACACGGCAAGCCTGATCGCGAACGAGACGATCGTGATCATCCGTGATCGCGTGACGTATGAGGCCGCCGGCAATGTGATCCAGGGCTTTCCCGCCAATGCTGCGAGCCTTTACGGCAAGAAGCTATCGCTGGCTCAGGTCTCGGAGCTGCACGCTACGGCAAGCGACACGATCTATCAGGCGCTAGCATCGTCGACGATCGATAGCGACGACGGATTGGTGCTTGTCGACTCGACCGTCGGTCCGCGAGCGTCGCCGTTGTTCGGGCTGTACCAGCTCGCGCAGAATGGCACCGATCCGAGCCTGTATTTCAGCCATATCGAATATCGCGATCTTGAGGATGCCGTCGCGAATGGGCCGTCCTGGATCAAGCCAGAACGGTTGCGCTCGCGTGCGGCTCAGATGTTGCCGGCGGAATTTGCGCAACAGCATCTCAATCAGTGGACGGCGGGCACGAGCGCGCTATTCCCGCCAACCGTGATCGAGAAGTGCAAGGACACGTATCCGATCAACGTCGATAAGCTCAGCGAAGGACGGCCGTTTGCCGTCGGCGCCGGACTCGATCGTGCCTATGGCTTCAGCCTTCACGGAGACTCGACGGTTGCGGCTGCTGTTCTGAAGGTGCTCGATGGCGAGGACGAGCATTTCTACGTTTTGGCGTGCGACGACATCAAGTTTTCGAGCGCCAGCGGCATCCGGCGGGCGTTCACGCGCTACCATAAAGATTTCGGACTGAAGCGCGCGACGATCGAGAGCTACAACAGCCAGGACATTGCGGCGTGGTGCGGCGAGCAGCCGTTTGCGCATGAAGTCGTCTTCGCCACGGCGGAGCGGCAGTCGAACATCTTTACCTCGATGTTCAATTCCGCGAACGAAGGGCGGCTGCACATCCTGCCGCGCTTCGAACAGCTCATCGCTGAGATGGAGACCTTCGAATACCGGCTCGAGGTCGGTCAGAAGGGCACCGTTGCGAAGTTCGAGCACGCGAAGGGTTGCCATGACGATCACGTCTACGCCGTCGCGTGGGCGATCTATTCGCTCCGTGAGTTCGAGCTCAATCCGTATGAGATCGCCGGCATCCATTGCGACGCGCCGGGTCCGGTGGCGCGGCTCTGCCTTTTGAACGACGGGGATCTGATCCCGCCGTGTGCAGAGATTTGCAGATCATTTCGAAGTATTGACAGTCTATACCAGAAATACAAATCCAGAGCAGGTATTGCTCCAATGAATATTGAAGATTTCTTCGCGTACAAAGTAGTAAATATCGGAAGTCACACAATAAAGCGTTGACATTTACTTGCGAATACCCATCATCGAAGATGGATATACAGGTTTTGATTTATGGCGGTACTTGCCCTCGCGCCCAATGCTGATCCCGTGATTGCGCTGGTTCAATCGAGCCACGCGCGCAAGGCCAATGCTGACCTTCGCCTTCGCTTCTACCGCGATCGCCAGACCGAGGATCTCCGCGCTCAGATCGCCCGCCGCTGGTCGACGCCGGATGACTTCCGGCTGTTCTTCATCAACGTCGTCAAGAAGATCACCGACAAGCGGGCGATGGTCTACGCCGGCACGCCGTATCGCACCTTCGACGGCATGAAGCAGGCCGATGGCGAAGCGCTCTATCGATCGATGGGCGCCAACGTCGTCCTGAAGAAAGCAAACCGCCTCACGAAGCTCTGCAAGACGACGGCGATGCAGGTCGGCTGGAACGGGAAGCGGCCGATGCTCTCCGTCGTGACGCCGAACATCCTCGATGCTGACCATGACGGCGATCCCGAGAATCCGACGCGACTTGTGGTGACGCATCCCGGCGCCCGCGATCAGGACACGACCTATTCGGACTGGACCGCCGCGACCTGGCGCAAGCTCGACTATCGCGGCCAAGTGATCCCGACGCCGGGCAATCGTGACGGCATCAATCCTTACGGCATCCTGCCGTTCGTGCCGCTGTTCGACAGCGCGCCCGATGACGAATTCTTCCTTCACGGTGGCGACGATCTCATCGAGGCCCAGCGCGCCGTCAACGTCGCCCTCGCGAACCTTTGGCGCGCGATCGAGATGCAGACACACGGTCAAGCCTGGGCCGCAGGCCTTCCCGCCGGCGATGTCGTTCGCGCCGGTCCCGATCGCACCATTGCGCTGCCCGAAAACGGCAAGTTCGGTTTCGCGGCGCCAGAGACACAGATCGAAGGCGTGCTCAGCGCCGTCGAGTTCCTGATCAAGCAGACCGCCGTCGCCAATGATCTTGCCGCCAACGTCTTCGAGATCGATCCCGCAGCCGAGAGCGGCGCCGCGAAACTCGTCGAAAGCCGCGATCTGATCGAGGCCCGCGCCGACGATATCGAGTTGTGGCGCATCTACGAAGATCGTCTCTTCGAGGTCATCAAGACCGTCGTCAACACACATGCGCCGGGAACGATCCCGGACAAGGCGACGGTCCGAATTGATTTCGGTGAGACCGATGAGGGCGTCGACGAGACCGCCCGCCTGGCGCTGTACAAGGCGCGCATCGATCTCGGCATCTGGTCTCCCGTCGATGCACTGATGGCGGACAATCCCGATGTCCGGACGCGCGAAGAAGCGATGACGATTCTTTCCGAGCGGGAAGAAGAAAAGATCCGGCTCGAGATTTCGCCCGACGATGTTCTCAACCCTATTGACCCTGATGAGGCGGGTTTCATGACCGCCAGAACGGCTGTGAATGACTGACGACGATTCGGCCCCGGAGTCCGATAACTCCGACCCCGCGCACGATGCCGCGAAAAGCACGAAGCACATGATCCCGAAGTCGCGTCTTGACGCGGAGATCAGCAAACGCCGTGCACTCGAGAAAGAGTATGGCGAATTTGTTGATGGTCTTCTCGCGGAAGTTCCGGAGCACTTGAAGTCGCTGATCCCTTCTGACCTCGGCCCCACGGCCAAGCTCACGTGGTATCGCGCGGCGAAAGAGACCGGAGTTTTCGACGGCAAGCCTAAGGCCAAAGTTCCGGAAACGGACAAGGGCAAGCCGGCCACGACGCCGAAGGATCGAGACGTTTCAACCCTGCCGGCACACGCAAGGATCGCGGCCGGATACGGAAAGGCTTGATCTAAATGCTGACTATGATCGAAGCCGCGAAGTTGATGAGCAATCCCCTTCAGACCGGGATTATCGAGATCTTTGCGGCCAACAATCCGGTTCTCGAACGCCTGCCCTTCGTTGACATGCAGGGCAACGCGTACACGTACAATCGCGAAGGTGCACTGCCGGGCATCGCCTTTCGCGGTATCAACGAGAGCTATACGGAATCGACCGGCATCATCAACCCGCAGACCGAGACTTTGACGATCTGCGGCGGCGATAGCGACTACGACGTTGCTCTCGTCAAAATGGGCACTGGCTCGAATGATCTTCGGGCCGCCCATGATGCTCTGAAGTCGAAGTCGCTGACGCTGACCTGGCTGAAGACGTTCTTCGACGGCGATTCCACGACCAATCCGCGCGAGTTCGACGGGCTGAATACTCGGCTCAGCGGCACGACGCAGGAATTGGAGACGGGATCGGCTGGCGGCGCAACGCTGACGCTCGATATGGTCGACGACCTGATCGATGCGATCCAGGGCACGCCTGACATCCTCCTGATGAATGCCAAGATGCGCCGGAAGATCAACAATCTGATGCGTGCAGCGGGTCAGGCAACGGAAACGGTCTCCGATACGTTCGGACGCCGCATCGATGCCTACGCCGGCATTCCGATGGGTGTCGTCGGTGATGATTCCGAGGGCAGCGCCATCCTCGACTTCGACGAGGATGACGGCTCGGGCAACACCGACACGACGTCGATTTATGCCGTGCGTTTCGGCCTCGATGGCCTTCACGGCATTCAGACCGAACCCATGGACGTTCGCGATCTTGGGGAGCTGGATTCGAAGCCTGCTCTGCGCACGCGGATCGAATGGTACTCCGGTTATGTCGTGAAGCACCCGAAGGCGGTTGCCCGCCTCCGCTGGATCAACAACGCTTAAGGAGCTGCAACGATGAGCATGTATGTGACCTTCGACAAGCAGCTCGAGCTTCGCGATGTTGCTGACGGTGCTGAAACTTCAACGGCCGCAGAAACTGGCTTGGCCTTCGATCCGCTTGAGGCTGGCGATTTCAAAGCCATCGTCTACGTCACGGCACGCGCTGCGACGGGCACTGTCTCGATCGCAATCGAGACGGATGCCACCGAGGGCTTTGGCGGCTCGCCGGTCTCAGTCGGCAGCGTAACGATCCCCGTGAGTACGATAGGGGTTTTCGAGATCCCGCTTTCGAGCTCGCAGATCGCTGGCCTTGATCCCGATGCCGCCGCGATCCGCGTCAAGGCTACCCTGGGCGGCACCACGCCGTCCGTGACTTATGGTGCGTATCTCGTGCCGGCAGTCCGATAGGAAAACGCGGGCGGCTCCATTTGGGGCCGCCTAACCCCTCAGAGGCTCGGCATGGCGCTTACGGTCGGAGCAAACACCTATATCGAAGCCGATGGCGCAGACGCCTATTTCGACGATCGGCTATATGCCGACGAATGGACCGGCGCGACCGACGGCGATAAAACCAAAGCGCTGCTGATGGCGCGCCGATTGCTCGACCAGCAGCCTTTCGCTGGCGACCGCGCCGATTCCGATCAAATTCTCGCTTGGCCTCGTTCGGGCATTTCCGGGGTCAATTCAGATACAATTCCGCAAGCCATTCTCGATGCCCAATGCGAATTAGCTCTGGCCTTTCTCCGCGATGACCTCACGGCCGACGACGGATCGCGCGGCGTGCGTCGCCTGCAGGCAGGATCCGTCTCGATCGAATATGATGGCCGGGCACCCGCGAAACGGCTCCCTGACGCTGCCAGCGCCCTCCTGGCGCCCTTCCTCACGGTCGCGACGGACACCAATAGCATTCCGATGGTGCTGTGATGGCGAGCCCTCTCGAAGGCTCCCTTCGCCGGACCATCGGCAATGCCCTGAGATCGACCTTTTATGCCTGCACCGTCACGAAGGTCACACCGGGTGATGGTCCACCGTACGATCCCGGTCCGCCGGTCAGGACGCCTTATACTTGTAAGGGCATCGTTGACACCTATTCCCTCTTCGATCGTCAGAACACACTGATCAAGACCGGCGACGTAAAAGTCCTAGTCCTCGCGGCGTCGCTTCCCGTGGTTCCATCGACCACCGATACCGTGCAAATCCGAGGCGTGATTTACACCATCATCGACGTGGCGACGGACCCGGCCCAGGCAGTCTGGACGCTCCAAGCGCGGCCCTGATTTTTCCTCCCTCACACACCGTGAACGAAGCGCGAAGATCGAAGCCCGCCCATGTGCCATGCGTGTGACATGGAACAATTGGTAATGTTTTGTGATGTTGGGCGTGAACGATGGAAGCGGCTGGAATCGCTTGGTTTTCCGTTGCGCGCATGAGTCACGATGCGCGGCACACGGACATGCCTAGAAGTGAGCCATTAAGTTATTGAAATTAATTGCAAATCTTGGTTGCGGGGGCTGGATTTGAACCAA
>JAFECG010000022.1 GCA_018242215.1 Pseudomonadota bacterium
AGGGTTAGTATGCGGGAGGTTTTGGAAGCGGGGATAAGTTTTTGCGAGGCTGAGCGTTGGTGCCGAATTCATTTTCGCCGAATATAGGTGCCGCTATATGGTATCCAATGCGCTTCGGTCTTGATTAGACGTTGGAGAAAGACGGCTCGAACTCACTAGACACGAAATACTGTTCGCGTTCCGCTCTGTTCGATGAGCGCGCGAGCAAGCTGGTCTCCTGCGGTGGTGAGCTGGCCATTCGCGTCGAGCCAGCCATATCCGGTTGCAAGACGTGTCACATCGTCCGCGTTGCCGCCGCCGGAAAGCATACCGACGAACCCCAGTACGACACTCAAATGATCCGAGGCGGCCGCGGGCTTATGATCGGGAGGCTCTTGCATGAATTTCCTCATCCGCTGGCTTTCGCGATGTCCGCCGCCCCATAACACGGCCATCCTGTAAGCTTGAAATGCATACCACTATAAATTGCGTCTTCTGACTTTAGTCAAATAATGCCAGCCAGATTGGTTTTCAATTCGCCAGGTAGTACCGATGATCGAGGTCACGAACCAACCGCCCCCTCTGGAAAATTACAATCTGTTCTTGAGTGATGCCGCTCTCAGGGAAGCTCTGAAGCGTGAGAACGCCGGCTGGGCGTCCGAAAATCTCGAACGGCTTGGCCAACGGCTTGGAACGCCGGAGGCCATTGCGGCGGGGGTCGAGGCCAATCGGGAGCCTCCAGTCCTTAAAGCCTTTGATCGATACGGACACAGGATCGACGAGGTCGACTTCCATCCGGGGTGGCACGTGCTTTTGGGACTCGCAATGGAAGCGGGCCTTCATACAGGACCCTGGGCTGCGCCGCGCGAAGGCGCGCATGTGGCTCGGGCAGCCGGGGCCTACATGCTGGCGCAGATCGAGAGCGGCGTCTATTGCCCGGTCTCGATGACGTACGCCTGCGTCGCGACGCTTAAGCACGCGCCGTCGATCGCAGCGGAATGGCTGCCGCGCATCTTTTCGCGCGACTATGATCCACGCTTCCGGCCCGTCACACAGAAAACCGCCGCTCTCATCGGGATGGCGATGACGGAAAATCAGGGTGGCTCGGACTTGCGGGCCAACGTCACGCGTGCGGAATTCTATCGAAACGTGGGCGACCGCCACTATTACAAGCTGACGGGTCATAAATGGTTCATGTCGGCACCGATGTGCGATGCTTTCCTCGTCCTGGCGCAGACGGCGGCGGGGCCGACATGCTTCCTGGTTCCACGCTGGACTCCGGAGGGCGCGAGGAACGCCATTCACATCCGCCGGCTCAAGGATAAGCTCGGCAACCGCTCCAATGCGTCGAGCGAAGTGGAGTTCGAAGGCGTGCACGGCGAGCTTCTCGGCGAGGAGGGGCGCGGAATTCCAACCATCATCGAGATGGGAAATTACACACGTCTCGATTGCGCGATCGGTTCGTCGGGTCTGATGCGGCAGGGCCTTGCACAGGCCATCCACCATGCGCAGCACCGCCGCGCCTTTCAAAAATTCCTCGTCGATCAGGCTTTGATGGCGAACGTGCTGTCGGATCTCGCGATCGAGTCTGAAGCGGCGACCGTCCTGACGATGCGACTCGCCCGCTCCTACGATGAAAGCGACGAGGCCGCGTTGGCCTTCCGCCGTCTCGTAACGCCGGCCGCGAAATTCTGGATCTGCAAGCGCGGACCAACGTTCGCGGCAGAAGCAATGGAAGTGCTGGGGGGCAACGGCTACGTTGAGGAGTTCAACTTGGCGCGCATCTATCGCGAGATGCCGCTCAATTCCATCTGGGAGGGATCGGGCAACATCATGTGCCTTGACGTGCTCCGGGCGTTGGGGCGCTCGCGTGCGGCTTTGGAGATGATCGTCGATGAGGTGAGGGAGGCTGTGACAGAGGATCGTCGTCTCGCCGCGTTCGTCGCGACGTTGCGCGACAGCGCGCAGAGCGCAGATGAATCGCACGCGCGGATTTTCGTCCGCAATCTTGTGCTCGCATTGCAGGCCGCGCTTTTGATCCGGCACGCGCCGTGTGAGATCGCGGATGCCTTTTGCGCGACCAGATTGGTCGGCGACGGAGGTGGCGCGTTCGGACTTCTTCCGTCCGGAACGAATACGAAAGCGATTATCGCGCGTGCTGCGCCAGCGCTGAACTGACGCGCACCCGCGCTTGATCAGCTCGCTTTCGGATCGGGGACGGCGTTATCGGGCACCGACGGATTTGCGGCCGGTCCCGCGGCATTCGCCATTTCCGGCAGCTTCTCAGCCAAAGCCGCGAGGATTGCATCGACGGGAATGCCGAGAGATTTCGCGATCTGCTGGACATGCTCGTCGCCCAAAGCGGCTTTGATCTGATCGGCGGTGATCGGCAGGTTCCCTTTGTTTTTATCGAACCACGATTGGACCTGGTCGGCAAAGCCCGCACTTTGAAGCTTTGCGAGGATGGTCTGAAGGCCTTCGGTTCCAAGAACGCTTTTGATGAGATCAGGCAGCGCCGCCTGTTCGGCTTGTCCGACGACGTTTCCGACAACCCCCTTCAGCGCGTCACTCCAGCTCATGGTCTGCCCTTTCCATGTTGATGATCGGTGCGTCACTTCCGCACTCGGCTTGCAATACTATGCTTCTCCTGCACCGTCGTAAATTCCGCGCGCAAAAACGTTCGATTAACAAAGCGTATGGCAGGGTTCCGCAGCGGTGCGATTCACCTTATTGCCATAGGATGATCAAAGTTCGCGGTTAACCGGCACCTATGATCATGAAAAACCAAGCTGATTGCGGAAAGTCTGTGCCGCGCCTCGGCGTTGCGAGCTTGTCTGCGCTTTTATTGCTGACGGGCATTGCCCATGCCGAGGATTGTATCGATGTCCAGTCGACTGCGGCAGCGGCCGATTTCAAACCGTGTGACGAGTTCGAACCGCAGCTCGATCTGAATGCGGCGCTGGCAGAGCGTGCACAGTCGGCCGATGCGCAAGCAACCGATTCAGTGCCTTGGATCGCGACGGACACTTCTGATCTTCCGGCGACCTTCAGCACGAGCGATAGCGGCGTTTCCGTCCGCACGAGTCTCGGGACATGGCGTGATTATAACGCCAAATCCGCATCTGCGACGGTTGCGCAGCCGGAGTTCGGCTCGGCTGTAAATTCTTTCGACCTTCCGAAGGCGCCCGTTGCAGCGAAGACGCCAATCGACGTCTGGAGCAATCTGGATGTCAACGGCTTCGACGGATCGCGCGATCAATCTACGCGCGCAGGCGTCGGCGCAGACTATACACTCAACAAGGCTGCGGTTGTTGGCGTTTCCGTCGAGCACGGAGATGCGCGGTCTGCACTGGTGCCTGGAATCGAGCAGGACCAGAAAGCATCCGCTTACATGACATTGCAGGCGACGCCTCTGCTCAGCCTCGACGCGCGCACCGAATGGCAGTCGGGAAACGCCGAATTCGCGGAGGCCTCCGGCGCGGCCGAAAGAGGAGCCTTCCTTCTGGCTCCGAAACTCAACAAGTCGTTTCAGCTTGACGACGGGACCACGCTCTCACCGTTCCTGACCTATCAGCGCGAGTTCGACCTCTCGGCGTCACACCGGGATGGTGTCGATCCGACACTGGATGCGATGCAATCGGCCGGAGCCGGCATCACCTATTCCAAACCCGATTCCTATTCGTTGAGCGTGACCGCGGATGTCGATAATTTCGGCGGGGCCGAGGACCAGAAAAGTCTCAGCAGCCGATTTCAGTTGAGCGTGCCGCTCAGCAAATAAGTCGTGTCCGAGCGGCATCGACCGTCGCCCGCTACAGCGGCGCCTTGAAAACGAAGAACGCTCCAATTGCGATGAACGCAAACCCGACTGCGTGGTTGATGGTCAGCGATTGCCCAAGATACGCCACCGAGAAGATCGTGAAGACGGTGAGGGTGATGACCTCCTGCATCGTCTTCAATTCCGCGGGCGAATAGACCATGCTGCCGTAACGGTTGGCGGGGACGGCGAGGCAATATTCGAAGAACGCGATGCCCCAGCTCACGATGATGACCAGCCAGAGCGGCTTGTTCATGAACTTGAGATGGCCGTACCAAGCGAAGGTCATGAAAATATTCGACATCGTCAGCAAGACGATGGGGAGGATTGGCTGGGGGATCATGTGAGGTCCGTCTCTGGTCCGTTGCGGAATACATTTGCGATAGAGAAAGTGTTCCCTCCGCTATTACTGCCAAAGCGTGCGCTTTGCGAAGCGGAACTCGTTTTGATCCGCATGCGTTGATGTCCCAGTCGAAGCCGGCGAGCTTCAAGACGTCTCAAAGCACACGTGAGACGGCGGGCCCGAGACCAAGCGTTTCGGGACCTCAAGGATGCTCGTCATGGCGTCGGCGGACTGTCGATGCCGCAATGAGGAGACTGACGAATGGCACGCGATATCATCCTTTGGCTCGCCGGCGTTCCGCTGGTCGTCATCATCGGGCTGCATCTCTTTGGTTTTCTGCACTAGCTCATTGCAAAACGCATGAACCCGGAGCTTCCGGCTCCGGGTTTTGTTTGTTTGAAATTCTCCGCAATCAATCCGTCTCGTCGGTGTTGGCGGTCTTTGCCAGCATGACTGCAACGTGCCGGTTCAGAGCGTCGGCAGCCAATGTGGGAACGAGGGCCGGGCCCACGG
Source organism: Pseudomonadota bacterium (assembly GCA_018242215.1). Taxonomy (GTDB): domain Bacteria; phylum Pseudomonadota; class Alphaproteobacteria; order Rhizobiales; family Hyphomicrobiaceae; genus Hyphomicrobium_B. The sequence goes on from JAFECG010000022.1 coordinate 4,650, forward strand.
GGCCCTGTGATGCATCGTAGGCGGTGCGCATGTCGCCGGTTTTATTCCATACGACCAAAGCGTAGCCCGCGATGTCCGTCCCCATCGCGTCGACGGCTGCGGCACATTTTTCCAGTAAATCGTCACGGACGACCTTTGCCTGCTCGTTATCGCGGCGGGTTCTTTCTGATGCCAATTTTATGAGGTGCGTCATGACATTTCGGCCAAACTGTTATCGATCATTCTGCTAACGCGCAGGGGAGGTCGCGAGTTCAAAGGAAGGCACCCATGCCAAGAGGGGGCTTGACCCGGCCAATCAGATCAGCATTCTGCGACTGCCGCGAAACGGAGGCGCCGGGGCATCCCGGTAGATTGTGGAGGTGTCGGCCGGTCGACATCGTAAACAATCGAGGTCGTCATGCTTCCCGGCACCACGTCCGGCGGCGCGCACGCGCTCTATAGAACGCCTTCTTCATCACCAGCCTGTCTTTCGTCCGAGCAGACCTATTCGGGGACGCATACTTTTTTGCGGGCGCCTCGGGTCAAGCGGGCCGCGGCAGGAGATTTCGCCATTCTCGGCGTTCCATTGGACATCGCTACTTCGAACAGGCCGGGGGCGAGGCTGGGGCCGGATGCCGTAAGATCGGCCTCGGCGCTGCTTGCGGAGTTGAAGGCGTATCCAGGCGGTTTCGATCCGATGCGCCATGTCAACGTCGTCGACCTTGGCGATGCATGGCTCGATTACGGATTTCCGCAGACAATCCCCGGAGCCATCGAAGAACTGGCGTTCGAAGCGGTTTCGGCCGGAGCATTTCTCTGCGCGCTCGGCGGCGATCATTTCATCAGCTATCCCCTGCTCAAGGCGCATGCGCGTATGCATGGCTGTCTGACACTCATCCATTTCGATGCGCATACCGATACGTGGACGCCTCGGGTCGGTGGCGACGGGAGTGTGGAACTCAATCACGGCACGATGTTCGCGCAAGCGATCGATGACGGACTGATCGATCCAAGTACCTCGAGTCAGATCGGCATCCGGACGTGGGTCGACGATCCGAAAGGTATGAACATCTTCGACAACATGGCGGTTGCCGAAAAGGGCGCGGCGTCGATTGCAGCGATGGTGCAAGAGCTTGCGGGAGATACGCCGTGCTATCTCACCGTCGACATCGATTGTCTCGATCCCGCCTTTGCGCCCGGGACCGGGACACCAGTAACGGGTGGCCTGGTGCCGCGAGAGCTATTGGCCATGCTGCGCGCTCTCGACCGTTTGAAAATCGTCGGTTGCGATGTCGTGGAAGTGGCGCCGGCTTATGACCAGGGAGGCATCACCGCATTGGCTGCGGCAACCGTCGTCTACGAGCAGGCCTGCCGGGTGGCACGACAGAATGGGGCGCAGGTGATGTCCTATCCGGCGCCGCGGGTCGGTGGTTAATTGTTGCAGACGACAGTCCGTCGATCAGCTGAGCATCGGTCTCCCCGGGAACAGCGGCAGGCTGCGGCCTGCCGCTATCTCTTTTCGCAGTGAGAGCCCGGGTGGGGTTCTCTTTCGAGAGGAGAGATCAGATGGCGTCTTTTATTCGTCAGATCGGGGCGACGTCGCGCCCGCTTGTCGTTTCTGCTGTTGCTTTTGCTGCGGTTCTGTCAACAGCGAGTGCCGCGGAGGCAGTCAGCCTCCGAGTGCAGTTGGCCTGCGCAACCGATTACTACGCCCATTGCAGCGCCTACAGCCCATCGAGCCCGCAGGTGCGCTCATGCATGCGTGCGGTCGGCGCGGGCCTTTCCAAGCGCTGTGTCGATGCCCTCGTCTCGGCGGGTGAGGTCTCGGCCGCGGAAGTAGCGCACCGGCGTGGATTGTCGGAGACGGCTGCTCGCTAAATTTTCCATTGCTTCTCGGATCCATGGCGGGGCGTTCGGCGGACCCCGGCTATGACACGCGTGACGGTCGACAACGGAATTTTAACCATCACGACGAAATTATTAAGCCACTGTTCAATTGGCGTTCTGGGAAGTCATGTCACTGCTTGCCGTCTTGCGTGAACCGGCATCGGGATCGTCCGCTGGCCCGGGATTTCCATTCTCCTTTTCGCGCTCCGACAGGCTTTGCAAGCGCAAGCTGTTGAGCGTTCCGTTGGAAGAACTCCGGCCGACGCAGATGGCCGTCGGGATGCGCGCGGTCGCGGCCAAGCGTGAAAAAGTGGAACGGCGCGCGCGCAGCTCTCGCAAACTTCGCCGCTATCTCGAGGATCGGCCGATTCCCGCCGTGCTCGGCCCGAACGACGATCTCTTCATCATCGATCATCATCACCTATGCCTTGCTTTGCTCAAAAGCGACGTCGACGAAGCGTTCGTCAAAGTGGTCGGCGATCTTTCGGATTTGCCGCGCAGGCGGTTCCTGCGAAGGATGGCCGCCCTCGGCTTGCTCCATGCCTACGATGGGCATGGGAGGCCCGTCTGCCCGACCAAGCTTCCGGAACGACTCGATGATCTGCGCGGTGACCCGTACCGCGATCTCGCATGGTCGGTGCGCGAAGCCGGTGGATTTGCGAAAACGGGGAAGCCTTACGCCGAATTCCGTTGGGCGGATTTCTTCCGCCATCGCATTCCGCGATCTACTATCCGGCGAGATTTCGACTATGCGCACGACCGGGCCATGTGGCTTGCCCGGTCGCGGGAGGCTGTTCGAATGCCTGGCTATATGAGCCGATAGCCGTCGGCTTGCTGCGTCTTAGCGACCGTCAGTCAGTGCCTCGGCGAATTGAATGAAAAATCGAATTCGTCGCCGATGTTCTGCGTCGCCTGGCGCCAATCGGCACCGGAGTTCAGGTTCGGAGGCTCGATCTCCGCGGGGTTGCCATGCTGGTCGATCGCGCCGTGGGAGGGGTCGCGAACGGGAAGGGCGCACAGACGTGTCGCGAGTTCCTGCAATTCGCCGAGAATGGCTTCGCGCCGAAGTTCGTGCTGAAGCGCGACATTGCGAACGTCGCGCAGCAGTTGTTCGTCGACGCGGCGGAGTGCGTCCGACAGTGTATGGATGAAGTCCTGCTCTGTGCGGGCATTGTCCGCGAGGCGGCTCAACATCTCTTCGACGTTCTTTGATATTCCGGTCATCGATCTCTCCTCGCGGTTGGGACGAGCCTTCTAGGACAAACCGCGTGATTCGCATGGCTAAAAATTGTTGCAGATATGCTCATCGGCTCGCCAATCGCTTGTCGAGTCGCAGGCGGCAGTCGGAACGGCGATGCAAAAGAGATCTTCTGGGTCCGAGAAAAAGCGCGCCGCATTGGAATGCGACGCGCCTATTTCTTGCAGAAGATTCAAGTACGGCAGACGTTCAGCTCATACACTCTGCATTGCCGGCGGCGCTCGATAGAACGTTCCCGCGTGGCGCCCTAAAACGTGAGCAGGTTGCAGGCTACGATGCTCTCGTTACGCGCGCGTCAGCGACAGTCCTGCAACGCCGGCCGAAAGATTGATGCCGGTATCGCCCTGGACGCTGAGAGGCTGCAGCACGACGGACTGGTTCGATCCGCCGACGAGCGCGTTGGCATTGCCGCCGACGCCAACCGCGACGCCCGCCGTCACGCCGCCGTAGCTGCCTTCAAGGGCGTCGCCCGGCATGTCGGTCGTCGAACCGAGTACCGTCCAGACGAGCGTGCTTGCGCCGGTGAAGCCGATGTCGAGGCCGACCTTCGTGATCGACGCATTGTAGTGGTAGACGCGCCCGCTAATGGCCGTCGTGAACTCGCAGCGCATATTCTCCTTCGAGCCGAAGATCAGTCCGACGCCTCCGTGGCCATGGCAGGTTAATGTGCCCAGCGCGACCTTGGGCGTGTCGGCCGACGCCGACGAGATGGTGGCGCCCACTGCTGCGAAGAGGGCTGCGCTGCCGGCCAAAAGCCGCAAACGGGTGCGTGAAGCGTTCATGGTAGTCTCCCCTGACGTCGGTCGATCGTGCGCAGCCACTATTGGCCACGTTCGGACGAGTAAAAACTCAGAACATTCTGATATTTCCAGCCCCCTGTGGAAGTTTTGCCTTAACCGGGCAAAACGACGCTTCAATGGCGGCCGGATTTTTCTGAAGCACTATCGAGAATGGAATTAGGACCGAATTGACGCTCGTCAATGGACGATGAAGCCATTGTAAAGTTGGGTTATATGCAACCCGTGGCGCTTTTATCGCTCGGGGCCTAGCGGTCGGTAAATCGCTCTTTCAAGTCTTTGGTGCGCTGCATCGTTTTCTCCGTCATGCAGCCGAGTATCGCGGAGGTTGTGCCGGTGCCTCCCGACCATTCCTGGGCAACCAGGTCTTTGCAATCGGCATCGCGATAGCTCACCCAGGCGCGCTGGGCATTCTTGAGGGCTGTCTCAAAACTCTTCGCGTCGTAGGGTTTCTCCAGATCGCGCGAACGAATGTACTTCAGAGCCGTTGCATAGGCGGCATTCAATGCCTTGTCGGCCGCCTGATAATCCTTGTCGGCACAGAAATTCATCTCGACTGTCGAGGATGCTTGATTGCAGTCGATGTTCTGGGCCGCGGCGGGAAGGGTGACTCCCGTAGACGCGCACCCGGCAAAGGCGAGAATTTCTAGAAATCGTTTGCTGAAGCGGGACATCGGTGTGGGCTCCGAAAGTGAGGCACCTTCCATGATTTTGTTCTTCTAATTGCCGCACCGCGGATTCAAAAGGTGGAGATGACGAAGAATTCGGAAATCTGCTGAATGAATTGTTTTGTATCGAATTGCCGGCTTTTGTCGGCAGGGCTCGGATTGGAAGTCACGATGCGCGCGACGGCCTATAGCTACCGCAACGATCCGACCGTTCCCGCGTTCGACGACGGCCGCCCTCTCGTCATTTTCGATGGCTTGTGCGTCCTCTGCTCAGGCGGCGTTCAATGGATGTTAGATCGGGATCCCGAGGGAGAGAGCCGTTTCGCTCTCATTCAGGATGCGTTGCCGCGCGCGCTTTATCGCCATTACGGTCTTGATGCCGATGCGTTCGATACCTTCATGGTTCTACAGGATGGCTTGCCATATACGCGCTGGGCGGGCGTACTGGCCGCGGCGCGGACACTGCCACAGCCCTGGCGCGGTCTCGGATATGCCGGACGCATCCTCCCCGACGCCATCGGCAACCGGATCTATGACTGGGTACAGCGCAATCGACTGAGATGGTTCGGAACGCGCGCAGTCTGCCGACGTCCGAGCGAGCGCGAGACAGGACGTTTCTTCGAGGGCACATGACGATCTGGACGGCCTATGACCGGAGAATTGGAGGTTTCGATGAGCTGGTTGACTGACAATGATCCGATCCCCGGCGATCGCCAATCGTGCGACGCGATCGAACAGGTGATCGTACCGCGTGCGCGTGATCTCGGTGGCTTCGAGGTACGCCGCGCGCTTCCGTCGGCGCAGAGGCAGATGGTCGGACCGTTCATTTTCTTCGATCAGATGGGCCCGGCGCAGTTCCTTGCGGGGAAGGGTATGGATGTCCGGCCGCATCCGCACATCGGTCTCGCGACCGTGACCTATCTCTTCGACGGCGAGATCACGCATCGCGACAGTCTCGGGTCGGCGCTGGCCATCCGGCCGGGCGAAGTCAACCTGATGACGGCCGGGCGTGGCATCGTCCATTCCGAGCGGACGGGACAGGAGGTCAGGGCTTCGGGGCAAAACCTTTTCGGCATCCAATCATGGATGGCGCTTCCGAAATCGCACGAAGAAAGCGCACCCGAATTCGCGCATCATGACGTTGATGCGCTGCCGCGGCTCGACGGCGAAGGCAAACGTGTTCGTGTGATCATGGGAAGCCTCTACGGCGAGACGTCACCGGCAAAATTTCCGCATGAATCTTTTTACGCTGAGGCGGTGTTGGCACCCAGCGCGCTGCTGCCGCTCGATCCCGACTATGACGAGCGTGCGGTCTATATCGCGTCCGGGCGCATCGATGTTGCGGGGCAATCGTTCGACGCGGGCCAGTTGCTCGTCTTCAGGCCGGGCGATCGCATCTCCATTTTGGCGGAATCGAATGCGCGGCTGATGCTCCTCGGGGGGGAGCCGATGGATGGTCCGCGCCATATCTGGTGGAACTTCGTGTCCTCGTCACAAGACCGCATCGATGCCGCGAAGAACGATTGGCGTCAGGGACGCTTCGACGTCGTGCCCGGCGACGAGCAGGAATTCATTCCGTTGCCCGAGGATCGGTGACAGCGGTGCTCCTCGAGCTCGCGTGACAGCATCTGCCGAATAACAGGCTCGTTAGCTCAGGTTCACCTCCGCGACGTAAATCCGGCGGGAGGAAGATCCATATCTTCAGACGAGTTGGTGCTCCGTGGTGGGTGCGGAACACAGCGTTGGCCGTTTTCACAAGGCTGCATTTGGGTGGGCGGCGTGAAGTGGCGAGCGAACTCGCGAAGCAACAAACTCAGGAGACCAAAATGCGAAACTTGTTCCTGGCCGTCGCCTTGGCGTTGGGCATCGGCTTCGCGGCGACCGGTGCTCAGGCCGCAGCTGTGGGCGGCAATGTCGCCGCAATCGACGCAATTGCTAAGAGCAGCAACAGCGCCGTCGAAAAGACCTATTACCGGCGCGGATATTATGGCCATCGCTATTGGCGCCGTGGCTATTACGGCTATCGTCCTTATTGGCGGCGCCGTTACTACGGCCGGCCTTACTACTATGGCCGTCCGTATTATCGCCGTCACTGGCGCCACGGTTACTACAATCGCTGGTAAGCGGATTTAACCGGTGAACACTCAGGGGACGGGCTTAGCCTCGTCCCCTGTAGGGCTGTACACCCTGCTCGGGCAGCCAGACGTCCTTCGGAAGCATTCCCGTTTGCCAGAAGACGTCGATCGGGATGCCGCCGCGCGGATACCAATAGCCGCCGATGCGCAGATATTTCGGCTTGATCAGCCCGGAGATGCGCTTGCCGATTGCGACGGTGCAATCCTCATGGAAGGCGCCGTGATTGCGGAACGCCGCGAGGTAAAGCTTCAGCGACTTGCTTTCGAGCAACCATTTTCCGGGAACATAATCGATCACGAGATGCGCAAAGTCCGGCTGGTCCGTCACCGGACAGAGCGACGTGAATTCGGGTGCGGTGAAGCGAGCCACGTAGTCGGTATCGGCGTGTGGATTGGGAACGCGCTCAAGTTCGGCCTCCTCAGGGCTTTCGGGAATTCCGACCTGCTTGCCGAGCTGCGTGATGTCCGGTTTTCCCGCCGCCATTGGCGCATTACTCCGCTGCTAAACGCGTTTCGGGTGCGGGCCCGCGGTAGATGCAGCCTTCATTGCAGCTGTCGCGATGCACTTCGACCTGCGTCAGTCCGGGCACGCGATTTGCGAGCCGGTTCCAGATCCACATGGCGATGCGTTCGAGCGTCGGGGCCGACAAGCCTTCGATGTCGTTCAGCATGCGATGATCGAGCGCGTCTTCCGTGTCGCGGAGCGCTGCTGCCAACTCGTCGAAATGAAAGATGTAGCCCGTTTCCGCACGGGGTTCGCCTTCGACGACGATGCGCGCGCGGAAGGAGTGGCCGTGCACCCGAGCGTTCGGGGTGCCCGGTTTTGCCGACGGCAGAAAGTGTGCCGCCTCGAACCTGAATTCCTTATAGATTTGCATGGCGCTCAAATAGGGTATTTCCCCTTTGCGCGCTACCCCTGCGCGAGCCGCAAATCCGCGCCAAACCGGCGCGGAAAGCGTTTTCCTTAAGGGATTCCGAGAAGCTTGTGTGTCTGAACCGAGAGGCGCCAGGCCGGATTGGCTTTGCAATAGGCAATGGCGGCCTCGGTGTTCGCGCGCTGCTCTGGTCCGTCCATCGGCTGCAGGAAGCGCTGCTCGAATGCGAAATTAAGGTATTCGGCCGGATCGATACCATTTTGCGGAAACACGAGTTTCAGCTCGTGACCGTGACGCTGCTTCAGATCGGCGCCGGCTTTGGGTGAAACGCAGATCCAGTCGATCGTGTCGAGAACGGGGAGCGTGCCGTTCGTCTCGATGGCGATGCGGAAGCCTTCCGCGTGAAGGGCGTCGATCAGGTTCTGGTCAACCTGCAGCATCGGTTCGCCGCCCGTCAGCACGACGAATTTCGGTGCGGCCGTTTCGGGAGCTGCCGCGTTCCGGCAGGCGCGGGCCAAGTCTTCAGCCGTTTCAAACCGGCCGCCGCCATTGCCGTCGGTTCCGACAAAATCGGTATCACAGAACTGGCACGTCGCCTTCGCGCGATCCTGCTCGCGGCCGCTCCAGAGATTGCATCCGGCGAACCGGCAAAATACCGCAGGCGTTCCGGCGTTCGCGCCTTCGCCCTGAAGCGTATAGAAGATCTCCTTGACGGCATACATGCCGGGATACCTACGGCGCGCGAGGCGCGAGTCAAGTCTGATAGGGGGCCTTGGTGACCGAGCGACGAACGTACCGCTATTTCGACATGGTCATGGTCGCGTTCGTGGTGGTCCTCATATGCTCGAATTTGATAGGCCCCGCAAAGGCTGCGACATTGACGCTGCCGCTGATCGGGCCGGTGACGTTCGGGGCAGGCGTGCTGTTCTTTCCGATTTCCTACATCTTCGGTGACGTGCTGACCGAGGTTTACGGCTACGCCCGGGCGCGCCGGGTGATCTGGTCGGGCTTTGCGGCACTGGTCTTTGCGGCGGTGATGGCATCCGTGATCGTGGCGCTGCCGCCCGCGCCGGGCTGGCCGAACCAGCACATCTACGAGGTCGCTTTCGGCAATACGTGGCGCGTCGCGGGCGCTTCGATGATCGCCTATTTCTGCGGCGAGTTCGTCAACTCGTATGTGCTGGCGAAAATGAAGATCAGAAGCGAGGGCAGGAACATGAGCTGGCGGTTCGTGGCTTCGACGATCGCGGGCGAGGCTGTTGATTCCTCGCTGTTCTATCCGCTGGCATTCTTCAATTCCGGGATCATGCCGAATGATCTCGTCGTCACGCTGATGATCTCGCAGTTCGTGGTGAAGACGCTGGTCGAGATCGTGTTCCTTCCGATCACGGTGCGCGTCGTCGCGGCATTGAAGCGTGCGGAAAACGAAGACTATTTCGATCGCAAGACGGACTTCAATCCGTTCAGGCTGGATGCGTGATGAAGCAGAAGAAAATGCCGGAACCCGAGATGAACGGCATCATCGATGTCGAGACGATGGCATCGATGAGCGGGCTCGACTATCTCGAAGCCATGATACGCCGCGACCTTCCGAGGATGCCGATCGAGAAGACGCTCGGCTTCGAAATCGTCGAAGCGCGAGAGGGCCGTGCGGTTTTCATATCGGAGCCGCGGACTGCGCACTACAACGCCATCGGCACAGTGCATGCGGGCTATACGGCGACGCTGCTCGATTCCTGCATGGCCTGCGCGGTGCTGTCGACGCTGCCGAAGGGGACCGGCTTCACGACGATGGAGTTCAAGGTCTCGCTGCTTCGTCCGATGACGAAAGATACCGGACCCGTCCGGGCGGAAGGGACGATCCTGAGCCGCGGGCGCCGCGGTGCTTCCGCCGAAGGACGTCTCACCGACAGTCGCGGCAAGCTCATCGCGCACTCGACGACGACGTGCCTGATTTTCAGTTTTTGATGCTCCCGTAGTTGTAATCCTCGGCTTAAAGCCGAGGATACATTGTGCCGCTTGGACGCTGCCGAACGGATCCTCGGGCCAAGCCCCAGGATGACATTTCTTGAATGAATTTTCTCCTAGGTGCCTCTTTCGTTCAGCGCATCGCGAATGGCGTGAAGCTCGGCATCGGGCGAGGCGAAATCTTCATAGGAACGTCCCGAGCCGCGGTACCAATAGCGGCTGTTGAAAGTGTTGCCCTCGATCTTATGCAGGCAGGCATGAAGCCAGCGGTGGAGCGGCTCGCGTTCGTCGGTTTGGGCGATGGCGTGCGCGTCGTCCCAGTCTCCGGCGATTGCGCATTCGACGGCGCGCTTCAGGTCTTCCGTGCTTGCCATTCCGCCCAACCCTTAGCGCGCAGATCGCACGCGGGACAGATGCCGCAGCCATAGCCCCATTCGTGGCGGTTGGCGCGGTCGCCCATGTAGCACGTGTGGGTGTCTTCAACGATGATGTCGATGAGTTCATCGCCGCCAAGCTCCGATGCCATCTCCCAGGTCCCAGCCTTGTTGATGAACATTAGCGGTGTTTCGATCGTGATGGAGGTCGCGAGACCGAGGGAGATCGCTTGTGCCAACGTCTGGATCGTTTCGTTGCGGCAATCGGGGTAGCCCGAAAAATCCGTCTCGCACATGCCGCCGACGAGCGTGGCAATGCCGCGCCGATAGGCGAGGGCGGCGGCATAGGTGAGAAATAAAAGATTGCGTCCGGGCACGAAGGTCGTCGGCAGTCCGGTAGCGGCGAAGGTGATTTCCGTTTCGCGCGTCAGTGCCGTCTCGCTGATGTTTTGAAGCGCGGGGAGGTCGAGCACGGCATCGGGGCCTAATCGCTTGCCCGCGTCACCCAGTTTCGCGAGTTTGCCGCGAACGATCTGGCGCTGTGCGAGTTCGACGTCGTGGCGCTGACCATACCTGAATCCGATCGTCTCGACGCGCTCATAGTGCGCGAGCGCCCAGGCGAGACATACGGTTGAATCCTGGCCACCAGAGAATAGCACGAGAGCGGATGTGTCGGATACGATCAAAGGCTTTTACCGTCGATCAAGGTCGGCTTCAGAGCAGCGGCGTCGACGCCGTCTAGACACCGGACGTTGACGGCCACCATGGCCGCACCGTTGGGTGCCGTTCCGTAAGAATACGCGCCAATTCCGCATGTGGGGCAGAACGTGTGATGAATGGCCTTCCTATTGAAGAGGTATTCGCTGTGACCGTCCTCTCCGGACAGCAAGCGAAACGCGCTTTGCGGGACGAAACCCATGATCGAGCCGCGCTTCTGGCAATACGAACAATTGCAGGTTTTGAGGTTCTCGAGCACCATTTCGGTCTCGAACCGAATTCGGCCGCAGTGGCAACCTCCGGTCCACGTCTTCGTTTCAGACATTGGTGCCCCTGTCCTTGAATAAATGTCCTTTAGGGTAGGGTCGGCCTGCCCGCAGGGACTTTGCCTTGTGGGCGTTTACGGCTAAAACCCGCCCGAACCTCTCACAGGCGTTGCATCTCGACAAGCCAACCCAGAATTCGGAAACGCTCATGACCGCCATCGTTGACATCATTGCCCGTGAAATCCTCGATAGCCGAGGCAGTCCGACGGTTGAAGTGGACGTGCAGCTCGAAGACGGGTCAGAGGGACGGGCGGCGGTACCGTCCGGTGCCTCGACGGGCGCGCACGAAGCGATCGAGTTGCGCGACGGCGACAAGTCCCGCTACCAGGGCAAGGGCGTGCAGAAGGCGGTCGAGGCCGTCAACAGCGAAATCTTCGATGCTCTTTCCGGAATGGACGCAGAAGATCAGCGCGGCATCGACGCGGCGCTGATCAAGCTTGACGGAACGGAGAACAAGAGCCGTCTTGGCGCCAACGCCGTTCTCGGCGTTTCGCTGGCGGTCGCCAAGGCTGCGGCGACGTCGAACAACCTGCCGCTTTATCGTTACGTTGGCGGGGTTAACGCTCATGTCCTGCCGGTGCCGATGATGAACATCATCAACGGCGGTGCGCATGCCGACAATCCGATCGACATTCAGGAATTCATGATCATGCCCGTCGGTGCGGAGACGTGCGGCGATGCGATACGCATGGGGTCTGAAATTTTCCAGACCCTAAAGAAGAATCTCAAGGATGCTGGCCTCAGCACCTCCGTCGGCGACGAAGGCGGTTTCGCGCCCAATCTCAAAAGTGCGGACGAAGCTCTAGGCTTCATCATGAAGGCGATCGAGAAAGCCGGCTATAAGCCAGGCGAAGATGTCATGCTGGCACTCGATTGCGCATCGACGGAGTATTTCAAGAGCGGAAAATATGAGCTCGCGGGCGAGGGCAAGTCTCTCGATAGTGCCGGCAACGTCAAATACATCGAAGACCTCGTGAACCGCTTCCCGATCATTTCCGTCGAGGACGGCATGGCGGAAGACGACTGGGCGGGGTGGAAACGTCTGACCGAGGCGCTCGGCAAGCGCATTCAGCTTGTCGGAGACGATCTCTTCGTCACCAATACAAAGCGGCTTGCCCGAGGCATCGCGGAATCGACGGCGAACTCGATCCTCGTGAAGGTCAATCAGATCGGGTCGCTGTCAGAAACACTCGATGCGGTCAGCATGGCACAACGTGCGGGTTACACCGCGGTCATGTCGCATCGTTCCGGCGAGACGGAAGATTCCACGATCGCCGACCTCGCGGTCGCGACGAATTGTGGTCAGATCAAGACAGGATCGCTGTCACGCTCCGATCGGCTGGCGAAATATAATCAGCTCATTCGTATTGAGGAAGAACTCGGCGATGTCGCCATATATGCTGGCCGCTCCGTCATCAAACGTGCAGCGGCCTAGCAAACCCTAGATAAACGGGCTCCCCGCTTTTCTGCCGCTATCGTCTGAAAACCTATCCCGCGCGCGTCGCGGTGGTTGGAACGCGTTGCTTCTGAGTGCGTTTTGTTTCGGGTACGAGGTTATGTGATGCGGCAATCAAGGTCATTGGCATTCAGCGCTGTCAATCGTCCGCGTCGCATCCGGGATTTCCGGCGGAGAAAATGGATGCCGCGTTTTGTACACGCGCCGAGCCGCCCCAGACTTCCTACTCGAAGTGCCATCCCCGGCGAGTTCATCGACCCGCCCGAGTCGTCCATGATCAATGGGCTTCGAAGAGGCGTTGGCCTAGCGTCAGATCTCTCGCTGCTTCTGCTGTTATCGCCTTTCTTCGGAATCTGGTTTCTTTATCGCGGTATTCTGCGTTTGAAACGTGGGCCAGTCCGTTCGAAAACGTGAGCTTATCGGGAGGAACGACCTCGTCCGCGCATGCGTTGTCCGTCCGTTACCAATAATCAAGAAGGATGGAAACGCCATGAAAACAATTGTAACCGCGTGCGCTTTAGCGGCGGTGATGGGTATCGCACCCGCGCTCGCTGCGGATAATTCCACCAGCGATCAATCCAATTCCAATATGCCGCCTTCGTCGACGAGTTCCGGGCCGGGTGTCAAGGGCGCGCCGGGCAGCAAGAACGGTCCGACGGCGACTCCTAATGGAACGTCCGGAAATAGTGGAGCCAGCAGCGGCGAGCAAGGTATGTCGCCATCTCAGGATGCCACTGGCGTCAAGGGCGCTCGCGATAGCACCAACGGTCCGTCGAACAAGCAGCCCGGCGATACGATGGGCAAGTAATTGCATCAGAGAGGCCCCGCCCGGGGCCTTTTTTCTCGCCGGAACTCTCCGGTCCCCGAGAACGTTGCCGTCGAAAAGGACCGTGCCAATGAAGCTATCCTGGATTGTTCCGGTATCCATACTCGTGGTTGCGCCAGCGGTCCCGGCGTGGGCGCAGCAAGGCGACACCGACAGTTCGCTTCCCGAAAGCATGCGCATTCAACAAAGCGTCACGCAGCAGAATGGGAACGATCCGAATATGCCCGGCAACAGGACCGGTACTCCGACGACAGAGGCTCCGGGAAGCTCCTCCGGTCCGGTCGAGACGAATCGCATCGACCCTGCAGCGCCCAGCCCGAACCGGCTTCAGATCGACGATGGAACGAGCGCGGCGGTCAGGCAAAATCCTGACGCCAATACGCTGCATCCGGGGTCGGCCGGAACCTCTTACAACACCATCCTCCGCGGTGCTCCTTCGAGCAGCGGTGCGAGCCCTGGGACTGCAGGGGTTGGCACGAGCGGAGGCGTGTCAGGTGGCGGCGTATCAGGCGGAGCTTCGAGCTCCGGCTCGGGATCGAGTTCGGCTGGTGGCGGATCATCCGGGGGCAGTCATTAAGTCAACCGAGTCAGTGGCTCGCCGACTTGCGAAGTTGGTGATCGATGTCGACCGTTTTGCACCCCCCTGCGCGCAAGAGTTCGTTGACACCTTCAGCGTCGTGCCGAAGTTCTGATATTTTGATGCTGGTCTCATCGTTCTCGTGCTGGCGGGATTGGAAGAAGCCCGCAATCGATGATACGGATCGCGCTTTTTCCTGATCCTGCAGATCGTGTATTTTTTTGATGTGTTCATTGATGAAGGCCGCCGGCTCAGCGCAGGGATCCTTCGATGCGGCGCTCGTTTTCACCTTCTTATGTTTCGCCCAAGCCTCGCCGGAGTTCATGACGCCCATCACGCTTGCGGCGGCTAGCCATAGGAGAGCGGCACGGAGAATGATGGATCTGTTTTGCATGCAGGGCCAGCAATGTATCGTCGGGCGATTTTCGGTTCCAGATGGCTCACGAATTTAGCGTAAGTGGGACGCGCTCATCATCTGGCACGCCGCCGTCGGCCACCATAAAGACGCACCCTCCTGGATCCTTTAGCCTGTGGCGTGATTCTGCGGGCGTCGGGCGGCGCATATAATACCGACTTCAGGAGCATTACTTGATGGGCGTTTTCGGGTGGATGGGCCGGAGATCACAGGGCGAGACGGGGACCCAGAGCAAGACAGACGTCATGCCGGTCAACAAACGGCCTAGGGTAAACAAGGACGTGGTCCGAGAACGGGCGGCCAAAAACAGCCCCTGGCGGTTCGATGACGGCCCTTCGCGAAGACCCGTCGGCACCAAATAGCGTTCGGCATCAGATCTTCCGGATTTGTGGCGACGGTACGCTGGAATTTAGCCGTCCGCGAACGTAGTGTCGCCCCTGAAATCCTGGGGGCGTTTGCGTATGCTCGGTCGTGATCTCGTCGGCCCTCTCTACAACCTTCGCGACCCGCGGAGCGGGATACCTGCAAATGTCGCGGTCTTTCGTCGCGTGGTATACATCCCGCGCGCTCATCACCTCGTCGCCCTGGAGGTGTTGCGGTGAGCATTACGATCGCGATCGCCAATCCGAAAGGCGGGGTCGGCAAATCTCTGACGACGATGATGCTGGCGGACGGCCTCGCGCTTTCTTTTGGCGCACGTATTCTTGTCCTTGACGCCGATCCGCAGGCGGGCGTGACGAAGGCGCTTCTCGGGATCGATGCGGAGCAAGAATTGCGCGATCGGCGGATCGGGCTTGGTCCGATGCTGCAGGCCTTCGCGCGCGGCCGCAATATTCGTCTCGCTTCGCACCGCGTTGCCGCGAGCGATCTCAGCGAGCTTCAGGATCGCCAGAACGGTTTCATCGATATCTTGCCGTCGAACCATGAGCTTCTCGGCGAGTTGGCCGATTTCGAACGCTCGGCGCATCGCAAGCGGCGGCGGGACCGTCTCGACGTCCAGCTTTCAAAGGTGTTGCGTGCGGAGCTGCAGAACATCGCAACCGACTATGACGCGATCCTGATCGATTGCCCTGCTGGCCCGGGCGTGCTGGGCCTGACCGGGATTCGGCTCGCCGATCATATCGTGGCGCCGACAAGTCTCGAAACGAACGCCTATTCCACTCTTACGGACTTCCTGAAATTCATCCTTGAAGACGACCTCGGCCTTGCGTCGCAGGTGAAGGTTCATCCGTTGATCACGCAGTATCAATCGACGAACTCGATCCAGCGTGAGATGCTTCATCATATCAAGGAAGGGCTGGCACATCTCAATGCCTTTCCGAGGCCGATACCTTACACGTCCGCTCTACAGAACGCCGCGGCCCATCCGGGCATCGGCTCATTGCGGTCGGCGCGGCAGAAGTATGGGAATGCGCTTTCCGAAGTCATGGCGCTTTCAAAAGCCCTCGTCGAACGGATCAGCTAAATCGCCCTGGAGGGCGAAATTGCATGCCAGGGGCGTTTGTAACT
Source organism: Pseudomonadota bacterium (assembly GCA_018242215.1). Lineage (GTDB taxonomy): Bacteria > Pseudomonadota > Alphaproteobacteria > Rhizobiales > Hyphomicrobiaceae > Hyphomicrobium_B. The sequence goes on from JAFECG010000022.1 coordinate 20,417, forward strand.
GGCCAATGCGCTTCCGGGCGCTATAAATCCGCGAGCGGCGGTTTGGGCACGTGCGCCAAGGCTTATGCGGTCAATTTTCGTTGGGGGCTCATCATGCTATTTCGCGCTATCGTCAGCCTTCTGTTTCTTCTTGCCGGTTTCGCGCCGGCGTCCGCGCAGCTCAAGCCCGGCGACAAAGCGCCGATGTTCAAGGCGCAGGCTTCGCTCGGCGGCAAGCAGTTCACGTTTTCGCTTGCGGCAGCGCTGAAGAAAGGGCCGGTTGTCCTGTACTTTTATCCGAAAGCCTTCACGTCCGGATGTACCATCGAAGCGCACGACTTCGCGGAGGCGATGGGCCGATACCAAGCTCTCGGCGCGTCCGTCATCGGCGTAAGCAACGACGACATCGCGACGCTCGATAAATTCTCGACGTCGGAATGCCGAAGCAAATTTCCCGTCGCTGCCGACGAGGGACAGCGGATCATGTCCGCTTATGATGCTGTAATGATGGGCTTCATGCCCTACGCGAGCCGGACGTCCTACGTCATCTCGCCGGATGGACACATCATTTACGAGTACACGGCACTCGATCCATCAGATCACGTCAAGAACACACTGGCTGCTGTGAAAAGCTGGAAGGCGAAGCACGGGTAGCTTCCGAGCAGCGGACGCAACCTTGGCCTACCACTGGCGATGCAGGCGCCGCGGGCGGGGAACGGCTTGGCCGTGCCAGCCGGGCTGGGGATAGAAGGCGATCTGCGGTCCCCACTGCGGAAACAGGCCGAAATAGGGAAGCGGGTAGGGCGGCGCGTAATAGACCCCGTTGTCTTCGTAAAGGTCGTTGTAGGCGTGTTCGAAAAGGACAGGCGGTACGGGAGCGACGAATGCCTCGGGCGGCGGCGCTTCTTCTCGGCCGAAATCAGCCGCCGATGCTAATGACGGCGTCAGAAAAGGGAGCGCCAGGGCTGCCGCGACAGCGAGGATCTTCATCGATTGCACGGGCTCGGTCCGATCGTAGAAATGCCAATGAGGGGCGTTGCGATCGCTCTACAACTTGCAACTCTCTCGTCACCGTTATTGTGACGCGGCGCATGTAAAGATCGGTAAAGACGCGCGAAGTTTTTCGTTCTGGCGTGATCGGCGGTGCGAGGCGGTTACGCTCTCATTCTCCTTTCTTGGCTTTGGCCAGGAGCGCCATCGTTCTGGGATCCGGTCCATTGCAGAACGTGAAAAGTGCCTTCGCATAAATGCTGTCATGGCCCGTGACAGCAGCGAAAAGCGTCATGGAGGAATGAAATTTGAGATTGTCGGGCGAGCCGAGAATGTGGAGCAGCGAGTCATACCTATGCTCGAGCATCAAAGCCGTGACGCGGGCAAGGCGCGGACCGAGAACCGGATGGCAAACGTAGGCAAGCGCCTCGTCGTAACTGCCGATCCCATACTTATCCGCCATTGCGCTCGTGCCGAGGCCGCGCATCTGCGGGAAGGTGTACCACATCCAATGTGATTGCTTCTTGCCGGCGGTCAGTTCGCTCAGCACCCGGTCGAAAGTATGGGCCTGAGCGCTGACGAAGCGCTCGAGATTATAGGGATCGGCGGGATCTTGCATGCTCCTACCCGCATGAAGCTTCTGCGTGTGAGGCGATCCGGCGGATTTTTTCAGAATTTTGGGCGCGAATATGTGGTGCGCTGGTGGTCATCCGAACTTCCCCCTCGGAAAATCATATTTTTAAAAATCATTAAGTCGCACCGAGATTATGCGTTGGCAGACATTTGCACAATTGCCTCTCGAAACTGGGAAAAAAAGGCCAGAAAATTCCGCTTTTATGCGCAGCGAAAAGGCGACAAGAGGTCAGGCGTCGGTGGTTTGCGCTCGAAGGCTGACGCGGAAGTGGCGGAGAGAGTGGGATTCGAACCCACGGTGGACTTGCGCCCACGCCGGTTTTCAAGACCGGTGCCTTAAACCACTCGGCCATCTCTCCGAAACCGGCCGGCTCAACCGCCTTTTCACCAGGCGTTAACAAGCTCGATCCGGGTCGCTCCTCCTAGCGGGTTCTGCCGCCGGCCTCAAGCCCAGCGCGCTTAACCCGATCCTAAGCTGCATTTGTCATCATTCAGGCAAGCTTCGGCCACCCTTTTTGTTTTTGATGACGGGGAGGGTGCGCTTGGGCGGGCGTGGCGTATCGAGTTGGGTTTGCGTACATGGAAAGGGGCCTTAGCGGCAGGCTGGCCTGCCGGCTCATGCTGGCCACGAGTGCCGCGGCATTGCTTGCGGGTTGCTCGAGCAATCCTTCCCCACAGTCCCTTACGGGCGTCTCGCGTTCGGTCTTTTCCGAAAGCGAATATGGCGTCAGCAGCAGCCCGCGCGTTGCGTCGGCTTACGTTCCAAAGGGTGGTGGGACTTTCAAGCTGGGTGCGCCCTACAAGGTGGCCGGGCGGTGGTACGTCCCACGCGATAACCCAAATTATGATGAGTATGGCATAGCGTCCTGGTATGGCGCGGATTTTCATGGTCGCAGGACCGCGAACGGCGAGGTCTTCGATGCCAACGCGCTCACCGCTGCGCACCCGACGCTGCCGCTGCCGTGCTATGCCTATGTGACGAATGTCGACAACGGCCGGACAGTGCTGGTGCGCGTCAACGACCGTGGTCCCTATGTGAACGATCGCCTGATCGACATGTCGTATGCGGCGGCCAAGCAACTCGGCTTCGTCGGGAGGGGACGGGCGCGCGTGCGCGTCCGATACGCGGGTCTGGCTCCACTCAACGGCGATGACAGCCGCGAGCGCCAGTTTCTCGCCTCGCAGCAGCAGCGCGACCAGATGCTTGGTCGTCCATCTCCGCCACCCGAACGCGAATACGCAGCTGCCTCGCAGCAGCAGACTTCCGGTTTTGCGCCGGATGCCTCGGACCGCTGGGATCCGAACGCCTATCGTGCTGGGCTTGCTGGAAAGGCCGTACCGCGGCCGTCGGCTCCGGCCCAGCGCTCGCGGACATACGTGCAGACGGCAAGCCTTTCGGAGCCGGAGGTACAACAGGGCCGCATGTCGCTCATGGCTGCTGCCCCTCAACCGTCCTTCGACGCGCCGCAGCCTTTTGCTCCGGCACGTCCGTCCGATGGAGGTCAGGCCTTTGATGCGGAGCCATCGGCTTCGGCGCAGGTCTATTCCGGCCGCGCCTATGTCCAGGTCGGAATTTTCAGGGATCGCTCGAACGCCGAGCGATTGCGCCGGGAACTCGGTTCGCTCGGACCCGTCGAAGTGGCGCCGCTACAAGTCGGGAATGGCAGTGAAGTCTATCGCGTGCGAGTCGGGCCGTTCTCGAACGGCGATGCATCTCGTGCTCAAAGCCGCATCGCCGCATACGGCGTTTCAGATACGGCAATCGTGACAGATTGAGAACGCTTTCGGCATAGTATTGCCGTTAACCGGGCGTTGACCATGTCGCGATGGGGTCGGATACTCCGTATTCCATCAGCCGGCTCGTCTTTCGAGGCGACAACAAACGAGCACGATTCGCGCGATGTGGAAGACATGGAGCATTTGGCTCGCCGTTCTTGTGATCGTCGGTATTTCGGCGATGACGGGACGAGATGCGATCGCAGAATCCTACTACGCCACCAAGGCGCCCCATGCCATCCTGATGGACGCCGCCTCCGGCGCAATCCTTTTCCAGCACGACGCGGACGAGCTTGTACAACCGGCGAGCATGAGCAAGCTGATGACGCTCGCCGTGCTTTTCAAGGCGCTCAAGGAAGGCCGCATCCACAAGACCGATGAATTCACGATGAGCGTCAATGCCTGGCGCAACGGCGGCGCGCCGTCGGGCACGTCGGCGATGATGGTACCGGTCAATACCAAGGCGACCGTCGACGAATTGATCCAGGGCATCATCGTGCAATCCGGCAACGACGCTGCGATGTGCATCGCGGAGGGCATGGCCGGGACCGAAGGTGCGTTTGCGCGCATGATGAACGACGAAGCGCGGCGCATTGGTCTCACGAAATCAACTTTTGCAAACGCGACGGGCCTGCCCAATCCGAACCAACTGATGACGGCACGCGATCTCGCCATTCTCGCGCGCTACATCATCAACGAATACCCGGATCTCTATCCGATTTTCGCTCAGAAGGAATTTCTCTACCGCAAGCACAGGTTCATCAATCGCAATCCGCTGCTCTTCCTGAACATCGGCGCGGATGGCTTGAAGACCGGGCACATCGCGGCAGCGGGTTACGGGCTCGTCGGGTCGGCCGTTCAGGACGGCAAGCGATTGATTGTCGTCGTCTCGGGATTGCAAAAGGCCGACCAGCGAAAAGACGAGGCGGCGAAGCTTTTGGACTGGGGCTTCAAGTCGTTCAGTGCCGTGAAGCTGTTCGATGCCGGAGAGAAGGTCGGTTACGCCCGCGTCTGGGGCGGCAAAATCTGGTATGTGCCGCTCGCTTCGAAGGACGACGTGATGTTCACGATGCCCAAATTTCCCGCGGGCCAGAAGATCTCGGCGGAGATCGTCTACAAGGCGCCGCTGAAACCCCCCATCAAAAAGGGCGATCAGGTTGCCACCTTGAGGATTTTCAGCTCGAGCAGCGCCTCGGCCGAGGTGCCGCTCTATGCCACCGAAGACGTCGCCAAAGGCGGGATCGTCCGCCAGGGTGTCGATTCGCTGGTTCTCATGGCCTTGCGCCGGCTGGCACTCTAGATTACGTCCGCGGGCAGCAGAGGCGAGCCATGAAGCGCGGAAAATTCATAACATTCGAAGGTGGAGAGGCGGCTGGAAAGTCTACCCAGACCAGACGCTTGGCCGAGCGCCTCAGGCAGGCGGGGATTACCGTCATCATTACGCGCGAGCCGGGCGGCACTCCGGTCGGCGAAGACGTGCGCGAACTCATCTTGAAGGATCGGCCCACCGATCCCGTGACCGAGCTTCTGCTCTTTGCAGCGGCTCGAGCCGAGCATGTGACGTCGATCATCCGGCCCGCGCTGGACGAAGGCACCTGGGTGATCTCCGACCGCTTCATCGACTCGACGCGCGTCTATCAGGGGAAGCTCTATGGTCTCGAACCCGGTTTCATCGCCGAACTGGAGCGCTTCACGGTCGCACCGGATTATCCCGACCTGACGTTGATCCTTGACCTGCCCCCCAGTGCCGGCATCGAGCGGGCGCAACTGCGTGGAACGCTTTCCCGCTACGACGCCGAACGGATCGAAACGCACGAACTGTTGCGCGAAGGTTTTCTGGAGATCGCGGAGGCAGAGCCGAAACGCTGCGTGCTCATCGACGGGCATCTTCCCGTCGAAAGCGTCGAGACGGCCGTGTGGCAGGCGGTGACGGCGCATCTTCTCGCCGAGGCGGATTGATGGCGCGCGCGCCGGTGTCTGCCGACATCGAAGCCCTCCCTGAAGCCGACCGTCTCGATGATTTTCCGCACCCGCGCGAGACACGCGCGATCTACGGTCAGGATGCGGCGCAAACGATTTTCGCCGAAGCGCTGGCAAGTGGGCGTACCCATCACGCATGGCTGCTGGCGGGACCTCAAGGCATCGGCAAAGCGACGCTCGCCTATCAGGTCGCACGCGCAGCGCTGGCGCAACCTGACGAACGCGACCTTTTCGGACAAGGTCTTGCGATCGAGCCGGACTCCCGGACGGATCGGCAAATTCGTGCGCTGTCGCATCCGTCGCTGTTCGTCTTGCGACGACTCTACGATCCGAAGACCAAGCGTTTCCCTCAGATCATTCCGATCGACGAGGTACGCCGTCTCAAGAATTTTCTCTCGCTCAGTTCCGGAGACGAGGGAAGGCGCGTCGTCATCGTCGATAGCGCCGACGAACTCAATCTCAATGCCGCGAACGCACTTCTGAAGTCCCTTGAGGAACCTCCGGGGCGGACGATCTTCCTGCTCATTACGTCGGCGCCGGGACGCCTACTCGCAACGATCCGTTCGCGGTGCCGCATGATTGCGATGCAGCCATTGCAGGATACGGATTTGAAGCGCGCGGCGGCGCAAGCCCTGACCGCAGTCGAAAAGGCCGTGCCGGAGGCGCACGATTGGGACAAGCTCGCCCCTCTTGCCGACGGCAGCGTTGGCCGGGCGCTCGTTCTGCTCGGAGGAGGGGGGCTGGCGCTGCAGGGCCGGATCGATCAGATCCTCGGAGGCCTGCCGAAGCTCGATCTTCGCGCCGTCCATGCCTTATCTGACGAAATGCAGCCGCTGGCGCAAGATCGTAAATTTCAGCTGTTCGTGGATCTGTTGCAATCGGCGCTGGGGCGCCTGATTTCGGCTGCGGCGACCGGACAGGGAACAGAAAGCGACGTGGCCCTTGCCCGGCGCCTTATAGGTCCCGAGCGGCTTGCCACTTTTGCCGAGCTATGGGAAACACTGGCCCGCGAAAAGGCTGAGACTGTTGCACTCAACCTTGACCGCAAATCGCTCATCCTCGGAACTTTCGCGCGCCTGGAGGCGGCGAGCCGCGGCTGAGCCGAGTGCGCCCTGCGCGCCCGTCAGGCAGTCAGAAAGATATCGAGAGTGGCGGAAACATATTACATCACGACGCCGATTTTTTACCCGAACGGAAAGCCGCATATCGGTCACGCCTATACGGTCATCGCGAGCGACACGCTGGCGAGGTTCGCGCGTCTCGACGGCAAGGACGTTTTCTTCCTTTCGGGAACGGACGAGCATGGCCTCAAGATGCAGCAGACGGCCGAGAAGGAAGGCGTGACACCGCTCGCGCTGGCCGACAAGAACTCGGCTGTCTTTCGCGAGATGATTGCCACGCTCGGCGGATCGAACGACGATTTCATCCGCACGACGGAGCCACGCCATTACAAGTCGTGCCAGGCGATCTGGGAGCGCATGGCGGCGAACGGCGATATTTATCTCGGCCGCTATGGCGGATGGTATTCGGTTCGCCAGGAAGCTTATTTCGACGAGAAGGAAACGACGGTCGGCGAGGATGGCGTGCGCCGCGAGCCGCTCGGGTCGCCCGTCGAATGGAACGAGGAAGAAAGCTATTTCTTCCGGCTCTCCGCCTACCAGGACAAACTGCAGGAGCTTTACGAAAGCCATCCGGATTTCGTCGGTCCGGTGGAGCGCCGAAACGAAGTTGCGAGTTTCGTCAAATCGGGGCTCAAGGATCTTTCCGTTTCCCGTTCGACGTTCAACTGGGGCGTTCCGGTACCCGGCGACGAAAAGCATGTGATGTACGTGTGGGTCGATGCGCTGACCAATTACATCACGGCTGCAGGTTTTCCGGACACGAACGCCGAGAGATGGAAATACTGGCCGGCCGACGTCCATATGATCGGCAAGGACATCGTGCGCTTTCACGCCGTCTATTGGCCGGCGTTCCTGATGTCGGCGGGCATCGAACTTCCAAAGCGCGTCTTCGCGCACGGGTTTCTGTTCAACCGCGGCGAGAAGATGTCGAAGTCGGTCGGCAACGTCGTCGATCCGTTCGACCTTGTCGGAACGTTCGGCCGCGACGCCGTGCGCTACTTCTTCCTGCGTGAGGTGATGTTCGGACAGGACGGCAGCTACTCGTCGGATGTTATCGTCAATCGCATCAACGCCGATCTCGCGAACAACCTCGGTAATCTCGCGCAGCGTTCGCTGTCGATGATCTTCAAGAACTGCGACGGCGCCATTCCAGAGCCCGGTGCATTGAGCGACGCCGATAAGGCCATTCTTTCCGCGACGGACGGGCTCTATGTCACCGCGCGCGCAGAAATGGATAAACAGGCGATCACGCGCTATCTCGATGCCGTGTGGAACGTCATTGCCGATGCGAACCGCTACTTTGCGGCCGAAGAACCCTGGGCCAAGAAGAAAACCGATCCTGCGCGTATGGCGACGATCCTGTACGTGACGGCGGAATGCGTGCGGCAGTTTGCGCTGCTCGTTCAGCCTGTCATGCCGGATAGCGCGATGAAGCTTCTCGACCTGCTTGCAATTCCAATGGACGCGCGCACGTTCACGAGCCTGGGAGACAAAGGCCGCTTGACCCCTGGAACGAAGATTCCGGAGCCACAAGGCGTATTCCCGCGCTACGTCGCGCCGGAATAAGCGGACAACGCGTCGCACCGTGCTCGCGCGCTGCTGGAGAGTAAAAGACCTGATGCTTGTCGACCACCATTGCCATCTCGATTTCCCTGATTTCGCGCCGGAGCTGGATCAGGTCGTTTCGCGGGCGCGCGATGCGGGGGTCGCGACGCTTGTGACGATCTCGACGCGCATTCGCAAGTTCGATGAGGTGAAGGCGGTCGCGGAGCGCTTCAAGGACGTCTATTGCTCGGTCGGCACGCACCCGCACAATGCGCACGAAGAGCTCGACATTCCGCTTGATGAGATCATCGCCCTTTCGAAGCATCCGAAAGTCGTCGCCATCGGCGAGGCGGGTCTCGATTATCACTATAAGAACTCGACGCCCGCGGCGCAGGCCGAAGGCTTTCGCCGCCACATTGCTGCTGCGCGCGAAACGGGCTTGCCGCTTGAAATCCACACGCGGGATGCGGACGACGATACAATCGCCATTCTCGAGGATGAGCACGCCAAGGGTCCGTTTCCGGCGGTGCTTCATTGTTTTACTGGCGGACGCGAGCTTGCGATGCGGGCGCTCGACCTCGGGCTTTATGTTTCGTTCAGTGGTGTAATCACGTTCAAGAATTCTGAGGCACTGCGCGAGATCGCGCGCGACGTTCCGCTCGACCGGGTTCTTGTGGAAACGGATGCGCCGTTCCTTGCGCCTATTCCATTCCGGGGAAGCGAAACGAGCCGGCGTTCGTCGTCAGGACAGCGGCGGCGCTCGCTTCGACGAAAGGTGTTTCACCTGACGATATTGCGTCCGCTACGACGGATAATTTCTTCCGGCTTTACAGCAAGGCCAAACGACCGGACACCGTTTCGTCCGCTTTCGGCGGGCCTGCCGCAGCATGAGCTATCGATGCACAATATTGGGCTGCGGCTCGTCGGGTGGGGTGCCGCGCATTGGAATGAACTGGGGCGCATGTGATCCCGATAATCCTAAAAATCGGCGGCTCAGGTGCTCGGCGCTCGTCGAGCGCACGGGATCGGGCGGACGGACGTCGGTTCTGATCGATACGTCGCCGGATTTTCGCGAGCAGATCCTGTCGACGCGTCTGACCGCGCTCGATGGCGTGCTTTATACGCATGACCATGCCGATCATACGCATGGCATCGACGATCTGCGGATGGTCGCGTTCTCGATGAAGCGGCGGGTCGATGTCTATTTCAACAAGCCGACGGGCGACAGTCTCAGATCGCGCTTCACTTACTGTTTCGAGACGCCCCCCGGCTCTTCCTATTCGCCGATGCTGAATGGTCATGAGATCGACGGGGTTTCACCGGTCGTGATTTCGGGCGGTGGTGGCGCGATCACGGCGCAACCGATTGCGCAGTGGCACGGTTCCATCCAATCGCTCGGATACCGCTTTTCAAATCTGGCCTACTCGCCGGACATCAACGATATCCCTGCGGCCTCTCTTCCGTTACTCGAAGGGCTCGACGTGTGGATCGTCGATGCGTTGCGTCATACGAGCCATGAGAGCCATTTCAGCGTCAAGCAGGCACTGGTGTGGGCCGAGCGTCTCAAACCGAAGCGCACGATTCTCACGCACATGACGAGCGAACTGGACTACGAGACGCTGGCCCGGCAGCTGCCTGAAGGCGTCGAGCCGGCCTACGACGGCATGATGATCTCGTTCACCTGATGTCGGCCGCACGCCGTGGCGCCGCTTGCTATTTCCAAAGACCGTAATCTTCCCACTTCGCTTCGGGAATCTCACTGCCCAGCTTGTAAGTGAACGACTTGGCGCGCATCTGATCGGCGGTGACCGAGCAGGTAAAATCTAAAAAGTACCAATGGTTCTTCGCACGAACCGCGCCGCCCTTCGCGGTGACGACGTTATCCTTGAAAACAGCGGGTTTCTGAATGGTCGTCGTGACCCGATCGACGCCTCTCAAATGGCTGCCTTTGCGTATCGCGTCGATGCCTCGGAGATTACAGACCTGGTGGGCACGCTCCTCGGGCTGCAGTTCCTTGAGCACGCGGTCCATCGATGCATCGGCCAACGCCGTTTGAGTGCCGCTCGCGAGTGTGAGCAGCATTACAAGACTTCTTTTTGAGAGCATTCCCCTAACTTCCCCAACTGTCGTGTTACGTGTCCAACCGGACGCGCGACGGCCCCCCGACCGCGATCGTCAAAACGCGCGATGATGTGACCGTAATGAGGCGGAATCTGTCACTCCGGCCGTTGCCGGTGATGTGGGGAATGAATTTGCGGCTGAGTTTGCGATTTTTGCACGAGAAATGTCGAAAATGTAAGTTTGCCGTCGCTCACGCGCGGGGCTGATTCCACTCGCGGAAATTTACGAGTTCGCCATTGCTATTGCACTCAGGCGAGGCGAGTTGGAGAAACAGCGGCACAAGGTCTTCGGGTGCGGGCAGCGTCTCGGGGTCTTCTCCCGGAAAGGCCTTCGCGCGCATCTGCGTGCGTGTGGCTCCGGGATTGATGAGGTTGGCGCGCACGGGCGTATTCTCGAGTTCGGCGGCCCACGTCCTGACGAGTGCTTCGAGCCCGGCCTTCGAAGCGGAATATGCCCCCCAATAGGCATACTTTCCGCTTGCCGCACCGGACGTCACGAAGATCGCACGTCCGGCGTCGGATCGCTTCAAAAGCGGATCGAGCGTCCGGATCAGGCGCCAGTTGGCGATGAGGTTGATGTCGATTGTCGAGAGGAAGCCGTCGTCTGTCGTGTGGCCGAGCGGAGAGAGCGGGCCAAGAATACCTGCGTTGCCAACGAGGATGTCGAGGCGCTCCCAGCGCTGGTAGATCGTCGGCCCGAGCTGATCGACGCGGTCGCCCTTTCTAAGATCGAGCTGCAGGAGCGTGGCCGCGCCGCCGGCCGAACGAATTTCGTCGTCAACAGATTCAAGGGCGCCGACGGAACGCGCGGAGAGGATGACGTGAGCGCCAGCCTTGGCGAGCCCTAGCGCCACGGCACGTCCGATGCCGCGGGACGCACCCGTGACCAGCGCAATCCGGCCCGTGAAAGGGGTCTCCGCCATACGTCACTCGATTGGGCTAACGATCGGTCGACCGTCGTCAGCCGACTTCGGCCAGAAGGGAAAGCTGCCTTGGAACCGCGTCGCCGCCATAATCCGTGAGGTTCGTCGGATAATCGCCGGTGAAGCAGTGGTCGGTGAATTGAGGCGCACGATCGTCGCGGCCATCGAGACCGATCGCGCGATAGATCCCGTCAACGGAGAGGAAGGCGAGGCTGTCGGCTTCCATGAAGTCGCGCATCTCATCGAGCGACATGTTGGCGGCGAGGAGGTCTTTCTTGCTCGGCGTGTCGATGCCGTAGAAATCGGGGTGGGTGATAGGGGGCGAGGAAATTCGCATGTGCACTTCGGTGGCGCCGGCATCGCGGATGAGCTGCACGATTTTCTTCGACGTCGTGCCGCGCACCACGCTGTCGTCGATGAGGACGACGCGGTTGCCGCGAATGACGCCAGAATTCGCCGAATGCTTCAGTTTCACGCCGAGCTGACGGATGCGCTGCTCTGGCTCGATGAAGGTGCGGCCGACGTAGTGATTGCGGATGATGCCGAGCTCGAACGGGATGCCGCTCTGCTGGCTGAAACCGATCGCGGCGGGGACGCCGGAATCCGGGATCGGAACGATGACATCTGCGGCGGGGACAGACTCGCGCGCGAGCTCAATGCCCATCCGTTTGCGGATGTCATAGACAGTTTGCCCGCCAACGATGGAATCGGGGCGGGCAAAATAGATGTACTCGAAGATGCAGGGGCGGGCCGGGCGCATCGGGAAGGGCCGATGGCTCTCGAGGCCCTCGTCCGTGATGACGACGACCTCGCCATTGTCGACCTCGCGGAGGAATTCGGCGCCCACCATATCGAGCGCGCAGGTTTCCGAGGCTAAGACGTAGGAGGATCCGAGACGACCGATAACGAGCGGGCGGATGCCGATCGGATCGCGGGCGCCGATCATCATGTCGTTCGTCAGGCAGACCAGCGCGTAGGACCCTTCGACCTGGCGGATTGCGTCGACGAGGCGCTCGACGATGCGGCGCTTCTTCGATCGGGAGAGAAGATGAAGGATGACTTCCGTGTCGGAGGTCGACTGGCAGATGGCGCCGGAGGAAATCAGCTCGCGCCTGAGCGTCAGAGCGTTCGTGAGATTGCCGTTGTGGGCAACGGCGAAGCCGCCAGTATCGATATCGGCAAAAAGCGGCTGGACATTTCGGATGAGCGGGTCGCCGGTGGTGGAGTAGCGGTCGTGGCCGATTGCCATGCGGCCTTTGAGGCGGGCGAGAACGTCGGGTTTCGAGAAGTTGTCGCCGACGAGGCCCATGCGGCGCTCGGAGTGGAAGTTATGGCCGTCGTAGGAGACGATACCCGCCGCTTCCTGTCCGCGATGCTGCAGAGCGTGAAGCCCGAGCGCCGTGATCGCCGCCGCGTCCGGATGGTCGAAGATGCCGAAGACACCGCATTCCTCGCGCAGGCGGTCATCGCCATAGCGCGTAAAGGTGAGACCATCGATGGTGGTCGCGCCGCCTTGCTGTGCCATAAGGCACCTCCCGCGATTGAGCCGCCCTGCTCTGCCCGATACGCCGGGTAACCAAATCCGAACGTGCCGTCGCCCTGACGCCGCCTGCGTCACGCGAGCGTCATATAATACCGCTTGCCATTTATGACCAGCGCGACTGAACGCCCTTTTTGCTCAAGCCGGCCCTGCTGCCCGGGCTCGTTCGGAGAGGCCGGCGGCGGCGTGGTCGAAGGTTGCGGGATGACCTGCAGAAGAACATTGCGGATAGCCTCGCCCGTTGCCTTCACGTAAGGCCTGAAAAATGCATCTCTAACAAGAGGATGCTGCTTTTCCTTCTCGGGCGAGATGAAGGCTTCGTAAGCCATATAGGGGATGACGAAGAGGAGAAAGCCGCGCAGCATCCCGAAGATGAACCCCAGGACGCGGTCGATCATCCCGACCTGACTGTCCAGAATCGCATCGGAGATGCGCGCCGTGATCAGGTGGACGACGATGAGAACGATAAGGGCAACGACAACGGCCACGGCAACGGTGGCGATCTGGGGCGGGAGGCCTGTCTGCGCCGCGAGATCGGTCGTCATGTCCTTCTTCGTCGCGAAGATCCAGTAGCCGACGCCGGCGGCCGAAATCCAGGACACGATCGAGAGCAGCTCGCGCGCGAAACCCCGGTACATTGCGAGCAGACCGGAAATGATGGCGACCGCGATCAGCGCGAAGTCTAGATATGTGAACGGACCGACCATGGCCGGATTCCCTCTCTTGTCGCGTCCTCTCCGAGCCAGAGACTCGCCCCAAAAATCAGTCGCATGGCGAGGTGGCCTCCGCAAGCGACTTGAGGTGCGCAATGCGAGAGAGAGACAACTTCATGCCCTGGACGTCAACCTCGCCATTCTCAGGCAAAACCGCTTGTCCGAAGCCAAGCTTGGACGCCTCTTTCAAGCGTGGCGTCATCATTGCTGCGGCCCTGACGGCGCCGGACAACGAGACTTCGCCGAAATAGACCGCGTCGCGAGGCAGGGCAACGCCTGAGATCGACGAGAGAAGCGCGGCTGCGGCGGCAAGATCGGCCGCGGGCTCGGTAATCTTCAGGCCGCCAGCTACATTCAGATAGACGTCGTGGCTTGCAAACGAGACGCCGCAGCGGGCGTCGAGGACCGCCAGCAGCATCGCGAGGCGGTTTGAATCCCAACCGACGACGGCGCGGCGCGGCGTACCGAGCCCGGATGGTGCGACCAAGGCTTGGATTTCGACGAGGAGGGGGCGGGTGCCTTCGACGCCCGCGAAAATCGCCGATCCGGGGCTGCGGCTGTCGCGGTCGCCGAGAAACAGCTCGGAGGGATTGGCGACTTCCTGAAGGCCGCCGCTCACCATCTCGAAGACGCCGATTTCGTCGGACGGGCCGAAGCGGTTCTTGACGGCGCGGAGAATACGGTAGGGAAGCCCGCGATCGCCTTCGAAATACAACACGGTGTCGACCATGTGCTCGATCACTTTAGGTCCGGCAATCTGGCCGTCCTTCGTCACGTGGCCGACGAGGAGGAGTGCCGAGCCCGCCATCTTGCCGTAGCGGATGAGCGACTGCGCGGCAGCACGCACCTGGCTGACTGTGCCCGGCGCCGCGTCGAGGCTATCGGCCCAGAGCGTCTGGATGGAATCGATGATGATGAGATCCGGCGGCTTGCCGTCGCCGAGTGTCGCGAGAATGTTCGACAGATTAGTTTCTGATGCGAGACCGACTTGTGCGTCGGCAAGGCCGAGGCGTGCGGCACGAAGCCGAACCTGCGCTACAGCTTCTTCGCCGGAGAAGTAAAGTGCGCGTCCGCCCCGCCGCGCGAGATGCGCAGCGACCTGGAGAAGGAGCGTCGATTTTCCGATGCCGGGCTCGCCGCCGATCAGGATGGCGGAGCCCGGCACGACGCCGCCGCCCGTGACGCGGTCCAATTCGGCGATGCCGCTTGAAAAGCGTGGCGCTTCCTGTGCCTCGCCTTTGAGCGTCTCGAGCTTGATAACGCGCCCCTTGGTCTGGCGCGTGACGCCGGAGCCGGGAGGCGGGCCGGCGTCGGTTTCTTCGACAAGCGTGTTCCACTCGCCGCAGGCCGTGCACTTACCCGCCCAGCGCGATGCCGTCGCTCCGCAGTTCTGGCAGACGTAGAGGGAGCGCGAGGGTTTGGCCATGACCTACAAAGCCCCTCGATTATCATCTCGGGGGAGCCCTCTCGCGAGACCCGGAACCCAGAAGTTACGTGCGCAGATGTTGCCCTGGGTCCCAGCTCTCCGCTGCGCTCCGGCCGGGATGACAATTTCATGCTCGTCCATCATCGCGCCTCGTCGTCGAGATAGAGGCGCGTGAATCGAGGGCCGAGGCGTGTCAGGATTTCGTAGCCGATCGTGCCGGCGGCAAATCCTGCTTCCTCGATCGTCAGATCATCGGCGATCAGCTTCGCAAACTCGCCCGGCATCGCGGCGCCTTCGGGAAGATCAGTAACGTCGACAGTGATGAGATCCATCGAAACGCGGCCGACGATCGGCGCCAGATGTCCGCTGATCAGAACGTGGCCGCCAGAGCGGCCGTCGGATGCGCTGGCATTGCGCGGAATGCCGTCGGCATAGCCTGCCGCAATCGTTGCGATCCGGCTCGGTCGTTTGGCGCGCCAAGTTGCGGAATAGCCAACGGTCTCGCCTGGCGCGACGTCTGCAACGGCGAGAATGCGCGCGGACACCGTCACGGCGGCCTTCACCGGCGTTGGCGCAATCTGCGAAGCTTGTCCGCCGTAGAGGGCGTATCCCGGTCTCACGAGATCGAAATGATAGGCGGGTCCGAGCATCAAGCCATCCGATGCCGCGAGGCTGCGCGGAACAGCGGGAAAGAGCGCCGTCAGCGTTTCGAACGCAAGCAGCTGGTCGCGGTTTTTCGGATCGCGCGGATTGTCGGCAGACGCCAGATGACTCATCACGAGACAAAGATCGATCCCGGCCATCATCGTAGGCTCGGCAGCGAGACGTCGGACGTCGCGCACCGGAAGACCGAGGCGATGAAGGCCCGTATCGATATGAATCGCTGCCGGCAGTCTTTCGCCGCGTGCTTTGCATAAAGCCGACCACGCAACAATATCGTCGAGCGTCGAGAGGACAGGTTTCACGTCCAGATGCGCGAACGCGGCCGCGGCGTTGCCGACGAGCCCGTTGAGCGCAAAAATGTCGGCGTGAGGTGCGAGATTTCGGGCGGCTTCGGCTTCGCTAGGCGTCGCAATGAAAAAAGTGGGGCAGCCCGCGCGTGCCAATGTCGGGATGATCCGCTCTCCGCCCAGGCCATAAGCATCAGCTTTGACGACGGCCGCACATCGCGCAGGCGCGACCTTTGCCGCGAGTGCCTTCCAATTCGCCGCGATGCGCCCGAGATCGACGGTGATCGTCCCCGTCGCGCTCGCGAGGCTCTCAGGCATCCGCGTATTGACCGTCATATCGCTTTCCCACCCGGTGCCCTACCGATCGGGCAGCATATAGTCTCGGGCCAGATTGCCAAAGCGCGTGAATTGTCCTTCGAAGGACAGCTCAACCGTGCCTACCGGACCGTGACGCTGCTTGCCGATGATGACTTCGGCCTTACCGGAGACCTGACTCATCTTGGCCATCCAATCGGCGAATTCGGGCGTTCCTTCGGCAGGCTTCGTCCGCTCTACGTAATATTCTTCACGGAAAACGAACATGACCACGTCGGCGTCCTGCTCGATCGAGCCGGATTCACGGAGGTCGGAGAGCTGCGGACGTTTGTCTTCGCGCTGTTCGACTTGACGGGAAAGCTGCGACAGGGCGATGATCGGGACCGCCAGCTCCTTCGCAAGCGCTTTGAGGCCGGTCGTGATCTCCGTGATTTCCTGCACGCGGTTGTCGCTCCGGGCCTTCGACCCGGCGAGGAGCTGGAGATAGTCGACGACGAGCAGATCGAGGCCATGCTGGCGTTTCAATTTTCGGGCGCGGGCGGAAAGTTGCGCAATAGTGATGCCGCCGGTCTGGTCGATGAAAAGCGGGATGCGGGACATCTCGGCAGCGACTTCGGAAAGCTTGCGGAACTCCGCTTCGTCGATCATGCCGCGCCGGATCTTTTCCGACGAAACTTCGGCTTGTTCCGCGAGAATACGCGTTGCGAGCTGCTCGGACGACATTTCCAGCGAGAAGAAGCCGACGATGCCACCATCGACGGTGTTCATGGCGCCATCAGCTTGGCGTTCGCCGCGATAGGCTTTGGCCACGTTGTAGGCGATGTTGGTCGCAAGCGCCGTCTTGCCCATCGAGGGGCGCCCGGCGAGAATGATCAAGTCGGACCGCTGCAAACCGCCGAGCTTGTTGTCGAGATCGGCAAGGCCCGTCGAAGCACCCGAGAGATGACCGGCGCGCTGGAAGGCGCTGTTTGCCATCTCGATCGCGGTCGTCAGTGCCTGCTTGAACGTTTCGAAGCCCTTGCCGTACTTGTTCTGCTCGGCGAGCGAATAGAGGCGGCCTTCGGCTTCCTCGATCTGGGCGCGCGGCTGATGATCGACGGCGCTATCGTAGGCCGTGTTGACCATGTCTTCGCCGATGATGATCAGTGCCCGGCGCGTCGCGAGATCGTAGATCGTGCGGCCGTATTCGGCGGCATTGATGATCGTCGTGGCATTTGCCGCAAGCCGGCCGAGGTACTGCGGCACGGTCATGTTGGCGTCGATGGGCTCGACGTTCTCGAAAAACGTTTTGACCGTGATCGGTGTCGCGGTCTTGCCGGCGTGTATGAGAGTTCCGAGCGTTTCGTAGATCCGTGCGTGCAGAGGATCGAAGAAATGATCGGGAGACAGGAAGCCCGAGACGCGATCAAGCGCCTCATTGTTGACGAGGATCGCGCCGAGGAGCGCCTGCTCGGCTTCGAGATTGTGCGGCGGCTGACGGAAAGTCAGCGGCTCATTGGCCGAGGCGACTTGCTTGAGTTTCTCGGTCGGAAGGACTGCGGGATTTGCCATGCCCGGACGCTATCCGATTCCTGATCGCGCCCGGGAGATTATGGTTATGCAACCTGTGAACCTTCCCCGCTATCAACACGCGCGTTCGGAAGTGCTTGGCCGTGGGAAATGCGCAACGGCCAAGCATGCCGAAGGGAAGGGCTGTTCCTCAGGCTGATTCGCCTTCCGTCGGTGCGGCGCCTTCCTCGAAGGCCGAGTCGGGATTGAAGGTCTCGAGTTCGAGCGCCTCTTCCTTGACGACGGCAACGTTTTCGCCGCGGGCCTGTTTGTCGGCTTCGTCCTGCGAGCGCGCGATGTTCAGCGATATAGTGCAGGCGACTTCAGGGTGAAGCTGAACCTTGGCAGGCGTCAGACCGAGCGTCTTAATCGGCTTGTCGAGTACGATCTGGTTGCGGTCGACGGTGAAGCCACCCTCGGTGATGACAGCGGCGATGTCGCGCGTCGAAACCGAACCGTAGAGCTGGCCCGTATCACCGGCGGCGCGGATGAGAACGAATGACTTGCCGTCGAGCTTGGCGGCGACGGCCTCGGCCTCGGACTTGTGCGCCAGGTTGTCGGCTTCGAGTTGGGCGCGGCGGCCTTCGAAAACCTTCTTGTTGTCTTCGGTCGCGCGCAAAGCTTTTTTCTGCGGCAGCAGGTAATTGCGGGCGTAGCCGTCCTTGACGTTGACGATGTCGCCCATCTGGCCAAGCCGGCCAATACGCTGAAGAAGAATGACTTGCATGTTCGGACTCCTGGTTTGAAACGAATTACTGATCTCGGTTTTGCGCTTCGGGCGGTTTCCCGGCTGTTCGGTAATGGAAGACCGTCTCCGCCAATCCGGCGATGGCGAGGAGCAGGCCGATGTGCGGAACGAAGAGCAGCCCGACGTAGAGAGCTGCCAGAATGAATGTTCGCCAAGGCGAGTTGCGCGTCAGCGAATGAACGAGCGCAAGGCCAACGAGCGCGAACGCCAATGTGAACGGTGCCGCGACGCCGGCCGCGAGAAGTCCCGCTAAGCCCCCGACGAAGGACAATGCAATTGCGATCAGAAGGACAAAGGTCGCGCCGGTCGGCAGCGAGAAAGCTGCGAGATCGGGCCAGGGACGTCGAAGCCGCCCCGATGCAAGCGTAATGCGTCCGGCGAGCCAGAGATTGAGGAGGATTGTTCCCATTGCCAGCAGGCCGAGCGCCCACGGAAGGGAGTAGAGCGTGGAACGGGTGATTTCGTCGATCTCCGCCGGCCCGATCGCGGGCGCCCCAGGGATCTGGGATAGCTCCGTCTTGACGAAGGATTCGATCACGGTTCGGAGCAGCTTCGTCAGCGTCTCGACATCGCCGCCCATGAGGATCAAGGCAAGGATGGCGAACGCGCCGGAAAAAATAGCGGCGGCCACCGTAATGCGCCCGATCGGATACCATTCGCGCTCGCCTTCGACCTCGCGGCTGAGCAGCGTGAGGCGCGTGCAGATAACGGCAGGGAGTGCCGTGCTGATGGCATAGACTTCAGCTGCCATCGGATTGGCGATCAGCAGAACGCCCGCCGTCGCGGTGATCGCAGCGATCGCGGCCGCGACCGGGCCGAGCCCGAGGCCTGTCAGATACAGCGAGAGCGGTGTTAGCAGGAAGAGAACGATGCGGAGCAGGAACGCTCCCGTCGTCGCGGAAGCGAATACGACTGCCGAGATCAGGCCCGCGGCGAGGGCAAGTATGAAAGCGTTCGTCGGCATCTCTTTGCTGTCCCGCATCGGAAGCGGTTAGAGCCAGATCCGGTTTCCCGTCCTGACCCAACGATTTTGTTTGCGCCTCCCGACTCCGCTACGCAGAGCCGGCCGGGAGACGCGGGATGTTTTACTTGATCACGTATGGAAGCAGCCCGAGGAAGCGTGCGCGCTTGATGGCGCGGGCGAGCTCACGCTGCTTCTTCGCCGATACGGCCGTGATACGGCTCGGCACGATCTTGCCGCGCTCGGAGATGTAGCGGCCAAGGGTGCGAACATCCTTGTAGTCGATCTTCGGTGCGCCGGCGCCCGAGAACGGGCAGGTCTTGCGGCGGCGCTGAAAGGGGCGGCGGGCGCCACCACCGGTGGAAGCGATCTCTGCCATGGGTTAGCCCTCCGAGCCGGGGTTGGAAGTACGTGGCGGACGTGGTGCGCGGGGCGCCTCGCCGTCTCTTGGAGGACGGGGGCGGAACGTCGAACCGCCTTCACGGCCACCGCCGAAACCGCCGCGGTCACCACGCGGCGGGCCGCCACGGCCTCCGCCGCCAAAGCGGTCGCCACGATCACCACGCTCGTCGCGATCCTGCTTGCGCATCTGGATGCTCGGCTCGGCTTCGAGTTCCTCGACGCGGACCGTCATGAAGCGGATAACGTCGGCATTGATGCCCATGCGGCGCTCCATCTCGGCAACGGCGGCCGGCGGAGCGTCGATGTTGAAGAACGCGTAGTGCGCCTTGCGGTTCTTCTTGATCTTGAAAGCGAGGTTCTTCAGACCCCAATATTCCTGCTTGGTGATTTTGCCCTGGCCCTCTTCGACGACACCCTGGAATTCCTTCATCAGGGCTTCGACTTGGGCCTGGGTCACGTCCTGGCGCGCCAGGAACGTATGCTCGTACATTGGCATACGGGTTGGCCTTTCGGTTCGAGTTGTCCGTCTTTCGACGTTGTCGCTTCCGCCGGCGCAAAGCCCCAAAAGGCCCGAGAAAGGCCGATCTGGCACCAGATAGGAGAAGACACTGGGGGACGGCTCCGAAGCGCCTCTCAAGCCAATCGGCGATGCGTGCGCCGATGCAACCCGAGCCCCCGTTCAGCCTCCTGCCGAACGGAAAGGGGGGCTTATACAGGAATTCCAGGCGAGGGCAAGCCGCCCGAGGGCTGGCGGCCCGCAGAATTTCCGTCGACAACAGCGCAGCTGCCACGCCGCAATCATGGGAATCATGCCCTAAGAGAGGCGGCCGGGGCGTGACCCGGTGCGTCGAGGGAGATCGAACGAAATGAAGTTTGCTGCCTATACCGAGGAAACAATCTGGGCGGTCGCAGACGACGAGGCGACGGCCCGCAGCGATGGCGAAGAAAACATGGCCGAAAATGGCGTGACCGACACCTCCGAGCTGAAGGTCGCACCAATCGACGACAATCTGGTCGAAGTGCTGACAAAAGCAGAAGAGACAGGCGAGGACGTCCTTTTCGACCTGATCGACGGCGAGCTTTGCGAAGTCGAGACGGTCGAGGGCTGACTTCGGAGCGGACGCGATCCACGGCGATCCATAATCCTGGTACGACACGTGTATTCCGCGCCCGACGTTGCGCGCTCGATCCAGGTCCGGAGCGCCGCGGCTTCGCGGCGCATTTTTTCAGTCAGCCTCTGCTCAAAACGTCGCGCGAGCCGCGCCGTAAAGGATGAATCGTGTCCCGGCGCGTGCAGGGCGGTCCCTTACAGGCCCGGTGTGGCCCTCTGGCTGTTTCCTGCGTCTCTTGACACCGGTATGGCGGAAGTGGACTAAGGCCGCCGAAGTCTCCAGGCCGGTTCATGTTTTTCGGTACTTTCAGAACAAGGTAGCTCCCAACACGATGGCACGCGCGCTTATTTTTCCAGGTCAAGGCAGCCAGGACGTCGGTATGGGTAAGGCGCTCGCAGATGCCTTCCCCGCGGCACGCGCGGTCTTCGAGGAAGTCGATGATGCGCTCGGCGAGAAGCTGTCCGCGCTCATCTGGGCAGGCCCTAAAGAGACGCTGACGCTGACGGAAAATGCGCAGCCCGCACTGATGGCCGTCTCGATGGCCGTCATGCGCGTTCTTGAGAAAGAGAAGGGCTTCGCGCTCAAGGACAAAGTGAAATTCGTCGCGGGGCATTCGCTCGGCGAATATTCGGCGCTCGCTGCAGCGGGAGCATTTTCTCTCGCCGATACGGCACGTCTGCTGAGGCTCCGGGGCCGGGCCATGCAGAAAGCGGTTCCTGTCGGAGTGGGCGCGATGGCAGCTCTTCTCGGCGTCGGCCTCGACGTTGCGGAGAAAGTTGCGGCGGAAGCCGCGCAAGGCGATGTCTGCCAGATCGCGAACGACAATGAACCGACGCAAGTCGTGCTGTCGGGACACAAGACCCCGATCGATCGCGTGCCCGAGATCGGGAAGAAATTCGGCGTTCGCCGTGCGATGCCGCTGCCTGTTTCGGCGCCCTTCCATTGCACCTTGATGCAACCGGCCGCAGACGCGATGGCTGAGGCGCTTACAGAAGTGACCGTCAACACGCCTGTCGTGCCCGTGATTGCGAATGTGCTGGCTGCGCCGATTTCCGATCCCGCAGAGATCAAAAAGAGGCTTGTCGAGCAGGTCACCGGGACGGTTCGCTGGCGTGAGAGCGTCATGGCTATGGCGGCTGATGGGGTGACGGACTTCTTCGAAATCGGTGCTGGAAAAGTCCTTTCGGGTCTCGTCAAACGCACGGCGCCGAACGCCACAGCCCAGAACCTCGGCACACCTTCCGATATCGATGCGGCGCTTGCTGCACTCACTTCATGAGGAGAGTTTCATGTTCGATCTGACCGGCAAGACTGCGCTCGTCACTGGCGCCACCGGAGGGCTTGGCGCCGAGATCGCGCGGGTGTTCCACAAGGCAGGCGCGACTGTTGCGATCTCGGGCCGCAAGGTGGATGCGCTTGAAGCCTTGGCAAAGGAACTTGGGGATCGCGTGCACGTGCTCCCCTGCGATCTCGCGGATCGCGCCGCAGTCTCGAAGTTGATCGATGAGGCCGTCAAGGCGCTCGGCGGGCGGCTCGACATTCTCGTCAACAACGCCGGTCTCACCAAGGACAATCTCTTCATGGTGATGAAGGACGATCAGTGGGACGACGTGATCGCCGTCAATCTGACATCGACCTTCATGCTGTGCCGGGCTGCGTCGCGCCACATGATGCGGTCGAAAACGGGCTATGGCCGGATCATCAACATTGCATCGGTTTCGGGCGTGTTCGGCAACCCCGGACAGGGCAATTATGCAGCGTCCAAGGCGGGCATGATCGGCATGACGAAATCGCTCGCGCGAGAAGTGGCCTCGCGGGGCATTACCGCGAACTGCATCGCGCCGGGCTTCATCAAAACCAATATGACGGATGTTCTGACCGATAAGCAGAAGGGCGAGATCGCGCAGATGATCCCCGCCCAGCGCTTCGGAGAGGCGCTCGACGTTGCTGCCGGCTGCCTCTATCTCGCCTCGAATGAAGGAGGCTACATCACGGGCCAGACGCTGCACATCAACGGCGGCATGGCAATGGTATGAGAGACTTCAGCCGATGATGGTAAACGGCGGGAATGCTTGATTTATTGGCGACTTTGTCGCCGAAGAAGCAACTCCATTTGGCTGCGTCATCACGATCTTTGCATTGCTGGTGAAGTGTGTTAACGACACCACGGTTTTGAGGCGTGAAAATCACGTTATCGGGACGGTGCGAAGCTGGGGACAAACCGGCGGCGCGCGATATGGGGACGGTGCCTGAGCGGAAGACTCACGCTAGGGCGACTAAGGAAAAAAGACTTCAAACGGGGCGGACCCCTATCCGAGCAGGCTATACTTCTCGTAAGTTGTTATCCTGTCATGCGGCTTATAGCGGGTTCTGCAGGGCGAACAGGCGGGCCATAAAAGGTCGCCAAAAATTAGAAAGACACGAGGATTGACGATGAGCGATGTCGCAGAGCGCGTGAAGAAAATTGTCGTGGAGCATCTTGGGGTCGAGGCCGACAAGGTCACCGACAATGCGAGCTTCATCGATGACCTTGGCGCCGATAGCTTGGATACTGTTGAACTCGTGATGGCTTTCGAAGAGGAATTCGGCTGCGAAATTCCGGACGATGCTGCCGAGCACATCCTGACGGTCGGCGACGCCGTCAAGTTTCTTGAGAAGAATGCGAGCGCGGCCTAAGGGCATCCGCTCCGCGAGTATTTTGTCCTCGGCGCATTTGCGCCTTGTGGGCACGGTTTAAAGGGGGCTGGGTGACCAGCCCCCTTAACGTGCCCAGCGTTGATCTCAAAACCGCCAACAGCAACAAGAAAAATTCGCGATGCGCCGTGTCGTTATAACAGGAATGGGTCTTGTCACTCCGGTCGGCTGTGGTGTCGACGCCTCCTGGTCCAATCTTCTGGCCGGTCAGAGCGGCGCTCGTCGGGTCGAGGAATTCGAGGTTTCCGATATCAGCTGCCAGATCGCGAACTTCGTTCCGCGCGGCGCGACATCGGAAGGGAAGTTCAATCCGGACGACTGGATGGAGCCTAAAGAGCAGCGCAAGGTCGATGATTTCATCATCTATGCCGTTGCCGCGGCCGATCAGGCGATTTCGGATGCCGGCCTGAAACTCGATACCGTTGAGGCGCAGGAGCGCTCCGGTGTTCTGATCGGGTCGGGCATTGGTGGGCTTTCGGGTATCGCCGATACCTCAATTCTTCTGAAAGAGAAGGGGCCGCGTCGCGTATCGCCCTTCTTCATTCCCGGCAGGCTGATCAATCTCGCGGGCGGGTATGTTTCGATCAAACATGGTCTCAAAGGACCGAACAACGCGGTCGTCACGGCGTGCGCGACGGGCACGCACGCGATCGGTGACGCGGCACGCATCATCGCGCTCGATGATGCCGATGTGATGGTCGCGGGCGGCACCGAAAGTCCGATCTGCCGGATCGCGCTTGCAGGTTTCGCAGCGTGCCGGGCACTGTCCACCGGCTTCAACGATGCGCCTGAAAAGGCATCGCGGCCTTACGACAAGGATCGCGACGGCTTCGTCATGGGCGAGGGAGCGGGCGTCGTCGTCCTTGAGAGCTACGAGCACGCCAAGGCACGCGGCGCAAAAATCTACGCGGAAGTCATCGGCTATGGCATGTCCGCAGATGCCTACCACATCACGGCTCCGGCCGAGGATGGCGACGGCGCCTACCGCTGCATGAAGGCGGCCTTGAAGCGGGCTGGCGTCTCGCCCAGCGAGATCGACTACATCAATGCCCATGGCACCTCGACGCCGATGGGCGATGAGATCGAGCTCCAGGCCGTTGAGCGCCTGTTTGGCAACAGCAGCGGCAAGCTGGCGATGTCCTCCACAAAATCGGCGACTGGCCACCTACTGGGGGCTGCCGGTGCGATCGAGGCCATTTTCTCGACTCTCGCCATTCGCGACAATATCGTTCCGCCCACGCTCAATCTCGACAATCCGTCGATCGAGACCGCGATCGATCTTGTGCCTCACAAGGCACAGAAGCGTGATATCAATATCGCGCTCTCCAATTCGTTCGGCTTCGGCGGGACGAATGCGTCGCTCGTTCTGCGGCGCGTCGCTTGAAAGCGCGATCAGGTACGCGTTTTTGCCACATTTTACGGTGAGCGTCCGCCACGGGTGGGGGATGGAGCGCCGCAATTTGAGGCATGCGACCTCGTGGGCGACGCTCCTTGAGATGACGGTGCTCGCGGTAACATGAGTCAAATCAGGAAGCGTTCGGACGGAACCAGAACGTCGCGGACCGCGGGCGCGCGAAGTCCGGCGGAACGGCTCGAACCTGCCCGCGCGCCAAGCAGACCGCGTGGGGTCCAGGCGCGCGAGCCGTCGCGGGCGATCGGCGGGTTCGTTCGCGTCATCAGTAGCGTGCTTACCGTCTCATTGATCCTCATGCTGCTCGTCGGCGGCACGGCGTTCGTCATCTTCAATCAGTTCGAGAGTCCGGGGCCCCTTCCGGCGGAACGCACGGTCGTCATTCCCAAGGGCGAGGGGCGGATCGCCATAGCCGAGCGCCTGGAACGGGAGGGCGTCATCACGAACCGCTGGACGTTCGTCGGTGGATATCTGCTGCAGGGCTTTCTTGGTGGCCACAAAACCGGTGAGCTCAAAGCCGGCGAATACGAAATCAAAGAGCATGCGTCGATGCGCGACGTGATCGACACGCTCTCCGAAGGCAAGTCGATCCTCTACAAGGCGACGCTTCCCGAAGGCCTCACGAGCGAGCAGATCGTCGAGCGCCTCAAGGCGGAGCCGAACCTCAGCGGAGAGATCAGCGGCGTTCCACCCGAGGGATCTCTGCTGCCCGATACTTATTATTTCTCGAAGGGCGCCTCCCGGAACGAAATCCTGGACCGGATGCGCAATGACATGGAGAAGACGCTCGCTGCTCTTTGGGAACAGCGCGATGCTGACGTGCCGGTCAAGTCGGTGCAGGAACTCGTGACGTTTGCATCTATCGTCGAAAAAGAAACAGGACGCCCTGACGAGCGCGATCGCGTGGCAGCGGTGTTCTATAATCGCCTGCGCAAGGGCATGAGACTGCAGTCGGATCCGACGATCATCTACGGCATTGTCGGCGGACAAGGCGCGCTCGGCCGCGGCATCACCAAAGCCGACATCGAGACGAAATCGCCCTACAACACGTATCAGATCAACGGCCTGCCGCCGGGGCCGATCTGTAATCCAGGCAGATCCGCACTTCTTGCGGCGCTGCATCCGGCGAAGACGGCTGATCTCTATTTCGTCGCCGACGGCACGGGAGGGCACGCGTTTTCCGAAACTTTGAAGGAACACAACAGCGCCGTTCAGAAATGGCGTGCCGTGGAGAAGCAGACGAAGGCCAAGGCAGCCGCGGGCGATGCATCCGAGCAGACTGAGAAATCTGCGCCGATCCCAACGAAAACGGTGAAGTCCGGCCCAGCGCCCAAGGGCCAGAAAACTGCGAAAGTGACATCGTCCTCCGCGGGGGCAAGCGACGGCGACGGCGACGACTCTTCGCCGTCGGTTTCGGCCGCCGATTCTTCCGCTTCCGGCTCGGACATGCCGCTACCTGTGCGGAAACCGAAAAAGCCATAGCAAATAGAGCCGAATGGGTCCCACGCCCCCTGTTGGCGAAGGCGGGGCAACCCGTTAAGTTGCGCGCCGCATAGCTCACCCGGTCGGCGAGACCCCCCAGATGACCATTTCCAGCATGACGGGATTTGCCCGTGTCGACAGTGCGACCGACGGTTTGACGTGGACGTGGGAGGCGCGGAGCGTCAACGGCCGTGGGCTCGACGTTCGTTTGCGGCTGCCGCCCGGCTATGAAGCGCTTGAGGTTCCGATCCGGGAAGCCGTCGCCAAACGGCTGGCGCGGGGAAACGTGGCCATTACGCTCAGTCTCGAGAAACAGCAGGCCAACGGCGCCGTTCGCCTGAATGAAACGGTCCTCGCGGACGTGATCAGAGCAGCCGAGCGTGTTTCGGTTTTATCCGGGGCATCGAAACCAGATGCCGCCCAGCTCCTGATGATCAAGGGGGTTCTCGAGACGTCGGATCAGCTGCCGGAAGACAGCGACGCCCGTGCGCAGCGCGAGAAGGCCGTTCTGAAAAGCCTGGATACCGCGCTGGACAAGCTCACCGAGGCGCGGCGCTCCGAAGGCACGCGACTTGCCGATATCATCGAAGAGCAGTTGATGCAGATCGAGCGCTTGGCAGGGGAAGTCCGGCTTTCCCCGTCGCGCATGCCGGAGGCCATCGTCGCGCGTCTCAAGGATGCGATCAACCGCCTCTTCGAGACGACGGCGCCCCTCGATCCAGAGCGCCTCCATCAAGAAGCGATGATGCTTGCGACGCGTGCCGATGTGGAGGAGGAACTGCAACGGCTTTCCGCGCATGTCTCCGGCGCCCGGGACATTCTCAGCGAAACGGGGGCAGTCGGACGCAAGCTCGATTTCCTGGCGCAGGAATTCAACCGGGAGGCCAATACACTCTGCTCCAAGGCCAACGCCGTCGACATCACGCGCCTGGGTCTGCAGCTCAAAACGATCATCGACCAATTCCGCGAACAAGTGCAAAACGTCGAATAGCATGAGCAAACGCGCGGAAGACGATCGAGAGAAAAGCGCGACCGCCGAGCCTCACATTGAGCGGCGCGGACTGCTTTATATCGTCTCGTCGCCGTCAGGCGCTGGAAAGACGACGCTGGCGCGCCGCGTGCTGGCCGCCGATCCGAACATCGAGATGTCGGTATCCGTTACGACGCGAGCGCCGCGTTCAGGAGAACGGGACGGCGCCGACTATCATTTCGTCGACCGCAGTACCTTCGAGAAGATGCGGGAGCGCGGCGATCTGCTCGAGTGGGCCCGCGTTTTCGACAACTATTACGGCACGCCGCGCATTCCCGTGGAAGCCGCCATTCGCGACGGCAAGGATGTGCTGTTCGACATCGACTGGCAGGGTGCGCAGCAGCTGTCTGAAAAGATGCCGGGCGATGTCGTGCGGATTTTCGTCATGCCGCCGTCGGGGGCTGCCCTGGAGGAGCGTTTGAAAACGCGAGCGCAGGATCCGCCCGAGGTCGTGGCTAAACGCATGGCGGCGGCGTCCGCGGAGATCAGCCACTGGCCCGAATACGATTATGTCATCGTCAACGCGCATATCGAGCAGAGCGTGGCATCAGCGCTGGCGATACTTACCGCCGAGAGATTGAAGAGGGCGCGTCTACTCGGGCTTTCGGACTTCGTCCGGGCATTGCGGGCAGCTCTCTAGAAGAGCCTTTCAGCATTGCTTCGCATCGAGAGCATTCATGCGCGATCTGATTGCACCTTTACCCTCCTCCGTGTGGGGAGGGTGGCGCGAAGCGCCGGGTAGGGGAATTGGCGCGTGATATTCGATCCGGGCCCCACCGCCAACCCCTCTCCGCAGGGGAGGGGGAACGTTTCGGTGGAATCCTGGAAGGCCCTAGGCGGGGGCCGCTCGGCTTTCGTCGAGCGCAAGTGCGAGACGCGCAAATTCGGCGACGGTGAGATCTTCCGCGCGCCGCTCCGGGGCGATGCCGGTTCGCTGCAGGAGCAATTCCGGGAACGCGGTGAGCTGCTTCAGGCTCGAGCGCAACATTTTCCGGCGTTGACCGAAGGCGGCAGCGGTCACGCATGCAAGCGTTTTGACTTTGCAGGCGGGTTCGGGATTTTCGATGGGGCGGAAATCGACGATCGCCGATGCAACTTTCGGCGGCGGCGTGAACGCATCCGGCGGCAGGTTCATGACGATCGTTGGCCTGGTTCGCCATTGGGCGAGGATGGAGAGCCGTCCATAGGCTTTCGAGTTCGGGAGAGCGACGATGCGTTCGGCGACCTCGCGCTGAAACATCAAGATCATTCGATCGTACCAGGGCGGCCAAGGCTCCGTCTCGAGCCAGTTGACGAGCAGCATCGACGCGACACCATAAGGTAGGTTCGCAATGATCGACGCGCTTTTGCCGCCGAGCAACTGCCGCCAGTCGATATCGAGTGCGTCGGCAGGATGGACCTCCAGCCGACCGGGAAAACGCTCGCCGATATCCGCAAGCGCTGGGAGACAGCGGTCGTCGCGCTCAATGGCGATGACCTGCTTCGCACCTTCTATCAGAAGCGCGCGGGTCAAGCCCCCGGGACCCGGGCCAATCTCTACAACTGTTCGATCGCTCAGATCGCCCGCGAGACGTGCAATTTTTCGTGTGAGATTGAGGTCGAGGAGAAAATTCTGGCCCAACGATTTTTTTGCATTGAGGCCGTAGCGTTCGATGACCTCGCGCAACGGCGGCAGCCCATCGGGGCCAGCGGCAGCGCTCATGTCGATGCCGCTGTTCGGCGGCGGTCCGCCATCTGGCGTGCGAGCTTCAGCGCCGCCTTGAGGCTTGCCGCCGATGCGACCCCTTTGCCAGCTATGGCGAAGGCCGTTCCGTGATCCGGAGATGTCCGCACGAATGGCAATCCGAGCGTGACGTTCACGCCGTCGTCGAACGCCAGCGTCTTGATCGGAATAAGGCCCTGGTCGTGATACATCGCGAGTGCCGCGTCGTAGGTCTTGCGCGCGGCTTCATGAAACATGGTATCGGCCGCGAAGGGTCCCGAGGCGTCGATGCCATCCGCCCGCAGCATGTCGACGGCAGGGCGCACGATGTCATGATCTTCGGTACCAAGCGCGCCATCTTCGCCGGCGTGCGGGTTCAGACCGGCAACGGCCAGGCGCGGTTTTGCGATGCCGAAGTCTCTTCGGAGACAGGCAGCGAGGATGCGTCCGCATCTCACGATTTTTTCGGTCGTGAGTTGAGAGGGAACGTCCTTCAGCGGAATGTGAATGGTCATAGGCACCACGCGCAGTTGCGGCGATGACAGCAGCATGACGGGTTCGGATGGTTCTCCAGGCCAGAACTCTTTTGCCAGGACGCCGAGGTATTCGGTGTGTCCGGGATGAGTGAAACCCGCGCCGTATAGAACAGATTTTGCTATCGGGTTGGTCACAACGGCCGATGCATGTCCCTTTGCCACGTCCGAGACCGCGCTCTGGATGGAAAGGATCGTGGCTGCTGCATTCGAAACATTCGGTTTGCCGGCGATCGCTGGCTCGGCAAGCGAAATCGGGATGACCGGAAGTGCCTGCTCGAAAATTTCAACGGCAGCTGCGGCATTGGCAATTGGCATGATCGATGTCGCCGGATCGAGATCAGCGGCGTGCGCCAGATGCCGCATCAATTCGATGTCCGCATAGAGAACGAAGGGCGGGATGTTCTCGGTGGCGCGATCTCTCCAGGCCTGCAGCGTGATCTCGGGTCCAATGCCTGCTGCATCTCCCATCGTCAGGGCGAGAGGTGCACATGGCTCCTTATTTGGAGCCGACATCGATCCGGTACTCTATGTGCGCGTCTTCGCGGAGATCTTTGAGGTAGCGCTTCGCCATCAGCTCGAATTCTTTCTGCTTGAGCTCGCCTTCGGCCTGATCGCGCTTGGCTTCCGAGGCTTTCACGGCGTCGCGGCCGCAGACCACCCACAACTCGATCGCGCCGTCGTTGACGGACGGCGGCAGCATTTCGCCGTCGGCGGCGTTGACGAGAAGGGTGCGCGTGGGCTCCGGAATGGTCGAGGCGCGGCGCTTGCCGAGGTCCTCGAAGTGCGCACCGGCCACGCCCATCGCCGTGGACGCCGTCGACTGACAGCCCGTGTATTTCTGACGAATCTTGTCGGCTTCCTGGATGCGCATGGCGATGCCGTGCTCCTCGAGCTTCGTCGGCATCGCGATGCGGATGCGCTGAATTTTCAGCTCGACGTCGTCATTGGCGGAGATCGAAGACGTAGCGATGAGCTTATCGACGTCCTTATTCGTAACGCTAATCAGCGGCGCAAACTTTCGGCGCACAACCTCGTTCCAAGATAGCGTCGCCCGAATGCGGGATTTGATCGGTTCGAGACTTCCGCCGATTTGCTTTTGGAATTGCTCGATCGTCATCTTGTTGCGGTCGGCGATGCTCTTCACGATGCGATCGACGTCGGCATCTTCAATCGTGACGCCCTGCTTTTTCGCTTCCTGCGTCTTCAGGCGATCATCAATCAGCTCTTCGAGGGCCTGCTTCTTCATGGCTGGAAGCGTGGATGCTCGTGCGCTTTCGAAAGCCTGCCGCTGCAGGCTCATGCCATATTCCTTCTTGCGGCGCTCGAAGATCGCGATGATCTCTTCGCGCGATTTGCCCTGGTTGGCGCGCGCCGTATCCTGCAGGATCTGTTTCAGGTGTTCGGACGTCTTCGGGTTTTTGACGATGGCTTGGAAATTGGCTTTGGCCTGCGCCTGGACGTTGGTGCCGCTGAGCATCATCGCCCGCTGGTCGATTTCGTAGCCGGTGATCGGTTCGTCGTTGACCAAAGCTGCGATCGTACGCTGTTCGCCCGAAGGCGGCCCGGCGAGATCACGACTGGCGGTCTCGGTTTTCGCGGAGGAATTGCCGGCGGACTTCCGTCTCTTCTTGCCTTTCCCGATAGGCACGTCGTCCGGGATCGTATCGCCCACGGAGGGCTTCGCTGCCGCCGAAGTGCCGTCGCCCGTCACGGCCACCGTACCCCCTTGAGCCGCGACCGAAAGCGATAGAGCGGTGCTGCCGATGGCGACGAGTGCGCAACGGCCTGCGAACGAGGAAATTCGGGAGATCGTGCTCCTGATAAACGGCATGCGTTAACGACACCCACGGTTCCGATTCGGCACAGACTTCAGGATAACGTGCCCATCGCCGACGAAAGGGCCTTATCCACACCAAGAATGGCCAAAATCCGGTTCTTGAGCAGATTTCGGGCAACCGGCCGCGCAGGATCACTGGGTGCGCTGGTCGCCACCCGGGTTAAAGTCGAGATTGCCGGTGCTCGTCGAAAAATCACCGAGATGTTTGAACTCGAAGCGCAGCATGACCGTCTGATCGGGTTCGATCGACTCATCGGCATAATTGGACTGGATGTAGGAGGCAGTCAGGACGAAGCATTCATCGGCGTACTTGAGGTCG
This sequence comes from Pseudomonadota bacterium, assembly GCA_018242215.1. Lineage (GTDB taxonomy): Bacteria > Pseudomonadota > Alphaproteobacteria > Rhizobiales > Hyphomicrobiaceae > Hyphomicrobium_B. Next base: position 52,210 of record JAFECG010000022.1, read on the forward strand.
ATGCTGTCATAGCGGAAGTTGCCTTCCTCGAGATTGTAACGCGACGTGCCCCCGACGCTCCAATGGTTCGTGAGCTGCAAGGTTGCGGCAGCCAGCACTTCCTCTTGCCGCGTAAGCGTCGCGATGGTCGGGGCTTCCGGATTGTTGATAGCCTGATCGGGGTCGGTGAACAGCGCGTCGGCATCGTAGGAATAACCAGCCTGCAGCGATAGCGGTCCCCACGTGGTGATCATCGAGGAATCCATCCGCTTCAATGCGAACGTCGACTGATCGAACCGGCTTTGCGAAATCAGGCGGAAATTGCTGAGCGGCGCAATGTAGGCGCCGAGGACATAGTCGGACCGATCGGTCTCGAGACCGTTATAGGGATTGAAGACGAAGTTGCCGTCGGCGTTGCGACCGGGGTCCAGATAAATGTTATCGCCCGAGAGATGATAGCTCTGCCCGGCGAGGAAGCGCGCGTAGCCGCCGTCGTTCGACTGGAACGTGTACTGCACTCCGGCATTTACGCGGGTGCCCGTCTCGATGCGGTCATAACCGGAGAACTTCGACGTCGAGAACAGGTTCGTGTCGTCGAAGACGAGGCTCTGGGCATCTTCGTCGGGCAAACGGCGCTGAGGGATCGTTTCCTGGTGGACGACGACTTGCCCGATCGGCTCGACGATATGCGTGCCGAGCGCGTTCGTGGCAGCCCAGGGATATGACACCGTTGCACCACCGTCGACGACGCCCCGCGTGACGGTGTCACTGAAGTTCTGTTCGGATTCTACTGCAGTCCCTTCCGTATTCAGGACGACGGATTCCGGATTGGTGACGTTGTCGTATTGGTAGACATCGCCGCGGATATCGGCAAACGGCGTGTAGCTGATACCGATCGCGTCGGTGAAGCGACGACGCCATTTCAGCTCGGATACGATGCGGTTGATATTCTGGTCCTGCTCGCGTCCCGTCAATGGATCTACAATCGTACCGTCCGCACGGGTGAAGCTCAGAATATTCGTGTTCCACTTCAGCTCGCCGCCGACGACGGGATCCTTGAACACGTAATTGTAATCGATGATCGGGTGCGTGTAGCTTTCGGTCTGGGCCGTGTCGTTCGTCAGAAGCCCGCCGAACTGATAGAGCTTGGCGCTGAAGTAGTTCCGATCGGATTGCCCGGTCAAATAGATCTGGTTGACACGGTCGGTGACGAGAACGCTGTCGAGCCTATAGAAGCGGCGGAACTGATCGTCGCTTTCGACGATCGCGTCCCAACCGAACTTCCACCAGCTCGACAACGAGAACAAGCCGTGTGTCTCGACGCTTCCACGCAGGCCGTCGAGCTTCGCATTGCTGCCGCCGTTGCCGTCGAAGCCGCCGGGCAAATCGTTGGCGTTCTGGTCAATGCCGGCGATGCGGACATTGTACTCGCCGTTGGCCAACCGCTGCCGCCATTCTCCCTTCAGGAAAAGCCCCTGATCGCTGAAATAGATCGGCTCGATGGTGGCGTCGTAGTTGGGCGCCAGGTTGAAGAAATACGGAATGCCAGTGATGTAGCCGAGCGTCGTGGAGTGGCCGTAGTCGGGCGTCAAGAAACCCGACTTTCGTTTCACCGTCGGGTCGGGGCTCTGGAAGTAGGGCAGGTAGAAGACGGGCTGGCCGTAGATCTGGAAGTAGGCATCCTGGTAGGTGAGTGTCGCCGCTTCCTGATCATGGATGATGCGCGTCGCGCTGATACACCAAAGCGGCGGGGTACCGCCGTCACTCTGGCAGGGTGTGAACCGGCCGTTGTGAAACTCGGTGATGTTGCCGCCTTTCCGAACGGCGCGGTCGGCGCTGATGTGGGACTGATCCTTCGAGGTGATCGATAGCGCCGATACGAAGCCGTCGCGGAAATCGTCGGTGAGGGTGTAGCGGTCGGCGTGGACGATATTGCCCTGTGGTTCCTTCAGGGTAACGTTGCCAATGGCGGTCAGAGTGCCGGCGCTCTGATCGTAGACGACCTCGTCGGCGGTCAGAATGTAGTTGTTGTAGAAGATCTCGACGTTGCCGCGTGAAATGACGCGATCGCCGGACTTATCGTAGATCAGCTGATCGCCCTGCAGACGCATGGGCTGCGAGCGATCGATATTGGTGTTGATCTTGCCGAAAATGGCGCTCGGTGAGTTCGCCTTTCCGAAGGATGATTGCTTCTTCTTTTTGGTGGGCGATGCCGAATAACCGTTCGCACCGAGAGTGGGATCGTTCGTTGGTGAGGTGTAACTCTGGGCGGCGGCGTGGGGTGCCGAAAAGAACGAGACACTGACGAACATCAGGACGCACAGAAGCGCGCGAGTGATCCCGTCCACCTGGCGGTGGCGAGAATCCTCGCGTGACGACCCGCAACCCTCATGCGGTGTCCGCGCCTCACGCATCACTCAGCCGTCCTCCTGGTGCAAAAGCACCGTGGTTGAGATGATCAGGACCAAGACAACAGGCACCCACGCAGCCACCCACGCCGGTGCGAGGCCCGCGATGCCAATTTGTCTCGCAATTTCCGAGAACAAGAAGAAACTCACCCCACCGATCATCCCTGTCGTAACCATAGTCTGGATGCCTCCGGAGCGGAATGACCGCAATGACACAGTTGCGGCCAAAAGGACCATCGCCAGACAGAGGAGGGGACGAACCAGAAGAGACTGGTACTGGACCCGCAGCCGTTCGGTCGAAATCTTAGCTTTATCAGCAGCATAAATGAGTTCTGGAAGGTCCCAGAACGAGACCGAGAAGACGGTACCCAGCGCCTCCTGAACGCGATCGGGGGTGAGATAGGTCGATACAAGGTAGGAATCGTATTTTTCGGGCTGCTGACCGAGCCGCGAAACCCAGGCGTCCTTGAGCTCCCAATAGCCGTCCTTGAGCTGGGCCCGGCCTGCGTCCACACGCTCGGAGAAGTGTCCAGAACGATCATAAGCGATGATCATCACGCCGGTGAGGGTAAGTCCTCTGTTGGATGCCGCAGCGGCCCCCAGAACCGACTCACCGTCTACACCGTTCTGCCGGATCCACGAGCCACCCCCCTGGGCCCGCAGGAGGTTGGTGTCATTTCCGAACGCCTTGGCAAAGACCTGCTCGGATTGGGCCCGGCCTCGGGCGGCGAGCGGATTGTAGACGGTCACTCCAATCAGACCGACGACGAACCCGACAAAAAGCCCCGGCGCCAGAAATTGCCAGACGGACATGCCGCCGGCACGCATGACCGCGAGCTCGCTTTTCCTGTTGAGGTAGACGAGGGCGCTCAGTGCGCCGACAAGGACTGCGAATGCAAGCAGGAACTCGACGTAGGCGCCGAGGCGCAGAGATGCGATCAGCACAAGTGTCGACACCGGCACGCTGCCGGTCTTACTCGACTGCCGCAGCAACTCGACGAAGTCGATCATGAAGATAAGCAGCGCGCAAACTGCGAGCGTCGCCAAAATCGCGACGATGAATAATCTGGCGATATAGCGCGAAAGTGTGAACGAATACCTCATGACGCCGGCTTCCGGCGCATCGGCATCAACCGGTAGCCGACGGCAGCGATTGCAGCCGCGGCGTCAGACAGGACTTCAAGGATTCGCGATCGGGCTCTCTGGCGATCGGCTCTCTTGATGATGATCAGCGAGAGAATAATCGCGGCAACTGGAACCCCATAAAGGGCGAAAAGCATCGTTGGATTGCGAGCCACCGCGCTGTTCAGCGCTAGTCCCGCCATCCGGCAAGTCGCTGCGAACAAGAACGTGAGAACGAGGCTTTGCATGCGACTCGAGCGCGTCGAACGCGCCTGACCGATGAACGCGATGATGAGAAAGGCAAAAGCCATCGGATAGAGCGGACTGACGAGGCGCTCATTGATCTCAGCTCGGAACTGGCCCGGTGCTCTCTTGAACAGGGCGCTCTTCGGATCCGGGTGCACCAACTCGTCCCAATAGCGCTCGCGAGGTTTCAATTCGCCGGACCCTTCGTCCTGGGGTTCGAAGCGGTCGAGGTCGACCACATATTTGTCGAAGGCGACGATTTGGGGCGGCCCCTCGGCATTGGTGCGGCGAATGATATGGCCATTCGTCATGACGAGATACGCCGTGCCATCCTGCTTCACGATCGTCCCGTGCTCGGCCAGATAGCTTTGCGATTGGGATTTGTCGCGAGCGTCGTGCATGATGAGGCCCTGCAACTCACCGTCGGGCGTGCGATCGCGAATGTGAAACATCAGATCGGGCTCCGGATTCGAGAACCGTCCCGGCTGGATGACCTGCGTGAGGAGATCGCTGCGCACCTGCACCAGGTAATCGCGCAGGAGGCGCATGCTCCACGGCTGCGCGAGATGACTGACAAACGCGAGAAAGATGCTGACGAAAAATGCCAGCAGGAGGAGGGGTCTGGCAACTGTCCAGACGGTCGAGCCCGCCGCCGAGAGAACGATCAGCTCGCTATCGGTATTCAGGCGGTTGAGGGTGTGGAGGGCGCCGATCAAAAGCGAAAATGGCGCGATGATCGCCATCAGGTTCGGCAGGGCAAGCGACGTCATCTTGATGAGCATCCAGGTGTCCTGCCCCTGGCTCGTCACGACGTTGAACTGCCGCAACGCCAGTGCAATCCAGACGATCCCCGTCAACGAGATGAGGATGAGCAGGAAGGAACTCGCGGCCTGCCGGAATACATATTTCGAAAAGATTCGCATGCTTCAGCCGATCCCCCTGCTTCCGTCACGCGATCGAAGCCCCTCATCGCCGGCCCCGCGATGAAGCTTCGGGCTCCCATAGCACAATGGCAGAATTTCGGCTGTTCAGCATTGGGATCTGGCGTGGATCATGTAAAATTCTTACTTGCGCCGCAGAGAGTTAAGGTGCTTGAGAGCCAAAGACGCGTTGGCTTGTGTTACGGCTCGCTTGCCACGTCCCTGCGAACGACTAAGTTGTGCGCCCGGCTAAGCCCCGCGTGCCCCTCATTCTCACAGGACCTCGTGGCGTGCGAAGCGGATCGGCGTCCGCTTTCCGGCCCACGAATTTCTCGACCCCATACCGGGGTCCCATCTTTAACCTGGAGTCGTCCCGAAAATGTCCGATCGCCTCGAAATTACATTTGCGCCTCTCAATGCCGATCCTGAGACGGTGACCGTTGTGTTTGCGGGCGACGGCGTGGTTTTCGGCGCCAAGGCACGAGAGTTCGATACGAAGTCTGCCAGTGCCGTCAGCAAGGCGACGGCAGCGGCGGATTTCAAGGGCAAGTACAAGTCGTCCGTCGAAATCCTTGCCCCGGCGAAGCTCGGAATCGACCGTCTGATCGTCAGCGGGGTCGGCAAGGCGGGCACTCTCACCGAACAGCAGGCGGTGGATCTCGGCGGCGCCGTGCTCGCTGCCATTCAGGCTCGCAAGACGAATTCCGCGAGCGTGATTGTCGATATCGAAGGTTCGGAAACGCTTTCAGCGGACGAGATCGCAGCGCTGATCGGACAGGGCGCGATGCTGCGCCACTACAACTTCAAGAAATATTTGACCAAGAAATCCGGTGACGATGCCAGCCAGGATAAGGACGGTCTGAAGAAGCTCGTGATCCAGGTTGCGCATCCCGATAAGGCGAAGGCGGCGTTTCAGCCGCTGAAAGCCGTCGCCAATGGCGTCAATCTCGCCCGTGATCTGGTCAATGAACCGGCGAACATTCTCGGGCCCGTGGAACTCGCGGAAAAGACGAAGGCGCTCGAGAAGCTCGGTGTCGACGTCGAAATCCTGGACGTCAAGGACATGGAGAAGCTCGGCATGGGCTCGCTTCTCGCAGTCGGCCAAGGCAGTGTGCGGCCATCGCGGTTGGCGGTCATGGTCTGGAACGGTGCCAAGGGAAGCAAGAAGCAGAAGCCAATCTGCTTCGTCGGCAAAGGCGTCGTGTTCGATACGGGCGGTATCTCGATCAAGCCCGCTGCCGGCATGGAAGACATGAAGGGCGACATGGGCGGCGCGGCGGCCGTCATTGGAACGATGCACGCGCTCGCGGAACGCAAGGCCAATGTGAACGCCGTCGGCCTCATCGGTTGCGTCGAGAACATGCCCTCGGGCATGGCCACGCGTCCCGGCGACATCATCAAGTCGATGTCGGGGCAAACGATCGAAGTCATCAACACGGACGCCGAAGGCCGACTCGTTCTCGCGGATGTGCTCTGGTACGCGCAGGAGCAGTTCAAGCCGAAGCTCGTCATCGACCTCGCGACGCTGACGGGCGCGATCATGGTTGCGCTCGGCAAGGAGTACGCCGGCCTCTTTTCCAACGAGGACAAGCTGGCGGACGAGCTTCTTTCAGCTTCACGCGCGACGGGCGAGAAGCTCTGGCGGATGCCGCTCGATAAAGCGTTCGACAAGGCGATGGATTCCAAGAACGCCGATATGAAGAACGCCGGCGGACGATGGGCGGGCGCGGCGACGGCGGCGGCGTTCCTGCAGCGTTTCGTCCAGAAGGATACGCCTTGGAGCCACATCGATCTTGCGGGTACGGCGATGGACGGCAGCCGCAATGACATCAACCAGAGTTGGGGGGCTGGCTGGGGAGTCAGACTGCTCAACGCGTTCGCGGCACAACACGAAAAGGGCGAGAAATAATTTCGAAAGCCGGGCCAGCCCATCCACTTTAGTTGGTCCGGCGTCTATTGTATCGTTTTGATACACCTGTAATTCCTGCCATTTATTTCCATAATACATATTATGCGAAGTTTGGCCGGACACCACCGTGTCAGTTGCCAGCCTCGACGGGATCTCAATCGGCGCTGAGAATTGTCGACTTCCGATACCAGAACGGAAACGGCGCTCCCATGATGAGCATCACGAATGCCAGGATCGCATTGCGCAACGGGCGTCTTTCGAAGGCAGCGCTTTCGATCGTCGTGTAGCCCGGCACGGCTTTCCCGCTTGCGATGAGGCGCTGGGCGTCCGCGAGATCCTCCTCGCTGACGAGAAAGGAAATGCCCCCGTAGAGGATCGCGAACTGCGGTGCCTGAGAGATGATGTCTTTGCCCGCGGTCGCAAAGCGAATTCCGTGTGCGCTCAGCAGGCTCTCGATGACAAGCGCCTCTGGCAGCATCAATGTGGTATGCGCGATTTGAAGCGGCATCGCTGGCCTCTCGCGGCTAAGGTTCCTTTCGTTCGAGTGTTCGGATCCCTTCTGCGATCAAGACAGCGTAGAGCGCCAACACAAATCCCGAAAGCATGTTGACCGACACCACGGCGCCGATCGCCTGAGCCAATGCCGGATCGAACACCCAAGACAGCATCCTGACCACAATCTCATCGAAGCTCTGTTTCAGGAGGAACAGGAACTCGCTCGCCTGCTCCATGGTCGGCTTGGCCGGAAGATCGAAGGCGGCGCGCTTGGCAAGCTCGGTGATGCCGGGCGCCGGGAGAAACGTCAGTCCGGCCGAGAAGATCAGTCCGAGCGGCGCCGCCAAACGAAAATACCCCCAGCGCAACGGCCGGGCCTGCAGGCGATCCATCAGAAAGCGGACGATCTGGACGCCAAGGAAAAGCGAGATTGCGAAGATGACCGAGACGAGCTTCAGACGTTCCAGATCGGTGCCGAGGAACGTCAACAGTCCCACGACGCCCGCCAGGATCGCTTTGGTGACGGATTCCACCACGCCTACGATGACAATGATGATGATCGAGCGTCCCGGCAGGCGCTCAAAGTAAAAAGGAAATTCATACCTGAGACGGGCGATCTCGAGTGCGGCTCCAACGCCAAGCGCCAGCAGCGCCGTGCCCGCGGCGAAGAGCAACGGCGCGGTAAAGCCAGCCCAGGCCACGGCGCCGATCGCCGCAAGCTCCAAAGCCATCAGCAGGCCGTTGAAGAGAATATGCATGGCTCGCGCCGCCCCCTGCGCGAAGAGTAGCAGAGATGCCGCAGGCAGCAAGCGGTCGAGCTGATGCGATCCCAGCCGCGTTCTCGCCGCGGCTCGAACGGTGGCACACGCAGCTTCGGTCGACTAGTGTCCCGCCCGACGCAGAAGAGGATGGATATGGCGGATACGATGAAACCTTCGCGCGACATCTCGCGGCTCATCGAGATCATGGCAGCGCTTCGCACGCCCGTGACCGGCTGCCCCTGGGACCTCGAGCAAAGCTTCGAGACGATCGCGCCCTATACGATCGAAGAGGCTTACGAGGTGGCCGACGCCATCGAGCGGCACGATCTCGCGGATCTCAAGGACGAGCTTGGCGATCTGCTGTTGCAGGTCGTCTATCATTCGCGCCTCGCCGAAGAGCAAGGCGCGTTTTCGTTCGGGGATGTGGTCGAAGCCGTCACCCGGAAGATGATCCGTCGTCACCCCCATGTGTTCGGTGACGGGACCGCGCGCGATCCATCGGCGGTGCGCGCGACGTGGGATCAGCTCAAGGCGGAAGAGCGGGCGGAGAAAGCGGCCGAGCGGGCGCGCCTCTCCGGAGAGGGAGAGACCAGAACTCCTGCACAGGGATCCGTCACATTAGCGAACGTTCCTACGACACTCCCCGCCCTGACGCGCGCCATCAAGTTGCAGGACAAAGCCGCGAAGGTTGGCTTCGATTGGCCCAACCTGCAGCCTGTGTTCGAAAAGCTGAAAGAAGAGATCGCCGAATTCGAAGAGGTGGCGCTTCCCCGCGATCCTCGCGGGGAGTCTTTATTGGCGCGCGGCGGCCGGCTCTCCGGAGGAGAGTCGCCGGGCGCGAACGATTCAGTGCCTTCCGGCCGGCTCGCGGAACGCGAGTCGGAAGGCGCAGTCATAGAAGAGTTCGGGGACATGCTGTTCGTGATGGCGAATATCGCGCGGCATCTCGAGATCGATCCCGAGGCAGCCCTTCGCGGTGCCAACCAGAAATTCGTCCGCCGCTTTGCCCATATCGAAAAAGTCCTGGCCGAACGCGGCAAGACCCCATCGCAATCGACGCTGGAAGAGATGGACGCGCTCTGGGACGACGCGAAAGCAACCGAGAAAAGCTAGCGCCCGTCGGCTGCTCTGATGTGCGCCGCGACGTGCTCAGGACGGAAGCCGAGGCCAATGAGACGCGCAGGCAGCCGCGCCAGAAATGGAAACGTCGACGTCAGGCGGACAAACAGTGGCGGCTTGATCGGTCCCTTCGCCTTGAGCGTTTTCGAGATCACCCTGTTCTGTATAGCAAGCTGTAGGCGCTGGGTTGCAACTGTCGGAAATGTGCGGCGCGTCTGGATGGCTCTGAGATCGCTCATCTGCAGATCGCCTTCTTTCAGCGGTTGCCAGAGTCGGTTCGCGGCCGCCACAGCATCCTGGACGGCGAGATTGACACCCACTCCGCCGACGGGGCTCATCGCGTGGGCGGCATCACCGATGCAAAGCAATCCCGGACGCGTCCACGTTTTCAGACGGTCGACGACGACGGTCAGCAGCTTGACGTGATCCCAGTCGGAAATTGCGTCCGCCCTCGCCGCGTCGAACGGAAGCAATGCAGCGACGGACTTTCGGAATGTGTCGAGTCCTTCGGCGCGAATGCTGGCGTCGCCGCCCTTCGGAATGATGTAGGCGCACTGCCAGTAGTCGCCGCGCTGGAGCATGATGAAAATGCGCCCGGCATCGAAGCGGCCTATCGTTTCTTCGGTGTCGCTCGGTAGGCGCGGAAGGCGAAACCACATCACGTCCATAGGCGCACCGAAATTTTCGCTGACGAGACCGGCTGCTGCGCGCAGCGTGCTGTGGCGGCCATCGGCTGCGACGACGAGATCGGCACGGATGGTGACCGGCCCATCCGGTGTCTTGGCCCTCACGCCGGAGACGCGGTCACCGTCGTAGACGAGGCCCGTTGCCTCGGTGTTCATTTTCAGATCGAAATGCGGATAAGCGCGGCCCTTCTCAGCGAGGAAGTTCAGGAAGTCCCATTGCGGCATCAGTGCGATGAATTTCGTCGTGAGCGGAAGATGCGTAAAATCCGCCATCTCGACGCGTGTCTCGCCGAACTGCATGTAAAGGCGTTTCACTTCCTGATGCGGCAACTTCAGAAACTCGGGAAGCCAACCCAGCTCTTCCATCATCCGCAGGGTGGAGGGATGAATCGTGTCGCCGCGAAAATCGCGGAAGAAGTCTTTATGTTTTTCCAGAACACAGACGTCTACGCCGGCGCGTGCCAAGAGCACACCGAGCATCATTCCGGCCGGACCGCCGCCAGCAATGCAGCACGTCACTCGCTCATCCATCGGATGAGCTTAGACGTTTATTCCGTTCTTGCGAAGCTGGCCGATGACGCGATCTTTCTTTTCACCCGGGACCCTCAGGCGCAATTCGATGCTACCGTCCTTGCGGGCTTCGCGTGCCAGGACGTCGCTCGTCTCGTGCAGCCAATTGAGCAGCGCACCGGCACTTCCAGGCACTATGACGTCCAGGATCTCGTCGGAAGCGCCGAGACGGGAATCGATCGCCTGCAGCAGCGGCGCCATGCCCTCGCCTGTCTCGGCGGAAACCAGAACAGGCGGACGGGTGTTGCGCAATACTTCGTGTTGTAGCTCGGCCCTGCGGTCGCCCGAAAGGAGGTCGATCTTGTTCCAAACTTCCAGGATATGGCTTTCGACGGGCGTCGTATCGATGCCGAGATCCGTCAAAACCTTTTCGACGTCCTCGGCCTGGGCATCCGTTTCTTCGTGGGCGATGTCGCGAACGTGGAGGATCAGATCGGCTTCGACGACCTCTTCGAGCGTCGCACGAAATGCAGCAACCAGCATCGTTGGCAGATCGGAAATGAATCCGACCGTGTCGGAAAGGATGATGCGGCGCGCGCTCGGAAGCTTCACTTCGCGCATCGTCGGATCGAGCGTCGCGAAGACCTGATCCATCGCGACGACGCCGGCGCCGGTAATCTTGTTGAAGAGCGTCGACTTGCCGGCGTTGGTGTAGCCGACGATGGCAACGATCGGATACGGCACCTTGCGGCGGCCCTTGCGATGGAGATCGCGGGTTTTGACGACATCGGCGAGGTCACGCTTGATCGCGTCGATGCGGTCCTGGAGCATACGGCGATCGAGTTCGATCTGGGCTTCGCCTGGACCGCCGAGAAAGCCGCCGCCGCCGCGCTGCCGTTCCAAGTGTGTCCAAGCCCGGACGAGACGGCCCTTCTGATACGTCAGATGCGCAAGCTCGACCTGCAGCACGCCTTCTCGCGTCCTGGCGCGCTCGCCGAAGATTTCGAGAATGAGGCCGGTGCGATCGAGGACCTTGGCGTTCCACGCCTTCTCGAGGTTGCGCTGCTGGACTGGCGTAATGTTGTAATCGATGACCACGAGCCCGATTTCGAGATCGGCGACGCGTTCCTTGATCTCCTCGACCTTTCCCGAACCGATTAGCGTCGATGGCCGCGGTTCGCCCACCGGCACGATCGCAGCGTCGATGATGTCGAGGTCGATCGCTTTGGCCAAGCCAACAGCTTCAGCCAATCTGTTCTCGGGGCTATGGCTTTGCGCATCGAGTTTCGATGTGCCGCGTGACCTTGGTTGACGCTTCAAAGCAGGCACGACGACGAGCGTGCGCGTTCTGGGTGCCCGCGTCTCTTCCGAGGCTCGCCGACGTTTGCGCTTCCCCTCGCCTTCGCGCTTTTCGTCTTCGCCGTTTTTAGGCCGCGCGATCAAGCCGCGCCGCTTTCATCCTGATCATTGAGATTGACAGGGCCGCCCGGCATGATCGTGGAAATCGCGTGCTTGTAGACGAGCTGCGAATGGCCGTCACGGCGAAGAAGAACGCAAAAATTATCGAACCAGCTGACGATGCCTTGAAGCTTGACGCCGTTGATAAGGAAGATGGTCAAGGGCGTCTTATTCTTGCGGACATAATTTAAAAAAGTGTCCTGCAAATTTTGTGGTTTTTCGGCCGCCATTTTTGTTGTCCGTTTATTATCTCGACGTCTTGTGAGAGGCGTCTTTGTCTGAAACGTGTGGCGCTGTCGCGTTTGAAAAGCAACGAAGCATCACAGCGGTTTCGATTTTCACCGGGGGTGCGATGACGATCGAAGCGTCGGCACTCTACATCCATTGGTGCCGCGCACAATGCGGCAACGTTCGCACTACCCCGCTGAAATTTCAGCAACATGATGAAATCTGATGCGCAGGCGATGCGCCAACGGGCCCGGGCGGCCGTCCCCCACCGGCATCCCGTCGATCTTCACGACAGGCATGACAATATTGGTGGCCGAGGTTACGAAAGCCTCGCGCGCTTGGAGCGCCTCCTCCCGGCTGAAATTTCGCTCCTCGATCTTTAGCCCTTCGGCCTTTGCAACATCCATGACGGTTGCGCGGGTCACTCCCGGTAAAATGCGCTGATCCAGGGGATGGGTCACCAGTGTGCCGCCGGCCGTGACAATCCATGCGTTGCTCGACGCTCCCTCTGTCACATTTCCCACAGCATCAACGAACCAGGCTTCTTTAGAACCGTTCCGGCGTGCTTCGTCCTTCGCCAGCACGGCGGGAAGCAGCATCACTGTTTTGATGTCGCATCGAGCCCAACGGTTGTCTGGAATCGTTTTAACCGAGATGCCGGTCTCGGCGAGTTCTGCCGACCAGCCTTTGCGCTGTGTGCGGGCCAGGATGACAAGGGTAGGAAGAAATCCCGGCGGTGGAAGGGTGAAATCTCTTGGCCCAGCACCGCGTGTCACCTGCATGTAGACAATCCCGTCGCGAACGCGATTGCGCCGGATCACCTGCTGGATCACCTGACTCAACGCGGCATCCGACATCGGAGCCGGGATCGCAAGCTCCCGCAGCGATCGCGCCATGCGCGCAAGATGCCGACTTGCATCGACCAGATGACCGTCGCGCACTTCGATGACTTCATAGATCGCGTCGGCAAATTGAAAGCCGCGGTCCTCGACGTGGACGGCGGCTTCCGCGTAGCGCTTGTAGGCGCCATTGACGTAGACGATGCGGGTCAAGCGGGATCGCTCCTAGGAGGCCGAGCGAAGCTCGCCGCTGCGCTGCTCGGACGAAACACCTAGCGCCCGAAGCTTCCGATGCAGCGCCGATCGCTCCATGCCGACAAACTCTGCCGTCCGCGAAATATTGCCGCCAAAGCGGTTGATCTGCGCGAGGAGATATTCGCGCTCGAAGATTTCGCGGGCTTCGCGCAGCGGCAGGGACATCAAATGTTCGGCTCCCCCGTTGACCGGCAGCGGGACATTCGAGCCGATCTCCTCGGGCAACATGTCGGCGGTGATCGCCGCGTTCGGTTCGCCGCCGGCGAGGATCAAGAGACGCTCGACGTTATTGCGCAGCTCGCGGACATTGCCGGGCCAGTCGTGGGCCTGAAGGACCGCGATGGCATCCTCGCCGATGCGCCGGGGCGCCAGACCCGACGTCTGGGCAACCTGCCCGATGAAATATTGGATGAGCTCCGGAATGTCTTCCCGACGTTCAGCCAAGCCCGGGACGCGCAGCGTGACGACGTTCAGACGATGATAGAGGTCCTCACGGAAGCGGCCCTCGCGAATGTCCTGCTCCAGATCGCGGGACGTAGAGGAAATGATGCGGACGTCGACCGACACTTTCTGCGATCCGCCGAGCCGCAGGAACTTCTGCTCGACGAGCACGCGCAGGATCTTACCCTGCGTTTCCATCGGCATGTCGGCGACTTCGTCAATGTAGAGTGTACCGGTGTGTGCTTCTTCCAGCGCGCCGACTTTGCGTGGACCGCCCGTGCGATCTTCGGTGCCGAACAGCTCTTCCTCAACGCGGTCCGGAACCATCGCGGCGGCATTGAGAACGACGAACGGGCCATCGGCACGCAGCGACTTCTGATGCAGGACGCGCGCGGCGAGTTCTTTCCCCGAGCCCGAGGCGCCGCGCAGCATGATACGGCTGTTCGTTGGCGCTGCCTTGTCGATGTTGTTCTTCAACTGATTGATCGCGGGCGACTTGCCGATCATCTCCGCCGAGACGACGGAACGCTCTTTGAGCTCCTTCACCTCGCGCTTCAGTTGCGACGCTTCAAGCGCTCTCAAAGCGACCAGCACCAGGCGATCGGATTTGAAAGGCTTCTCGATATAGTCGTAGGCGCCGCGCTTGATGGCGGTTACGGCGGTTTCGATGTTGCCGTGCCCGGAGATGATGACCACGGGCAAGTCGGGATAGGTGCGCTTCATCACCGTCAGGACTTCAAGCCCATCGAGCCTGCTTCCCTGCAACCAGATATCGAGGATGACTAGGTGCGGCTTGCGATCTTCGATCGCCCGCAGGGCTTCGTCGCTGTCGCGGGCAAGCCGTGTCCGGTGGCCTTCGTCCTGGAGAATGCCGGCGACCAGATCCCGGATATCGGCCTCGTCATCGACGATCAGTATATCAGCTGACATTGCTGCGCTCCTGGGGGGTTAAGCGTTTCATATCATGCACCTCATGCGCCGCCGACAGCGTGTGCTGCTGAGCGAACGTGCTCGGCGGAAGTATTTTGGGGAGTTCCGATTTTGAGAGGCAAAGTTAGTCGGACCAAAGCACCGCGTGTACGCGTGCCGGTCAATGGCGCGTCCTCGAGTGACAGCGTGCCGCCGTGCTGCTCGACAACCTTTTGCACGATTGCGAGACCGAGGCCAGTCCCCTTCGCCCGCGTGGTCACATAAGGCTCAAGAAGCTTGGCGCGATTTTGTTTCGGCAATCCGATGCCGTTGTCGATGACCTCGATCGCGACGCGATCCGTCGACGGCAACAGGCGGACTTCGATCTCGCCTTTGTAGTTCGGAGGGCGTCCCTGCTGCTCGCCGTAGGATTCGATCGCCTCGGCGCCATTCTTGATCAGATTGGTGACGGCCTGGGAAATCAAGCGGAGATCGAAGCGCGCGCTGACGGGCCGGTCCGGAATTTCAAGTCTGAAGTCGATGTCCTTGTTGCCTTCGCGGAAGAGCACAGCCGGTTCCTGCACCGCGAGCCTCAAATCCTGGTCCGCCATCACCGGCTGCGGCATGCGCGCGAACGAGGCGAACTCGTCGACCATGCTCTTGATCTGGCCGGTTTGCCGCTCGATCGTTTGCGTCAGCGTTTCGAATAGCTCACGGTTGTCGCCGATCTGGGTTCCGAATTTCCGGCGCAAGCGTTCGGCGGAAAGTTGTATCGGCGTGAGCGGGTTTTTGATCTCGTGCGCGATGCGCCGCGCAACGTCGGCCCATGCGCTCGTACGCTGCGCCTGCACAAGCTCGGAAATATCGTCGAACGTCACGACCGAGCCGACGTCGCCTTCGCCTGCCCGCTCGTGGGTAATGCGAACGGCAAACGTGCGCTCTTCGTCGCCGATCTGTTTTTTGATCTCGTGCTGGCCTTTGGTCCTGAGCCCCGGTTCATCGATCGCTTCAAGAACCGGCGCGAACTCCGGGACGACCTCCGCTAGGTGCTTGCCGACTACGTCTGCGTTCGGAAAGCCGAGAAGCCGCTCGGCGGCACGGCTCAAAAGCGTGATCCGGTCGGAACTGTCGAGACCAATGACACCGGCCGAGACGCCGGAAAGGACAGCCTGGATGAAATTGCGTCGCTCGGTCAACTGAGCGTTCGTCGAGACCAGCGCGTCCTGCTGCGACTTCAATTCGCGTGTCATGAGATTGAACGTGTGCGAGAGGCGCCGCAGGTCGCCCTCGCCACGACGTTCGGGCAGCTCGATTTCGAGATTGCCGCGTGAGACTTCTTGGGCGCCCGCGATCAACCTTCGAATGGGCGCAACGAAGCGACCGGCGAACCACATGCCAACCCAGATCGCAGCGAGCAGCGACGTCAACGAGATCATGAAATAGATGAGACCATGCGCGACTTTGAGACCGCCCTTGGCCTGGCGCAGGCGGGAATACTCGTAGACGTTCTGCTCGGTACTCTGGAGGTGATTGATCACCTTCGGGCTGACGCCGCGGGCGACATAGAGATAGCGGCCCGGCATCGAGTCGATCTTTGCGATCGCGGAAATGCGGTAATCACTGGAGGGTCGCGATAGAGCGACCTGACCGGCTTGCGCCTGCTTGATCGCCGAAGGCGGCGGCACGACGTAGGGCAGCTTTGGATCGTCGAGCGCAAGGACGATCGGCACGCCCTCGGAGTCGATGATATAGGCCGATGTCAAATCGCGGAGGCCAGCCTGGCCGATCAGGAATTTCTGGAAGGCGTCTGGATCGTCCTTCAGCGTCGCGGCCTCGCCGTTGATGTCGCGCACCATGTTGACGATGTCGGTGCGTATGATCTGGCTGTGCTCGTCGACGTAGGCGCGTGCGACGTCGTAAGAGTTCTCGACGATGGCGCGCGTGCGGCCCGAAAACCAACCATCGAGTGAACGCGAGAAGGTCGTCGTTGCGGCAACTGCCAGCAGCACCGCCGGCAGCGCCGCGATGAGGGTAAAGAGCGCGACGATGCGCGTGTGCAGCCGTGCACCGGGAATCCTCTGCTTCCACGCGCGGCGCAAGCCAAGCGCCTGCCAGGCGATCGTGCAGAACATCGTCAGGATCAGCACGGCATTCACCGCGAGCGCCGTCCAGACGTATTCGTTCCGCGGCGCAATGGCAGTCAGCCCCGTCAGGATCATGTAGCTGACAAGGGCGGACATCAGCGAAAGGAGAACGACTCCCAACCCAAACCAGAATGCCCGGTCAGAAGGATTGAGCGGAGTCGATCCTTCTTCCATCAGCGCAGCCACAGTCTCGCGATCGCTAGCCACGATCGTGTCCGCTTTGCCATCGCTGTTGCTGGCGTTCATCAGTTTGAGACCAATTCGACTATCACCCGGAAATAATGACTTATTTTCCTCAGCCGCAGTTCATCTGTGGCCTCTCGCGACTCCCTGGCCTTCCTCCTCGGCAGGCGCAAATCATCGATCCCGCATTCTGGCGGAAGACCCAACAACCTAACTGTGACATTTTCGCGACGGGTGTGGCGCAGTTCAAGCGCCAATTTTCCATGAGCCCCAGGCCCTGTGGATAAGTTCGGCACCGTTCGGCGGAGGGGTGTCAGCCCTCGACCGTTCGGAACACGCGGATATTGAGATCGCGAATACGCGCGCGCAGCGTATTGCGGTTGAGCCCGAGCAATTCGGCCGCGCGAATTTGATTGCCCCGCGTCGCGGCGAGCGCCGCACTCAGCAACGGCTTCTCGACGTCGCGGATCACGCGATCGTAGAGGCCCGGCGGTGGCAGGTCGTTGCCGAACGAGGAGAAGTAGCGCGACAGATAACGCTCGACGGCTTCGCCGAGATCGGCGCTCTCCGCCGGTCCGCCGGCAGAGGGCGTCGTCGCCGAACCCGCGAGTTCCTGCTCGACGATCTGAGCGGTCAACGTGTCCTGTGTATAGAGCGCGACGAGCCGCCGGACGACGTTCTCAAGTTCGCGCACGTTGCCCGGCCAAGGATGCGCCTTCAGCCGTTCGATGGCAGCACTTTCGATGGATTTCTGCCCCAGTCCTTCGCGCGCCGCCTGACGCAGGAAGTGGCGCACGAGATCACCAACGTCTTCGAGCCGTTCGCGCAGCGGTGGCAGGCGAATGGGAACGACATTCAGACGATAGAACAGGTCTTCGCGGAAGAGACCCTGCTGAATCTGCGATTTGAGATCTCTGTGCGTGGCCGCGATGATGCGAACGTTCGTCTTGATCGGCGTGCGGCCGCCAACGGTTGTATATTCGCCCTGCTGCAGCACGCGCAGAAGACGCGTCTGTGCCTCGAGCGGCATATCGCCGATTTCGTCCAAAAACAGCGTGCCGCCTTCGGCCTGCTCGAAACGGCCAGGCGTTCTCGTCTGGGCTCCGGTGAACGCCCCCTTCTCGTGACCGAAGAGCTCGCTCTCGATCAGCTCGCGCGGGATTGCGGCCATGTTGATGGCCACAAACGGGCCGTGGCGTCGCTTTCCGTAGTCGTGCAGGACGCGTGCGACGAGTTCCTTGCCCGTTCCGCTCTCGCCGTTGATCATGACGGTGAGATCGCTTTGCGTGAGGCGCGCAAGGACACGATAGATGTCCTGCATCGGCAGTGAGCGGCCGATGAGCGGCAGCTCGTC
The DNA here is from genome assembly GCA_018242215.1 of Pseudomonadota bacterium. Lineage (GTDB taxonomy): Bacteria > Pseudomonadota > Alphaproteobacteria > Rhizobiales > Hyphomicrobiaceae > Hyphomicrobium_B. Next base: position 70,176 of record JAFECG010000022.1, read on the forward strand.
GCTCTCACGTTCAGCAGCCGGCGTCTGTCGCTTGCGGCCGGGCTCGGAGAGAGCGCGCGATACGACGGCAACGACCTCGTTGAGATCGAAGGGCTTCGGGAGATATTCGAATGCGCCTTTCTCGGCGGCCGTCAGTGCGGTCATCAACGTGTTTTGGGCGCTCATGACGATGATCGGCAGGTCCGGACGAAGCTTCTTCATCCGTGGAATGAGATCGAAGGCATTTTCGTCCGGCATGACGACGTCGGTGATCACGACATCGCCCTCGCCCTGACTCACCCAGCGCCAGAGCGTTGCTGCGTTGCCTGTCGCGCGCGGCGCGAAGCCGGCGCGGGCGAGCGCCTGGTTCAACACCGTGCGGATTGCGGTGTCGTCGTCGGCGATCAATATGGTGCCTCTAGCCATCAAGTCTCTCTCGTCGTCGGCACGGCCGCCGGACGTGTACGCTGCATCGGGAGCAGCACGCGGAAAACCGTGCGTTTGGGTTCGCTTTCACATTCGATGATGCCGCCGTGGTCGGCGATGATCTTGGCGACCAGGGCGAGGCCGAGGCCACTGCCGGACGATTTCGTCGTGACAAATGGATCGAAAAGATGTGGCTTCAGATGTTCGGGGATGCCGCAGCCGTTGTCCTCGATCTGGATCATCAATGGCAAACTGACACGCGTGTCAGAGCCCGGCAGCGACAACCGGACGCCCGGCCGGAACGCCGTCTGCATGATGATGCGCCCGTCATTCTTTTCCCCGATGGCTTCGGCAGCGTTCTTCAGGAGATTGAGAAAAACCTGAACGAGCTTATCGCGATTGCCGAGAACGTTAGGCAGCGACGGATCGTAGTCCTCGACGTAACGGACGTTACGACCAAACCCATGCTCGGCGATCCGCCGGACGTGGTTCAGGACGTCATGAATGTTGACGGCATCCTTCGTGATGGGCCTTTCGTCGCCGAAGACTTCCATCCGATCGACGAGATTGCGGATGCGGTCAGTTTCCGAGCAGATGAGTTGTGTCAGAGCGCGATCCTCATCAGTGAGGGCCGGTTCGAGCAACTGCGCCGCGCCGCGAATGCCGGAAAGCGGGTTCTTGATTTCGTGAGCCAAGACGCCCGCCATGCCCGAGACCGAGCGTGCAGCGGCGCGATGTGTCAGCTGTCGTTCGATCATTTGCGCCATCGAGCGCTGCTGAAACATCAGGAACATGTTGCGCGGCTCTTCCGGCAGCGGACCGCCATAAACATCGACGAGCTTGGCACCGGAAAACCGGGGCGTCGCGACCTCGATCGCATATTCGTTGACCGTAGCGCCCGTCGCCTGGACCTGCTCGACGAGTCCAAGCAAAGGACACCCGAAGGCAACGATGTCCGATATCCGGCTCCTGGTGAGGACAGTGGCGCTCATCGAAAAAAAGGATTCCGCTGCCGCATTGGCGAACACGATGGATTGATCGTTTGCGACGACGAGGATCGGGTGCGGAAGCGCACTCAGAAGATCCTCACAATCGACGATGCCTCCGGGTGGTGGTGCTGCCCTTGACCGCTCGGACTTGTGTATCGATGCCGACTTGCTGCTCATGCCGCGAGAGACTCCGTACCAGAGTAGAACGCTTTGAGGCCGTCGATCACGCGCTGGGGTTCGAGCATCACGCAAAGCTTTCCCCGCCAGGATTTCACAACCGCGTCGCTGGCCCCGCTCGACGCCAAATACCACCCGATGTGCTTGCGCGCGTTGCGCAAGCCAAGTTCCTTGCCGTAGTGACCAAGCATCGCCTCGATGTGCTCGATGGCGATGTCGGATTGCGCAGCGATGCTCGGATTGCCTGGATCGCGTCCGGTTGCGAAAAACCGGGCGATCCTGCCGGGCATCCAAGGCGCACCGTAGGCACCGCGTCCGACCATCACGCCCCTTGCACCAGATGCTTCGAGCGCAGCACGCGCATGATCGGGAGAGAGAATGTCGCCGTTCACGAGCACGGGAAGCGACGTCGCCTCGACGACGGACCGAACGGCTTCCCAGTCCGCGACGCCGGTGAAGAACTGGCAGCGCGTACGGCCATGGACCGTGATGACTTTGACGCCTTCCGCCTCTGCACGGCGCGCGAGTTCGGCCGCGTTGCGATTCTTGTCATCCCATCCGAGGCGCATCTTCAGCGTGACGGGAACGTGAACTGATTTAACGACGGCGCGAATGAGGGCCTGCGCGTGGTCCAGATTGCGCATTAGCGCCGAGCCTGAGAGCTTGCCCGTCACTTCCCGTGCCGGACAGCCCATATTGATATCAATGACGTCGGCCCCCTTCGCCTCGGCGACGCGTGCACCTTCAGCCATCCAGTGCTCCTCACGCCCCGCGAGTTGTATGACAAACGGCGTGAGTTCGCGTCCTTCGATCCGGCGCAAGACGTCACGGCGCGACTTCACCAGCTCCTCGCTCGCAACCATCTCGGAAACGACGAGCGTTGCACCGAGGCGATGGGCAAGGCGGCGGAACGGCAGATCGCTCACTCCGGACATGGGCGCCAACACTGCTGGCGGAGCGCCGTTTACGATGTTTTCGAGCATGCGGTCCTAACGGAACGAACCCCTGGCTGCCTATTCATTGAGCAGAGAGCCGATCTGCTCTGAGTTTGGGCAGACTAGGCAAGGGGCAATAATTTCGCAAGGGCGAACAATACATTTACAATTTGCCCATTTGACGCGGCCAAAGGGTTGGCTGACTAGCAAAATGGCATTGAACAGCGCCTCCGATCGGTAATTCGGTTGCGATTTCCCGAAATTCGCGGCAGGGCGGTGGCCCGAACACCAACGCTTTCAAAATCGGGAGATGGATTTGCGTATCGCCGCATTGATCGTCGCGGCCGGACGGGGGACGCGTGCCGCCGCGGCCGGGGGAGGCCCGAAGCAATATGCTCAGATCGGCGGACGGAGCGTTCTTGGGCGGGCGATTTCAGCTTTTACCGAGCATCCCGAGGTCGATATCGTCCAAGTCGTTATTCATCACGATGATGGTCAGGCCTATGGGCGGGCGGCCTCGGAGGATTCGACGACGAAGCTTCTCGAACCGGCGTTCGGCGGAGCGACGCGGCAGGCGTCGGTGCTGCGCGGCCTCGAAGCTCTCTCTTCATCCGCACCCGATCTCGTTCTGATCCATGATGCAGCGCGGCCCTTCGTGTCCGCGTCGACGATCTCGAATGTCATCGCGGCTCTCGGCGTGCGTTCCGCAGCGCTTGCAGCACTTCCCGTTTCGGACACGTTGAAACGGGTGTCAGGCGGTGTCGTGGTGGCGACGATCCCACGCGATGGTCTTTGGCGCGCACAAACCCCGCAAGGATTTCATTTTGGGGCTATTCTCGAGGCCCACGGCAAGGCCGCGGATGCCGGGATCGATACCTTCACGGACGACGCAGCAATTGCCGAGTGGGCCGACCTCGACGTAGCTATCGTCGAAGATACGAGCCGCAACATCAAAATCACGACGGGCGAGGATTTGGAATTGGCAGACCGGCAGATTTCGAGTGCGATGGAGCCGCGCGTCGGCACGGGTTTCGACGTCCATCGTTTTTGCGACGGCGATCATGTCTGGCTCGGCGGCATCAAAATTCCGCACACGCACAAGCTCGAAGGGCATTCGGACGCCGACGTCGTTCTGCATGCGCTGACGGACGCCCTGCTCGGCACGATCGGCGATGGCGACATCGGTCAGCACTTCCCGCCCTCTGATCCCAAGTGGAAAGGCGCGGCGTCGAAGCTCTTTCTAGAAGATGCCGTGCGCCGAGTGCATGAACGCGGCGGCCGGATCGGCAACGTCGATATTACCGTTCTCGCTGAGGTCCCCCGCGTCGGCCCGCATCGGCCGGCGATGCAAGAGCTGATCGGCAGCGTCCTTGGTCTCCCGGCGGATCGCGTCGGCATCAAGGCGACGACGACCGAACAGATGGGCTTCACCGGCCGGCGCGAAGGCATTGCCGCAATGGCGACGGCCATGGTGTTCATTCCGTCGGACAAATCATGAGCGACACACCGCCAGATCCGTCGTCCGATATTGCGACGAACAGCGCATTGCGATCGACGGTTCGAAACGTGGCCGTGCTCAATCTCACCTATTTCGGGATCGAGTTCGCGGTCGCGCTGACGATTGGATCGGTGTCGCTGTTCGCGGACAGCGTCGACTTTCTCGAGGACGGCGCGATCAACCTGCTGATCCTGGCGGGATTGGGATTGAGCGTTGCCAAACGCGCGAAACTCGGGATGGTCCTGGCCGTCATCATTCTTCTTCCGGGACTGGCGACGCTTTGGACCGCCTGGCAGAACTTTTCGGGTGGTCTGGTGCCGGAAGCCATGCCGATCACCGTTACCGGCGCCGGCGCACTCGTCGTCAATTCCATTTGCGCCTGGCTCCTGGCGCCGTTCCGGACAGCGGGTGGCAGCCTCACTCGGGCGGCGTTCCTTTCGGCGCGGAACGACGTTGCCGCGAATATCGCGATCGTGATCGCCGGGTTGCTGACGAGCGCGACACAGTCACATTGGCCCGATCTCATCGTCGGATTGGGCATCGCAGCGCTCAATGCCGGGGCCGCTCACGAAGTCTACGAAGCCGCACGCGAAGAGCACGCCCAGGCTCGTCCCTGACACTCCTCGTTGTAGATGCCGTTGCTCAATATCGAGGGGCCGCGATGCTGCTTTGCAACGGCTTTCTCCATTGACCCTCAAGGCAGAATCGCGGCATCAAAATGCTACGTGGTTGTATTGCCACGACCCATGCGAGAGTGCCCATACGGGAGCCGACATGAACATCATGCCCCAAAATCTCGACCGCAAGCCAATCGACGCTGCCATCAGCACAATTGCCGAGGCACAAGCGGAGATGTGCTTGGCGACCCGTGTGCGTCAGCTCTCGCGTATCGTCACGAGGGTCTACGATGATGCCCTGCGCCCACTCGGCATCACAGCGAGCCAATATACTCTGCTCGCGCAGCTGGCTTCCCGTGACGGCATCACGGCCGTCGAGATCGGTCACGAGCTCGACATCGAGAAGTCGACACTGTCCCGCAACTTGAAGCGTCTGTTGGCGCTCGGCCATATCATCATGGATCCCCCTGCCGGTCGGCGGGGTCGCGGTTTGCACCTTACGCCCAAAGGTCAAGCCGTTCTCAAGGATGCCTATCCGATATGGCAGGACGCTCAGACGCGCACCGTCGGCGCCATGGGTTCCGACAGCCGCTCCGTCCTAGATAGTCTTCTTTCGCATGCCGAGGTCCTAGCGGCGGCTTGATCAGCAAGGCCGTTTGCACATTCTCCTCTCTCTAGATAGCCTTATCGGGGAGTGCTTCATCAGAAGCGCTCCCCTTTTTCTTGAGGGTTCGACTACGAGGCTTTCGTGTTTCCTGCAGACGTTCTCGATGATGCGAAGCAACTGATCGATACGCTGCGCCAGCAACATCGCATGCTGACCACCGCCGAAAGTTGCACAGGCGGCCTCGTGGCAGCCGCTATCACAGCCGTCGCCGGGTCGTCGGATGTCTTTTTCGGCGGATTCGTCACCTACGCCGACGATGCCAAAGCCCAGATGATCGGGGTCGATCGCGAACTCATCAACCACCACGGGGCGGTCAGCGCAGCTGTTGCCCACGCGATGGCCGACGGCGCAGTCCGGACCACGGGAGCCGATCTGGCCGTTGCCATCACCGGCATAGCCGGTCCCGGCGGAGGCAGCCCGCACAAGCCGATTGGTCTGGTTTACATCGCGATTGCCTCGGTATTTGATGCTCCACGCGTCGAGCGGCACATGTTCGGCGAGGCTGGCCGGGACGAAGTCCGATTGGCCAGCCTGCGGGCGGCACTGAAGATGCTGCAAGAGGCGGCCAAATGAGCGGACGTGGAAAGCGGGCTGCAGTAGTCACCAAAGTCGCTGTCTCGCTGGCGATTTGGGCTGCGGTTGCGGCAGGGCTGATGTCGCCTGCATTGGCAGCCGACCTTTCTGCGCGCGATGTCGCAATCATGCTTTTCCATGCTGCGCCCGCCAGCCACCCCTCTCTCGACAACAGGAATTTGACACGGCTCGATCTCGCGGGCCTCGATTTCAAGAAAGCGGATCTCAAGCGGTCGAATTTCTTCGGCGCGGACCTTTCTGGCGCGAACCTATCCGATACCGACCTGAGCGGGGCAAAACTCGACAGGGTCACACTGATCGGGGCCCGGCTCGAGCACGCGATACTCGATGACGGGAGCCTGATGCGCCCATCGACATTCTCCGGGCTTACCCCTCTGCCCCACGAGGCACCAAGCTTCAGGGGTGCTTCTCTGAAGCGGGTGCATTTTTTTGGCGACTTCACCGGCTCGGATTTTTCAGATGCGGACCTCACGGATTCGGTGTGTGCGCCGACGAGCAAGTCCGGCTTCATCGAGCATATCTGGCGCACGATCTTCCTCGGCGCCAATCTGACGGACACAAACCTGACGCGCGCCGACATGACCCGCTCCCAGCTGAGTTTCGCGGTTCTGAAGGGCGCCATCCTGCATGGTACCAATTTGCAGGGCGCGGATTTGTCCGGGGCCGATCTCAGCGGCGCCGATCTTACGGACGCAGATTTGACGGGCGCCGACCTGACCGATGCAAACATCGCCGGCGCAGATCTCTCCGGCGCGCGTCTTCACGGCGCCAACGGCCTCGAAACGCTGAAAGGTCTCTCGCTCGCTAGGAACTCGGAGAAGATTGTCCGCTAGTTCCACCTTCGGGCGTGCCCTGTCCGTAGATTTTAGCAGCTCGCTCCTCGAAAGCCTGCGTAAATCGCCGGAACGCCTGATCGAACATGGCGCCCATCAACGCTCCGAACAGCTTTGAGCGGAACTCATAATCGATGAAGAAGTCGACGAGCGAGCCCCTCGCGTCATCAATGAAGCGCCAGCGATTATGCAGACGCTTGAAAGGCCCATCGAGATAACTGACGTCGATGGAGCGCTCGGCCGGATTGGTCACGACTCGCGTCGTAAAATTCTCGGCGATGGATTTGTAGCCAACGCTCATGCGTGCCGTCAGTTCCTCGCCTGCTCCTTGTGCACGGCGCGATAGCACGATCAGGCCGGTGCAGAGCGGCAGGAACTCAGGATATTTCTCGACATCGGCAACGAGGGCGAACATTTCGTCGGCCGCGAAGCGAACGTGGCGTTGAGTGGAAAAGGACGGCATGGCGCCGGTCTTATGACATAGTGCGCCGCCGAGTGAAACGCCGATAATGGCGTTTCGGTCACTGGTGGTGGGCCGTGCTGGGGCGGGTCTCTAAGCGATCAGCCGTGCCAGGAGAACGACAACAATGGCGCCGACAGCTGCAGTGATGATTTCGGAGACGATGGGATTGGCTATTCCCAGATTGATGCTCAGGATCTTGAACAAATAGCCACCGACGAAAGCGCCGATGATGCCGGTGATCAAATAACGGATCAGCCCGTCGCCGCCGACGACCAGTGAGGCCAAGAAACCGGCGACGATCCCAATCAGAGCAAAGACGAGCAAATCGCGTGTTTGGCTGTCCATTCTGCTCTCCCGACGAACGTTAGGCCAAGACATCATGCCATCTTGGGGTGTTCAGCAGCATCCTGGAGCGGCATGCCCTAGACGTGACAGCGCGCACCCAAATACTGGTTGAGCAGGTCGTTGTACTTGTCAACGTCGGCGCGCTGTGGCGCGCTGAGCTTGCCGCCGTTGCTGGCGCGCTCGACCTCCGCCGGTACGCCTTTCGAATCGAGCCGATTGAGTTCGCTGCGGATAGAGCCGCATGATTCACCCGGAGGAAGTGGTTTCGCCCCCGGGTCGCCGTTACCCCCGGCCGCGCCTCCACAGCCCTGGAGCGCCCCCGACAGGACGGTCACAAGTACAACCGCTAAAGAACCCCGCATTATGTGTTCCACTTGCTCGAAATTTCGCGCGAACCAATGAGAGCCTTTTTCTCCCGGAACGCCGGAAAGACCACAGGCCGTGAGGCTTCGCAATCCCCCATGGCGATCCTGTGGCATGGCAACAGCACTCACCGTTTTCAAAACAGTGGCCGTTCAGCCAATCAAATCAACCGGCCGAGCGCATGCTTTAATGCGCCCTCTCGGATAATCCGCCGCTTATTCCTTCTCGCTCGTTGGGGTCGCCTGCTGCTGCGCCGGCTGTTGGGCCGCGGCCGTCTGGGCCGGTGCGCTCTGGCTGCAACGGGTCTGGTACTGACTGTAGGCCTTGTTGAGCTCGGCCTGCTTCTGTAACGCCGTCCGTTTGATCGAGACTTTGCTCGTCTTTCCTTCAGCAGCCTTCTCGAGCTTTTCGATGGTTCCGTCAGATTTCAGCGCATTGATCTGACTGGCGAGCGAAGCGCAAACGGGGTCGGGTTTGGCTGCCGCGGTCTGCTGGGGCGATATCGACGCGGTCGAGAGATCCAATCCGCCATTTGCGCATCCGCACACTAGCGCCGTCGCGATGACGACCAAACCTGCTTTGCCCATAGATATCGTTGTCATCAACCAACCCCCCGGAGTTGCCCCTCCGCAACTCAACGCGCACCTTGGTCGTGATTAGCGATTGATCAGCAGACCGCGCAAGCGGGGAGCTACACTCATCCCCCGGCGATAGAAGCGCTGGGTCTTGAAAGTGTGGACATCAACGATGTGATGCAGGGCGGCAACGGCGGCAATTTTCCGTCGCAGATCGGAGTTTTGCGCGAGACGGCACTAATGAGTCACGCGCTTGCGCACCTTTCCATAGGAGACGAGTTCGCTCCGCGGAAAAGCCGCATCAAAACCTTTGCGGAGCGCCTCGATTGATCTTTCCTCGCCCAGCTCGCCGCGCAAAGATGCGGCACGCGCGAGGTGGTGGCCGATCTGCGCAAGAACGCGACCCCATTCTTCCGGTTCCGGCCCAAAGGCCTCACCGTTGAGGCTTACAGCCAAGGCTCCGTCAGCAACCCATGCCCTGATAAGCTCGACGGCTTGCTCCGCCTCGGGGACGGCATCGGGCACTTCGAGTTCAAGGAGCGGTTCCGAATCGTAGAGGTCGGACATCTTGGCGGATCCCTAATTTACGCGCGCGGTTGCGCTCTCCGCCTCAGCGCACCTCGATCGGCATTTTCAGGACAGCCCCTTTGACCGTCCGCGCGAAGAACGGCGATAAACACAGCGTGACACGGAACTGCGGTCTTTATCGGGCGATAATAATTTTGTCGTCAGGACGGACGTAGCCGAGAACGTCCCGGGCCGTTTCCTCGACGATGTCGGCGTTTGGAATTTCCGGAGACAATAACGCTACATCGTGCCGCAACTTCGTTCGCACGGTTTCGAGGCCCTTGATCTCGAAATCGAGAAGTGCGGAACGATCGAGCAGTTCTCGCCTCGCCTCCAGTCCGTGACGGCCATAACGTATATGATAGCAGAAGTAGGCCGTCAGGCCCACGCAGGCGCATGTCACCGAGAGCTGCTTCAGAAACCGCCACGCGCGATTCCGACGATCCGCTGGGCTTGCATAGCGCACGCATCCGCTCCCTGCACATGAGGCTGGAGCGATTTATGTGCAACGTCCATTAAGGCGGGGTAAAATCTAGAGCAGCCGCACGCCGTTCGGGTGGATGCGTCAGAAGCGATGTTTCACCGTGCCGTGAATCATCAGATCGCGTTGTTCGTCGTCTTGTGGGCTCGTAAATTCGGGCGCTGCCTTCGTGCCGTCTTCGGCGGCCCCGTACAACAGATCTAGGCCAAAATCCATTTTCGGCAACGTCCCGATCTTGCCAAGTCCCGGAATGCGGATCTCCGTGCCGCTATCGCTTTTGGAGGGAAGCGACTCTTCCTGCTCCTGCGCCTTGGGGGCATCGGGCACAGGGACGCCGGCGGGAAGCGCGCCGCGCTGCTCCTCCATAGCAATGAGATTGGTGCTCCCGGCAGCAAAGATTGCCACCAGCACAATGAGCACCAGTTCAAACCATCTCACGAATACCCCGCCATGCCTTGAAAGCACGCACATACGTTACTGTTGCGTGGTAGATAACAGAAACTCAATGGCAATATCCTGCAGTCGTCGAACCTGGCTCCGTTTCTCGGTGAGCCTGTTGTAAGGTCGCCATGTCGCCTACTTGACACAGGACGCGCCAAATTTCTCGCGACTTATTTAATCCTTCCGGAATAGAACAAAAAGGGGCCGTCCGAAGACGGCCCCAACATCTGTCGCAAACGGGAGAGAGCGATCAGAATTTGATCAGACCACCCATGATGACCGCGTCGAAGGCGTCGAGGCTCAGGGTCTGATTTGCCACGTTCGTAATGTTACCATCCGCGTGGCGGTAAACGACGTAGAGGTCCATCTCAGCGGCATCGATGTGCTGCACGGCGCCAGCGCCGACAAAGTTCAGGCTGGTCGATGATAGGGCCGTTGCAGGAGCGAGCGTCGTCGAGAATGCCGCGCCGCTGTCCTTGCTGCCGCCGTCATCATGACGGTACTCGCCAAAGAGCGTCGTCTTGCCGAGCGGCACCCATTTCTGCTCGATACCGCCTTGGATGAACCACAAGCTGCTTGTCGCATTTGTGCCCACTGCGGCAGCACCCGTGAGGTCTGCGACGCGCACATCGCGATTTTGGGCATAGCCACCATAGACATAAAGGCCCGTGGGGGCGTGCATCACGGTCGCTGCAGCGCCGAACAACTGGCAATCCGTCGGCGCTGTTTTCGTCGAGCAACCAATATGTTCGTCGGAATTCTCGCCGTATCCGACTTTGCCGAGCACCAGGAAATCGCCCAGCTTGTTGGAGTAGGTCAACGCCATTCCCCAATCGTCGTCCTCGCCCCATGAAGCGGTCAGAACAAAGCCCGCGATCGTCGGTGAGTCATAGCGGACGATATTGCGGCGTCCATCCTGGCCGACCGTTCCGTTGTCGACGCCTTGGAGAATGCTGGACCACCGTAGGCCACTGCCGATCGGCAGGCCGTTATGACGAAGGAAGAAGTTGGGGTTGTATGCGCCAGCCGCCTGTGCGTCGGAGAAGTTACGCGTGTTGGCGCCGTCGGCGTCGTCGAGCACGTGATAGAGCGCCGTTCCTTCGAGGCCAACCGTAACCTTGCCCAGGTCCTTGCTCTTCAACCACCAATTGCTCTTGCGGACGGTTAGGATATTGTCGGTCGTATTGGGGCTGGCGTTCCCGCTTGGAGAAGTCTGGTCAAACTTGTTCAGAGGATGCCCTTGAACGCCGATCTCCATCGTATAACCCGCGGAGTAGCCCGGCGCGATCTGCGCTTCTCCAACGAAGCGGAAACGTGACTGCTCGAGCGTGTTCGTGCCGACGTAGGCATTGGATTCGGCGCCGTCGTCCCAGACCATGACGGATTCGTTCACCCATCCGGATACCGTGAGCGACACCTTGCGGTTGCCCTTGCGGGCGGTCGTGGCTTCGAGCTCGGCGACGCGCTCCTCGAGATCGGCGCAGCAATCGCCACCCAGATCGGCCGCTATTGCAGGTGTATAGGCCGCGGCGGTCAGCCCGAACGCCGCCAACAACGCCAAACGGCTACTCGACAATTTGAATACCGATTTCATCGGTGCCCCTCTATTTTACAGACCCCAAGTGTTTTCGGCGCACAAATCCCCTGGTGCGCCGGGCGTTTTCGCCCTTATGCCCTCAAAGCGTCTTAGCCATGTGGACAACTTAAGGATCTGCTAACCCGCCAGTTTAACAGGTACGTGACAGTGGCCCGTCATATTCGTTGCACTTGAGCCACATTTGAGCCTTTTGAAGAAATTTTGCGTTTCAATGACAACATCGCAGGACTAACGTATGGCCGGACAAGACATTTTTGACATTGCTGTAGCAGGCGCCGGTCCGGCGGGATTGATCGCTGGACTGGCGTGCGCACAGTCGGGTCTCCGTACGGTTGTTATTGGGCCACCGTCTTCCGGCGGGGACAGGCGGACGTCCGCGCTCTTTGGCGGGTCGATCGAGCTTCTGAAAAGATTGGATCTCTGGCAGGCACTCGAGGCGCAATCGGAGCCGGTCACCGGCGTTCGGATCGTTGATCGCAGCTCGAGCCTTTTGAAAGCGCCGGAAGTCCTTTTTGAAGCCCGGGAAGCGGGCTTTGATGCTTTCGGGTATAATATTCCCAATGTTGCGCTGACCAATGTGCTCGAAGCCGCGTGTGGCGAGCGCCTCTGCCGGGTGCGCGCTTCAGTCTCGAAGGTCGACATTGCGGCTCTCCTTGTCGATACTGGCGAAGCGATCACTGCACGGCTGATCGTCGCAGCTGACGGACGCGCTTCGGCGACGCGCGGTGCGGCCGACATCGAGGTATCCACATGGAGTTATCCTCAGTCCGCGATCGTAACGACCTTCTCCCACGGGCGTGACCATCATGGCGTGTCGACAGAGTTGCATCGTCATGCCGGACCACTGACCGTCGTGCCCGGGGCTGGCCGAACCTCCAATCTTGTCTGGATCGATACACCCGACGAAATCGAGCGGCTTTCATCACTTGACGACTTTCAGTTCACTCGCGAACTCGGCTCGGCTCTTCAGGGTCTTCTCGGTGCGCTTTCCGATTTCACGCCGCGCCAGTGTTTTCGGCTTTCTGGACAGACGGCGCAGCCGTTTGCGAAAAACCGCGTCGTCGTCGCCGGAGAAGCCGCGCACGTCATTCCGCCGATCGGGGCGCAAGGTCTGAACCTCAGCTTTCGAGACGCGGCGACCATCGCTGAAATAGCGGGCGGAGCCAAGCGAGAGGGCCTGGACATCGGCGGTGATCCGGTACTCAGGCGCTACGATCAGGCGCGGCGAACCGACATCGGGACCAGAGTCTTCGCGGTCGATATTTTGAATAAATCGCTGCTAAGCACTATTCCCGGCGTGAGCCTCGCACGCGGATTCGGTCTCTTTGCACTCGCCGCGAGTTCATCGCTCCGCATACGCGTCATGCGAGAGGGCATCCTTCCCTCTGCGTCGAAACCGACGTTGATGTCTCCCAACGTATCGTGAAAATCTGACGGTCGAGCCTTGACGGCGAAGTCGCCGGAGATGCATCACCCTCGCGTATCGTCCATTCCCAAGCAAGGAAACCGGCGCTGTCCTCTACAGAGATTTCGCGGCTGCGCGATCTGCAATTCAGGCTCGAATACATCGTTCTTCGCGCTGTGGTCGGCATTGTTCGCGCGGTGCCGCTCGACACGGCGACGCACCTCTCCGCGTGGTGCTGGCGCAGGCTCGCGCCGAAGATCAATCCGAAGCGGCACAAGCGTGCGTTAGCGAATCTCAAGGTCGCCTTCCCCGAGAAATCGGACGAACAGCGCGAGGCCATTGCGCTTCGGCACTGGGAGAATTTGGGACGGGTCATGGCCGAGACCATGAGGATCGATCAGATCATCGCGGAGCCGTCGCGTCTCGTCATCAAGAACCCCGAAGTGTTCAACCGCTATGCCAGCAAGCTCGGCCCGATCGTGGGCGCATCGCTGCACATGGGCAATTGGGAGCTTGCGATCTGGCCGTTGACCCTTGCCGGTGCGAACCCGGCTTGCGTCTATCGCTCTGTCAATAATCCCTACATCGACCGCTACATTCGCTATCAGCGGCGGGATCTCTATCCGGGGGGCCTCTTCGGACGCGGCAAGGTCGAAGGCGACCATGGCGAGAGCCAGAAGACGGCGCGCATCATCATGGACTACGTTCGTAACGGCGGCCGCCTCGGCGTCGTCTGCGATCTTTGGGACCGGACTGGCCTCCCAGTTCCATTCTTCGGCAAGGATGCGCGAACGGTTACAATTCCGGCCATGATCGCGCGGCGCGTCGGTGCACGGATCTGGATGTCGCGGTGCATGCGGGTTGGCAACGACAGCCGCTTCGAAATCGAGCTGAAAGAACTTCGCATTCCCCGCACTTCCAGTCATGCCGACGACGTCAAATGGGCAACCGCTGAGATGACACGTCAGTTCGAGGAATGGGTGCGCGAACTCCCCGACCAATGGATGTGGTCCAACCGGCGCTGGAACTGACCATCGCGGCGATGTCCCGCTGAGCACGGAACTTACGGGCGACAGGAAGCGTTTTTTGGGGTTGAACTTCGATGGAGCGCCCCGATGAGCGACGCCCTTTCTCCACTTCGCTTGTTTGTCGTTTTGATGGGATTGCTGTTGCCGACGGTGGCCCTGATTCCGCTCGGCAGCCTTTGGCTCTGGCAGCACGGCTATCTTCTTCATTGGGCGCTTGCGACGCTGATTTGCACCACAATCGCCTTCGCATTCGAGCGCCGGACGCTTGGCAGACCTGCGCCGAAAACGCCGGACGACGCCGTAGCTACCGGCATGGCGATGCCCACGGACAAGCGGGCTGGCGTAGAGTCGCCGCGTATCGCAGCAGAGGCCGCCGTCGACGTCTTCGCGAAGGATTCCAACTCGCGGACGATTTCGTCCTGGAACGATGTGCTCAACACGGGCCTCGAGACGGTCGAAATCGTCGCAAAGGTCTACCATCCCTCGGACAAAGATCCGATGCTCCACTTCACGGTTCCGGAAGCGTTGACACTCATTGAACAGGTCAGCGCGCGGCTCCGCCCCGTGTTCGAGGGAACGATCCCTCTCGGCAACCGCTTGACCGTCGCGCAGTTCGCGCAGGTCTATCGCTGGCGAGGCATCTATGACGTTGCCGGTCGCGCATGGTCGATCTGGCGCGTGATGCGTCTGGTCAATCCCACCACGGCCGCCACGTATGAAATGCGGGACCGCCTATCGAAATCGCTTTTCGGCTGGCTGAAGGAGACGGTCTCCGGACGGCTGGTGCGTGCATATATTCACGAGGTGGGCGCGGCGGCGATTGATCTCTATAGCGGCGAACTCAAGAAACAGGCCGCGGCGCGGAAGGCAAACTCCTGAGCGTTCGAGCGCTGGCAAAGAAAACGTCCGCCGAGAGATCATTCTCGACGGACCAAAGTTCAGCTCGGATTTCTGAGCCTCGAAGCTCGGCTATGACGCGTTGCGTGCTTATGATTTCCAGAGCGCGCCGACGACGAAGCCGACGGCCGCTGCCATGAGGAGAGTCGTAAAGGGCTGATCCTTCACCGATTTGTCGATCGCGCCTTTCACGTTGCCGGCAACTTCGCCCACCTGCTCACGAGCCTGTCCGGCCATGTCCTGCGCACGGCTTGCCATGTCCTGAGCGCGATCAGAGGCATCGTCGTAAGCTTGTTTCGCTTTGCTCTTGAGGTCTTCGACACTGCCCGACCCATACTGGGATGCGGATGATGTGGCCATTGTTCAAACTCCGGTTGTTGCACTTCTATGAGGCAACGCGGAGCGCAGCGGGTTGGTTTCATGACGGTTTGAATGTCATTTTCGGGCTTGGCCCGGAGACCATTAAGCGGGAGCGCCGATGGCAAAATGGATCCTCGGCATAAGCCGAGGATCACAGACGTGGCTGGATGGCCGGCTTGGCGGGCACGATTGCAGGATGACATCCGGCTATCGCAAATCCGGCGGCACCGCTTCGGCTGCCAGAGTCGCCAGCGCCTCATCGAGACCAAGCACAGTCTGCTCCTGCGAACCTAAACGGCGTACGGAGACTTTCCGCTCCTCCGCTTCGCGCTTTCCGACAACGAGGATCACGGGAACCTTCTGCAGCGAGTGCTCGCGGACCTTCAGGTTGATCTTCTCGTTGCGCAAATCAGTCTCGACGCGCAAGCCCAGCGCTTTGGCCTTCTCGGCGACTTCGACCGCGTAGTCGTTCGCGTCTGACACGATCGGCGCAACGACGATCTGCAGCGGCGCGAGCCACAGCGGGAAGTGTCCGGCGAAATTCTCGATCAGAATGCCGGTGAAGCGCTCGAGCGAACCGAAGATGGCGCGGTGGATCATCACCGGCGTTTTCTTCTCGGACTTCTCGTCGATATAGAACGCGCCGAGGCGGCCCGCGAGATTGAAGTCGACCTGCGTCGTGCCGCACTGCCAGTCGCGGCCGATGGCGTCGCGCAGCACGTATTCGAGCTTCGGTCCGTAGAACGCACCCTCGCCCGGCTGAATCTCTGTCTTGATCTGATCGTTCGAACGCCGCTTCACCTCTTCGAGGACGTCGCCAAGAGCCTTCTCGGCCTTGTCCCATAGCTCGTCCGAGCCGACGCGCTTTTCGGGGCGCAGCGACAGCTTGATGACGATGTTCTCGAAGCCGAAGTCCTTGTAGATCGCAAGCAGCAGATCGTTGATCTTGAGGCATTCCTCCATGATCTGATGCTCGGTCAGGAAGATATGCGCGTCGTCCTGCGTGAAATGGCGCACCCGCAGCATACCGTGAAGCGCGCCCGACGGCTCATAGCGATGCACCTTGCCGAACTCGGCGATGCGAAGCGGCAGGTCGCGATAGCTTTTCAGGCCGTTCTTGTAGATCTGAACGTGTCCGGGACAGTTCATCGGCTTGCAGCAGAACACGCGCTCGTCCGGCAGGACGGTCGTGAACATGTTCTCACCGTAGTTCTCCCAGTGACCGGAAAGCTCCCAGAAGTGCTTCTCCATCATGTCGGGCGTGTTGACTTCCGTGTAGCCCGCGCGCGCCTGTTGACGGCGCATGTAGGCGATCAAGGTCTGGAAGAGCGTCCAACCTTTCGGATGCCAGAAGACAGAGCCCGGTGCCTCTTCCTGGAAGTGGAACAGGTCCATCTCACGACCGAGTTTGCGATGATCGCGCTTCTCGGCTTCTTCAAGCTGATGCAGATAAGCTTTGAGCTCGTCCTCGTTGGCGAACGCCGTGCCGTAGATGCGCTGAAGCTGCGGCTTCGTTGAATCGCCTCGCCAATACGCACCCGCGAACTTCATCAGCTTGAACGCCTTGCCGACCTGACCGGTCGAGGTCATGTGCGGGCCGCGGCAGAGATCGAGCCATTCGCCTTGCTTGTAGATCTTGAGGTCCTGGCCCTCGGGGATCGCATCGACGAGTTCGACCTTGAAATACTCGCCCTTGTTTTTGAAAAACTCTTTCGCCTTGTCGCGCGACCAGACTTCCTTGGTGAAAGGCGCGTTCTTGGCGATGATCTCGCCCATGCGCTTTTCGATTTTCGGAATGTCTTCCGGCTCGAACGGCTGCTGCTTTGCGAAGTCGTAATAGAAGCCGCTGTCGATAACCGGGCCGATGGTCACCTGGGTGCCGGGCCAGATCGACTGCACGGCTTCGGCGAGCACGTGCGCGGCGTCGTGCCGGATCAGTTCCAGCGCAACAGGGTCGGTGCGCGAGACGAAGTTGATCGAAGCGTCGTGATTGATCGGATCGGCAAGATCGGCCAGCGCGCCGTTGAGCTGCATGGCGACCGTGCGCTTGGCGAGCGAGGGAGAGATCGACTTGGCGATTTCGAGGCCCGTCGTTCCCTTTGCGATCTGGCGCTGTTTGCCGTCGGGGAACGTAATTGTGACGTCTGTCATCGTGGCCTCCTTTGCTCACTCGCCGCATACGAGCGCGGCGTAAGACGATTTCGGTTGGCGTAATGGGGTGGCAGCGGCCTTAAGTCAAGCCCGGGCCCCGACCCATGACCTATCCCTTAAACACTTCGTCATCTCCGGCCGTCACTCGCTTGCTCGCGGCGTTCGAGGATGACGGTTACCGGATCGACACCGCGGACTACCGCCAGCGGCCGTAGCGCCAGGGCTGGAAGGTGTGCTTGACGTCACGGATGTCCGGCACCGGATCGACACCATGCGTTCCGCGTGGGCCGCAGCGGATGAAACGCGACAGGGTGAGCCAGAAACCTTTCCAGGCGCCGTTCAACTCGATCGCCTGAAGGCCGTACTCCGAGCACGTCGGCCAATGCCGGCACTGGCCGCCGACCAGCGGCTTAAAGGTGTAACGGTAGACGTGGATCGGCGCCTTGAGCAGCGTCTTGGCAAACCGGGAACTCATGCTCCAAGCAGAGCGCGTTTCGCCGGCCGGATGCAAGAGCGTCGGTCTGCGGCGTATTTTCGATCAGGGAGTGGGGGTCGCCGGAGCAGCGGGCGCCGCCGGCGCGGGAGTTTGCGCCGCGGCAGATTTTGCGTCCTGAAGATCCTTCTGAAGCTGGGAAACCTGCGACTTCAGCGTGTCAATTTCCTCGCGAAGGGCGTTGGCTGCCGCCTCGGCGTCCGATTTGGCCTTGTTGGCGGCATCGAGAGACGCTTTGGCTTTATTTGTATCGTCGTTCGCCGCGGCCAATTTCGCTTTCATGTCCTCTTGAGCGCTGGCGAGCTTTGCTTTGAGGTCGTCATTTTCCTTCGTAAGCGCGGTCGCCTTGTTGTCGAGTTCCGAAACTTTGGACATCGCGGTCGAAACGTCGGCTTTGCCCTCATCGACCTGGCGTTGGGCATCGCTGACGGCGGCTTTCAGCCGGTCGATTTCGTCCTGCGAGGACTTCCGCACTTCGGCGGCATCATCGACGGCCTTTCTGAGCGACGCCACTTCGCCCTTCAACGCAGTGAGTTCACCTTCGGCGGACGTCTTCTGTTGCCATCCGTAGATCGCCACCAACGCCAGGATCGCGATCACCACCCACTTGAGTGCGCTGGTCGACGCGGCTGCACTGTCGGAACGCGCGCCACCATCGTTATCCTGCGCTGACATCTGGATCTCTCCGTTGTGCTCTATTTCAATTTTTGTTGGCCGTCGAATGCGCGCGGTTTTCGGGATAAACCCGATTTTATTCCTTTTTGCGGCTGGCGCTTGAGCGGCCGAAGCAGACTTCTACCCTCAGTCGTTCCCGGAACGAAAGGCCTCTCGGCAAGTCGTCCGGCAAAGAATTGCGCCGCGTTGTGGAAATATCCCGTCGCATCAAACCGGTTTCATCTTAGCGCCACATACAGCACGCCGAACCCGCAGTCGTCGATTGGGTGATCCAGTGTCGGAGACAAAATTGGAGGAAAAACTGCGGTAAAGGTTAGCGCGCAGCCTGAAGGGAAGCATCGCTTCGCGCTGCAGCGTCATCGAGTGCTCGCTCGACAGCGTCGAAGACGAGCAACGTCGACGTCTGACGTGCTTTGTAGTTCCGCACGGGCTCGAGGACCGCGAGATCACCCCATCGGCCGGTCGGGGGTGCCCCGTTCTCCTTCAGCATTGCGCGCATCTGGCGGCTGACCTGGCGAAGCTCCTCGGGGGTCGAGCCGATGATCTCGCGTGCCATCACGGACGCCGACGCCTGTCCCAGCAGGCATGCCTTGACCGACTGTCCGAATGCACTCACCCGCCCGTCCTCGAGATTCAGGTCGACAGTAACCGTCGAGCCGCACAGTTTCGAATGCCCAGTAGCCGTGCCATCCGGATGGCTCAGCCGCTCGGTACCGGAAATTGCGCCCGCGAGTTCGAGGATGCGCGTGTTGTAGATCTCATCAAGGTCGGCCATGGCAGTCTTTGCGTCTTATGGTCTTTCGGATGCTGCCCGCTGGCAGCCCCCTCCTCCAGACGTCCCGGTCGCCGTATATAAGGTGAGCCGGCCGCGAATGCGAGAATAACCCGGCGTTCCTCCGACCCACCGAGCACAGCCAGATGAACAGATTTGCACGTCACTTATGTGGTTTTCGCATTGGAGCGCCATCATGACGAGCAGAAAGACGGCGTCCGAGACGATCGAAACGACACGATCCTTCAAGCCCGCGTTCGATGCGGACGGCCTGATCCCTGCGATCGTAACAGATCGTCATTCCGGTGACGTGCTGATGTTTGCCTACATGAACAAGGACGCCTTGGCCGAGACAATCGGGAGCGGTTTCGCGCACTTCTGGAGTCGTTCACGCGGCAAGCTTTGGAAGAAGGGCGAGGAAAGCGGCAATCTTCTCAAAGTGGTAGAGTTGCGGACCGATTGCGATCAGGACGTCATTTGGGTCCGGGCAGAGGTGCAGGGCGATGGCGTTGCATGTCATACCGGTGCGCGCTCCTGTTTCTACAGGCGCATCGTCGGGTCCGACCACGAGCCAGCGGTGGCTTTGGAATTCACTGCAGCCCATGAGCCAAAAGCACCGTCCGACTGAAAGCGAAGTCCCCTGCCTTGGGCGTTTGCCATTGCGAGCGTTCATACCTTGATTACCTATCAGTAGTGGGACCTTAATCGCATGGCGCTAGCCTGACATATGCAGCCCCCTGCACTGCCGAGGCAGCGACGGAGGGTTCTAATCGGGAGTGCTATCGTGCTCGGCCGAACCAACGTACGAATTGGACTAGCTCTTGGCGGCGGTGCTGCGCGTGGATGGGCGCACATCGGTGTGTTGAGAGCCCTCGACCGCGCCGGTATCCGGCCGGACGTCATCGCGGGCACGTCGATCGGCGCGGTCGTCGGCGGATGCTACGCCGCAGATCATCTCGACAATCTCGAGCGCTGGGCGCGCGAACTGACCCCCAAGCGCATTTTCGGATACCTCGATTTCAATTTCGCCGGGACGGGCCTCATCAGCGGACAGCGTCTCTGCGACCGGCTTGAGCAGCATCTCGGCGATCGTAATATCGAAGATCTCGGCACGCGTTTCACCGCCGTTGCGACCGAGATCGGAACCGGGCACGAGCATTGGCTGTCGCGCGGGCGACTTGTCGATGCCGTTCGCGCTTCTTACGCACTGCCCGGCGTGTTCAGGCCGGTCAAGGTCAACGGCCGCTGGCTGTTCGATGGTGCTCTCGTCAACCCCATTCCGGTGTCTGTCTGCCGCGCGCTCGGCGCCCGCTTCGTGATCGCCGTCAATCTCAACTTCGACATTCTCGGACGCGGCAGCGTGATCTCGACGCCGGAAGCCATGTTCTCGGAGGCTGACGAGCAGTTGCAGCTCGCGGCCGCAGCCGAAAGTGAAGGCAAAAAGGGTGTGCGCGCTCTCTTGCAGCGGCAGATCTTCGGAAAGGGCGACGGGGCGCCCGGCATCTCGACCGTGATGGTCGATGCGCTCAACATTGTGCAGGATCGTATCGCCCGCTCTCGTCTCGCTGGCGATCCCCCCGATGCGATGATCTCACCTCGCCTGCAAGATGTCGGTCTTTTTGATTTTCATCGTGCCGAAGAAGCCATCGAGCGGGGAATGCACGCCGTCGAGCGACAACTCGACGACATGGTTCACGAGATCGAAGCCTGCGACCCGAAGCGTGTTCGCAGTGAGCCGGATCGTTCGTCGGTGGTCCAACGCGATCTTCAGCCCGTCGCCAAGTAATCGCGCATCGCGGAAACTTCGAGTTCCACCTCGGCGGTATGGTATTTGACCACGTCGCCGATCGAGATGATGCCTACGAGCTCATCCCCTTCGATCACGGGAAGATGCCTGAAGCGTCCTTGGGTCATCGTCTCCATAATTTCGTCGAGCGTGCAATCGCCGGTGCAGAAGATCACGTCGCGAGTCATGCCGTCTTTGGCGGCCATCGAAAGCGCATCGGCGCCGTGCTCGGCGATGAGACGAATGATGTCGCGCTCGGAAATGATGCCGGCCACTTTTCCATTTTCGAGAATGATGACAGCGCCGATCTTGCGGCTCGCCAGCCGCAGCGTAATTTCATGAATTGAATCTTGGGGGGAGGCCGTCGTCACGCCGCGGCCCTTCGACTTCAATATTTGTCCGATGATCATGGTTCAGCCTCCGTTCCGAGAACGACATGCCGAACTGAAGTCGAGGCGAAACGCTTGCGTTTAATCTTCAGCCCGCAAGCCTGCTCGGTCTTCGCCGGCATTCCGCTGCGTCTCTCACCCAACGATATCCGCTCTGTCGGCGGACCTGTTAGAAGGCTGAGGCAATTCTTACAGGATTGCAAGCTTTCATTCGAAATCCGCTGTAGGCGGTAAATCATTTTGCGCTGCACGCCGTTCTGAACGGTCAAAAACTCCGAAGAAGAAAAGTCCGAAGAGATAACCACCAATGTGCGCTTCCCACGCGATCGCGCCGGTTTCCCCAAATTTTCCGAAGCCGATGATCGCCAGCAAATTGATCCCGACAAAAGCGATCGATGCAAGGATAATACGGCGGTCGCGCAATGCTCCGGCGACGGTGACTGCGGGAATGGCGGATGGCGCGGCGCGCAGCAAATATCCTTCGCCCCTGTCGATGGCATTGAACAGAAATCGCATCACACCACCCATCATCGCCGAAACGGCTCCGGATGCGCCGATGACCGGAGCGTCCAGTCCTGGATTGAACAGCAGGAACAAAAGCGCGCCCGCAACCCCGCCGCAGATCGAGAACATGGTGAACCGCAGTCCGCCGAGACGCGCGCAAAGAACCGAACCGAAAGCGAGCAACCACAAACCGTTGAACGCCAGGTGGGTGAGGTCCGCGTGCACGAGCATGTGCGTGACAAATGACGTCACGTCCGCGACGTCGCCGCCGGGAAACGCGATCGGCGATGGTGAATAGCGTGCCGGAATGAATGCGAGCGCCAGCACCCACCACAAGTAGGCGTCGGGCGATAGCATGGATAACGCGGCATGCACCGCAACCAAGACCGCGAGCATCGCTAGGACCGTGCGCGGGACGTTGAATATGGGTTCTCTGCTCACGTCACCGTCCCAATTTGATCCGATTCAGCTTTCAGCGTCGAAGCGGCCGTTGTTAACGGACCGATCAAAGGCGGGCAACACCGGGAAAGAACGATGCCGCCGCGCCAAGCCTGCGCTGGCACGAAGGATGCTCCCCTTCTCCGACGTTGGAGCTTCCGCGGCGCGGCGTGCTCCGAAATGGTACGGCGTCGCTCCGGCGGGCCTGCCGACGAAGTCAGATGCGGGGTCGTTCCGGTG
Organism: Pseudomonadota bacterium; assembly: GCA_018242215.1. GTDB lineage: Bacteria > Pseudomonadota > Alphaproteobacteria > Rhizobiales > Hyphomicrobiaceae > Hyphomicrobium_B. The sequence goes on from JAFECG010000022.1 coordinate 92,861, forward strand.
AGCATGAAAGAAGCCATCAGCCTGTCGTTATATTCGTACTGGAATGCACTTCGCGGGACGCGCCCGGCACCCAAACGGTTCGAGATCGAACCTTCGCGTATCGCGACCAACCTTCCTGATACGTTTATTCTCGAACGGATCAATCCGGCGAACACGCGTTTTCGCCTGGCGGGGTCGCGGATTGTCGAAACGCTTGGCATGGAACTGCGGGGAAAAAATATCTTCGACATGTTCGGCGTTGAAGATGCGATAACACTGCGCACTCGAATGGAGGTCATCACATCCCACTGTGCAGTCGGACTGTTTCGCATGTCTGCTGATGGCGGCGCTGTACAGACTGCGATGTTCGAACTGCTGATCATGCCGCTCATACATACCGGAGATACGGTCGAACGCTTCCTCGGATGCATCGTGCCTATCGACAGTTCCACCTGGCTCGGTACGGTACCGCTCGGAAACTTCAAGCTTACCGATGACGAAGTCATCTGGCCGGACGGCCGAGTCTCGGCCAACGCCGGCCGGATCGATTACCAGTCACCAGTTTTGCCGATGCGGCGCGCTGCGCGGATCGTCAGATCAGACCGACGGCAGTTCCGGGTTTACGAGGGCGGCCTCAGCGGTTCGGTCGAAGAGCGGTAATCTTGAGTTTAACCATAAGGTTCTCCTTCTACTGAAGGCCGAATCTGGTGCGCCCTTTAGAACTTCATTAAGGACCACGCCCGCATAGTATTTTCGGGCGCCATTCGCACGTTGGCTGCGCGGAGATCGCCTAGAGGACCAGCGCCTTTCGGCATCTCAAAGGTCGGCCATGGCCGTGCATTCGAGCATCATCCGCGATACCCGCCATCAGTCCGATGCGCTCAAGGTCGGAGATTTGCGTCGGCACCGCCGGCTGCCTCTTTCGCTTTCCGGTCGCTTCATGCGTGCCGATCGCAGCGAATATGCCTGTCGTCTCAAAGACGTTTCCGTTGGGGGCGCCGCCGTCGTTACCGCGCATACCCCAGAGGTGGGCGAGCGGGTCGTTGTCTACCTCGAACATCTCGGTGGGCTCGAAGGGGCGGTATCGCGCGTCACGACGGACGGGTTCGCGTTCATATTCAAGGTGACGGAGCACAAGCGCGAAAAGCTCGCCGCGCAGATTATGTGGCTCATCAACAAAGATGATTTCCCCGAGGAGACCGGGCGCCAGCACGAGCGCATCGGAACTCGGGGGCGACACACTACGTTGAAGGTCGAAGACGGCGTCATTATCGACGTCGAACTGCTCGATCTTTCGGCATCTGGCGCTTCGATTGGCACGCCCGCGCGGCCGCCTATCGGCAGCCTCGTCGTGGCCGGCAAGACCCGGGCGATTGTTCGGCGTCACCACGAACACGGAATTGGACTTCAATTTCTGTCGCTGCTTTCGCCCGAGGCGTTGCGCGAAAGATTTCCCTGAATGTTTTTTGCGTTGGTTGTGTGATGCCTAAAATCTTTCGCCGAGTTGCCAAAATCGCAAACATAAACTTTTATGAAGATTTAGCGCGAATGCCGTGGCGGGTATTCATGCTAAAACCAGTTGTGTCGCATACAGTATCGTACCGTGTTCGAGGGCGTTTCATGAAGTACGGTAGCGTAGCCATTTTTATGGCGTTGTCGTTGTGTGGTGCGGCGTTGCCTGCGGCGGCGCAACAGGTCGCGGTCATCAGTCCCGCGACCCGGGCACCAGAGTTCATGCGGGTTTATGGCAGTTCACAGCCACCGTATGGTTTCGTCGCTTTCTGCGAGCGAATGCCTCAGGAATGCATCGTTACGTCTGCGGACGATTCACGCTATCCGGCGACACCGCAGGTCTTGAGCGAACTTGACGAACTCAATCGTTCGGTCAATCACGAAATCGAGCCTGCGACCGACATGGAAGTTTATGGGGTCGCGGAATATTGGACGATCCCAAAGACCCGCGGCGACTGCGAAGATTACGCTCTACTCAAGCGGCATCGGCTGATTGCTCGCGGCTGGCCGTCGGGTGCACTTCTCATGACGGTCGTGCGGGATGAGAAGAACGAAGGACATGCCGTTCTCACGGTTCGGACGACGCAGGGCGATTACATCCTCGACAATAAGATCGATATCGTGCGCCTTTGGAATCAGACGCCTTATCACTACGTGATGCGGCAATCCTACATGGATCCGAAGGTCTGGGTTTCGCTCGATCCGAATGATGCCGCAACACCTGCCGCCTCGTCGGGTGTTCAGTCCCTCAATCCGGCGCTCTTCGATGCGATCCCGGATTTTCCTTGAGAATGTTCTGACGATATTGAGCTTGCAGGCCCGGCTCTCAGCTGTCCCCCATCTTGCCTGGACCTGCCTAGCGGATCGCGCCTCCCCCAGACGCGGTCCGCTCTTTTTTTGGGGCGTCCGATCGGATCAGGCCTGCGGAGAAAGGCCGTTAGCGTAGCGTTTCCAGTTGGCGACATAGCGGCCTGCGGCCCGCCCGAAGCGCTCAACCTCCTCGTCGCTCAATTGCCGGACGACCTTTCCAGGAGATCCCATCACCATTGAGCGCGGAGGAATTTCCTTTCCTTCGGTGATCAGCGCGCCAGCGGCGATCACGCACTCTTCGCCAATATTCGCGCCGTTCATGATGATGCTGCCGATTCCGATCAGACTGCGGCGGCCGATCGTGCAGCCATGCAGCATCACCATGTGGCCGATCGTGCAGTCTTCGCCGATCGTCAGCGGAAAACCGGGATCAGTGTGGAGAACCGAGCCGTCTTGAACGTTGGAGCGCGCCCCGACCGTGATCAATTCATTGTCGCCACGGAGCACGGCGCCAAACCAAACGCTGGCGTCCTCATCGAGTTTCACTTTACCGAGCACGATCGCGTTCGGTGCGACCCAGAATGCACCGAGCGGGGGCGTCACGACGCCTTCGCCATCAAGGGTGTAAAGCGGCATGTGCGCGGCTCGGCCTCAGACGCCTTCGAGATCCATGTCGAGGATCGCCATCTGGAACTGATAAGACGTTTCGCCTTCCTCGACCTCGCGATAGAGCGTGGCGATGAACTCTCCCTCGATAAAGACTTCGGCCATATCGTCTTTCTTCGGCTGTGCCCTCACCTCGAGCGTCTTTGCTCCAAGTGTCTTGCGCAGGTATGCCTGCAGGCGAGCCAGCTCTTCCTTTTTCAATTGCTTTCTCCTGAACGATCCTAAAGTCCGCCGAAATCGTCGACCCAGCCCTGCTCCATCGAGCGGGCGGGTTCGGCACAGCCGGCGCTGCCAACAATCTTGGCGGGCACACCTGCGACGGTCACGTTGGGTGGGACTTCCGAAAGAACCACCGAACCGGCAGCCACCCGCGAGCAGGAGCCGACCTTGATGTTGCCGAGGATCTTCGCACCAGCCCCGACCAGCACGTTATCGCCGATCTTCGGATGACGGTCACCGGTCTCCTTGCCGCTGCCGCCAAGAGTCACGGCGTGCAGGAACGAGCAGTTGTCGCCGACTGCGGCCGTTTCGCCGACGACGAAGCCCGTCGCGTGATCGAGCATGATGCCTTTGCCGAGACGTGCAGCGGGGTGAATGTCGACCGCGAACATACGCGAAGACTGGCTTTGCAGATAAAGTGCGAAGTCCAAACGTCGATCCTTCCAGAGCGCGTGCGCAAACCGGTGCGTTACGAGCGCGTGAAAGCCCTTGAAGTACAGAAGCGGATCGAGCAGCCGGGTGCACGCGGGATCGCGGTCATAGACTGCCTGAAGATCAGCGCGGAAAATCGAGCCGAGCTGGGGCTGATCGGCGAGCACGCCCTGAAAGGTCTGAGAGATCAGGCCCGCGTCGACGTCGGTGTGGTTCAGCCTCTGTGCGAGACGATGGCACACAGCGTCCTCGAGCAGCTGATGACTGAGGACCGTCGCGAAGATGAAGCTTCCCAAGGCCGGCTCTGCGTTCATCGCAGCCTCGGCCTCGGCGCGTATCTGGGCCCAGATCGGATCCACGACCTGGACTTTCGACGTGGCTGTTTTCGTCTTCGACACGAGTGGCCTCTGGCTTGGATTCCGGTCCGTTCACTCAATTCCGGCAGGCGATTAACGGCGCCTTTGAGTGCGGTCAATCGATCTCATCATTAAACCTATACACTTTCCTGCCGTTGCGTGCATCTGCCGCCCTGGCGCGCGTTTGCGATGTGTTCAATTGCCAATTAAATGGCCGCCAAGAGGAAAGGACACCCGTATATGGCAGATGCCGCCGAAGTCGCCAACCCGACATTACGATATTCCAAGGATGGGGCGATCGCGTGGATCACCGCCGACAATCCGGCGCGGATGAACGCGCTCACGGCGGCCATGTGGAAAGCCATTCCCGCCGCCGTCGCGGAAGCCGTCGGCGATCCGGATGTCAGGGTCGTGATTTTGCGGGGCGCCGGCGATAATGCTTTTTCCGCCGGCGCAGACATCTCGGAGTTCGAGAATTCACGGAGCGGCGATTCCGCGAAGATCTACGACGCGCTCAACGACGCAGCCTTCAACGCGCTGATCGGATGTCCGAAGCCCATGCTCGCCATGATCCATGGTTTCTGCCTTGGCGGCGGACTGGGTCTTGCTCTCTGCTGCGACATGCGCATCGCCGACGACGCGAGCCAGTATGCCATTCCGGCAGCGAAGCTCGGCATCGGCTACAATGCGCGCTGGGTGCGCCCGATCCTGGCGGCGGTTCCGACGGCACGTGCAAAGGAACTTTTGTTCACTGGCAGGCGATTCCGCTCCGCCGACGCGGAGGCCATGGGGCTTGTCTCGCAGCTTGTTCCTAAGGCGGAGCTTGAGGCGACCGTCAGATCCCTCGCCCAGGAAATCGCTGCGAACGCCCCTTTGTCGGTCGCAGCGGCGAAACGTGTCATCGATGAGATTTCGCGACATCCTGAGCATCCCGATATGGCCGCTCTCGATGCCGCCGTGATGGCGTGTTTCGAAAGCGAAGATTATATCGAGGGGCGTCGCGCGTTTCTCGAGAAACGGAAGCCGGAATTCAAAGGCAGATGACATTGGTCAAGCGCATCCCGACTGCCGCTCTCCTTGCTGCGGCATTTGCATCGGCACATGTATCTTCAGCCTTAGCGCGGGACGACGCGCTTCTGCACGCATGCTATGCGCCGGCTCTTCTCGCAGGCGTGCCCGGCGAGGAAAAAATTGCTCGCGGCAACCATACCTACGATACGCCGATTAACATCGCAGGTTTCAAGACTGCCGCGCCCGTTCCCGATGCTCTTCGCGGATCGATCCGTCGCGTCGATGTGCCGAAGGGCGAAAAAGTCATCGCCTTGACATTCGATCTCTGCGAGCAGCGCGGCGAGATCGCGGGTTACGACGGGCGCATTTTCGACTATCTGCGCGAGCAGGGCGTCAAAGCGACGTTCTTTGCCGGCGGAAAATGGATCGTTTCACATCGCACGCGGACCGAGCAACTGATGGCCGACCCGCTCTTCGAGGTCGGCAACCATACCGAGACGCATGCGAACCTCAGGCTTTTGTCTCCAGCTGCCGTTCGCCAGCAGGTGCTGGCACCGCAGAAAGCCTATGAGGATGCGCGGGCCAATTTCGCGGCTCAGCAATGCGTGGCGTCATCGCCCGAGGGAATGGGCGGTATTCCGGAGCAACCGAAAGCGTTCCGTTTTCCTTACGGCACGTGTAACCCCGTTGCGATGAAGACAGTGAACGACGCGGGAATGCTTGCCATTCAGTGGGATGTGGCAACGGGCGATCCCGATCCGCACGAGTCGGCGGCGCGTATCGCGGCTGCGATGGTCGATGAGGCGAAGCCCGGGTCGATCGTCGTCAATCATGCGAACGGTCGTGGCTGGCACACGGCGGATGCACTCAGGATCGCGATACCCAAGCTCAAGGCCAAGGGCTATACGTTCGTTACTGTCAGTGAGCTGATGAAGATGGGAAAGCCGGTGATCGCGTCCGAGTGCTATGACCGCAAGCCTGGAGACGTCAATCGCTATGATTTCCTTTGGGCGCTCAGGAAGCCGCTCAATCCGGGCGCAAAGACCGGCGCAAACGTTGCCTTCACGTCTCCGGCGCAAAGGAAGTCTGCCTCCAAGAAGAAGCGCAAGACCGTTTCTGCACCGTCGGCCCATGTGACGAACTGATATGGCGGAGATGCGTTCTGAGAGCGTGTCAGCGGGAACGGTGTCGTTTCGTCCGATGACAGCGGAAAGCGCAGAGCATCTCGGAGAAGCGCTGGCCGTGATCGATCCTTGGGCGCATTATGATTACACGCCGGAGATGCTTTCCGAGTTTCTCTCGGCGAAGGAAGAGGACGCGCCTCGTTTCGAGATCGTTTCCGACGAGGCACTCGCGGGGGCGATCTCAGTCCGGAGGACTTGGCTTCGGGGGCCATACCTGCAATTTCTCGCCATCCTGCCGGCGTTTCAGAAATGCGGGATTGGCGGCGCCGCGCTGTCCTGGTTTGAAGCCCGCGCGCGGCATGACAAGGCGCGAAACATCTGGGTCGTGGCTTCGGATTTCAATCGCGACGCGCTCGCCTTCTACGAACGTTTCGGCTTCGTGCAGGTCGCCAACCTCGACGGGCTCGTTGCAGAGGGAGTGGGAGAAATCCTTCTGAGAAAGCGACTCTTGACCCGCTGATCGGCATATCCTCCACGGGCGTTGTATAAGCTTGCTGTTCGTCAGATCGCCTCTGGTGGGGCCCTCGGCCCGCTCTCCGAAGCCGAGATCACCGTTTCCTCTGCTCGCAAGCAAAATATTTTTGGGATCGTTTTTGTGCGCTGCGTTTGGTTTTTTCGATATGCCGCCGGTTCATACCCGGCATCGCAGGCTGAAAGGTTTCCAATAAAAAATACGCCTTTGCGGGGCTTTTTCATTCACGCTTGCCCGTCGGCGGGGAACCGGCGCAAGTCTGGACGGTTGGGGTGCGCAGTGGCGAAGAGAAATTGACCATTTCGAAACGCTGAAGCTCTGCGCCGCAAAATGCTTTTTTCTTGTCAGGAATGCCCGGTGATGCGTAGCGTTCGCCCCGCGCTTCGGAGAGAGGAGCGGGACGAGTTCAGAAGCATCTCGACCTCGGAGGTGTGACATGGGCCTGCAAGGCAGCATTAACGTACTTGCGGTAGGATTGTCGTTTGGATTCGTGATTTTGGTCGTGCTCGGAACCTTTTGAGAGCGACCGTCTGGAGGAAATGCCTGAAAGAGTAATCCCACGCGAGAATGCTCCAAGGAGCCAACGAGACGGGGGACTATTTCTGGGATGTCTGGCGCGAGCCAAACGACCGATGCGGCGCGGTTTCCGATGAGGACCGCGCCGATTTTTTTTCTTATTGCCGGGGTCAAGCCGCCGCGTTGACCGCGCCTGAGCGTTCGTAATTCAGGACCGGGGCCAGCCAGCGTTCGGTCTCCTCGACCGTCCAGCCCTTGCGCGCCGCATAGTCCTCGACCTGATCACGCTCGACCTTGCCGACGCCGAAATAGTGGCTCTCGGGATTTGCGAAGTAGAGACCCGAGACCGATGCACCCGGCCACATCGCATAGCTTTCGGTCAGCGTGATGCCGGTTTGCTTCTCGACGTCCATCAACGCCCAGAGTGTCGCCTTCTCGGTGTGATCGGGCTGTGCGGGGTAGCCCGGCGCCGGGCGGATACCCTGGTATTTCTCCAGGATGATATCCTCATTCGTCAGCTTCTCGCTCTTTGCATAGCCCCACAATTCCTTGCGCACCTTTTCGTGCATGGCTTCCGCGAAGGCCTCCGCAAGTCGATCGCAGAGAGCTTTTGCCATGATGCGCGTATAGTCGTCCGTCTTTTTCACGTGGCGCTCGATTGCCTCCTCTTCGCCGAGACCGGCGGTCACGGCGAAGCCTCCGATATAATCGGCAAGTCCCGTTTCCTTCGGCGCGATGAAATCGGCGAGCGCCGTATGCGCGCGATTGCGCGACGGATCGCGCGCGATCTGCTGGCGGAGCGTGTGAAGCATCGCGGTCTGGTTGCCCCGGATCTCATCCTGATAGACTGCGATATCGTCGCCGATGCTGTTCGCCGGCCAGAAACCGACGACGCCAGATGCCGAGAACCACTTTTCCGCAACGATGCGTTTCAGCAGAGCCTGCGCATCGTCGAATAGCTTCTTCGCTTCCGAACCGACCTTGTTGTCCGCCAGGATCTGCGGATAGCGGCCTGAAAGTTCCCACGTCTGGAAGAACGGTGTCCAATCGATGTAGGGCACGAGGGACGCGATGTTGCAGTTCGCGAATGTGCGTGCGCCAAGAAAGCTCGGCTTCACGGGCTTGTAGGACTGCCAGTCGATTTTGAATTTGTTGTCTCGCGCAGCCTTCAGCGTGATGCGCTGCTTCTTCGCTTCATTCGCCAGATGGGCTTCGCGAACCTTCGCGTATTCCGATCTGGTCTTCTGAACGAAGGGCGCCTTCTCCGTTTCAGATAACAAGTTCGAAACGACGCCGACGGCACGGCTCGCGTCGAGGACGTAGACAGCTTGTCCGCGGTTATAGTTCGGATTTATTTTAACGGCAGTGTGCACCTTGCTCGTCGTCGCGCCACCGATCAGGAGCGGCACGGAAAACCCCTCACGTTCCATCTCGGCCGCGACAAAGCACATCTCATCGAGTGACGGCGTGATGAGGCCCGAGAGGCCGATCATATCGACCTTTTCCTTCTTCGCCGTCTCGAGGATCTTCGCAGCGGGCACCATGACGCCGAGGTCGATCACCTCATAATTGTTGCACTGAAGGACGACGCCAACGATGTTCTTGCCGATATCGTGGACATCGCCTTTGACCGTCGCCATCAGGATCTTGCCCGCCGATGGCCTCGCATCGAGGCCCGACGCTTTCTTCTCCGCTTCGAGGTACGGCTGAAGATAAGCGACTGCCTGCTTCATGACGCGTGCCGACTTCACGACTTGCGGCAGGAACATCTTGCCGGAACCGAACAGGTCGCCGACGACGTTCATGCCCGCCATCAACGGGCCCTCGATGACGTGCAACGGTTTCTCGGCCTTGGCGCGGGCTTCTTCCGTATCCAGTTCGATGAAGTCGGTGATGCCGTGGACGAGCGCATGCGTCAGGCGGGCTTCGACGGGAGCCTCACGCCACTTCAGATCTTTTTCCTTGGCCTTCGCGCCCGAACCATCGCCTTTGAACTTCGGTGCGGCTTCGAGCAGGCGATCCGTGGCGTCGGGCCGGCGATTGAGGATCACGTCCTCGCACAGCTCGCGAAGCTCGGCGGGGATGTCGTCATAGACAGTCAATTGCCCCGCGTTGACGATGCCCATGTCCATGCCGGCCTGAATGGCATGATAGAGAAAGACCGAGTGCATCGCCTGACGTACCGGCTCGTTGCCACGGAAGGCAAACGAGAGGTTCGAAACGCCCCCGGAAATATGCGTGAGCGGCATCTTCTGCTTGATGAGGCGGGCTGCCTCGATGAAGGCGATGCCGTAGCCGTTGTGCTCTTCGATACCGGTCGCGACCGCGAAGATATTGGGATCAAATATGATGTCCTCGGGCGGGAAACCGACCTTCTCGGTCAGCAGCTTATAGGCGCGTTCGCAAATCGCGACCTTGCGTTCCGTCGTATCGGCCTGTCCTTCTTCGTCAAAGGCCATGACGACGACGGCCGCGCCGTAGCGCAAAACCTTGCGGGCATGCTCGAGGAATGGCCCCTCGCCTTCCTTCATCGAGATCGAGTTGACGATCGGCTTGCCCTGTACGCACTTCAGGCCCGCCTCGATCACGCTCCATTTGGAACTATCGATCATGATCGGCACGCGGCTGATATCGGGCTCCGAAGCGATCAGATTCAGAAATGTCGACATCGCCTTCTCGGAATCGAGCAGGCCCTCGTCCATGTTGACGTCGATGATCTGGGCGCCCGCTTCGACCTGCTGGCGCGCAACCGCGAGTGCACCCGCGTAGTCGTTCTGTTCGATCAGCTTGCGGAACTTCGCGGAGCCCGTGACGTTCGTCCGCTCACCGACGTTGATGAACGATTGCGCGGCGTTGGCTGTGGTCATTTCGTCATTCCTTGGCAAATGCGCCTGTCATCGACGTGACAATATATTCAAGTCCCTCACCTGCCCTTCGGGCATCCTCTCCCGTTCCGGGAGAGGCAAGTTGCATCATCCATGAACGAACGGTTCGAGGCCGGAGAGCCGCAGGCGCGGCTCGGATTTTGCAATTGCGCGCGGCTTGTAACCTTTTGCATGGCTCGCGATGTGGGCGATGTGATCGGGCGTCGAACCGCAGCAGCCACCGACGACGTTGATCAGGCCGTCCGCCAGCCATGGCTCAATCTTGCAAGCCATGTCATGTGGGTTCTCGTCGTATTCGCCCATCGCATTCGGAAGCCCGGCGTTCGGATACGCCGAAATGCGAACGTCCGCGACATGCGACAGCTCAGCGATATAGGGGCGCATCAATTCGGCGCCGAGCGCGCAGTTGAGACCGATCGAGAACGGCCTTAAGTGCCGCATCGAATACCAGAAGGCTTCCGCTGTTTGCCCCGACAGCGTGCGCCCGGAACGGTCCGTGATCGTTCCGGAGATCATGATCGGCAGCTCGAGATCTTTCTCCTCGAAGACCTCCAGCGTCGCGAAGCCCGCGGCCTTGGCATTCAGCGTGTCGAAGATCGTCTCGATCAGGATGATATCGGCGCCGCCGTCGATGAGGCCCCTCACCTGCTCTTTGTAGGCATCGCGGAGTTCGTCGAAGTTGACGTTGCGATAGCCCGGATTGTTGACGTCGGGCGAGATGGACGCGGTGCGGTTGGTCGGTCCGACGGCGCCGGCGACGAAGCGGGGCTTATCGGGCGTCTTCTTCGTCCACGCATCGGCGGCGCTACGCGCGAGCTTCGCCGCCTCGACGTTGATCTCGTAGGCCAGATCTTCCATGTGGTAATCGGCCAGCGAAATGCGCTGCGCGTTGAACGTGTTCGTCTCGATGATGTCCGCGTGCGCACGCAGATACTTGCCGTGGATCTCTTCGATGATCTCGGGCTGGGTCAAAACAAGAAGATCGTTGTTGCCCTTGATGTCCTTGGAGTGATCCGCAAAACGCTCGCCGCGATAATGGGTTTCGCCGAGTTTGTACTGCTGGATCATCGTGCCCATGGCGCCGTCGATGATGAGGATGCGTTCGCTCGCAGCCTTTTCAAGCGCGGCCCAACTCGGTTTCCGTCTCATGGTACGCCTCTAGTCTCTTGGTTGCCTTATGCCGCGTTCGCGTTCGCCGCGCGTGCCGGGCGAAGCCCCAGCAAATGGCAAATCGCGTAAACAAGATCGGCGCGGTTCAACGTATAGAAGTGAAACTTCTTTATGCCCTCATCGACCAGGTCCATCACCTGCTCGGTCGCGACGGCCGCGGCGACGAGATGCGATGTCGCGCTGTCGTCTTCAAGACCTTCGAAACGGCGCGCGAGCCACGAAGGAACGCTCGCGCCTGCGCGTTTCGCGAATCCCGCCACCTGCTTGAAGTTGTGTATCGGAACAATACCCGGAGAAATCGGCACCCAAATGCCTGCTGCGCGCGCGCGTTCCAGATAACGCAGGAAATGCGCATTATCGAAACCGAACTGCGTGATGATGCGATCCGCGCCGGCGTCGACTTTGGCCTTCAGGTTGTCGAGATCGGCTTCGACGGAAATACTTTCCGGATGCTTCTCGGGATACCCCGCCACGGAAATTTCGAAATCGGCGATGCGCTTCAATCCCGCGACCAGATCGGCGGCATTCTGGTAGCCGTCGGGATGCGGCGCATACTTCGTACCTGCGCCGTTCGCCGGATCGCCGCGCAGCGCTACAATGTGTCGGACACCTTCGTTCCAATACTGGCGCGCGACTGTGTCGACCTCATCCTTCGTCGCGTCGACACAGGTGAGGTGCGCGGCGGGCTTCAACTCGGTTTCCTTAAGGATTCGCGTGACGGTTGCGTGCGTGCGCTCGCGCGTGGATCCGCCCGCGCCATACGTGACCGAAACGAACTCCGGCCGCAGCGGCGCGAGACGCGAAATGGCTGACCACAGCGTCTGCTCCATTTTTTCCGTCTTCGGCGGAAAGAATTCGAAGCTCGCAATGATATCGCCCGATCCGAGCAGCTTGCTCTTGCGTTCGTTGGTCTGTGCCATCAACGCGCTCCCTCGCGCACGTCATCTGTGGACGTGTCAATCTTTGTCAGCGGCATGTGCGCGACCGGACGTTCCGCCAGCCAGATCGTCACCGTCAGCATGTCATCGCGATCGTCCGCCTTTGGCTTTAGATCCTCAACCGACTTCGGAACAAGTCCGACGTCCTTGAGCCAACCCATGACCTGGTCGTGCGTGAAGCCGAGGCGCTCGTGGGCTTCGCGCGACCGCAAGAATTCAAGTTCGTGGGGCGCGAAATCGACGATCAGGAGCTTGCCGCCGGGTGCAAGCACGCGCGCCGCCTCACGAATGGCGAGCGCCGGATCGGACAGGAAGTGCAGCACCTGATGCATGACGACGGCGTCTGCCTGCTCATCGGCAAGCGAGAGCGAATAGAGATCACCGTGGCGCACCTGCGCGTTGGTGCATCCCTTGGACTTCAGGTTGGCGCGGGCATAAGTCAGCATCGTTTGATTGACGTCGAGGCCGACTCCGCGCTCGAAGCGGTCGGCAAAAAGCTCAAGCGTGCGGCCCGTACCGGTGCCGAGATCGACGAAGAAATCGAATGTGCCGTCACCGAGCGCCCGCCGCATGGCGGCTTCAACGTCGTTCTCGGCGACGTGGAGCGCGCGGATGCGATCCCAATCAGCGGCGTGCTTTTCGAAAAATGTCTGCGCGGATGCTTCGCGCTCCCGCTTCAGGGCTTCGGCACGTTCGCGATCGCGGCGGACAGACGCTTCTGTCGGATCGACGTCGGCGACGAGCCGCAAAGCCAGCCGGCCGCCCGGCTGGCGGTCGGAAATGTGAAAATAGACCCAGCTCCCATCGCGGAAGCGCTCGATCAATCCGGCCTCGCAGAGCAGCTTCATGTGGCGGCTGATGCGCGGCTGACTTTGTCCGAGAATGAGCGTCAGGTCCTTGACGTTCAGCTCGCCTCCCGCCAGCAGCAACAGAATACGCAAGCGAGTCGGCTCGGCCGCCGCCTTGAGCGCCGTCACCAAGTCCGCCGTTCGCATATCTCCGAAACCTGCCATGCTCGACAAGATATAAAGATATGTTTATGTGTCAAGAGGCCTTGCGCTAATTTCGGAGCGTAACGTCGCTTAACCGGCTTTTAGCTATGTTTACCATAAAGTCCCCAAAGAGATTTCCGGCGGGGTCTGAGTGGCGTGATGCACCGGCAGAGTTTTGAAGTCATTGAAATTTCCGACGATCCGTATTGCCTGCCCATCACCATCCGGCAAAGCAACGCGAAACTGACCAAGCTTCCAGGTCTCGTTCTGATGACCGCGCTCGCAGCCGTGATCGTCCTGCCGCAGCTGGGCTTTGCGGTCTATGCATTGACGTCGGCGGATGTTCGCAGCGCCTTGATCAGGCATCCGTCAACGGCGATCGAGCTGGCGCTTGCTCTCGTCTTCTGGGCTGGGCTGATCGTCTGGCCACTGCGGAACATCCTGATGGCAGCGATTTCAGACCGGCTGGTCGACATTCGCTCCGGAGAGGTGAAAGTCCTTGACCGAACTCCGTTTTCGACCGTGCTCTGGGAGATGCCGCTTCAAAATTTCGAGGGGGTGGCATTGCACACGAGGACGTCTCTTTCCGGTGTCCGGCAAGAAGCGGTCCTCGTGCATCCGAACCGTAGTCGCAGCATTATTCTGATGACCGCAGACCGGATCGGGCAGCCGGAATTAGACAGGCTCTGCCAGCTATTGGATCTTCCGGTCGTGCCGGCTAGCCGGCTCTACGATTTGGCGGATAAGCCTCTCCGGCGTCAAAATGCTGTGGCCGCTTAGCCATTCGGCATTGTTTTGACGTGATTGTTGCTTCTCTAGCGAGAAGAGAGACTTGTTTCGATTGGGTCACGGTAGCAGAATCCGGCATCCGGCCACCTGCTGCTACGGGATGAATTAGGGGACGACGAATGCGAGGGTTTGACATGGGGTGGGCATCCGCGACGCGAATTCGCTCCGTCGGCTGGCTGTTTATGATGTTTGCGTGCTTCGCAGGCTTTTCCGCGAGCGGCGCGCGGGCTGAATCTCCTGCCGTTTATATGCAGCGCGTGCAGAATGAGCTGATGTATGCGCAGCGTCAGGGTGGCATTTCGGCTTACGCCAACGTCCTCCGTCGTCATATGGACGTTCCAAATATCGGGCTGACCGCGCTTGGTCCACACGCACGCACCCTGCCGAAGGCGGACCGACCCGCCTATTACAACGGCATGATCAACTTCATCGCGAAATACGCGGCGAAGGAGGGCCCGAAATACGTCGTCACCAGCGCTGTCGTGACGGGACAGGGACCAGGCGATGCCGGTGGCACTAACGTCGATGCGCACATCACGCTCTCGGATGGATCCGGATACGACATCCGCTGGCTAGTGATGAAAACGAGCCAAGGCTACAAAGTCCGCGATGCGCAGGTCGTCGGTTTCTGGATGACATCGTTCCTCGATGATCTTTTCCAGAACTACATCACCGAGAATGGGAATAATCCCCGAGCGCTCGTTCTGGCCCTGAGCCGTTAAGGCGGCTCGCGCCCGTTCGACTCGACGGTCGAGATGTGTCTTTATGGCGTCGCTCGTGCGGGCGATGTCACGACATCTGTGGCATCCCGGTGTTCGCCCCATTTACGTCCAGCTTTGCATCGACAAAGCGCCGCACCCTTGCATCGGTGGCGAGCATAGGGACGAAATGATCGCAAGCAGACTATAAAGGTCGCCGTGCGGTCGTGCAGATGGGGATGAGAGAGGGGCTTATGATCGTTTCCAAGTTGCGTTCTGCGCCAGGGATGGCGTTTGCATTCGTTATCGGCTTCGCTTTGGCTTTGCAGACGCTGCCTGTGATGAGCCAGGATCAGCAGCAGCCCCCAGCCGAAGCTGAGCCAGCCGCTCCTGCCGAAGGCGGCGGTGATGCGACTGCCCCGGCTGCTGAGCCCTCTCAGGAGGGCGCAACGGCTCCGAGCGCGGAACCTTCCGCTGAACCTGCGCAGGACAGTGGCGCGTCGTCCGGAGAAGCGCCCGCAGGTGATGCCGCAACGGCGCCACCCGCCGGTACCGGGAGCGGGGAGGCCCCTGCTCAGCCCGAAGCGCCCGCAACCGAATCCGCGCAGCCTGCGGCACCTGAAGGGAGCGCGCCAGCGGCGGCTGTCACCGCAAGCCAAGTGCAGATCGGTGCAGCGGTCTTCGGATCGGATGGCGCAAAGATCGGTGAAGTCAACGGCGTGAAGTCGGACGATACGGGCAAAGTCCAGCAGATCCTCGTCACCGATGGAATGCCCGCTGGCATAAACGCCAAGGTCTTCGAAATATCGGCGGACAAGATCACGAGCGTGGGTGACGGCGTGAAGCTATCTCTCAGCTCGGAGGAAGCCAAAAAGCTTCCGATCGTCGACAACGGCAACGGCTGATCGGAGACCTACCGCTGTCATCCTCGGCTTTATGCCGGGATCGATTGCGCGGACAAATCATCCTCGGGGCGAGCCCGAGGAAGACGTTTGCTGCGCCGAAAAGCGGGAATTCGGCTTCTACCGTTCGAAGCGCTTGTATTTGATCCGGTGCGGCTCGACGGCCTGATCGCCGAGGCGGCGCTTCTTGTCTTCCTCGTAGTCGGCGAAGTTGCCTTCGAACCATTCGACGTGGCTGTCACCCTCGAAGGCCAAGATGTGCGTCGCAAGACGGTCGAGAAAGAAGCGATCGTGCGAGATCACCACGGCGCAGCCGGGGAAATCTTCGAGCGCTGCTTCGAGCGCGCCGAGCGTTTCGGTGTCAAGGTCGTTCGTCGGCTCGTCGAGGAGCAGAAGATTGCCGCCTTCCTTCAGAAGCTTTGCCAAATGCACGCGGTTGCGCTCGCCGCCTGACAGCAGGCCGACCTTCTTCTGTTGGTCGGCGCCTTTGAAGTTGAACCAGCCGCAATAGGCTCGGCTCGGGACTTCCTTCTTGCCGCCGAGCAGCATCTGGTCGAGGCCGCCTGAGATTTCCTCCCAGACGGTTTTCTTATCATCGAGATGCGCGCGCGACTGGTCGACATAGGCGATCTTGACGGTATCGCCCAAGCGGATCGAGCCTTTGTCCGGCTGCTCAGCACCGGTCAGCATTTTGAATAGCGTCGTCTTACCGGCGCCGTTCGGACCGATGACACCGACGATTCCGCCGGGGGGGAGCTTGAACGACAGATCGTCGATCAGCAGGCGGTCACCGAAACCCTTGCTCAGGCCGTCGGCTTCGATGACGACACCGCCGAGGCGCGGGCCGGTCGCGATCTGGATGGACGCGCGTCCGTTTTCCTCGCGCCCGGCCTCATCGGCGAGCTTCTCGTAAGCGGTGATGCGAGCCTTCGACTTTGCCTGGCGGGCCTTCGGAGAGGATCTGATCCACTCAAGCTCGCGCGAGAGCGCCTTTTGCTTGCTTTCTTCCTGCGCCTTCTCGGTCGCCTCGCGCTTGGCCTTCTGTTCGAGCCAGCCCGAATAGTTGCCTTTCCACGGCACGCCCTGTCCGCGGTCGAGTTCGAGTGTCCATTCGGTGATGTTGTCGAGGAAATAGCGGTCGTGGGTGACGAGGATCACGCATCCTGCGTATTCTTTCAAATACCGTTCGAGCCACGCGACGCTTTCCGCGTCGAGATGGTTGGTCGGCTCGTCGAGAAGGAGGATGTCGGGCTTCGACAGCAAAAGCTTCGTCAATGCCACGCGACGCTTCTCACCGCCCGAAAGCTTCGTGACATCGGCGTCACCCGGCGGCGAGCGCAGCGCGTCGAGCGCCTGCTCGACCTGGGCATCGAGGTCCCACAGGTTCTGGGCGTCGATCTGGTCCTGAAGCGCCGTCATCTCGTCGGCGGTCTCTTCCGAATAGTTCGCCGCGATCTCGTTGTAGCGATCGAGGATAGCTTTTTTCTCTGCGACACCTTCCATGGCGTTGCCCAGCACATCCTTCTCTGGATCGAGTTCCGGTTCCTGCGGCAGGTAGCCGACCCTGACCCCATCAGCAGCCCAGGCTTCGCCGGTGAAGTCGTCGATCCGGCCGGCCATGATCTTAAGCAGGGTCGATTTGCCGGCTCCGTTCAGGCCTACAACGCCGATCTTGGCGCCGGGCAGGAACGAAAGGGAGATGTCCTTCAGCACCTGCTTCCCGCCGGGATAGGCTTTGGACAGCTTGTGCATATGATAAACGTACTGATGTGCTGCCATAAGTGGCGCCTCTGTGTCTTGAAACTCAAGGGATTGAGCGGCCTTCTAGCCCATTGCGGCGGCTTGCTCAATTGATCATTGCGCCCATCTGCGACGTGTCACGGCGCCATGCTACTCTTAATATAGGAACGGATCGCTCGCTGAGGAATGACGGGAATGTCGGAGCAGACGTCGGAAAGCGGCAAACCGCCGAAGCCAAAGATAACCTGCGCCCTGACGGGGCACGAATATCCGCGCGGCAAACTGGTCAATCTGGCCACGGTGATGCCTTCGCTCGTGGAGCGGATACGCAAGGACCACCCGGAACTCAAAGACGACTCGTTCGTGTTGCGCCAGGAACTCGATCGTTACCGGACACTCTACGTTACAGAGCTGCTTCGGGCGGAATCGGGCGACTTGAGCGAGATCGAGAAGCAGGTCGCGGAAAGCCTCGCGACGCACGAAACGCTTGCGGAGAACGTCGAGGAGGAATTTGGGGCTGAGCGGACTCTCGGGGAAAAGCTTTCGGACATCCTTGCGGATTTTGGAGGCAGCTGGAGTTTCCTGATCGTCTTTGCGGCGTTCCTTGGAATTTGGATGATGTATAATTCCTATAGGGGCGGCGGAGCGTTCGATCCTTATCCTTACATCCTCTTGAATCTCATCCTATCGACGATTGCGGCCGTGCAGGCGCCGATCATCATGATGAGCCAGAAGCGGCAGGAAGCGAAGGATCGGCTACGGTCGCTCAATGACTACCGCGTCAACCTCAAGGCCGAGCTTGAAATCCGGACCTTGCACGAAAAGATCGATCATCTTCTCAACAAGCAATGGCAGCGATTGGCGCAAATCCAGGAGCTGCAGCTCGAAAAGATCATGGAGCGGCGCAAGTAAAAGACAGGGATTGTCACCAAGCCGGGTTCTTCACGCCAGTGAAGAAATAGACGCCGAGGCCGATGGTGAAGACGAGCCAACCCCAGAGCACGTGTTCGATATAGACGGCCCAGAAGGATCGCGTGCGCTCGTAACGCCAGGCGAGAAGCAGGCCGACGACGAACGTGCCGCCCACGGCAATCCAGTTGCGAAACAGGATGTGGCCGAAGCCGAAGGCCAAGGCATTGGCGAGACTCAGGCTCCAACGCGAAGAGAACAACACGCCATAGCGATGAAAGAAGAAGATGCGGTACGCAAACTCCTGCGGCAGGACGGACGTGAACGGATAAAGCACCATGATCTTCAGCCAGAATCCTGGACGCTCGGCCGCAAGCGAGAAAAGTCTTTCGGGCATTATGGCTGCAACCAAGCCCGCGACGACAAGGCTCCCGGCGAGAAACGTCAGGAGGATCGCGGCGAGCGTCGCACGGCTCGGGCGACGGTCTAATTCCTTCTTCAGGCTATAACTTCGATCACAAAGCAAAAATGCAGTGAACCCGACGAGCACTGGGGGAAGGGCATAAAACAGAGGGACGCGATAGTCGAAGACGGCAACGCGCATCAGCAGCGCCAGTCCGATATAGATCAATCCGAATTCGGCCCATAGGCGCAGCCCAGGTGCTTCGGTCCGACGTCCATCGATCGCGTTTTCCTGCAACGTGCCGCCGGCGGAAAAAAAATCGACGTTGCAGGCGTTCTGGCCGATAGAGAGCGATGCCGTCATTAGAGCGCTCCGCTGCGGACGCTATGGTCTGGCGTTGACGAGGCCGGGCAGCATGGCAGCGCGCTTCGACCACCGCTTTCGGATTTCGGCAGCGATCGTTTCAGCGGAATGGAGCGGTGTATAGCTCCAGGTCGGGATGGCTTGGCCGGACGTGGGCAGTGGCCGCGTTGCGCCGTAGGCCGCAAGGGACGCGTGGAAGCGATCGAACTTCGCGCTGCCACCGGAGGGTGAGAATAAAAAGATCGGACGACCTGTCGCGGCGGCTTCGCACACCATGCTGACACTGTCGGCGGTAATCACAAAGGCGTCGGCATGCGCTAGAAAGTCCGGATAGGGGTTTTGCCCCGCGCCGTCCCAGAAGACCGCAGGTCTTCCGACGATCGCGGTCTTGATCCGGGAAGCCAGCCGTTCAGGTGTCCGACGCGACGTGGTGATCATCAGACCAGCACCCCCTTCGGACAATGCCGTCAGCGATTGGACGAGGCGCTCTTCATCGGTGTCCGTATAGCGATAGTCGCCGTTCGGGCCGCCGACGAGGCAGGCGATCCGCGGCTTCGGTAGCGCGGCGGTCGACGGCGGGATGGTTGCACGAAGCGCCGCGAGTCTTTTAGGAGAAAAACGGTGTGGCGCGGTCAGCGTGGTGACGACATTGGCGCCGCGACGGCGATCGTGCTCGGGAACCCAGATCAGGTCGGCGCTCGAAGGTCCGGTTTTCGGATCCATCAGGATGACGGTATATGTCTGAAGGCCTGCGCGGCGCTTCAAAGCGCGAATATAAGGGATGGTCGTTCGGCCGGTTGCGAAGGCCAGTGTGGGCCACGGAGGACCTAGCGGGCCGCCAGGAGTGCCCATCCCCTCACCCGCCGGCAGCGGCCCCCAAGGCGCCATCAACTTGTAGATGCCCTTGAGATCGGCTCGTTTGACTTGAGGCGACAGTCCCAGCGCATCGACGACTCCGAGGCACTGGGCTTCGTGCCCGGCCTTCCCATCAGAAAAGATCCAGGCTGTTCGGCCCTCGAGCTGGCCAGAATTGGGGTCGGCGATAGTCATCGGTTGGGTCCTGGCATCGCGATGTCGAGGGTCCGGCGCAAACGGGATCAAAAGAATGAAGCGATACTTTGCGCGCTGGCTGACATACCTGATAGTACTCTAGACCTCCTGCAGCGGCCCGGTCCATGGCACTAGAACTCGACGAGACAGACTGGCGGATTTTGCGAGAGCTGCAAGCCGACGGGCGGATCACCAACCTCGCTCTCGCGCACCGCGTCGGTCTCTCTCCGCCGCCCTGCCTGCGCCGGGTCCGAACGCTGGAAGAGGCGGGTCTCATCACGCGTTATACTGCGTTGGTCGACGAAGTCAGGCTTGGCTATGCGCTGACGGCGTTCGCGATGGTGCGACTCCATAACCAGGCGGAGTCGGACCTTCGCGCCTTCGAAAACAGGGTCCTGGGATGGCCCCTCGTCCGTGAGGCCTACATGCTCTCGGGCGAAAGCGACTTTATATTGAAATGTATCGCGCGAGACCTGCAACGTTTCCAGAGTTTCGTGCTTGATGAGTTGACGGCGGCCCCCAACGTCGCCAGCGTGAAAACCTACCTGACAATCCGACGCGCCAAACGCGAACCGGGTGTGCCGATCAGCGTAGCGGGACCCGAGGGCACGTGATTGGCGCTCGGTGTATTGTGGAGGGTCGATGGGCACCTTTTCTAAATTGGCGGCATCCGCGATCGGAGCGCTTCTTTTCTCCGTCCTCCCAAATCTAACGCTGGCGATCGCTGCAACGTCGGATGATCTGTTCAACGACTACTTCTCGAACGTGCTTGCCGGCACGCCATGCTTCGCGCGAACATATGACGACGCGCAGTTGAATGCGCATCCGGACCAGCGCGTCCGTGCGATCGAGATCGATCTGTCCAAGTCGAACTCCGATAGCACGCCCAATTCCGCGGATCGCTTCGAACTGGGTTTTGCGCTGATGCTGCGATCGGGGCCGGAATGGTTTGGTCAGTCAGCCAACTGTAAGACGAATGAAACGGACTTCGAGTGCTATCTCGAAAGCGACGGCGGCGTCTTCCGGCTTATTCCGCAAAAAGGTGGCGGCCTCCGGCTGGAAACCGGCGAAAGCGGCATCTCGCTCGAAGGTTCGAACGGCGACATCGAACTCTCCGGCAAGAACGGAAACGATCGGGTCTTCGACCTCGTTCCGTCCAAGGAGGAGTGCCAAGCCGCGTCGGCCTATTTCGAGGGCGGCAACGAGTAGCCGCCCCGATCAGCGTCCGATCAGCCCCCAGGTGACCTTCAGGATTTCGAATGTCCGGGTGCCCTTTGGCGTCGTAACATCGACGCTTTCGCCTTTCGCTTTGCCGATCAGCGCACGGCCAATTGGCGACGAGATCGAGATCTTTCGGTCGCGAAGATTGGCTTCGGTGTCTCCGACAATCGTGTAGGTGACCTTCTCGCCCGAATCTTCGTCCTCGAGCGCGACAGTTGCACCAAACTTGATGGTGTCGCCGGAAAGCTTCGTAACGTCGATGATCTCGGCGCGATTGATCTTGTCTTCGATCTCGGCGACGCGGGCTTCATTCAGTCCCTGCTGCTCTTTGGCTGCGTGGTATTCGGCGTTTTCCGACAGGTCGCCATGGGCGCGCGCTTCCGAAATCGCCGCGATGATGCGCGGGCGCTCGACGGCTTTTAGCCGCTGCAATTCTTCCTCGAGGCTCTTGTAACCCTCGATGGTCATCGGCACCCGTTCCATCGTCTTCTCCAACGTCTTAATCCTTGCGGGGGCGTCCCCAACACAGGGTAACAATACAATTGTCAAATAGGAAAGCAGCGAAGGGCAACCGCTCCTTAGCGTGCCCTGGCCACTTGGTCGAACGGCTTAGCGATGCGCAAAAGCCTGCAACGGAGCCACTTCCAGCGTGTCCGATGCCAATGCTTTAATGGCTCGTGTAACCGCTACCGCCCCCGCTAATGTTGTATAATATGGGATGTGGTGAAGCAAGGCCGTGCGCCGGATGTCCTTGCTGTCGCTCAGGGCTTTGGAACCCTCAGTTGTATTGAAAACGAGGTGAATATCACCATTTTTCATGGCGTCCACAATGTGCGGGCGACCCTCCAGAACCTTGTTGATGGCGTCACACTGGATGCCGTTCGCCTCCAGGAACCGCTTGGTCCCACGGGTCGCCACAACCTTGAATCCCATCGCAGCGAGTTCCTTTACCGGCGCGACCACGCGCGCTTTATCGCTCTCTTTTACGGAGACGAAGACGGTTCCCTTGGATGGCAGTTTCTGACCGGCGCCAAGCTGGCTCTTGCCGAACGCCATCGCGAAGTCGTGGTCGATGCCCATCACCTCGCCGGTCGAGCGCATTTCGGGGCCGAGGATCGGATCGACGCCGACGAAACGCGCGAACGGGAAGACGGCTTCCTTGACCGCGATATGCTTGTAGACCGGCTTCGTCAGTTTGAAAGCCGATAGCGGCTTGCCGGCCATCACCTCGGCAGCGATCGAGGCGATCGGCAGACCAATGACTTTCGCGACGAAGGGCACGGTCCGCGAAGCGCGCGGATTGACTTCAAGAATGAAGACCTGCTCGTCCTTGATCGCGAACTGCACGTTCATCAGGCCAACGACGTGTAATGCGAGCGCCAACTCGCGCGCCTGGCGTTCGAGCTCGGCGACAATGGTCGATGAGAGCGAATGCGGCGGCAACGAGCAAGCGCTGTCGCCCGAGTGAATGCCGGCTTCCTCGATGTGTTCCATGATACCGGCGACGAAAGTATCCTTGCCGTCAGAGAGGCAGTCGACGTCGACTTCGACAGCGTCCGTCAGGTAGCTGTCGATCAGGAGCGGGCGTCTCTCCGACACGACAAGCTCCGACGGCTTATCCAGCGTCGCCGAAAGGCGCGCTACGTAACGATCGACTTCGGCGCCGTCGTGGACGATCTCCATGGCGCGTCCGCCGAGTACGTAGGATGGACGAATGACGACCGGATAGCCGATCTGCTCCGCAATTCCCCGGGCAGCGCTGGGTGTCTTGGCAATGCCGCTCTTCGGCTGCCTGAGCTTCAATTTGTCGATCAAGGCTTTGAAGCGGTCGCGGTCTTCGGCCAGATCGATCGCGTCGGGCGATGTGCCGAGGATCGGAACGCCGGCCTCTTCCAGCGCGCTCGCGAGCTTCAGCGGCGTCTGCCCGCCGAACTGGACGATGACGCCCTTGAGCGAACCTTTGCCGCTCTCGACGCGGATGATCTCGAGGACATCCTCCGCGGTCAGCGGCTCGAAGAACAGGCGATCCGAAGTGTCATAGTCGGTCGAGACCGTCTCGGGATTGCAGTTGACCATGATGGTCTCGAAGCCGGCCGCGGTCAGCGCGAAACAGGCATGGCAGCAGCAGTAGTCGAATTCGATGCCCTGGCCGATGCGGTTCGGGCCACCGCCGAGAATGATAACCTTGTCCTTGTCGGTCGGATCGGCTTCGCACACCGGATCGCCGCTGAGCCCCGTCTCGTAGGTCGAATACATATAGGCGGTGGGCGACGCGAATTCCGCCGCGCACGTATCGATGCGCTTAAACACCGGCATCACGCCGAGATCTTTCCGCATCTTGCGAACGTCCGCCTCGCTCACCTTCGCGAGCTTTGCGAGACGCGCGTCGGAGAAACCCTGCGCTTTGAGGGCTCGCAACGGTGCGGCTGTCTTCGGCAATCCGTGCGCCAGAACGCGAGCCTCGCTATCGACGACGGCCTTGATCTCCGAGAGGAACCACGGATCGATCTTGCAATACTGATGAATCTCGTCGAGCGAAAAGCCTTCGCGAAACGCTTGCGCGACCTTCAGAATGCGATCGAACGTCGGCCGAGAGACGGCGGCGCGGACGACGTTCTTGTCGTCCCCCTGGCCGAGTCCTTCGAGCTGCACATCGTCAAAGCCGGTCAGGCCGGTTTCCATCGAGCGCAGCGCCTTCTGGATGCTTTCGGCGAACGTCCGTCCGATCGCCATCGCCTCCCCGACCGATTTCATCGACGTGGTCAGGGTCGTGTCGGCGCCTGCGAATTTCTCGAAAGCGAAGCGGGGAATTTTGGTGACGACGTAGTCGATCGTCGGCTCGAACGATGCTGGCGTCGCGCCGCCGGTGATCTCGTTCTGGATCTCGTCGAGCGTGTAGCCCACCGCGAGCTTGGCCGCCACTTTCGCGATCGGGAATCCGGTGGCTTTCGAAGCAAGCGCGGACGAGCGCGACACGCGCGGGTTCATCTCGATGACGACGAGACGGCCGTCCGCCGGATTGACAGCGAACTGAACATTCGAGCCACCTGTCTCGACGCCGATCTCGCGCAGCACCGCGATCGAAGCGTCGCGCATGATCTGGTATTCTTTGTCGGTCAGCGTCAGGGCGGGCGCAACGGTGATCGAGTCGCCCGTGTGCACACCCATCGGATCGATGTTTTCAATCGAGCAGATGATGATGCAGTTGTCGGCCTTGTCGCGGACGACCTCCATCTCGAATTCCTTCCAGCCGAGGACGCTCTCCTCGACCAGAACCTGAGACGTGGGCGAAGCATCGAGGCCGCGATCGATGATCTCGAAGAATTCCTCGCGGTTGTAGGCGATGCCGCCTCCGGTGCCGCCCAAAGTGAACGACGGGCGAATGATGGCCGGCAGGCCGACATGCTCGAGCGCGGTCGCGGCTTCATCGCGGTTGTGCACGAGACGCGAGCGCGGCGTTTCGAGTCCGATCTCTTCCATCGCTTCGCGGAAGAGCTGGCGATCTTCCGCCTTGTCGATGGCTTCCGCCTTCGCGCCGATCAGCTCGACGCCGTAGCGATGCAGGATGCCCTGCTTGTGAAGCGCCAGCGCCGTGTTCAGCGCCGTCTGGCCCCCCATCGTCGGCAGGATCGCGTCCGGCTTCTCCTTGGCGATGATTTTCGCCACCACTTCCGGCGTGATCGGCTCGATGTAGGTGGCGTCCGCAAGATCGGGATCGGTCATGATCGTTGCGGGATTGGAGTTGACCAGAATGATGCGATAGCCCTCGGCCCTCAGCGCCTTGCAGGCCTGCGTTCCTGAATAGTCGAATTCGCAAGCCTGGCCGATGACAATCGGGCCTGCGCCAATGATGAGGATGGAGTTGATGTCAGTGCGTTTTGGCATGCGGCGCAAGAATTTGGCCGAAGCTCGCGCACGGGCGCGGTCGGCTCAGGGGTGGGTGGAACGTCGGGCTAAGGGGGCCTTATAGGGAAAGCCTTGCGCGGGGGAAACCCCGAAAATACCGCGGCGCGGCGTTCTCCGCCGCGAACGCGATTTAGGCTGCTTTTACATTGTCATATTCGCGCGCTCGGGTCCCGGCAGGAAGACCGTCAAAAGCCCGAGGAATGGCAAGTACGAGCAAATCCCGTAGACATAATCGACGCCCTTTGCGTCTGCGACGATGCCAAGCACTGCAGCAGCGATGCCCGCCATCCCAAATGCCGCACCGAAGAAAATACCCGCGATCATGCCGACGCGTCCGGGCACAAGCTCCTGGGCGAACACGACGATGGCTGGGAATGCCGACGACAGGATGAGGCCGATCAGGATCGAAAGGACAATCGTCCAGGTCAGATCGGCATAGGGCAATGCCAGCGAGAATGGCAGGCAGCCGAGGATCGAGAACCAGATCACCATTTTCGGACCGAAGCGATCGCCGAAAAGTCCGCCGAGAATCGTGCCGACGGCCGACGCTCCGAGAAAAGCAAAGAGCATCAGCTGCGACGCCTGCACCGACACGCCGAAGCGATGAATGGCGTAAAAGGTGTAAAAGCTCGCAAAGCTTGCCGTGTAAATGTTCTTTGAGAAGACGAGCACGGCGAGAACGGCCAACGCGATGGCGGTTCGCTTCCGCGAATGGATGAGCCCCATGCCGTGCGTGCCGCCCGCGCGCCTTGCGCCGGCGATCGTGCTCCACTGGCCGACTTTCCACAGGATCACCATCGCCACAAGGGCGATTGCGGCGAACCAGGCAATGCTTCCCTGCCCGTGCGGTACGACGATAAACGCCGCTAGCAAAGGCCCGATCGCGGTTCCGAAATTGCCACCAAGCTGAAAGAGCGACTGCGCAAGGCCGTGGCGTCCGCCTGACGCGAGGCGCGCAATCCGCGACGACTCGGGATGAAAAATCGCCGATCCAACGCCGACGGCCGCGGCGCCGAGGAGCAATCCGGCATAGCTTGTCGCGGAGGCCAGCAGGATGAGACCGGCGAATGTCGATCCCATGCCCACGCTCGTGGAATAGGGAACCGGACGCTTGTCGGTATAATGGCCAATGAACGGCTGAAGCAGCGATGCCGTGATCTGGAAGGCCATCGTCAGCAGGCCGATCTGCCAGAAATCGAGGCGATAAGCCTCCTTCAGCATCGGATAAATGGCGACGAACAGCGACTGCATCACGTCGTTGAGCAAATGGCAGAAGCTCACGGCGAGCAGGACAGCGAGGGAGGCACTGGCGACCGGCGTACGAAGCGCGGCGCGGGACGAATCAAGGACGGTCATGGGAATCTCCGGGCCAGCTTCTAACGCCGGAGCGCGTGCGATACATCGCACGCGCCGGCATGGCAGCTATCCCGGGTTGTGATATCGAGCCGGAGTTGAAGACCGCTATTTGCCGTCAGGTGACGCGGGAGCCGCAGGAGCGACTTCCTTGTCCGGCAGAACGTCCTTCGGCGGATCGATCTTGATGTCGATCGGGAACGAGTAGGTCGTCCTGAAGATCGGCTTGTCCTCGTGGCCCGGAACGAGAAGGGCATTGCTTGCCGGCAGTCCCGTCGTTGCATCGACATAGAACATACGGAATGCCTGGCTCTGCGCGGCAGTCGACCCTTTTTCCGGCTCATTTTCGAGCTTGTAGGAGAGAACGTCGCGACCATCGATCTGCGTACGCCCCTTGCAGGCGTAATTGCCGACGTCCGTCTGCTGCGTGAGGACGGTGTCATCCATCTGCTCGCGGAGCTGTGCGGCGATTTGCTGAGGGACCGGCCGCCAGCCGCCGCCGTCGCCCTGCTTCGACCAGGCCTGATTGCCGACGAGAATGAGTTCCGTCGTTTGCTTGGTTAGCTTGAGAGTGACCGTCTGATGCATGCGGTCGGGGAGAACGTAATCGATCTGCATCGCTGTCGGACCGTTCTCCGTGATCATCTGGGTGTCCATGCGGAACCAAGACGAATTGCGGAGCTTTTTCAGAGCCGCGGCCACTTCGTCCGCACACGGGTTTGCGTTCGGCTTGGCGGGCGGCGGGACCTGGGCCGACGAGGCACTCGCGAAAGCGACTGTCAAAATAAAAGCAAAAGCAGTGCGGCGCATGGAGATATCCCAAACGATGCCGGCAACCGGCGCTAATGGACTTTTTGCGCGGGCGCGTTCGCCGGCGCAACAATGTTGATGTCAGTCGGATACGAATATTTGACTTCCCGAACCGGCTTCGAGCCCTCGCCAAGCGTCGCTATGACGTTATACGCCGGTAGGCCGCTCTTCGGATCCACGTAAATCGTCCGAGCAAGGATCTTCGAGCGGTCCGCCTGAGGATGCGTCTTATCCTCGTTCCTGTAGCCCAGCAGATCCTGATTTTCGTATTTGACGGTCCCGAGACACTCATATCCTTCGAGCTTGCTCGGGCGCGCCAGCGCCTCAGCGACTTCCGCGATGATCGACTGCGTGAATTGCGGCTGCAGTTCTTCGAAACTGCCGCCCGAACCGGAAAATGCGCGATTATTGACCAGCATCGTCTGCTGCTCACCGGGCATGGCGGGCGATGTCACTGTCTGAAGCATTGTCAGGGGCGGCATATAGTCGATCCGCATGTGGGCATCGCCTTCGGCGGTCGCTTGGGAGAACTCGACGCGAAATGCCTTCAACGACAGCTGCTTCCTAACGGCCGTCAGAACATCGGCGGAGCAGTCCGTACCAGCCGCAGCCGCAGGGGACGCGGCTGCCAGCACTGCAGCAGCCAAAAAGAACAGGCGCATCAACTTCCTCCCAGAGTTTTTCCTGGGGTTATAGGCAAATCTGCCGCAGAAGCGATCTTAAAGTTCAGCAAGGTTGATTTGGCGGTTCCGCACCGGAAACGCGCTCGGCCCGGCTTACATCTTTCGCATTTTCGCGCAGGGGTCGCCGCGTTCGGCCGGTTGCGTGAATACGATGAAATCGGCTGCCGGCTGGCCATTGGGATCGCGCGGGATATATGACGCCGAGTCGGCGCGCTCATTGTCGACCTCGACGAACATCACCGACACGACTTTTTTCTCCGGCGCGCGATGGCGGATATACCACGGCACGGCACGATCCGTTCGCGCGTGTCCCGTGCCGGCAATCAGGATCGCGGATCCGTTTGCCTGCACCGCCGTCAATATGGCGTCGGCCAAGTGGGCGTCGCGGTAACGCTGCGCGAATGCCATGCCGGCGAACGCTTCCCTCGGCAGCGCGCCGCAATGGGCTGCTTCGATTTCCTTGATCGAAGCCGCCTCGAATTTTGCACCGAGCGGCACATCGAGTGCGAGACGCTTGCGGTCCTTGGCAGAGCGCGCGTCCGCGCCATCCTTGGCTGCTCTCATGATCTCGGCGCGCGAGACGTCGCCTGCGTAAATCGGACGTCCGCCTGAAATGACCGCCTCAAATACCGGATCATAAAGATCCGGCCAGCTCGATTTGTGCCAACCGACGAGCTGCTTCAAGTCGGCGACCGTCATCGTGTGGCCGCTCTGCGTCCGGGCAGCAAAGGTATCGATGCCGGGCTGCTGATCGTCACGAAGCTGCTCGAACACGATCGCGGTCCGGCTCGACGGCGAGGTGCGCGCGAATTCATCGATGGCTGCTGCCTGCAGCAGATGATGCGTGGCGTTGTCGTGGATTTCGCCGAGTATCAGCACGCCGCCTGACGCGATCGCGGCAGAAGCGGAGGCTTTCAGACGCTCCCACTGATCGTTCGGGCACGGCGCTTTGGGATCTTCGGCGGCAGGTTCGGCGGTGGCGTAAATCTTGCCGCATAGCGGATGCGCACAGGATCTGGAGGTTTGCGCAATCTCCTCCAGAAACGCGCCTTTCGCCGGGGAGCAGGCATCGGCTCCGGTCACACAGCCGAGTAACAGCAGCGCGGCCGAGAGCAAACGACGGAGGAAGAGCACGGGGAAACCTGACATGTGCGGAAGCGGTCAGCGCTCACGCGTCGTCGGCAGGCCCTTCTGCTCGCGCATCAAGTTGACAAAGCGCGTGAAGAGATAATGGCTGTCCTGCGGACCCGGCGATGCCTCGGGATGGTGTTGCACCGAGAACACCGGCTTACCTTCCAGTGCCAAGCCGCAGTTCGAACCATCGAAGAGTGAGACATGGGTTTCGACGACACCGCCCGGCAGGCTGTCGCGATCGACGGCGAAGCCGTGGTTCATTGACACGATCTCGACCTTGTTGGTTGTGAAGTCTTTCACCGGATGGTTGGCGCCGTGATGGCCCTGATGCATCTTCTTCGTCATTGCACCGAGCGCAAGGCCGAGCATCTGATGGCCGAGGCAAATGCCGAAGACCGGCTTGCCGCTGTCGACGAGCTTCTTGATCTCCGGCACGGCGTATTCGCCCGTTGCAGCCGGATCGCCCGGACCGTTCGACAGGAAAACACCGTCGGGATTGCGGGCAAGAATGTCCTCAGCTTTCTCCTTCGCAGGCACGACCGTCACCTTGCATCCCGCAGATGCGAGACAGCGCAGAATGTTCCGCTTCAACCCATAGTCCACGGCGACGACATGGAATTCGGGATTTTCATTGCGCGTAAATCCCTTGTCCCAGACCCAGCGCTGCTCGTCCCAGGAATAGCTCTGGCCGCTTGTGACTTCCGGCACGAGATCGAGCCCCAGGAGGCCATGCCAGGACTTTGCTTCGGCCTTGAGTGCTTCGAGATCGAACTTGCCATCGGGATTATGGGCGATGACTCCGTTCGGCATACCGCGCTCGCGGATACGGGCCGTCAGGGCGCGCGTGTCGACGCCGGCGATGGCGATAATGCCGCGCGTCTTGAGCCAGGCATCGAGGTTTTCGACCGCCCGATAGTTCGATGGCGCCGTGATATCAGCACGCAGAACGCAGCCTCGCACGCCGGAACGCGACGCGAGATTCGATGTCTCGGTGTCTTCCGGATTGGCGCCGACATTTCCGATATGCGGGAACGTGAACGTAATGATCTGTCCGGCGTAGCTCGGGTCGGTCAGAATTTCCTGATAACCGGTGATCGCGGTGTTGAAACAAACCTCGCCGACGGCTGTCCCGGTCGCACCGAGGCCGCGCCCGGCGATGACGGTTCCGTCATCGAGCACAAGGCGCGCGGTCAGAGGCACTTCTGTCCAGGGTTCAGGTGCGTTCATCTGTCATCCGTTCGTGGGGTGGCAACCGTCCGTCGCCAAGTCGCGGCGGAACCTATGGTAACGACCTTTCGACGTCAATTATCGCGACCTGTTGAATATTCGCACCCCGCAAGGCTTGCCGGGGGATACGCCGAGCCCGTAAACCACGTCTGCGACCTCAAGGAGACCTACCTATGCGCGCGAAGATCAACGCGGACCTCAAAGCGGCAATGAAGGCCGGTGACAAGCAGCGAGTGGGAACACTCAGACTGATCAACGCGGCGATCCAATCCGCCGAGATCGAGGCGAAGAAGGATCTGGATGACGCGGCCATTCTTGCGGTCATGACCAAGATGGTAAAGCAGCGGCGGGATTCAATCGCTCAGTATACGAGCGGCGGACGTCCGGAGCTTGCCGCAACCGAGCAGGCGGAGATCGACGTCATTGAAACGTATCTGCCAAAGCAGATGGACGAAGCTGCCGTTTCCACAGCGGTCGCGGATGCGATCAAGGAAGCCGGTGCGACGTCGCCAAAGGACATGGGCAAAGTGATGGGCGTGCTCAAAGCCAAGTACGCGGGGCAGATGGACTTTCAAAAAGCGAGTGCGGCAGTCAAAGCCAAGCTCGGCTGACGAACCGGGCTCGCAGACACGTTGTCATCGTTGGGCTCGCCCCTAAATCGCGCGTCGAAATGGATCCTCGGCATAAAGGCGAGGATGACACTCCAAACAAGGGCTGCCCAATACGAAGGCACTGTGGAAAGCGGGTACGGATTGAAACGACAAGATGTTGAAGGGCAAGGCTTCTCTGCGAATCACCTATTGATCGGTCTGCGGCGGAGTTTCGAATAGCGGTTCCGTCGCACGAATTCGCTCATCTGAGGCATACCGCGCCCATGCGCTTCAGTCCGAACTTTCTGGATGAAATCCGCTCCCGGCTGTCCGTCAGCCAGGTGGTCGGGCGTAAGGTCGCACTGAAGAAGGCCGGACGCGAATACCGGGGGCTTTCGCCATTCAAGGCAGAGAAGAGTCCGTCATTCTTCGTCAACGACCAGAAGGGCTTCTACCACTGCTTCGCATCGGGTGAGCACGGCGACATCTTCACGTTTCTGATGAAGACGGAAGGTCTGGACTTCCCGGAAGCGGTGGAGCGCCTGGCTGCCGAGGCGGGCGTTCCGATGCCGAAACAGCCCGAGCGCAATGTGGAGCAGGAGGACGAGCGCGAGCGGCTCTATCGCCTGCTGGAAGCGTCGGCGGCCTTCTTCGAAAACAGCCTGCGGGGAGGTCTGGGCCTCGAAGCCCGTCGCTACCTCGAAGGGCGAGGCCTTGCGGCGGAGACCATAGCGAGCTTCCGGCTCGGCTTCGCTCCGAACTCGCGAAGCGCGCTCTCGGCGCATTTGAAGTCGAAAGGTTTCTCGCCCGCGGACATGGCGACGGCCGGAATGCTGATTGCCGGCGATGATATTCCAGAGCCCTACGATCGTTTTCGCAACCGGGTCATGTTTCCGATCCTGGATCTCAAAGGACGGGTGATCGCATTCGGGGGGCGTGCGCTCGATAAAAACGCACCTGCGAAGTACCTGAATTCGCCGGAAACGCCCCTCTTCCACAAGGGGCATATTCTTTTCAACGCTGCCCGCGCTCGCACAGCGAGCCACGACAGGAACCGCGTTGTCGTCGTGGAAGGGTACATGGATGTGGTGGCGCTAGCGGAAGCGGGCTTTCCGGAAGCCGTTGCTCCTCTTGGAACGGCATTCACCGAAGACCAGTTGATGCTTCTGTGGCGCTTTGCACCGGAACCGGTCCTCTGCTTCGACGGCGACGCCGCCGGGCAGAAGGCCGCCGATCGGGCGGTTGAGGTGGCGCTGCCGTGGGTCAAGCCAGGCTTCAGCGTGAGTTTCGCGTTCCTGCCGAATGGTCTCGATCCGGATGATCTTGTAAGGCAGCAGGGCGCGTCGGCCATGTCGGACATCCTCGCCAAGACCCGGCCCTTGATCGATGTCCTGTGGGCGCGGGAAGTAAAAGCACAGCCGGCGGACACGCCGGAGCAGCGCGCCGCGTTGGAGGCGCGCCTCAAGGCCCTCGCGTCGACGATCCAGGACCCGACAGTTCGGGCTTATTACGGTCGCGAACTGCGCGACAGGTTGTATCAACTTGGAAGGGAGCGCTCGTCGGCGCGCTTCGCGTCCCTTTCTGGACGGACAGAAGCGCTAAAAGGCCAAGCCTCGTACGCCCGGCCCATCGCGCCGCCGGATTGGCGAGGACGGGAGCGGAGCCGACTTTCGGGTGGGGACCGCCGATACCCCGGGCGCAACGGGAGCGTCTCTGCCGTGCTCCCAATCGCCAGCCCTGAACTCGTTAGCCATTTTCAGAGTATATCACCTCGAGAGGCGCTGATCCTGAAAACGCTTCTTAACCATCCGTGGTTGATTGATGAGCATTGCGAAGCCATTGCGGAGATCGAGTTTGCTGCTCCGTCGCTCTCCGCCCTTCGCGATGAGGTTTTAGCTGTCCACGCGCGCCAGAATTCACTTGACAGCGTAACTTTACGTACCCAATTGAGCAAATCGGGGGTTGCAAAGGTGGTGGACCTCGTCGCGCAAACGATTACGCACGCCAGCGACCGTTTTGCCGAGCCAGATGCTTCCGCCACCGATGTCGAAGCCGCCTGGGACCATATTCTTGCACTGCATCAGCGACAGGCCGCCCTCGGCCGTGCGCTGAAGGCGGCTGAGGAGGCTTGGTATCGGGATTGCACAGAAGAGGCCGAGATTCGCCTTCTCGACATCAAACGCCAAATCGCCCGCGACTCGGCGATGGAGCAGATGGACGACGTGTTCGACCAACCCGACGAAGACGCATCAGAAGTTAAGCGCGCCGGATAGGCGCGTGTTTCGCATTGCGGTTTCCACTGGCTGCGTCTGGCAGCAGTTCGGAACCTAAACGTCATTAATCCGGCTTCCGTGCGGGACCGGCGGAAACGACAAGGAACCAAAATGGCACGCGCCCAACAGGCAGTCCAGAAGACCGAAGACAAAGAGCAGGCCGCCGACGCACCCGAGCGCGACAGCCCCCTCCTCGATCTTTCCGATCAAGCGGTCAAGCGCCTCCTCAAATCGGCGAAGGCGAAGGGATACGTCACGCTCGACCAGTTGAACTCGGTGCTGCCATCCGAGGAAGTGTCCTCCGATCAGATCGAAGACCTCTACGCCACCCTCTCGGACATGGGCATCACGGTCGTCGAGACCGAGGAAGGCGAAGAGAAGGAAGAAGGCGGCGAGGAACTGGCGGACGAGGAAGAAGGCCGCGCCCTCATCGCGCAGAACAACTCGCTCGTCAAATCCGAGACCAAGTCGGAGCCGGCCGAGCGTACCGATGATCCCGTCCGCATGTACCTGCGGGAGATGGGGTCCGTCGAGCTTCTGTCGCGCGAAGGCGAAATCGCGATCGCGAAACGCATCGAAGCGGGACGCGAAGCGATGATCGCGGGCCTCTGCGAAAGCCCCCTCACCTTCCAGGCGATCATCATCTGGCGCGACGAGCTCAACGACGGGAAGATTTTGCTTCGCGACATCATCGATCTGGAAGCAACCTACGAAGGGCCCGAGGCCAAAGAAGTCCCCGCGATGACGGGCGAAGGCGAAGCGCCGGAAGCCGATTCCGAAACACCGGCCGGTGAAAGCGAAGACGAAGACGAATTCGAGAATGCGATGTCGCTCGCCGCGATGGAAGCGGAGCTGAAGCCGAAGGTTCTCGAGACCTTCGACAAGATCGCAGGGACCTACAAGAAGCTCCGCAAGCAGCAGGACAAGAAACTCGAGCAGCAGCTCGCAGGTGAACAGGGCTCGCGCCAGCAGCAGAAGGCTTACGAGAAGCTCCGCGACGAGATCATCGTCGACGTCAAATCGCTATCGCTCAACAACAACCGCATCGAGAGCCTCGTCGAGCAGCTTTATGCGATCAACAAGCGCCTGATCGGTCTCGAAGGCCGCCTGATGCGCCTCGCCGACAGCTACGGTGTTCCGCGCCAGCACTTCATCGACGAATATTATGGCAACGAACTCGATCAGACGTGGCTCGATCGCGTTGCGAACAACGGCAAGAAGTGGACCCAGTTCGTCAAGTCCGAGCGCACGCAGGTCGAGGATATCCGCGCGGAAATTCACCAGCTCGCGACGGAAACCGGCCTGGAAATTCCCGAGTACCGGCGCATCGTCAAGGCGGTGCAGAAAGGTGAGCGTGAGGCCCGTCAGGCCAAGAAGGAAATGGTCGAAGCCAACCTTCGCCTCGTGATCTCGATCGCAAAGAAATATACGAACCGCGGCCTGCAGTTCCTCGATCTCATCCAGGAAGGCAACATCGGTCTGATGAAGGCCGTCGACAAGTTCGAGTACCGGCGCGGCTATAAGTTCTCGACCTACGCGACGTGGTGGATCCGGCAGGCCATCACGCGCTCGATCGCGGACCAGGCGCGCACGATCCGTATTCCGGTGCACATGATCGAGACGATCAACAAGATCGTCCGTACGTCGCGCCAGATGCTGCACGAAATCGGCCGCGAGCCCACGCCGGAAGAGCTTGCTGAAAAGCTCGCGATGCCGCTCGAGAAGGTGCGGAAGGTTCTGAAGATCGCAAAGGAGCCGATCTCGCTCGAAACGCCGATCGGCGATGAAGAAGATTCACATCTCGGCGACTTCATCGAAGACCGCAATGCCGTGCTGCCGATCGAAGCCGCGATCCAGTCGAACCTTCGCGATACGACAACGCGCGTTCTGGCCTCTCTCACACCACGCGAAGAGCGCGTTTTGCGGATGCGCTTTGGCATCGGCATGAACACGGACCACACGCTGGAAGAAGTCGGCCAGCAGTTCTCGGTGACGCGCGAACGTATTCGTCAGATCGAGGCGAAGGCGCTCCGCAAGCTGAAGCATCCGAGCCGGTCGCGGAAGCTGCGGAGCTTCTTGGATAACTGATCAGACAAAAGGGCCGCGAAAAGCGGCCCTTTTCTTTATGTGCTCCCGAATGGCGCGAAAGTCAGCTGGGCAAATAAAGTTCATCTCTCGTCGGCAGACGAATCCAAGGACGACACAAGTTCTTCGAAATTGAACCGTGTTCGCGGTCGCGAAAATCCAGTTCTTGGCAGTTCTTCAAGACGCCTTCATTGTTACCCACATTCAAACGATCGGGAATTTGGCTGCGGCGAGGCCCCTGAGCCTCAGCTTTCCCGGCGCGGAAGATGCGGCAGCCCCATAAGAATGGAGGAACGCCATGACGCAAGCCAAGGAGAAACCCGGCGGCATCCGACGTGAAGACCTGCAGGCCATCACCCCTCATCTCGTGTGCGCGGGCGCTGCAGACGCCATCGACTTCTATAAAAAAGCGTTCGGCGCCGAAGAAATCATGCGGCTCGCCGGCGCCAACGGTAAGCTGATGCACGCCGCGATCAAGATCGGCAATGCGCAAGTGATGCTGGTCGATGAAGCGCCTGAATGGGGCGCGCTGTCTCCGATCGCGCTGGGCGGCAGTCCGGTGACGATTCATCTCTACGTTGCTGACGTCGATGCCTTCGTCGCACGCGCCGTGAAGGCGGGCGCTCTGCTTCGCATGCCGGTCGAAGACATGTTTTGGGGCGACCGTTACGGCATCGTCGAGGATCCGTTCGGCCACAAGTGGTCAGTCGCGACCCATCAGCGGGACATGAGCGGGCGTGAGATCGAAGAGGCGATGAAGAAGTTCATGCCTTCCTGCGACGCCTGATCGATCTCGCGAACCGTATTGCGACGGCGATCCCTTTCGGCCTTCGAGGCGGCTAATCGATGCCGATGATCTCCGCCTCGCCCGCTCCAGCCGTCACGGTGTCGCCGACGCTTTTCTCCATCAGTGCTTGGGCGAGCGGCGAGACGTACGAGATCCGACCCTTCGAAGGGTCGGATTCGTCTTCGCCGACGATGCGGAATTTCTGGACGCGGCCGTCGTCGCGTTCGAGCGTGACAGTCGAGCCGAACACGACGGTCGACGTATCCGCCGGCGCGTTCTGCAGCTCGGCGGTCGCCAGCCGCTGGTTCCAGTAGCGGAGATCTCGCGAGGTCCGCTGGATGGCGTCGCGGTCGCTCGCGCGTTGACCCTCAGCCAACTCGTCCTGGAGCCGTTCGACTTCCGCCTGGATCAAGGCTAAGCCCTCAGGCGTTACGAGGTTGCGGTGCTCCGAGATCAGCTTTTCGGGAAGCTCCTCGACGCCATCTGTTTCTTTGACGAATGCTCTGCTCATCGAACCAATATAAGTATTTTCGGAGGCCAGTGCCAGAATGCGGCAGCAGCAGGAAACGTTGACCATCGAGACCCATGGACAAAGCCTTGTGGAATTCACGGCTGACGTCGTCCGCATCGTTCAAGCCTCCGGCATCCAGACAGGACTGGGGCATGTCTTCTGCCGCCATACGTCGGCGTCGCTGCTGATCCAGGAAAACGCCGATCCCGATGTGCAGCGAGATCTGCTTGCCTTTTTCAGGCGCCTTGTTCCGGATGGCGATCCGCTTTTCATTCATCGCGCGGAAGGTCCGGACGACATGGCGGCCCACGTCAAGGCGGCGCTGACGCAGACGACGCTGACGATCCCAATCTCGAATGGGCGCATGATGCTTGGTACCTGGCAGGGCATTTACCTTTTCGAGCACCGCACGCGGCCGCATACCCGCCAGGTCGTCGTGCATATTGCCGGCGCCGATTAACCGCTCTCTTTGGCATCGCGCTGAAACACGCCTAGCTTATTCCGGTGCACTGTCTCCTCCCGTCCCTCATAGGAGTGCTCCCCATGCGCCTACCGCTTCTCCCTCTCGACTCGATGACGCCCGAGCAGAAAGCTCTCTACGACGACATGAAGAAGGGCATCGAGAACAACTTCAAAGGCTTCACCGCGATCAATGAAAAAGGTCAGCTGATCGGCCCCTGGAACCCGTGGCTGCGCTTTGCGAAGTTCGGCGGCCCGGTGTGGGACTACACGAAGGCGATGTCGACCTCACCGAAGCTGCCGCGGCCGATACGCGAGATCGCCATTCTCGTCACGGGCACGAAATTCCACGCCGCTTACTAACTTTACGCACACATCATCGTCGCGGAAATGCGCGGGCTATCGGATGCCAAGATCACGACCATCATCTCCGGGCACCGGCCGAGCGACCTCTCGGACGAAGAAGCAATCGCCTACGATCTTGCGTCGAGCCTCGTGACGGGCAGCACGCTCCCGGCACTGACGTACAAGCGCGCGGTCGGCGCGTTCGGCGAGGACGGTACGGCGGAATTCATCTATCTCATCGGCCTCTACTGCGCAGTCTCGGTCATCCTCAATGGCTTCGATGTGCCGCTTCCCGATGACGGAACGGCCGAGTAATCGTCGATCAATCCAGGCGGTAATTGAAGCTTACCGAGACGCGTTCGGCTTTGGCGTGATTGACGGGTACTTCATGCCGAAGCCAGCTTTCCCAGAGCAGGAGCGTTCCGGGAGACGGCGCAATGGAGACGAACGTCCTGTTCTTCTCTTTCGCGGAAGCCTTTCGCGGCGGCGCTGCCATCAGCATCGGCAGGCGAGGGTCCTCGTATTTGATCGCGCTCGCATCTTTCGGAACCGAAAGATAGAGCGTGCCGCTGATGACGGAATGCGGGTGAATGTGCGCGCCGTGATGGCCGCCGGGCTTCAGCACGTTGATCCAGAGGCTGTCGAGCGCAAACCGACGCCCCGCCATGTCGAACTCAAGCATTCGCCCGAATGCTGTCGCGTGACGATCGAGAACTGCGGCAAGATCGCCGAACACCGGATGACGGTCGGGCAGATCGTTGAGCGACGCATAGGATGTATATCCAGGGTAATCGTTCGCTTTAGACCACGCCTGCCCTGCCCGATCCGCGGCGGCGACTTCGCGAGCGGCGGCGAGAAGCTCAGACAAAAGCTGAGACGTCGCCCCCTGCCGGAGTTCCTCTCGGTAAATCTGGGTGACGAAAAGCTCTTGAATTCGCGCCATGTGCCATACCCCGTGGGCGGTAGGTGAAATGTCGCGTTTACCGCAGCATCCTCGCACATGGAAGGCTCCGACCCGACCTGCTAAAGACCCCGGCAGATCCAATTGAGAGAGCCTACCGGAGAGAACCCGAATGTCCGACACCACACCAGAATCGCAAGCCCGGGCCGCGACGGCCGCCCTGATCCGCGATTATTACGCCGCCTTCAACCAGGGCAATACCGACGCCATGCTCGATTTTCTGACCGAGGACGTGATTCACGACGTCAATCAAGGTGAACGCCGTCACGGCAAGGAGAAGTTTCGGGCCTTCAACGCGCGCATGACGCATAACTACAAGGAAGAGTTGAAGGACATCGTCGTGATGGTGTCGAAGGACGCAACGCGCGCTTCGGCCGAATTCAACGTGCACGGCATTTACAAGAACACGGAAGAAGGCCTGCCGGATGCAGTCGGACAGAAATACGTGCTGCCCGCCGGAACGTTCTTCGCCATCCGCGACGGGAAGATTGCGCGCGTTACGACGTACTACAATCTGACCGACTGGATCGCTCAGGTTGCCGGCTGAAGGATAGATCAACCATGGCAGCGGACGAGAAGAAGAAGCTCGAGGTCAAGTCGGTCACGGGACCGGATATCCTGAAGATCCTTCCCGACCTCGGGCGGCTTCGGATCGTCGTGTTCCGCGACTGGCCCTATCTCTACGATGGCACGCTCGAATACGAAGAGAAGTATCTCGAGAAGTTCGCGAAGGCCAAAGGTGCCGTCGTCATTTGCGCCTACGACGGTTCGCAGATGGTCGGAGCGTCAACCGGCGCGCCGATGGTCGAGCACGCGGATGAATTCGGCGAGCCATTCAAAAAAGCGGGCTACGACATCTCGAAGATCTTCTACTGCGGCGAGAGCGTGCTGCTGAAAAGCCATCGCGGCCATGGTCTCGGACACGCGTTTTTCGATGGGCGCGAAGAGCAGGCGCGAAAGCTCGGCGGCTTCGCGCATTCTTCGTTCTGCCGCGTCGTTCGGCCCGACGATCATCCGTTGAAACCCAAGGATTACGCCCCACTTGATCCCTTCTGGAGAAAGCGCGGATACGCGCCGGTCGACGGCATCGTCGCGACCTACGATTGGAAAGATATCGACCAGCCCGGCGAAACCAGCCACAAAATGCAGTTCTGGATGAAGACCCTATGAGTTTGCGCCTTCCGTCTCGCCTTCACAGCAAGCCGGAAGGCGCGGACATGAGGACCCGATGACCGCAAAGAAATCTCTCAAAGTTGCGAGTTCTCAATATCCTATCGGCCAGCCGAAGACGCTTGCCGAGTGGGAGGAGAAGATTGCGCTCTGGGTGAAGAACGGCGCCGCGACAGGTGCGGATCTTCTGGTCTTCCCGGAATATGCTGCGATCGAGCAGGCTGCCTGCTTCGGGCCGGAGGTCTATGACGATCTGCAGGCCACGCTTGCCAAGATTTCTGACATCAAGGATGCGCGCGTCCAGCTTCATGTCGATTTGGCCAAGAAGTACAAGGTGCACATTCTCGTCGGCTCGGGGCCGTCGCGGAAAGCCGACGGGCGTTTCGTCAATGCGGCGCAGCTCGTCACGCCGAAGGGCGCAGTCGGCGAGCAGGAAAAGCTTATCATGACGCCGTTCGAGCGGACCTGGGGCGTCACGGCGGGCGGCCCTGTGCGCGTCTTCAAGACGTCAATCGGGACCTTCGGAATCGCGATCTGCTACGATAGCGAGTTCCCGCTCGTTGCGCGCGCGATGGCGGAGGCCGGCGCTGAGGTGCTGCTCGTGCCGTCGTGTACGGAGCGCGTTTCGGGGTATCATCGCGTCCGCACCGGCTCGATGGCGCGCGCTTTGGAAAACACCATCGCATCGGTTCAGAGCCCGACAGTCGGCGATGCGCCTTGGTCTCCGGCCGTCGACTTCAATGCGGGTGCGGCCGGAATTTACGTGCCGTCCGAACATGCCGTATCGGATACAGGCGTGCTCGCGGAAGGCACACTCAATAACGCGGAATGGGTGACGGCCGAGATCGATCTCGCCCGTCTCGCGCGCGTACGCGAGACCGGCGAAATGCACAACTTTGGCGACTGGTCGGTTCAGCCCGGTGCACCCACGCCAAAGGTCGACGTCGAGATCGTCAAGCTCTCGTAGTGCACTCTTTATTGCGGCTTCCGACTCCCCTCCGGGGAGCCGGCCGGAAGCCGTGCTGCGCATTTTTTCATAGCGGCTTCCGACTCCCCTCCGGGGAGCCGGCCGGAAGCCGCATGAGCGTTATTTCAGCGCCCAGGTAACCGTGACGCGCGCTTCGAGGGTGCTCGTGCCGGCTTCGATCGGCACGGAGGCTGTTGCAGCCTTCGCGAGCCGCGGCGCGTAGGTGATCGGGCCGCTGGACGATGTCTCCTCGGAGATCTGGAGGACGTTCCCGACTTCGGCGCCGGCAGCGGCGGCCAGCAGTTTCGCGCGCCTCAAGGCATTGGCCACGGCTTCCTTGCGGGCATTGTCCTTCAGCGTGTCCTCTTTGGAAACTTCGAACGTGAGGCCCTGGATCTGATTGGCGCCTGCGCTCACGACGTCGTCGAGAACATCTCCAAGCTGATCGAGCTTTCTGACGAGCACGATGACCTGGTTGCTGACGCGATAACCGCGCAGCTTCGGCGGCTGTCCGTCTTTCGAATAATCCATCACCGGCTCGACGTTGAACGATGCGGTCTGAATGTCCTTGGGATCGATGCCTTTGGTTTTCAGCTCGTCGATAATCTTGCTCATCGTCTCGTTGTTCTGCGTCAGCGCCTGACGCGCAGTCTCGGCTTCGGTCGAGACGCCTGAGGTAATCCGTGCACGGTCCGGCTCCGCTTCAGCCGTCCCGGAAGCCGACACGGTGATCGTCCGCTCCATGGAACTTTCCTCCGCATGCGAGATCGTCGACGAGGTAGCGAGCAGCGCAACGACGCAGCCCAGTCCGAGGGTTGAAAGGAGGACTTGAGAGCGCAAAAGTCTGTTCATAGAAATCTCCGGCGGTTTTGATCGGAGCTATAGTCGGTTCGAGGACAAATGAGGGCGGAATGCTGTCTTTGCAGTGAACGAACCCTTGTTTGCGTGGCCAACGCGGGCGAGCTTGGGTTGCGACGCCCGCATCTCCTGCTATAGCATTCGCTCCCATTGGGGCCGGATCGGCGCCAGCGGGGTGTTTCCCAGGCGCCGAACCGAGACAGAAGATGGTCGATACCAAACTTCGCGAAGACAAAGCCACGAAAAGCGCAGGTTCGGATATTCGCCAGAATTTCGGCACGAATTTCGTCGTCATCGGATTTTTCACGCCAAACTACGAACCGGCGGCGTTGGCGTTTTCGAAGAATCTCGCCGAGCAGCGCATTTCGCACCATCTCTATGCGCGGTCTCTTCTGGGTGACAGCTGGTATTCCCAGACACGGCAGAAACCGACGGTGCTGGCGCGCGCGCGTCGCGACTATCCGGATCTGCCGCTGATCTTCATGGATGTCGACTGCACCGTTCGTGGCGATATCAGCGGCATCCTGCGATCGCCCGGGGACCTTGCCATGCGGATCAAGGGCACCGCCCTCGGCACGACCCGGCGCGCGCTGAAGCCAACGACGCGCGTCCTGCTTCTGCGTCCGACGCCTGGGGCTGCGGCGTTCGTTGCAGCTTGGGAGGCCGGGTGCGAGCACGCAGGCGGTGGCGATTCAGCGGAAGCCATCCTGATCGAAGTCATGGGTGACACGCCCGAGCTTTATGCCATTGGGACGCTTCCACTCAGTTATGCGGGCATCGAGTTGCACGACGCGCCGGCTGATGCCGTCGTCGTGCATGACACCATCCATGATCAGACCCGCCCCGCGTGGGGATTGCGCCGAAGCGCGCAACGCTATTTCCGCGCCGGGCGAAATGCCGCCTACCGGCTTGCGACCGGAAAAACCTACGACGAGCTCTATAAAAAGCGTGGCGCCCAGGACCGCAGCAAATAGGCCCGCGCCCTCCTTCTGCCGGGCGACAGAATGCCTGACACAAAATCGTCGTTGAGGCTGTCTGTCCGGCGAACATCTGGTATGAGAGCACCGCGCGGGCCCGTAGCTCAATGGTTAGAGCTGACGGCTCATACCCGTCTGGTTCCAGGTTCGAGTCCTGGCGGGCCCACCAATTCATCAAGGCTCCGATGCCGGGCCCGCCCTTGAACGGGCTCGGCGAGCTTGACATCATTGCGTGCCGGACCCAGCAAAGTCGAAGGACGTGCCCGCATGCGCCAGATGAAGTTGAGCAGAGCCTTCACTCTCATCGAGCCGGGGCCGGTTGTTCTTGTGACAACCCACGACGGGAGCAAGAACAACATCATGACCATCTCCTGGACAATGGTCATGGACTTCACGCCGATGTTCGCCATGACCACGGGGCCCTGGAATTATTCCTTTGCCGCTTTGCAGAAGAACCGGGAGTGCGTGATCGCCATTCCAACGGTCGATCTTCTCGATACGGTTGTCGGGGTCGGCACGTGCTCCGGCGCCGACACCGATAAATTCGCGAAGTTCGGGCTGACCGCTGCCAAAGGGAAAGCCGTCCAAGCGCCGCTGATTGCCGAATGTTTGGCGAATATCGAGTGCAGAGTCGTCGACTTTGTCGGGGCGCACGACATCGTCGTGCTCGAGGGTGTTGCTGCCTACTTCAATTCCGCGCGCAAGGAAAAAAGGATGCTGCATGCGGTCGGCGACGGCACGTTCGTCGTCGATGGACGCACATACGATCGCAAAAAGATGATGGCTGCCAAGCTTCCCTCAGGCCACTAGTCCCGGACGAAAGAACGTCTATAGACTGCGAAGCGCGGCGTCAGCCAGCCGATATGGCGGCACGAAATTTCCAACCCATCGCAACGGACGGAGACGGCATCAGCCAATCCATGAATTTGCATACGTCCCCTAGTTCCACACGGCGTCTCTGGCGCCACGCACCTCTGCAATATTTTCTTTGGGCACGCGGTTTCTCGAAGTTTTCTGCGCAGATTTTGACGGTTGCAGTCGGCTGGCAAGTCTATGCGCTGACCTCGAGCGCGTTCGCCCTTGGAATGGTCGGTCTCGTTCAATTCCTGCCGACGGCTATCCTGGTCTTCATCGCAGGACATGCGTCCGATCGTTATGACCGCAAGCGCGTCATTCAGATCTGCCAAATCGTGGAGGCGCTGACTTCGATTTTCCTCGCGTTGGGAAGCTACCAAGGCTGGCTGACCGCGCCGCAGATTTTCATTGCTGTTGCGCTTTTCGGAGTGGCGGGAGCATTCGAGAGCCCGGCGACTTCGGCGCTTCTTCCCGGCGTCGCACCAGACGGCATGTTGCAGAAGGCGACGGCGCTATCGACGGGTGTTTTCCAAGTCGCGGCAATCACTGGACCGGCGATCGGCGGATTGGCGTATGGAGTTTCGCCTGCCCTCCCCTACGCGGCGATGGCGATTTTCTTTACGGTCGCCGCGTTCCTCAATGGGGCGATCAAGCTCGATCGTCCGGTGGCGGCGCGTGAATCTCCGACTCCCGGTGCGCTTTTCGCGGGCGCGCATTTCGTGCGTACGCATCCGGCCATTCTCGGAACGATTTCGCTGGATCTTTTTGCCGTTCTGCTCGGCGGCGCATCGGCGCTGCTGCCCATCTACGCACGCGACATTCTGCATACGGGACCGTGGGGACTTGGCATGTTGCGCGGCGCGCAATCCGT
This sequence comes from Pseudomonadota bacterium, assembly GCA_018242215.1. Classification (GTDB taxonomy): domain Bacteria; phylum Pseudomonadota; class Alphaproteobacteria; order Rhizobiales; family Hyphomicrobiaceae; genus Hyphomicrobium_B. The sequence continues at coordinate 136,900 of JAFECG010000022.1, forward strand.
CGGCGCCTTGTTCATGACGGCGCTGCTGGCACGACACGCCATTACGAAGCATGTCGGAATGCGGATGTTCCAAGCCGTTATCGTTTTCGGAATCGCGACCGTTGTGTTTGGGCTGTCGAAAGTCGTCTGGTTATCGGTCCTTGCGCTGGCCATCATGGGTGCGGCGGATACGATCAGCGTCGTCATTCGCGTTTCCCTCGTTCAGCTTGCGACGCCGGACGATATGCGCGGACGTGTCGGTGCGGTGAACTTTCTCTTCATCAACGCGTCCAACCAGCTTGGAGAGTTCGAGAGCGGGACAGTGGCGGCGCTGCTGGGTGCGGTTCCCGCCGCTGTGCTCGGCGGATTGGGTACCATTGCCGTCGCGCTTTTGTGGATGAAGCTTTTCCCGGTGCTGCGCAATCTCGAACGGCTTGAATAAAAGACGTTCAGGTTTCGAGGCAGTCGCGGGATATTTGCTCGAGCGTTCGCACGCCCGAGAGCGCCATCGTCACGTCGAGTTCATTTGAGATCAGCTCGATCGCCTTGCTGACGCCGGCTTCACCCGCCGCGCAGAGGCCATAGAGATAAGCGCGGCCAAGCAGGCAGGCGCGGGCGCCGAGTGCGAGCGCCCGGAAAACGTCCTGTCCCGTTCGAATGCCCCCATCGAAAAGGATTTCGACATCCGATCCCACGGCATCGGCGATCCGCGGCAACATCGATATCGACGAGGCGGCACCATCGAGCTGGCGACCCCCGTGGTTCGAAACCACAATGGCTGTGGCACCGGTTTTAGCAGCGAGTCTCGCGTCTTCGACATCCATGATGCCCTTAATAATCAACTTGCCGGGCCAGCGATCGCGGATCCAGGCGACATCGTCCCATGACAGGGCCTGATCGAACTGGCTGCTGATCCAGTCCATGTACGACAAGAGATTTTCCGTGCCGGGAATGCGGCCCGCGACGTTTCCGAACGTCTTGCGCTTGCCCATAAGGACATTCGCGATCCACGCAGGCTTCAACGCGATCCGACCGATGGTCTTGGGGTGAATGCGCGGCGGGACGGTGAGCCCGCTCCGCACATCGCTATGACGCTGGCCAAGCACTTGCAGGTCAACGGTCAACACGAGTGCGCTGCAGTTTGCCTTGCGCGCCCGCGCGATGAGGTCGGCAACGAAACCGCGATCGCGCATGAAGTAGAGCTGGAACCAGAAGGGCTGCGTGACGGCTTCCGCCACATCCTCGATCGAGCAGATCGACAAGGTGCTGAGCGTATACGGGATGCCTGCCTTTTCGGCAGCACGTGCGGCGGCGATTTCTCCATCGCGGTAGGCCATTCCGCTCAAGCCGATCGGCGCCAACGCAAAAGGATGCGGACGTTTTGCGCCAAGGAACGACTGGTTTTGAGTCCGGTTCGCGGCGCCGGCCAGGACGCGCTGGCGAATTTTTATTTCGGCGAGATCGCGAAGATTGGCGGCGAGCGTCGATTGCGAATAGGAGCCGGATTCGTAGTAGCCCATGAAATCGCTTGGAACGCGACGGTGCGCCAAGCGTCGCAGATCATCGATGCAAGCAACCGAGTTCAGGGTCACGTCGCCGGTCCGAACAGTGCCGCGAAGGTCATTTCTTTAGGATGGTTGTTCAGCAATCCGCTTCACTGACGGAGATGGCGACGCCAGGGTGGACCGATTTGAGCTGGCGGACATCATCGAGTGCCTCCGCCCAGACGTTACAAGGTCCCGCCATGCGGATCTCGCCGCGCGTCCGCGATAGCGGCGTCGGGCCGAAGCCGATGGAGATCGCATCCCCGTCTGGCCAGAAGACGATATCGCCTGCCTTCACCGTGACACGGGCATCGGGTTCGGCCGCCGAGCTGACAGGCGCATCGAAATAGAGTTCTCCGCCCCATGTACGGGCTGCCGCTTCAATAGGAAGGGCTGCCCAAATCCGCTCCGCCGTGGGCGTGTCGAGAAGTCTTGCACGAATGGCAACACCCCCGGCCCGTATCACGATCTTTCGCATACAGCACAATCCCGATCAGCACGTCGCGACCGGGACTAAGAAGCGGCCGCGGGGAGGAAGTCTCTCATTGAGGGCGTTCGCCTTCAAGGGGCTTTGCCTCACCAAAAGCCGACAAAATGCCCTTCATGCACGAAAGTTGCTCAGAAACCGGCCACCGGACATGGCAGTCGGTATGCTGCAATTGCGAAAAGGCTCGCGTTAAACTGTATCGAAATCGAGCCAAAGTCGCTGCGATCACTTCGGCGCCGGTCCAAATATGAGCGACGTATTCAAACCGCCGAACGCGAGGGAGTTCGACATCGTGTAGCGGAGTTTCATGTCTCGGCCGACGTTCGGAACGTAATCGAGATCGCAGCCTTCGCCCGGTTCATCAAGGCCGATGGTCGGGGGAACCCAGCTCTCCTGCATCGCCATGATCGTGGCGACCGCTTCGATGCCGCCACCTGCACCAAGCGGGTGTCCGTGCATCGATTTCGTCGAAGAGATCGCGAGCTTATACGCGTGGTCCTTGAAGACGTTCTTGATCGCTTTCGTCTCGTTGATGTCGTTGTCGGCGGTCGCGGTGCCGTGAGCGTTCAGATAGTCGATCTGCTCCGGTGCAATGCCGGCTTCGCTGATTGCGTTCTGCATCGCAACGCTCGGGCCTTCGACGGTCGGCTTGACCATGTCCTGACTGTCGGAGGCCATGCCGAAGCCGCAGAGTTCCGCGAGGATTGTCGCACCGCGCGCTTGAGCGTGTTCGAGGCTCTCCAAAACCAGCACGCCGGCGCCGTCCGCGAGCACGGTGCCGTTGCGTTTCTTGGCGAAGGGGAAGCAGCCCTGAGGGGAGAGCACGTGCAATGCCTGCCAGGCTTTCATCGTCCCGTAGTTGATGACGGATTCCGAAGCGCCGACGAGTGCGACGTCAACGAGGTTGTCGCGAATGTAGTCGCGTCCGATGCCGATCGCGTGCGTCGCCGTCGAGCATGCCGAGCAAGTCGCAAACGTGGGTCCTTTGACGCCGAATTCGATGCCGACGTGCGCGGCTGCCGACGAGCCGATGATGCGGAGCAGCGTCAGCGGATGGGTGGCACGCTTGTTATGAATGAAAAGATCGCGATAGGCCGTTTCATAGGTCGTCAGACCGCCGGCGCCAGAACCGATGATACATGCCGAACGATAGGGATTGACGATCGGCATTTCGAGGCCCGACATCTTCACCGCTTCATCGGCGGCCGCGGCGGCGAACCAGGAATAGCGGTCGGCAAGGGTGATGATGCGATCGCGCTTAAAGTGCCTCAGACGCTGCTTGGGATCGAAACCCTTGATCTGAGCGGCGATCAGAATTTTCAGGTCGTCAACCGGAAAGCCTTCGAGCTCACTCACGCCCGATTTGCCGGCCCTGAGACCAGCCCAGAAATCGGGAACATTCTGTCCGATCGGAGTTACGACTCCGAGGCCCGTGACGACGACGCGGCGTCCCGGTTTACCATTCGACATCGATTAATCTTTCTTGTCTGGTGAATACGCGGAAACCCCCGGGATGGGGGCTTCCGGAATTCACGCTTTGATTTCGACAGAAGATCGCTCGCGGCCGTTACGCTTTGGCTGCGGAAGCCTGCTTGGCGGCAATCAGCGACTTCACGCGATCGACGACGGAGCCGACCGTCTTGAACGCTTCGACTTCTTCGTTGGCGTTGTATGGGATCTCGATCCCGAAGCCATCCTCGATGTCGAAAACGATCATCGCAAGATCTAGTGACTCAATCTTCAGATCTGTAAGCTGGGTGTCGAGCGAGATATCGTCGCGCGGCTCCTTCATATGCTTCTTGAGGATTTCAATAACCTTAGTCGCGACTTCGTCCATCGGCCTCTCCCACCCTCGCAATTCCTGCGATGGGCCAGTTTTGCTTGGCATCTACCTAAATCAAGACCACTACATCAGCAAGCGGGGGGGTCACTTATCCTTAAACAACCGCGAAGTCCAGGTACGGACCGTCGCGCTCATCTTGCCGCTGCCGATCCTGCGTTCAGCTTCCCTAACCGGCGGTGCGCAAAGTGGATGGTCCCGCTAGCTTTGATGCGCCGAAAGTTGTCTAATATTCAAGCGTCCCGGTTGCTGATTATGGTGTGTTTACGACATCCTCAGCGAAGGTCAACGCGATCCGGACGAACATAATCAAGATACCGGACAGCCATGAAACCCGAAGTCGCCCCGATCGAGAATGTGCCGCCTTGGGCCGGGCAGTACCCCGCAGGCGTGGACTGGCAGATGGCGATCCCCAAAGGGACCATCCCGGATCTTCTGGAGCACGCGGCGAGGAGATTTCCGCAAAACCCTGCAACGAGCTTCCTCGGTCGCGTCACTAGCTATGCCGCATTGGCAGCGGAAGTCGACCGTGTTGCCGCAGGGTTACAACGGATCGGAGTAAAACCGGGCACGAAGGTGGGGCTTTTTCTGCCGAACACCCCAACCTTCATTGTTTATTATTTCGGAATACTCAAGGCCGGCGGAACGGTCGTCAATTTCAATCCGCTGTATACTGTCGAAGAACTCACTTTTCAGGCCAGGGACAGCGAGACCGAGATCATGATCACGCATGATCTCGCGGTGCTGTTCACCAAGATCGAGGCGTTGCTTCTCGCGGGCGTCGTTGCGCGCTCCATCGTCGTCCCATTCGCGAGCGTGCTGCCGCCAGTCAAATCCGTGCTTTTCCGGATCTTCAAACGAAAAGACATCGCCAACGTCTCCGCGTCCGCCGCCGCCTCACGCGTCATCAGCGGTACGGATATCGCCGCCGGCGCTTCTGCGGACTTCGCCCCTGTTAGGATTGATCCTGACAACGATATCGCGGTCTTGCAGTACACGGGTGGCACAACAGGCACGCCTAAGGGCGCGATGCTTACGCACGCCAATATCGTCGCGAATACGAAGCAGGTTGTCGCCTGGGCCGTAGGACTGAAGCCGGGCGAGGAAAGCATTCTCGGTGCCTTGCCGCTTTTTCATGTGTTCGCCATGACGGTCGTGATGACGGTCGGCGTCGATCTCGCGGCCAAGATCGTTCTGATGCCGCGCTTCCAGCTCCTCGAAGCTCTGAAGCTGATCAACAGCGAAAAGCCGACGATGATGCCGGTCGTGCCGACGATCCTGACGGCAATGCTGAATTTCGAGCACATCAAATCCTACGATCTGTCGTCCTTGAAATTCTGCCTATCCGGCGGAGCTCCGCTGCCCCTCGAGACGAAGCTGAAATTCGAGGCCATGGCAGGGGCAACCAAGGTCGTCGAGGGATACGGGCTATCCGAGACCTCTCCGGTGCTGACCGCCAATCCGCTCGAGGGCGAACCGGTATCCGGCTCGATCGGTCTCCCCCTCCCCGGCACGGTGATTTCGCTGCGTGGCCTCGACGACCCGACAAAGGAAGTGCCGCAAGGCGAACGTGGCGAGCTTTGCGCCAAAGGGCCGCAGGTCATGAAGGGCTATTGGAAGCGGCCTGGCGAGACCGACAAGCAGTTTGTCGGCGAATTTTTCCGCACGGGCGACGTCGCCGTCATGGACGAGCGGGGATATTTCGCGATCGTCGACCGGATCAAGGACCTGATTATCTGCTCGGGCTTCAACGTCTATCCCCGGCGGATCGAGGAGGCGATCTATGCACACCCAGCCGTCGAAGAGGTGACCGTTATCGGCGTTCCGGACAGCTATCGTGGCGAGGCGCCGAAAGCCTTCATCAAATTGAAGGCCGGCATGACGACGACAGCTCCTGAAATCCTGAAGTTCCTGGAGCCCAAAATTTCCAGGATCGAAATGCCGGCGGCCATTGAGTTCCGCGACGGCTTGCCGAAAACGATGATCGGCAAGCTTTCGAAAAAGGAACTCGTTGCCGAAGAGGCTCAGCGCGACAAATCAGCATGACAGCCAAGACGGCCCCGGTCGCGCGCGCAGATGCGGTGCTTCACGGTACACCGCGCGAGCCGGCGTATTCGATTTCGGCGCTCGCGAAGGAATTCGGCATCACGACGCGAACCATCCGCTTTTACGAAAGCCGCGGCCTGATCTCGCCTGAACGCGTCGGCACAGCGCGACGATATTCGAAGCGCGACCGTGCGCGGCTCATGCTGATTTTGCGCGGGCGCAATCTCGGCTTCACCGTGGACGACGTCAGCGAATACCTGTCGCTTTACGATTCCGATCCAGGGCAGCTGGCGCAGACGCGCCTCCTGCTCGACAAGGTGACTGCCGCGATCGACGATCTGGAAACGAAGCGGCGGGACATCGAGCATTCACTCGGCGAACTCAGCGAGATCCGTGCGCGGTGCGAAGCGCATTTGAAGGTTCGGGAACGTTAGCTATCCTGGTCAGCGACGTCATCCAGGCGCAGGCCGGATCTATGAAAGCCTTTACGGAACGCTGGCCGCTGCTCGCCGTGGATGCCAGCCAGCGCCGGCATAACGTCGGGCATATATCATCGGCCTAAGCCGAGGATGACATCTTCGCCCCCGGTCTAGCGATACAGATCGGCGCGCGTTGGAGGGAGCACCGGCGCTCGCTTCGCTGACTTCGATGCGAGTGTCTGAAACAGCCGCAGCGTGCCGCGCGAGAACGCAAGGCTGACACCAGCGAGGTAAGCCACCCAGATCCGATATTTTTCTTCGCCGACGTACTGAATCGCCTGCGCCTTGTTCGCGGTCAGGCGTTCGCACCAGAGCTGGCACGTGCGCGCATAATGCAGCCGCCAGCCTTCGACGTCGTGCACCTCGAAGCCCGCGCGCTCCATTGCTGCAATCGAATGGCCGATGTCATCGAGCTCTCCGCCGGGGAAGATATATTTCGCGATGGCCCTCTTCTCAGGGCGCATCCGGCCCTTGATCAGGCCCGGCTTGTGTTTCGGCGCGCGTCGCGAGATCGCGTGGTTGAGGAACAGGCCGTCTTCGCTCAGCAACGATCGCACCTTGCGCATGTACGCCGGAATGTTCTTCAGGCCGATATGCTCGTACATACCGATGGATGCGATCTTGTCGTATGTGCCGCCGAGTTTCGAATAATCCGACAATTCGAACGTGACGCGATCGGCGATGCCGAGGCGCTTGGCTTTGTCGCGCGCAAACGCAAGCTGCTCTTTCGAGAGCGTAACGCCATGGGCGGTGACGCCGTAGTTCTGCACGGCATGGCAGAGAAGGCCGCCCCAGCCTGCGCCGATGTCGAGCATCCGGTCGCCGGGCTTGAGCCTGAGCTTCCTGCAGATCATCTCCAGTTTGTCGTGCTGGGCCTCCGCGATGTCGTTCGACCAATCCGTATAGTACGCGCATGAATAGACCATCTCCGGATCGAGAAAGAGCGCGTAGAAATCGTTCGACAGGTCGTAATGGAATTGGATGTAGGCTTTATTGTCCTCAGTCTTCCTCTTCTTGCCGGTGATCTCGCCCTGAAAGCCGTGGGCGTCGCGTGCATCAGCCGGTTTCGCGAACAGGAAAGGAGCAAGTTTGAGGCCGAGACGTGCCAACTCGCCAGGCTTCAGCTTGACCGATCTGCGTCCCTCCTGAAGGCCCTTGCCGAAATCGACGAGGGTGCCTCCGGAAAAGTCGATGCCCTTTTCGACATACTGCCGAATAATGGAATCGAGCGACGGACGCCTGAGAATGGCACCGATGACGCCGGCATCGCGGATCGAAATTTCAAAGTTCGATTGTGGTGCGTTGCCGAGCGGCAGGCGCGTGCCATCCCATAGACGCACCCATCCATCGACGTTGAGCCTATCCGCGAGGTCGCGGACGAGAGAACGCGCCGCTTCGAGTTGCCTGTCGTTCTTCGCGCCCATGCACCCTTCCCTCACTGCTGATCGCAGGGAGGTCCATAGCGCATCATCCGGCGCGAGTCTTGGGGCCTAGACCTCAGGCCGCTACGCGTGCCTCGATCGTCTGCGGGGATTCCATGATGGCAGCGACGCCCATGCCGCCCGCCGTGCATACGGAAATGAGCCCGCGACCGCCTTTGGTCGACAGCAGCTTCGCCATATTCGCAACGATGCGTGCTCCGGTCGCCGCGAACGGGTGCCCGAACGCCAGTGAAGACCCTTTTATATTGAGCTTCGAACGATCAATCGAACCCAGCGGCGCATCTTTGCCAAGATGCTTCTTGCAGTACTCCGGATCTTCCCACGCCTTCAGGGTGCAGAGGACCTGTGCCGCGAACGCCTCATGGATCTCGTAGAAATCGAAATCCTGCAGCGTGAGCCCTGCGCGGTCGAGCATCTTCGAGACCGCGACCGTCGGTGCCATCAGCAAGCCCTCACCGCCGACGAAGTTGTTGCCGATGTGCTGGCCATAGGTGAGATAAGCGAGCACGGGCAGATTTCGCTGCTTTGCCCATTCCTCCGATGCAATCAGCACACTTGCGGCGCCGTCCGTCAACGGCGTCGAGTTGCCGGCTGTCATCGTACCGCGCTCCGATTTCTCGAATGCGGGTTTCAGCGAGGCGAGCTTCTCAAGAGTGATGTCGGGCCGCAGGTTATTGTCGCGGAAGACACCGGCGTAAGGGACGACGAGATCGTCCATGTAGCCTTCGTCGTAGGCAGCGGCCCCCTTCTTATGACTCTCGTAGGCAAGCTGGTCCTGGTCGGCGCGCGGGATATGCCATTCCTGCGCCATCAATTCGCAATGCTGGCCCATCGTCAGGCCGGTGCGCGGCTCGGCGACATTGGGCGGCTGCGGCGCCAGTTCGGCGGGCGACAGGCCCTTGAAGGCCTTCACCTTGTCCATCGCCGATTTACCCTGCTGCACCTCGATCAGGCGCTTGGAAAACTTTTTCGAGAAAACGATCGGCGCGTCCGACGTCGTGTCGGAGCCGGTTGCGATGGCGCTTTCGATCTCGCCCGTTGCGATCTTGGCACCTGACATCAGCGCCGCTTGCAGGGAAGTTCCGCAGGCCTGGATCAGCGTGACGCCCGGTGTCGATGGCGCGAGCTTCGTTGAAAGCACCGCTTCACGCGCGAGGTTCCAATCCTTGGAATGCGTGACGACCGCACCGCCGACGACTTCGTCGATATGCTGGCCCTTGAGGCCGAAGCGATCGACGAGACCGTTCAAGGCGCCTGCCATCATGTCGAGGTTCGACTGATCGGCGTAAAAGGTGTTCGAGCGGCAGAACGGGATGCGGGAGCCGCCAATCACCGCAACGCGCCGAAGTTCACGTGCCATTTCAATCTCCACGGTTCCCCCTCCCCCCGTAGAACGGGGAGAAAGAATAAATTTTACTCGGCCGCCGCAGCTTGAGTTGCAAGCCTGGGTTTCTGCGCGTCCATGCTCTTCTTGTAATGCAGCGGACCGCCGCGGAAGGGCGCAAAGCCGGTCCCGAAGATCATGCCCGCGTCGATCAGGTCTGCGGATTCGACGACACCTTCATCGAGCGAATTCTGCGCTTCGACGATCATCGGCGCCACGAGTTCCTGGCCCAATAATTCGAGTTCGGCTTTCGGATATTTCTTGTCGGACCTGACGGGCTTCCCATCTTTCCAGACGTAGAAGCCCTCGCCCGTTTTCTTGCCGAGCCGGCCTGACGCAACGAGACGATCGAGCCTGGAGCCTTCGCTCGGCTGGCCGAGAATCTTTGCAACGTGCGCGCAGATATCGAGACCGACATTGTCGGCAAGCTCGATCGGGCCCATCGGCATACCGAATGTGCGCGCAGCTTCGTCGATCTTCTCCTTGTCTTCGCCCTGTTCCAACCTGTTCATCGCGGCGAACATGTACGGCGTCAGCACCTTGTTGACGAGGAAGCCCGGCACGTCCTTGGTGATGAGCGGGAACTTGTCGATGGCAGTGACGAAAGCCGCACCCTTCTTCACTTCATCATCGTGCGTATCGGCGCCGCGCACGACTTCCACCAGCGGCATTTGCGGGACGGGCGAGAAGAAGTGCAGCCCGATCAGGCGGCCTGGGTCCTTCATCGGTGCAGCGATGTCTTCGAGCTTCAATGACGACGTGTTCGTCGCAAGCACCGCACCCGGCTTAACTTTGGTTTCGAGGTCGGCAAACAGCTTCTGCTTGATATCAAGTCGCTCGACGATCGCCTCGATGATGACGTCAGCACGGGAAACGCCTTTACCTTCGGGGTCGGCGATCAAACGGGCCTTGGCGGCGTCGCGCGTCGCCTTCGTCTTGAACTTGCGTGCGAAGAGCTTGCCCTGCGCCTTGATGCCCTTCTCGAGTTGCTCAGGCGAGATATCCTGCAGCGTTACTTCCATGCCGGAGGCGACGCAGACCCCCGCTATGTCGGCGCCCATCGTGCCGGCGCCAATGACGTGGACGCGGCTGGGCCGCCATTTGAAGCCCTTGGGTGCCTGGCCTTTCAGAAGCTCCGTCAGGCGGAAGACGCGGCGAAGGTTTTTCGACGTGTCGGACATCATGAGGGGCGCGAAAGCCTTTGTCTCCTCGCGCTTCATCGCGGTCAGATCACCGCCGTATTTTTCGAAGAGATCGATCAGGCGGAACGGCGCGGGATAGTGATCTTCGCGGACTTTCTTTGCCGTCTCCTGCCGGATCTTGGCAGCGAGCAAGCCGCGAGCCGGCCATTTCGTCAGCAGCATCTTGGCGGCGCCCGCGGATTTGGAGCGACGATTTTGCAGCACTGCTTTACGCGCGGCCCAATGCAGCTCTCCTGCACTGCCCACGAGTTGGTCAATGAAGCCCTGGGCCTTTGCCACGTTGGCGCGGACCATGCCGCCTGTCAGCATCAACTGCATCGCGGCCATCGGACCGCCCTGCTTGATCGAGCGCGCGGTGCCGTTGAAGCCCGGAAAAATGCCGAGCTTCACTTCCGGGAAGCCGACGCGGGTTGAATCATCGCGCGTCGCGATGCGGTAATTGCAAGCGAGGATCAGTTCCAGACCCCCGCCGACGCACACGCCGTGGATCGCAGCAACGACCGGAATGGGAAGCTTTTCGATGCGCTCGAACAACTCGTTGACGGGCTTCAGCGCGGTGATGACGTCCTGCTCGCTCGTGAAGGTCTCGAATTCACGGATGTCGGCGCCGACGATGAAGCCACGCTCCTTGCCCGACATGATGACCAGGCCGCGGATTTTGTGCGCCCGCGCCTCCGCCTTGACGCGTCCGATGATCTCGCCGAGTTCTTCGATGGCGCGGCGTCCGAGGGAATTCATGCTTTCGCCTTCGCGATCGAAGATCGCCCAGGCGATGCCCTCACCGTCTATCGAAAAGCGCCAATCCTTGAGATTGAGACCGTTCGCGTCTGCCGCAACTTCCGTCATCGTTCACCTCAACACAAATAGACGGCTCGGATGTTATTCTGCCGCCAAGCTCTCCGAGCCACGAACGTTGTGGCCGAGCGTCACATAATTCGGTTTCACTTCCGCCGGATCGAAATGGTCGACCGCAATAACGCGCGCGACGAGCCTTTCGACCTCGCGAAGCTGTTCGGCTTCCGCTTCGGTGATGACGCCCTTCGCGGCCGCATCGGCAAACCAGTCGCTGCCATGATAGCGCCGGACCAAGCCGTCGCGGATGGCCTTTTCGAGTTTTTTCTCGATCGGCTCGGACGCGATGACCTTTTCGAGCGTGACCTCGAGGATGCCTGTCGGATCGTCGACGTTCTTCGAGACGAATATATCGCGCGTGAGACGGTCGCGGACCTCCCCCGGCTGCAGGACATGACGGGCGACCTGATGGCCCAGCGCGTCAGAGGCCGGCCTGTAACGTCGGCCGAGGGGGAAGACGATGACCCGCATCAGCGGCCGGGCCCAGTCGACTGGGAAATTCTCGATCACGCCGCTCATGGCTTCCTGGAAGCGATAGAGAGCGTTTTGAGATGCAAGCTCGACGATCTGCTCATCGCCTTCGGGACGTCCGTCGTCATCGTAGCGCTTCAGCGTCGCCGACAGCATGTAAAGCTCGGAGAGCGCATCGGCCATGCGACCGGTAATTTTCTGCTTCGTCTTGAGGCCGCCGCCCAGAAGCGCGACCGTCAGATCGGCAACGAAAGCATACGACCTGCTGGCTCGGCCGAGCTGACGATACCAATGCGACATCCGCAACGCGTGCTCGGGGCCCTTGATGAAAGCGCCGCCCGTCAGGTTGTGAACGAAGCCGCCCGTGGCATTCGAGAGCGAGAAGGCGATGTGGTTGTTGAAAGCGTCTTCGAAGGCATCAAGGCCACGCTGTTTGTCGGGGTTCTGGGCAGCCTGGACTTCCTTATAGAGATATGGATGCGAGCGCAGTGCGCCCTGCGCAAACGTGATCAGCGTGCGCGTCAGGATGTTGGCGCCTTCAACCGTGATGCCCACCGGGACCATCTGATAGGCCGACTGCAGATAATTCGACGGCCCGTCGCAGATGCCGCGTCCGCCGTGAATGTCCATTGCGTCATTGACGGCACGGCGCATCTTTTCGGTCGTCTGATATTTCATCAGCGCCGAAATAACCGATGGTTTCTCTCCGCGTGAGACCATCGCCGCCGTCATGGCGCGCGCGGCCTCATTCACGTAGGCCGTCTCGATAATGCGCACGAGCGCCTCCTCGACGCCTTCCATGCGGGAGACGGGCAATCCGAATTGCTTCCTGATGCGGGCATAGGCCGACGTCACGCGCAGCATCATCTTGGCGCCGGCTGTCGCTGATGACGGCAGCGAGATCGCGCGGCCCGCCGAAAGGCATTCCATCAACATGCGCCAGCCGTTGCCGGCCATCTTGTCGCCGCCGATGACCCAATCCATCGGAATGAAAACGTCGTTGCCCCAGTTGGGGCCGTTCGGGAACGCAGCACCGGACGGCAGATGGCGGCGCCCGATGTTGACGCCCGGATGATCCGCGGGGATCAACGCCAGCGTAATGCCGACGTCCTCGCCCTTGCCGAGCAGGTTGTCCTTGTCGAAGAGACGGAACGCAAGACCGACGAGCGTCGCTTTCGGTCCGAGCGTGATGTAGCGCTTTTCCCAAGACAGGCGGATGCCGAGTGTGTCCTTGCCTTGGTAACTGCCACGCGTCACGTAACCGACGTCGCGCATTGTAGCGGCGTCAGAGCCGGACGTCGGGCCGGTCAGCGAGAAGCAGGGCACCTCTTCGCCCTTTGCGAGGCGCGGCAAGTAATAGTGCTTCTGCTCGTCGGTGCCGTATTTCTCGATCAATTCGCCAGGGCCGAGCGAGTTCGGCACCATCACGATCGTGACGACGTCGGGCGAACGTGATGCGATCTTACCGAGGATCAGCGACTGCGCCTGTGGGGAAAAGCCGAGGCCGCCGTGCTCCTTCGAGATCAGCATCCCAAGGAACCCGTTCTTCTTCACGAAGTCCCAAATCTCGTCCGGCACCTCGTGCAGCGCATGACGGACCTGCCAGTCATTGATCATGCGGCAGAGGTCTTCCGTCGGTCCGTCAAGGAAGGCGCGCTCCTCGGCCGTGAGCTCGATCGGCGGAACGGATTTCAACCTGTCCCAGTCTGGGGTGCCGGAGAACAGCTCGGCGTCGAAGCCAACGGTGCCGGCCTCAAGTGCCTGGGCTTCGGTGTCGGAGACGCGCGGGAGGATCTTGCGGATCTGGGCGAAGACGGGTGCGATGATCAGGCTGCGACGAACGCCCGGGATCGACAGGAGGGACAGCCCGAGGAAGGGCAGCCAGGCGATCCAAGCGAGCGACCAAAGACTGCCGCCCGTTGCCAGCAGCGTCCAGACGCCGACAGCGACCGCCCATCCCCAGAGCGGTGCGCGGAGCATACCCAGCGCCAGAAAGGCGACCAAAGCCACCAGGAGAAGTCCGACGGGTGCCATTTTTGTGCCTCCCAAAAGGGCTGCCGCGCGGCGATTGTCTCGAGCGCCCGCTATCATTAGTTGACGTATACGTCAACTTGGGTAGCTCCTGCCCGGATGTCCAGGGTGAGGAACCTTTGGGGCGTCTTCCGAGGCTAATTAATCACGTTTGTGCGGCAGCACCTAATCTTGCAGATACAGGGGCCAACCCTCCGGCCCCAAGGTAATGCTGCGCGATAAACCTTAAGGATTGCGGAAATCAGGGTGCGGTTTTCGGCGGTTCTTCGCCGAACAGATCGTCGACGATGCTTTGGTACCAATCGGCGCTTTCAAGGTAGGTCTGGTGGCGAAGCTCGGCGCTGTCGTCGGCTTTTGAAATGAAGCCGTCCTTGATTTCGAGATAAGGCTTTCCGTCTTTGGTTGCAGGCACATAGTCTCCGCCGATCTTGGCGCTGTTGTCGGGAGCGACCATCGACCAGCAGGTGTTCCGGTACCGGCCCGGACCACGTGGTTTGCCCTCCAGAGCGGCAATGATATCGGTGGCGACGACGCCCGCTTGGCTCACGGCGGAATAGGCCGACTTCGGCATCTCATTCGCGATTGATGCATCGCCCAGGACATAGACGTCCTTCGCTTTGGTCGATGTGAAATTCTCGGGATTCACCGGGCACCAGTCACCTTCGGTCAGACCAGCGCTGGCGGCGATCGCACCCGCCTTCTGAGGCGGGATAATGTTGGCCAGGGCTGCGCGCTCAGTCCGCCCTGCTTTCGTTGTAACGACGCCTGTCTTCGCATCGACCTTGATGACAGAGAAATCGTCGATCTCGTTCGTCAGATTGATCTCGACGATGTCTTTATAATACTCGGCGAAGGCTTCCTCGAAGACGGCCTGCTTCGAATACGTCTTCTTCGCGTCGAACAGGACAAGTCGTGCCTTCGGCTTCTTCGTCTTCAAGAAATGCGCGATCATGCAGGCGCGCTCGTATGGACCGGGGGGGCAGCGGTAGGGGTTCTGCGGCACGGCCATGACGACGAGGCCGCCGTCGGGAAGCGCCAAAAGTTTTTCTTTCAGAAGCCATGTCTGCTCGCCACCCTGCCAAGCGTGCGGCATGATCTTGGCAGCTTCCGGCGAATAACCTTCGATGGCGTCCCATTTGAAGTCAATGCCGGGCGCAACGACGAGCCGGTCGTAGGTCAGCGTCGATCCCTTGGCGAGCGTCACTTTCTTCGAGGTCGTGTCGATACCCGTCGCGGTATCGGTCAGGACGGTGATGCCGCGCTTCTTCACGCCCTCATAATCGTGGGTGATCGATTGGAATGAGCGAAAGCCGCCGAGATAAAGATTCGAATAGAAGCAGGTCGTATATTTGACCTTCGGCTCGATGAGTGTGACGTCGAGACTCGCATCGGCCGATTTCAAGCGGTTCGCTACGGCTGCGCCGCCGGGCCCACCGCCGATGATCACGACCTTCGCCGGCCCTGCGGCAAGCGCGGGCCGAGGCAATTCGGACATAGAGGCGAGGCTGACGCCGGCGGCCAACAGGTTGAACTCACGGCGCGTAATCCCGGTCATTGGCTTCCCCCGATTTCCGCGCTCGCTCATGCGGCTACTTCTCGTTCTTAACGCCGGTTTTTCCGGACATTTGCCATGGGACGCCGGTCATGTCAGGAAAATAAATGGTAAGGTTTGGGAGCGGTTTGGTGCCGTCCTATATACTTCGCGACCTATCATTCGCGATACGAGGCAGCGCGCGTGCAAGACCGGATCGATATTTTCGTCCAGAGCCGGCGTTCGTTCGTTATGGCCGGAGCGGCCATGATCGGGTTCGCGCCCTTTCTCGCGCGAGCGGATGGTGTAGCACCCGCTGCTGAATTCGTGCCGAGCCAGGACTTCAAGGACGATTTCGCGAAGGTCGTCGGCGGTGCGACGCCGGTTCGAGGCAGGATCACCGTCGATTTGCCCGAGACGGCTGACAACGGCAATTTCGTGCCGATCACCATTGCCGTCGACAGCCCGATGAGCGATGCCGATCACGTCACGGCGATCCATTTGCTGTCGACCGCCAATCCGCATGCGCACGTCGCGACGTTTCATCTCTCTCCGATCAACGCAATTGCGCGCGTTCAGAGCCGGATGCGTTTGGCAAAGACGCAAGATGTGGTTGTGCTCGCCGCGCTTTCCGGCGGCGACATGCTCATCTCGACGACGCGGGTCAAGGTCACGATCGGCGGATGCGGGATCTGAGGAGCACGGACGATGACGGCGACGGGTCCCCGCATCAAGCTTCCGGATACCATCAAGACTGGCGACGTCATCGAGGTGAAGACGCTCATCCGTCATGAGATGGAAACGGGAAATCGCCACGACAAGAACGGCAATCCGATCCCTCGCGACATCATCAATTCCTTCATCGCGAAGTTCGATGGCAATGAAGTGTTTCGCGCCGAATTCGGGCCCGGGATTTCTGCCAATCCGTATCTCGCGTTCGAGATGCGCGTTCCAGGCCCCGGAGTGATCGAGGTCACCTGGACCGATGATCACGGTGTTTCCGTGGTCGCGACGGCGCCGCTCAACGTCGCTTGATCTAGCCTTTGGACCGTCATGCCGACGCGTGTCGTAGATCCCGACCTTCATCGGGATGACGAATATTTGGATCGATCCTTGTGAGGGGTCGAGGATGACAATCGGAGATGACTGTTCAATTCTTTTTCCGGGGGCCGATGTCGGAACTCGGGCTCTTCGTTCGTCCTTCGCTCGACGGCAAACGGGAATTGGCCATTATCAGAGGATAATCGCCGTTCGCCGCATAGGGAGAATGGGAGGCTGCATGACGAGCGTACGTGTGCTGGTCGGTACTCGGAAGGGTGCATTCATTCTGACATCCGATGGAAGCCGGAAATCCTGGGACGTGAGCGGCCCGCATTTCGCGGGTTGGGAGATCTATCATCTCAAGGGGTCACCGGCCGACCCCGACCGGATCTATGCCTCGCAGTCCAGCGGCTGGTTCGGGCAGCAGATCCAGCGCTCGAATGACGGCGGAAAAAGCTGGGAAGCGGTCGACAACACGTTCGCATACGATGGCGTTCCCGGCACGCATCAATGGTACGACGGGACGCCCCATCCGTGGGAATTCAAGCGCGTCTGGCATATCGAGCCGTCGCTGTCCGATCCTGATATGGTCTATGCGGGTGTCGAGGATGCTGCCCTGTTCCAATCGAAGGACGGCGGAAAATCCTGGGCCGAATTGTCCGGCCTTCGTGGCCACGGATCGGGGCCACGCTGGCAACCGGGCGCCGGTGGCATGTGCCTCCATACCATTCTTCTCGATCCGAAAGATCCGAAGCGCATCTTCATCGCGATTTCCGCTGCCGGCGCCTTCCGCACGGACGACGGCGGCGAGACCTGGCGGCCGATCAATCAGGGTCTCAGGTCCGAATACATCCCCGACCCGAATGCCGAGGTCGGCCATTGTGTTCACCGGCTTGCGATGCACCGCTCGCGCCCCGAAGTGCTTTTCATGCAGAAGCATTGGGACGTGATGCGTTCAAACGACGCCGGAAATTCGTGGCACGAAGTGAGCGGCAATCTCCCGACCGATTTCGGCTTCGTCATCGACGTTCATGCGCACGAGCCGGACACGATCTACGTCGTGCCGATCAAGAGCGACTCCGAACACTTCCCCCTCGATGGCCAGCTCCGCGTCTGGCGCAGCCGAACGGGCGGCAACGATTGGGAACCGCTGAGCAATGGCCTGCCGCAGTCCAATTGCTACGTGAACGTTCTGCGGGATGCGATGGCGGTCGATACGCTCGACTCCTGCGGCATCTATTTCGGCACGACGGGCGGGCAGGTCTACGGGTCTGCCGACGCGGGAGATACGTGGGACGCGATCGTGCGCGATCTTCCGCCGGTGCTTTCCGTCGAGGTTCAAACGCTTGCATGATTCGTGTCGTCCTGCCGTCGCACCTCAGAAAGCACGCCGCCATCAACGGTGAGGTCACGCTCGAGATCGATGGCCGCGTGACGCAGCGCGCTCTTCTCGATGCGCTCGAGCAAAACTATCCGGTCCTCCGCGGGACGATCCGCGATCAGCAGACGCAACGGCGGCGGCCGTTTCTGAGATTCTTCGCGTGCCAGCGCGATCTCTCGCATGAGGCACCGGATGCGCCTCTACCGGATGACGTAGTCCGCGGATTGCAGCCGTTCCTCATCGTCGGGGCGATCGCGGGAGGGTGATGCTGGAATATCATCCTCGGGCTCGTAGTGAGGATCCATTCAGCAGAATCGCGGTAGCCTGATCGATCCTCGGCATAAAGCCGAGGATGACAGCGAGAAGACTACGTCGCGACCTCGACACATTCACGCCGCATGGCGGGTGCTTTGCAGATTCTCCAGGACCGTAGGCATGCGCAGACTAGCACGTATCTTTATTTTCACCCTTATCGCCGGAGTGATCCTCTTCGGTCAGCGCTGGTACAGCTACGTGACGAACACGACCAGCCCATACGATGAGGTTGGGATCGAGATCAACAGCGCCCTGCCCGCGCCGATCCGTAAATGGGGATGCGATAAGCTGCGCAAAAACTTTCCCAACGCGCAGCCGCCCGGAGGCTGTCTGGCCCGAGATGGCCAAAGCTGGATCTGACGCCGCTTCGCCGTTCCGTTTCACCCGGCTCGGGCGTTGTCCCTCAGAAGCTTGTAGTTGATCGAATCGAGGAGCGCCTCGAAGCTCGCGTCGATGATGTTCGGTGAAACGCCGACGGTCGTCCAGCGTTCGCCTGTTTCGGTGTCCTGGCTTTCTACGAGAACGCGCGTGATGGATGCAGTGCCGCCGTCGTGGGATTTCGTGAGGATGCGCACCTTATAGTCCACGAGCTCGACGTTCTCGATGTGCTTCTGATAGCGGCCGAGATCGTTCCGCAGCGCCTTGTCGAGCGCATTCACCGGGCCGTTGCCTTCGCCGACCGATACGAGCGCGTCCTTGTCGCCAGCGATCGAGACGGTGACGACGGCTTGCGAAACGGTGCCGTTGAGCGACTTTGAACGTTCCCCGTTGCGCTCGACCGTCACGCGGAAATTGTCGACCGAAAAGTAACGCGGCACGGTCGCGAGCGCGCGGCGCGCGAGAAGCTCGAACGACGCTTCGGCGGCTTCATAGGAATAGCCCTGATCCTCGCGCGTCTTGACCTCGTCGAGGAGCGTCTGAACGCGAATATCATCCTTGTCGGACGGCAGGCCGAGCCGTTCAAGCGCCGACGTCAGTGAAGAGCGCCCGCCCTGCTTCGATACCAGAATACGCCTTTCGTTGCCGACGCTTTCCGGCGGCACGTGCTCGTAGGTTTCGGGCTCTTTCAGAAGAGCGGAGGCATGGATGCCGGCCTTTGTCGCGAAAGCGCTCTCGCCCACATAAGGCGCGTGGCGGTTCGGCGCCTCGTTCAGAAGCTCGTCGAGGACGCGGCTGGCGTGTGTCAGCGTGCGCAGCTTTTCCGGCGTGACTGAGGTCTCGAAATAATCCGCGAACTCGCTCTTTAACAACAGCGTCGGGATGATCGATGTCAGATTGGCGTTACCGCAACGCTCACCGAGACCATTGAGCGTGCCCTGGATCTGGCGGCATCCGGCACGGACGGCCATCAGCGTGTTGGCGACGGCGTTCTCGGTATCGTTATGCGTATGGATTCCGAGGTTCGCGCCCGGCACATTCTTCGCAATGTCCGTTACGATGCGGTCAACCTCGTGCGGAAGCGTTCCGCCGTTGGTATCGCAGAGCACGATCCAACGCGCGCCGGCATCATACGCCGTCTTGGCGACCGCGAGCGCATAGTCACGGTCCGATTTGTAGCCGTCGAAGAAATGCTCGCAATCGATCATCGCCTCGCGTTGCGTTTCGATGACGGCACGCACCGACTGATCGACGGCTTCGAGGTTTTCCTCGTTCGAGATGCCGAGCGCAACGCGGACCTGATAATCCGATGCTTTTGCAACGAGGCAGATGCTGTCTGCCGCCGACTGAAGAATGGCCTGAAACCCCGGATCGTTCGAGACCGAGCGGCCGGCGCGCTTCGTCATCCCGAAGGCGGTAAAGCGCGCCGAATTGAAATCAGGACGCGACGCGAACAGCTCCGTGTCCGTCGCATTGGCACCCGGATAACCGCCTTCGATGTAATCGATGCCGAGATCGTCGAGCACGCGCATCAGTCGGCGCTTGTCTTCGAGCGAGAAGTCGACGCCCGTCGTCTGCGCGCCGTCGCGCAGCGTCGTATCGAAAAGATAAAGGCGTTCCTTGCTCATGACGGTTTCGATGGGTTCTTCGGTTGGTCTTCGGCGAGCCGCTTTACCATGGTCGTGTTGGAAAGCCACTGGTTGTCGCGAGGAACAGAGTTGCGCTGCGTCGCGATATAGCCGCGTCGCTCGAAGAACGGCACAGCGGTGTCGCTGGCATCGACGGTTACCGCTTCAGCGCCGCGAGCACCTGCGATCTTTTCGAGCGCATCGGCAAGCGCGGTGCCTACCCCCTCACCCGCGTAGTCGGGATGTACATAAAGCATATCAATGGTTTTATTGTCCTTAAGAGACCCGAACCCCAGGTATTCGCCGTCGAGCTGGACGACGAGCGTCAGCATATTGGCGAGGCGGGTACGAAAAGCATCCGCGTCTTCGGCCGTGGACGCCCAGGCGATCCTCTGATCTTCATCATAATCGTCGACCGTCAATTCGTCGACCGATTGCGCGAAGAGGTCGCGCAAGGCCATCGTGTCGGCCGGGAGAAAGGGGCGGAGCGGATAATCGTCGGACATCGCAATAACGAATGGTCTCTTGGCCGGTTTTCGCCAGCCTGTCTCGGGCTTTTCAGGGCTCATGGATACCTTATGGGCGTATCCCCATGTGGTGAAGGGCGCAAGCCCCCGCAAGGTCGCGTAGGCGGTTTTGGCCGGGCCGCCTCGAGCGCCAAGAGGAGTCGTCATCCTCCACGGGGCCGAGCATCGCGAGACGCCTCGGGAACCCGGCTTAAGACGTGCGGAGGACCCGATATTGCGAAGCAAGTCTTGCGCTGGATCGCCGGTCTGCGACGCACTCGCGCGCCCTGCCGACGACGGCGCAACTACCGAGCTACTTCCCAGGTCGTTTCGATTTCGCCGGTTTCCTTATTTTTTGTGTCTTTGAGATTGATGCCCATTTTTGCGAGTTCATCGCGGATGCGGTCGGATTCCGCAAAGTCCTTGCGCTTCCGCGCTTCGAGGCGGGCGATAATCAAAGGTTCGACCGTGGACGCGACCGATTGCGCTGTCTCGGCCGCGCGTTCATCGGCCTGCTTTAGCGTTGCGCCGTCGAATCCCAGGAAGCCGAGTGCTGCGCCAAGACTTTCGATATCCTTTTCAGCGGCGAATCTGTGCAGCTCCGCAATGGCTTTCGGCGTATTGAGATCATCTTCCAGCGCTGCGATGAAATCCTTGGAAAGCGGGTCGCGGTCGTTCGCATCGAGGCCATCTTGTGAAAACCAGCTCGTGAGAATCTTCTGGCTTTCTTCAAGCCCCTTTTTCGTCCAGTCGATCGGCTGACGATAGTGCGTGCGCAGCATATTGAGCCGCAGCACCTCGCCCGGCCAGCCGTCGTCGAGAAGCTCACGGATCGTGATGAAGTTGCCGAGGCTTTTCGACATCTTCTCGCCTTCGACCTGCAGAAAGCCGTTGTGCATCCAGACGTTCGCCATCACTGGCGTATTGTGCGCGCAGCGCGATTGCGCGATTTCGTTCTCGTGGTGCGGAAACGTCAGATCGATGCCGCCGCCGTGAATGTCGAATACGGGTCCGAGCAACGCCCCCGCCATCGCCGAGCATTCGATATGCCAGCCGGGACGTCCCGGCGTCGCGATCCCGCAGGGGCTCGGCCATGCCGGTTCGCCACGCTTCGACGGCTTCCATAAGACGAAATCCATCGGTCCCTTCTTGTAGGGCGCGACCTCGACCCGGGCACCCGCTTCCATCTCGTCCAGCGACCGGTTCGACAGGCGACCGTAATCCGGCATCGATGCGACGTCGAACAGCACATGATCTTCGGCGACATAGGCATGGCCGTTCCTGACCAGCGCCTCAATGAGCGAAACCATGTCCTCCCCGCCTTCCGGGCGGCGGATGTATTCCGTCGCGCGCGGCTCATACGTCGGCGGCAGAACGCCGAGGGCGTCGATGTCTTTATGGAACTGCTTCTCGGTCGCTTCGGTGACTTTGCGGATCGCCTCGTTGAGCGGCAGATCGGGATAATCGCGAGCCGCACGTGCATTGATCTTATCGTCCACGTCCGTGATGTTGCGGACATAGGTGACGTGATCGGGCTCGTAGACGTGGCGGAGCAGCCGGTAAAGAACGTCAAAGACGATGACGGGGCGCGCATTGCCAATATGGGCATAGTCGTAGACCGTCGGCCCGCACACGTACATCCGCACGTTCTTCGGATCGATGGGCACGAACTCGGCCTTCTGCCGGGTCAATGTGTTATATAGCTTGAGCGCCAAAACCGGACCTCGTACGTCTGCTTTTCAAATATCGACCGCGGAGTATGCCACAGGCGGGGCGCGCGGGGATAAGTCCACGTGGGGGCGTTATGCCCTTGTCCGGTCATCCGTCAAGCATCTGAATCCTCTTGTAAAACGCTTGATGTCTCAATTGCTCCCAATTGACCGGCTAGCAAATCGCTGCTTAGGCTCCAGGATGCGCACGTTCGGGCGCCTTCGGGCTGCGTGCGTGCGAATTCCGTCAACGAGGGGTCGGGAAAGAGGCGTGAGCCAGGGAAGTCCATTCAGCAGCGTCATTCGTCGGCTGGCACTTGCGCTGGTCGCGATGGCATTTGCGCTGCTTTTCGTGACGGAAGTTGCATCGGCGCAAAGCTGGTGGCCGTTCGGTGGCGGCGGCAACGAGGAAGAGAGCGACCGCCCGCCGGTGCCGCAAGAACCTGTCTATCGGCAGCCTCCGCCCGTCCCTGCTCCGCCGCCTGCTCAGGCTCCTGGTTATCCCGCGTCGCCGCCGCCGGCTAATACGCCGGTATCTCCCGGGGCACCGCCCCAGCCTTCCGCGTCGAATTGGGGCACGAGAAACCCGATCTGCCTGCAGCTCGAGCAACGGCTCGTTCAGGAGAACCAGAAGAACGGACAATCGCAAGCGGATCTGCCGCGCGTCGAGAACGAAATTCGGCAGCTCGAACAAGTCGTCGACCAGACTGAGTCGCGCCTCGATCACGGCTGCTACGAATATTTCCTGTTCACGAAATCGCTGAAGAACACGCCACAGTGCAAGGATCTCGCCCGGCAGGTCGACGCTTCGAAGCGGCGCCTTTCGGATCTCGATGCGCAGCGGCAGGACATTCTCGGTTCATCCGGCCGGTCGTACCAGGACGACATCGTCCGCGAGCTGGCGCGCAACAACTGCGGCGCCAACTACACGGCCATGGCGCGGCGGGCTGGCGGGGACAACGGCGGCATGTGGGAAGACGAAGAATCGAGCGGCGGAAATACGTGGAACCCGAATGCTGCCAATGGCGCGCAGACTTACCGTACCCTCTGCGTTCGCCTGTGCGATGGCTTCTATTTCCCTGTGAGCTTTTCGACCCTTCCGAGCCACTTCGAACAGGACGCGGACGTGTGCTCGGCGCATTGCGCGGCGCCCTCGGAGCTTTTCTACTATCCAAACCCCGGCGGCACGGTGGAACAGGCGCTAGGAGCCAAAGATCAGCAGCCGTATACGAGACTGAAGTTCGCGTTCCGCTATCGCAAGGAATATGTGCAGGGCTGTTCGTGCAAAGCAGCGGATTATGTTCCGGCCGACGGCGACAAGAAAGTCGAGGGCAGCTTAGGCGGCAGCGGCGACGCACAACGCCATGCGGAAGCGCAGTCTCCCGCCCGGACGCCCGCGTCTCCGGCGATCACGACAAGTGCGACAGCGGTACAATCGGAAGCGTTGCCAGAGGCTCAGGGATCTCCTGCGGCGCCGAGCGACACGGGTGGCTGGCAGACACAGTCCGAGCCGCAGTAGTCGCGTCAGCATCCGGATCCACCGTGGCGAAGCTCCGCTGATACTGCGGATCGCCCGTTAAATTTTTCCTGAAGACGCAGTTTTGGGTCTGTGGCGCCCTTGCGCTGGACGACCGATTTATGCGCGCTTGCCTTCCAGGCGGGCGAGAACCCGGTCGCGGCCCATCATGGGCAAGAGAAACTTCAGTTCCGGTCCAGCTTCGCGTCCGGTCAACGCGAGCCTCAGCGGGTGAAACAGCGCTTTACCCTTGGCACCGGTCCTGGCTTTGACGGCGCTCGTCCATTCCGACCACGTTGCTTCGCTCCACGGTTCAGGCGGTAGGACCGCTGCCGCCGCAACGGTGATCTTGGAATCCTCGATGATGGGATCGATCGTCCGTGAGACGACATCCCACCAGACGCGCGCATCGGCGAACAGCTCGAGATTTCCGCGCACGGCGTTCCAGAAATCTTCGCGACCCTCGATGCCGAGTGTGCGGAGGCGATCCGCCACGTCAGAATAGTCCAGCATGTGCAGCAGCTTGCTGTTCAGCGCTTTGAGATCGGCGACGTCGAAGCGGCCGGGTGCTGTCGAGATTTTCGCGAAATCGAGTTTGGCGGCAAGCTCGTCGCGCGACTTGAAAGGCTCGATGGCGTCGGATGTCCCAACGAGCGCCGCGTGACAGAGAACGGCCATCGGCTCAAGGCCTTCGTCACGGAAGCTCTGCACCGATAGCGCGCCGAGCCGCTTCGAGAGTGCCTGCCCATCCGCGCCGATGAGCAAGGAGTGATGACCGAATTCCGGCGGCGTCGCGCCCATCGCTTCGAAGATCGCCATCTGCACGCCGGTATTCGTCACGTGATCCTCGCCGCGCACGATATGCGTAATACCGAATGCAATGTCATCGACCACGCTCGTAAATGTGTAGAGGAACGTCCCGTCCTCGCGGATGAGCACGGGATCGGAGAGCGAGCCGAGATCCACCGTCTGGTCGCCACGGATCAGGTCGTTCCATGAGACGAGCGTCGGCTGTGGCGTCAGTCCGCGTTCTTCGCTCGTGTTGGGCAGGCGGAACCGCCAATGGGGTTTGTCGCCGCGGCCGATGCGCGTTGCGATCTCGTCGTCGGAAAGCTTCAGCGCCGCGCGGTCGTAGATTGGCGGCTTGTGCATGGCGAGCTGACGTTTGCGGCGGCGATCCAGTTCCTCTTCCGTTTCGAAGCACGGATAAAGTGCGCCATCCGCCTTCAGCGTAGCCGCTGCTTCCTCATAGAGGGCTGTTCGATCCTGCTGTCGGGCTTCTTCATTCCAGGTCAAACCGAGCCACGTGAGATCGTCACGGATCGCGTTCGCGAATTCTTCGGTCGAACGCGCGGTGTCGGTATCGTCGAGACGCAGCAAAAACGTGCCGCCGTGCTTGCGAGCGAGGAGCCAGTTGAGCACCGCAGTCCGGATATTGCCGATATGGATGCGCCCCGTTGGGCTCGGTGCGAAACGGACGCGTGGTTTCATCGAAGGCTCGATTGTTGGTTGGAGTTTGCGCGCAACCTACAGCGCGCGCCGTCGAACGCAAGGTTTAGTGAAAACCGTCATCCTCGACGAGCACGCCGGAAGGCGTGTCGAAGGTTGGGATGACGGCGCTAAGTTGCCTTGCTCCGCGCTGCAGATTTTGTGGCGGAGGCCGGCTTTTCCGCCAGCTGCGCCACATCCTCCCGAAACCTGTTGGTGATCGGATAGCGGCGGTCGCGACCGAAATTGCGCGAAGAAATCTTGACGCCGGGTGCAGCCTGGCGCCGCTTGTATTCGGCGAGATAGAGCAGCCGCTCGATCTTCTTCACGGTCTCGGCGGCGTGGCCTCGTGCGATAACCTCGGCGACCGGCAATTCCTTTTCGACAAGGCAATTCAGGATGTCGTCCAGCTCTTCGTAAGGAGGAAGCGAATCCTGGTCAGTCTGATTGGCACGCAACTCGGCGGTCGGCGCCTTCGTCAGAATGCGATCGGGGATCACGACACCGGACGGGCCGAGCGCGCCCTCGGGGAGATGGGCGTTGCGCCAGCGTGCGAGTTCATAGACTTCCGTCTTGTAGAGATCCTTGATCGGATTGAACCCGCCATTCATGTCGCCATAGAGGGTGGCGTAGCCGACGGACATTTCGCTCTTGTTGCCAGTCGTGACAACCATGCCGCCGAATTTATTCGACACCGCCATCAGGATCGTGCCGCGCACGCGGCTTTGCAAATTCTCTTCGGTGATATCAGCATTCGTGCCGGTGAAGAGATCCTTGAGTCCCCAAGTCAGACCGGCGACGGCTGGCTCGATCGAAACCTTGTCGTAACGGATGCCGAGCGCATTCGCGCAAGCGGCCGCATCTTCAAGGCTGTCGTCGGAGGTGTATTTCGACGGCAGCATGATCGCATGCAAGCGGTCGGGCCCGAGCGCATCGACCGCAATCGCGGCAACGAGGGCGGAATCGATGCCGCCGGATAACCCAAGCACGACGCCGGGAAAGCCGTTCTTGTCGACGTAGTCTTTGAGGCCGAGCACGCAGGCATGATAGGCCGAAGCCGGGCCCTCGCTGAGCTTCGCGATTTCGCCGCGCGCGCAGACCCAGCCGTGATTGGATTTCGTCCATTCGGTCAAGGCGACGGCCTCACGCCAAGCGGGAAGCTGCACGGCGAGGCTCCGATCGGTATTCAGGACGAAGGATGCGCCGTCGAAAACCAACTCGTCCTGGCCGCCGACCTGATTGAGATATATGAGCGGCAAACGACTTTCCGTGACGCGCGTCACCGCGACGTTCATCCGGTTATCGGGTTTCGGCCAATCGAATGGCGAGCCATTCGGCGAGATCAGAATCTCGGCGCCAGTCTCGGCGAGCGTCTCGACGACTTCCGTTCCCCAGATATCCTCGCAGATCGGGAGGCCAATGCGGACACCGCGGACATTCAACGGTCCGGGCAATGGTCCCGTCGCGAAGACGCGCTTCTCGTCGAAGACGCCGTAGTTGGGCAGATCGACCTTCGACGTCGCCGCCTGCACGCGTCCGCCATCGAGCAACGCGACGGCGTTGTAAACCTTGTGTCCTTCGGTCCAGATCGTGCCGATTAAGATAGCCGGACCGTCCGCGCAGGTGGCCGCGAGCCACTCGAGCCTGGCGTGGGTTGCCTGCTGGAACGCGGGCTTCAGAACCAGATCTTCCGGCGGATAGCCGTTCAGAAAGAGTTCCGAAAAGACGACGACGTCGGCGCCAAGCTCTTTCGCGCGCGCATGCGCCGCGACGGCGCGTTCAGCGTTGCCCTTCAAATCCCCGACGATGGGGTTCAGCTGCGCGAGGGCGATCTTGAGCGAAAGAGGCGTGGTCATGTCCCGTATTTACGGTCCGTCGCTCTCAAGGTCCAGAACCGAAGTCCCTCATCTGCCCTTTGGGCATCCTCTCCCGTTCCGGAAGAGGAAAGTATTTTTTCTTCTCCCCTTGGGAGAAGGTGATCGAAGGCCGGATGGGGCACTTTGCGGATAAATCACGGGATTCAATCATCGTCGTCATCGCAGGGGACGGGGAATTCGACGTCGGGGTCCCAGCAGATGGTGCCATTGTGAACTGTGCCAGCGGTGCGCGGGCGCGACGCGTGCGCTAATGGCACAGCAAGCGCCGCCAGAATTGCCATAACGACGAAACCACGCAACGCCATGACGCGCAATCCGCGAGACGAAGACAGCAGCCCGCTCTTTTTGGGCCGCTGCTCAGCATACAGCATCACTGGCGCAAGGGTAATCCCGGCAGCTATGCAATCAGCGTTTTGGGCTCGGGATGGCTTTCGGCATCCCGCTCCTTCTTCAATTGCTCGGCAACGAGGAAAGCCAGCTCCAAGGCCTGATCCGCATTGAGACGCGGGTCGCAGTGGGTGTGATAGCGGTCCGACAAATCCTGCTCGGAAATCGCCGTCGCGCCGCCCGTGCATTCGGTGACGTTCTGCCCCGTCATCTCGACGTGAATGCCGCCCGCATGCGTGCCCTCGGCGCGATGCACCTCGAAGAACGACAGGCTTTCCTTCAGGATTCGATCGAACGGCCGCGTCTTGTAGCCGTTGACGGCCGAGATCGTGTTGCCGTGCATCGGATCGCATGACCAGACCACCGAGCGGCCAGCTTTCTTCACCGCACGGATGAGCTTCGGCAGGTGGGCTTCGACCTTGTCGTAGCCGAAGCGGCAGATCAGGGTCAGGCGACCGGGCTCGTCTTTCGGGTTCAGAAGATCGATCAGGCGCAGCAGACCGTCGGGGTCGAGCGACGGGCCGCACTTGAGGCCGATCGGGTTTTTGATGCCGCGGCAGTATTCTACGTGCGCGTGATCCGGATTGCGGGTTCTGTCGCCGATCCAGATCATATGGCCGCTTGTCGCGTACCAGTCGCCGCTGGTCGAGTCCTTGCGCGTCAGCGCCTCCTCATAGCCGAGAAGCAGCGCTTCGTGGCTGGTGTAGAAGCTCGTGCCTCTGAGCTGCGGCGTGTTCTCGGGCGTCATCCCGCAGGCGCGCATGAAGTTGAGCGTCTCCGAGATACGGTCAGCCAGCTCCTGATAACGGTGCCCCTGCGGGCTGTCCTTCACGAAACCCATGTTCCACTGATGCACGCGATCGAGATCGGCATAACCGCCGGTCGCGAAAGCGCGGATGAGGTTCAGCGTGGCCGCCGACTGGCGGTAGGCTTCGAGCTGGCGATAGGGATCGGGGATCCGAGCCTCGGCCGTGAAGTCGGTGCCGTTGATGATGTCGCCGCGATAGCTCGGCAATTCGATACCGTCGCGCTTCTCGGTCGGCGCTGAGCGCGGCTTCGCGAACTGGCCGGCAATGCGGCCAACTTTCGTCACGGGCTCGCCGCCGGCATAGGTCAGGACGACAGCCATCTGCAGGAAGACGCGGAAGAAATCGCGGATGTTGTCGGCGCGATGCTCGGCAAAGCTTTCAGCACAATCCCCGCCCTGGAGCAGGAAACCACGGCCGCCCGCGATCCCGGCAAGCTGCTTTTTCAACTCGCGCGCTTCACCCGCAAAAACGAGCGGCGGGAACGTCGCAAGACGCGCTTCCACGTCCTGGAGCGCTTTCGCATCCGGATAGTCCGGCACCTGCATGATCGTTCGGACGCGCCAGCTTTCTGGCGACCATTTTTCGGCTTGGGCGCTAGACGCCATCGTAAACTCCTGAAAAGCAGATATCGGACGCCGGCCCGGAGGCGGCGCCTTCTCCTGCTCTGTGGCATATCATCTCGGGGCGCTTATAGGTGATATCGGCAGCGGATGCCAGCGCCCCTTTTCCGGAAGATTCAATGCTTAGAGACCAGCACTCATACCGCCGTCCACCGCCAACTCCGATCCCGTACAATATAGGCTGTCGTCGGAGGCAAAGAAGACGGCCGCACCAGCCATATCTTCGGGTGTTCCCAGGCGGCCCATGGGGGTTTTGTCGATCAATGCCTTTTTGACGGGCGGCAGCTTAAGGATGCGGTCCGTAATGCCGGTTTCGACGTAACCCGGTGCAATCGAATTTACCCGGACGTTGTAAGGCGCGTATTCCACCGCAAGCCCCTTCGTCAGGGCGGTAATGGCGCCCTTGGTTGCGGTGTAGGCCGCGAGCGGGCGCAGGCCGCGATGCGCCATGATGGACGAGATATTGATCAGCGATGCCGACTTCGATTTGCGGAGCAATGGCAGCGCATCGCGCGAGACTCTTAGAATCGCATCGAGATTGACTTCCCGAAGTTTCGTCCAGTCCGCATCGGAGAGCTGACGAACCTCGCCACGAACCAGGACGCCGGCATTGTTGACCACGATATCAACGTAGCCGTGCGCATTCTCGATGTTGCGGAGGAGTGCCGTGACGTCCTGGCCTTTCGAGACGTCGACGACCATCGCGGTCGCGGCGCCGCCCTGCGCCTTGATCTTGCGAACGGTTTCTTCTGCGCTCTCGCCATTGATATCCGTCACCCAGACATGCGCGCCTTCGGCGGCGAAGCGTTCCGCGATCGCAGCGCCGATGCCTCCGCCTGATCCCGTTACGATTGCGATTTTTTCGCGAAGCCGCGCCATGTAACCCTCGTGTCGTCGATTGGGGAAGGCCGAACCCATACGGCGAGGCAATGCCCCGATCAAGCCGCCGCTTCGCCGGGAGCCAGCCATTTTTCCCGCAAAGTCACAAGTTCTTCTGCGGCCGATGGATGCAAGGCCATCGTTTCATCGAAATCGGCTTTCGTTGCCCCCATGCGCACGGCAATCGCTGCCATCTGCACGATTTCCGCCGCGTCGGGTCCGAGCACGTGAACGCCGAGCACCCGACGGCTTGTAGCTTCGACAACGAGCTTCATCAGCATCCGTTCCTCGCGTCCGGCGAGGATCGCCTTCATCGGGCGGAAGCTGCCCTTATAAATATCGACGGCGCCATATTGAGCGCGCGCTTCCTGCTCTGTGAAACCGACAGTGCCGATTTCCGGTGACGAGAAAACCGCCGTGGGAATCGTCGCGTAATCGACGTGCCACGGTTTGTTGCCGAATACGGTGTCGGCAAAGGCGTGGCCTTCGCGGATTGCGACCGGCGTCAGGTTGACACGATTGGTGACGTCGCCGACCGCATAGATCGACGGCACCGTCGTTTGTGACGCGTTATCGACGACGATGGCGCCGCCGGTATCGAGGTGGACGCCGAGATTTTCGAGGCCGAGATTCCGCGCGTTCGGTGAGCGGCCAATCGCGAACAGAATCTGGTCGGCTTCGAGTTTCTCCCCGCCCGTGATCGTGCCGACGAGGCCGACCGGCGTCTTTTCGATGTTCGTGAAGACGTGCTCGTTGATGATGCGAATGCCGCGCGCCTGCATGGCCGCAACAAGACCATCGCGCAGGTCTTCGTCGAAGCCGCGAAGGATCTTTTCGCCGCGATAGATCAGCGTGACGTCGGAGCCCAGACCATGAAAAATGCATGCGAACTCGGTCGCGATGTAGCCGCCGCCGGCGATGACGATGCGACGTGGCAGCTCTTTCAGGTGGAAGACTTCGTTCGACGTGATGACGTGCTCGACCCCGGGCAGCTTGCGGTCAACATTCGGATGGCCGCCGGTCGCGATAAGAATTGTTTTTGCGGAAATCGTGCGTCCGGAGGCGGCGAGGCGCACCTCATTCTCGGAAAGGCACGTGGCCCGTTCCGGAAAGATCGTGACCTTGAATTTATCGAGCGTTGCGCGGTAGGCGGCTTCGAGGCGCGAGATCTCCTTGTCCTTCGCGGCGATCAGCGAGCGCCAATCGAACGCTCTCTCCGGCAACGTCCATCCAAAGCCTTCAGCGTCGTGGAACTCTTCGGAAAAGCGACTCGCATAGACGAGCAGCTTTTTCGGGACGCACCCGCGGATCACGCAGGTGCCGCCGACGCGATACTCTTCCGCTATTCCGACGCGGGCGCCATGGCTCGCTGCAATACGGGCGGCCCTGACGCCGCCCGACCCCGCACCAATTACGAAGAGATCGAATTCAAAATCTGCCATCGCGCGAATCTAAGCCGGACTTATTTCTGATCTGCGGGGAGCGGCGGCGTCTGGCTTGCCTTCATCTCGTCGGCGATCTTGGCGCTGTATTTCATGCCGATCTCGGCGCCCTTCTTCATCAGTTCAGGTGTCTTGGAAATGAACTTGGCGCCAGCGCCGGAGCGATAGAAATCGGCAACGGCTTTCATCTCTTCGGCGGTGAACGTTTCGGCGTAGAGATTGGCGAAATCGGTGATCATCTGATCCTTGTATTCGAGCAGCTTCTTCATGCTGGTGTCGAACTGATCGGAAAGCTTCTTACCGGCCTCCGAATTGTCGGCATTCGCGCCTTTGGCAAAGCCACGAGACATGGCGTCGACCATACCGTCCATCTGCTTCGTGACGCCGGTGACTTCCAGAAGATCGCGGGCTGCGGCCACGCGCGCCGGATCCGGCGGCGTCTGAGGCGCATCATCAGCAAGCGCCGCGCCGGAAAAGCAAACGAGGAACAAAGCAATTATCCGCAGCAGCTGGCCCATGATCAAATTTCCTCTTCGAAATCGATTTCAATACCCGATAGAACTTCGATGCCTTTTGGCCCGGCGATGATGCCGATATCGGCTATGCCGAGAAAAAGCCCGCTCTCCACGACGCCTGGTACCAGCTTCAAAGCGTCGTCCAGCGCTTCGGGATCGTCAATCGCGCCGAACGCACAATCGAGAATGCGGTTGCCATTGTCGGTTACGAAAGGCTTTCCGGCTGACCCGAGACGTAGCTTGATCTCGCCGTCGCAGCCGGAATCCTCTGCGAGCTTCGTGATGAGACGCTTGGTTGCGGCGAGACCAAAGGGAACGACCTCGATCGGCAACGGGAAACGCCCCAGAACGTCGACGCGCTTCGTGTGGTCTGCGATAATTGCCAGTCGGTCGGAGGCGACGGCCACGATCTTTTCCCGAAGAAGAGCTCCCCCACCTCCCTTGATGAGACGCAGCTCTTCGTCGATTTCGTCGGCGCCATCAACGGTCAGATCGAGCGCCGGGGTTTCATCTAAAGTTGTCAGCGGGATATTCAGAGCCTCCGCCTGCGCGCGCGTCGCCTCGGACGTTGGCACACATACGACGTTCAGGCCACTTCTAACCCTCGCTCCCAAAAGCTCGACGAATTTGGCTGCCGTCGAGCCCGTTCCGAGGCCGAGCTTCATGCCGTCTTCGACATAGCTCAGGGCCTGCTCCGCGGCCTGTCGCTTCCAATCGTCTGTGCTCATGGTGCCCCCATAGACCAAAACGGTTCGCCGCGTCGCCGAGCCGCGGCCCTCAATAGGCTGACGATGCGGCGCTTTCAAGCCGAGCGGTTGTATCAGAGCTTCGTGACGCCGTGACAGAGGCTGGCGGGGCGCCTACGGTATACTTTGAAAAGACGAGGAGAACGCATGAAGGATTGGACCATCGTCTTCGACCTGGACGGTACGCTGGTCGATACGGCGCCCGATCTTGCCGAAGCGACGAATTATGTGCTGAAGACGCTCGGGCTCGATCGAGTCAATGAACTCGAGATTCGTCAGTTCGTCGGTCATGGCGCCCTTGCCATGATCGACGGCGCCGTCAAAGCTCATGGGCGGAAGCTCTCCGAGCGCGAGTTGCACGATCTCTTCGAAGTCTTTCTGACCTACTATTCCGCGCATATCGCGGATTACAGCGTCCCCTACCCGCACGTGATCGCATCGCTCGACGACCTCAAAGCCGCGGGCGCAACGCTCGCCGTCTGCACGAACAAAATGGAACAGCAGGCACATCAGGTGCTCAAGGCGATGAAGCTCGACGGCTATTTCTCCGCCGTGACCGGCCGCGACAGTCTCGGCGCCTATAAACCCGATCCTCGCCACTTGACCGGCACGATCGCGCGGGCGGGAGGAAATGCCGAGAGCAGCATCATGATCGGCGACAGCGAGACCGACATCCGGACTGCGAAGGCGGCGCGGGTGCCCGTCGTTGCCGTCAGCTTCGGCTACAGCATCGATCCGGTGGCGTCGTTCGGGCCCGATGCGGTCATCGACGATTATCGCGAGTTGAGGGCTGCGCTCGACCGTTTTGCCGGAACCTGCGTCAGTAAGTAAGAACGCGGCAATCGCCTTCCATTATTTCTTCGACGAAATGCGCGGCTCCGATGACCCCGCTGCATTCGGCGATCAGATCCTCCTTTCGCAGGGCGCAGGCGTCGAGGCCAGTCGAGAAACAATGAAAGCGCACACCCGCGGCGTGCGCTTCCTTTATGAAATCGTAGATCGAGCGGGGATCAGCGGCTTTGACGTGAAGGGCTTCTGCGACGCCCTGCTTCAGAATCTCCGCGGTGACGCCGGTGCAAATAACCTCCACCTGATAGCCCATCGCGGCAGCGACCGATGCCTGGAAGATCGGAGCGCCGATGGCATCGTCACTGTGGGGGTTGGCATTTGCCAAGATGACAACGAGCTTCTTTGTCACTGTGTGCTCCGGACCGCCATTGCCGAAGGCCACAGTAAGCCTTGAACATCGTCCGTCCGCAACCTCTGACGGCGGCAAACTCAAACATCATGGCCGCTGATATACCGGCGGTAAACGAGGATCGTCGCGGGCAAAAATACGAGGTCCGCGATCAGCGACGCAATGAGGGTCACGCCGCACACGAGGCCGAAGAGCCTGAGCGATGGGAGATCCGAGAAGATTGTGACGCCGAGACCGAATGCCAGAACGATCGTTGTCAGAATGATCGCAGGGCCGACCAACACGCGGGCACGACGGATCGCGAGTTCCGGCGGCACACCGGGCTTTTCTTCAAGTCTCAGGCGGTTGAGGAAGTGAATGAGGGCATCGACACCGAGGCCGAACACGACAATCAGCGCAACCACGGACGAAAATTCCAGGCCGCCGCCCATGAAATAAAGCATCGCGCCGGCGGTGACGACGGGGAAAAGCCCCGGCAACAAGCTTATGAATCCGACGAACGGCGAGCGGAACGCCAGCGCAAGCAGGATTGCCGCGACGAGCACGCAGAGCGGAATGCTTTCGTCGAGCTGCGAAATCATTCGGTAACTGTTTCGCGCAGCGAGCGCGGGCAGCCCCGTGACGGATATCTGATACTCGGGATACGCCTTGCGAACGGGATCGAGTGCCTTATCGACATTGTGGACCAGCGGTAGAATTTTGCTGGCGTCAACATCGGGCAAGCGCCCCGTTACGAGAACGGCCTTCTCGTCCTTCGCAATAAAGCGACGGACCAGGTGTTCCGGAAGGAGATGAACGTACTTCTTGATCGTCTCGACGTTGTCGGTGCCGTTCTCGCGCAGCCAGCGGCGCAGGCTTTCCAGCGACCAAACGTTTCCAAGTCCGGCCGCCTTCTCGAGGGCGATATGCGTCTCCTCGATCACCTTCAGCGTCGCGGGATCGTAAAGGCTGGCGCCGTTGTGCCATTGGATCATGACGTGAAACGGGTTGGCGCCGGTCAGCTTTGAATCGATGCGCCCCGTCGCGGCGATTGCCTGCTCGCGGTCGGGCACCTGGTCAGCAAGGCGGTATCTCGGCTCAAGCCGCAGGTGCAGCGAGGCGAAATAGCCGAACAGCGCGAGCGCGATCAGCGTATAGACCACCGAGTGCTTGACGACGCGATCGACGACCCCACCGACGAAGACACCGAGTGCGTCCATCATGCCGTCGGCGGGCGTATGATCGCGCGCGAGCGTCTTCTCGTTGCGGACGAGCAGGAGGGCCAGGATCGGCAACACGACGATTACTGCACAGAAGGAGATGCAGACCGCCATCGCGCCGGCTTCTCCGAAGGTGCGGATCAGGCCCGATTCCGAGAACAGCAATGCCAAGAATGACAAGAGCGCCGCACCGTGCGCCAGAACGCACGCCGGACCGACGACGAGAATCGCAAAGCGAACGGCCTCGAACTTGGTGTCACCCTCTCGAAGACGAATGCGGAACGCGGACACCATCTGCATGCTGTCCGCAAAGCCCATCACCATGATGAGCGGCGTCATGACGTTGAGGAAGAGGTTGAGCTTGAAGTGCAGCCAGCCGAGCAACCCCAGTGACCACGCAACGGCAATGACGGGCGGCAAGGCCGCGACGAGCATCAGCGAGATGCGCCGGAAGAAGAGCGCTGCGATGGCCGCCCCGAACAGCAGGCCCATGCCGTTATAGACAATCTGGTCGCGCTCGACCGCGTTGCGGATCTCGAGCTGCATCACCGGCGCACCGGCAAGCTTCACGGACAGTTCGGCGGGATTGAGGTCCTGCTTGGCCGTCTGTTCTATCTCACCGATGACAACCTTGGCAGACTTGTCGGCGACGACCTTTCGGTCGAGCGCCAGAACCATCAGTGCAAGCTGACCATCATTCGACAGAAACTTGCCCTTGACGATGTCGTTGGTTTTCAGCGCG
This sequence comes from Pseudomonadota bacterium, assembly GCA_018242215.1. Lineage (GTDB taxonomy): Bacteria > Pseudomonadota > Alphaproteobacteria > Rhizobiales > Hyphomicrobiaceae > Hyphomicrobium_B. The sequence goes on from JAFECG010000022.1 coordinate 172,564, forward strand.
TCGAGGATCTTGTCGAATTCGACGGGATCGTCCGGCAGGTCGTCCGGCACGATTGGCGCCGCGTAGCCGGTCGCATCCGGTTTTCCGCGGGCCGACAGCATCGACACGATGCCATCAACACCGTCCACCAGTTGCAGATCGGCGGCCGCATTGGCGAACGCCGTCAGGCCTTCCCGTGTCAGGAGCTTTTTGCCTTCGACGACGACCAGAACGTCATACTCGCTCGACGGAAATCGCTTGTCGATTTCCTCATAGGTCTTGAATTCGGGGGTATTCGTGCGGAACAGCTCGGAGAGACTGTCGTCGACCTTCAGACGGGAAATGCCGGCGGCCGCTGCAAGGGTCAATAGAACGACGACGACAGCCGATAAAATCGGTGCTCTGATTCCCAGAAGGCCAATTCTGTTCAGGCCCAAAGAAATCAGACTCGGGCGTTGCGGCTCCGCTGGCTCCAAATCGTCCTCCCCAACGACTTCGATTTGAGAAGTCGCCCCCAGCGCCCCCCGACATCGTGCGTCTTTGCCGGGAGACATGGCACTATGACGGAGGGGGCGCAAGGACCCCTTCGCCTCACATCGGTGACAAACGCGCGGAATTCACGGAAGAACGGCCTCTTCAGACAACTTTGGCGAGGGGTCGCAGTGCACCTTTGAGCCTGGTACGCAGAGTTTTGTTGCGTCTCGACCTTCAGTCGTGGGAGAGCGCGGGATGTGGCGGTGCCGCGCGGGCCTTTTGATCTCGAGGACTTTGCATGATCGTGACGTTGAACCTTCGGCATATCGCGATCGCGGTTCTTGCCGTGCTCTCCCTCGCATTTGCCGGGGCGGTTGATGCCGCCGCCACGAAGAAAGCTACGGTTGGACCGGTTTCGCTCGAAGTGCCCGATGATTTCAAAACCGTCTCGGGCAAAATTCCGTCGATTCGCCAAGACGCATCCGGCATTACGATCGAGGTCTCGGAATTGCCTCCTGAGGCCCTGCACGAGTTCAAAGGCACTCAGTTTCTCGAGTTTCTGGCGAGCCTCGGTTATGCCAATGCCGCCTATGCGGACGGTGGCTTGAAGCGGACGGACGCGCATACTTACGTGTTGGCAGACGCCAAAGGCGCTGAGGGTCCGGAATCACGTTTCCTGCTTGTCATCGGCGGCGAAGGGCGTGCGGCAATCGTCACTGCCTATGCGCCGAAGAGCGAAATTTCGGCGGGACGCGCGAGCCGCACCGCGATCGAGGCTATCCTCGATACCGCCTCGATGCTTCCGGCAGCGGCTCCGAGACCCTGACGGCGTCACCCTGCTCCGGTTGCAACTTGACAGCCCGATCCGGCGCCTCGCATAAGGTCCGTTCCCAACACGGGCGGTTAGCTCAGCGGTAGAGCACACGCTTCACACGCGTGGGGTCACAGGTTCAATCCCTGTACCGCCCACCATAAATTTTTCATTTTTTCAAGGGCTTGGATCAACTCGGCCGCGAACCGGCGCGCTTGACGCCGGCTATCGCTATGGACTTGTTTTCCAACCGCCAAGAACGATGATTGCCATGCCGATGAGCGTGACGATCACACCCAGAAGGTCGGTGGCGCTCGGAGAGATGCCGTCCACCTGCCAAAGCCAGATAATCGCCACCGTGACGTACACGCCGCCGTACGCGGCATAGACACGGCCCGCCGCTTCAGGGTGCAGGGTCAATAGATACGAGAAGATGATCAGGCTGATTGCTGCGCCGACGAGAAGCAACGGCGATCCGCTTTTTCGGAGCCAAAGGTAGGGGAGATAACAGCCAAGAATTTCTGCCATCGCAGTGATAATGAACAGTCCGAGTGTTTTCGCCAATTCCATGAGCTCCCCCGCCACCTCAACTGAAAGAGTGCATCGTCGCTGATCGGTTTCGGCAATGTAACGTGCCGCCGCATCAATCAAAGCCCTGCGGGCATTCCCCCTCGGCTTGTACGCGCCACATCGCGATCAATCGATTTTATAAATTATTTCTAGAAAAATGATGCGTTGGATTTCTTATTTGGACGGCCCGATGTTCGGTTGCGTCCGGAAGCACCATAAAATGGACCACGGCTCCGGCGAACGACCAACAGAAGGGAGCTTCCTCATGACCTTCATTCCTATTTCGAATGACCGCTTCCTCCGGCAGACCGAGGCGCGGCTCGACCGGTCCGTCAGCTCCGCCGCTGTTTCCCGATCGCGGATTGCACAACCGGCAGCGGCTTTCGACTATTCCGTTCACCCGGCGCCCATTCTTATCGCGCTTGGATGCTGCGCATGGTTCCTCCTCCTGAGTTGGACATGCTTCGCTCCATTCGACCGCGAAGCGGGACTGGCGATCGCCGTCGTCACCGCGATTTTCGCGATGTATCTCGGCGGGATGACTTTGGGTGCGTTCAATGCGGCCGGTCAACAGTCCGCTCGCCGACAGCGTAGCTTCCACCAATTCCTGCGTGGCCGGGTCGATATTGCGACAGGCTTCATCAGCGGCCGCGAAGCGATGGTGCAGATCGTAATGCTGCCGGTGAGCTTGGCGTTCGGCGCGACGGCGATGGCACTAATCTGGGTTGCCGTGCAGTAAGCCAGCGACGGTCTCTACGAACCATCCAGCGCCCATCCCGAACAATCGGCAATTCCTGCCTCGGCCTCGCCGGGGCATTTGTCTTTCCTGGCGAACATCGTTAATCGGCGCACTTCGTTCGACAGCCTGATTTTTTGCCGAGTATGCGAAATTCGGCCATGAAGCACAGGCATGGCGTCCAGGGGGAGTGAGGGAGACAAAAATGTCCATCAAGGGAATGAGTTTCGCGCTGTTCGCGATCGTCGCCATGGTCGTGTCGGCGCCGCAAAGTCATGCGGCTTCTGCGCGCGAGATCGATGCCGGCGTGCACGAAACGCTCGACCGCTTTTTCTACAAAATCGGCGGTGCGCGCGAGCTTGCGAACAAGGCCGTCGGCATTCTGGTGTTTCCGTCGATCGTGAAGGCGGGCTTCGGCTTCGGGGGCGAATATGGCGAGGGCGCGCTGCTCATCCATGGACGCAACGCGGGCTATTACAATACCGTATCGGCATCGTTCGGATTCCAGCTCGGCGTCCAGGAACGATCCGTCATCATTGCCTTCATGACTCCCGAAGCTCTTCGTCAGTTTCGCGGTACGGCGGGCTGGAAGGTCGGGGCCGATGCGTCAGTCGCCATTATCACTGTCGGGGCGGGGGGTTCGATCGATACGAACAAGATCACGAGCCCAGTCGTTGGTTTCATCCTCGATCCGAAGGGCCTGATGTATAACCTGACGCTCGAAGGCACGAAGATTTCGCGCATTTCGAAGTAGGTGAGCAGCCGCCTCAAGAAGACGTGACCTGGGACATGCGCTGTAACGAACGATGACATGCCGACGAATGAGCTGCAGTGGGCTATTACGCTCGGTGCAGTCCTATCGCGGGAGTGTCTTATGGCATCATCGTTTATCAGTTCGGGGCGGTCTTTTTTCTGGCTCGCTGCAACTACCGCGCTCGTCGCGATCTTAGGCGCGTTCGGCGGCGCGGGTGTCGGAGCAGAAGAAGGCAAGCGCGTACCGCCTCCAACGCTCGATGAGCAGGCTGGGCCTCAGGGCCACCTGGAGACAGCCGTATTTGCCGGCGGCTGCTTCTGGGGCGTGCAGGGTGTCTTCCAGCATGTCAACGGTGTTACCGATGCCGTCTCGGGATATACGGGTGGCGCGGAGAAGGCTGCACACTACGAGATGGTCGGCACCGGAACAACGGGGCATGCCGAATCCGTGCAAGTGACGTTCGATCCGAAAACAGTGAGCTACGGACGGCTGCTGCAGATTTATTTCTCGGTGGCGCACGATCCGACGGAACTCAATCATCAGGGGCCGGACACCGGCACGCAATATCGCTCGACGATTTTCCCGATGTCGGATGAGCAGACGAAAATCGCGGCGGCTTACATCAAGCAGCTCGATGGGGCTCATGTTTTCCCTGAGCCGGTTGTGACGACCGTCGAACCGGGGCGCACCTTCTACGCGGCGGAGGATTACCACCAGAACTTCCTGGCACTCCATCCCACATATCCGTACATCGCGATCAACGACATTCCGAAGGTGCAGAATTTGAAGCGGCTGTTCCCAGAGAACTATCGGGCCGAGCCAAAGCTCGTTGCGCTCGCGAAGGCGTCGAACTAGGCCCCCCCCGAAGAACCATAGTGCCGCGAAAAAACTGCGAGTTCGATCCTCGGGGCAAACCCGAGGACGACAGTACAGCCTACGCGTTGCGCGCGATCGGTTCGAGATCTTCCGTATAGATCGAATACATCGGCTCGTCCTGGAGGATAACGTCGAGGTATTCGCCGTAGCCGTTGAAGCGCGTTCCCATCGCGCGGGCGTAAGCGCCGAGGTTGCCAATCTCGATGTAGTCGCCTTCGCGCACCGAAGCGGGGAGCATGAAGGGCCCCTTCATGTGATCAATAGAGTCACACGTTGGCCCCCAGAACTCAAACGGCTCAAGCGGCTCGTTCGGATCGAGATCCGGGCGGATCAGACGGACGGGGAAAACGAAACCCAGATGCGCGCTGTCGAATAGCGCACCGTAAGAGCCATCGTTGATATAGAGCTGATTGCCGGGCTTCCTGAGGTCGACTTTGACGATCAGGCTCTCGGCTTCCGCGACGAGTGCGCGGCCGGGCTCGCAGATCAGGCGGCATTCCTCGGTCACGGGCATCTTCGCCATCGATGCCTTGATCACCTCGATGAAGTCGGACAAGCGCGCGGGTACGCTGTCGGTGTAGCGCGATGGAAAACCGCCGCCGATGTCGATCGCATCGACGACGACGCCGGCCTTGACGATATGCTTCTTCACTTCCTCGAACGCCATCGTGTAGGCGTCAGGCGTCGTTGTTTGAGAGCCGACGTGGAACGTTATGCCAAGCTCGTCGGCGACCTGACGCGCCTTGACGAGCAGCCGCTGTGCCTTCTGGCCGGTGATCCCGAATTTGTGCTCCAGCGGTACGCGGCTGTTCTTCGCCGGAACGGAAACGCGAACAAAGAGCTCGAGGTCCTTGGCGCCCTCGGTCTCCTCGACGATTTTCTGCAGCTCGTCTTCGGTATCGAGCGCGAAGCATTTGATGTCGTAATCGAAATAAGCGCGGCGGATGGCGTAGCGCGACTTTACTGGATGCATGAAGTGCAAACGGACGCCCGGAATCGTCGCTGCGTCCTCGAGCTCCGCGACGGAGGCAACATCGAACTGCTTGATGCCGGCGCCGTAGAGCGCGCCCAAGAGAAAGACCGAGCTGTTCGCCTTGTAGGCGTAGGCGACCTCACCCGGAAAATTGTTGATAAACCAGCGAGCGGCACGTCCCGCCGCATGGGGACGAGCGGCGAAGACCGGAAGGTCCGGCTTCATCTCGGTCACCATTTCAAGGGCGGTCGCAAACTTCTCCATCGCGAAAGAACCTCCTGGGGAAGAGCTATCCGGTTTCGCGCGCGGCAGCCGAGCGATGTCGGCTCTGGATACAATATTGAAGGGGTGCATTTAGGTATCTCGGCCCCTGCTGTAAAGCCTTTCCGAACCCAAACGCTCTCCAGGGTTGCCGGATTCTCTCCTGAAGGCGAGTACGTGGATGCGATTGGCATACGGAGCGATGCCTTTCCGCACCTATGGCGTGTGACAGTCCCGTGAAAACGCCAATTCGCGGGTTTGCAATCGCGTTGAGGCGCTACTTCAGCCCCAGCACGAGGACGGCGCGCCCGTCGCGCAGCGGTCGCTCGGTTACGACGTCGGGAAGCGGCGGATCGATCCTTTCGCCGCGATCCTGACGGCGGCGGACGGAACCGATTCGCGCGATGCGGGCGCGCTCGGCTTTTTCCGGGTTGGTGCGCATTTCCCAGTCGGTCACCAACGTGTCCTCGATGAAGTTCTCCCAGTTTCCAAGAACCGTGAAACGCTGGTGCAGGAAATCATGCTCAATTCCGAACGGCGGCGCAGACCGCGTCGAACACCGTCCGAGCACCGTTTCGCTGCCTTCTTCCTTATAGCGGAGCTGGAAGCGCGCGTTCGGCGGCGGAATGCTGACGGACGTGCCGGCCTTCAATAGATTGTCGGGCTGGAAGTCACTTGGAAACAGCACAGTCGCGGTGCCTTCGGCGTCGACGCTGATGACGGTGAGATAACAGTCGCTATCGGCTTCGGCCTTGATGGTCACGAGATCGCCCGGAACCGGGCGCGGCTTATCAAGCCACATGCTGAGGCCGATCGCCGATTTCACATCTCGGAGGAAGCCCGCCGACGTGGTGGGCTGCGCCGTGTCGATGCCCTTCAGAAGCGAGAAGAGACGCTCGAGTTCCGATCGCGAGAGTGAACCATGCAGGAGACGACGCGCGAGTGGCGCGGCCGCGCCTTTGGCGTCGGTCAACTCATTCAGGAACTGCTTGCGCTCGAGCCCCGTCTCGCCAAGCGCTACCTCGAAATCGGCACCTTCGCGATAACGCCGTGCTAGGCCCGAGACTAGTTCTTCACCGTGAATTTTCAGTCCGAGATCGACGCCGACGGCTTTGGCAGCGGCGCGATAGCGATCGGTGCCCGCGAGCATCAGCAGCGCGTTTTCGCTGTCGGTGCCGAAGAGCGATAGCGCGGCGCGGCGATCTGCCGGCATGGGTGCAGAGGCGATATCGATCGGGCCTGCGGACCGGAAATCGTCCTTCGCTCCAACCAATCCGCGCGTGTGGCACGCAAAGCAATTGGTGCCGGCTCTCGTCGTCGGCTCGACGGCCTCGGTTTGATCACCGGCATACGGTTTCTCGATACCCGGCAGCACGCGATCGATGCGACTGCCTTGCGCATCGAACAGGGCGAAACCGTAGAAGCCGTTCGCTAACTCGATGATGGCGCGGATTTCATCGGGCTTGAACGGCGATGTGGCTTTCGTTGCCGATCTGGGGCCGAGCGGATGATCGAAAACGTTCTGATCCCCCGTGCTCGTCGCGAAATCGTAGACGAGCCACATTCCGGCCCGGCTTCCCGGATGGCGTTCGATCAGGCGATTGCCGCGCGTCACTCCGCTTTCGCGGACGGCAATGCGGCGGACGGAGCCAGCGCGGATATCGGCATCGATATCCGTTCCGTTCGTCTTTGCGAGATCCGATAATTTCTGGGGTATTCCGAGCAGGTCGTAATAGAGCGGCGTTTCGCCCGCAGCGGCGGCAAGCCAGTCGCCGTTGACGATGACAGCCGCGCCGCCGGACGTTTTCAGCACGTCGGGCGCAACCGCATGGACAAGCGCCGGCGGATAAGCCTTTTCGATCAGCGTCCATTGCTCCGCGCTCCAGCCGAAGTCCCGAAGACGGAACGACAGGACCGTGCCTGCGGCGTCCAGCAGCGTCAGCTTTGCAGGTTCGGACGCGCGAGACAGGCTATTCATCAGCTTGTTGAGCGCGGCGAGATAGGCCGACATTTCATCCGCCGTCGCACACGCGTTGTAGAGGTGGACGAGAGAGATGAAGCGCACGTCCTTGCCTTCGTCGCGCTCGAGACGTTGGGCATCGCGCATCATCTTATCCACATCGACCGGGCGGACGGCTGGGCGCGAAGGACACTGTTGCACCGTTGGCGGAAGATCTCTGATCCAGCGCCGCACGGCTTCGATATCATCGGGCTGCGGCTCGAATAGGCCGCTCGCGCCGGAGAACACGTCGAGCGGCGCATGGCGCGCTTCGAACACGTCATAAAGTCGCGAAGCGTCGGGAATTCCGGGCTTCACGAGGAGCGGGTCGCGGGCGAGACCATCGACGGACAGGATGTCCGCAATTCCTCCCGATGCCAGGGGCGAGTCGAGTTTGCCCGTCTGGTGGCAGCGTGCACAGGACCTCGCGAGGACGTCGTAGACCCTGGCCGCACGCGGTTCCTCGGGACGCGCCGGCACGGCGGAGTATGCCGCGCTCATCGCGTTTTGCGGCTCCGCGGCCAGGACGCGATCGCTCATCCATGCGAGCCCGCAATACCCCGCCAGCAGGCACGCACAGCCTATTAGATGTTTGAACTTCACGTTGTCTCTCGTGCCGCCTACCGTTCGGCTTCGCTTAATGGCGGGGCGCGGCACCATGGTGGCATCCGCGCAATCTACCGGCTCGGTCGGACGTTCGATGTTCCCCAAATCGAAACAGAGATTCACGAGCTATTAGGATCCGTGAATACTTCGTTAAATTCATAGATTGCGAGTTCATCATCCCAAGACTTCAAAATCGACGAAGCAGATAAAGTCGGTTACAAGAAGCTTACTTGAATACATTGAACCCCAGGGTTGTGCGATGGACCTCAAGGCAGCCGGTGATCCGAACTCCAGATTCGACCGTTTGACGCGCGCGGGTATGGCGGTGTGTTTCCTGGCAGCCAGTACGATGTTGATCGCAACTCTCGCGGTCAATGAACTCCACGACGGCCAGAGCTTCGGATTTTCGCTCCCCGTCCAACTCCGTTCCAACTAGTCACGTTTGATTTGTCCCTTACTCGATTTCGTTTTCACTCCCTCCCGATCCCCCTACTCCGATCTACCTGGGCCCTCGCCAAACGGCGCAGGGCCCTTCTTTTTGCCGGAACGCTTTTTAACGAGGCTCTACGGGGCGCCTGCGCCGGTCGAACTCTTGACGATGACGGCATAGCCCCCCTCCTTCAGTCCGGATACGACCTGGTCAAGATGGGCGCGATCACGCGTCTCGATGACGAGATGCAGCTCCGTTCCCTTGGCTGGGACGTCCGTAAAAACACGTTGATGATAGACTTCGACAACGTTGGCACCTGCTTTGCCGATGATTCCGGCGACCTGGGCGAGCTGACCTGGACGATCCGGGATGTCGATCGCGAGACGGGACAAGCGCCCGTCGCGCGCCAGTTCACGCGTGAGCACACTCGCAAGCAGACGCGTGTCGATGTTACCGCCGCACAGGACGAGCCCGATCTTCCGGCCCTTGTAGAGCCTGTTGGCGCCGATCAATGCCGCGAGGCCCGCGGCGCCTGCGCCCTCGACGACCGTTTTCTCGATCGTGATCAGGAGAGAAACCGCACGTTCGAGATCGGACTCCGAGACAAGTAATATGTCATCGACAAGCGCCTCGACGATCTCGCGCGTGACTGTTCCGGGCGTCGTCACGGCAATGCCCTCGGCAAGCGTGTCGCCGCCGACGGGCAGTGACGACTTTTTCACGGCATTGAGCATCGAAGGATAAAGCTGAGCCTCGACGCCGATGATTTTGATCTTGGGGTTGATGGCTTTCGCAGCTACCGCCATTCCCGAGATCAGGCCGCCGCCGCCGATCGGCACGATCAGCACTTCAAGATCTGGCGCCACGGCCAGCATCTCGATGGCCACCGTCCCCTGCCCTGCGATGACCGCCGGATCGTTGAAGGGGTGGACGAACGTCATGCCCCGCTCTTCGCCATACGCGACCGCAAATGCATAGGCCTGCTCAAGCGTCTGGCTTTCGAGAAGGACGTGGGCCCCATGGCTGCGGGTATTCTCGACCTTGATGGTCGGCGTCGAGGCGGGCATGACGATCGTCGCGGGAATGCCGAGCCGACGGGCATGGTAGGCCACGCCTTGCGCGTGATTCCCCGCTGACATTGCAATGACGCCGTTTTGCCGTTCGGCCTCGGACAGCGACAGAAGCTTGTTGAGTGCACCCCGTTCCTTGTAAGACGCGGTGAATTGCAGGTTCTCGAATTTGAGCCAGATTTGGGCATTCAGGAGCGTGCTCAGCGTCCGGCTCGGCTCGAAGCGCGTCGGAATGACGGCGCCGCGGATGGCATCCGCAGCACGCACGACGTCGCTGTAAGTCACTGCAAGGGAGGGAGAAGTCCGTGTCGCCAATTTTGTCATGATTTTCCGGCAGTGTTTCGCGCGAGGCTCTTCCCTTAGCACACCGGCTGGCGGTTGGGCGTTTTTTGCCCTAGGCAGAAGCTCGTCGAAGGAATCGTTTGCGTGATGACGTTGCAGTTTTCAGCATTCCCTCAGCCAGCCTTTCCTATGAGTCCGCCTCGCATTTGCAGAGCCGCTTTGTCCTTGCGGAGATTACGAATGAACCGCCTGCCTTTGATGCTGACAGTCGCCGCCGCGGCGCTTTGCGCGGGCGACGGCTGGCATCCGGCAATGGCCGATCCCTATAGCTCCGCTGGCCAGACGTTCGAATACGGGCCCTATAACGGTCAGAACAGTGGCTCCCGGGAGAGCGATTCCAATTTCCAGTACAGGGGAGCGGAGTCTCCTCCCCCTGATACCGCCGCAAACCCATCCTACGACGCTGCTCCCGCGGCGGGGCAATCCTATCGCAGCGATACCGGACAGGGTTGGAATCCCGACGCAAACAGCAGCAACAATCGCGCCGTCGGGTCCATGGGCGACGCATACTCCCCTTCGCGGAATGGGCCGGCTCCGGAACCACCGCCGCCGGGCGCCGCCGAAGGCCCACCGCCGCGCGACCTCGGCGGCGGCTTGCCCCGTGTCGAGGTTCAAGCCGCGGCGCCCGATGACGGCGTTCCGTATGCCGTGCGCGAGCATGATGCGCGACGTGCGGCCATCGACGGCTGGCGCGGCAAGGTCTCCGATCAGTATGGGCCTGAATTTTCGCATTGGGGGCTTGCCGCCGGAAAGCACGTCGATTGTCATCCCGATCGCCGCGACGGCATCATCTGCACGGCAAGCGGCCAACCCGTGCGCGGATTTGACCGCTATGGCGAAACGCCGGCAGACCGCCGCTAATTCTTGAAGTTTAGCCACGTCGACCGGAGCCGGCGGGACAATGCCTGTTGATCCGGGCGTTTCTTTTTGCCATCTGCCGCACCTGTCGAAAGACGACTGACAACGCGGTACGGGATTTGCGGAATGGCAAAAGTGGCTTGGATCGGCTTGGGCGTCATGGGCTATCCCATGGCTGGCCATTTGAAAGAGCGTGGCGGTCACGACGTCGTCGTTTACAATCGAACGGGCGCGAAGGCTGAAAAGTGGCGCCGGGAATTCGGTGGCACTGTCGCGTCGACGCCGCGAGAAGCGGCGCGCGGCTGCGATATGGTGTTCGCATGCGTCGGAAACGACGACGATCTGCGTAGCGTGACGACGAATCTTCAGGGTGCATTTCAATCGATGGATGCGGGGGCCGTCTTCATCGATCACACTACCGCGTCGGCAAAGGTTGCGCGCGAACTTGCCGCGGCGGCGAAAGCGGGCGGTTTCAAGTTCCTTGATTGTCCAGTGTCAGGTGGTCAGGCGGGCGCCGAAAACGGCGTCCTCACTGTCATGGCCGGTGGCGATGCCGAAGCCTTCAATGCCGCGGAACCGCTCATCACCTCATATGCGCGTGCCGTCCGGCTCATGGGACCGTCCGGCTCCGGGCAGCTTGCAAAAATGTGCAATCAGATCGCCATCGCGGGGCTCGTCCAAGGATTGGCGGAATGCATCCACTTCGCCGAATGCTCAGGCCTTGATGTCGCAGCGCTGATCGACACGATCTCGAAAGGGGCGGCGCAGTCGTGGCAGATGGACAATCGCTGGAAGACGATGCACGAGCGGAAATTCGATTTCGGCTTCGCGGTCGATTGGATGCGCAAGGATCTTGCGATCTGTCTGGATGAAGCCGCAACGAACGGCGCGGACATCGCGGTCGCGCAACTCGTCGATCGCTTCTACGGCGATGTCCAAGCGCTCGGCGGCAACCGGTGGGATAGCTCGAGCCTTATCGCCCGGCTGAAGCCCAAGCACTAACGGCGCGATTTCAGGCCTCGGCTCTTTCGCCTTTTGCAGATCGCTCCGTGATTGCAAATTGCAACGGGAGCGCCGTCGTGTACTTGATCTGCTCCATCGCGAAGGCCGACGAGACCTTCGCGATGTCGACGCGCGAAATCAGCTTTTTGTAGAACGCGTCATAGGCTGCGATGTCCGGCACGGCGACGCGCAGCAGATAATCGATGTCGCCTGACATGCGATAAAATTCGACGACCTCGGGAAACTCGGCAACCGCTGCGTGAAATTTTTCAAGCCATTGGAGCGAATGCTTATCCGTCTTGATCGAGACGAAGACCATGACGCCGGCATTCACCTGCTGCGCGTCAAGGATTGCGACGCGGCGCTGGATGACGCCTGACTCTTCGAGCTTCTGAACACGGCGCCAGCACGGCGTCGTTGAAAGGCCGACTTCCTTGCCGATCTCAGCCACAGGCCGCGTGCAATCCTGCTGGAGAATGCGCAGGATTTTGACGTCCATTTCGTCGAGCATACGGTGGCATCCTCTGGCCTTGGAAACATGTTTTATGTTTGCGGCGCTTTTTGAAATTCTTATCCGGGAAATGCAGCCTGTCAACGCGATCCGTGGTAATTTTTTCCAATTCTAGTCATAGAATTGAACATCCGCGGTAGTTTGCCAGGCTTGTCAGGCCCTTGCACTCGGCCGCGCGGAGACCTCCGTGTGCCAGCGCATAACGTGGGAAAAGGCGTCTGGGGTGCCGAGGCGGGCAGGCTTCATGAAATCGATCGCGACCAGCGCGGTAATGTCGGCAATCGAATATTCCTCTCCAGCAATGAATCGACTTTCGGAAAGGCGCTCATCGAGACGTTTGAGTTCGGAAGGCATTTTCTGTTTGTTGGCTTCTCCCCATTCCGGAATTTGCGGAACCTCGAGGTGTGCCATCTTTGGATGAAGATGGCGGAAGGCGCTGAAAACCATGCTGTGCAGCCCAAGCTCAATGCGACGGTTCCACATCTCAACCTCGGCCTTGCCGACGGCGCCTACGCCGAACAACGGCGGATCGGGCTGGATCTCCTCGAAGTAGCGACAGATGGCAACGGTCTCGGAGATGGTGCGGCCATCGTCAAGAACCAGCACGGGGACGCGGTGCCATGGGTTGAGCTTTGCGAAATCGCCGCTCTTGAGATCGTCGGTCATCATGTTGATTTCCTCGCGCGGCACGAGGATGCCCTTCTCCGCCAGGAAAATATTGACCCGTCTCGGGCTCGGGGCTGCGTGCGTTTCTATGATGCGCATCGGCTCACTCTCACCTCGCCTCTTCCCACTCATGCGTCGCCCGCCAGTCGCGCGGCTCTTCAAAATCGCCTGCCCATAATCCGCGCCGTTCGGAGCGTGCTTTGTCCTGCTCGTTCCCATAGCCGCCAAAGGCAACAGCCATGCCGGATATGACCATTTGCGCATTGAGATCCCGACCGCCAGCGTGGCAATGCCCTAGCATTCTCCCATAGACATCACGTTCGCTGATCGTACAGCTCACAGCATCGCCGCCGATCAACCTAGCAAGGGCATCGCGGGCTGCCTCGCCACAGCTCCAAGCTGCTCCGCCGGCTCGCTCGCATCGCTGTTTCCATTCCGGCGCATCGATGCCCCTAAGGCGCACCTCGTCGTCGCCAACCCACAGGCTGTCGCCGTCAATCGGCTCGCCATATCCCGTTACCGCCGGCGGAAATGGCGTGTCCGGGTTGAGAGCGCGGCGCCGCCCCAGGTGATGACGACCCGAAAAAATTATCGCGACTGCAAAAGTTAATATCAAAGCAAGCTTTACGTACGAGGACCACTTACGCCGCCCCCAGCGGCTTTCGAGCCCTACTTTGCGGCGGTCGCGCTTCAGTTGCATCGTCCGTTCCATCAACCAGTTCGCGAACACTTAAGGCTTGCTTTAACGAATTGCCGCCACTTTACGGAGCTGCGTCCGGCACGAGGCCGCGCAACCTCACGATCGGGATAACGGCTCGCGGAATGGACGACAACGCCGATAACGTCGAACCGGCCGCCGCTGGGTCATCAGCACGAATGGTCCGGCACCTTCGACCACGGGATGAGCTCAAATCATTCCGCGAGCGGCTGACCCACGACACCGAACATAAGCCGGAATTCGAGTACGAGCTGCTCACGATGTTTGCGCGCAACGAGACGAGCGCGCCTTTCGCGATGCCGGCGCTTTGCTTCATCTTTTACATCACGTCGATGTTCTGGGCGTCCTTCGCCGAGGCGACGACGTGGATTGCCATCGTGTCGATCTCGCGCGTCTATATGCTGGACCAGTGCCGGCGACTGCTCTCGATCCCGCGCACGGAGGTCAATGTGGGGCAGTGGCGACGCCACTTCAATCGTATCGAGCTCGTCAACGGCTTGGCCCTCGCCGCTTTTGCCCTCATCGGAATGTCGATGGACGGCCATCATGGCAACTCACCGGCGACGTTTTCTTCGCACGTCTTCATTTTCGCGACGCTGATGGTCGTGCTCGCGATCCGGATGACGTTCGCTTCGACACTGCCGCGCCTATTCCTCGCTGGCACCGTTCCGATGACGGCTGCCGTGGCAGTGCGGCTCTTCTCGCTCGGCGACCCGTTCTATTTTGCGCTCGCCTCGATGGCGATCGGTATCCACGTCTTTTTCGTCTATCTCGCACGAGGCCTTCACTCGACCGCATTGGCGATGGTCGAATTCCGCGCCGAAAAGGACAACCTGATCTCAGAACTCGAGGAGGCAACCGCGATCTCGGACGAGGCGCGCCGACGCGCGGAAGCCGCCAACAAAGCCAAATCGCGCTTCCTCGCCACGATGAGCCATGAGCTGCGCACGCCGCTCAATGCGATCATGGGTTTTTCCGAAGTCATGGAAAACGAACTGTTGGGACCCATCGGCAGCGACGTCTATCGCGAGTACGCTCACAACATCTATCAAAGCGGCGACCACCTGCTCTGCATCATCAACGAAATTCTCGATCTCTCGCGTATCGAGGCAGGCCGATACGATCTCAACGAGGAAACGATCCGACTTACGGACGTCGCGGAGGATTGCGAGCGGCTCGTGAAAATCAAAGCCGACGCAAAGGCACTGACGATCGTCCAGGATTTCGCGCCCGACCTGCCGCAAGTCTGGGCGGATCCACGCGCGCTGCGCCAGATCTGTCTCAACCTGCTTTCAAACGCCCTGAAATTCACGCCGAAAGGTGGACGCGTTACGGTCATCGTCGGACATACGGAAGACGGGGGACAGTTCCTGACCGTAGCCGATACGGGCCCAGGGATCCCCAAGGACGAGATCCCGCGCGTGCTGCAGGCCTTCGGACAGGGATCGCTCGCACATGAAACTGCGGAAGGTGGCACGGGGCTTGGGCTTCCAATCGTTCAGAACCTCATCCAGCTGCACGGCGGCACGTTCGATCTGCAGTCCGAATTGCGAAAGGGGACAGAAGTGACCGTGACGCTCCCGCCCCAGCGCGTTCTACACACGATTTCGCCGTTGCAGCCTATCGGAGAGGAGCGGCATCGCGATCCGGTGCCACCCCGGCCGCAGCGTCAACCGCGCATGCGCCCGGCTTCCTCCTACAGCGGCGAACCGCCGTCAGCCCGGGCGGTTGGCGAAGATGCCCGACGCCGTTCCGTCGTCTAGGTGAGGTGATGATTTTCCTGATCTTCCTCGTCATCATTGGGCTCGCCGGGGTTCTCGGCGCGAGTGCATTCGGCGGCTTCAATTTCGATGCTATCCCCGATCTGCCGGCAGCGGCGTCGGTGATCGGCATCCTCTTGGCGCTTTATCTCGCGACTCTCCTCAGCCATCGCGGCGACCGCCGCCTGGCATTATGGCCGACGCTTGCCGCCTGCATTTCGGGCGCCGTTCTGGTCGCCGGCGCCTACAATAAAAATTTGCCGATCTCCCTCACCGACCTTTTGCCCATTTCGCGGCCAGCAGACGACGGCGTTGCGCTGGAGAACGTCGCCTCGGCATCGGTGCGCCTGCGGCGGCGCGACGGTGGCTTCTTCGCCAATTCTGAGATCAACGGAACGGCGATGACGGTCCGGATCGACAACGGCGCGGCGACCGTCGTTCTGAGATCCTCGGACGCGGAGAAAGCCGGGATCGATATCGACAGTCTCGCCTACGACACGCCGCTCAGAACCGCGAATGGCGTCAACTATCTGGCGCCGGTGCGGCTGAAGTCGGTGCGGATCGGCCCCCTCGTCCTGAACGACGTTGAAGCGCTTGTCGCGAAAGCTGGAACCCTTAACGAAAACCTGCTCGGTACAAGTTTCTTAAGACGTTTGTCGTCCTATGTGGTGGCGGGCGATTTCGCAACGCTCCGGGAATAGAAGCGCCGCTGCGGCTCGCGGCGGCCCGTGTCAAAGGGCGACGGGAATGTCATCGGCGACCGCCAGTCTTTTCGCGTCGTTCGCGATCGCTGCGGCGGGCGCTGCTGGACTTGCCTATACGTTGAGCCATCCCGGCATTGTCGCGCAATTGTTCGATCGTGGCCAATTGACTTCGACCGAGTTCGCGCCCGAATCCGATCCCAGCACTCCGGTCGACCCTTCATCGGATGAGGAAGCCACCACATCCCCACCCGGAACTGTTACTTTGCCGGCCGGAAGATACGGTCACTTCGAGGCCGAGGCCGAGATCAACGGCCGCGATATTGGCGTTATGGTCGATACCGGAGCGAGCCTTGTTGCACTAACCTATGACGATGCCGAAAAGGCCGGTATCGACGTCAGAACATCGGATTTCACACATCGCGCTCAGACGGCGAACGGTATCGCCCGCGTGGCACCCGTCACCATTTCGCGCATCCGCATCGGCGACATCACTGTCCGTAACGTGCCTGCTGTCGTCTCGGAGCGAGGCGCCTCTCAACGAACACTGCTCGGCATGTCCTTTCTCGGACGATTATCACGCGTCGAAATGCGCGGCTCGACGCTGATGCTTGAAGAGTAGGTATTCCACTTTTCCGCCTTTAACATTGCTGATAGAGCGGCGCGTCGGAACCGGGCGCCGCACTTGAAGCGTTAGGGTTCCCGATGAACAATGTTCGAGGAGAGGCTTATGCTGCCGAAGCCGCGCGCTGATCTCAAACCCAACACCGCAGATTTCGAGCGCTTCCCGCTCGTCAAGCCGACCGGCTTTCGCGAATACGATGCACGTTGGCTTTTCCCGCAGGAGATCAACCTGATGGGGCTCAACGCCGTCGGTCTCGGCATGGCGACATTGTTCGCGCGGCGCGGCGTGCCGAAGCGCCTCGTTGTGGGACATGACTACCGCTCTTATTCCGGCGCGGTGAAACAGGCACTCATGACCGGACTGCTGGCGGGTGGCTGCGAGGTTCACGATATCGGCCTTGCGCTCTCGCCGATGGCTTACTTCGCTCAGTTCGAACTCGACGTCGAAGGCGTCGCAATGGTGACGGCGAGCCACAACGATAACGGCTGGACCGGCATCAAAATGGGATTGTCGCGGCCGCTGACATTCGGGCCCGACGACATGTCGGAACTGAAGGCGATCGTGCTCAACGGCGACTTCGAAGCGAAGACCGGCGGCCGCTATATCTTCGTGCCGGATCTCGCCGAGCGCTATATCAAGGCGCTGACCAATCGCCCGAAGCTCAAGCGGCGCCTCAAAGTGGTTGCGGCGTGCGGCAACGGCACGGCAGGTGCATTTGCGCCGCAGGTTCTCGAAGCCGTTGGCTGCGAGGTCATCCCGCTCAATACCGATCTCGACTATACCTTCCCAAACCATAATCCGAACCCGGAAGACATGAAAATGCTTCACGCGGTTTCAGCAAAGGTTCTGGAAACGGGTGCCGATGTCGGCTTGGCATTCGACGGCGACGGTGATCGCTGCGGTGTCGTCGCCAATGACGGTCATGAGATTTTCGCGGACAAAGTCGGCGTGATGCTCGCGCGCGACATCTCTGCGATCCACAAGAACGCGAAATTCGTCGTCGATGTGAAATCGACCGGCCTCTTTACGACCGATCCCGTGTTGATGGCGAACGGCGCAACGACGAGCTACTGGAAGACCGGCCACAGCTACATCAAGCGCTATAATTTCGAGCATAAGACGCTCGTCGGTTTCGAGAAGTCCGGCCACTTCTTTTTCAACGAACCACTCGGCCGCGGTTACGATGACGGTCTGGTCTCGGCGCTTGCGGTTTGTGATATGCTCGACCGCAGCCCCGGCAAGTCCGTCGCGGACCTTCGCGATGCGTTGCCCAAGACGTACGGTTCGCCGACAATGTCACCGCACTGCGATGATGAAAAGAAGTACGCCGTCGTCGATCGCATCACCGAGCATTACAAGCGCCAGCAAGAGACCGGCGGCCACGTCGCGGGACAGCCCATTCGCGATCTCATTACTGTCAATGGCGTACGCGTGATGCTGGAAGACGGAACGTGGGGTCTCGTGCGCGCTTCGTCGAATAAGCCGGAGCTTGTGGTCGTCGTCGAGAGCCCGACGTCGGAAGCCAACATGAAGGCAATCTTCAAGGACATCGATCAGCAGCTTTCGCGCTTCCCCGAGGTCGGTGAATACAATCAGAAAATCGCTGTTTAGCTGGCGGATCCTTGATTGCGCCGGCGGCTCGCGTTCCGCGAGCCGGCCGTCAGCGCGGGCCTGGGTCAGTCGGCGCGATGCCCTAGTTTTGAAAGGCCTCGTCGATCGGAACGCGGTAGCCATTGACGAGGCGATTTGTTTCATTCGCCATGCCGACGACCGCCATCAGTTCTCCGAACATTGCTTCTGTCATGCCGGCCTTGCGTGCACCGGCGGTGTGGCTGGCGATACAGTAGCCACAGCCGTTCGTGACACTCACGGCGAGATAGATCATTTCCTTCGTCAGCGGATCGAGAGCGCCGGCGGTCATTACCTCCTTGAGGCTTTGCCATGTGCGCTTCAGAGTGACGGGATCGCGCGCCAGATATTTCCAGAAATTGTTCACATCGGGCACGTTACGCGTCTTCCTGATGTCGTCGTAGACGGCGCGCACTTCAGGCAAAGCGTCGGAATATTCAATTGCAGATGGGGCGCTCATGGGATCTCCTCGGCTGGCGGTGCTGTTGCGCGTCTCTATTTCGGGCGGCCCCCGGCCTAAACCAAGAGCGTCCAGAGAAAGCGCGCGACTACAGTTGTAATGAAGACAGCGAACGCGAGCTCAAGTTTGCGTTTCGAGATGCCATGTGCGACGTGCACCCCGTAGGGCGCGACGAGAACCGAGAGTGGCGCGATCAGGCAAGCGCCAAGATTGACGTAGCCGATCGAAAGGGGCGGCAACCCGTGTTCGCCCCATCCCGATATGACGTAGCCGATGATGCCGGGAACCGCGATGATCGTGCCGACGCCCGTCGCCGTTCCGACGGCTCGCAGCAGCGGCATACCGTGCAATGTCAGCAGCGGGACAGTGAACGTTGCCCCGCCGATACCCATTAGTGTCGAGATCAACCCGATGACGAAAGAAACGCCTTCGAGCCAGGGCGGATGCGGCAGGCGGTCGGCGAGTCGCCAATCGTCGCGGCCGAGAAACATTTTCACCGCGAGCGCCGTCCCGAAGATGACCCAGATCCAGCGCAACACCTCACTGCTGGCGTAATATGCGATGACGCTGCCGGCAATGACGCCGAAAAAGATCCATGGCCCCATGCGCTTCACGACAGCGATATCGACGGTGTCGCGGGCGCGAAACGCGTGGAAAGAGCGAAACACCGTTGGTGCGATGACACCCAGAGTCGTCCCAAGCGTGACGTGCATGCGAACGTCTTCAGAAACACCAGCGGCGCCGAAGACTTCATAAAGTACCGGGACGAGAACGCCCCCGCCTCCAATGCCGAGCAAGCCGGAAAGAAAGCCCGCAAGCAAGCCTGCGCCCGCAAGGAGAGCCAGCAACTCGATCAGATATGAGATCGATATGTCAGCTGGCATGCGATATCTCAGGCCGCATCCGATTGCTCGTGGCGCTCGATGCCGTGCTCGGCGAGAGCGATCGCATCGCTCAGAACGTCGGCCGTGGCGGATGCCTGAGTTGCCCGCTCACTCAGGACGCGGCGGAATGCGCGGCCGCGAGGCTGGCCGTGATAAAGCCCGAGGACGTGACGCGTGATGTTCGACAGGCGACCGCCGATGGCAATGTGTCTGCCCGCGTACGGCAGCATTTCCGACAGCGCTTCGCCGCGCGTTGGCATCTCGGACTGGGCGCCGAAGATCGCGCGGTCCACGTCGGCGAGGACGTAAGGGTTTTGATAGGCGGCGCGGCCAAGCATGACGCCGTCGACGTGTTCCAAGTGCTTCTGGGCATCGTCAATGCTTTCGATGCCGCCGTTGAGAACGATGGTAAGATCCGGATGATTTGCCTTCAGGCGATAGACGCGATGGTAATCAAGCGGCGGGACTTCGCGGTTCTCTTTCGGAGACAAGCCCTTCAGCCACGCCTTACGGGCATGGACGATAAACGTGCGGCATCCGGCGGCCGCGACGATGTCGATGAAGCGCTGCAAATCGCTTTCGCTGTCCTGATCGTCGATGCCGATGCGGCATTTGACGGTCACTAGGGCCGGCTGGCTTTCGCGCATCGCGGATACGCAGTCGGCGACGAGTTGCGGCTCGGCCATCAGGCACGCGCCGAAACGTCCTTCCTGGACGCGGTCGGACGGGCACCCGACGTTGAGATTGATTTCGTCATAGCCATAGTCGGCGCCAATGCGTGCCGCTTTCGCAAGCTTGGCCGCGTCCGAGCCGCCGAGCTGCAGGGCGATCGGATGTTCTTCATCCGAAAATCCGAGCAGCCGCTCGCGGTCGCCGTGAATTACCGCATCCGCCGTGACCATCTCGGTATATAGCAAGGCGCGTTTCGTCAGCCGCCGATGGAAGACGCGGCAGTGCCGGTCTGTCCAATCCATCATGGGGGCAACGCAGAACCTATGTGGCTGATATTCCATGGAAAACCTGATAAGCGGCGCAGCAGCCGAAGGTTGAACAAAAATGGCAAAGCGCTTCTGAGCCGCTATCTTTCGAGGATCGTACCGGCACTCGAGCTGATACCAGTTTCATAGTCCGCCATCCGGGTGCTGGCGAGTTGCAATCGTTTCAAAGCGCCAATATGCCTCGCGATTTTTCGCCAAAGCTCGAAGCCGCCGACCGGTAACACTCTTTTCGAAGATCCCTTTTCCTGCAATCACCCGGGTCGCTATATGCTCGTGGGCTTATCGGGGGAGCACGGACGAATGCCACTCTTTGTTTCAACAATGCCTCTGTGGCTCGCGACGCTCGTTATCGTCGTGCTTCCGACGATGATCGCCATGGCGGGGCCAATCTTCATCCGCCGTCGGATCACTCTCGAGCGATTGACGACCAACAATGAAATTGCGGGATTCAAGTTCGCGACCGTCGGCGTCATTTATGCCGTGTTGATCGCCTTTGCCGTCATCGTAGTGTGGGAACGGTTCAATGATGGTGAAGTGGCCGTTCTCCAGGAAGCCGGGGCCGCCGCAACGCTTTATCGCCTGACGACGGAGCCTATTCCCGACCTTACTGCGACCCGCAACGCGCTCGACCGTTATCTGAAGCTCGTGATAGAGCGGGACTGGCCGCGCATGGCGGAAGAAAAGGGCAGCAAGGAAGTCACGCGCTCCCTGGATTTTCTTTATGCCTCGACCATGCGATTGGCCGACAAAGGACTGCTCGCGCCTCCCATCCTTTCCGAGATCTTCAAGCAGCTCGACGTCATCACGCAAGCGCGCCGGACGAGATTGCAACTCGCGACGGGTATCGTTCCTGATATTCTGTGGGCTGCACTCTTCATCGGTGCGTTTCTGACGATTGGGTTCACTTTCTTTTTCGGGACGGAAAATCTTTCCGCTCAGGTTCTAATGACAGGGATCTTGTCGGTCATCGTGTTTACGGGGCTGCTCGTCACCGTGTCGATCGATCACCCCTTCGCCGGGGCGGTGCATATCGACAGCGATCCCCTGCTGAAGGTGCTCGACGATTTCAGTCAGCGCTGATGACGTGGCTCAAGGGGGTGCGTTGTCGCCACCCTTCGCCGAGCGCCCTGTCGTCGAATAGAGTGGCAGCGTGCCATTCTGGAATGCGCGCGCGTCATAGTTGCGCAGCTCCATTGCGAATGTCACCTCCGCAGGACCGCGGCGGAGAATTTTATCAAGCGGACCGAAATCATTGACGTCCGCTTCGTCGAGCACGAGGCGGAAGGTGTAGGCGCCAGGCTCGCGAATGAGTTCCTCCGGCTTTTGCGTCGGTCCGTTCGTATAGAAAAGGACCGTCTCGGTCTTGCTGGTTTTTCCCGCGAGAGGAATGGGCGCAAACGGATCGAAGCCGTTTGCTCTCGCCTTGTCCATCGTCCAGCGTCCGAGATCGGCTGCATAGAAACGCTTGGTCTCGCCCGTCTTAGGATTCGTGACTTCGAGATCCATCGACAGGACGGTACCAGTACGACCGCCGTCGTTCAGCAACGTGACGGGCACTTCGATCACCTCGAAGTTGCTGTTGTTGTAAGGCGCGCTGAATTGAATGACGGGAGGGACAAAGACTTTGATGTCCGGCGCCTTCAGCGCGCTATCCCAAAGACTGTAGCCTGAGAATGCCAAAGCCAATGCCGATATCGCCACCGAGTAAGATCCACCACCGCCGCGGACATATCCCCTCGCCTGGGCTTCAGGGCCTTCGGGCCCGAGTTGAGCATTCGCCATAGACACCGCCCCAAATTTCCATCGGCAAAGGACCAACATGGAAGACCAGCGTCAAGCCGCGACGCAGGATCGCCCTTCCTTCGTCGCACCGTGTGCTCTCAGAGAAACGCGGCGGGGCACGGTCAATTCTGCGTCACAAAGCGACCGTCGGTCGCGCGATTGCTTGGGCTGCGCCGCCGGTCGGTAGAGATCGCCGATTACGGTGACGCTTTCACCGTCGAACCGACGACCGCCGCTACGGCCTTGGAATCCTGCGGCGTTGGTCCGCGGTCGGCTGGCTCATCCGTCGTCGCCGGTCCTGCCTCGATAGCATCGAGCCACTCGGCCGTTTTCGCGAAGTCGGGATCGGCCCGGAAACGCTCGCTCGGAACGAAGCCTTCGGCGCGGCTGATGACCTGGGCAATGAGCTTGCGGAATTCCGGAACGTCGAAATAGGAGGCGTGCACAAGCTCTTTCCAGGTGAAATAGGTGCTGATGGCGGTATCCGCCGTGTGTGGCGGCACTGCGAAGCGGATTTGTCCGATGGCGTGACGAAACTTAGCGATCGACAGGCTCGCCGCCGCGTTGCTGTAGTCGGTGATCAGGTCGGCTACCGGGGCCGGCAATCGCGGCAAGGATTTCTCGACCCAGCTCGGGCGGTCCAGGGCGCCGATGGCAACCTCACCGTCGGTATCGTTGCCGTAAGCCGCGCGTTTTACTTCCGAGTTCGTGATGCTGTTGAGAACGCCGCTGGCGACGGCGCTCACGAATGTTGCGATGCCTTGGATGAGGACCATCAAAACGAGGGCGAGGGCTCCGAGTATCGCCGGCACGATGATGGCGGGTACGAAGAGCGACCAGAACCAGCGTTTCGACCGATCCTCGAGGTCGGCGGCACCCAATGCCCACGAGAGTTCGTCTGTGACGACATGCAGTAGAAGGCCGCTATTGGTGGCGAGGTCGCGTCCTTTCCCGCAGAGCACGCCGCCTTCGCACGTCTGACCGTCTTTCTCGAAGAAGCGCTTCTTGAAGCGCAATCCTCTCTCAATCGCGTCAAGGTTCGGATACTTCTGTGCGAGTTCCTGGCGCTTGGCGCGATACTGCTGCCAAGCAGCTTTCCGATCAGGCGGCGCCGGGACCGCGCTTCCGCTTTCGCTCGTTACGGCCTCCCCTGAGGCTTTCCGCGCTGCCAGGAGCTGATCGCGCAAGCCGTTTAACGCAGCCTCGGCCTCTGGCGATGCATTGGCATCATAGATTTCCGCCTTCAGCCAGTCCGCGATCCGCACCATCGTCGGCGGGGACAGAAGAATAACGAAATACAGAATCGGGAGGGTAATCACCGACAACAACGTGATCGTGGACACGGCAAAGGATTTGTCGAAGAAATCGAGCCGCGCATCGGGCAGCAGCGACAATCCCTGGATGGCTTCGTCGTCGGGATGGGAGAGCGGCAGCCATCGTGACGCGAAGCTCGTTCGGGCACGCCTCGTCGTTCGTTTGTGGGAGCTCAACATGCTGCGCCGATCGAGCCAACTCAGCGCGAGATAGAATACCAGCGCCGGAAGGCTCGCCAGCAATCCTGTAAAAATCCACACGCGTGGAAACGTGCTTCCGAAGAGCGTTCGCTCGCCGCCGACCTGCGATGCGATAAGGTAAACAAGAAACATCAGGAGCAGCATCATAGAGGCGACGAAAATCACCTTCCGCATGAGGCTCAGCCGCGTCAAAAGCCAGAGTTCCTTCCGGAGCTTCAGAAACGGCGTGCCGACGGTGATCCAGCGTTTCAAATTTGCGAGCGGGCGGCGACGTGCGGCGTTACTGAGCAATGCATCCGAGAGGATCGACCCGCCGTGGCTGTGACCGATAATGCAGTAGGGCTCGCTTTTGGTTTCAAGGTCGCGGATGACTGTCGTCAGCCTATCCCCGGCCGCGCGTCGTTCGACCTCACTGTTATCGCCAGCCCATGGAAAGGGCACGAAATTCAGCTCGCCGTCCCGGGCGTGGATAAAATCACGCATGTCCTTTTCGAACGTGCTGCCCGCTTCCCACCATTGTGGTTCTGGCGTGGGACCACCATTCGGATCCGCGGCCGTCGGCGCCGCAAACGTCCCGTGCACGGTGATGATCGTCGCCAAAAGTTTTCCCTCCCGCTGTCACTTGCGCTGTAAACCCCGGCGCGGTTCCACCGCCGACGGTCTTCGACGCGACGCCGCGGAAACTGAACTTCACCCCCTCGGTAGGATGCCCCAGGGACGCGGCGGATGATGGCGCAACTATCGAAAAGCGCCATTGCGGTTCGCCCATTTCGCCGCGAAAGGCATTTCGTGTGACCATGAATCCTCGGGGTTTCGGCCGAATCGAGGGTAATTATTCTCTCTGAGAGGACAATTATTCCGATCGGGGCGGTTATCTAAATTTTTTGCAATCTCCCTCACATCCGAATTTCAAACCCGCATCAGAAGAGAATATCGCCGCCGACTACTGTTTTCTCCACTGAGTATTTGCGTGCTGAGCAAATCAGACGTCTTCATGCGAGGGAACATTCAGCAATGAGCCAGCGGCCGACAGCCCATCTTCAGCGCTCGGTTATTCATCTCCTGCGCCGTCTCGATCAGTGCGCGACCCAGCTTTATACGACGGAGACGGCGGATAACGATTTGACACTCCGGCAGCTCGCAATCCTGACGGCGATCTCTCGTCAGGAGGATCTCAGCCAGACGGATCTCGTGACGATCACGGGCATCGATCGCTCGACCGTTGCCGGGATCGTCAGCCGCCTCATCCGCAAGGGTTTGCTCGAACGCAAGCGCTCCCCGCTCGATGGCCGGGCCTATTGCGTACGGCTGTCGAAGAGAGGCGCCAAGGCCATAGCCGGCGCCGATCGCCTCTATTCGAAGGTCGAAAAAAAGCTGCTCGCGGGTGTTTCCGCGGCCGAAGCAAGCCAGTTCGTATCGACTCTCCAAACGATCCTTTCGGCCCATGTGGACGACAGCCGCTCGTCGGCGTCTGCGTAAAAGCGATCGAAGATAACCAGGGACTCCGCCGATAGTTCCATACTGATGAACATCGGCGGATTTTCTTTATTTAAGTTTGACCTATCGTCCTTCCTTCGTATGTTTCAAATGCGGGGAGGACTGAACGACGATGTTGCGCACTGCTGTCGATCCGGCTCAATCGGTCGAAGACGATCTGACAGAATGGTATTTCACGACCTCCGACGTGCACCCTCGCGACCGGTTCGAATACTGGTTGGAGACGAGCAGGCGGATATTCGGCCCCTATGAAAACAGGCCGGACCAGCCTTCGCGGTTCGAGGGCGAAATCCGATCTCTCCGCGTGCCCGGAATGGTGCTTTCGGTTTTCCGTTGCAACGGCATGACGTCCTGGCGCACTAAGAGGCAGGCCGCGCTGCTCGCCGATATCGTTCACGTCATTGTCCAGTTGGCCGGGAACGTAAAAATCTGCCAGGATGGGCGTGAAACGCAGTTGGGCGCCGGCGATCTCTGCCTCGTCGATCTTGGCCGGCTTGCATCATTCGTTCAATCGCAAGATTCCCGATGTCTCGTCATCGAAGTGTCACGACGCGATTGTGAAGCGCGTCTTGGGCCGCTCGGGCGATGGACCGCTCAGCGCGTCGACGGGCAGCAGGGTGGCGGAGCCCTTGCGTCGGCATTTGCGCGCCTCCTCCCGGACCAGATTTCATTCTTGAGCTCGCCGTCGCAATCGCAGGTGAAGCTGCAGCTTCTGGACCTCGTCGCGATGGCGTTGAAAGAAGCCGAGGGATCCGGCTTTGTCCACTCCTCCGCGAGGCTGGCTTCGTTGCTGCGGCTGAAGTCGGTCGTCGACGACAATCTCTCAAATTGCAGCGCAACATGCGAAAGTCTCGCAGGTGCAGCCGGCATTTCCGTGCGCTACGCCAATCAATTGCTCGACGCCGAGCAAACCTCTCTGCAGCGTCTGCTTTTCAGCCGGCGCATTGAAAAATGCCAGGCCGCTCTCAGCGATCCGGCGCAGGCGCATCGTCAGATCAGCGACATCGCGTATTCGTGGGGATTTGGGGACGTCTCGCATTTCGGACGTCTGTTCAAGGCGATGGTCGGCAAGACTCCCCGCGATTACAAGAAACAGAGCCTCGGTCTCGTTGACCGAATTTGAAGATTTCCGCGATATTGTCCCGACGATATGGAACCGGCTTCGGGCTTCGATGCTTCGACAGATCTCGTCTTCGACGGACGCTGATATTTCCAGTTGCCTGCGCCGGAGGCCATCTGTCGTCAAATTTCTGGTTTATTGTGGTTGGGAATTTCGGGGCGCACGAAACGCGTTAGGGGCATCAACGAGTAGGTTTCGTCTTGAGCGCGCAAGAGGAAGTATTAGCTCGTGTCCTGGCGCTTCGGTCCAAGGCGGCAGTCAAGGCCGACGAGTTGGCCGTTCGTGCTTCGGTTACGCTGACGCGCGTAGTTTTCGTTGGTCTTTTGCTTCTCCCTCTGTTCGAGCCGAACAGCTTCTATATCGTTCGGGCGGGACGGCTTAGCTCCCCACCGGAAGCCGAGTTGCATGCACGATCCGATAGTTCGCCCATTGCGCCGATGGTTGCGGCCGGATCCGATCTCAAAGCGGAAGCACCGACTTCTGAGAAAAGCACGGATCAACAGGGGCCAAATTTACCTGCATCTAATATCCCTTCGCCCGCCGTTCCCGCGCTGCCGCCCGCCGCGGAGGCTCAAACGAAACCTCTTCCTCCAGCGAAGCAAAGCGCGCCGCCATGGACGGACGCCGAGGTCGCGGCGGCAAAGCAGGATTGCGAGCACCTGCTTGAGAAAACGCCGATCGTCTCGGAGGAGCTTTCCCCCGTCCGGGAGGGCATCTGCGGAGCGCCTGCGCCGCGCCTTCTCAAGAGCGTCGGCGACAGCAAAGTCAAATTCGAACCAGCGGTGGAACTCAACTGCAAGATGATCGCCGGGCTTAACACCTGGATTGCCGATAAATTGCAACCTGCGGCGCAGAAGAACTTCGGCTCGCCGATCGTACGGGTCGTCTCGGGGTCCTATTCCTGCCGCAACCGCTATGGTCTGGCGCGTGCACCAATCAGCGAGCATGCCTTCATGAATGCCATCGACGTTTCGGCGTTCGTTTTGGCGGATGGCAAAGTCATTCGCGTATCGAGAAACTGGGGTCCGACTGCAGACGAATTGAAGAAAGAGCAAAAATCGAATGACGCTGCAGCGGCGGAAGACAAGACGAAATTCAAGGTCGCCGCATCAAAGCTTGGCGCGCGCGACCTTGCGAAGAAGAGCGATGAAAAAGAGAAAGCAAGCGAGAAACCGAAATCACCCGAAGCGCTGAAAGAGGAACAGGCGAAACAGGCCATGTCCGCATTTCTGCATCAGGCGCATGACTCGGCTTGTGGTGTTTTTGATACCGTGCTGGGACCCGACACGAACGATGCCCACCACGATCATCTCCATCTCGATATGAAAGAGCGGAAACGGCACCTCACACTCTGCGAATAACCTTCGCTCGGTCTCCGTCGCGTCCGTTCAGGCTCCGCTCATTTTGATGGCGATGATTTCCATCGCGCTGCGATGCTCTTCAGAGATATTGTATTCGACAAATCCGAAGCCGTGCGCTTCCAGCAAATCGACAAGCCGGGCACGCGTGAAAACGTGATAGCGCTCGATCTCGGCCCAATAGGGATTGGTGCCCGTCGCATCGAGCGCGCGCCATACGATCGTGTCGCGATTGGGCATCGACAGGACGAGCAAACCTTGGGGCCGCGTCATCCGATGAATGGCATCCAAGGTCCGGCCCGGATACGGCACACGATCGAGCCCATCTTGCAAACTGACGACGCTGAAACGGTTTTCGTCTTTGAGATCGGCGAGATCGCAATGGGCTTCATAGCCGAAACGCTCGAGCTTTCCGACGTTCGCTTCGTTTGCATCGACGCCGACGGGCGTGAAGCCCCATTCCGCGGCGGTAAATAATAGCGACGCATTTCCGAAGCCGATATCGAGCCAATCGCCATCGGAAAGAGAGCGCGCGATGCGCGAGACGATTCTGGCCGACGCTTTGCGGCTGTTTTCGGCGTCTTTGCCAACAATCGACCCCGCCGTCGCGGGACGCAAGATCTCGAGACCTGCAGGTGTGAGATAGCCTTCAGCGAAGATGTGGTCACAGCTCTCGCAGCGGCACCATTTCACTGTCGGCGGAAGTGCCGAATTGTAAAGCGGGTGGTTCGTTACTCTCGCCTCGGTTTCGGGCGATGCGTCAACACAGCTGCACAGCGGACATCCGGCATAGGTCTCGCGCAACGCTGGCGAAGCGGGCTGCATCGGTGGTGGCGCGGCCGCCGCCGGAGCATTGTTTTCGACGACGATGAACGGCCGCGGTGCATCGCCCGCTCGCATGATCTCCACCATCGTCTCGAAAGACCTCTCAAGATTGCGCGTGTAGCGCGTGGAATCGAAAAGCGGCGCGCTGTCTCGCCCAGCGATCAGCTTCCCACGGATTGCGTCCCGTTTGCTTTTATCAGCGGCCAATTCCAACGCGCGCGCGGTGTACTCGTCCCAATTCGTTGTGATCAGTTCCGGCAAGCCCATCGCATTCAAAAGGCTGCCCGCCACGCGCCCCGCGAATGTCTCGCCGAGGCATGTCAAAACCGGTAGCCCCGCCCACAGCGCGTCGCTGGTTGTCGTATGAGCATTACAGGGCAGCGCGTCCAGAAAAAGATCGGCGAGCCGATGGCGCGCGAGATGCCGGGCAATCGGCGCTCGTTTCGCAAAAATGAGACGATCAGGATCGACGCCGCGCGCTTGAGCCTCAAGTCGCAAGTTACTGGCGCAGGTGTCATTCGGCACCAGCAGCCAAAGCACGGAGCCCGGCACCTTCTGGAGCAATGGCATCCAGATATCGAACATCGTCGTGTTCAGCTTGTAGCTGTTGTTGAATGAGCAGAACACGAAGGCGTCTTCGGGCAGACCGAATTCGGCGCGCGTTACGGGCTCGTCCGAAATGGGCCGCTGGCGGTCGTTGGGCTGGTAGCTGTTCGGCAGATGGACAATGCGCTCGGAGAAGTTCGCCTGTGCGTCCATCGGCGCGACGACGGCGTCCGCTAAGATATAATCGATGCAATCGGCGCCCATGGTTCCCGGATATCCGAGATAGTTCACCTGGATCGGCGCCGGGCGATAAGCCAGAATTTCGGTGCGGGCGTCCTTCGTATAGCCTTTGAGGTCGACGAGAATATCGATGGCGTCGGAATGAATAGCTTCGGCCGCGTCGCGGTTCGTCGTCGTACCGATCTTTCGCACATGCTCGAAGGCGCCGAGGAGACGCTGGCGCATCGCGCTTCTATCGTCCGGGCTGTAACAGTAGCCGAAGATCTCGAAGCGGCTGCGGTCGAGCTTTTCGAGAACTTCGGCAAAGAGAATCGCCGTCGCATGCTCGAAGAAGTCGCACGACAGGAAGCCGATCCGGATGCGTTGACCGATCCCTAGGCGCGCCTGATGTGTTGCAAATCTCGAAGACTTCGGAACCTCGAACGTTTTGGCGAAGCCCTTGGCGGCGTGTAGCTGATCGGCGGCGCTTGCCCATAGCGAAATAAGCTGGAAAGGCGCGATACGGACCGGCTTCTCGCGGAAGATCTCGAGACACGTGCGCTCTTCTTCGTCGACGCCTTCCCAATCACAAAGCAGACGTCGGAGATTCACGTATTCAAAGCGGTTGACGATCGAGTCCGGTGCAACCTCGACGCATTTTTGGAAGGCCGCCCTTGCCTCCTCATATTTCTCGCGCTGCTTGAAGGTGATGGCGAGATTGTAGTGTGCATCGGCCAGCTCAGGGTCCAGTGTCACCGCGTGCTGAAGCGCCTGAATGGCGCCGGTATGCATGTTCATCGCCCGAAGCAGCGTCCCAACGCTCGCATAGGCGTCGGCACGGTTGGGTTCCAGGGCGAGGCCGGCCTGATAGCTTGAAAACGCCTCTTCCAGACGTCCCTGCCCCTCGAGCGCCAGGGCCAAATTGAAATGGTAATCGGCCTTTGCAGGCTCGACCGCGACGGCGAGACGACAGAGTTCGGCGGCCTCCGTGTAGCGCCGTTCGGCGCGCATATACGTCGCTAGTTCATCGAGTTTCTTGGCGCGCTCAGCTTCCGTCCCTGCCTGAGCAGCTATTTGGTTCGCGACAACATCGACGGGGCCCGACGACGCCGAAATGCGGCGATCGAGAATGCGCGCTTCTTCCAATGCCGGATCGAGTTCCAATGCCCGCTTGCAGTGCGCGCTGGCTGTTTCAATCTCGCCAGATTTGAGATGCAGTTCGCCAAGACGCGCGAGCACAAGGGGCTGTTCTGGTTTCAATTGGAGAGCGCTGACATATGCCGCGATGGCCTCTGCATCCTTTTCGGCGACGCGGAGAAGATTACCCAGGACCGCATGGGGCTCGGGATTTTCCGGTTGGAGGACCAGACACTCCCGGCAGGCCTCGATCGCCTCCCGCGAGCGGTGCGCCTCGCCGAGGATGATCGCCAGATTGAGCCACGCTTCATGGTAATCGGCACGAATGGAGAGGCTCCGGCGGATGCAATCGACCGCGTTTTCCAGATCCTGGCGCTTATAAGCAATGAGCCCGAGATGATGGAGGCTCGGGGCGTGGTTTGGAACGAGCGACAGAACGCGACGATGTGCGACTTCCGATTCGGCGAGCCGGCCGGACTTCAAATGCTGCACCGCCTCATGAAAGCGGCGCGCGGCTTCCACATTTTCGATCTGCTGCGGGATCGGCACCGCAACCGCTGACGCGCGCCGCCGTTCTTTTCGATTCATGCCGCCGTCCCAGTCCCTCTGTGCCGCATATCAAAAACGCCGGAGTCGAGTCTGACTCCGGCGTCATGTGCGAGGCTTGCACGAACGGGCGTAAGCCCTTTGCTATTGCGCCGGGTGTGGCGGCGGCTCTTGCGTGTGGCCGCTCTTGCTGCGCGCAAAGCCCGAAAGCCAGCGACAGATCACGTAGAACACCGGTGTAAATATCAGGCCAAAGATCGTCACGCCGATCATGCCCGAAAACACAGCCGTGCCAAGCGCCTGGCGAAGCTCGGCGCCTGCGCCGATGGCCCAGACGAGAGGTACGACACCCAGAATGAACGCGAGCGACGTCATGATGATCGGCCGCATTCTGAGGCGCGCGGCTTCGGTCGCGGCCTCGAATCGATTACGCCCCTGGCCCTCGAGTTGCTCAGCGAATTCGACGATAAGAATCGCGTTCTTCGCTGCCAGGCCGATGAGCACAATGAAGCCGACCTGCGTGAGGATGTTGTTATCCAGGCCGCGGATGATGACCCCTGAGATGGATGCGATCAAACTCATCGGAACGATCAGAATGACGGCCAGCGGCAACGTCAGGCTTTCGAACTGGGCGGCGAGGACGAGGAACACGAATACGACACCAAGTGCGAACGCAAACACGGCCGTATCGCCGGCGCGGATCTGCTGGAAGGCGAGGTCCGTCCATTCGTAGCTGAAGCCCGGTGGCAGCGTCGTCGCAGCCATCTTCTCCATGATGTCGATGGCCTGGCCTTGCGAATAGCCCGGAGCCGCCGATCCGTCGAGTTCAGCGGCCGGATAGAGATTGTATCGCGGAACCCGCGAGGGGCCGGAGATGTCGCTCGCCGTCGTGAAGGATCCAAGCGGAACCGCGTCGCCGTTCTTGTTGCGGACACGGATATTGAGCGCATCCTGTGTCGTCAGACGATATGGGCTGTCGGCCTGTGCCGTGACGCGGAAGGTACGGCCCAGAATGTTGAAGTCGTTGACGTAGAGGGATCCCAAAAAGGTCTGGAGCGCCGCGAAGACGTCCGGAACGTTGATGCCCAGCATCTCAGCCTTGACCCGGTCGATATTGAGGAAAAGCTGCGGCGTCGACGTTTCGAACAGCGAGAAGACCTGCTTGACGCCCTGCGTCTGCGCTGCCTTGCCCATCATCCCGTTGACGGCCTGCTGCAGTGCCGCCGAACCCGCGCCGGTGCGGTCCTCGATCATCATCCGGAATCCGCCGGCGTTGCCGAGACCGCGAACGGGCGGAGGCGCCACGACCAGCACAAGGCCGTCCTGGATTGCCGAAACCTTCTTCAGCAGGGCAGCCTGAATGGCCGCTGCCGACATATTCGGATTATTGCCGCGCTCTTGAAACGGCTTCAACGTCACGAACACGGCGCCGGCGTTGGATGCGTTGACGCGCGTCGCACCGGAGAATCCGACGATGCTCACGGCATGCGCAACGCCCGGAACTGTCAGCGCCATATCGACGATCCGCCGATTGACCGCGTCAGTCCGTGCCAGGGAGGCCGCGGGAGGAAGCTGGACGACAGTAATCAGATAGCCGCCGTCCTGATCGGGAATAAACCCGATCGGCGTCTTGCGGAATTCGTTCAGACCGAAAGCGATAAGCCCAAAATAGATGATGAGCATGATGGCAGCAAACCGCACGGCGCGGCCCGCAAGCCATCCATACCCATGCGAAAGCTTTTCGAAGCTCCAGTTGAATGCGCCGAAGAATGCCCTGATGGGCCACGTCAGAATGCTGTGACGTGCGTGCTCTGCGTGCGGTTTCAACAGAAGCGCGCAAAGCGCGGGGGAGAGCGTCAACGAAACAATCAGCGAGATGACCGTCGCGCCGGCAATCGTCAGTGCGAACTGGCGATAAAACTGTCCTGAAATGCCGGTGATGAACGCGGACGGCACGAACACGGCGCTCAGCACCAGCGCGATGGCGATCAGCGCGGTGCCGACTTCTTCCATGGTTCGATAAGAGGCTTCGCGCGGACTTAAACCGTTTGCCATGTTGCGTTCGACGTTCTCGACAACGACGATCGCGTCGTCGACGACGATACCGATGGCGAGAACGAGTCCGAACAGCGACAGGTTGTTCAGCGAGAAGCCGAACAACGCCATCAGGAAGAACGTCCCGACAAGCGAAACGGGGATCGCCACGATCGGGATGATCGCCGCGCGCCATGTCTGCAGGAATAGAACGACGACGATCACAACAAGCACGATCGCCTCGAGAATCGTATGCACGACCGCGTCGACCGACTGCTGGATGTAATCCGTCGGATTGTAGACGATCGTATACTGAAGGCCCGGCGGGAAATTCTTCGAAATTTCCTGCATCGCGTCTTGGATCTTCTTCGCCGTCTCGATTGCGTTGGAACCGGGAAGCTGGAAGACGCCGAGACCCACGGCTGCCTGCCTGTCGAGGTAGGAATTGACACCGTAGTCGAGGCCCGCGAGCTCGACGCGCGCAATGTCCTTGACGCGCACGACGGAATTGTTGGTCTGCTTGACGATGATATTCCCGAACTCGTTCGGATCGATCAGGCGGCCCTGCGTCTGGACCGTAATCTGAAAGGCCCCAGGATTTTTGAGCGGCGGCTGGTTCAAAATACCGCCGGCCACCTGGACATTCTGGCCCTGCAGCGCCGTCACGACATCACTTGCAGTGAGCGCCAATGACTGGAGCCTGTCGGGATCGAGCCAGACCCGCATCGAATAATCGCGACCGCCGAAGACGGTGATCGAGCCGACACCTTGAATACGGCTCAGCTGGTCGACGACGTTCACGTTGGCATAGTTCGATATGAAAAGCGTATCGCGCGAGTTGTCGGGAGACAGCAGATGCACAACCATCATCAAGTCGGGGGACGCCTTCGCGACGGTTACGCCGATATTGCGAACGTCGGAGGGCAGCCGCGGCAGAGCGATCGAGACGCGGTTCTGAACCTGCACCTGAGCGATATCGAGATTGGTCCCGATGTCGAACGTGATCGAGATGGTGAAGCGCCCATCATTCGTCGAGTTCGACGAAATGTAGAGCATGTGCTCGACGCCGTTGATCTGCTGTTCGAGCGGCGTTGCGACTGTCGCCGCGACAACGTCGGCGCTGGCGCCCGGATATTGTCCTGTCACGTTCACGACAGGAGGCGCAATTTCCGGATACTGCGCAATCGGCAGGCGTGTGACGGACACCGCACCGATGATGACGATAACGATCGAGATGACGGCCGCAAAAATGGGCCGGTCGATGAAGAAGTGCGAAATACGCATTGGACGGTCCGTTGCTTAGTTGGTCCGGACCGTCTGGTCCTTCGAGTTCGACGCGTCTGCGGAAGCCTGCTGCGGCGACACCTTGGCGCCGGGCCTGACGCGCATCAGGCCGTTGACAACGACGGTGTCATTGGCTGTGAGCCCCGCGGTGATCACGCGCAAGCCGTCAACCACCGGTCCGAGCGTGACATACTTCGGCTTCGCGACGTTGTCGTCTCCGAGCGTGTAAACGAATTTGCGCACCTGCTCGGTCGCGATCGCATCATCGGGAACGAGCAGCGCCTCAGCTGGCGGAGCCGCCGGAATCCGAATGCGCCCGAACATGCCGGGCGTCAGCCGCCCATCCGTATTCTTGAACACTGCCCGGCCTCGGATGGTGCCCGATGAGGTATTGATCGCGTTGTCGACGAAGTCGATATGGCCCTTGTGGACGAAATCCCTCTCGTCGATCAGCTTCAAATCGGCGTCCAGGCTCAGGCCGCGATCGACGCTGCCGGCGCGCTTTTCCGTCGCCTCGTTCAAATAGCGCAGGTAGGATGCCTCATCCATCGTGAATTCGAAGCGAATCGGGTCGACCGATACGATCGTCGCAAGCAGGGTCGTGTTACCCGACGTTCCGCCAGTGACGAGATTACCGATCGAGACGCGACGGTCACCGATACGCCCGGCGATCGGGGCAGTCAGCTCCGTAAACTGCAGATCGAGATTCGCCTGCCGTGCCGCAGCTTCCGACGCCGTGACATTCGCTTCCGCAACGCGCTCCGCTTGTACGCGCTGATCGAGCGTCTGCTGCGTTATGACATTGCCGACGGGAAGGTTTTTGCCGCGTGCGAGATCACTTTGGGCGAACGCCAAATTCGCCTTGCTTTGCTCGATTGACGCTTTCGCCTGGTCGTAAACTGCTTGGAACGGCCTGCGGTCGATCGTGAAAAGTGGATCACCGACTTTGACCATCTGACCGTCGGTGAAATGAATCTTATCAAGATAGCCGGAAACGCGCGCGCGCACCTCGACGTAGTCGACGGGAACAAAGCGGCCGACGTATTCATCATAGTTGGTGACGACTTTCTTGATCGGCTTCGCAACGGTGACCTGCGGCGGCGGGGGCGGAGCAGCCTGGGCAGCCGACTTCTCCTCGCTGCAGCCAGATACCCCTCCCGATAGAAGGAGCAAAACCGCGACGATGGGTGCGGATCGTTGCAACACGCGTTCATTCTCCATGCCGAAT
Source organism: Pseudomonadota bacterium (assembly GCA_018242215.1). GTDB lineage: Bacteria > Pseudomonadota > Alphaproteobacteria > Rhizobiales > Hyphomicrobiaceae > Hyphomicrobium_B. The sequence continues at coordinate 208,347 of JAFECG010000022.1, forward strand.
GCTTGACCTCGATGTCATGGACGAGCGCGAGACTTCTCGTGACATCGAACGTCTGTCTCTCCGGCGGCACGTCCCCGAACACGTTGGCCGCCGAAAAATCTGATTCAGATCCCCCGATGCAGCACCTGTGCATCGAAACACCGAATGACACCGTGCCGTGAGTCGTGGTAGCGAGTCGCGGGTGCCGTTACCGATCGGTAACATACTGCTAACGACCGCTAACTTTTTCGTCAAGGGGCGATGGGAACAACAAACGACAAGGACCTGCGCAATTTCAGCCAGTTGCGCGCTGCAGTCGATGTTGCTCTTGCGGGAAAGCCGCCGCGCGAGCGGATTCTGCTCGCCGCCCGCGAGCTTTTTTACCGCTACGGGGTTCATCCGGTCGGCGTCGAGGCAATTGCAGAAACGGCCCTTACCAACAAAATGACGCTCTATCGACACTTCAAATCAAAGGACGATTTGATTGTCGCCTATATTCAGCAACTCGCACGCGAAGGCGATGAAACCCTGGATCGCATCCTGGGAGAGAATTCCGATAGCCCCGACAGGCAGCTGGACGCCTGGGTCAATTACGTCGAGGACGTGCTGACGAACAAGTTCGAGCGCGGCTGCGCACTTGCGAATGCTGCCGTCGAACTCGACGCCAAGCATCCGGCCCGTGCCCTCATCGAAGCGTATAAGCAGCGCAAGCACGATCGACTCGTCGAACTCTTCAGGGCCGCGCGCTATTGCGCTCCGGAGCGGCTAGCTGACGAGGTCTTTCTCCTCTTCGAAGGCGCACGGATCAGCCTTCAGTGCGGCGGCAAAGGTCCTGCATCCCGCACTGTCGCGATGCTGCGAAGCCTCTTCGCAGATCGGCGCCGGAACGACGTGCCGAGTGGCGTCGAGCTGCCTACAGAATAGGCGGCAAGCTCAAGCTGCTGGCATCGCAGTCTCCCAAAACCAACGGAAACGCAAGGATTCTCCGCAGCCCGCTCATGGCACAGCCTGTGCAATGAGGTCTGCATAACGCCTCTAGGGTTCCGGCTTCTTCAAGCGTCAGGTCCGAGAGAGGCTCTCCCGCCACGCGACGCGCGGCGGAGCCACGGCGGGATAAAAGCCCGGGAGACCTACACCGCGAGTTGCTTCGGCTCTCGAACGGACAGGCCTCCCTCTGCGCATCCTTCCCGCGCGTATTCGAGGTCGCCCCGTTCCCGCACTTGAAGCGCCTTGCGGTCCGAAGACTGGACAGCACAAGGACAGGGGTTAGCAATGCGCTATTCCGTCAAGACAACTCTGAAAGCCATGATCGGGGCGGCGGCTGTGATAGGGTTTGCCCTGTCGCCCGCAAATGCCGCCGAGAAAAAAGACTTCAAGGTCGCGTGGTCGATTTACGTCGGCTGGATGCCCTGGGGCTATGCCGCCGATTCCGGCATCGTGAAGAAATGGGCCGACAAGTACGGCATCAACATCGAAGTCAAACAGTTCAACGATTACGTTGAATCGATCAACCAGTACACGGCCGGCACATTCGACGCCGTGACCGTTACGAACATGGACGCGCTCTCCATCCCGGCCGCCGGTGGCGTGGACACGACCGCCGTGATCGTCGGCGACTTCTCGAACGGCAACGATGCGATCATTCTCAAGAACAAGGACAAGCTGGCCGACATCAAGGGCCAGAACGTCAACCTCGTCGAATTCTCCGTTTCCCATTACCTCCTGGCACGTGCGCTTCCGACTGTCGGCCTGTCGGAGAAGGACCTCAAGGTCGTCAACACTTCGGATGCCGACATGGCGGCCGCCTACAAGACGCCCGACGTTACGGCGGTCGTGACCTGGAAGCCGATCGTCTCGACAATCCTTGAATCGCCCGACGCACATAAGGTTTTCGACAGCTCACAGATCCCGGGCGAGATTATGGATCTCATGGTCGTCAACACGAAAGTGCTCAAGGACAATCCGAAGTTCGCAAAGGCGCTCGTCGGCATCTGGTACGAGACGCTCGCGACGATGAAGGACGGCACCAAGTCCAAGGAAGCGATGGCGAAGGCGTCGGGAACCGATCTCAAGGGTTTCGACGAGCAGCTCGCGACAACGAAGCTCTTCTCGGACCCGAAAGATGCCGTAGCGTTCACGACGGGCAGTCAGCTGAAGAAGACAACAGAACTCGTTTCGAACTTCCTCTTCGAGAAGGCGCTGCTCGGCAAAGACGCGAAATCGGCTGGTGCGATCGGCGTCGAATTCCCGGATAAAACCGTCTTCGGCGACAAGGGCAACGTGAAGTTCCGCTACGACGCGACGTACATGAAGGAAGCCGAAGACGGCAAGCTCTGAGCACGCCGCGTCCTCAATCACAGACGAAACCGGGAAGGCGATCTTCATGCGCGCGATCAACTTTCGTCCCGATCGATCATGGCGGCTTGCGCTCGCCTTCCTACCGTTTGCTTTTCTCTGCCTTGCATATGTCATCGGCTCCGGCGTGCGTCTCGCTGAAAACCCGAATGACAAACTTCTTCCGAGCTTCTCGCGGATGGGCGAGGCCATCGATGATTATGCTTTGAAGCCTGACGTCCGCACCGGGGGTTATCTGCTCTGGGAAGATACGGCCGCGAGCCTGACGAGGCTCCTCACGGGCCTCGCGATCTCGACCGTCATTGCGCTTGTCGTCGGCATCATCATCGGCTTGCTGCCACTCGCCGGTGCCACGTTCGGTCCGGTGATTGCTGTTTTATCCATGGTGCCGCCGCTTGCCCTTCTTCCTATTCTCTTCATTGTCATGGGCCTCGGGGAAGCGTCGAAAATCACGCTGATTGTCGTCGGCACGTCGCTGAAGCTCACCCGCGATATTGCGCTCCGCGTCGAGGACATTCCGCGCGAGCAGCTCATCAAGGCGCAGACGCTCGGGGCGTCGAGTATGCAGATTGCGCTACGCGTCGTCCTCCCGCAAACGTTGCCGCGCCTCATCGACTCGGTGCGGCTGGAGATCGGCCCGGCGTGGCTCTTCCTGATTGCGGCCGAAGCGATCGCCGCCGACGCGGGCCTCGGATATCGCATCTTCCTGGTGCGGCGCTATCTCTCGATGGACGTGATCCTACCGTATGTCGCATGGATCACGCTTCTGGCTTTTCTGATGGACCTCTGTTTGCGCGTTCTCCAGCGCAAAGCTTTCCCCTGGTTTGCGCAGGCGAGAGCCGCATGAACGCGATCATCTTCGACAAGGTCTGGAAGGAATACGGCGACCACGTCGTCCTTGAGCAGATCGATCTCACGATTGCGCCGCGGGCCTTCGTGGCGCTGGTTGGTCCGTCGGGGTGTGGCAAGACCACCTTCCTGCGGATGCTGCTCGGCGAAGAGCAGCCGACTCGCGGACGCATCACGGTGGCGGGGCAACCGCTGAAGCCGGAGCCCGACGCCGATCGCGGCGTCGTCTTTCAGCGCTATTCGGTGTTTCCGCATCTGACGGTGCTTGGCAACGTCGTCATCGGACGCGAATTCGAGAAAGGTGGCGGTCTCGGGCGGCTGTTTGGCTCCAAAAGGAGGAAGGCCGAGGAGGAAGCGCGCGAACTGCTCGACGCCGTCGGACTTTCGGGAAACGAGACGAAGTACCCGGCGGCGCTTTCGGGCGGCATGCAGCAGCGCCTTGCGCTCGCCCAGGCCGTGATGCGACGGCCCAAGATCCTTCTCCTTGACGAGCCTTTCGGCGCGCTCGATCCCGGCATCCGTGCCGACATTCATGTCCTGATGCGTCGCATATGGAATGAATCGGAGCTGACCGTCGTGATGGTGACACATGATCTTTCCGAAGCATTCGCGCTCGGGACGCGCATCATCGCATTCGAACGCCCGCGCAACCGGCCGGAAGAGGTCGAACGCTACGGGGCGCGGCTCTCTGCCGACCTGACACCGGCCATCAACGGAGCCGCGATGCCCCAGGGCGCAACAATCACGAAGGACATTGAGATCTGGCCCCCGAAGGTCGCGGGATCTTCCGGCATTGTCACGCGTCACGGACACTCGACCCCGCATTCGTAGGCCATCACGTTTCCGCCAGGGACGACCCTCGGCGGCTTGTCACCAACCCGGGACGGCCCGGACTGGCACGCAGGGCGCCCTCGGGAAACGCTCCTGCGTTGGGAGTTTGAGATGGGGAACTTGATCTACTCGGACACGCTACCAGGAGGAAAGCATTGGTCGCTGCTGATGCGGCGGAACATGCGGCTGAGGCTGACGGATGCCGAGGGCGGCGCCAACATCGGCATGCTGTTCTACAATCCGCAAAACCTGCTCGAGCGGTACAATGCACCCGACACCCTCAAGTGCCAGCATACGTTCAAACTGACGACCGGACACTGCCTCTATTCCGACATGGGGCGCATCTTCTGCTCAATCGTCGCCGACACGTTCGGCTGGCACGAAACGGTTTGTGGCAACACGACCAAAGCGACCGTCACCCGCAAATGGGGCGAGAAGAGCTATCAGGCGGCGCGCAATGACTGGCAGCAGAACGGTCACGACAGCTTCCTCGTTGAAGGGGCGAAATACGGGCTGACGCGACGAGATCTCGCCGCCAACGTCAACTGGTTCAGCAAGATCGTTGTCGCAGAGAACGGCGCGATGTCGCTCGATTCCACCGCCGCAAAGACCGGCGCGCACGTGGAACTGCGCTTCGAGATGGACACGCTCGTGCTGTTTCACACCTGCCCGCATCCGTTCAATCCGGCAAACAGCTATCCGCGGAAGGGCGCGCAGTTCGAGATTTTCGAGGGGCCGCCGGCCGCGCTCGACGATCCTGCGCGTCTCTCGCGACCCGAAAACGGCCGCGGCTTCGAAAACAACCGGATCTTTCTCGCCGGTTGCTGCGAGGAGACGCACTGATGATCAAGGAAAGCAGCTTCCATGACGCCGACGCGATCTATCGGCGCATCGTTCCGGCAGGGGACTATTGGATGCATGTCGTCCACGAAGGTGAGACGTTCCGCATCCTCGATCTCGAGGGCAATCAAGCCGCGGACACGCTTTTTTTCAACGCAGACGACCCGGGTGAACGCTACTCGGCATCCGATACCGTTCGCGAACAGGGCAACATCTATCTGACGGCCGGAACGGTTCTGTTGTCGGACCGGTGCCGCCCCATGTTGGCCATCACCGCGGACACAGTCGGCCGTCACGATACGCTCGGCGGCGCCTGCGCAACGGAAAGCAACACCGTGCGCTATGCGCTGGAAAAGAAGTCGATGCATGCCTGTCGTGACAGCTACATGCTCGCGATTGCCGAGAACGAGCAATACGGCCTCTCGAAGCGGGACATCGGCCACAACATCAACTTCTTCATGAACGTGCCCGTCACCCCGGATGGCGGCTTGACGTTCGAGGACGGTCTTTCGGCTCCCGGCAAGTATGTCGAGATGAACGCGCACATGAACGTCATCGTTCTGATCTCGAACTGTCCCCAGCTCAATAACCCGTGCAACGCCTACAATCCGACGCCGATCGAGGTCCTCGTCTGGGCGAAGGGGGCGTGACGCGCATGTTTCGAAAAGTGCTGATCGCCAATCGCGGCGCCATCGCTTGCCGCATCATCCGGACCCTCGACCGGATGGGCATCGCGAGCGTGGCTGTCTATTCGGAAGCAGACCGGCATTCGATGCACGTCATGCAAGCGGGGGAGGCCGTCGCCATCGGCCCCTCGCCTGCCGCGGAAAGCTATCTGAAATACGACGTCATTCTGGAAGCAGCAAAGAAGACGGGCGCCGAGGCCATCCATCCCGGCTACGGCTTCCTGTCGGAAAATCCTGACTTCGCGGAAGCCTGCGAAAAAGCCGGCATCGCATTCATCGGTCCAAAGCCGCAGCACATGCGTGCCTTCGGTTTGAAGCACAAAGCGCGCGAGCTTGCACTGGAAGCCAATGTGCCCCTGGCACCGGGCTCCGGCCTCATTCGTGATGTTGAGCACGCCAAGAGCGAAGCGGAACGCATCGGCTATCCGGTGATGATCAAGAGCACGGCGGGCGGTGGCGGCATCGGATTGCAGCTCGTTTCGTCGGCAGATGAAATTGCGCCGATGTTCGAACGCGTCGAGCGCCTCGCGCGCAACAACTTCAAGGACGACGGCATCTTTATCGAGAAGTATGTTGCGCGCGGCCGCCATATCGAGGTGCAGATCTTCGGCGACGGCATGGGCAACGTCGTCTCGCTTGGTGAGCGGGACTGCTCGGCGCAGCGGCGCAATCAAAAGGTGATCGAAGAGACACCGGCGCCGAACCTGGCAGAGGCGACGCGCGCGGCGTTGTGGGAGACGGCGCGGCGGCTCGGACAGTCGGTCAATTACGAAAGCGCCGGAACCGTAGAATACCTCTACGATGCAGAGACAAACGAGTTCTACTTCCTCGAAGTCAATACCCGGCTTCAGGTCGAGCACGGCGTTACGGAAGAAGTTTTCGGTGTCGATCTCGTCGAGTGGATGGTGCGGCAGGCGGCTAGCGAGTTACCATTGCCGGAGCAGTCAATGCTCCTTCCGCCGGGTGCGTCGATCCAGGTCCGCCTTTACGCCGAAGATCCGGGCCGTGACTTTCGTCCGAGTTCGGGACGCCTGACGGAAGTTTCATGGCCGTCCGACACCCGGATCGAAACGTGGGTGCAAAGCGGCTCGGAAGTCTCGCCGTTCTATGATCCGATGATGGCGAAGATCATCGTCAAGGGCGCGTCACGTGCGGACGCATTGTCCCGACTGCAAACGTCGCTCGACGAGACGCGCGTCGGTGGAATTGAGACAAATCTCGATTACTTGCGACAGCTTTCGCGTTCCCAGGTCTTTGCTGCCGGCGAGATGCTGACGCGAACGCTGCAGACATTTGCCTACAAGGCCGACACCATCGAGGTGCTCTCGCCCGGCACGCAGACGACGATCCAGGATTGGCCGGGGCGGGTCGGCTATTGGGCTGTCGGCGTGCCGCCATCCGGCCCGATGGATCCGCTCTCGCACCGCTTCGTCAATCGCCTGCTTGGCAATGACGAAAGCGCGGCGATGATCGAAACGACACTCTCCGGCCCGACACTGCGCTTCAACACCGAGACGACGGTTTGCCTCGGAGGTGCCGAGCTTTCTGCGACGCTCGATGGCAATCCGGTTGCGTATTGGCAGCCGTTTGCCATCAAAGCGGGTCAGGTTCTAAAAGTCGGCGGCGTCAAAGGTCCGGGCGTTCGTGCGTACATTGGCGTTCGCGGTGGTATCGACGTTCCGTCCTATCTTGGAAGCAAATCGACATTCACGCTCGGCAAGTTTGGGGGGCATGGCGGCCGCGTTCTGATGACGAGCGACATACTTCATATCGGCGCGGAAGCGAGCCACGCACCTACGAAGATGCTTGCGGCCAATCTCAAGCCGGAGCTGACCCACACCTGGGACATCGGCGTCCTATATGGTCCGCACGGTGCGCCGGACTTCTTCACGCCCGAGTATATCGAGACGTTCTTTTCGACGGACTGGGAAGTTCATTACAATTCCAATCCGACCGGCATTCGTTTGATCGGGCCGAAGCCGGTTTGGGCACGCACCGACGGCGGCGAAGCGGGACTGCATCCGAGCAACATTCACGACAACGCTTACGCGATTGGCACGATTGACTTCACGGGCGACATGCCGGTGATCCTTGGCCCCGACGGCCCTTCGCTCGGTGGCTTCGTCTGCCCGGCAACGATTGTGCAGGCAGAGCTGTGGAAGATGGGGCAATTACGTCCGGGCGACAAAGTGCGCTTCGTACGCCTGACGCCCGCCGAGGCAGCGGCGCGGCTCACGCAACAGACCGCTGAAATCTCCTCGCTCGCGGCCGTCGCGGCACCGACGTTTCCAAATGGCAAGTGGGGCGCCGACGATTGCATCATTGGCGGCCGAGACGCGTCAGGCGACAAGCCGCGTGTCGTCTATCGGAGAGCCGGCGACGCCTACATGCTCGTCGAATACGGACCAATCATTCTCGACTTCACGTTGCGGTTCCGCGCGCATGTGCTGATGACCGCGCTTGAAAAAAAGAAACGCGCGGGCATTCTCGATCTGACGCCCGGTATTCGCTCGCTGCAGATCCATTACGACGGCACGGTATTGCCGCTCGAAGATCTGCTGGAGGAGCTATCGGCGATCGAAGATACGCTCGGCGACCTCAGCGACATCGAGGTGCCGTCGCGCATCGTCCATCTACCGTTGTCGTGGAACGACGCGGCCGTGCAAAAGACCATCGACAAGTACATGCAGGGCGTCCGTCCGGATGCGCCGTGGTGTCCGTCGAACATCGAGTTCATTCGGCGCATCAATGGGCTCGATTCCATTGATGACGCGAAGCGTATCGTTTTCGACGCGACATATGTCGTGCTTGGTCTCGGCGACGTTTATCTCGGTGCGCCGGTCGCCACACCATTCGATCCGCGCCACCGCCTCGTCACGACGAAGTACAATCCAGCACGCACATGGACGCCCGACAACGTCGTCGGCATCGGTGGCGCATATATGTGCATCTATGGCATGGAGGGACCCGGCGGCTATCAGCTCTTCGGGCGGACGTGCCAAGTGTGGAACACCTACCGGACGACAAAGGTTTTTGAAGCCGGTTCGCCGTGGCTTTTACGCTTTTTCGATCAAATCCGGTTTTATCCGGTCTCGAGCGACGAGCTTCTAGCATTCCGTGATGGTTTCCTAGAGGGACAGGCGAGCGTCAAAATCGAGCCGACCACATTCCGCCTCAAGGATTATCTGGCCTTCACCGCCGAAAACGCCGACACGATCGCCGCGTTCAAATCCCGCCAGCAGGCTGCCTTCGAAGCCGAGCGTGCTCGGTGGCAGCAAAGCGATCAGGATGGCGCGGCAGGCGCATCGGATGTTTTTGAAGACCACGATAGCGAGGCTGCGCTGCCGCCAGGTGCTACGGCAGTTGAAAGCCCGGTCCCGGGCAGCGTCTGGAAAGTTCTCGTCGAGGCAGGGCGACAAGTCGCCGAGGGCGAAACCCTGATCATTGTGGAATCAATGAAGATGGAAATGGCTGTTCCGGCACCCGCCAGCGGTATCGTTCATGAAGTCCGCTGCTCGGAAGGGCGGTCTGTTTCGCTCGGTCAAACTCTCGTCGTCTTGAAAGAATCGCTCGTGGAGGTGACGGCGTGACTCTCTCGCTCGACATCGGCAATCTCGTTTCACTCTATGAAAACAATGAAATCGCGCCGGAAGCCGTTCTCGACGAAGTTTATCGGCGCATCCACGAGAAAGGCATTCAGCCGGATTGGATCGCGCTCGTCGACAGCGAGACGGCGAAGGAACGCTTGCGCCGCGCGCCGCGAGGACCTCTTTTCGGCATCCCCTTCGCGGTCAAAGATAATATCGACGTTGCGGGAATGCCGACGACATGCGCGTGTCCGGCATTCGCCTATACGCCGGAGCGATCCGCAACCGTCGTCGAACGTCTCGAGGCCGCGGGTGCAATTCTGATCGGGAAGACGAACCTCGATCAGTTCGCAACGGGGCTCAATGGTACGCGATCGCCCTACGGCATCCCGACGAGCGTCTTCAATCCGGATTATATCTCGGGCGGCTCGAGTTCCGGATCGGCGGTTGCCGTGGCTGCGGGGATGGTTTCGTTTTCTCTCGGGACCGACACTGCAGGCTCAGGCCGCGTTCCTGCTGCTTTGAATAACATTGTCGGGCTGAAGCCGACGAAAGGGATTATCTCGACGCGCGGCGTGGTTCCGGCCTGCAAAAGCCAGGATGTCGTGTCGATCTTTGCTCTGACGGTCGCCGACGCGGCGCGGGTCGCCGAGGTTGCCGTGGCGTTCGACAAAGACGATTGTTTCGCGCGAGCCGGTGCGCCACCATTCGTCGTGGAAAGCGTCGGACGCCCTTTGAAAGTCGGCGTTCCTAATTCGCCCTTGTCGTTTTTCGATGATGCCGAATATCGACGGCTCTATCATCATACGATCGACCGTCTCGCAGGGCTCGGTGTCGAGATTACACCCTTCAACTACGCACCATTTCGCGATACTGCGGCGATGCTTTACAACGGCCCTTGGGTGGCGGAGCGGCTTTTTGCAACCGATGATCTCCCCGATCACGATCTGAACCCAGTTGTCGGCGACATCATTCGCGGCGCGCGTGCGAAGACGGCGCTGCAGACGTTTGAGAGCTTCTACCGCCTAGCCGATCTCTGTCGCGCGGCCGACGCCGAGTGGAAGCGTATGGACGTGATGGTGTTGCCGACCACCGGCACGACTTACAAGATAAGCGAGATGATCGCTGACCCCATTCGCCTCAACTCGAACCTCGGCGTGTATACGAATTTCGTGAACCTTCTCGACCTCTCCGCTCTCGCCATTCCGGCGGGATTTCGTGAAGATGGGATTCCGTTTGGCGTCACGATCATCGGGCGCGCCTTTGCCGACGGCAGGATCGCGACGATCGGGGATGCGTTGCACCGCGCGCTTGCGGACGCCAAGCTTGGCGCGACGCAGACCGCCCTCTCCGACACGATGCGGGTCGCCGTCCGGGCCGCCAAGAAGAAGACGGTTCAAGTTGCCGTTGTCGGCGCGCATCTCTCCGGCCAGCCGCTCAACGGCCAGTTGATAGAGCGCGACGCAATTTATCGGGAGACCTCTCGTACGGCTGCTGGCTATCGGCTCTACGCACTGTCCGGTACGAACCCGCCGAAACCGGGTCTCGTCTATGAGGGCACAGGCCCGGGCGCTATCGAGGTCGAGATCTGGGAAATGGACGAAGCTGCGTTCGGCTCGTTCGTCGCTCTCATTCCAGCGCCGCTCGGCATCGGAACCCTGGTCCTGGAAGACGGGCGGCGCGTCAAAGGGTTTCTGTGTGAAAGCCACGCCACAGCGGGAGCCCAGGATATCACCGGATTCGGAGGCTGGCGGGCGTGGCTCACTCGGACCGACGTTGCTTAGAACGGCTTTACGATAGAATAATTTTGCCGCTCATTGAGTATCTTAGTCTGAATTTTCCTACTCTCTTGCTATATCTTGCAAACCAGATGACCAATCCACAATATTGATGTAGGATTATTTCCCTGAATTTCGGGATTCAGGGATGCATAAGACCGCCCAAAAAGCGGCAAGCGAGGAAACAATGCAAAGCAGATTTCTCAAGACAGCGGCTGCAGCTGGACTGGCGGTTGCTTTGGGTCTGGCTACGCAGACGGTTGCACGCGCTGATGATGACGCTGCCATCTGGGATGGAATCAAGACCGATCTTTACGGCAACCACCAGATCCAGGACGGTGCCGGGAAGATCACGCTCGATGCGCCTTATCGTGCCGAGGACGCCTCGACCGTCCCGATCAGTGTCCGATTGCCCAGTGACTTTGCCAAGAACGTCAAATCGCTGACCCTCGTCATCGACAAGAATCCATCACCGGTGGTTGCGACGTTCACCTACGGTGATGCTGCCGGCAGTGGTGAGCGGCTCCTGGCGACACGCGTTCGCATTGACCAGTATTCCGAGGTTCGCGCAATCGCCGAGACGAACGACGGTAAGCTCTTCATGACGACGAAGTTTGTCAAAGCCTCAGGCGGTTGCTCAGCACCTGCCGGAAAGGATCCTGAAGAAGCTGCGAAGACGATGGGCAAGATGAAGGTCATGACGGCCTTCAAAGATCCCGATAATGGGGGCCTGGAAGAAGCCCAGGTCATGATCAAGCATCCGAACAGCTCCGGCATGCAGATGGACCAGCTGACCGGGCTTTATATCCCTGCGCACTTTGTCGACAAGATTCAGGTGAAGACCGGCGGGAAGCTGATCTTTACGATGACGGGCGGCATTTCGATCAGCGAAAATCCGCATTTCCGTTTCACCTATCAGGGCAATCCATCTGACGTGATGAGCGTCGAGGCGGAAGATTCGAAAGGCAACGTCTTCAAGGGCAGCTCATCGGGGCAGTCCTGACGCATCCAGGCGGCTGGTGTGTCCGTCAAGCTTTCAAAGGATGATTTAACGCCTATCGCGGGCGGCGGTCTTCTGCACCGCCGCCTTTTTCTCAAGGGTGGCGTGGTGCTCGCGACTGCGCAGGCCATTGCACGTCCGCTTCGGGCCGAAGAAACCGCCACGGCCCCTCCGCCTGTCGATCCCGCCGACCCGCCGTGGCTCCATGAGACCGGCGGTCCGTTCACCGGTTACGGAACGCCGTCGAAATATGAAAAGTACGTCGTTCGCAATATCGGCGGCAACCGAACACCGGCGGGTGAAGGTGTTTCGTGGACTCCTCTTCAAGATCTCGAAGGCATCGTGACGCCGAGCGGGCTGCACTTCGAGCGCCACCATGACGGCGTTCCCGCTATCGATCCGACCCTGCACCGTCTCGTCATCCACGGCCTTGTACGACAGCCGCTGGAGTATACTGTCGAGAGCCTGCTCCGTTATCCGATGCGATCGCGCTTCCTCTTCATCGAGTGCGGCGGCAACAGCAATGCCGGGTGGCATCAGGAGCCGATCCAGCGCCCGGTTGGGGATTTTCACGGGCTCGTCTCCTGCTCGGAATGGACCGGTGTGCCGCTGTCAGTCCTGCTCGATGAAGCTGGTGTCGATTCCAAAGCGTCTTGGGTTATCGCGGAGGGCGGCGATGCCGGTCTTCTGAATGTCAGCCTCCCGCTCTCCAAGCTCGCTGACGACGCAATGATCGCTCTCTATCAGAACGGTGAGCGGGTGCGTCCGGAGAACGGCTATCCCATCCGACTCATAGTGCCGGGCTGGGAGGGCATCACGAACGTCAAATGGCTGAGACGGCTGCAGGTCACCGATCAGCCCGCTATGACGCGCAACGAAACCGCGAAATACACGGAGCTTCTGCCTTCGGGCAAAGCGCGCATGTTCACGTTCGTCATGCATGCCAAGTCTCTCATCACCTCGCCGTCACCGGGGCAGAAAATGTACGGCCCGAATGTCTATGAAATCCGAGGTCTGGCTTGGAGCGGCCGTGGGAAGATCGCCAAGGTCGATATCTCGGCTGACGGAGGACACTCGTGGGCCGAGGCGGACTTGCAGGATCCGGTCTTGTCACAGTGCTTCACGCGATTTCGCCTGCCGTGGAAATGGGACGGCCAGCCGGCAATCTTGAAGAGCCGCGCGACCGATGAGAGTGGTTATGTGCAGCCCGAACGGGATGTGCTCGTCAAGGAACGTGGCCGAGAAGGGTATTTCCATTACAACGCCATCGTCTCATGGGCGATTGATGAAGACGGCGAGATTACGCATGTCTACGCTTAGAGGCGTGGCCTTGATGTTCGGCCTTGTCATCGCTGTTGCTGCCGCCGTTGCGGCCGATGGTTACCTCATGGCTCCGCACCTCGGCAAGCCGATGAGCGCTGACGAAGTCAGCAAGTGGAACAAAACGATCTTCCCTGATGGCCAAGGCCTGCCGCCGGGACGTGGTGACGCGAAGGACGGTCGCGTGCTTTATGCCCAGAAGTGCGCGAGCTGCCACGGAGACCACGGCGAAGGCGCAACGGCCGAGGAACTTGTCGGCGAACCGAAGCCGCCGACACCCGACAATCCGAGCAAGGCGATCGGATCCTATTGGCCGTTCGCGACAACGATCTTCGATTTCATCTCGCGCAGCATGCCGCCTTCGGCACCCGGCTCTTTGTCAGCCGATGAGACCTATGCGATCACGGCTTATCTTCTCGCGGCGAACAAGATTATTGGCGAGAACGACGTCATCAGCGCAGAAACTCTGCCGAAAGTAAAAATGCCGAACCGTAACGGCTTCATCTGGATCGATGTGAAGAAGTGAATATCATCACAGGCTGGTGTCGTAGCAAAACCGGCTCGCGACCCAATCGAGCGTTTCACCGAGTTGCGGCTTGATTGTCTTGAGGTAGGCAATCCGTTCGGGGTCGCTCTTGTATTTGTGCAGCGAGTGCGTATCGATGCGGCGAATGCCGTGCATCGCCTTGGACGCGCGTTTCGATGGATTGAAAGCCCTTGTGAAGTCCTGAACCGGCATTTTCGATTTCAAGCCGAGTTCATCGCGCAACTTCTTCTCAGCGGCGCCCGAGTCAGTCACCAGGTCTTCGTAGCGAATGACACAAAGATGCTCTCTGCCGCTTTCCAGACCCAAACGTAGCGCCTGCATTTCGCCGGCCCAGCGCGTCGGAGTGATATGATAGACTCGCCGCTTGGTCGCCGGATGATGGCTGGTGAGGACGTCGAACGGATGGCGAATGATGTAGGCGATCTTGATCCTTGCCGGGATGTCGGTGAAGCGCTTGAACGCCACCAGGTTGCGTTTGAGGATGAGAGTCTGCCCGGTTGACGTCAACTGCGCAAACAATTCGACCGGCATTTCCTTCGCGACGACGCAAACATCCTCGAATGTCGACATGAGGCCGGTGAGCAACCATGTGCCGGAACGTCCGCACCCCATAACAAAGACACGTTCTATCGGGCGAATGGCATCGATCTGATCGAGACGCGCATCAAGCGCTTCCGGCGTCGCAAAGCGCGAGAGATGCTTTTCTTTCAAACGAAAGCTCAGGGGCACCAGTTCTGCGTCCCCAGAGACGTCGAACCTCCAGGCTCCAAATGTCTTCAATCCCCATTGAAACAAAGGATTGGTTGCAGGCAGCATCCGCTCATTCTCCCGATGGGGCGCAACGACCCCAATTTCCGGAAAGTTTGTTACAATCGTCCGCAATTCGGGCTTGCCGCCCATCGTTACGTCAGGAAAAGTCAATTATAACCTTGGACATAGTTAGGCATAGGCCAGTCGGCCGTGCCCCTTCAAGGGCATAGCTAAATTCTGGCGTTGGTTTCCGGGTAGTTTTCTTGGGGTGTGGCTATGGGGATACCGTCTCGGAGACGGGCTTATTTGGCAGAGATTGAGCAACAGCGTTCTTCTGCTGTAGAGAGCAAACCTAGCTAGATAGAGAGTCCGGATGTTCCGCGAATTGAAGAGCGCAAGGTGCACCCCATCGGTGACGGTCCTTTGCATTCTCAAGAACGAGATTTTTTTTCTTCCTGCATTCCTGGACCATTACCGGAAGCTGGGCGTCGAGCAGTTCGTTTTCCTCGACGATCGGTCCGATGACGGCACGCGCGAATTCCTCATCGCGCAGCCCGATTGCGCCGTCGTCGGAAGCGATCTGACCTTCGCTGAACTCGTCGACGGCAAAAAGGCCCATTACTGGTGGCGCACTGCACTTCCGCAAACATACTGCAACGGGCGGTGGAGCCTTCTGGTCGATGCCGACGAGCTTCTGGAATTGCCTCCCGGATTTGAAGACATCAACCCGTTCGTGGACTATCTCGATAGCCGCGGCCGTACGGCTGTCGGCGCGGTGATGGTGGACTTCTATCCCGAAAAGGCACGGGAGTTGCGAAATCACAGCGCGCCGCGAAGCAAGGAAGAGCTACTGGCGCGCTATCCCTACTTCGATGATTGCGATTATGGCGGGTGGGTCGACGGCCAGAATGAATTCCGCGGACGGCAGAATGGCGTCCGGCAACGACTGGTGCGCGAACACCAGATTCCTCTGTACGGCCGGCGCCGGTCGTCACCGTTGCCGAGGATGAAGGCCGCCCTTCGCGGTCTGTTCGGAATTCAAAAAACAAAGCCTTTTTGTGCGCTGTCCAAGGTTCCCCTCATCCGTTGGGACGACGGCTGGCGCTATGAGGGACCGCACAAGGCCAACCGTCCGCCGGATCCGGGCATCCAGCTGCCGCTTCTGCATTTCAAGTTCACGAGCAGCCTGCTGCAAAAAGTCGATTTTGCCATCGCGAGCGAAGCCTACGACCAGCAAAGCTCGGAATACCGTTCGTATCGCGACCTGCTGGACGTGATGATCAAATCCGATGCCTCCTTTCTGTGCGACCTGTCACACAAGTATTCCGGAAAGCAGGATTTCCTTCCGAATAGGATCTTAAGATTTGATGTTGGCGACCGGGTCCCGGCATCGGCGCGCGATATGGCCTGTCACAATCAGTGATTTGTGCGATTTTCGCTGGCTTTCAGCATGTCTGTAACCGCAAGCCCTGGTAAGTATTGAATTCGCGGCCCGCGTGCCCTATTTCCGGCCCCCAGCGCGCACTTTCAAGCGCTTCGAGCCGGTCAGGCTGGTTCTTTCAATTCTGGGAGCGGGCGAGTGGATAACGTACTTATCATCGGGGCAGGCGCTGCGGGCTCTGTCGTCGCAAAGAAATGCGCGATGAACCGCGACGTTTTCAAGAAGATCCATCTCGCATCGCGCCGTCTGGAAAGCTGCAAGAAGGTGCAGGAAGCCTGCAAGACGCCGATCGAGATCCATCAGCTCGATGCAGATGTCGTCGCAGATACGGTCAAGCTCCTGAACGGGATCAAGCCCGATCTCGTCATCAACATGGCGCTTCCTTACCAGGACCTGGCGATCATGGATGCCTGCCTCGAAGCGGGCGTCAACTACATGGACACGGCCAACTACGAACCACGCGAGGAAGCGAAGTTCACGTACAAATACCAGTGGCCGTATCATGAGAAATTCAAATCGAAAGGTCTGATGGCGGTGCTCGGCTGCGGCTTCGATCCGGGCGTCACGAATATCTTCTGTGCCTATGCGCAGGAGAACCTCTACGACGAGATCCACACGATCGACATCATCGACTGCAACGCGGGCAGCCATGGCAAGGCCTTCGCGACGAACTTCAATCCGGAGATCAATCTTCGGGAAGTGACCCAGCGCGGTAAGTACTGGAAAGACGGCGAGTGGATCGAGATCGATCCGTTGTCGATCTCGACGATGATCGACTATCCGGAGGTCGGGCCGGTCAAATCCTACCTCATCTATCATGAGGAAGAAGAAAGCCTCGTCGAGAACATCAAGGGCCTGAAGCAGATCCGCTTCTGGATGACCTTCTCCGACAATTACATCAAGCACCTCGAGGTGCTGCAGAACGTCGGCATGACGCGCATTGATCCCGTGATGTACAAGGGCACGCCCGTCGTTCCGATGGAGTTCCTGAAATCCGTTCTTCCCGAGCCCTCTTCGCTTGCGGAAAACTACACCGGCAAGACGTCCATCGGCGTCGTTCTGAAGGGCGAGAAAAAAGGCAAGAAGAAGCGATACATGATCTGGAACGTCTGCGATCACGCCGAGACGAACAAGGAAGTCGGCGCTCAGGCTGTCTCCTATACGACCGGCGTTCCGGCCGTCACTGGCGCGATCATGATGTTCAAGGGTATCTGGAAGGGCAAAGGCGTCTTCAACGTCGAGCAGCTCCCGCCAGAACCGTTTCTCGACGAACTTGCCGAACAGGGTTTGCCCTGGCACGTCGAGGAGATCGAGAAAGCCGATCAGAAGAAGCTCTTCTCGGTCGAAACCTGATGAGTGAAGCCGAGATCCTTTCGATCCGGAACGATCTGACGGGGCTCGTCATCACCGTCGTCTCGGTGAGCTTCGGGATGATCTCGGCTTATATCGCCGGGCTTTGGCTCTTTCTCCGAGAGGCGCCAATATTCCTGAGGCTGCTGGCTTTTGTCCTCCTGTCATGTGGGCTTGCATTCATGGGCGCGCTGACGTGGGGTCTCAATGACCTGCTGGTCGGGACGGAGCGCGCGTGGTCGAAGCTTTCAGACCATGCGACGGAGATTGCCGGTTTTGGAAGTGCGCGGCCGGAATGGCTCCAGGGCTTGTCGTTCTATGAAGCTTCTGCGTTGCTTGGAACTTTGGCATTCGGCGCCATATACGTTTCGCTTGCCTATCTGACATTCGTTTACAAGTGGCCCGGCGCGACCGCAGGGCCGGTGCGCGTCTCGTCATCAGATGCCATTGTTCGTTGAACCGGTGATTGGAATTGTCCGACCTGTCCGAGTTGAACCTCCAGACGTCCGATTGGGCGCAGACTATCGCGACACCCGCATACGTGCTGGATGTGGCAGCCTTGAAGCGCAATCTTGCCCGTGCGGCGGAGATCAAGCGCCAATCGGGCTGCAAAATCCTTCTTGCGACGAAGGCGTTCGCCCTTCCCGCGGCCTTTCCGATCATGCGGGAGGTGCTCGACGGCACGACCGCGAGCGGAGAGTACGAAGCGCGTCTCGGACAGGAGGAGTTCGGGAGGGAAGTCCACGTCTATTCGCCCGCCTATGCGCCAGGCGAGGTGGAGCGACTGACCAAACTTGCCCAGCACATCTATTTCAATTCGCCCGAGCAGATCATCAAGAACCTGCCGGTGATCCGGAGACATCCGGGACTCAAGATCGGCATCCGGATCAATCCGGGCTATTCGAACGCAACACTCGGCGGCGCGCTGTATGACCCCTGCGCCCCCTATTCGCGCTTTGGAGCGACGCGCGATACGCTGGATCGCGTGCCATGGGACGAGGTTGAAATTCTGCATACGCACGCATTGTGCGAGTCGGGGCACGAAGGCTCCGTCGCGCTGATCGAGCATGTGGCGCGGGAATTCGGCGCCTACGTTCGTCGGGTCAAGGTCGTGAACTTTGGCGGCGGTCACTTCATCAACAAGCCGGGCTACGATATCGGGAAGCTCATCGCCGCCATCAATGCATTCAAAACAGAGTTCAACGTGGACGTTGTTCTGGAACCGGGCGCCGGTCTCGTCGTCAACGCCGGATACCTTGTCGGCTCGGTGCTCGACTTTCACCACAACGAGAAAGACATCGCCATCCTCGATGCGTCCGCTTCGACGCACATGCCGGATGTTCTGGAAGTGCCGTATACGCCCAAGGTCGTCGGTGCCGGGAAACCGGGCGAAAAACCGCACACCTACATCCTCGGCGGCAAGACGTGCATGACCGGGGACATCATCGGCGAATACTCATTCGATCAGCCGTTGAATATCGGCGATCGGATCATCTTTACCGATATGATGCAATATTCCTTCGTCAAGAATAACACGTTCAACGGCGTGCCCCTGCCAGAACTGACAGTTCTCAATGAGAATGGAACAATTACGGTTGTTCGGTCATTTGGCTACGATGATTTCCGGTATCGCCTAGGCTAAAAGCTCTGCGGCTGGACGGCGGAACGTAGGAACTTCCCCGGAAAGAGCCGATACGTTCGCAGCGGGGTGCCATGAAAGCAGAAAATCCCAAGCCGGTCCTCCTTGCCGATTACCGTCCGCCTGAATTCCTGATCGATACGGTTCATCTGGACATCGCGCTCGCACCAACAAAAACGCGCGTGGCCTCGAGACTTGCCATCAGGAGGAACCCCGCTTCGCAAGCATCAAGCAAGGCTCCTCTGAAGCTCGATGGCGAGCTTCTGAAATTCGAGAGTGTCGCGCTGGACGGCAAGAAGCTGAAACCGTCGTCCTATCGGCTCAGCGAAACAGAGCTGACCATTCCGGCACCGCCGAAAGACCCGTTCACTCTCGAAATCGTGACGACGATCAATCCAAAGGCGAACACCGCACTACAGGGGATCTATCTGTCGCGTAGCGTCTATTGCTCGCAATGCGAAGCGCAGGGATTTCGTCGCATCACGTATTTTCTCGACCGGCCCGACGTGCTTGCGAAGTACACGGTCCGGCTCGAAGCCGATGTGAAGACAGCGCCGGTTCTGCTTGCGAACGGCAACCCGATCGAGCGCGGGACTCTTGTCGGCGGCGAGCGGCACTATGCCGTATGGGAAGACCCGCATCCGAAGCCCTCGTATCTGTTTGCCGTGGTCGGTGGCGACCTCTCTTCCATCGCCTCGACGTTTACAACGCAATCCGGACGAGAGGTGGATCTGCGCATTTATGTCGAGCACGGCAAGGAAGCGCGGGCGCATTGGGCGATGGAATCGCTTAAGCGCGCGATGCGGTGGGACGAAACCCGCTTCGGACGCGAATACGACCTCGATGTCTTCAACATCGTCGCCGTCTCCGACTTCAACATGGGCGCGATGGAGAACAAAGGCCTCAACATCTTCAACGATCGCCTGATCCTTGCGTCGCCGGAGACCGCCACGGATTCCAATTATGAATCGATCGAGAGCGTCGTCGCCCACGAATATTTCCACAACTGGACCGGCAATCGCATTACCTGCCGCGACTGGTTCCAGCTCTGCCTGAAGGAAGGCTTGACCGTCTTCCGCGACCAGGAATTCTCAGCCGATCAGCGCAGCGCCACGGTGCAGCGGATTGCGGACGTACGGCAACTGAAAGCGTTACAATTTCCGGAAGACCAGGGACCGCTTGCTCATCCCGTGCGGCCCGAGAGCTATGTCGAGATCAATAACTTCTACACGCCGACCGTTTATGAGAAGGGCGCCGAAGTCGTCCGGATGATCGAAACGATCCTTGGACGCGAAAAATTTCGGGAAGGCATGGACCTTTACTTCGAGCGGCATGACGGGCAGGCGGTTACGATCGAGGATTTCATTGCCTGTTTCGCGGAGGTGAGCGGCGAGGATTTCACGCAATTCCGTCGCTGGTACACGCAGGCCGGGACACCGGAGCTCGTCTGTAAGCTCTCCTACGACCGGCGCAAGAAATCCGCGGAGCTGGCCGTTCACCAGGTCCTCAAAGCATCACCCGGCAAGGAGAAGAAGGAACCGTATTTCATTCCGATCAGCATGGCGCTGCTCGGAGAGAACGGCAAAGAAATGGATCTCGAGGTCGAAGGCGGCGTCAAAATCCGTGACGGCGTCATGGCCGTCACGGACCGAACCACCAGCTTCAAATTCAAGGGCGTCAGCTCGCGGCCGGTTCCCTCGCTTCTCAGAGGCTTCTCGGCGCCCGTCGCGATCACCATGCCTCTGACGGATCATGATCTCGCGTTCCTGATGCACCATGACAGCGATCTGTTTAACCGCTGGCAGGCGAGCAACGCTTACGCGACACGGAGCATCCTGGCACTCCTCGACGCCAAGCGGCCAAAGGCGGTTGTAGCGTCGAAAACGCAGAAGCTCGCCGAGGCGCTGCGATATGCGCTGCGTAACCCGGAGCTCGATGACGCTTACCGCGCAGAACTTCTCAAGCTGCCGTCGGTCGCCGATGTGGCGCGCGAGAAGGCAAGCAAGGTCGACCACGCTGCGATTTTCGAGGCGCACCGCATCTTCAGCCGGACGATCGGCGAGAAGCTTGGAGATGATCTGGAGGCACTCTATTCTGAAGCCTCGCGCGAGAAGCGGTTCTCACCCGATGCCAAAAGTGCCGGGCGCCGCGCCCTGCGGAATGCTGCGCTGACGTTGTTGACGATGCGGGCGAGCGATTCCGACTTCGAACGTCTGGAAGCGCACTACAAAAAAGCGTCGAATATGACCGATGCCTGTCACGCGATGTTTCTCGTCGCGGGCGTCGATGCGCCGGGGCGGGCGGAGGTTCTCGACGACTTCTTTGAACGCTGGAAGGGCGACCATCTCGTCATCGACATGTGGTTTGCGGCTCAGGCGCAGTCGCCGCGACCCGAGACGCTCGACGACGTAAAAAAGCTTTGCCAGCATCCTCTGTTCAAGATCACGACACCGAACAAGGTCCGGGCGCTCATCGGCACCTTTGCATCCAACAATCCGCTGCAATTCAATCGCGCCGATGGTGCGGGCTACGATTTCCTGGCGGACAAGGTGCTGGAGATTGATCCGCTCAATCCGCAGGTCGCGGCGCGAATGCTTGGCGCATTCCGTAGTTACCGCGCACTCGAACCCAAACGGAAGAGCCTTGCAAAAGCCGCCTTGAAGTGCGTTGCCGCGGCGCCAAGGCTATCCCGGGACTGCTTGGAAATGGTCACCCGGATGCTCGACGACTAACGAGCAATTGGAGCATTTCAGCCACAGCCAATGGCCGTTCTGCTCAAGCTGCCGAAAGAGCGACAAAATTGATTCCAAAGCGATTTTTTCTCCCTCGACAGGTGAGTCGCAAATCGGCGAAGCTCGAATCATGCTCGGAGACATGATCGTCTTCGGCCTTGTGGGGCGGGGCACTTAGATCAAATTCAATAGGGGACTTTGAGGATGGCTCGGACCTGGTCCGTTCCTCATCGGGGAAGTATTGCTGCCTTCGGCAGCCCGGCATCACGTACCAACGCATCGCTTCCGCGCTTCTCCGGTAGCCGCGGCCTGGGCCATCGAGGTGTCTATCTTCTGGCAGCGGCGCTTTTGACCTTCGCGGGAGCTATCATCCCGCAGCTCGATGCGCAGACACTGTCGACGCTGCTGTTCTTGGCTGGCGCAGGGCTGGCAATGCTCGTCGTGATTGTGCCCTCGTCGTCCAGCGACGATGTGGATGCCACACGTAAACTCTCTGATGTCAGTACCGAGTTTGCCCGCGAAATCCCACAGACCCGCCTTCCGGAACTGCTCAACACAAACACAGCGCCGTCAACCATCGATCGTGCAGCGTGGGTCAAGCTCACGGCACATATGAGCCATGAGCTCCGGACGCCGCTCAATGCAGTCCTCGGGTTTTCGGAGCTTATGACCAACGAAGTTTTCGGGCCACTCGGATCGGGGTATGGCGCTTATGCACGCGACATCCATGCGAGCGGACGCATCCTTTTGAAGTCTGCCGAGGACGCTCTGGCGATTACCGCGCTCCTGACTGCACCGGAGCGCAAACGGTCGCGGGAGACGAGCCGTCTCCGCTCGATCATCGATGAAGCGTGCGCGTTCGCCGCGCCCGATCTCGGAGCACGCTCGATCGCCGTCACGATCGAAGGCGACGGCGATGCTGAGATTGTCGGCGATCATCAGGCCATGCGCCAGATGCTGATCAATCTCGTTGCGGAGGTCACGCGCGAAGCTGCCGCTGGCGCGGTCCTCCGGATCGAAACGATCGCAAAGCCAGATGCCGTTGACCTGTCCGTCGTCGTCCTCAGCGATGCCAGCACAGCCGCACGAGAGGATGGCTTCGGGATGATCCTGGCGCGGACGCTCTGCGAGCTTTCAGGTGCGGAACTGATCAGGACGTCCGACAGGGACGGCACGTGGAGCTGGAACGTGCGCCTTCTTCCTGCTCGGCAGGCCGATCTCTTTGCCCTGGCGGCCTAACGGACCAGCAAACGCCGAACCGTTACGCTCAATCTGGCTTGTCGTCCTTCTGATCGGACGGTGGCGTCAGCATTTTGGCATGACGGTTTGCCCGCCATTTCTGCAGGAGCTTTCGTTCGTCCGGGGTCAGCTCGGCAGCCGTATCGGCTACCGTCCCGTAGATGGCGGTCTTGAAGCGATCTTCGGCGGCCCTCACCTGCATCAGAGCGGCCAGAAACTTATCCTTGTCGAAGGGCTCGGCTGCCAGAAGTGCGTTAGCTTGGAGCCACGACGAACGGACATTCTCGCGCAGCCCTTTCGTGGACTGCCGCGCTGTGAGGACCTGCTTCCGGATCGTCTCCTGGCGATCTGCGGACAACTGGTTCACGAACCCAAGAAAGCCTTTGTCCCTCGGCGGTGGCCCCTCCTGCCGATGATGCCAGACTGCCGTTGCAAAGACGCCGACGAACAAAAGGTTCAGCGCCAACGACGCGATCAGGGCGGGATAGAGATAGCGCGGGCGAGGCGTCGTTACCGAATGATCAACTTCAGCCGTCACAACATGTCCTCTTCGAGAAAGCTATCGGTATCGTCGGAAAGCGCCAATTGCCGACTGCTGACCGCAGACGCGTTATCGCCGCCGAGAAGAACATCGGCTGTCGAATTGACCACTTTCAGTTGACCCGCAAACAGACCCAGCACCAGAGAAGCGGCAAGGGCCGTCGCAGCGATGCCATGATGGCGACGCATTGCCGACCATGTGGCGTTTCCGCGTTTGGGCGCGGCGGGCTTGCTCGAAACAAGCTGAGGCTGGCGTTCGACGGCCAACACGATCCGCTCGGACAATTTGTCGAGGCGGGCCGCGTCGTACTGCGGTGCACTATCCAAAAGGCGATCGAATGCCTCGGCATCCTTCAGCATCTTCTGCGCATCGGTATTGCCTGCGATCAGGCCCGACAGCGCGAGACGCAAAGGTGCAGGCCATCGCGTACGGTCTGCGCCGTACGTATCGAGGATCGCCTCCAGCTTATCGAGCCCCACGGGGCTTAAACCATTGCGTGACATTGTCCTGCCGTCTCCCGCACTTCAGAGTTCGCTGTCATTGCGCAGCGACTCCCATTCCGGTTTCAAATCCGCTTTGAGCTGCCGTCGCGCCCGGCTCAGGAGCGATTCGACCGCTTCGTCGGACACACCCATGACCTGACCAATCTCGATCTGGCTCAAACCCTCGAAATGAAAGAGGGTCAACGCCAGCCGCTGCCGTTCGGGCAACCTCTGCATCGCCAGTTCGACCCGGCGCTGCGTATCTTGACTCTCAAGGCCCGCCAGCTGCTTTGCCGGCTCCGGAACCTCGGGTAATTCGTCGACAACGGTTACGCGGCCTTGGCCGCGCACCCGATCCAGGCACAAATTCGAGACGACCCGACGCAACCATGGCCGGATGCCCGCTGGACCGATTTCGAGCGTCGCGCTCGACCGCCACAGTCGCAAAAATGCTTCCTGGGCCACGTCTTCCGCCTCCGCATCATCCCGCAGCATCCGCCGCGCCACCGAGACAATGCTCCCGAGGTGGCGCGCCATCAGCTGACGGAACGCGCGACCGTCGCCGTTTCCGACGGCGGCAACGAGCGCTGCCTCATCGGCCCGGTTTTCGGCCGTCGACGGCCGCGGAGCCGCCGGGCTGCCATCCGTCCTCGTCGCCGCCACTAGTCCCCTCGACATCTGTTCGCCTGCCTCGCGCTCCAACGCTTCGGACGCCGCCGTGCTAAGGGGCCTTTCCGTGCCGGTCATCGCAAGAACGTCGTAGCTTGCCACAATCCGTCGCTGGTGTGCAAAGACCCTCAGACAATCAGCCGGTTAACGGGACGATCAGACGGTTAAAGGCTTCGAGGACGTCGGCAAGCGCCTGTTTCAGCTTTGTTTCTAAGTCTTTAAAGGAGTTTGCATCAGCGGACCGGACGAGCAGAGATTTGAGGCCTTCCGGCGCCGATTTGGGCTCGAATGAGCCTTCTATCGTCAGGCGGAGGATCTGCGTCAGATTATGCAGAAGATGGCCTGCCTCCCAAAGACGCCGATAATCGTCGTGATGAAGAACGCCCTCCGATGCGGCGGCCGCCAGAACGGCAACGGTCGTCTGATTAAGGATTGCAGGGTGATCGGCGGCGTGGACGAGTTCGATGAACTGGACGATGAACTCCAAGTCGACGAGTCCGCCCCGAACCTGCTTCAAGTCCCAAATGTCAGTTGTCGCTTTCTCACATTCGATGCGACGACGCATGTCGAGAACATCCGCCGCGACCTTGACGCGGTCGCGCCTCGTCCTCAGCACTTTGTGAATTTCTGCCTCGACCCGGCCGGAAAGGATACGATCCCCGGCGATGACACGTGCCCGGGTCAGCGCCATATGCTCCCACGTCCAAGCTTCGTTTGCCTGATAGTTGCTGAAGCTTGAGAGACGTGTCGCGACCGGTCCCTTCTGCCCTGACGGACGAAGGCGCATATCTACATCATAGAGAGCCCCCTCTGCCGTTCGTGCCGAGATCGCAGTTATGAGGCGCTGTGTCAGGCGCGTGTAGTAGTGTTGAGGCGACAGCGGCTTAGCGCCATCCGACTCTTCGGCATCCGGATCGAAATCATAAATCAGGATGAGATCGACATCGGAGGCGGCCGTCATCTCGCGTCCGCCGAGTTTGCCCATCGCGAGGACGACCGCGGCGCCACCTGCGACGCGGCCGTGGTCTTCCTCCATATCGCGCATCACTTCGTGCAGCAGGGCCGCGATCAGGCGCTCGGCGATGGTCGCATAAGCGACGCCGGCTTCCGTTGCAGATATGCTGCCCGCCAGAATTCTGACCCCGACCAGAAAGGTCAATTCGCTGCCGATCCTTCGCGCCGTATCGAGGATCTCCTGCATCGGATCGCCAAAGCCCGTCGCCCGGGCCGCCGCAAACGCTTTCATCACAAGGTCGTCGATCGCAGCGCCGTTGACTTCGCCGCCCATGACTTGCGGATCAAGGACAGCATCGAGCAGCCGGCGGCGGCGGGACAGGATGTGCGCCAGGCGGGGCGCTGATCCCATGATGTCGGCAAAAAGCCGGATCAGGCCCGGCTGCGCCTTGAGCAATGAGAAGAGTTGAACGCCCGAGGGCAACTCGGCGAGGAAACGGTCGAAGCTTGCGATGGCCCCATCCGGGTCGACGGTGTCGGCGAGCGCTTCGATCAACAGCGGCTGCACCTCTGTCAGGCGTTCACGCGCGCGCGGTGATCTGACGACGGGGGATCGTCCATGGTGCCAGCCACGAACGATCGCCAGGACCTGTGATGGCTGGGAATATCCGAGCCGCTTCAATTCTTCGATCGTTCGCGGGTCGTCCTCGGCGCCGGCGAAGACGAGATTTGCGCCGCCTGCCGATGGTTGTGGCGCTTCCTCGAAGAGGCCGTCGTAATGCTTTTCGACCGTTTCCAACACCGGCGTCAGGTTTCGGGATAGATCGGCCACGTCGGCATATCCGGCGAAGCGGGCGAACGCCTCCAATGCTGCGGGATCAGACGGCATCTCATGGGTCTGCTCGTCGGCGACCATCTGCAGGCGATGCTCGAGACGACGCAGATAACGATAGGCACTGTCGAGATCGGCGCGCACGTCTGCCTTCACCCAGCCTCTGTGTTCCAGTGCGGCAAGGGCGTCGAGCGTTGCGCGGACGCGCAGGTCGGGCTGACGTCCGCCCGCTATCAACTGCTGTGTCTGGGCGAAGAATTCGATCTCGCGGATGCCGCCGCGGCCGAGCTTCAGATTCTGCCCTGCAACGGAAATCGGGCCGATGTCCTTGTGCGCGTGAATCTGCCGCTTCATCGCGTGAATGTCGGCGATCGCTGCAAAGTCAAGATACTTGCGCCAGATGAATGGCGACAGCTCCGACAGGAACTCGTCCCCCGCGTCGATATCACCCGCGATCGGTCGCGCTTTGATCAGCGCCGCCCGTTCCCAGTTCTGGCCGACGGTCTCGTAGTAGCCGTGTGCCGCAGCGGTCGACAGCGCGACTTGAGTTGCTCCAGCATCGGGACGGAGGCGCAGATCTGCGCGGAAGACATAGCCATCGGGGGTTCGCTCATCGAGCAGAAGAACGAGGTCGCGCGTCAGGCGGACAAAGAACGACTGAAGATCGCCGTCGCCGACGAGGCGAGATTTATCGCGATCGAAGAAAATGGTGAGGTCGATATCGCTCGAATAGTTGAGCTCGAATGCTCCATGCTTACCCATGGCAAGCACGAAGTATCCCGAGTGAAGTTCCGGCCGCTCGTCATCAAGAGGCTGCCACTGGCCCCGAGCCGATGCCATGCGAAACAGAAACCGCACCGCCGTCGCGACAGCAGTATCGGCACATTCCGATAGTGTGCGCGTCACGGTCATGACCGGCCAGACGCCTCCAAGGTCAGCCAGTGCCGTCAACAGCGCAACTTCCGACTTGTAGATGCGCAGCGCGCGTTTGGCGTTCGCTAGATCCGCCGCCTGGCGCATCGCGGCTGTCAAATCGTCGGTGGCTGCCGAAAAGAGGGCCTCGGGCGGCTCACCGAGAATGCGGGCGAGGCGCGCGTGATCGCGGTTTGCGAGAGTCGTGAGGTAGGGCGAGCCTTCGAAAACGCCCTTGAGCAGATTTTCGACTTTCGTGTCGCCCAGAAGACCGAAGAGGGCGGGACAGCCCAACTTTGCTTCGGAGCTCAGGGCGTCGAAATGGGCGGCGCCGCGGCCGGAGACCGCTGAGCGGGGCCATTCAGTAATCCGGGCGGCAAGGCTTTGAGCGATGGGCTGATCCATGCCCTCATTGTGCCGCAAGTCCGGGCACGGCGT
Organism: Pseudomonadota bacterium; assembly: GCA_018242215.1. GTDB lineage: Bacteria > Pseudomonadota > Alphaproteobacteria > Rhizobiales > Hyphomicrobiaceae > Hyphomicrobium_B. The sequence goes on from JAFECG010000022.1 coordinate 236,098, forward strand.
CACCCATCTGTTCGGGCGCCGCGATCAGGCATCGGCTTGAGAGCAGCAGGATGACCTTGAGTCCCGGCTGGTTGTCCTCCAGCAGGACCTCGCCGTGGTGCAGGCGTGCAACGGCTGCGACGAGGCTCAGGCCCAATCCTGTGCCCGGCATCGTCCGGCTGGCTTCGAGGCGCACGAAACGTTTCAGCACGCGCTCGCGGTCCGCTTTTTCGATACCCGGACCATGGTCCCCGACCGAGATCGCGGGCCGGCCGGCGATGCGGTAAGCGCGCACGGTGATCGCGCTCCCTGGTTCGCCGCCGCGAGAATATTTGATGGCGTTGTCGATGAGGTTCGCGATCGCCTGGCCGATCAATTGCCGGTTGCCGCGAATGAAGACTCCCTGCTCGACGTCGATCGTCAGCGCGAAACCCGCCTCCTCAGCGGCCGGCGAATAGAGTTCGCTGACGTCGGCGACGAAGCGGCCGAGATCGAACGTCTCGGTGCTGTCTTCCAACGGTCCGGCTTCGAGGCGGGCGATGAGCAGCAAAGCGTTGAACGTCTTGATCAACTCGTCGGCTTTCTCGATCGTCCGTTCGAGACCTTCGCGATAGGCTTCCTCGCCGCGCGGGTCGCGAAGCGCCGCCTCCGCCGCGTTGCGCAAACGATTGAGCGGCGTCTTCAGGTCGTGGGCTATATTATCGGACACTTCGCGGAGGCCGTTCATCAGGCCTTCGATGCGTTCGAGCATTTCGTTGAGGTTGTTTGCGAGCGCATCGAGTTCGCCGCCTCGGCCCGTCGTGGGAATGCGCCGCGAGAGATCGCCATCCATGATCTGCCGGCTTGCTGCGGTGATCTGATCCATCCGGTTGACGATCAGGCGGCTGACGGCAAGCCCGCCCAAAAGACCAATCACCGAAAGGATCCCGAAGCCGAGAAGAAAGACAAACCTGATCGTGTTGGCAAAGACACGCTGGTCTTCTACGTCGCGGCCGATGATGAGGCGCAGTCCCGTTCCGAGATCAACGGGAATGGCGACGGCGAGATGGGAGGGCCCGTCGCCGTTCAGTGGCTGATAGCTGAAGACCCCGCCCCTGCCCTGCGCTTCGAGCTCCGGCGGAATGCGATTGAGATTGCCGGCGATCTTCGCGCCGGAGTCGTCCGCCAGATAATAAAGGCCCGTTCCTTGGGGGCGGGACAAGGCCGTGACCGTCTCAACCAGCTTCACCTGCCCGCCGACTTTCATCTCGGACGAGAGAATGCGCGCTTCGGCGGTGAGCGTCGCAAGAACCTGATCGGTGAAAAGCTTATTCGTCTGCCAGAAGAGAAAGCCGACAACGATTGCCGCGGCGAAAAGGAAGAACGCCACGGCAAGCGCACTCAATCCGAAGGCTGTGGTCGATGCCGCTTTTGCGACGCGATCAAGCAGGGCCGTCACGGATTGTATATCCTGCTCCCCTGACCGTATGCAGCAGCGGCTTATCGAAATTCTTGTCGATCTTCGCCCGGAGACGCGAGACATGGACGTCGATGACGTTCGTCTGCGGATCGAAGTGATAATCCCAGACGTGCTCGAGCAGCATCGTCCGCGTGACGACCTGGCCGGCGTGTTGCATCAGATACTCGAGCAGCCGGTACTCGCGCGGCTGAAGAAGAATGTGCTCGCCGCCACGGGTCACGCGATGCGAAAGCCGGTCGAGGACGAGATCGCCCACGGAATAGCGCGTTTGCTGCTCTTCGGGTGCGGTCCGGCGCCCCAGCGCTTCGACGCGGGCAAGAAGTTCGGAATAGGCATAGGGTTTCGTCAGATAATCGTCGCCGCCGGCGCGGAGGCCCTTGACCCGATCATCGACTTCGCCGAGCGCCGACAGAATGAGAACCGGCGTGCGGTTTCCTTCGGACTTCAACGACTTGATGAGAGAGAGGCCGTCGAGACGAGGCAGCATGCGATCGACGATCAAAACATCGTACGCGCCATCGAGCGCCAGCGACAGGCCTGCCTCGCCATCGTGGGCAAGATCTGCCGTATGGCCGTTCTCTTTCAACGATTTCTGCAGGAACAGCGCGGTTTCCTTATCGTCTTCAATCACGAGCACGCGCATGGTGTGTGTCCGACCTTCGTCCTCTCTCCGCTCACTGTTTAACTGGCCATCCCCCAAACGTCGAGGCAGCCCCGCCGTTGAACTGACGGAGCTGCCCGAATTAGCCATGCGCGTTAACCTCAACCTTTTTTGGTGAGCTGGACGGCGACGAACCGCTTCTGGTCCGCCGATTTGACGTGCAGCAGAACCGCAGTGCGCTTCAGGTCCTGCGCCTTCTTGATGCCCGAGATGACATCGTCAGGTGACGAGACGATCTGGCCCGAGACCTCAAGAATGACGTCGCCGGGCTTCAAACCCTTTTCGGCGGCATCCGACGTAGGATCGACCTCGGCGATGGCGACGCCCTCGGCGTCCTTGCCGGTGCGCGCCGGCATCAGCGTGATGCCGAGCTGGCTCAGATCAACGGACTTGCTGTCATCGTCATTGTTGTCGCCGTTGTTATCCTGGTCGTTATTGTCGCCGTTCATCGCCGCTTCGGCGTTCTTGGGGAAGAGCCCAAGCTTCACCTTGATCGACTGTTCGGCGTTGTTGCGCCAGACCTTGACGTCGACGTTCGAGTTCGGCGCAAGCTCGGCGATCTTGCGCGCGAGATCGCGGCTGTCGGCGATCTTCTCGCCGTTGACCTGGACAATAGCGTCCTGAGTTTTGATGCCGGACTTCGCAGCCGGACCATTCGGCGTCACTTCGCTGACCAGCGCACCGTGAGCTTCGGAAAGTCCGATGCTGGCGGCCGTGTCTTCGTCGACGTTCTGGATCTTCACGCCGAGCCAGCCCCGGCTGACGCTGCCGTCGGCCTTCAATTGCTGAACAACTTCCTTGACGGTCTTCGCGGGCACGGCGAACGCGATGCCGACGTTTCCGCCGGATGGAGAGAAGATCGCCGTGTTGACGCCGATCACGTCGCCGTCGATGTTAACGGTCGGTCCGCCCGAGTTGCCGCGGTTCACGGCTGCATCGATCTGCAGGTAATCGTAAGGGCCTGAGCCGATGTCGCGGGCGAGCGCGGAAACGATGCCGGCCGTCACGGTGCCGCCGAGGCCGAACGGATTGCCGACGGCAAGCGCCCAATCGCCAACGCGCGGTGCCTTGTCCGACAGCTTGACCGTCGGGAACGTCTTTTTGCTCTCGATCTTGATCAGCGCGATGTCGGTGCGGGGATCCGTGCCGACGAGCTTCGCGTCATACTTCGTCTCGTCGTTGTCGAAGCTCACCTGAATCTTGGTGGCGCCGTCGATGACATGGTTGTTGGTCACGACGTAACCGTCGGGCGTGATCACAAATCCCGAACCCTGCCCCTGTACGATCTTCGGGCGCTCTTCCTGACCAAACTCCTTCGGAAGATTCTTGAAGAAGTCGTGCAACGGATGATCCGGCGGCAGATCAGGAAGTGTGAAGTTCTTTTCGCCCTTCTTGCCCTTTTCGTTGAGCGCGAGTTTTGAGGCCCCGCCGTCATTGATGACGGACACGGAAACGACCGCCGGCTTCACTTTGTCGACGATGTCGGCAAAGGACAGCGGTGCGCGGCCGAAGGGTGTTTGAATCGTCTGGGCACCGGACTCGGCACGTACCGGATGCGCAGGCACGGCAAGCCCAAATCCCACTGCAGCAATAGCTGCCATTGCGATCGGTGCGGGTGCGAACTTAGACGTGAATTTCGAAGATAAAGTAGTCGACAGGCGGTGCGGAATTCGCATCCCAGGGTCTCCAGCTGAAAGCAGGCTTCGCGAGCCTTACTACGAGGCCTACCGGAGGTGGGGTTACGACAGCATGTCAGGGACGTTAACTGTTTGTAATCTGATGCCCCACGAGGTTCCGCGGGAGCTATCGGTCTTTGGCCGCAAGGATCTCGTTCAGCTCGGCTTTTTCCCTGTCCGTCAGCGGCTCGCTGGCCGACGGCCCGGCCGGTTTCGCAGCTCGGACGATCAGGCCAAGGCCCGCCAGCAGCACGAGCACCGGCGTCAGCCAAAGCAGAAGCGTCGACACTTCGAAGCGGGGCTTCAACAGGACGAATTCACCATAGCGGGCGACGATGTAGTCGAGAACCTGCTGATCGGTGTCGTGGGCTTTGAGGCGCTCGCGAACGAGGCGCCGGAGATCGCCTGCCAAGGGCGCGTCGCTGTCGTCGATGGACTGGTTCTGACAGACAAGGCAGCGCAATTCGGCGGAGATCGTGCGCGCCCGCTTCTCGAGGGCTGGATCGGCCAGCATCTCGCCCGGCTGAACAGCAAGGGCCGGGGCGACGCCGACGAGCGCCCAAAACGCCAATGCCAATGCTGCCAATAACCGACGCAAGGATCTCACTCCGCGGGAACCGGCATGGCGGCACGCGTTCGCGCCGGAGCACCGACGCGCAGACGCCGATCCGACAGTGAGATGCCACCACCGAAGAACATAAAGAGTGCGCCGAGCCAAATGAAGCGAACGAGCGGATTGAAGTAGGCCCGGACGGCATAACCGCCACCGGGCTGCGCGTCGCCGATAACGACATAAAGATCGCCGCGCCAAGCCGCATGAATGCCCGCTTCGGTGGTCGGTTGCGGCGGAGCATCGTAGAGGCGCTTCGCCGGCTGCAGCGTCGCGACCGTCTCACCGTCGCGCTTGACGTTGAAGTCGGCGATATCCTCGGTGTAGTTCGGCCCGCGGCCGCGCTCGACCTTCGTGAAGGTGACCTGGTAGCCGTCAACCATCACCCTGTCGCCAGGCTTCATGGCCAGGATGTGCTCTTCGCGGTAGGCGCTCGTCGCCACGATGCCGACCATCAGCATGCCGACACCGAAATGCGCGAAGAGCGTGCCATAGGCCGAACGAGGCAGGTTCGTTGCGCGGCGCACGATTTCGTCGCGTCCGGCAGAGCCGAGCTTCACCCGGTTCGCCCATTCGATGATTGCGCCTGCCATGACATAGACGCCGAGCGCGATCCCAAACGGCGCGAGCCACGGTCCGCGATGCTCGACGGCGTACACGGTCACCACGGTAACGAGGGCGGCGAGAAACGCGAATGCGAGGCGCTGCATCGCGCCAAGGAGATCGCCGCGCTTCCAAGCCAGCAGCGGTCCGAACGGCAGCGCGATCAGCAGCGGGATCATCAACGGGCCGAAGGTCATGTTGAAGAACGGCGGTCCGACCGAGATCTTCTCGCCGGTCAAGCCTTCGAGCGCCATCGGATAGAGCGTGCCGACGAGCACCGTCGCGGCGGCCGTCACCAGCAGCAGGTTATTGAGGACGAGTGAGCCTTCGCGGCTGATCGGCTGAAAGAGGCCACCAGGCTGAATGTCCTTCGCACGCAACGCAAAGAGCGCGAGGCCGCCGCCCGTGAAGAAGACGAGAATGGCGAGGATGAACACACCGCGAGCCGGATCGACGGCGAACGAATGCACCGATGTGAGCACGCCGGATCGCACGATGAACGTTCCCATCAGAGACAGCGAGAACGTCAGGATCGCGAGCAGCACGGTCCAGATCTTCAGCGCTTCGCGTTTTTCCATCACGAGCGCGGAATGGAGAAGCGCGGTGCCGGCCAGCCACGGCATGAACGAGGCGTTCTCGACGGGATCCCAGAACCACCAGCCGCCCCAACCGAGTTCATAATAGGCCCACCACGAACCCATCGAGATGCCGATCGTCAGGAACATCCAGGCGGCGAGCGTCCACGGGCGCACCCAGCGCGCCCAGGCGGCGTCGATGCGGCCTTCGATCAACGCAGCGATGGCGAACGAAAACGCAATCGAGAAGCCGACGTAGCCCGTGTAAAGGAACGGCGGATGGAAGGCGAGCGCGGGGTCTTGCAGGATGGGGTTCAGGCCATTGCCGTCGGGAGGCGCCGGATCGAGGCGAACGAAGGGATTCGACGTCAGCAGCGAGAACAGCAGGAACGCGACGGCGATCGAGGCCTGAACCGAAAGAACGCGGGCTTTCAAGGTCGGCGGCAGATTGTTGCCGAATAGGGCGACGGCGGCTCCGAAGAGCGCGAGGATCAGCACCCAGAGCAGCATCGATCCTTCATGATTGCCCCAGACGCCAGCCATCTTATAAATCAGCGGCTTCGTCGAATGCGAATTCTCGGCGACGTTCAGCACGGAAAAGTCTGATGTCACGTAGGCGTGCATCAGCGCGAAGAACGCGATTGCAATCAGCAAGAGCTGCGAGATGGCAGCCGGTTCCGCGACGCGCATCATGCGCTCGTCGCGGACATGGGCGCCGAAGGCCGGCACGACGACCTGAACAACGGCGACGAGCAGCGCGAGGATGAGAGCGAAATGTCCGAGTTCGACGATCACGGCTTATCCTTTTAAGGCATCTCGGCCTTGAGCTGGCCCGGATGGGCACTCGCGCCCAGCTTCACGCCTTTCGCTTCTAGCGCCTTCGCGACGTCACGGGGCATGTAATTTTCATCATGCTTGGCGAGGACCGTGTCGGCCTTGAAGCCACCGTGGCCGTCAAGCACGCCTTCAGCGACGACCCCCTGCCCTTCCTTGAAGAGATCCGGCAACACGCCCGTGAACGTTACGGGAATGTCTTTCAGAGTGTCCGTCACCTTGAAGCGGATCGTGGTTCCCTCTCCGCGGACGACGGAGCCTTGCTCCACGAGGCCGCCGAGACGAATGCGCTGTCCCGGCAGGACGCCCTTCTCGACGATGTCGCTCGGCGTGTGAAAGAAGACGATGCTGTCCTTCAATGCGAAGAGCACAAGAATGAGCGCGATGGCAAGCGTTGCAACGCCCCCTCCGATCAGTACTCCGCGCTTCTGCTTACGTGTCATGGAAACCCTGATGGCACCTTGTGTTGCATCAACTGCCGAGACCGAGCTGCCGCGCCAGTTCCTCAACCTGCGCCAGTCCGCCCTGGTTGCCTTTCAAATTCGCACGCGCATCGCTCAAAGCTTTGACGGCGTCGTCCCGGCGCCCAAGAACCTGATAGGCGCGGATGAGCTTCACCCATCCGGCGGCGTCGCTGCCATCGGCCTTGAGGCGCGCAGCAAGACCATCGACCATTCGTGTGATGAAGGCCTGTCGGTCCTCAGGGCTCATCGACATGACGGCTGAAGCGTCGGGTGCTGCCGAGCCTTGCTGCGCGGAGGGGGCCGCAGCCGTATTTGCTGCATCGGCCTGCTTGCCGCCGGCGGCTGCATGCGCAGGATCGAGACTTGCGAGACGCTCTTCGAGAACTTTGCGCCACGGGGCATCGGCGGGTGCGTCGGCGAGCAGAGTCTTATAGTCAGCCGCTGCCTCGGTAAGACGGCCGTCCTGCTCTTTCGCAAGCGCCAGCCAGATCCGCGGCTCGATCGCTTTCGGATCAAGCACGAGCAAGCGCTGGAAGGCCTTGCGAGCATCATCCGGCACGATGCCGTTCTCCATGCGAATGCGGGCGTTCGCGAAACCCTGCAGACGCTTCGGGCTTTCCCCGAGGAGATGAATTGCATTCTGATACGCGGTCGCGGCGTCACTAAAGCGCCCCATCGCGTAATAGACCGGCGCGATGACATCCCAGCCCCTGCCATCTTCCGGGTGTTCGCGCAGCCGTTGCTCGACCTTGGCGACGAGATCATTCGGCTTGCTCGCGTTGTTCGCCTCGGTAAGCCGCTCATCGAGCGGCTGGCCCGGCATCCCGGGTGCGCCATAGGCAAGGTACAAACCTAGACTCAGGACCGGCAGTGCAATCGAAGTGATCAGCGATACAGGCAGGATAAAATGGTTTCGCGTTTCGACAGTGGGCGCAGCGTCCGATTGGGGCTTGTCGTGAGCGACACGCAGAAGACGGCGCGCAATTTCGGCCCGCGCGCCTTCGGCTTCGTTTGCCGCGAGCGTGCCGCGCGTTTCGTCGGCGGCGATTTCCTTCAATTGATCTTTGTAGACGGCTATATCGGCATCGGCATCGACATTTGTCGCTGCGGGTTCGGCCGGACGCATCAGCGGCCGCGTAATGGCGAGCGTAACGCCTGCCACCAGTAGGGCCACTAAAATCCAGAAAAGCATTGCCGCGCGATCCTCAAGCTGTGTGCAGGGAATAGGATCGCGCGCCGGTCCAGGCAAGCAGGCAAAGCTTGCGACAGCCCATCTGTCGCGGACCGGTTAAATTATGGAAATATTTCCCGTGTTTTGCTGCGGTGCGTCAGCCCACGGACTGCCACTGGCCGTCAGCGCTCCGGCAGGCGGTTCCACGCATCTGCTTCGGCTTGCCATCGACGTAGACAGTATGGGTGTAGTCCCGGCAATCGGCGACACCGCGCTTATAGGGGCGGCTCGGAACCACCTCCCCATAGTTGCCCGTATCAGGATCACGCCATTCGCGCGAGACGCCGGACTGGCCGCGTTCGAGGGCGTCATATTCGGCTTCTTGAGCGTAGCGACGGTCGCGCTCATCGAGGCTTTGTCCGATCTGGCTGCCGACGATGCCGCCGATGACCGCGCCGGCAATCGTCGCTGCGACCTTGCCGTCGCCCTTCCCGACCGAGTTGCCCAGAAGACCACCCGTGATGCTGCCGATGACGAGGCCGGTGTTGGTATTGTCAACTCCGCCTTGTCCGTTGCTGCATCCCGCAAGCATGGCGATCGCCATCAGCGGCAGCGAAAAGCGCGCGATGCGCATGGTAAACCCCATTATCGGCCCATCCCCTCGCGCCGCTTTGCCCCGACCGGCGCCTAGTCCCGAGTATTGGCTAGACCGATATTGCGCCTTCGACAAGGCGGAAATCCACCACAATTCGGGCAAATCCCCACCGCAGTCACAGTGCTGCATTGCGGCATCACTCAGCCTATTACTAAGCCGCCGGCAGCTCGAGAACTGCCTTCAGACCGCCGTGCTCCGACGCGTCGAGGCGGAGCCTGCCGCGATAGGACGACGCCAGGTCGCTGACGATCGAAAGCCCCAGGCCGGACCCGGGTTTCGTCTCATCCAAACGTAAGCCGCGCTTGCCGATTCTGGCTCTCTGATCGGCGGAGAGACCCGGCCCGTCGTCCTCGACGGTTATCCGGAGTTTGCGGCGTATCGTCGGGTCGGATGGATTGACCGCGGCCGCTAGATAGACCCGGCTTCTTCCCCACTTGCAGGCATTGTCGAGGAGATTGCCGAGCATCTCTTCGAGGTCCTGTTTCTCGCCCTGGAAGTTTGCGCCGGGCTGCACAGCGAAAGCGATCGAAATGCCTTTTTCGTGATGAATGCGCTCGAGCGCCCGCACGAGGGGGCCAGCCGTCGAGTCGACGGGCGTGACACGGCCGATGGTATTCGTCCGGGCAGCGATGCGGGCGCGGTCGAGATAATGGCTGATCTGGTCGCGCATCAAGTGCGCCTGCTCGGCGACCTTGACGCCGAAGGGACTCTCGTCTTCGTGCGCTTCGTTGGTGATGACCGCCAGCGGGGTCTTGAGCGCATGCGCGAGATTGCCGACCTGGGTGCGGGCGCGATCGATGATGTCCTGGTTGGATTCGATCAGCGCGTTGAGCTCGGCCTGCAGCGGCTCGATCTCTGCGGGAAGGTTGCCGTCGAGCCGTTCGGCCTTCCCCGAGCGAATGCTCGCGAGGCCTTTTTCGATGCGGCGTAACGGGAGCAGACCGAACCGTACCTGAAACACGGTCGCTGCGAGCAGGCCCAGTCCGACGAGCGCCAGCGCGCTTGTGAGGCGCGTGCGGAACTTGGCAACGGTCGCCTCGAACCAATCCATCGGGCCAGCGACGATAATCGAGTATTTCGTCTTATCGGGATCGTGGCCGGGGGAGTCGATGAATTCGAGGATACGGATCGTGGTGCCCGTCGGGCCCGGAACGTTCATCCAGCGGGTGCCGGTTTCGTCCGTCGGGAACTTGCGATCGTAGGGAGAGGGCAAGACCGCGGTTGCGAGCGAGGGCGAGACAAGCGTTCGTCCCGGCGCGCCGTCGATCGGGCGGATCTGCCAATACCAGCCGGACTGCGTCACCTCGAACAGCGGTTCGTAAAGGTTCGGCGGGATGACGGGCTCGTCGCCCATCGTGCTCATGCTGTCGATCGTGATCTGGGTCAGAAGCTTCTTGAGCTGGGCGTCGAAACTCAGCTGCACGTCTTCGCGGTAGAGCGCGTAAATGATGTAGCCCGCGAGCGGCAGGGCCAGAAGTGTCCATGCTGCCGAAGTCGCAAAGAGGCGCAGCGCAAGTGAATTAAGCCTCATCCGGTCCTTGGCTCATGCGGTATCCGAGACCGCGGACCGTCTGGATAACGTCTCCTGGAATCTTCTTCCGCAGTCGGCCGATAAATACTTCGATCGTGTTCGAATCGCGATCAAAATCCTGGTCGTAGAGATGCTCGACCAATTCGGTCCGCGAAACGACCCGGCCATTATGGTGCATTAAATAAGCGAGCAGGCGGAACTCGTGGGAGGTAAGTTTAACGGGATTGCCTTCGCAGGTCACTCGCGCCGACTTTGTATCGAGCCGGATCGGGCCGCATTCGATCTCGGCCTTGGCGTGGCCGGACGCGCGCCGGACCTGGGCGCGGACGCGGGCCAGCAACTCTTCCATGTGGAAGGGCTTGGCCAGATAGTCATCGGCGCCAGCGTCCATACCGGCAACCTTGTCGCTCCACCGGTCGCGCGCCGTCAGAATGATGACCGGCATCTTGCGGTCGCTGCGGCGCCACTGCTCGAGAACGGAAATGCCGTCGATCTTCGGGAGCCCGATGTCGAGAATGACGATGTCGTAAGGCTCGGTGTCGCCCAGGAAATATCCCTCCTCGCCATCCACCGCAGCGTCGACCGCAAAGCCCGCGTCGGAAAGGGCCGCGGAAAGCTGGCGGTTCAGGTCTCTATCGTCCTCGACAACGAGTGCGCGCACGGGCGTATCCCTCCCCTCATGGGTGACGCTGCGGGTTATAGGATGATGCGAATTCCACCCGCAACCATGAGCCGGCTAGCGGCCCTTGGCTGTCATAACGGTAGTCTTCAATTGTCCCGTCGGACTCCTGATGACGAGTCGATAAAAATATCCCCCCTCAGAGCGGCAGAGCGTTGTCTTGACGAGCACCCCGACACCGTCTGCGGCGAGAGACTTCGAGACTTCCTCAACCGTTATCAGGTTTTCCCGCCGTACGATTTGGCCGGCCATGCCCCAATCCGTCAGGCAATCGACGGCGTGCGCGGCGCCACAAGGCATGATCGCCGCCGCCACACCTGCCGCCGCTCTTCTCCTACCGACCATTCGAATCTTCCGGAAAGCCCGACTTTGTAAGAATAGCGATTTGAATGGGCGATGAATACAGGCGGTTTCGGGCGTGCCTCTCGCCCAACATTAACTTTTGCGGAGGCTCAGAACGGTGGAGGCCTTGAATCGGCCGTAGATCGCGAGCCCGGTTCCTACCGCTCCCGCCACGGCCTGGATTGCCGTCATCGCCTGGTCGCCGAACGTTTGAATCAGGTCTGCCGGGAGGCTCACACCGAGAGCAGGTGCGAGGAGAGGCAGCACGGTCGCGGCCGCCGTGATCATCGTTCCCCACAGCGTCTTCGATTGCGCCCACCATTTTGCACTATCGTCCGTTGCCGCGGTCGTCGTGTCATCGCTCATTGTCAGTTCTCCTTTTGCATTTTGCGCAGGCTCCAAAAGCCCGCGTGTGATGCCCTCGGTGGAAGCCCAGCTTTTTCCGAGGGACAAAGTCGCGTCGACGCGATTGAGCCAACCGCGTCCGAACCGCCAGAAATGTGGAAGCGCGCGATACCGGGCGCGACGGATCTCGGCGTAGCGCTCGATCAGATCGAGGACGTTCCGCCCGCCGATCGCCGCCAATGTTTCAGGTCCAATTTCACCGTCGACGGTGACGTTCGCCGACTGCTGCAACATGCGGATCGCGGCGCCGACACCATGGTTCACGGCTGCGTCGAAGTGCATGAGCGTCAGGGGCGCGGTGAACGCTGCGCAATCGGCCGGCCCGAAATATCGCTGGCGATAAATATCCGATACCGTCGCATCCGGTATCGCTTTCAATTCGGAGAGGAGCCGGTCGCGCGAGCTTGCGTCGAGCGTCTGGCCTTTGAAGCTCGCATAGACGGCAAGCGTGATGCCCTTGTTGGTTGGACCGCCGGGATCGTAGGGATCATTCGAATATCCGCCCTCCATCTCTAGGACGTGCGCCAGCACCTTCGCGAAGATATCTTCGTCGACGATAGCGTCCGCGACATCGGCATCATCTTTCGGCCAGCGGAGGCCAAGGAGACGCGCCTTTTCGAAGCCAGCGACAGCGACCGCATCACCCTGATTGCCGCCGAGAAGATAGAGCTTCTCCCCTGCGTCTCCGAGCACGAAGCCGACGTGTCCCGTCGTCGGATCGTCGCCGCGCGACAGGACGGCGACGGCGCCGATGCGTGGCTCGTCGAGTTTGATGCCCCAGTCGAGATAAGATCGCGCCAGAAGAGAGCCGGTGCCGGACATGCCCGCGCGTTTCAACATCGCGCCGAGGAACGCCGCGCACCACGGCGTTTCGTCGGTTTCCGGATTTTCGTCACCGGCGTCGCGGAAGTAGCGAAGGATCTCCGGCGCGTTTTCCTTGCCCGCGATCTCGCGCACGCCGAATTCGGCCCACGCAGCCTGAAGCCACGCCGGTTGATCCATTTCATGTCCTCATTTGCTTGCCGACGGCGACTGCCTGACAGCCGTCATGCCGAGGGCGGTCGGCATCCGCGGCAATGATATGCATCTGCTGTCGGAGATCCGGGCCTACGCCGGATGACGTTGAATTAAACCACCGCGGCGCGCGGGGCGCCGCGGCCGAAGAGAAGGTTGGTCTGATAGACGTTGACAGAGATGCTTGCCTGCGGGGTTCCGAAGTCGGCGGTCTGATCGGCGCTGGAATAGGTCACGCTTGGCGACGATGATGAGAGCGTTCGTTTCACTGTGCTGCCGTCGAAGATGTCGACTTCATAGGTTTCCCTTTCTTCGCCGAGCGGCACGTCGGGAAGCTCCCAATTGTCGCCGCCGGATCGGGTGCGGCGAACCCACGACAGCGCCAGATCTCCGGACGTTCGCACGGCCCTGACATGCACGGGCGAAAGTGGACGCAATCCGAGGGCCTGATATGCGAACGGTTCGGTGACATAAGAAGCGTCGCCGATATCGCGATTGCCGGGGCCATAGCGCCAGTTGAGCGTCAGTTTCTGTTCGCTTTCCTGCAAAGGAACGCGCGCGACGGCGCCATCGAGCAGGACGAATTGCGCGCCGGCCACGAGCGGATCGGCCATCGCGCTCTCGGTGCCGAACTGACCACGCAGCAGTCCGCTCAAGCGATACGTTTGCGCATCGACGAGTTCCGCTGTCTGGAACTGGATGATCTCCCAGGCTCCGGTCGCGTTGCGAAGCGCCCCGACATTGGCGCCTGCCAGCATCGAGACGAGATCGACCGACGCCAGCGAACCATTGGTCAGCCGCACGCGAACAGCGGAACCGCGATCGAGACGCCCTTCGGGGCCCACGGAAAGATCGTCGAGTGTCAGGCCAAGCGTTGCGGGCGCACTAGCGATCGTCTTGAGCTGATAGCCGGTCTCCTGCGGCGATACAAAGATCGCGACGCTGCCCGGCCACGGCTTCTGCATCGCGGCGGCAAAGCCCGACTGGGCGTCATAGCTCGCGTTCCATTGCGGCAAGTCCATCAGCGCGACGGCAGGTGAGCCGACTTGCACAGGAGGTGGCTCCTGGGCGACGCGCGGCGAAACGTCGATCTGATCGTAGACATTCGGATCGATGCTCAACGCCTGGATATCGCGCACGCCGTGCTCTGAGACGTCGGTCAAACGCAGCAGGCGATTCCGGCCCGCGATGTTCGCAGACACGATATCGCCGGGCTCGAGCGCCAGAGAAGACGGCGGCAGCTTGAACGTCGCGGATTCCCGCGTCGCCCACGTTTCGTAAAGCCAGCTTTCGACGATCGATCCGGCGAGGCCATCGTCGAGCACGATCGGGAGATCGGCTTCGGCGTCGCGGCCGCTGGCTCCCGTCAAGCGCCGCGCTTCGGCGACGGCTTGCGGATAATCATCTAGGCTCGAAATATAACGGACCTTCGCGGACGCAGGCAGATCGGTTTCCTGCGCACGCGTCAGCTCATAAAGCGCATCGCCCGCATTTTCCTCAACGAGGTTGTCAGCGCCGATCGACATCGAAGGGTCGGCACGGCCGCGATGGCGAAAGACGATCTTGCCGCTGCTTTCGATGCTGTCGAAGAAATAGGCGAGTTCGAGCGGCTGGATCGCGTCGCGCGCAGCCATCGTCCGGTCGATAACGTAGCCCGGAACGGTTCCCGTCAGGCCGGACGCATCAAACTCGGTGAAACCCTGCTCGGTCAGAATGCCGGACACGACCTCATCAAGCGCGGCGCCGCCGAGGCGACCGTTGATCCAATGACCATGCTGCCAATTCGCGCTGTCGCCCCAGTAGGTGGTCGCATCAGGGAAGGCCGGATAGGGCCGTGCGTCCCAGCAGTAGACGTGGATGTGATCGAGATCGACCATCCTCACGCCGGTTACCGACGATATTGGATTGATGTCTGTGATGTAGCCGGGCTTCGTCCAATCAAAGGCGTCGCGCAGCGCCTGACGATGGCGTGCCTGCATCAGGTCATCGCGGAAGCCGCGAGAATAATAGGGGAAGGCCGACTCCGAGCTTTTCGGATCGACGAACACGTTCGGCTGGTTCGCGCCCTTATCAACGGCGGGGCAGCCGATCTCCATGAACCAAAACGGCTTCGATTGCGGCACCCATGCCGTCGGCGTTCCGCTCTCGACGCCGCCGGGCCGGTTGAAATGCGCGTTGCTCCACCAGGACAGAATATCCTTGTAGCGGAACACCCACGGTTTGCCGCTACCGTCCGTAATCGGCGTGCGGACTTGCGCATCGCGATCAGCGTCGGAGGCATAATACCAGTCGAAGCCCTCGCCGCCGTTGACGTTCGATCGCAAATAGGCCGGATCGTAGATCGATGCGGCTCCCGCGACGGCGTCGAGGTGGTCGCGGCCGTCACGCCAGTCTGCAAGTGGCCAATAGACATCGATGCCGATCGCGTCGATGTTCGCGGACGACCAAAGCGGATCGAGATGGAAATAGACATCGCCTGAGCCGTCCGCCGGCTGATGGCCGAAATATTCGCTCCAATCGGCGGCATAGAGGACTTTCGTTTCCGATCCGAGAACGGATTTCACGTCGGCAGCCAGCGCAACGAGTGCGCTGACGAACGGATATGTATCTGCCGCCGAACGCACCCATGTCAGGCCGCGCAATTCGGTTCCGATGACAAACGCATCGACGCCGCCTGCGGCTTTCGCGAGAAACGCCTGATGCAGGACCATGCGCCGGTACGACCATTCTTCCGGACCGGAATAATGCACGCTGGTGGCGGACAGCGAGAAATCGGCGGGCGCGGCTGTGCCGACGAATGCCGCGATCTGGCTCGCGGCAGCACCGGTCTTGTCCGGCGTTTCCGGTTGGCCCGGCGCCGGGTGACAGGTGATGCGCCCGCGCCAGGGATAAACGGGTTGGCGGTCTCCGCCAAAGGGATTGGGAAGCGTGTTTCCAGTCGGAACGTCCATCAAAATGAAAGGCGTCAGCGTGACATCGAGGCCCCGCGTCTTCATATCCTCGATCGCGGCGACGACGGTCTGGTCGGAGGGCGTACCGCCGTAAGCGGCGCCGCCATCGCGTGTCGAGATGAGATAAGCGCTGTCACGCGTCGTGCTTGCGACGGACCAGGTAAGCGGTGCCGTCGATTTGTGACGCGTCTCGACGCCCGGTCTTATCTGGCATTCTCCTGCGCGAAGATCCGTTCCGAACCAACTGACAATCAGCGAGACCGACTTCGCATTCGGAAGCGAAGATTCCAGTTGATCGAGCGCGACCTGCCAGTCGGTGGGGCCGATGATCTGATGCACGTTCTCCGATTGCGAGACGCCATCGTCGAACGTCTGATGAACTTGCTCCGTGGCATAAACGAACTCGCCAGAGCCCGGGATCAGCACGACGCCGCGCACGTCGTTGTCCGCATCCGAGACGCTGCGATAGACCTCGAACGAGAGCTGCGGCACGCGGTTGCCATAGTCTGCGAGCGGGAAATGCTCGAAGACGACGTAGGCGACGCCGCGATAGGCGGGCGCGTTGTCGGCTCCGTCGCGCGCAACGATCAGGCTATCAGCGGCTTGCGTCTCGGTGCCCGTATGCAAGCGGAATGTCGTCCGTGCGAGATCGATCTCCTGCTCGTCAGCCCAGATGCGTCCAACGCGCGTCACGGCGCCTTCGCACAGCGCGACGGCGAAGTTTGCATAATAGTTGTATTGCGTGACGCGTGCCTTGTTTCCGTTCGAGCTGCCCTTCCCGCCACCGACCGCTTCCGTCGTCGTAACGACTTCCTCTTCGAGATCGGTCGCCCAGATGATCTGACCTCCGACACGCGTGCGGCCGTATATTCTGGGCAGCGGCGCACCTTCAGTCGATGCTGTGATGCGTAGATCGGACAAGCGCGGACCATCGACTGCGCGGGTCTGGCCGGACGGTGCGAAGAGGACGCTGTCGACGTAGGCTCCGGCGAAGGCGCCGACCTGTGATCCGATCGTCGCGCCGGAGAGGGAAATTCCGAGCACACCGAGGCCGGCGGGCAGCGCGCTGCTGCCGACTGCCGCCCCGACGGCGGCAAGAGCGAGTGTGGCCATGTCGGTATCTTTCTTTCGCTATTGCCGAGGCGGGGCCGCGCTCATCACGCACAGCAATCCCCTCCCCGCGAAGTGGGCCCCGTCCTTGTCACGCTGGATCCCCGGCCGTCGACGTGGCGGTGCCGCGCTCGGCCGAGGATGACGGTGAGACACCGGGAAATTGGAATGCACCGGCGATGCGGCGACGCCACCAATTGGTGAGCGGGACTTCGCTGACCGGTGCGCCTTCGATGGCATGAAGCATCGTCGAGGCCGATGTCAGGATGGCTGCGTGCTTCGCGACCAAGCCTGCACGGAGGCGAAACACGAGAACGTCTCCGGCGCCGAGAGAAGACAGGGGTATCGGAACGAGATGGCGCGTCGCCGCTTCAAGCATCGCTTCGTGGCGGCTCGCCTCCGCCCAATCGCGGCTGTAGGACGGCGGTGCCTCGGCATCCTCACCATAAAGTTCCCGCCAGACGCCGCGGACGAGTCCAAGGCAGTCGGTGCCGACGCCGCAAAGGCTCGCCTGATGATGGTACGGCGTGCCGATCCAACGGCGCGCGGTAATGACGATGCCGTCTCGGTTTAGAGTCTTCATACTGTCTTCCGGCGAGGAATGTGGGCTCGCAATCGTGTCATCGTCGGGCTCGTCCCGAGGATGACATGGGCGAATATCATCTCAGCTTGCGCGGCCGATCTTGGTCAGGAACTCGTTGCCCGGGATCGCCGGGAAGCCGCGAAAGTTCAGAACGTTCACAAAGCGCACCTTGCAGGTTTCGAAACGCTTGTCGCACCCTGCCGTAACGATGAATGTGTCGCCGTTCGCGGGCGGACCTTCCGCTTCCGTCCAAAGCTCAATCTCGACGGATGTCGCAAGCTTCGTGTGCGCTTTGATCTCGATCTTCAGTCCAGACGACGCGCCTGAGGTGAACGTGAAAAGCCCGCGCGAAAAAAAACGGGTTTCGAACGCGTCGATACCGGCCACGGTGAAGCGGCGCGCGGAAAGTGCTGACACGATCGCGCCGGTTCCGCGGAACGCCGTTGAGGTCAGATCGATCGTGCAGCGCGCATCGCCCAGGTCGGCATCGCATGTCTGCTGCAGAAGCCGGCCGCGCGGCTGCTGCAGATAATGGGCGAGGCCCCGCAACTCAGCCGTGAACGACGCGCCCGTCCGCCGCACTTCGCCGATGCTGCCCGATCGCATCAGCACGCGCTGGCTTGGGTCGGACCAGTTGACGCGATAGATCGCGATGCGCGCGTCGTCGTAGCGGCCGGCGGCGAGATCGTCCTCAGTCAACGTCGCCGACGACAATGCGCCCGTTACTTCGAGGTTGTCGACGGAGAGGCCAAGGCCGTCGGTGATGTCGCTCGCGGTGAACCCGCTCGCTGCCTCGTAGGTCGTTCCGTCGAATGCCATGGCATTGTCGTGGTCGGTGAAGCCCATGACGGTGCCGTCGCGGCGTTCGACGCGCCAGCACCAGCAGAGCGTCGTCGCGCCCGATGCCAGATGCGCTGCAAATTCCGGCGAGAGTGCCTTCATAGCCGAACCTCGACGATCGGAATGTTCGGGATGGCGCCTGACGTGAAACCGGAAAGGTTGATCTCGAGCTTGTCGGTATCGAAGCGGACGGGAACGTCGAATTCGAAGCCTGCGGTAATGCTTTGGCCGTCGGCTGGAACGTGGCCTGCCAAAAACGTCACAACTCCCGTCGCGGGATCGACGGCATAGTCCGTTCCCTCCGTTTGCGCCGTACCGGCGACAGCGATGTTGATCGTTCCCGTGACGGGCTTCTTGATATCGCGCGTCCACGGCGCGAACGCGTTCCCGTAGACCTTCTGCAATTGGAACGTCGCCAATGTGCCATTGCCGCTGCCAAGCATCTGATCGAGCGCGCCCGGCATTGCATTGGGTGGACAGGATTTCCAGTCCATCGGATCGCGCCAGCGAAAGGCGTGCAGCCGGCCGCGACGCTCTTCGAAGAACGCGATGATCTGGTGCAGGTCGTCGAGCGACTTGACGCCGTAGCCGGCGTTGTAGCTGCGGCGGCTGTCGGCCCAGCGGCTGTTGCGCTCTTCGTATCCCGAGCCGAGCACAACGACGTCGGTGCGCCGCTCCGGGCCGCCCTGGGCGTTGCGCGAGATCGCCGTCGGAAATCGGACGTCGTGGAAGGACATGATACGTTTTGCTCGGCGGTTTGAAAAAACGACGTCATCCTCGAACGGCATCGCCGGGGCTCTGCTCTGCCGTGCTCGGCCGAGGATGACGAAGTGGCTCTAAAGATTGCGTTGTCCGGCGGCGGCCGCGCGGGCGATCATCGCGGCGACTTGCGACTGCGAGCGGTTGAAACTCTGCACATCCGGCGTCGAGATGTTGATCGTAATCGGCTGGCCGCCGCCTCCGCTCATCGCGACGCCGAGACGGCCGTCTGATCCGCGCGTCAACGGCATGATGGCTTCGGGACCTTTCTCGCCGGCAAGGCCCATTGCGCCACCCGCGAGCGGAAACGAGATCGGACTTGCGATCACGCCGCCACTCGCGAACGGCACCGGAGTCCCCTGCTGGATGACGCCGCCGTTGGCAAAAGGCAACGCGCCACCGATCACATTCTGGAACACCGACGCCAACCCAGTCGTCAGCGGCTGCAGGGCCGTCTTCAAAGCGAGATTCGAGATATTGAGCGCCAGCGACTTGAAGACGTCGCCGACGTTTTT
This sequence comes from Pseudomonadota bacterium, assembly GCA_018242215.1. Lineage (GTDB taxonomy): Bacteria > Pseudomonadota > Alphaproteobacteria > Rhizobiales > Hyphomicrobiaceae > Hyphomicrobium_B. Next base: position 255,514 of record JAFECG010000022.1, read on the forward strand.
GCCTTTGACGGCGATGTCGTCGAAGGCGGATACGAGTGTCGTGGAGAACTGCCGCCCGAGGCGCGTCGTCGAGGTCAATGCGGTCTGCAAATCGCTCGTGTCGGCGGTGAGCTTCACGCTCCAGGTTTCGATCGGTTCATCTGTCGTCGCCATCGTCTCTCTCTTTGTCCGGGAAGCGCTGCATCAGAGCATGAAGATCGCAGCGGGTGAGGCTTTCGCCTTCCGCGAAATTTCCGAAGCGGCCGACGAGCGCGGCCTGCAGCTCGCGCGGTGTCAGGGACCAGAAGACATGGGGTGCCAGGCCAAGCGCGCCGATGCCGAGTTCCATCACGCGCGCCCAGCGAAAGGGTCGGGCGCGGTGCTCTCCCCTCCTTCGCTCGATTTACCGGCGCCGCCGAACGTCGCGCTCAGAAGCCGCGCGACGATGTCGACATAGCCCGCGGCACCATCCTCGGCTTGCATCGCGTTGACGTCGTCTTCGCTGATCGCGCATCCGGCCCACCGAAGGCCAGCCGCGATGATCTTCGTGCAATCGCGCGCCGAGAGGCGACCCTTTTCGAAGCGCGCGGCGAGCGCCAACATGTCGTCATCGCCGAATGCGCTTTCGAGTTCGGCGAGCGCGCCGAGCGTCAGAACGAGCCGGTAGCTCCGACCGTCGAGCGTCGCTTCGATCTCGCCACGGTGCTTGTTGAGCATGAGTTGACCCTTTCGTTGGCGCGTTGCGACTCCGCTGCGCGGAGCCGGCCGCAACGCGCGGGGCTGCTGCTAAACCGCCGCGAACGCCAGCTCGCCCGCGCTTTCGAGCGAGATGTCGAACGTCATCTCAGCGTCGTGGCGGCCGGAGAATTCGAGTGAGGTGATCTGGAAGGCGCCCTGCATCGTGCCGAAGTCGGGCAGGATCACCTGCCAGTCGCGCACCGTGCCGTTGAAGGCGTAGTCGCGGATCGTCGTATCCGACGCGCCATCCTTGAAGACGCCCGAGCCGGTGATGCGCGCGGACTTGACGCCTGCGCCCGTCAGAAGCTCGCGCCACTGGCCGGCGCTTTCGGTATTGGTGATCTCAACTGTCTCGGCGCTGATCGACAGTCCGCGTGCCCGAAGGCCTGCGACCGTCGTGAAGACGCCCTCGCCTGTGGTATCGACCTTCAGGAGAAGGTCCTTGCCTTTCTGTGCTGCCATTGGAGGTGTCTCTTTTGTTTGCGCGTAGCGACTCCCCTCCGGGGAGCCGGCCGCAACGCGCGGGGCTTGCTGCTTCTTTCTTGGGTTTAGCCATCCTCGAAGGGACGAGCCCGAGGATGACAACTCTATGCTTCATCAACTTCCGTGACGGCGCGGAAGCGGGCGATGCCGTGGAAGGTTTCGCCATCGCTGTCGCGACGGACTTCGGAATATTCGTGCCGGAGATTGACGAGCCGGTGACCTGTCAGCGCGAGCGCCTGATCGTGCAATGCGTCACGTGCTGCGGCGATCACCGCCTGGGCCTCCTTGCGGCCACGACCGCGCGACCAGGCATGCAGCGTGATCGTGTGCTCATAACCCTCATCCGTTCCGGTCGACCAATCGCGCTCGGTGGATTGCCCGAATGTCACGAACGGAAATTCGGCGCGCGCAGGGACATCGTCGTAGACACGCGCGCCACCAAGCGCCGTCACGGTCGACGCGTCATTCGTCAATTTCGAGAAGATCGCCTGCTGAAGGGCAAACGCCGCGCTCGACATCACTTGCCTCCTTGAACCTGGGTCGTGGCAGCGGAAACCTTCGACGATCCGCGCGCACCCACTGCGTTAGGTTCGACTTCGCGCTTCGCCAGCATCTGCTGGACAAGCAATGCCGCCCGGTCGCGCGCAGAGCTACCGATGCCCGTGATGCTCGTGCTTATCTTCATAGGTCCCGCTCCTCCGATGGACACTTCAGCCAATGACCGCGATCCTCGACGTCGATCGCGCCGAGGATGTCGAAGATCCGCGCGCCGCAACGGAAGCGCATGGCGGGCGTCACGTCGCTGCGATAGCGGATCCAGATGTCGTGCGATGCCGTTCCGGCAACGCGGTCGAGTGTGAAATCCTCATCGACCGTGCGCGACCAAATCGCTGCCCAAACTTCGGCGACCGTCTCCCATTCCGTTGTCGAACCGCCCGCATCGTCGCTCGTGCGGACTGCGCTTTCGATGACGACGCGATGGCGAAGATCGCCGGCCCTGACGGGTGCCTTCATAGCCGGATCGTCCGAAACGGATTGATGAGTTCACCGACGGCATCAGGAATACGTGCGCCTTCGCCGCCGATCTCCTGCGGATCGCGGTGCTCGTACCAATGCGCCGCGAGCATCAGGACCGCATGCTTCAATGGTGCGGGAACGCTGTTGCCGTCAGCGCCAAAGCCTGCGCTCAGATCGATCTCGATGCCGTTCGCCGCAACTTGCGGGATGGACGGCGTGACGTTGTTCCAGATGAGCCGTGCGGGACGTGCCGCGAGATCGACGAGATAGCTCTCCGCCGGAACGACAACGGCGACGCCGCTTGCGTCCTTGACGCGAACTTCATCGACTGAGCGGAGCGGCGACAATGGCAGCTCCACGTCGCGCCCGGCAGGCCAGCAATCGAGCCTCAGCGTCCACGACTGCGTGACGAGCGCAAGCGACAATGCCGTCTCGATGTGAAGGCGCGACGTCAGCAGGAGACTCGCGATCAGCACATCTTCATCGCTGCCGTCAATCCGCAGATGCGCCTTCGCATCGGCGACGGTAACCGGCTCCGAAGCCGGTGGGCTCGTCATCGCAAGGGACATTTGAACCTTCCAAGATGAAGCACTCGGCGACTCGCGTTCCGCGAGCCGGCCGCCGAGCGCATGGGTGGATCGCCGTTCTTTTCGATCAAAGCCGTGCGTTACGGCCGCCTCCACGAAGCGGAGTCGTAAGGCCAATCGGGAATGCGGGGCCGCCGCGAGGGCAGCAGCGACCCCGCACGTTTCCGCGCGGGCGGGAGGGGAACCCGCACGGGAAAAGACTTTTTCACTTGCACCGCGCGACACGCGTTCCGCGCGCTGTGCACGAAGCACAGCAAAGCCTTCGTCATCCTCGAACGGACGAACATCGTGAGGACGTTCGGGGATCCAGCGCATGTGTCGTCGAAGACGCAATAGTGAGCCTTCGGCGCTTCTAACGCTGGATCCCCGAACGCGCATCGCTGCGCTCGCACGTTCGAGGATGACGGAGACGCGGCCAGCGGGGGAACGCGTGTCGCCAAGTGCAATCAAAGAAGCGTCAAGCGCTGAACTTCAGGAGCTTGATCGCGTCGAAGTCCTGGACGCCGCCGCCGACACGTTTGGTCGTGTAGAAGAGCACGTAGGGTTTGGCGCTGTAGGGATCGCGGAGGACACGAATGCCTGCGCGGTCGACGATCAGATATCCGCGCGAGAAATCGCCGAAGGCGATCGCCATTGCATTGGAGGCGATGTCCGGCATGTCCTCGCTCTCGGCCACGGAATAGCCCATCAGCGACGGCCATTCGCCCGGTGCGTTCGCGGGCTGCCAAAGGTAATTGCCGTCGCCGTCCTTCAGCTTGCGGACAGCCGAGACCGTCGCGCGGCTCATCATGAAGGTGCCATTGGCGCGGTAAGGCGCCTTCGCGGCGTAGACGAGATCGAGCAGCTTGTCGCCCGGCGCCGTCGCGGGGAAAGCGCCGTCGGTGGCTGTCGCCACGAAGCCTATCTTGCCCCACGCCCACGAAGCGTTCGCGACCGTATCGTAGGCGAGGAACCCCTTCGGCTTGCTCGAACCGTCTCCGCTCACGAATGCGGTGCCTTCCTGCTCGGCGAAAGCAATGCGAACTTCCTCGGCCAGCCATTCGTCGATGTTGACGATGGTATCATCGAGAAGCGTCTGCGAAGCCGCCGGCATCGCGTAGAGCTCCATCGTCGGGAACTGCAGGTTGGCGAGCGTCGGCGTGTCCGTCTGCGTTCGCGAAGCCGTTTCCGCTACCCAGCCGGTGCCGACGCCCGCCGTAGCGAACGGGCGATTGTAGACCGAGCCCGACACCTGGCGAATGCTTGCAAGCGCGCGCATCGGCGAGATGGCTTTCAGCGCGCTGTTGACGGCGGCTTCCGTCTCGGCAGGCACCAGATAGCCGCCGTCGGCATTCGATCCGACCGAGAGGGCTTTCTCTTCAATGCGCGCCAGGCGCGAAGCATCGCCGCGCCGGACGTAGCCGTCGAACGCCGCCTTGTGCGCGAGTTGCGACGCGGATGGGGCATTGCCGCCTGCAAGATGCGGGCGCGCCGCTTTCAACGCGATGCTGTCGGAAACGCGCTTCGCCGAGTCGAGCGTTTCCTCGATGCGCGCAAGCTTCTCCGAAATGAGAGTATCGGATGCGCCGCGGCTCTCGATCTCGGCAAGGCGTTGGTCATTCGTTTCCTTGAATTCCTCGAAGGCTTCGAGGAATTCTTCGAAGGCGCGCGCGGTTTCCCCGCCCGCCCCCTTCGTTTCGAGGGTGGTGGTATTGGTCATGTGTGTGTCCTATTGGGTTAGATGAAATCCAACCGTCATCCTCGAACGGGTGCGCGGAGCAATCCCGTTCGGGGATCCAGCATCAGATGCGCCGAAGGCTCGCTATTGCGTCTTCGACGAGTCTCACGCTGGATCCCCGGTCTTCGCGTTCGCTCGACCGAGGATGACGCATTACGTCGTCAACATCCGCGCGGCGTCGCGGAAACGCGAAGCGAGCACGGCATCGTCGTTAGAGGTCCGGCGCGCATCCCGCAGAGCCTTGAGACCAGGAAAGCCCGAGCGGAGCACCGCTCGCGCTTCCGTTCGCGTCAGCCCAGCATCCCGCGTGAGCCAGCGCTCGAATTCTCTCATCGTCGGAGCGCCCTTCATGAACGGCCGCGTCTTCACGCTTTCGACGCGCGCGCCGGGCAGCATCGGAAAGGTGACGACGGAAATTTCCCAGAGATCGACTTTTTCCAGGCGGCGCACGCCGGTCGCCGCATCGCGTCGCGCTTTCACGGCCTTGAAGCCGATCGACAATCCGTCGAGCGCACCGGCGCGCATCAAGGCGAGCACCTCGCGCGATTTCGCGACGGCGGTCATCAATCGCCCGCGAACGTAAAGCCCGCGCGTGTCCTCGCGGATCTCGTCCCAGACGCCGATCGGCTCGGCGGGATCGTGCTGGAACAGCATTTTGATGCGGGCCGCGCCCCGATTGATAAGGCTTTCGCGAAACGCGCCCGGCGCGATGATGTCGTGCCCCAGGTCCTCGCGATTGAAGAGGCTGGCGTAGCCTTCGAACACGCCGTCATCGAGCGACTTCGCCTCGAAGGGAAGCGCGCGGCCGCGCTTCGCCAGAGAAGCGGGCAGCAGGAAGGGTTCGGTCGCGTGCATGTGCGCTCCGTCGGTTTGCGAACTCGCGTTGGATATTGGGAGCCGGCGTTTTTAGTCGTTCGCCGCTTGGGCTTTTAGTTGCTTCATGAATTTGCTGAACTCTTCAAGTCGCTCATCGGTCATGAAATAAAAGCGAATGTCCGGCCGCGAGCGACCGGATTCGGAAACGGGAACGCGCCACTTCTGCAAGAAACCTTCAACCGCCGCGATGCGCTGTTTGCCTCTCACCTTCAGCGTGAAACGGACGCCGCTCGAGTCATTGTAGAACTGGAATATGGCTCGATCTCTATCTGACACGATCTAGTCTCCGCGGCCGCACGCTTCTCGTCGATGGTGAGGAAGCTCGCGGCTTCGAGGCGTTTCCAGAGCGCGTCGCATTCGGGGGCGAGGGCTTACTCGTTGTACCGCCACCACCGATAGCCATATTCCTGAAGAATTTTTCTTCCTTCGACTTTGCCCATCTCGGTGTAAACCACTTCCGGCCAGGGTCGTGCGCCTCCCGTCCAGCACGCTGATTGCGTTTTAAACACGAGGTGCTCTGTGATTTGGGTGAGCAGAGCGAGCGAGTCATCGTCAGACATATCTTTGAGCCGCTTGTTTGCGTCTCGCTCCAATGCAATTTTTATGAATCCATTTTGCAGCAAATTGGTCAGCGCAGCTTGAAATTCATTTCTCTCGTTTGCATTGCCCGTAGGAGTCATAATCGTGTTGAGCAGTGTCGGAAAGTTTTCCTCACCAGCTTCTTCGAGTTCGGACAATATTCGTTTTTCGTATTCTTTCATGATTATGTCCACTCATAATGCCTAATGCTTATCGGGAATAGTTATAGCAGCGCCCCACGGCTGATCATCAGCTGGGCGATAGCGGTAATAATTCTCATTGTAAAATTTTTGAGGTGTCTCATTCCTAGATGGTCCACTCAACGGCCTCCTCATTATTCGAACTTGTTCCCCTGTTTCGTCATTTTTGTATACTTCGCCCGGACTTCTTGCAGGCCCTTGGTAGACATAGCCGTGGTCCCTTAGCTCCTTGCCCAGCCTGTTTGCACCCCAACCAGGACTGGTATTCGGAATCGCATCTCTACGAAGTTCCTGAAACCGAGCCTCCGCCTCGCGCGCTTCGGCTTCGCGTGCCAATATTGCACCCTCAACGCTTTCGTACATCTGCGGAGATGGCCGCCAGTTTGGATCTATTTCGCGAACGCGTGCAGTTGCTGCGTTAGCCGCGCTCGTAGCGTTCGACAACCGCATGATTTCAGCTGGAGTCGCCTCGACCGGTTCTCCACCAATTCTGACAGTCGAGGAAGGCCGACGCGCCTGCGCTACGCGGGTGTGGTCGCCGCTTGGCGCCGTGGCGCCATCCGCGTTTGTGAAGCGGCCAATCTCGTCGTGATAGGGATTGAACTTCGCGCCATCTTCAAAAGGGCGGGTGGGTTCTCCCACGCCTCCATCCGCATCATACCCGGCCGCCGCGCGTTTCTCGTCGGTGGTGAGGAAGGATGCGGCTTCGAGGCGTTTCCAGAGCGCGTCGCGTTCGGGGGCTAGAATTTTCCAGCCTAGGCGTCACTCGCCGTTTGAGCTTGCCAGCTTGTCGCGGATCATTGAGAGGAAACGCCGCAAATGCTCGTCGTTCGGAAATAGCAAATCTGAATTTGTGGCATGCCATATTTGACGAAGTTCGATGCCGGTCAGATTCTTTTCGAGGATATCATCGAGGAACGATCGGACAACAGCTTTCTCGGACGCGTCGAGACCTCGCGCCCGTGACGTAATCCACTCATCTTCCGACTTTGCGTGTTTTAAACCATCGGCATAAAAACGGGTGGCTAGGACGTCGAATTCCTTCGGTATTTTCATGTGCGTTTCCTATTCTCCAGCTGGTTTCTCATTTATTGGAAACGCCGTGAACACTCTGTAGCCCTTTTCAGATCGCTTGTCTGTTTGGATGACAACCCGCACTGCATAAGTCGGACGGATATAGGGTTCTGCATCTGCATCAGGGCGATAGGCTTCCTTACCTGTCACGTATCCGAACCGCTTATTGAGCACAGCTTCATCTTCCGATCCGGACGCTACCGCGTCGACACGATCGGGATAGCTCTCCAGCGTCCTATTCACGAGATCATTGGCAGATTCTTCCGAAACAAACGTCCCCTCGGCTTGGCGAGCAATTGTTATCGTCCACCCGTCGAAACGATCACGACGAACGACATCGAGTAGCTCTTCGTCGGCTTTATTGACATGATCTCGAACCGTATGTCCGCCAAGCGCTTTGTCTTGGGAAGCGAGATCCACAGAGTATCGGTTATCGGAGGCGACTTGGGCGACGCGAATGCCACCACCACCTTCGTCCGTCCATTGGCCGTCGCCGGATTGGCCTGCGGGAACGCGTGGTTGGTCCTCTCTATATTTGGCGCTCGGCGACCCTCCTTCGTCGAGCCGGCCTCCATTCGCAGCATACCCCGCAGCTGCGCGTTTTTCGTCGGTGGTGAGGAAGCTCGCGGCTTCGAGGCGTTTCCAGAGTGCGTCGCGTTCAGGGGCGAGGGCTTCGATCTGGTCGAGGTCTGGGCGAAGTTCCAACGCGCTTGGCGGCCGGCTCCGCGGAGCGGAGTCGCCAAGCGCAAAATAAGAATCGAGCCGGCCGCCGAGCGCGGGCCTTGTTTCGAACGCCGGAGCCAGCCAACTTGCGAGCGCCCGCGCCGTGCGGTTCACCAGCGGCAGAACCGTTTGCCGCCAGAAGGCGCGCTGCGCTTCCTGATAATTCGAATACGTGTTGTCGCCCGGAATGCCGAGCAGCATCGGGGGCACGCCGATCGCGAGCGCGATCTCGCGCGCGGCCACGTTTTTGGCCTCGATGAAGTCCATGTCCTTCGGCGACAACGACAGCGGCTTCCAGTCGAGGCCGCCTTCCAAGAGCAGCGGACGTCCGGCGGCGCGCGCGCCCTGGAAGTTCGTCTCAAGTTCGCTTTTGAGCCGCGCGAACTGGTCATCCGTCATCTGACCATTGGACGCCGCATAGACGAGCGCGCCGGAGGGCCTGGCGGAATTGTCGAGCAGCGCCTTGTTCCAGCCCGAGGCCGTATTGTGAGTGTCGATCGCGGTGGCGGCGGCCTCGATCGGGCTCATGCCATAATGATCGTTGACCGGATGAAAGAGCTTCAAGTGCAGGATCGGGCGCACACCTTCGACGACGTCATCGGTGAATCGCACGGACCGTCCGCAGACGGTATATTCGTAGCCTTCCGGCCACCCGTCGACGCCGGGGATCACCTTCATGCGGTCGGGCCGCAGGATGTGCAGCTCGCGAAGCTCGCCGTCGAGCGCCACGGCCTCGGCGTAGGCGTTACCGGAAACCAGCAGGAAGCCGTACCAGGCTTCGAGGAAATCCGTGCCGGTGTGATCGAGGCTCGGCCGCCGGAGCAGCCCGATCAGCGGATGATCCTCGATCTCGGACGTGCCCTCGTAGAGGAGCAACGGGATCGAAGCGGCGGCCTCCGCTATCATGCGCACGCAGCGATAGACGATGGCATTCTGCATGAAGCCTTCGCGCGCGAAGGCGGCGTAATCGCGCGGCGCCCACACGGGCTCGCCGAGGTTCTGGTAGGCGATCAGGGGGCCTGTGGCTGTGCCTTTGTTAATGGTGCCCGGCGACTCTCCTTCGTCGAGCCGGCCGCCGGGCACGGACTTGTTGAACGAGTCTTCGAACTGGCCAGGCGACTCGCGTTCCGCGAGCCGACCGGAGGCGCCAGTCGCACCTCGAACAGCAGTGGGCGCGTTCTCGCGCAGCGGCAGCCAGCGCGATAGCGCCTCCGAGATCAGCGACATGAACTGTCCTTTGAATTTACTGCCGTCATCCTCGGGCGAGCGCAGCGAGGCTGCGTCGAAGCCCGGGGATCCAGCGTGACACTTGTCGAAGACGCGATATCGGGCCTTCGGCGCTTCTTGTGCTGGATCCGCGAACGGACTTGCTGCGCGCGTCGGTTCGAGGATGACGAGTTGACTAAAGCATCCGCACGGATGGTTTCATCGTGTCGCTCAAGAGCAAATCGGTGATCGCCCAGACGAGCGCATCGGCGCGGTCGGGGCTGCGGCCCCGCACGCTGCCGTCGGATCCGAACGAGCACATCTGATCTTCCAGCGCATCGAAGCGGCCGACGTGCGCGACGCGGCCTTCCGCATAGAGCGCCGCGACCGGTTCGGCGCGAACCCATTTCCCCCGCGTCGCTCTGACTTTGACGACGGGGAAATTCTCACGAAACTGTTGCAGGACCGAGATCACAAGATCGCCGCCCTGGTTGACTTCGGCCACCATTCGGTCGGCTTCGAAATCGTCGTATGCGCCCAGCGCCGCGCGCGCCCATAGCTCCGGTGTTCGTCCCTGTACGGTGCGATCGGCCAACACGTAAGCGCGCTTGTCGACGCCCAATCCCGCGACGACAATGCCGCACGCGTCCGACGACGCGGTCGCCGTCACTGGCGGATCGAGCGCAACGACGACGCGCTGCATCTCCGGTGCCGTCTCGACGCGGGCTTCCGCGATCCAATGCCTGCGCCACAGTCCGTCGCTCGCATCTTCGACAATCTCGCCGAGCAATTCCTGGCGGCCGATGGCGGAACCTGCGTAGCGACGCGTCATCTCGGCGAGGAACGTCGGCGCCAGGTTCGTGGCGTTGTCGGCGGTCGCGAGGTTGACCGTCACGGTTGCTTCGTCCGCGATGATCTTCTTCAATAGCTTCGTCGCGCGCGGCGTCGTCGTCACGCAGGCGCGTGGGACGTCGCCGAGGCGGAGCGCGAACTGCAGCATGTCCCAGGCTTTCTCCGCGTTGCGCCACTTGGCAAGCTCGTCGCACCAGGCGGCCGTGAACTGCGGACCGCGCAGAGCTTCAGCTTCGTCGGCCGAAAACAATTCGGCGACCGCGCCCGATGGCCACGTGAGCCGACGCTTCGACGGTTCGAACAAAGGCCGCTCGCGTGCCGGATGGATCGCGAGCAAGCCGGACTCTCCTTCGATCATCACGTTGCGAACGTCGGCAAGCGTTTTTCCAACCAGCGCGATTCTTGTTGTTTGCGCGTTCCGACTCCGCTTCGCGGAGCCGGCCGGAACGCGCGGGCTTGTGTCTTCTGCACAGGCCAGACCTCTCACCCATTCGGCGCCGGCGCGGGTCTTGCCCGAACCGCGACCGCCGAGGAGCATCCAGACTCGCCATTGTATGTTTGGTGCTTCCGACTCGCGTTCCGCGAACCGGCCGGAAGCGCCAGTCGCATTTCGAACACCGGAGGACGTTGAACAAGGCGGCAACTGATCGTCGCGCGCCCATAGTTGCCAATCATGAGCGATGAATTCGAGTTCGGCGGCGCTCAGCTCATTCAGAACTTCGGGAAGATGCCCGTTTGCGATTGAGGCGTTCAAGGCGTTCCGCAATTTCGCGGCGTAGATCTTCCGCATGGGCGAGCGCCTCCTTGCTCTTGGCGTCGCCTCCCGACCGTTTCGTCTTCGTCATCTCGCGCTGCATCTCAACGGCTTTCTCCAATGCGTTGACCATTTGCGACAGTGCCCGGGACGCGCGCTCGCGATCCTGCGAGGTCAGCCCCTTCTGCTTTTCGAGTTTCGTCAGCTCGCCGTCGATCGTGTTGTAGACACGCTGCACGAGGGACTTCTTCGTTGGCGCCCGGCGACTCGCGTTCCGCGAGCCGGCCGCCGGGCGCGGGCTTGGGGCGTCGTTCTTAGTGGGCGTCTCGTCCTTCGCTTTGGATGGCGGCACGGCGCTTTGGGATTTGGTGCTGGACTTCGATGGCTTCGCCGGTGCTTCCGGCTCATCGTCAGCAGGCGTTATCGAGCGGATACGCGCCGCCGTCCGCCGCACAGTCTTCGCCATGCGCCGGTGCCTTTCGAATTTTCTAGGGTGCTCGCAATGCGTGGACTACAGGCGGCAGCCTCGTCTCACACTTTTCGCGTTATACAGAAATGATGCCTGAGAAGCGTCGCGCTGTCAATCGAAAAAATGAAGCAAGTCATTGAAATGTATATCTATAATCTTATTCTATCCAAAAACCTACAAGTATAAGTCCGTGACTGAGAGCGGGGATAACTTTTCGCGAATTTCTTCGCGTCGTTCCCGGCATGGCCTTCGCAGAGGATGACGAATTGAGAAACGGAAGGCCGAATTAAAGGCCGTTATCGCCTCATCGATGGTTTTCGCGACGGCTCTTTCGACTTCGGGGCGGTATCGGATCGTCTGGCCGATGCCGACGAACGGCTGCCCGGCGGGGCTTCCGCTTCGTCCGGCAAGTCCGGGATGATGTATTTCCAGTAGTTCTCTTCCTTCACGCGCCGTTCGGTCATCGCGAAGCTTTTGACGGAAATACCTGCGTCATGCACCGTTTCGGGCGTGCCGGAGACGAGCGGATGCCACCACGGCAGATCGCCGCCTTCGCCGACGATGCGGTACGCGCACGTCTTCGGCAGCCAGGACAGCTCGCGGGCCCGGGCGATGTCGATTTCGAGGCAATCCGGCATCTTCTGGAAGCGGTTCGGATAATCCCTGCAGCGGCAGGTCCGGACATCGAGCATGGCGCAGGAGAGGCGTGTCAGGTAAACCGCGGCCGTGTCCTCGTCCTCGAGCTTGACCAGGCAGCAGCGTCCGCAGCCGTCGCACAGCGCTTCCCACTCGTCGCGGGTCATATCCTCGAGCGTTTTGGTGCGCCAGAACGGTGGATCGTTGCCGTCCAACATCAGGTCTTGCTCTTCCCTTCCCGGCCTCGCCGGGATAACCACAATTTTGTCGACTTGAGACGCCTAACGTCCGCAAACTCGCTTTGCGACGCTTCCGGCGGGACGCGTCGCTGTTGGCGTTGCGATCGAGAGTCTCGCGGTAATGGGCTTAAGCCCGCGTCTCGCGCATGACAAGGGCGACTTGAGAAGACCGATGCCGGCAAAGGATGGCGCTCCTTGAACGACTGGTTTCATAAGCAGGGCGGCCGGGATCGCGTCATCGACTGGCTGGCGCTCGATTCGCGGCTCAACTCCGCGCTCGGCGAAGCCTGGTCGCGCATCAAAGATTATTGGAATGCGGGGTCGAGCTATTTCGCGCGCTTCCAGCTCGTCGGATGGCGCCGCCTCCTCAACGAATTCGCGTCCGAAAGCCTGACGATGGCCTTCGGCGGCTTTGTCGTTCTTTACGCTCTCGCACTGCCCGCGTTCCAGGAGTTCGACGAGAGCAAATTTCTGACGGGCCGCTATGCGGTGACCTTCCTCGACGTAAACGGCAACGAGATCGGACGGCGCGGCATCCTGCACAACGATTCCGTCCCGCTCAATGAAATCCCCGACGTGCTGATCAAGGCGACGCTCGCGACCGAAGACCGGCGGTTCTTCGAGCATTACGGCATCGACGTCTTCGGAACGCTACGTGCGCTCCTCACCAACGTTCAGGCGAACGAAGTCGTGCAGGGTGGCTCGACGCTGACGCAGCAGCTCGCGAAGAACCTGTTCCTGTCATCGGAGCGATCGCTCCAGCGCAAGATCAAGGAGCTGTTTCTCGCCTTCCTGCTTGAAAGCCGGTATTCGAAGAAGCAGATCCTGAAGCTCTACTTCGACCGCGCTTACATGGGCGGCGGCACCTTCGGGGTCGAAGCCGCTTCGCAGTATTATTTCGGCAAGTCGGTGCGCGACATCAACATGGCGGAAGCCGCCGTGCTCGCGGGTCTCTTCAAGGCGCCGACGAAATTTTCGCCGCTCGTCGACCTCGCTGCGTCGCGCGCGCGGACCAATCAGGTCCTCGATAATCTCGTCGAGGCCGGATACTACACGGCGGGACAGGTGCATGCCGCGCGCATGAACCCCGCGAAGATCGTCGAAGCGCGGCAGACGAACAGCCCCGATTGGTTCCTCGATTGGGCCTACGAGGAAGTGCAACGGCTCGCCGAGGGCAAAAATCAGTACGTGCTGACGGCGCGAACGACCATCGATCTCACGTTGCAACGGCAGGCCGAAGAAGCGCTTAACGCCGCGCTCAAGCGTAACGGCAAGTCCGATCATTTCAATTCCGGCGCCATCGTCGTCATGGAGCCGGACGGCAAGGTGCGGGCGATCGTCGGCGGCCCGGACTACGGCGAAAGCCAGTTCAATCGCGCGACCCATGCGAAGCGGCAGCCCGGCTCGTCGTTCAAGGTCTATGTCTACGCGACGGCCATGGAGAACGGCTATACGCCGGACACCATCGTCCGCGACGCCTCGCGCTCCTGCGGAAACTGGTCGCCATCGAACTACGGCGGCGGCGGGGGATCGGGTGCGCGCTTACCGCTCTGGCAGGCGCTCGCACGGTCGCTCAATACCGTCGCAACGGAGCTGTCATTCGCCGTCGGCCGCGACAAGGTCATCGAGATGACGAAGCGGCTCGGCATCGAAGGCGTCAAGAAGACGTGCTCGATGGCGCTTGGGGATGGCGGCCTCACCGTGCTCGAGCATACGGGCGGGTTCGCGACGTTCGCCAATGGCGGCAAGCTCGCCAAGCCCTATGGCATTCTCGACATCACCACCTCGAAGGGCGATCTGCTCTATTCGCGCGAGCGCGACGAGCCGCCGGCACCGCAGGTCGTCTCGCACCATGTCGCGGAAGAAATGAACGTCATGCTCAATCGTGTCGTGACACAAGGTACCGGCGGCATGGCCAATCTGGATTTCACGAACGTCGCGGGCAAGACCGGAACGTCGACCGGACCGAAGGATGCCTGGTTCATGGGCTTCACCGGCAAATACGTCTGCGGCGTCTGGATCGGCAACGACGACAATCATCCGATGCGTCCGGGTGTGACTGGCGGCCACGGTGCGGCGCCGATCTGGCATGACCTGATGACGGTCGCTCATACCGACATGAACATTCCGACGATCCCCGGACTTCAGCCGCATCCGCGCCAGATCGAGGAGCAGCAAAGGCTTGCGGAACTCCGTGCTCAACAGGTCGCTGCGGGATTGGCGCCGACGCAGGCGGCAGATTCTTCGAAACCGCAAAGCATCATGCCGGAGAAGACGCGCGAGACGTTGAAGGTTCTCGTCTCGGCGCTGCGCAAGGCGAACAACGAGGGCCCCGCGCCGGCGCCCGGCGGGTCTTCCCGCCTGCCGCTCCCGGTCGATCCGAAGGAAGCGCCGCAGCCCGTCACCAAACCCGATCGCCGAGCGACGCTCTTCGACGGTTCGCATGACGATCTCTCGACACCGGCTTCTTCCCCGCCCACGGGGCAACCAGCCCACACGGCATTGCCCTGAATGCAAGGCCTTAGGAAAGCAGACCGACGTGGCATCGATCGAACTTGAGCCTGCATCAGCGCCGTCGAAGTTGAGCGTCTTGCGCGCCATCATCGCGATCCTCCTGCGCGCCATCGGCGTGATTGCGACGTTGATGCTCGCGATTGCCGTCGGCCTCTGGTCAAGCCGCTACATGGTGGCCCGCGGTTCGCCTCTGTCCATCGAGAGACACGGCCCGTGGGAGCAATGGACGGACATCGGCCGCGAGAGCGCGGACCCCTACACAAAAGCGAACATGATCTCGACCGGGAAGCTGAGGATTTCCGCCGACAGTGCCGGCGTCTTCGAGGCACGGACAGATTCACAAGGCGCCCGCCTCCACTCGTCCTGCAACTATATCGTCAGAGGCGCGAATATGCAGGGGCTTTGGTGGAGCCTCGCCGTTTTCGACTCGCGCGGCAAGCTCATCGCCAACGATGCCGATCGCTATGAATTCACGGCCGATACCATTGCGCTCAATCCGAGCGGAGCGTTCCTCGTGTCCTTGGGGCGTGACGCGCGGCCGGGCAATTGGCTGCCCACCAGCGGCGCGGGGCGCCTCGTTCTCGTCTTCACGGTGCTTGATCCGGCGACGGGTCTTTCCAGCGAAGAGCGCGCCGAGCGCAACAAACATCTGCCTGTTATCACGCGCGAGAGTTGCTCATGAGACTTCTGCAACGCTTCGAATGGCGGCTGCTGCTGATTTTTTTTCTCGTCGCCGGGATCGTGCATCTCGTCGCCACCTTCCTCGTCGTCAACGATACGCGGGCATCCGCCTATACACGGCTGGCGCGCGAATTCCCCAACAACAAGATGACGATCGCGGATGTCGTCGTGCCGAGACACCAACCGTTGCCCTTCCTGGCACCCGATGCCCGATACGCCTTCTGCCCGTTCGAAACCGGAGATGGCACAATGCGGGTTCACGCTCTCCTGCCGGATCTCGGCTGGACGATCGGGGTTTATTCTCCGGATGGAACGAACCTTTATTTCGCGGCGGCGTCGGCGGATCGCGAAACGACGATCGACCTTTCCATAGCGCCATCGGACGATCGTTTTCTGGGACTGCCAGATACCGGTGCGACGGCGAACCTCGATCCGCAGCAGATCATTTCGGCAGCGAAAGGTCTCGTCGTCGTCAGAGCGCCGGACAAGGGCGACCCTTATCGGACCGACGAACTCGCGGCGCTCGCTAAGGCGTCATGCAGACGGGACGGAGCCTGAAGCGCGGAAAGAAGCCATTTCAGTCTTCGAGCTGCGGCTCGTCGCGGCGCCGCTTCGGGCTCGCAGGCTGCACCTCCGGTTCGCCGGTATGCTCGTAGCGGATGCCGGGAAAGAAAACGATCTCAGCTGACTGCGCCGCGCCATAGACGGCCATCACAGACGCGTCCGTCGGCCTCGGCGTGGACTTGAATTCCAATATCGTCGCCATGCGCGATCCCCCAAAGGCGCGAGTTCCACTCACGCCGTGCGGCACTCCCCGCCATGAAGGCTCCCGCCACAGGATCAAGACGCGATTACGAAGAGTGGCGTGAATGCGCTGCGGCCGCCAGAATCATCGCATCAGATCGATTACAGGCGGGGAATCGTTAACGGATCGTAAACGCGGATCAGGGCGGCCGGTTGCGTGGCTATGCCATCAATTCGTCGCCGAGGAAGTTCCGGCCTTCGCGATCCTCGATCTCGACCACCCAGATGTCGCTGTCGAACTCGGCTTCGCGTTTCAGCAGAGCTTCGGCCTCGGCTTCCGGAACGAAACCGCTTTTGAATCGCGAAACCCATCGACGGTCGACGTCTGCATCATCGAGACCGGCAGGCGCCGGCGAGAACACCGACGCCGTGCGGTCGGCACGGACGACCTTGATGAAGATCGCGCCCGCATCGTCGTCGCCATGCCGCGCGACCACGCCCGCTGCACCATTGAACTGGCAGCGACGCAGATACGCTTTGACCCAGATTTCCGATTTGAGACGCATGCCCGGACGTTAGCAGCAGAGCCCGCAAAATCCCTAATGCTTCGTCGCCTTCGCAACGGCCTCGCGGCGCGCCTTGGGCTCGCTCTGAAGGCGCAATAAGCGGCTTTCCATCGGGCCTGAGATGCGTCCGCTGATTTTCAGCTTCTGATCGGTTTCAAACTCGCGGATGGCACGAGCGAATTCGGGGGTCAGTGCGGCGCCGGGAACGCCGACCTGATATCCCAGCACGGAGAGCTGCTGCTTGACGGTCCGCACCAGACTTTCTCCGTCGGGCGTCATCGTCTTGCCGGGTCGCGCAGAGCTTTGCTGCAATGAGGAACTGCCAAGGATCAGCTGGCTCAGGAGCTGGTCGCTTGGTTGGCCGGTCAACACAAGGCCATTGTCGTATTCGTAGGCGAAGATGGCGGCGCGCGTCACCAACCCGAGTACTCCGTCGGCGGGGCCGGGCTCATAATTGATATTGTTCAACTCACGCTGCACACCCTTCGTCAGCTCGGCCTTGTTGCTGCTAACGTCGCTTTCGGTCAGCGGACCTGGCGGTGGTACCCCTTCAGCGGGTTGCGGCGGAGCACCCGGTCCGGGCGATGTCGGGCCGAGGGCGATGCCGGGGCCGTCGACCCATGCCGTCCGCTGTGCAATGCCGCCCGTCTCGATGGCGGCACCTTTTCCGGTCGTGTTCTGGAATACGAACATGTTCAGCGCCACGCTCGTCGTCGCCAACAGCGATATGATCACTGCGAGCTTGCGATCCCTCTCGGTCATGCCGCGGCGTTCCCTCGTTACCCCCGAGCACGAGTATCGCGACGAGCCGTTAAGACCTCCTTAACCGTCGAAAAAGGCCTTCCTCAAACCCCGTAAAATTTGAAGCAAATCCAACTCAAATTGCAGTGCACAAGCTAGCTTAACCTTGATGCGCGGCTGGTATGGATGAGCATGAGGGAAAGACCTCATCCACTTTCCGGGCCGAAGACCGGCCGTGAGACGCGAAGGTTTGTGTTATGGGTTTGTTGCGTATCGCCACAGTCGCCGCGATCGGGATCGCTCTGCTTCCGTCCGACAAGGAGCAGCAGCAGCATCTCTATGAGCGTGCCGGAGCGACGGCCGAATGGGTCGTCACCTTCTGCGACCGGAACGCTACGGTATGCGCGAAAAGCGCGGAGTTGTGGACCCAGTTCGTCGCCAAGGCGCAGTTCGGTGCGCAACTCGCCTATGAAATGGCCCGTGAGCACTACGCCGGCTCAGGCGGCATGAACGCCGCAAGCCTGAAACTCGACGACAGCAAGAGCGTCGGGCAGGTTGCTCCGGCAGTCCTCGAGCGCGACAGCGGCACTCTGACGCCACTCGACAAATCACCCGACTGGCACGGCAAACGGACGAACCGGAACGGCATCTGACGCCCCCGGGGCGCCCGTTGCCCTTGCCCTCGGCACGCTTCCACACCTATGTGTAGGAGTGAATGATCCGTGCTCGCGGATCGAAGCCGGGCTTTCCAGATGACGCTTGATGACATTCGCGCCGACTTCGCGCTCCTCGACGATTGGGAAGACCGCTACCGTTATGTGATCGAGCTTGGGCGGACGCTGCCGCCATTTCCGGAGGAACTGCGGACCGACGCCAACAAGGTTCGTGGCTGCGCGAGCCAGGTGTGGCTCGCGACGGAGCGTCTTGGAGATCCGGGACACCCGAGCACGAAAGACGCGCTTGCCATGCAGGGCATGAGCGACGCTCATATCGTTCAGGGCCTCATTGCCTTGCTCTTCATCATCTACGAAGGCAAGACGCTCGATGAGATCCTGAAGACCGATGCGGAAGGAATTTTCGCGAGCCTCGGGCTCAAGGAGCATCTGACGCCGCAACGGTCCAACGGTCTCGCGTCGATGGTCAAGCGGATCCGGTCCGACGCCGCTGACATGCTGGCGACTCAATCTTAAAGCGGGCCTTGCTCGATCCGGGGACGATAATCGCTCGATCCCCAGTGTCGGATTTGCACGGGTCTTTCGCGGTTTTCAGGAACGGCTGCCGGCAGCATGCCATAGTGGCGCGCGAGCTGGCGCAGAGCGATCTGAAGGATGATCTTGCCGGACCGCTGCGGCCAACCGCTGGCTCTTTCGCTGGCTTCCAGGCCTTTCAGATGACAGCAAACATCGATGAGGATTCCAGCGAGGTCGGGGCCGACGGCTGACAGCGCCCTCTTCACGCGTTCCTGTGCGGCGACGACGGAATCGCGAAGATCAGGTCCGATGTCGGGCGCGCCCTTTCCGCCGCCGCCTCCCGAAAGAAGGAGGGACCAATTCGCCGTCACGCGCGGTGTCATCTGAGCGAACCAGAAGTCAGCGCGAAGTTTTTCGCCGGCATCGAATTCAACATCGGCAAGCATCGGCTGGCCGTCCTTGTCTTTGCGGCGTGCGAGCCAAGCGAGCGGGCTTTCGGCGATGTTTCGTTTCGGCGCCCCCGCTTCTTCGCCGGGAGTAGCCGCCTGCCGGCGGGATTGTCTCAAAGCCATTCGTAATCCTCAAATCCAGCCGGCGTGCTCGCCGGATCGTGCGCGGGAATGCGGAGCACCAGCGTCGGGAGTGCCCAGCCGAGAATATCGAGCGCCCTATCGAAACTTGGATTGTCGCGACGATACTCGACCCTGAGACAGGCGTGCGCGACGGTCGTGCGATCGCGGCCGAACATTGCGCCCACCTCCGTCAGCGACATCCGGCATGAGACGTGAGCCAGATACATCGCGACCTGCCGCGCTTCCGCGATATCGCGGACGCCCCGCGTTCCGGTCCAGAGATAGTCTGTGTCTATGCCAAAGACGTTCGAAATTGCGAGCTCGATAGCGAGACGCGCTCGGCGACGGCGGAGAGACGCTGGCGTTTCCGCAGTTGCGGCGGGAAGCTCGCGCATCTCCATCGTCGTAGAAAATGAAGGCCGTAACATTCGTCCCGTCCCATGCTCCGAAAAACGTTCGGGTGTCGCCGTCCGTCGCAGTGGTGCTCTCAAGCTGCATCGGTTTGCTCCGGGGGTTGTGACGCCAGAGAGCAGAATACGGTCGCATGAGAGAGCGGGGATAAGTTTTTTTGGGAGTCGTCATTCACCGTTAGCGACGCACTCAGCGGGAGAAAAAAGAAATCCCCGCCCCGCGGGACGGCCTCACAGTCGGCGGCCATGCAAAACCGTCCATTCAAACGCTACGCGCGCACATCCGCCGACGGACCATGGGATGCTCGTCGGAATTCAGCCGTCCACATCGCACGTGACGACATGCGGCTTTTACCAGTTTGGCCGAAAGACCTCCGCGATCGCACACTCGCAGGACGCCGAAAGCTGATCTCGATCATCGAAAGAGAGTTGCGGAGAGAGCGGCAGCGGGGCATCGCAGGCGCTCGCACCTATGACGTCGCGCGCCACGCCAAGCTCGTGCGGCTGTTAAGAGAGGAGAGGCAATCGTTCTTAACGTTCGTTTGCTCCGGAGTCAGAAGTACCGAGAGGCACGAGGCGACCGAAGCCGATCCGAGCACGTAGATGCAGCGTGCATCCCCGACAATCTTCCGGGAAAAATTGCCGAGCTACGGGATTATTTTTCGCGGCGCGTGCCTAGGCCCATCTTTTTTGCGAGCTGCGAACGGGCGTTTGCGTAATTGGGCGCGACCATCGGATAATCGGGCGGCAGACCCCACTTCTCGCGATATTCTTCCGGAGACAAGTTGTAGTGCGTCCGAAGATGCCGCTTGAGCGATTTGAATTTCTTGCCGTCTTCCAAGCAAATGATGAAGTCCGGCATGACCGATTTCTTCACGGCGATTTTCGGTTTCGACTCTTCCCGCTCCTGCGGAACGGACCGGCCCGCCGCCCGGCTCAACGCCGCGTGCGTCTCCGCGATGAGGCCCGGCAGCTCGGTTGAAGCGATCGGATTGTTGCTGACATAGGCGGCGACGATCGTGGCTGTGATCGTCACGAGCTCAGGCGCGGCTGAACTGTCCATCTGCTTGTCTTCCGCTTCCTCTGTCGGCCGAAAAACCTGGTCGGACCGTCCGTCCATGTCTCCACCCCGCCATTGAACAGTTGTCGCCGACGAAGCGCGCCGGAAATCCCGATATTATGAACGTAAACAAAGAGATCAATTCATCTTCACTTGCGAAAGCTTTGACTACAGGACGCCTTCATTGTCAATCGCGCCGCCGGGTTAGATTACGACATTACTAATTCTTGAAGATATGGACTTTGCATTTGATCAATACTCGGATCCCTGCCGCCGCGTTGACGCGGACATAAGGTGGGCCGACAAGCATCCCTGATCCGAACTCTGAAACCTCAAGAGGTTCCATCCCGATGACCGCCCCGACGACCATGTCCGCCGCCGCCGAAGACGTCACGCCGCCGTCGCCACCGATCGCACGGCGCCTGCCCGTGGTCTCGACGTATCACGGCGTTGCGCTGACCGACGATTACGCTTGGCTGCGTGCGGGCAATTGGCAGGAAGTGATGCGCAAGCCGCAGATGCTTGCCGCGGACATCCGAACCCATCTCGAAGCAGAGAATGCCTACACCCAAGCCCAGATGGCGGACACGCAGGCGCTGCAAGAGGCTCTCTTTCAAGAGATGAAGGCGCGCCTCAAGGAAGATGATAGCCAGGTGCCGCAACCACACGGTCCATGGGAATACTTTCCGCGGTTCGTCAAAGGCGGCCAGTATGCGCAGATTTGCCGGATCCCACGTGGCGGTTCGGCCGATGAGGCGCAAGTCCTGCTCGACGGCAACAAAGAGGCTGAAGGCAAGACCTATTGGGACCTCGGCGCGGTGACCCATTCGCGGGATCACGGCCTGCTCGCCTACGCGATGGATGATAAAGGATCAGAGCTTTACACGGTGCGCATTCGTGATCTTGCGACCGGAGAGAACCTCCCCGACGAAATCCCCGACACGCATGGCAGCCTGGAATGGTCGAGCGATGGGCGGACACTCTTCTACATTAAGGTCGACGAGCATCAACGGCCGCTGTTCGTCTACAGCCATGTGCTTGGCACACCCATCTCAGACGACAAGCTCGTTTATGAGGAGAAGGATGCCGGATTCTTCGTCGGGCTGTCGGCTACGCAGTCGCAGAAATTCATCGTCATCGACATCCACGATCACGAAACGAGCGAGGTGCATCTGATCGATGCCGACGCGCCGGAAGCCGGACCCAGGGTCGTCACCCCGCGCCGCGTCGGGCATCAGTACAACGTCGAGCATCACGGACCGCACCTAATCATCACAACGAATTCGGAGGGCGCGGAAGATTTCCGCGTGGTCGCCGCGCCGACGAGTGCCCCGCGTGAAGACAACTGGCGCGAGATCGTTCCGCACAAGCCGGGGCGTCTGATCCTTGACGCCAGCGTGTTTCGAAATTTTATGACGCGGCTCGAGCGCGAGGACAGCCTGCCGCGGATCGTCGTCACGCCCATCAAGTCCACGGAAGTCGTGCACGACGAATTCCTCGATCTCACGGGCGAGCACACGATCGCATTCGAAGAGGAAGCGTATGCGCTCGGTCTCAGCTCAGGTTACGAATTCGATACGAACCGGATCCGCTTCACCTATTCGTCGATGACGACACCAGCGGAGACCTACGACTACGATATGGCGACTCGCGAGCGCACGCTCCGCAAGCGTCAGGAGATCCCGAGCGGCCACAATCCAGCCGACTACGTGACGCGCCGCCTGCTTGCACCGGCCAAGGACGGCGCACTCGTTCCCGTCACGCTGCTCTACAAGAAGACGACGGCGCTCGATGGCTCGGCGCCGCTGTTCCTCTACGGCTACGGCGCCTATGGCATCGCGATGCCGGCATCATTCTCGACGGCGCGCCTGTCGCTCGTCGACCGCGGCTTCATCTTTGCCATCGCGCATGTGCGTGGCGGCAAGGACAAGGGCTATCGCTGGTACACCTACGGCAAGATGAAGAAGAAGAAAAATACCTTCACCGACTTCATCGCGGCGGGCGAGCATTTGATCGCCGAGCGTTTCACGACGCGTGGACGTATCGTTGCAAACGGCGGTTCGGCAGGCGGGATGCTGATGGGTGCGATCGCCAATATGGCGCCGGATCTCTTTCTCGCGATCATCGCCGACGTGCCGTTTGTCGATGTCTTGAATACGATGCTCGATAAGGATCTGCCGCTGACGCCGCCGGAGTGGCCGGAATGGGGCAACCCGCTCGCGAGCAAGGAGGACTTCGATTACATCCGCAGTTACTCGCCCTACGACAATGTCGAAGCGAAGAGCTATCCGCATATCCTGGCGCTGGCGGGCCTTACTGATCCGCGCGTGACGTATTGGGAGCCGGCGAAGTGGATCGCGAAGCTGCGCGCGAAGAACACCAGCGACAACCTCGTGTTGTTGAAGACGAACATGGGTGCGGGTCACGGCGGCGCATCGGGCCGCTTCGACGGCTTGAAGGACACGGCCTTCAACTATGCATTCGCGCTGAAGGTGGCGGGGGTCGAGGGATGACGCCAAGTCGACGGTCTGCATCGCTGCGAAGTTATGAAACAGGCCAGGACGATCATGCACTACGTTCTTTTCTATGACTATGTTCAGGACTACTTGGAGCGACGTGGCAGCCTTCGCGACGCGCATCTGGTCCTGGCGACAGCAGCCGTCGAGCGGGATGAACTCATCCTCGGTGGCGCCTTTGCGGGTCCCACGGATGGCGGCATGCTTCTCTTCTCGGGAAGCTCGCCTGCCGTGGCGGAGAATTTTGCCAAGGCCGACCCCTACGTCACCAAAGGCCTCGTTACGAAGTGGCGAGTGCGGGAATGGACGACAGTTGTCGGGAAAGACGCGGCCTATCCCGCAAAGCCAGCGACCTCGGAGTGATCGTCGTCTCTTCCGTTTAAGCAGCGGTTCGACCCGATCGGGAAGTGGTGATGGGGCTTCAAACTGCAGCGAAAGCCTCACCGCACTCTCGTCGCTGGATATGCGGGTTCCCACTCGCCGGTCCCGAGGCGTCCCGTTGCAACGAAGGCGCCAGAAGGGAGAATTTGGTACGTGCCTCCATCGGTGTATCCGCTCGTCGCCTGGATCGACCATTTTCCGTTGTTCGCATCGAAGCGTCCGTGATGGGACGGCGCGCCATCCGACGCTTCGCTGTGGAAAGCATACGAGCCGTCGTCCCGGGTGACCCAGATCCAATGTCCTCGCGGGACATTCAATATCCAGGTGCCAAGCGTTGCAGGATCTATATCGACCGAGGCGGCGGCTGACGTTGTATCGTCGGCCTCCCCTGCTTCGCACGGCGCCGGTACCATTGCTTGCAAGTTCGGCAGGTATTTCAGGCAGTCCTTCGTTTCGTTCATCTCGCCGGAAAGACGGCCCGTCATCTTCGGGCCTTGCCCGATCCACTTATAGTCGAGCGCCGAACCATCCGAGGCAGCGACGGTGAGTTCGACTTCGGCGGCGCGACCGCATGCCGACCCGTTGGTAATCCTCTCCCGAAATACGTAGGCATCTGCGCGGCGCAGAATGTATTGCAGCGTTCCCGTGCACTTTATGTCCGGATAGCTGACCGTTCCTTTTCCAGCGCTCTGCAGTGACACTTCGACGTTGTATTTGCGGCCGCCGTCTTCGTTGACCAGTCCTTTCCAGTCGCCAGCCAGTTGCCTAGTGGTCGCCGTATTTTTTTGATCGGCGGCGGCTATTTTCGGTTCCTGGATTGCGGCGGCGGCCTGCAATGGCTTGACCTCCGACTGGGCGACCGGTTGGGTCGGCTTAAGCGGAGTGGTCGACGCGGTGGCAGGAGTGCCGCCCGTGGCATCGTGGTGTAGAGCGACGTAGGCGCCGAATGCCAGCGCGGCGACGGTCGCAGCAGCGGCGGCCTGCCAGAGCCGATTTTTGAAAACGCCGGGCACTGATGCTCCTTCGCGCGTGCCCAATTGCTCTATCGATACCGTGTAGGCGTGTATGCGATCGGGTAAGTTCTTGAGTTGCTGCTCACCGACGTCGGCGAATTTCAGGGAAATCTTGTTGGCCACGGCCTCGTGAACGGACCGGGAGACGCAAATGCCGCCGACTGGCGCAATGCTCTCGAGGCGCGACGCTATGTTGACGCCCTCACCCAGAAGGTCGCCCTCGCGCTCGACGACATCCCCTATCGTGATGCCGATCCTGAAATTCATCTGCCGGCTTGGGGGATAGGCAAGATTGCGCGTCCGAAGACTTTCTTGGGTATCGACCGCGCAACGGACCGCGTCGACCGCACTTGCGAATTCCGCGAGGATGGCGTCGCCTGCGGTGTTAAATATGCGGCCACCGAAGCGTGTAATGAAATCGCCGAATACGGCGCGATAATTTTCGAGCCGGCGGAGCGTTTCTTCTTCGTCGTCGCCGACGAGCCTGCTGTAGCCCACAATATCGGCCGCGAGGATCGCTGCGATCTTCCGTTTCATGGCGGACTCGGCACCTAGACCTACCCGGTGCCAGAATAGCGTGCGCGCGCTCTGTTGTCAGCGTACAGACATTATCAGTTGGGAGCGCGATGGAGGTATGGGGAACGGTGAACGATGGCCCGCAGGGCCTGCGTGAAGAGAACATTCGGATTAAGCGCCCTCAAAAACAAAAAAGGCCCGCAGATCGCGGGCCTTTCGTTTCAAGAGGCAGCGCTAGGCTGCGACCGTGCCGAAGGTAGGCGATTTCGTAGCCTCCTCGAGTGCCATGTCGGATTTCAGTGCGATACCAATGTACCGGACTCGTCCGGCTACCCTCTCCTTTTTCACGCCAAGCTCGGCGAATTCACGTGCAAAGCTCGGAAGTGCTGCAGGCTCCTTGTTCTTAGATTCACACCAAGAGCAGTAGTCTTCATAAAGTTCAGTAGCCGTTACACTTGATCCGTCACGGACCTCGACATTCTCCTTGTAGAAACGTTCGGTGTTGTTCTCGGGGACGAGGCGCGCAACCGGCGCCACGACCTTGCTTTCAACAATCTTCGGCTCTGCCTGATGCACTTCTGCGGGCGGAGCTTCGATTGCGCGCGCCGGGACGACGGGAGCGTCGAGAGCGATCTCGAGCGACCGGTTGTCGTTGGCGCCGGAACGCGGCTTTTTCGATTGCACGGTCACCGGTGTGAGCACCGGAACCGCCACCGCTGCCGCAGCGGTGCTTGCTTCCGCCAACGCTCGCGGCGTGACGGGCATCGGCTGGCGATCATAAAGTCGCCACTGGCTGAATGCGACGTACATGCCGAATCCAGACCCGATCTCGAGCAGCAGGGCGACGAACAACGTCAATGCCATCTGCACATTCTCGATCTTCACGTTCGGGAAGAACGCGTTCGTAAGCTCGGTCAAGACCTTCGCTTGCGGATCGGCTTCCGTCATGACGGTCGCATTGTTGGCAGTCGCAGCATCGATCTGCGACTTGACCTCTGCGATATGCGCGTCAGCCTTTTTGGCTGAAGCGGCAGACGCAAGCTCGGCTTCGAGCGAGGTGATCTGCTGGCAGAGAGTACGACGCATGTTCGTCGTGACCTCGGTGCAGCCTTTCGACCACTTCCAGGCTTTGTCGAGCTTCAGGCCGTCGATCTGACTCTGCACCGCCTCATAAGGGCGATGCTGAGGGATCCATGCCGCTTGCTCTTCGGCGCGCTTCAGCTCAGTTCTCAAATCCTGATAGGCTTGAGCTTCCTGCGCACGATGCCCGGTCGTATCGAAGCGATTCAACGCCGCGTGACCAAGCGCGGAGGTCATGGAATAGGCCGTGACGACCGTCCAGACCAAGGCGGATGCTGCCGCTTGAGACCAAATTCGATTGCGAACTGCGGCAAAGAAGAAAAACGGTACAAGAGCCTTCATGCAGTCGGCAGCGGCAGATGCCGCTCCGTAGATTTGGCCGTCGAGCTCGGTTCGTCCGAGACTGAAGCCAAAACGCCAGTTCATCGCAGCGGATACGGCGAGTAAAACGCCTGCTGCGAGAACCCCCAACACGCCTAAAACGTGTCTCATTAGAGTGCCCTCTCCTGTGAGGACCGATCGGCTACGCGATCACGATGACCGGCCATTTCGTTGTGGCCCTAGCGTCGAGGGAACGCCGGCCAAGCTCCGGAATGCAGAACAGCCGCGATTGTCGATGGCATCCGCTTCATTCGTCTGCGAGCTTCGATGTCATCCCCATGACATCGACAGACGAGCGATGCAAAAACCTCACAATCACGAGAACCAGAGCTGCCACTCCCGACATCGTCTCCAAGGTGCCGCCATGATTTCGCCGCAAGAAATCAGGGTGGATAACATTTCCCAGAAGTCGAAGCGCGGGTGGAAAACCTACGCGAATTAAACTCCCCTCCCGTCCAGCCGTACCTGAGTCGGGCAGGGATGTTAATCCGAAATGATAGTGGAATCAGAATTCTAGATTTGCGCATTCGGCATGACGCGAGCCTCTCACAACACCTTCCACAGGGCCTGTGCGGAAGTTGGAAATCGGCGGTTATCAAGAGGTTTTGCACTGCCTTATGCAAGCTTCCCGCAAGCCGCGAATGTGGCGAGGGTACGTCATCAGTGTGCTTCGCCTGCCACCGCCCGCGCGGCCATCAGGTGACACTTACATGCAGAGCGCGGCTGCGCATTTGTCCGTTTACCAAAATGGTCGCGTGAGGCATTCTGAGCGTGGTTTTGGTAACGCGTTTTTCGCGCCGGATGTTGGCTTCGCGCTGGTGATGCCCGAGTGACGTCGGCCTGATCATTTGCGGGTGCTGTCCGGGCGCGGCGTTCGGTTCGTGTTTGGAGTTTCGTCATGTCGCGTGCCGGTGCATTTCTGCTCATCACTGCCGGCTCGTTCTGTGGCGTATACGGTTATCTTTCCCCCTCCTCCGAAACCTCGAACGAACTTGCCGAGATCACACGCATCTCCGCGGCGCCCGATCGCGAGAACGGATTGGGCCGTACCTTCGCTCCGGCATCGCCTGCTTTCAGCGAAGTCATCCGCGACGAGCCGGACGAACCGACCGCCGCATCACCGCCGAAGCCTGGGACGTGGACAACCGTCGTGACCTCCAGCCGCGCCGTTCTGTCTCCGCTCAAGGCATCCCGTCCCGCCGATGCGCTCACGCGCGAACAGCTCGCGCATGATCTGCAGCAGGGATTGCAGCGGGCGAGCTGTTATCAAGGGCCGATCACGGGAACGTGGACCGCGGCGACCCGACGCGCGATGGCTGCATTCATGGATCGCGCCAATGCCGTGCTGCCGTTCAAAAATCCCGACTACGTGCTGCTGGCGCTGGTGCAGAATCATCGCGAGATCACGTGCGCGGCCGAATGCCCGTCCGGACAAGTCATGGAAAGCGACGGGCGGTGCCTTCCCCACGCGATCCTAGCGCAGGCCGAAAAGAGATCGCAGCGACTCGAACAGCAGCGCTTGGCGGACATGCGTATCGCGCAAGATCGCGATCGCGTGGCGCAATCGGAGCCGTATCAGCGTGAGGTCCTTCCCTGGCAGCGAAACCAGGTCATTGCCGTCCCGCTCGATAACGTCGCGATTGCGCAGCGACCGGCACCACCGCCGGGCATGATGTCGATCGGCGGACCCACCGATGTGGCGCCGGTAGCGTCTTCAGAGAGTTCATCGGTAACGTCGCCGGAAGCAGCGACTTCCGGAGCCGGGGCCGGAGCTGGCGTCGCGGGGAGCGATGGTGGAGCTTCCGCCGAGACAGCCGCGAAATTCGCAGCGTTGCAAGCTGATCCCGATGCCGACAACCTTTCAGATGGGTCCGGCACAGCGGCTGAAGCGCTTCCGCTGCCGGCCGATGTGGTTACGCCATCGCACAATTCCCGCCGCTCCGACGCCGAACGCAAACGACGACACAACTCTTACGCTTCCGCAGGCCGGCGGCGCCACGGCGATCCGCGCCCCGGCACCGCGCGCTACAATCTGATGCAATCGCTCGGCGGCATCTATTGACGCGTTCAGGTTCGCGTGCCGCTCCGGACCCAGGCAAGGTAGTCAGGGCTTCCACCCAGGATGGGCACCACGAGCACGGCCGGGGTTTCATAGGGATGGTGCGCGACGATGTGCGCGACAGCGCGCTCCGCGCCTTCGCGCGCGAGCTTCACGATCATCACGGCCTCTTCGGCCGTCTCCGTCACGCCTTTCCAAACATAGACGGACGTCATCGCCGGCAATACGTTGACGCATCCGGCGAGGCCTTGCTCGACCAATTCCCGGCCCGCCGTCAAAGCCGTCGCCCGATCGGGGAAGGTCGCGTAAATCATCACGACACCATCGGCTGGCGCGGCGCCGCACTCTCCGTTATCCCGCGAGGGGGGCTTGTCGTTTGCTGACACTTGAGCGAGCCTCCCTGGCTTGCTGCGCGACGACCCGTAATACGTGAAGGGCCTCGATGGCGAAAGAAAAACAGAAGTTCGAACGCATCGCTTTCGTTGCGAGCGAAGTTCCCGAAGCGATCGAGGCTCAGGCGGCCTTGATCAAGCGCTATGGCGAAACGGAACCGGCCAATGCCGACGCCATCGTCGCGCTCGGCGGTGACGGCTTCATGTTGCAGACGCTACACCGCTTCATCAACGACAAGATTCCAATCTACGGCATGAACCGTGGATCGGTCGGCTTCCTGATGAACGACTATAGGGAAGACGATCTTCTGGAGCGTCTCGCCGCCGCCGAGACCAGCCGCATTCATCCGCTGGCGATGATCGCGACGGATGCCGGCGGCAAGGCGCACAAGAGTCTGGCGATCAACGAGATCTCGCTTTTCCGGCAGCGCTATCAGGCCGCCAAGTTGCAGATCGCAATCGACGAGAAGGTGCGCCTGGAAGAACTGATCTGCGACGGCATCCTGGTTTCCACCCCTGCCGGATCGACCGCCTACAATCTCTCGGCGCACGGGCCAATTCTGCCGATCAAATCATCCCTTCTCGCGGTGACGCCGATTAGCCCTTTTCGGCCAAGGCGCTGGCGCGGCGCCATCGTCCCGAACAAGGTGCACATCACGATCACGGTTCTCGAGCATGAGAAGCGGCCGGTGAGCGCCGTCGCCGACCATTTCGAGACGCGCAACGTCATCCGAGTTGAGGTCGAACAGGCACGCGCCATCGAGCTCTTCATGATGTTCGACAAGGAACACGGGCTCGAGGAACGCATCCTCGCCGAGCAGTTCAGGTATTGAAGATATCATCCGCGCCTGATGATTCCCCGAGGGGATCCGGCTGCTCGGCACGGACGCAGCCAAAAACCGACTGGCCCTCCAAACGGTGCCTGGAAGCACGCGCGGAGGGCCATGATGTGGTTTCAAAAGTGCCGCGTTCTCGATTTCCTGGCCCGGGTGCTGATCCCGCGGGTCCCCCCGAATCAAGTTTGCAAACACAGATGTCGGTAGCGTGGCACCTTATGGTTAAGGCCAGGTTAACGCGCGCTAGGCTGGCCAGTGTTCTACGAGGGCTTCGACCTTCGGGCGCTCACGCTCGTCAGGCGGCTCCGTCGGTGTGCCGACATAGATGAACCCGGCAACCTTTTCGTTGTCCTTCAGTCCGAATGCCTCGCGCACGGTTGGGCTGTAGGCGATCCATTCGCTGATCCAGGATGTGCCGAATCCCAGCGCATTGGCCGCGAGGCAGAGATTGAAGCACAGCGCGCCCGCCGAGAGCACCTGCTCCCATTCCGGTGCGCCTGGGCGCGGCTTGATCGAGGAAATGACGGCTATCACCATCGGCGAGCGCAGAAACCGGGCGCGCTCCATATCGAGGCGAACGTGCGACGGCGGCTCGCGCTCCTCCTTCTCGCAGGCCTTGGCGAAGATTTCGCCGGCAGCAGCGCGGGCCTCGCCCTCGAAAACGATGAAACGCCACGGCGAGAGTTTCTTGTGGTCGGGCACGCGCGTCCCGACTGCGAGGATTTTGCTGAGTTCCTCGGGGGTTGGCCCGGGTGCGGCAAGCCGATCCGGCTTGACCGACCGTCTTGCCGCAAGAAATTCAAAAAAAGCGG
The DNA here is from genome assembly GCA_018242215.1 of Pseudomonadota bacterium. Lineage (GTDB taxonomy): Bacteria > Pseudomonadota > Alphaproteobacteria > Rhizobiales > Hyphomicrobiaceae > Hyphomicrobium_B. Next base: position 286,107 of record JAFECG010000022.1, read on the forward strand.
TATTCATGCGTTGTTCCGTACTTTTGCTTTGCCCGTTGGCTATACGAGGCTTCCGGCTGTTACAAGCGGCCCGTTACAATCAGAGTCGGGAAATCGATCCGGAGCACGGTGCGTTGGGGGAAGAATGCGCCTGAATGTCTTGAGATTCGTCGTGCCGCTTATAGCGGTTGCCGCCATCATCGGCGGCGGAGCCATGCCGGCCATGAGCGGAGACGCGCCGACGGCCATGATCGTCCTCGACGGATCGGGCTCGATGTGGGGGCGCTTGCCGCCTGCCAACCGGCCGAAGATCGACCTCGTGCGTCAAAAGCTTGCACAGCTTCTCGCGACGCCGTTTTCGACGCGGCTTGGTCTCGTCTCATTTGGACATCGTCGCCGAGGCGATTGCAGCGACGTCGAATTGATTGGGGGTCCCGACAGCACGCGCCAGGACGTGCTCGACCCGATCGCAAAGCTCAATCCCCGTGGTCCCGGGCCGCTGACAGCGGGGCTCAAACTCGCGATGACGGCAATCGGCCAATCGCTCCCGGCACAAATTCTCGTCGTCGGCGACAACGCCGACAACTGCCAGCAGGATTCCTGTGCGCTCGCGCAGGAGTTCGCGAAGACCGCTCCGGGCGTTGCGATCCAGGTCATCGGCATCGGCGTGCCCGCCAACGAACGTCCGCGGATGGCGTGCATTGCTGAGGCGACCGGCGGAAATTTCTACGACATCACGGATTCCAATGGTCTCGATGCGGCGCTCGATGAAGCGACGAAGCTCGCCATTCTTTCGCCAGGCGCCGTCGCCGCGACTGGCCCAGCGAACGCGAAGCCGACCGCGCCACCGCCGCCCGAGGGTGCATCACTTCGTGCTTCGGCCGCTCTTGCCGAAGGCGGCGCGCTGCTGACTGTTCCACTCAAGTGGCGGATCTACAAAGCCGGCGGCAAGACCGCTCTCGGCGAGAGCGAAGGCCCGGACATTTCGGCGAAGCTTTCCGCCGGGGATTATGACGTCGAAGCGCAGCTTGGACAGATGAAGGCGCGGAAGACGATCACGATTTCCGATGGCGATGCCCAGAGCATCGTCCTGCCACTCGATGCGGCCCACCTCGTCGCACATGTTACGGCCAGCAAGGGTGGTCCGCCATCGTCTGACGCCGTCCTGACGCTCGCGTCAGACGGGCAGCCCATCTCGGTCGTACGAGGCGGCTCGGTCGATCTGTATTTGCCGCCCGCCGACTATGCTTTGACTGTCATCGACGGAGCGACGCGGTCGTCGCAATCGCTGAGACTCGCCGCGGGCGACGAGAAGTTGCTGAATGTCGACCTCTCGGCGGGACATCTCGACGTTGTCGCGACCAAAGCCGACGGGAGTGCCTTGCAGGATGTCCTCTACACTGTTGAGGCCGACGATCCCGAAAGCCCCGACGGCCGTCGCGACGTGGCGCAATCGCGCGATCCGCACGCAAGCTTCACGCTTCCCGAAGGCACCTATTACGTCACCGCGCGCTCCGGCAGCGGCAGCATGAACAAGCGCATCGCCGTTGGCGCCGGTCAGACGGTTTCTGAGACGCTGTCCCTCGCTCTCGTCCATGTGACGATCTCGGCGCTCGTCGCCGGCGCACCTGCGAAGGCCGATCAGAACATCTTCTATCGTGTCGAACGCATCGACGGTGACCGCGTCGGCGTTGCGCAATCGCTCGGACCCGCGCTGGCGCTCGACCTTTCGCCTGGCCGCTACCGGATCAGTGCTTCGCTCGCCGCTTCGCATCTCTCGGCATCGAACGAGGTCGTCATTGCGCCAGGCAAACCTGTCGATGCGGTCATCGACATTGCATCGGGCCGGGTCGATTTCGCGCCGCCGCCAGGCGCGCCCCCCGTCATCGGCGACGTCTACTGGGAAGTCTCCGATCAGAACGGCATGGCGATCTGGCGCGCAACCGGCGCTGAAGCGACTGCCATTCTGGCGCCAGGACAATACACGGTGCATTTCGATGCGCGCGACAGTCATGGACAGGCGGCATTCGAAGTGCGAGCGGGCCAAAGCCAGAAGATCGAGATTGGACCAGGATGACCGACACGAGGCGTAAGACTTTTGGTTCGCGGGTGGTCCGCATTTCGGGGTGTCTCCTTGCTGCGACGCTCGCAGCATTCATGCTGTCTTTCACTCTAGTAACAGCGTCGCTGGCGGAAGAGCCGATCCCCGATGGACCGGCTCCGGGTCCCTGGGGACCAAGCCTCGAGAAACGCAAGAACACGACAACGGTCGAACGCGGCAAACCGAAGGGGACAGGCGTCAAGCTGGTCGCGCTGCTGACCGGTGACGGCCAGCAGATCGAGCAAGGTCTCGTCTGGCGCGTTTTCCGGACGTCGGAGCGAGCGGGCAAATCGAAGCTCCTCGCCGAGTCGCGCGACGCGAGCCCCTTCATCAAGCTTCCTCCAGGGGAATACACTGTCAACGCAGCGTTCGGCCGAGCCAACCTGACCCGGAAGATCATGGTCAAGGCCGACGGTCCGCCGTTCGAAGCCTTTGTGCTGAACGCAGGCGGCCTTCGGGTTTCCGCGCTCGTCGGCGGCAAGCCCGCACTGCCGGGAGCGGTCTCGTATTCGATCTATCCCGATGACGGCGACGATCCCCGGGACAGCGCCGCGATCATCAGCGGCGCCAAGCCTAATCTGATCATTCGCCTCAACTCCGGTATCTACAAGATCGTCTCGATCTACGGCGACGCCAACGCAAAGATCGAAGCGGATGTGACGGTCGAGGCCGGCAAGCTGACGGAAACGACGTTGACGCACGCAGGCGGCAAGGCGACGTTCAAGCTCGTCACGCGGACCGGCGGCGAAGCCATGCCCGACACGCGTTGGACGATTCAGACCGAAGGCGGCGAGATGGTGAAGGAAAGTGTCGGCGCGCTGCCGACCCACGTACTGGCGCCGGGAAAATACCTCGTCACCGCCTCTTCCGGCGGCCACATCTTTCAGAATACCTTCGAAATCAAGGACGGCGATAACATCAGCGTCGAGGTCTTGATGGCCAGTTCCGGCGACGATGACGGCGCGCGGATTTTGAGTGGTGCGACGACGATCGCGCCAACGGATTTCAAAAATCCGTAAGCACCCAGTCGGTCGGGCAGCCGTTTTCGCGCATGCGCGTCTCGACGCGGTCATGCTGCTCGGTATCGCCGCTTTCGAGGAAAGCCGCTCGCGCCATCTGCCACTGTTCGCAGGCGCTCGTCAGATCGCCGGCCTGATGCGCGGCTTCGCCGAGCGCCAGGCGCGCGGAGGCGTGAGCTGACGGCGGACCGTGAAGCGCACCGTATCCCGCAGCAGATCGCAACGCCGACATGCGCGCGTCGCCGTTACTAAGGCGTTCATTGGCGTGCGCGAGATCGAGATAGAGGCCCGCGAGCGACGCTTTTTCGCCGTTCGCAATCGCTCTCTCGATTTTTCCGGTGATCACCTCAACGCTTTCAATGACGGGACGGCGATCGGGTTCGACCGCAACGCGTGTGGGCGTCGCGACGGCGTGCACGGGTGCGGGGGAGCGGGCCCTTCTTCGTCGGCGTGAAAGCAGCAGAAGCAGCGTCAACAGCACCGCGACGGGAAGCACGAAAACCAACACATCGAGCAGCACATCAGACGATGCCGTGCCGGCCATTGCGATCCCCATTCAAACGCCGCGCCGCAATTCCCTCGCGACGAAACCTATCAGCGGAACGGAGCCGCGTACATCAGGCCGCCTTTGGTCCATAAATTGTTGAGCCCGCGATCGAGCTTCAGCGCAGAGCTTTGCCCGAGCGTCCGCTCGAAGATTTCCCCGTAATTGCCGACCTGCCTGACGATCTGATAGGCCCAGTCGCGGGACAGTCCGAGTGGCGCTCCGAGATCGGCATCGAGGCCGAGAAAACGGCGCACCTCGTGCGAAGGCGATGCCTTCATCGTATCGATATTGCTGCTCGATATGCCGAGTTCTTCCGCGCCGACCAGCGCCATGGCGGTCCATCGCACGATTGCGAACCATCCGTCGTCTCCGAGGCGGACGGCGGGCCCGTAAGGTTCCTTAGTGATCAATTCCGGAAGCATCATCTGATCGGCGCCGCTCGCCAAGCGACTCTTCTCGTAGGCGAGCAGAGTCATGTCGCCGGTCAGAACCGTGCAGCCGCCATCCGAGTAGGTTTTGACCAGTTCATCCCAGCGGTCCGAGGTGATGAGCTGATAGCGCATCTTGCGGACGCCGAAATAATCGGAAATGGCCGTCTCGTCGCTCGATCCTGCGAGAACGCAGATCGAAGCTCCGGACAGCTCCAGGACACTCGCGATCGAGTGGTTGCGCGGAATGATGAAGCCTTGGCCGTCGTAGTACATAATCCCTGCAAAGCGGGCGCCAAGTTCGGTGTCGCGCGTCAGAGTCCATGCGGTCGCGCCGAGAAGAACGTCGACCTCCTGCTGTTGCAGCGACTTGAACTTGTCGGCCGCATTGAGGCTTATGAATTTGACTGCGTCACGATCGCCCAACACGGCTGCCGCCAGTGCCGAACAGAACTCAACGTCAAGACCGCTCCACGTGCCTCGCGGATTGACCTCGCTGAAGCCGGCGGCATGGTCGGTCACGCCGCAGATGATCTTTCCCCGGGCGCGTACCGCGTCGAGTGTATTGATCGGGGCACTCAGAACCGGCGACGACAGACCCGCGGCCAGTATCAGAAGCGAAACCGCCGCCGTCAGGACACGCACACCCATTCTCATCTGCACACTTCCGGCCAATGCTTCACTCGGATTTCTTCATTTCCGTCTCAGAGCAGACGCAAGCAACGGCCTCCGGGCGCGACCGCCCGACGTTCGCGCGCCCGCCAGACATCCCGCGTCGGCAGCGAATGGTCAAGGCCTTGACCGGGAAGCAAACTTGCGTCACGACGGCCGGACCCGCCCAGAGAAGTTTAAAATGACTATAAAGAAGGTGAATCCCGAGAGCGGCGAGCGGCCCGAGACCGAAGTCGTGCACGTTGGACGAAAGCCGTTCGAGCAACACGGTTTCGTCAATACACCCGTCTATCGGGGCTCGACGGTCCTCTATCCGACGCTCGAGGCTCTCAACACGCGGACGCAGCCTTACACCTACGGGCGGCGCGCCACGCCGACGACCCACGCTCTCGAGGAAGCGATCGCCCAGCTCGAAGGTGGGACTGCGACGATCCTGACATCGTCCGGACTTGCAGCGATCTCGACGGCGATTCTTGCTCTGGTCAACAGCGGCGATCACATCCTGATCGTCGACAGCGTCTATCAGCCGGCACGAGCTTTTGCGGACAAGATGCTGAAGCGCCTCGGGGTTGAGACGACTTATTACGATCCGCTCATCGGCAGCGGCATCGCCAAGCTCTTCCGTCCCAACACGCGCCTTGTCATGGTGGAAGCTCCAGGATCGCAGACGTTCGAGATGCAGGACATTCCCGCCATCGCAGCGGCGGCACACGCGAAGAACATCTGGGTACTTGCGGACAATACATGGGCAACGCCGCTCTATTGCAAGCCGCTGGCGCTTGGCGCCGACGTTTCAATTCAGGCGGCGACGAAATACATCGTCGGGCATGCGGATGCGATGCTCGGCGCCGTGACTGTCAACGAGCGCGCCGCGAAATTCGTCGACAGTGCCAAGGAAGCGCTCGGAACGTGCCCGGGTTCCGAAGAAACGTATCTCGGACTCCGTGGACTCAGAACGCTCGCGGTTCGTCTTGAGCGGCACCAGCGCTCCGGCATCGCAGTCGCGCAATGGCTTCAAGACCGTCCCGAGGTCGACCGCGTTCTGCATCCAGCTCTGCCCGGAGACCCGGGTCACGCGATATGGAAGCGCGACTTCTCGGGCGCATGCGGGCTTTTCACCGCCGTCTTAAAACCTACGTCTGAGAAAGCGCTCGCGGCATTCCTCGACGGGCTCAAATTTTTCGGCATGGGCTATTCGTGGGGCGGATACGAAAGCCTCGTCGTACCGTTCGATCCGTCGCCCTACCGAACCGCGACACGGTGGGATGGACCAGGGCCAGCGCTGAGATTTCATGTCGGCCTCGAAGCTGTCGACGATCTGATCGCCGACCTTGCGGCGGGCTTCGAGCGCATGAAGAATGCCTGACGAAAAAGCGCGTCAGTAGCCAAGGACCTGGCGGATCATATCGCCGACCGAGTTATCGTACTTGCGATAGTTGCCGCCATTGGCCAAGCCCGTCGGATCATCCATGTCCGAGCTATCGGCATCCTTGTTGAAGCGTACCTGCTTGAGCATGGCAGTGTTTACGGCCGGTGCCCTGCCAACCTCAATCTGATCCCATTTGCCGGCAAGCGCGAGCGTGATGCGCTTCTGATGGCCGTACCAATCCTTGTAGTAATGGGCCTGTCCATCATCATCGACCCAGACGGTGAAGTAGCCGACGTGCACCGGAACGGGATGTTCGAGCGCGATCTCGTTGTCTCTCGGCCCCTTGCGGATAAGCCGCTTCACGTCGGGAGCTGCATCACCGCGGTCGATGTCGAAGATATCCTGCGCAAAATCCTGCGGATTTCTGACCCGCATACAGCCATGGCTGAACAGGCGCACCGACTCGTTGAAGAGAGACTTCGACGGCGTATCGTGGAGATAGACCGAATACTGGTTCGGGAAGAGCAGCTTCACGAGGCCCAGCGCGTTGTCATCACCAGCGGGCTGATAGAACGTGTAAGCGCTCAGGTTGGCCTTCGACCAGTCGACCGTTGTGCTGTCGACCCTGCGGCCGTTACGCATCACGACATAACCCTGGCTCTCGATCGAGCGGCCCGAGAGCAGCATCGGCAGCTTAATCGAATCCGGAATGTTCCATCGCGGCCGTAGGACAATGGTTGTCATGTCCTTGGAAAAAATCGGCGTCTGCTTGTCGGCTGTCCCGACGACGACGCGATCCTGAAACACCGTCTTTCTGTTTTGGGTCAATGTGATCGAGAACGACGGAACGTTGACAAGAACATGCGTCGCGCCGAGCGAGCGCGGCATCCAGCGCCACTCTTCCATGTTGGCGATGACGGCTTTGATCTTGTCGTTGGCAGACCCGGTGTCGCCGCCAGAAAGGGCTGCACGCGTAGCCGGACCGACGATGCCATCGTCTCCGAGTCCCTTCGATGCCTGGAAGTGCCGGACTGCCGCACGGAGATTATCGTCGAACATCTGCTCAGAGCCGGGCTCCGAGGCAATACCGAAGCGCTGCTTCAGGATGGCGACATCGGGATCGCGAACGCCGGCCGTCAGCATCGGACCACGCTCGGCTATCGCAAAATGCATTGCGTTATCGGCTGGCCCTGCGCGCAAGCTCGCTAGAAGTGCCTTGAGTTTCTGGAACTGGTCCTGCGGCGGTTGGAATGAGCGCAGCACCTGATCGGGATTTGGATTGTCCGCGAGACGAGCCATGACATCCGCCGCAGCCGTAATCGTCGGCTTCCGGCCCAGGAAGAACGAAAGTTGCGTTTCCGGATCCGGGATGCGGCTGCCCTCAGCCTGATGGGCATAGCGCAAAGCGGCCGCGGTCAATTCAACTTCGACGGCAGCCGCCTGCTCCGGCGTCCAATGCGCGTTGCTCATCGGTTGCTTGACGGCTACGAGGCGGAAGTCTGACGCGTCGAGCCCCCACTCTCCCGCGCGCCCGAGTTCGTCCATCAAAAGCGTCGCGCCAGGCGTCAGCCTTTGCGCGTCGATCCAGAGCGGGCGGCATTGCCTGTCCTGGTAGAAGGCTGTAACTGCGGCACGATCCGCCGGTTCGAAAGCGCTTGCCGACGAATTCGAGAGCTTTGCACAGATCGCGGCGGCGACGCCGGTCAGCGGCTCAGCAGCTTGTGTTGTTTCGACAGCGGGAGGTGTGGAAGGGTCCGCCTTCATTTCCTCCGCAGTGAGAATGGAGGGAAAAAGAACCGCAGCGAGTGTGCCGCCGGTCAGAAACAGCCGTTTTGCCGTGGTATTTGGGCGGAAATTTAAGCTCATTGTACGCACTCGCTACATGTCAGGCCGTAACCACGAGGCGATGCGATATACGCGGGAATCGCGCCACCATGCTCACTTGGTACTGAACCGAGCTTCGTCGTTACATGTTGCCGATGGTCGCGACTTGCAAGCTACAAAATTTCGGCCACAGGGCTTTGGGCGCCCGGCCTGATCGGCCACGGCGCCCGAAATTCCTGGCTCTATCGTCCGATCCGAGAGATTTCAGACTCGATGCCGGCACCGCTTCACGCGGCCGTCGGCATGACTTGCTGGAGAGTGGGAAAGCGCTCACTTGAGCGGTTCATACTCGGCGACCGGCTCCCGAGGCGCGGCACCGAAGAGATACGTCAGCCCCACGCGAGCGACCCAGAAATTGTCGTCCCAGTTCAATCTCAAAGTACAAACTTCGCAACCGGTTTGAGTATAAGTGTGATCTTCTGAACCAAAATCGACGTACAGAGCGTCTGCGCGGAATGCCCAGCTATCGCTCAGCAGATATTCGATACCGCCGCCTGCCGTCCAGCCAATCTCCGTATCGCTGTCGGACTGCGAAAACGAAACACTTGTATCACGGAAGCTGTGGTCGATGCCGCCGTAGGCGAGGCCGCCTGTTGCGAATACGAGAAAATTCTCGGCTCCTACAATTCCCACCCTGCCGCGCAGCGTACCGAACCAGTTTATTTCCGAGTCTAACGACTGCGGCGATCCACAACCTCCGCAACCCAAATCGCTGTCAGCGTTGAAATAGCTGATATCCGTCTCGATACCCAACAGCCTACTGTTGCATTGCCAGTTGTAGCCGGTAACGCCGCCGATCGTGAACCCTCTGTCGTTGGCCTTGAGGGAGCCGCCTTCGGCCGAGACCTTCGAATTCAAACCGCCCATGCCCAGAACGCCGCCCGCATAAAAACCTGAGTACGGACCACCGCATGCGTTGACCGGCGCCTGAGGCCCAGAATCCGCAGGCCCACCGGCGTAAGCCGCCGCAGGGGCGAAGAGGACGAATACCAGTGCAGCAACGGTCTGAAAGATTTTCATATTATCGCGCCTTATTGCCCCCAACGCGCTCGGAAATATTCGGCGTTGATAAGTCTCGTTCCGCGCGGAATCAGAACGTGATTCGCGACCGCCCGTCGAGCGCTACCTTATCGCAATGCCCTGACATCGATGCGCGGCATGGCCCGAAGATCGCTGCTATCCTTGTCCGGTCAAAGCAGCGACCACTGACCGACGCTCACAGCCCACATGAAGATCACAGCGTTAGTCGTCATATGGGCCGCGACCGCATCTGCTATCCGGCCGCGGCGAATCATGACGAGGGCATAGAGCAATCCGGCGAGGCTGCCCGCAATCCAGCGATCGTGCATCAAGCCGAATAGGACTGACGAGACGGCGAGCGCCAAGAAGCCGAAAGCGCGGAAATCGACAGCCTCGAAACGCGCAGACAACATGACGCGATAGAGATATCCGCGGAACGCCAACTCCTCTGCGATCGGAACCATGACGATCGTGCCGATTGCCCGAAACGCCAGCCACAACAAAAGAGCAGCGGGCGCTAATTCCTTCAGTGATGCTTCAAGCGCTGTGTGCGCCTGCGCGTCGGGATCGGTCGCAATCCAGATTGCGCCGGCGATCGCGCCGAGGAGAATCGCAGTCAGGTCGGGAGCGGACGACATGCGCCTATAGGCATCGCGCAGGACATACAGAACGGCAGCAACCGCGGCGACCTTTACGGGATAGAGCAGATAATCATGCGGGGCTGCGATGCGCGTGATGATCTGCCCGGCCATCAACGCACAAAACGGCGCGAGAAATACAAGTGCCGGATTGAGTTCCGTTGATCGCCGCTTCACTGAAACGCCGGATGACCGGGAGCCCAACGTCCCATCCACACCAAAAAATGCAATCCGCTGGGCGCTCGTCATGATTGTGATCGCGATCAGCAAGAAGCTGATCCAGCCGAACTGCGAATGAAATCCGCCGAGCGCGATGTCCGGCGATACGTGAGCGCCGATGAATACGAGTAGTGCAATCCGAAAGCTGTTCAGGATCCAGATCGCGCCCATGGCAAGCGGAAATAGCAACATGACATTGGGAAAGCGCAGCGATCGGCGAAAGATCGCGATATATCCCAGAAGAAACGCGGATATCAGCATCATGCCCTCGTACCCGGAGCATGCCGCGAATATTCGCACGCTAAAATCGCCCGCGCCTAGGGTGCGTGTCGCAGGCTCCATAACGGCGGTATGATCAAAGACGCTGAGCATCCAATAGGAGAGATGGAGAGTGGCGCCGGAAAGCGCTGCCCAGCTATCTTCCGACAGAAAACTGCCCCGCTCACGGTCGAGGATCGAACCAGCAATAAAGCCGAAAGCCCCGAATCCGAGCGCTAGAGCGAGTTCAAGTTTGCATGTCTTTGCGATAGCGCTCCAAAAGGTCGGTGGCGCCGCGACGAGCATGAGAGCCGCCCCTGCGAGAAGAAGCGCGGCGGCATAGACGTAAGCGAATCCGTTCCATTCACTGGAACCGGCGGTAGCCAGTTGGGCGCGCGACAAAAGGGCGATCAGCGTCGCCGTCGCCGTAACGGCTGCCATGGCAGCAACTTGAAAATCGTTGGCTTCGCGGTCGAACGCGCCGACGATCATTGCGCGTTTCCGCCAGCCGACAACGGCGAAAATCACCGTGGAGAGGAGAAGGATTTTCGGCAGAGCATGCACTATGCCCACGACCGGCCAAAGGCTCCAGACGTCGGGGAGTGGCGCAAAGGCTCTGGTCGCAATGAACTCGAAGACAGCGAGCGCAACGAAGGAGGTCATGCGCGCCGACGCCGGAGATCTACGGGCGGCGGTGCTCAACATGCCTGCCAGCTCCGCGCATCGCTGGAGAAGCGGCCGTTACTGCTGATGCTGACGCTCGTGCATCTGGCGATAAACAATTGCGCCAATGCTGAGAAGCAGCGCGATCGCCGCCAAGCCGCTCGCCGCGTTGATTTCGGGTGCGCCGTTCGGGCCTCCGGGCTGACCGGAACCACCGCCAACGCAATGCCAAACAAAGACGAAGCAATTGACCAGATACTGCACGGCGGCCTCCTACGCATACACATTTGATTGCACCTAGTCCCGACGATCGTCGCCATCAAGAACATCGTAAATGAGTGGTTAACTTCGCTCCCGATGTGGGTCTGCTGCGAGGTTCGTCGTGCGCTGCAATGATGGTCCGACAGCGCGCGGCGCAGCGGCCGAATTACATGAGAGGTCATCGGGGCACGGACCTGTAATTGAAGCCGCTTCCGGCAGATCTGCAGCTATCGTGCCAGCCGCTGACGCGTGCCTGCTGCCCGTGAGAATGCAATCCTTAAAACGCTAGAGCTGCGCTTAGACAGGCGCGAATGTCTGGAGTACGGCACTATTCCATCTCATGAGCATTTTAAGGCATAGCGGCCGCGTTCCGCCGAGCCTATGCCTCCGCGTATCAAATCGATACGAGCGGACTTACTTCGCGCAAAAAATTCTGCCGCCGCCGCGTATCGGACGCAAATAGACCAGGGCCCCTTTATCGGGTGGCGCTTCTGTCTTGCCGCGAGACGCGTCGATCATGAGCTTCTGACCACCGGAGATCTCCACGAACAAGCGCAGCGTCGGTCGGTGAAATATCGTCGAGACGATGTGCGCCGGCAATGCGCCGTCCGAAGGAGAGGAAAGAACCTGCAATTCCTCGGGGCGGATGCACACGAGAGCCGGGGCGCCCCTGGCGCCGGAGCCGACGCGGTGCGCCGCTGAATGCAATGCTTGGTCTTCCGTCAGCGACGGCGAAATCCGGCGTAGCCGCCGTCCGCGTCGTAAAGGAAATCGAAGCCGTTCAAAAAGTGGAAGCTCGTATTCAGAAACACACGATCCGGTGAATGCCGCAGGTGAATTTTCTCGGGCGTCACCGGAGATCCATCGCCGACGCTGAATGCGTATAGCGGGGCGGGTCCGTTTTGTTGCGGGATGCTGACGGCCACCTGATCTCCTGGCTGCAGCTCGACTTGGGACGTTTGGCTTCGCGGCACAGTCATGAATGCGGCGCTAACGCCACTGTCGACCAGAAGCGTTCCGCAGGCAGGCGGCATTGTGCCATTGATGGAAATACACATCGGCACCGGCGACCAATCGGTCCCATCGGCATTCCGCCGAAGCCTGACATAGAAGAATGGACCCGCAGTATTGGCCGATGACAATCCGATATGAACGCCTTCGGATGTCAGCACATAGCCGTGCCGCTGGCCCTTGTTGCGCGATACGACGTGTAGAAACGGGTTCTTATCCGGCGTGCTTTGGCTTTGCCGATCACCTTCCCGCGCAAATCCTATGCCGATCATCGCAATCCGGCTGACGTCTTCATCAGGATTGCAATCTCTTGCCCGTGGCAAGCAATCGACGCGGTCGACGGCCAATACCGGCATCGCTTCAGTTTGCACTGAGTTGTCACCGGCGCCCAGAATGGTGAAGGATGTGCGCACCCAGCGGCCACGCATGATGCGCCCCGAACTTGTATAGGTCAGCTCGCCGTCCGCAATTTTGGGCAAACGATCTATATTCGGGATTGATGTTGCGCCGACCACGACGCCTGTGGATCCGGTATCCAACGTCGCTCGATGAAAGCGTTCGCCAAATGATATTCCAAGAGAGGGAGAACGATGCAGTCCCTCATGGCTTGCGTTGAGGAAACTCAGGTAGGCAGCTTGCTCGAAGCTTTTGTAATCCGGTTCCTCGGCGCGTACCTGTCCCCCGAATAGAGCGATGAGCGCTATCGAAGCGCAACTGGACATGTGCCGGAATTTCATCTTTTCCCTGATTGACCTATCATTTTCACCCTTATTGTGGCCCACCTCGATTGACCGGCTCCTCTCCGTGGAGGAAAAATTTTAGCTTAATTTTGTGCCGGTCCCGCTTCGAGCGGCGAACTGTGCAGCCGGCCCGGCATATTGCCCCTCTCGGTTGCGGGCATTGGAGCGTGCTGAGAAGCCATCAGACTATGGCGATCCCGGCAGGACTTGAACCTGCGACCCTCTGCTTAGAAGGCACCGGTAGATCAAGTAATTTCAAGTCGCATTCTGACTTTTCTCGATCCGTTGCTGGGATGGAGATTCAAGAGCTTAGTGTCGGTGTCAGGACGGCGTCACCAGGCGCGATGACACTCGAGCAGTTCGGCTGCAGCTCCTCGCGCGCCTCCTCAAATGCTGCCGGCGAACCCAAGGACGCGGCGGGAACTTTGCGGGGATAATCTCGTCAAGGCCATCGACGAACCTCAAGAATCCGATCGCAATCTCGGGAGCGAAAGATTCGCCGGAGGCAAATATGTGGATCATCGGAGTTCTGTTCGGACAAGCCCTGCTCGTCGGCATCATCGCGCAAAAGGGCTACAAGCGAGTGGGCCTGATTTGGGGTCTCGCCGCGTTAGCGCTCGGGTTTGGATTGAGCTTCTTTGTAGACAATGCCATCCGAACCGACCCGCGCTTCATTCTTGATGAGGAATATCGTCAAAATCTCATGACCCCCGGTCACGACATCGCGTTTGTTCTCATGACATCGCTACCCGCAGCAGTCCTCACCCTGCTGGCAGTAGCCACGCTGCCAAAGTCAAAGTCCTAACTAAGCAGGAATGCAATGAAAGAAACTCTCGCTCTAGGAATTGTGGTCGTTCGCGTAACCATGACCGATAAGTCTGTCGGAGTCGCGCCGGCCTTTCAGCTTTGGGCGGCGGCAGTGCCACGCGATCAAGCTGAGGCAGCGGTAAGGGCAAAATTGCGGGCGAACTGGACAGTCGAACTCACCGATCAACGGCTGACCCAAGAGCATGTACGGCGACTTGATATGAGGCCGGGGACGGTCGTAGAGTTAAGCTCTGGCGGTTCTTGAATCATGAACCGTCTGCCGCATATCCAAGCCGCCATAGCATCCTTCAACGAGTACCTATCGATCGCCCCTCGCGCTTTCAACGAGGGTCACTTCGCCTACCTCGTTTTTAGAGGTAACAATCGCACGCAGCTGCTGTGCTCCCATCTAACCCTCGATCCGTTGACAACCGCTGAAAGGCCTAGAGTGATTGAAAGTTCGAGTTTCTTTGGATTCTCCGGACCGCTAAGCTCTTTGGCTACTAATCCTAATGAGTTGATCGAACTACTTTTGGCCGGCTCACTGCCCGGTCCGGATGGACGTCGCTGGACGTTGACAAGGGATAGCGAAAGCTTCTCAGGGACGCCCAACTTTGGGTTCGGCCTCCGACCCCCATCGTCCGGTATTCGAGCTACCCATCGCAATACCATCGAACTTGTCGGCCACGCTTTCAGCACGCCATATGTCTTGACCGAAGAAGACCAATGGGCGCTAAGGGCTGCGCCTGTCCCTTATCGCGATCTTGCCGACCTTATGTCGGATCTCAAGTTGTTGCCGGGACCTCAGTTTCGTGCCGTCGCGTTTCCCGTCCTCGAAATACTCACCGCATCGCGTATCGAGGGGGATCTAGCGAAGATTAGAGTGCGGGTCGCTCAGCAAGTAGCTGCGGAACGAATTACCGTGGGGCTTCTCGTAACCGACAAGGGTACGTGCATCGACCGTCGACGCATCAGCGCGGCTGATTTTAGTTGGACACAGGCAAAAGGTTCTTCGGAACACAATATTGGCGAGATAAGCGTCCGTGTGCCCGGTGCCTCGCTGGTTCAGTGCTTCGCAACGATCGACACCAAATGCGTGCATGAACTGTCCTTCGTCGACCCCAACGCGTTACCCAATCCCCTGAAAGAAGTCCTGGAAGTTTTTGACAAGGGTTTTGAAACCGCCAAAGCGCTGCTCCATCAAGACCCTAATAAAGGCAATACGACCGGCCAAGAGGCCTCCGTCGCCGCGCTCTTCTGGGCACTCGGCTTCTCAACGATTATGTTAGGCCGAGCAGAGGCTCCGGACATCATCGCGTTGTCTCATGATGGGCACTTTCTCGCCATCGAGTGCACGCTTTCGAGTCTCCAAAACAAGGAGAGAAAGCCACAAAAACTACTCGATCGGACGAAGAAAATTCGAGCGGCTCTCGATCGCAACAATGCAAGTAACAGCGTGTGCCTGCCTGTAATGGTGACGTCGCGCTCGCTTGAGAGTGTCATGGACGAGAAGGACGACTGCGAAAGCAAAGGGATACTCGTTCTGACGATCGAAGATCTTAGAACGTACATCGATCTGATGCCCGCTCATCCCCGCTCTGACTTGCGCTTCTCAGAAATGGCGCAAAGAATTACGGACGCGGTGCAAAAAGCCGAGGCGAAGGATAGGAAAGCGAAGGAGCTGGTTAGAAGCGTCGATGAGCTGAAAAAAAATTTTGAAGGGCTCGCTAGCGGCAATAGGGGACAGACACGATTAGATTCGTAATTGTCTATGCGCGGCAAAACGGACCTACGGATACGCCCTGGAACTAGGTCACGTTGCGAGCGCCCATCCGCCGATAGCTAGAGACGGTGGAACGTGGCAGCCCCGTGGCACGCAAAGTCTCTTTGAACGTGGGCGAGCGTCCCCGCGTAATTCGGAAGGTGTGGACGTAGCTCTGAACAAGTGCACGCTTCGTCAGTTGCTGTGCGGGCTCAGGCCGGATTTCAATGGCCTGAACCCGGCGTGAACTCGGGGTTGAACTCCGGCCGGCACCGAGACGACCGTCCCGATCGCGACGGCGATGATGGCGACGATCGCCGGCATCCCCTCCTGCGATGCGGCGACGTTGAGCGCGCAGGACGTTGCAAGCAGCATCGCTCCAGTCGCCGTTGCGACGAGACGAATATTGTTGTAGGGCATGATTACTGAGCCTTCTCTTGGCAGAGGGGTTCGAAGATGAGGCCCGTTCAGCGTTCCATCGCTGGCGGGCCTATTTTTTTTGGCGGTGGGATACGCGAGTGATGGATCGAGAACGTTGGCAAGACTTCAATCTAAGTTGGCAGCACCATCTCGACACGGGCGCAAAGATCTCTGATCGATGGAACAAATCGGCCGACGCGCTCTCCCAAATGATGATCAATACGGCGTTCGTCATCAATGCTGGCGGCATCGTCGGCATACCGGCCCTTCATCAATTTTTGAATGGCGACGGGACTGCGTTGCCGTGGGAAAAGACGGCGGCCATGCTGTTCTTCTTCGGCGTCATTGCAGCGGCGCTTTCGGGCATTGCGGCGATCTGGAACTTTCGGATGCTCGCCGATCAAACCGACCACAGTTACAGCATCACCGCCGATGAGATTCGAGAGAAATGGGATGCCACGGGCGAGTTCGTTCCGTCCGAGGAACTTCGCCTGGCGAAGGCCGCCCCGCCCAAAAACATGAGGATGATTCAACGGACGTTCTATGTGGGATGGGGATTTGGGATTCTCTCTTACGTAATGTTTTTAGCAGGTGGACTGACCATCGGTGGGTCTTCTGGCGTTGGCGTTCCGAATGCTTCTGCGACCATGATCACAACCGTCGCCGATCCGCCCAAGAATATTCTTGATCTGAAAAGCACTCCTCCTTGACGCCGCCGATGCGGTGTACTATAAAAGGTACATTACAAATTCAGAGTTCCAAGCAATGAAACGATAACGAAACGCCCGAAGTGAACCACAGCAACCCAGAGACAGGAACGAGCTATGACCGACATCAGAAATCTCGAACATGAAAGGACCTGTCGATGGTCAAGGCACCTCAGGGTGTACAGAAGATTCCGCTCTCCTTCTTTGCAACTGAAAGCGGCAACGAGCCGGTTCGGGAATGGCTGAAGTCGCTCGATGAACCCGACCGCAAAGCCATTGGGCTCGATCTTATGGTCGCGCAATACGGATGGCCAATTGGAATGCCGCTGTGTCGGCCGATGGGAAGGGGTCTTTTCGAAATTCGCACCAGCCTCGACGATCGCATCGCGCGCGTTTTCGTCTGTCACCACGATGGCGAATTGATTGCGCTGCACGGCTTCATCAAAAAGACCGCCCGCACGCCTACCGCCGATCTTAAGCTGGCGCGGGCTCGGCAAAACCTGTTGAGTGGATAGAATGGCGAAGCAGAAAAACAAGCACATCGGCTCTCGCCTCGACGACTTCCTTAAGGAAGAAGGGGTCCTCGAGGAGTTCGAGGCCGCCGCTATTAAGCGGGTCATCTCTTGGCAAATCGCCGAGGCGATGAAGAAACGAAAGTTCTCGAAGGTCCAAATGGCCGAACGGATGGGAACGAGCCGAGCTCAGCTTGACCGTTTGCTCGATCCGTCCGAGGGCAATGTGACGATCGAAACCTTACAGCGCGCTGCATCAGCGCTCGGTCGCAAGCTTCACGTCGAGTTGACCTGAAAAAATCTGAATGTCAAAGCAATGAGAGCGGCAAATCCAAAAGGCTTTGGTGCGGATCTCATCAGCTACGATTTTTGGAAACGCTACGGCGACGTTTATCTGGCCAACGGCCAAACATATCAGGCTCGGATCTGGATCGACATTTTCGAGCGGATAGATTCTGCCGTCCGGTCTATTGCCCTTCACGTTGGGAACAGTCACGTCGACACACTCCGCAAAGAGAGCGATGGAGGATGGACCGAAATCCCCTACCAGGGAAAACCTCGAAAGCTGGTGTAAGGTGACGAGCTGCGCACGGCGCACGAGGTCGGAACAGAGCCATGGCCCTGTGGATTAGGAACTTTCGTTATTTAATTGGGCCCAGTGATCGTCTAACCGGTTGATCGGCGGCACTCCCCTTCGTCGCCACTTTGTATCGCGCTCCGCGCCAGTCTCGTGCCCCGCGCTGAAGGCCAGTTGCCGAGGCGCTGCGAGACTGCGCCTATGGATCAAAACCCCTCCGTCAACACCGGCGTGTTCCTATTGGGGCCGCTCAACCCGATCTCGGGGCTTCGTCCTATTCTCGAACTGGGGCCGGCGCCCGCACGTCCAGTCGATAGGGTGCCTTCGCGGCAGGAACAGCGGGGGCCGCGTCACATGGAACGTCGTATCTTGAAGTCGGGCGAGCCCGCATACTACTGGAAGGTGCCGACCCGCGACCGGGACAACGGCTGCGCCATCCCCGCCGAGCCGTTAGGAACTGATTTCGAATCCGCTTCGCGACGCGCTGACGAACTCAACGAGCTGCTTGATCGCTGGCGCGTAGAACGGAAGGTTCATCTGGCGTTGCGGCCAACGACGATGATCGTCGCATGCGTTCCTAACGAGAACGTCGATCCGGTTTAGAAACATCCGACATAGGTGCGCAAGCGCCGCTCCTCGTCCCGACGTTCCTAAAACGAATGCGATGCCCGTTTAAGAACTCAGAAACCCCGGGCATCCTCTAAACGACGCCTGAGATAGGTCGAAAACGTTCCTAACCGATGAGACCGTTCTCGTTAGGAACGATGAACTCTCGCCTCAACTGACCAACGTGCAAGCGGTTGGCCGTGCAGAAAACTTTACGGTCGTAATTGACGGAATTATGGTTGTAAAATATAAGGGTGCTTAGTCAACGAAACGAGAGCTGGCAATACATTGAGGAGCTTCGATTATGAAGATTATTTTTGACGATGATACTTTCCGGGCGTGGCTTGCTGATCCTACTCGCGATCTGGTCCTATCTCTCGCCGATAAGAAGCCACGACGCGAAGCCCGTAGCCCTAGGGATGGCTCGCTGCGAGCTTGGTACATCGCAGGCATGGATACATGCGAAGGTATCAGCGTTGCCGAAGCGATGAAGAAAACAGGCTGGGGACGTTCCACCGCACAATCCGAGTTCACTCAGATCAGCAAAAAGCTCGATCGTAAGGTCGAGAAGTATCAGGACGCATCCAGAGGGCTTGTTTATCGCTTCGCCGATTTTCGGCAGTGACTTGTTGTTCCTTACTTCACTGCCCCGGTTGAACGGCTCATTCGCGCGACAATCTCGGGCAGCTTCATTAGCTCTTCCTCACCGGGGTCGTCTCCGCAGTAACCGGCCTTGTCACTGCGGTCGCTCGGACGTTCCGTTACGACGTCCGGATCGATGTCGATCGGAAAACGACGGTCCATCACCTGCGTGGGGCAGAATCGGAGGCTCTAGGCGTTGTTCGAATCGCCATCGGTTGACCCTTATGGGAAATTGGTACCGATGCGTCGGACAGCTTTGATCCAAAAGCAACGGGGGAAATGATGACGCGGCACGAGACCACGAACATTCGCCAGGACCATTGGATGACGGCGCCGGAAGCGGGAACGGCCGTTTCGGGAGAAATAGAGGCAGAGCGGCGAAGAGCCCAAGAGCTGAAAGATTTTGCTGAAAAGATCGTCGATCACGTTGCGATGCAATTTCGTTCGGTCGGTACCGTTGTCCAAGGCATGGGCGAAGGCAAATTTCAATTTTCGCGGCCGGGCATGAGCCACGTATATGTACGTCTAACCCCACTCCCGAACGGAATGGTACAGGGAGTTTCGACTAAGAATCCCGACCGCCTTGAAGAGTTATTGATCGTGGAAGATGCCATGAAGTTCGTGGTCAGAAACCTATAACCTTCGAGCGGGAAACGATGGGCGAGCTTTTCGACGGCCTCATGGACGCGTGGATACCAGATGCGACGAACGTCTATTCCGAGCGAGTCGGAAACGACCCCCGATTTGCCGATGGCAAGAAGCTATTTCGCAGCTTCGAGGAAGTGACAAAGCGATATCGCGAACGGCGCTCGAAAGACGATATCAAGGCCGTCGAAGAGAAGTGCAACGAACTTGCTGCGGCGACGACGATTTTATCACTGCTGCAAATCGGTCAAGCCCTCTCCTATGAGCCAAAGCTCGCTGCCAGCAATCAATCGATCGACTTTCTCATAAACAGCGAAACCGGCCGATACCTTTGGATAGACGTCAAAACTGTGAATCCGCAGTGGATCGACACAGAGGCAGAATGGAGCCGGTTTGATGCGATCATGAAGGAAGTGCCTGAGGCTTCCCGCCCCCTTACCAACATGGGCGGCATCGCAGACCACATGCTGAAGTCGCGATGGAGCCTCTATTCTTACGCCGCGCAGATTGAGAAAAAAATGGAAACGACGACCGACGAGGAGCGCGAAGCTCCCGTGAGCGTGCTGTTCTGCGGCAACGGCTTTGCTTGGCACCTCAGTGCACTTGAGGACTTCGTAGATTTTTATGCGACCGGGAACTTCCGGAGCGACGATTGGGCCTCGAAAATGATGACTCGATACATGCAGGACAAGGGTATCGAGTTTAAAAGAACAATCGCCGGATTTCACTCTCTCCAACGCGGTCAGTTCGAAACCCTGCCCAAGCTATTCTCACCATTCGTGAGAGGCCCCAACTTCTGAGCGACAACACTACTCTATCGCGGCGCTGATCTTTCCGAGCGGCCCGAGCCCCGGGGCCAATGATGAGATTGGCGGTCTCTACACCCGAGACCGAACACCCGACGTACTCTCGGGCACGACGGCGAGCGTCATCGTGATCGGACGCATAGACGTGGCAGGCGGGCCAGATCCATCCTCGGATGGCGACGCGGTACAAAGATCCATTCACGGCATTCCCTCCTTTGAACAAGTCGCCAGATTGTTCTCTCGCGGATTTGGCAAAAGATCGACATCACAACCGAGTCGTCGCCGGTCGTCGTACTCTAATGTCCCACTAAACCCTCCTCTAATGAGACGAAAAATATCGAGCTAAAAATGTCTCACATAATTTAATTATGTGCTTTTTGAGACGTTTTGTCTTACAAACTCATATATCGACTTTGTGGGACAATCGTCATGACTGGATATATAGTTGCATACGCAAGGACATCGACCCTCGATCAGGTGGCAGGGTTTGAGGCACAAATCGCGGAACTGAAGGCCGCGGGCGCGGAGAAGATCTTCCGAGAGCAGGTGTCGTCGGTCGCTGAGCGTGCCGAGCTTGAAGCTCTCCTCGATTACATCAGACAGGACGACGTCGTTGTCGTCACGAAGCTCGACCGCCTCGCCCGCTCGATGCGCGACCTGCTCGCCATCGTGGATCGGATCGAGGCGAAGGGCGCCGCACTTCGCATCCTATCGATGAACCTCGACACCGCGACGGCAACCGGAAAGCTCATGCTCAATGTTCTCGGCTCCGTCGCTGAGTTTGAACGCTCGATGATGCTGGAGCGTCAGCGGGTGGGCATCGCGAAGGCGAAGTCTGACCGCAAATTTAAAGGGCGTGCGCCGACTGTGCGGAAGCAGTCGTCCGAAATCGAGGCGTTGCTCATGAAGGGGCTCGGTCCAACCGACGTCGCGGAGAAATTGGGCGTCGCGCGCTCAAGCGTCTATCGCGTTGCGAAGGGTGCTCTCGCCGCGAAGCGCGAAGCTCGGCAACGGTTGATCGCCGGCGACGAGCAAGCGGGGAATTAACGATGGCCGAAATCATCGACTTTCAAACGCGGGCTTCTCGCCGAGCCGCCGACGAGCCCGACGCCGACACGATCGAAGTTCTTGAACACTTCCTTGAGCTGGCTCGCGCTGGCGTCGTCCAGTCCATTGCTATCGTCACGACGGACGGATTTGCGAACCCTGAGTGCGCAATTAGCATGGAGCTAAAGCACGCCCCTATTTTGCTCAGTCGATTGCGGGTGGCGATCGAGAGGATCGAGGCCGCTGTGACGGCCTAACGTCTCGGCTCCCATTGGTACAGCGCATACAGCCGTTTGGAGGCGGGTTAACGAGGTCCTAAGCAATCGTCCCTATACCTCATAAGCGTACCACTGGAATTTGGTTGAGACTTATGAAGTTGGACGATCATCATCGCGAAGGACGAGCGGCCGCCGAGCGGCGCAACCGGATCGAGCTTGGCTTGGAGTCCGGTGAGCGCGGTTGGTGGGGACTGGTGCGCCCCTTGATCACAAGCCGATTGACCGTTTGGGCAATCGTTATCGGCGGTCTCCTCGGTCTGGCTTCGGGGCTGCCGCTCTAACCTTCGCCCTCACCGCGTAAAAGCGCGGGCGCTCAGTTGAGTAGCGCCGGTCTACCTGTTTCATCGGCAGCATCCTCAACATCCACGGTGACGTCGGTGATTGCCTTGCAGGCGGTCTCAAGACTCTCCAGCTCCTTACGGATACGACCTTCCAGCGCAGCAGCCTCGATCAGCATTTGTCGCGCCCCACGAAAAAGAAGAGCGGCCAGGAAGAGCGCCGCGACGGCGGCGTCGAAAAAGTTTTCTGACGTCAATTGAGCCTCCGGCTATAGCGATCACAAATGCGGCATACGACGATTTTTCAGTGCCATTCGGTGCGTTCGTGACTCAGAATCATCAAGTAAATCAGGCTAATTTGGAGATTGTGATGTCACGGAAACTGAAGGAGTCCACCGCGCGGATCGATGCGTGGATGAAAGAGTATGATGCAGTTTGGACCGCTCGCATTCATGCGAGCGAGTACGATGAAAGGGAGCGGTTGACGGCTCGGCTGCATGAGCTTCACGAAGAGGGTCAAGGCATCTTGGCTGAGTTGAGGCTCGTGCCGGGGGACGCGGCTCTGATTACACGACGCAACTTCGAGTTCATGGTTCGCAACGTGCAGGAAATGGATCGCCCTCCGCACATTGTCCAGGATATCTGCCGAGCCATCGCGGCCTAGGCAGAAAAAGGTGATGATCTTTCAGGCCGCCGGGCATGTCCTTGGCGGCCCTTTTTTTCAGAGGCGACGATGATCGTTACATCAAGCTGGTTCACGACGCTCGATCCGGCGAGGTTTTGCCGGATCGGAATTTCGCGAGGCGTTCCTCGGGGGCAGACGGGCTTTCGTCGTTTTCCTTCCCTGAATCCTGGCCGTTGGTTTAACAGCGTAACGCCCGAAGAATATCGGCACCTATATTACGAGGAAGTACTGAGCCGTCTCGACCCGGCGCGCGTCGTCACAGATCTGGAGGCAATGGCCGGCGAGAAAATCGCGGCGCTCCTTTGCTGGGAACCGCCCTCTCCCGGGGCGGCATGGTGCCATCGGGGCTTTGTGAGCGAATGGCTGTTCGACGAACTTGGGTTGGAGATTTTCGAAGTCGGGCGAGAGGGCTGCGGCTGCGGTCATCACCATCCAAAACTCCCTCAGACTTCGCAGCAGCCGTCTCTCTTTTGAACTAACAGCCCGCGCCCAAAGTGGCATCGCGCCATCATTCGGCGCGGGCTTGTGACCGCCGGTTCCCTTGGAGAGTGACCGGCGGGATTTGTTGCGGGCCGTCGAAAGACGGATTTCGACGGCCCGCTCTGGTCCGCGCGACGACGAAACGCGGGCCGAAATCCACGTCGATCTCGACGTCCGGCACGCCCTGCGAGCGCAGTTTCGCTCGGGCTTGCGCCAGCGTCTCTTCCTGGTTGGTCTCGGTGGTCATGTGGATCTCCGTAACGTTTTGGTCCGCACGCGTTCGAGCGCGACGGCAAAATCTTCATCGAGCAAGGGAAGCCGCAGGCGCGGGCAGATCAGATCAACCCCGATCGTCCCGGGCGGATCGACCGCAACGAAACACGCT
The DNA here is from genome assembly GCA_018242215.1 of Pseudomonadota bacterium. GTDB lineage: Bacteria > Pseudomonadota > Alphaproteobacteria > Rhizobiales > Hyphomicrobiaceae > Hyphomicrobium_B. Next base: position 309,553 of record JAFECG010000022.1, read on the forward strand.
TCGTCGCGAGCGATGAGATCGCGCACGACGGCCTTGCGCTCTTCGAACGGCGCTCCGTTCAGACCCGGATTGCCTCGCAACCCAACGGCAGCGAGATCGACAAGGTCGCTCGCATCGTCGTCGGCAGTGAGGTAGTGCGTGACCATCGCAGCATGGGCGCGGCGGGATTTTCTGTTCGCCATGAGCCATCACCCAGCAAATCGGAGCCAGCGCACTGATCCATCGGAAGGGTCGCGGACCCAGGTCCCGTTGTTGAGATCGTGAGAGCCTTCCGGGCGATCAGCGACAGGCGACATTTCAACGATGCCGTCTTCGATGCCGTGTCGGATGCCGGCGATGGCCTCGGATTTGACTTGCAGTCGTTCGAGCGACGCGCGCATGGCGCGCCGGGTTGAAAGGCGTTTCATGTTTTGAGTTCCTGTTGAATAGGTGTCAGGCTCGCGCGCACGCGCGTAGAGCCGCTCAAAATGCTCAGTCGCTGTCAGATTGAGCGCGCCGAGATTGATCCCAGGGCTGCAAAACGCCCTTGGCGACAAGCGCATCGTCATGGACGCTCGGTCGCCCCTTGGCTCTCGACATGAGGGCCAACAAAAGCCGCCGTTCCTCTTGGGTCAGGTTGTTAGGATCGCCGGTACGGTCTTCGTCTCGATGGGCAGTCCGCCGGGACCGGTGATTTCAGTTCGCTCGCTATAACCTCGGTCGCGGCCGACCGTTCGAAGGGTGAAGAAAACGGCCTGCGGATTCTTTTCCCTCACCAGGATCTTGAGCTGGCTCTCGGCGTAATCTTTGAATGTTTCGCGGATCTCGACGAGAGCAGCGCAGATCTCAGGGTATCGCGCGATATAGGCGTCGATAGTGTTTCGTGAGCAGCCGAGCCGAGATGCGGCGAGACTTTTGTTCCCAGCGCAGCTTTCGAGTACGGCGATGATCTCGCCTGCCTTATACTTGCGACGGGGCGGTTTCTTGGCCATGTCTTAGCCCCATCATTTCACCACGTCGGCCCGGCAGTTCGCGAGATCATTGCGGGCGAGAGAGATCAACCCTTCGACCATACGGATGATACGGCTCGCGGCGCACGCCCCCGCCAGCGGCTCATCCGTGGCGAATCGGGCTTCGCAGGCGGTGATGATCTGATCCTCGGCGGCGTCCAGAAACCCTGCTCCGTCGCCACCGGAGATATCGGCATCAATGGCGCCGGTGAGGAGAGCCATCCGAAGAGCTTCGCCGAGAACGATGATGCCGACATTGAGTTCGGCAGGATCGTCTCGTTGGAGGGCATGGGCGAACCCGGCTTCTAAATCTGATATTCTGGTAGCCTTTCTATCGCCGTCGGCGACGGGTTGGTTTGCGGGTCGACGTCGGGCCGATGACGTCGTCAATTGAGGGCGTCGATGCACTCTCTGGCGGCGACGCATCGACGGGTGTGTCGACGAGAGTCGGCGGCAGATCGACCGGGGCGGCGAATTCCTCGTTGGAGGGCTTCGCGGGCAATATGCCGGCGGCCATGTCCCGCAGCCGTGCGATCGCCGCGCGCTGCCTCGGCGTCATTCGAATCTCCAGTTGAGTTATGAGGATTAGACTCGCGATAGTTGCGCCGCGGCAGTGGTTACGCAGCCTCTGAGGCCCAAAGGCATGCGGCAGCTTGCGCCTTCAACGCCAAAGCTTGAGCCCTGGCCGCGTCGAGGCGTGCAGCGAAAATCGGATCGCTGCGCCGCCAGCCATGAAATGCAGTCCGGGAAACGCCAACATGGCGACACGCGGCGCGAAATGTCAGGCCAGATCGGACCGCCACGATCAATTGTGCGTCGGTCTTGTGATTGCGAACAATCATGTCCTATTCCTCCATCTCCGCTTGAGTCCGCAGCGCCGCCGCCAACTGCGGATCGCCCTTTTCGATCACGAACTGTGCAGTGAGGTTCCATGTTCGCTTGAGATATGGATTCCGGACGCCCGCCGTGTTCACCGGTAACGCCTTTCGCTCCGCCGCCGGTGCCTCTCCGAGCCTCGGATTTTCATCCCGCAAGTGAGTGAGAAATTCGTTGGCCGTGACGGCGCTCCCTTCGAGCTTATATCGAACCTGCGGTTGCCCGGCGTAATCGACGATCGTCGCAACGCCCCCGAGCGCTTTTCTCAACAGGGTCGCGTGCCTCGTCATGCCGGCGTCGAGAATGGCGCGATCCGTCTCGGAGATGATTAGAGCGGCCTCAAGGGCAGCCACGCGCGTATCTGCGGGTTGGGTCATTGTTTCTATCCTTTCAGTTTATGATGTGGTTCTTTGCCCCGATTTTGGCTCAGGGCGGGTGTCTGGTAGTTGGAAACTCCACCAACTACGAAAAACGAAACCGGACGGTACGGGCTTGCATGGCCGTACCCGTTGCAGATCCCAGCGCTCAGCCTGCCGTGAGACAGGTCGGACATTTGCCATATCAGGATTAGCTGTTCACTGCGTCGATGCTGCGCGACGACGTCGATACCAAGTAGAGCGGCTGATACCCTCCGTTATCCACGGTGCCGCGCGGGACAGCGAGCGCGCTTCATAATCCTCGCGGAGTTCTGAGACGTAACGTCGGACAGTGCGAGGTGTGCGACCGGTTTGCGCGACGAATGACGACATGGGCAATTGACGGCGAAGACGGCGCGGTGAGACGGGTAGGACATTTGCCATATCAGGATTAGCCCTCGATCAGCGCCTCGATCCTTGACAGGGTCGAGGCGCGCCGTTTCGCTGCGCTTCTCACTTGTCTCTTGGATTGGATCTCAGCAAACTTTGCATCGTCAAACCGCTTCCAGGTCCACTTTCCGACGGATTTCGCAATCCCTCGAAGCTCTGATGCTGGAAGCGGCATTGCGTACTGCGCGTTGATAATTTGAGCCTCGGCGATAAGCCGCTCCATCCAGCCGCCGGAATTGCCCTTCCGCTTGGCGGTTCTGACATTGGCGTAAGCATAAGCCCTTAGCGCGTTGAAGGGGTCGACGTTCCGGCTGATGCCGGCGACTTCGATGCGCCTCGAAGCGGGTCTGATGTCCTTACGATCAAGGGCGTCGAGTAAATAACGCAACTCATAAGGCTTCGCAGCAAACCAGCCGGTCCTCCATCGAGAACTGGCAGGGTTCTTCGCGAACCGGTTCGCATACGCTGGATCGGCCCCGAGCCGCCGGGTCATACCCCGCTGCACGTCAGCGGCCAGCATCATCGGCTTTTCTCGACAGAGTGCTGTCGGGCCGACTGGCGTTGAGAGGGCGTAGAGCAGATGCCGGTGACCATTCGCGGGGTTCTGAACATAGGCATTTGGCGCAGGCAGATTAGCCCGGTCCCACACCTCGAACGACGCTCGTGAATCAATGTCAAAGTTTAGCCATCCAACGCGCGACTCGGAGTTGAACTCCAGGTTCCGGAACCCAAGCGCCGATGATCGCGGCAGCCGGCGCGCGCCGTCGGCAAAGACATCCGCACAAAGCGGACGTGTGGGGATAAGCTCAGGCCATGCAGCCCAAACTGGTGAGTTCACAATCATTATGATGATGCGGCTTTTCCGGCCGCCCCTGAACGCGTGAAGACGTTGTCGCCCTCGGTATGTGGCGAGACGATCTTGCGCGAGGTTTTGGGTTCAGAGGAAATGGAGAAGCGGCTCAAAGACGGTGGCATCGGATACTACTGGTCGCCGAACAAGCGAGACTATGCAAACGGCTGCCCGATGCGTCGCGAGGCACTTGGCACCAACTACGCCATCGCGATCGAACGCGCAGGCCTTCTGAATCGTCATCTCGACGCGTGGCGCAAGGGGCGAGACGCGCCAAAAGATCTCGACCTAACACCGGATTTCGGCTCCCTGCGCTGGCTGGTTGAGCGCTACAAACGCAGCCGCGCCTGGGAAAAAGTGTCGGAACGTTCGCGTCCGGAGTATGAGCGCGCATTCAAACTCGTCCTGGACTACCCGACCAAGACCGGCGGCACTCTTGGCCGCCTGCCCGCCAACTCAATGTCCGGGCGAGCTGCCGACAAGCTCTACGTCGGACTCCAGAAAGGTAAGCGCGTCGAACGGCGCGGCCGACAAGCGAACATCTGCATAGTCCGCATGGCGCGGGCGTGGGATACGGTCCAGCGGCTTTATCCAAAAGTGGTCCCGGCGGAGAATCCGTTCCGTGGCGTCGAGCTTGATCACGGCAAAGGCACAACGCGGCCTGCGACACGCGATGAGGCGTATGCCCTGCATGAAGCGCTTAAAGTTGCAGGCCTGCCGCATCTGGCTGCCGTTCCGCTTATCTGTTTTGAGTGGCATCAACGTCCCGAGAACGTGATCGAGGGGCACTTGACGTGGAGCGATTACAGACCGGCAGAGCGGCCCGATGCAGTGCGCATCGTCCACCACAAGACCGGCGAGCTCGTCTGGCTGCCGCTGTCCGATGAAGACGGCCCGTTGTTCCCCGAGCTGACGGCGTACCTCGACAGCCTCGAACGCTTAGGCGTTCCGATCGTGCTTTTGAAGCCGAGAGGCAAAAAGCCGAAGCCGGCTCGGCCCTTCAAGCTGCGCGACGCACGCACCCGTGTACGCCGGGCGGCAAAGAAAGCAGAGCTACCGGCTCACCTCACGTTCGCCGCATGCCGTCATGGCGGCCTCACCGAACTGGGCGACGCCGAGCTGACCGAGCTGGGCGTGATGGCCCTCTCCGGCCATCGCACGCCGGAGGCTGCGCGGCTCTACGTCAAGCGCACGGAAACCCAGCGCATGATCGCCGCGCGTAAACGCCGGGCGTGGGTCGAAAGCGGAAGCAATGACGAACGTTCCGAGGCCGAAAGTCAGAATGGAGCCGCTGCGCAGAAGTCAGAATGAAATTCGACGACAGAATATATGATTGATTTCATTGGCGATCCCGGCAGGACTTGAACCTGCGACCCTCTGCTTAGAAGGCAGATGCTCTATCCAGCTGAGCTACGGGACCTTGGGGGCAGTCTATACGCGCAAACGCCCAAAAGATGAAAGGCATGTCTTCATCAGGCCGTCCCGGAGATATGCGTCGTGGCATTTTGGCAGTTCAACACGGCTTTCGAAAGTGAGGGAATTAGAAAATGGCCCCTCGGGTTACGTACCAGGCGCCAACCCCGGGCCCTGCTCCGCCGTCCCCGACGCTCTGCTGCAGATGCGATAGATCTTCAGGAGTCGATAGCGCGACTGAATCAAAGTGTACTTCAGCCCCATCATCCCGCCCATGCAGTGGCGGCGAACAAAATAATATTTGAAAAAATTCATCGGAAGCTCTGAGACCAACCGAAGTCGGAAGGCCGCGTTCAAGCTCCTGCCCGCGTTACGAGCCAAGAGCCACGTGCGCTCATCGAGTTTCTGCTTCATGTGGGAAAACGAACGCATCGAAAAGTGATGCATGGGCGCTTTGAGGCAGCCTACAGCATGTCCACCGGTTACTACGGAATCGTGAACGCTTGAATCCCTGAAGCGGACGACGCGACGATCGTAAAGTCGCACATACCAGTGATCGCGGGCGAACGGTCGCGGTTTGATTGCACCCGGATATACCATCTGAATGGGCATTCCATAGGCGACGAACTGTGGCTCGCCTGCCTTGAAAAGAGCAATGATCTCGCGAGCGAGCTCGGGCGTGACGACTTCGTCGGCATCGACGTTCAATACCCAGTCGTTCCGACATTGCGCCTCAGCAAAGCGCTTTTGGCCGCCGAAGCCCAGCCACTCCTGTGCCATCACGCGACACCCCTCGGCGAGCGCAACTTTTATCGTTGCATCCGTGCTGCCACTGTCGACGACGATAACCTCATCCACCCAGGGCCTGACGGACCGGATCGTCCGGACGATCCGGTCTGCCTCGTTCTGAGCGATTACAAAACAAGAGACAGGAATCTTCTGCATGCGATTACGTTTACTGCTTTGGAAATGAAAGGAAGGACGTTGCGCGACAGACAGCTCTCAATTTCGGACTGCATCACATGCAACGACTTTCACGGACAAGGCTTTTTTCGAACATGTTGTAACTACCTTTCAAAAACACGGCTTGATTTTGCAATGTGACCGATAGGCCGAGGTTCGCCCCTTAGATCGATCGACATACAAGATCGGCACCGCGAATCGCGTTAGTCTCGGCGCGTAGTTTTCTATGCGACATTTTATGCCGTTTTTGCTCAATGAGATTTTGAAGTGCATCGCTTCCAAGGTTTTTTATTATGTCCACGAAATTGCCTCTTCGCCTATGCCTCGGCCTAATCCTATCTACGCTCCCTCTCGGCAGAGCCTATGCGACCGACCAGAATATCAATCTGAAGGCGACTGTCCCGGAGTACTGCACGATCGAGGGCTCTTCATCGCCTGCGGATGACGATGTCACCGTTCCTATTCTCGGGAACGGGAATGTCGATACTACGCTGATCACGAGAAGCTACGCCGTGGTCTGCAATTCTGCGGCCAACGTGTCCCTGACATCGCTGGACGGCGCGATGGTGACGAGCACGACCGCAGGCAGCGGGTTCGATACGTTCATCAATTACGAAGCTGGGACGAACGGGTTCGTCAACATTTCGGCTGCGGCCACCACAAACACCGGCAGCAATCAGCTGCTTGGAACAGCCACCACGTCAGGCGCGGAGAGCGCCAATCTGAACGTCACGATTCAACCGATATCGAATTCCAATCCGCTCGCGGGCGGCGACTATCTCGATACTCTGAAGGTTTCCATTACTCCAATCATGTAACCATTGCGATTTATACTGTCGTGTTCTTCCGTCTCTAAATTTCAAATCTCGTGAGCGCAGCCATGCTCTTGCGTCTGCTGATATTTGCCTTGGCACCTGTCGTGCTCTTCGCGACAGCATGCACGGGCGTAATGGCGATGAGCGTTTCGCCCATCGAGGTCGAGATGTCGTCGGTGGGCATGAAAAGCCGCGCTCAGATCACGGTCATCAACGATAGCGCCGATCCGCTTCCCGTCGAGGCCGTCCTGCAAAGCCTCAGCCTCAATGAAAGGGGCGAAAAGAAGCTCGCCAATGCGGGTGATGATTTTCTGGTCTTCCCGACGCAGGCGATGATTGCCCCCGGCGGGATGCAAGTCTTCCGCATGCAATGGGTGGGCGATCCAGAGATCCTCGCGAGCAAGACGTTCCTCATGTCGCTCAACCAAGTGCCTGTGCGCATGAAAGGGCGGCGCAGCGAAGTTCAAGTCGTCATCGGGCTCGGCGTCGTCATCAATGTCGCGCCACCGACCGGTTTGCCGAAGATCCGGCTTCTGCAGACCAGCATCGTCCAGGATCCCGTGTCTGGCAAACGTCGTCCTATCATTAGCGTCGAAAACGTCAGCAACGTTCACGCGCTTCTTTCGCAATCGACGATCAGCGTATCGGGAGACGGATGGTCGGTGACCATACCCTCCGGACTTCTCAAGACGAAACTTGGCTTCGGGCTCGTGCAGCCGGGACGACGGCGAACTTTCATTCTTCCTGTCGATCTCCCTTCGGGCGTGCGCAACGTCGTCGCGAACATCGACTTCAGACCCAAGCGATAATGACCTGCCACGGGACGCCGGAAAGGATTGGAGGTGGACAAAGCGTCGGACAGGCCCGCACCAGAATTGCGTAGCGTACGATGCAAACGCGCGCGGTCGCTGGTATTTCTTGGCCTTGCTTCGGTGGCCATATTTTCGATTTTTTTCGGCGGGGTTCAAGCATCCGAACGCTATGCGGATAACCCATCTTTTCAAAGGCTGAATACGACGGGACGATCCATATCGCTTTCGGTGCCATTGATGGATGGCGCCTCGACAATCGGTGACATCGTCATCGTCATTCAGTCGGACGATCGCATCCTCATTCCAAAAGTGGCTTTGGTTGAACTTCTCAAGAAGACACTCGATCAAACGGTGCTTGGCCGTATCAGCGATCTCGGTGACAAGAACGGCCGCATCACACTGCTGGCTCTCAAGTCCGCGGACATCGACATTCGTCTTGATCGAAGCCATTTAGCGCTCGTCCTTAAAGCCCCCAATGATCGGAAGGCGATTTCCGATAGCGCTGTACCCGGGCCCATCGGAATTGCAAGAGCGCCGCCGGAGAGTGCTGCGGCGATTTCCGGATTCATCAACGCCTTCGCAGGTCTCGATTACTATTGGGGCGGAGAAACGCGGCCCGGCATCGGAGGCCATCTCAATCTTCAGTCAGCGCTCAGGATGTGGGACATCGTGCTCGAAACGGACGCGACGGTCGATGGACACGATTCCGATAATCTCTGTCCGCTCGGGGCAGCGTGTCTGTATGAGGATCGGCAGGGATTCAAACGCACCAGATCTCGCCTCGTCTACGATTTGCCTGCTGACAATATCCGCATTCAAGCTGGAGATGCCGATGTCTTCGCCATGGGTTTCCAACGAGCGCCCGACATCGCCGGGATAACGATCGAGAAGTCTCCAACAACGTTTCAGAACGGCGATCGCTATCGGTCGGCGGCGCAATCGACGTTCCATCTCGACCGACCCTCGGACGTCGAAGTCTTCGTCAACGGCGTACCGGTTCGCAGCCTGCATCTCAACGCCGGTACTTACGATCTTTCCGACGTTCCGTTGCCGAGCGGATCGAACCATGTCGAACTCCATATCACGGATGTGACGGGCCGACAGCGAACGATGACCTTCACAACGTATGCCGGGACAAATCTTATTGCGGCCGGAAAAAGCGAGTGGTCGGTGTCAGCAGGCGTTCCATCGTATTTGCTCGATAGCGAACGCATTTATGAAACCGACGCCTATTTCGCGACGGCGTTTCTCCGGTACGGGCTGACGGACGCAACGACGGCAGAAATTAATCTGCAGGCTGACCAGAACATCGTCATGGGGGGCACCGGCGCGGCGTTCGCGACGCCCTGGGGGCTATTCAGCATCGATAGCGCGATGAGCGGAAGCAACACCGGATTGGGGCTTGCCGCACAACTCAGCTACGAACTTGCAAACTTCCGCGGTCCTCTTTCGACATGGAGCGGACGGCCCGAGACATTGCGGATGGATGCGGAATATCGCAGCACGGATTTCCGCGTGCCAGGAGAATTCTCCGTCGATGCGGGCAGCGTGCTTTATCCGCAATTTCCATATTGGCTGAGGCTCTCTGCCTATTACACGTTCCCATGTGGAAGCGAAACGACAGCCACGTTGGGCGCACGATACCAGTTTGCCAACGATGAGGCGCCGGAGCTGTCACCATTCACCTTTGACGGCAATCGCTATGGTGTCGATCTCACGCTGTCGCGGCCTCTCACGGCCTGGTCGAGCGGCGCCTTGACGCTCGGCTATTCGAACGAATCCTACGCGCTGGCCGATCCCCTCGGCAACGACGATCCGGAGTTCCGCGTGATGGTTCGGCTGTCCTTCGTCCCTGCGGAGAACACGCGCATCGAGACGAGCTATGACACACTCAACGGGGCTGGGTATGTCTCGGGTTACAAGAGCAGCGGGCAAGGCGTCGGCAGCTGGCAGACAGCGGTCGTCGCGCAACAGGACGATAGCTCTCAAACGAGTGCGCTCGACGCGTCCGCAACGTACAGCGCCAATCGCGCCGACATTCGCGTTTCGCAGATTTCCGGTTTCCATGGACCCGCATTCGACTACTTCCGCGGACAACCCACGGGTAACGTGACCAGCGTCGAAATCGGCGCTGCGCTCGCTTATGCGGATGGAGCATTCGGTATCGGCCGCCCTATTCGCGGCAATGGCTTCGCGATCCTGACGCCCTACGACAGTCTCGCGGGGAAAACGATTCTCGTCGGATCGGCTGACGATATCCGTGGCGAAAGCGATTGGCTCGGACCGGCCGTCGTTCCGGATCTGCCCGCCTACGCTAGAAATACCTTATCTTTCGACGTCCCGGACCTGCCGGTCGGATACAGTCTTGGGAATGGCAGCTTTGATACGGTGCCTCCCTATAAGGCGGGCTACAGGTATCAAGTCGGATCGGCCTATTCCGTTTCCGTTTTCGGCACGCTGCTCGATGGGCATGGCGATCCCGTCTCGCTCCTGACCGGAGTGGCGAAATCTGCCACAGATCCTCAGAAGCAAGTTGAAATCTTTACGAACGCAGCAGGTCGCTTTGCCGCCGACGGGCTCGCGCCGGGGCATTGGGAGATCGAGATGGCGACAGATGACGCCCCGACGCATTATTCGATCGACGTGCCGGCCGGTACCGTCGGTCTCTTCAAGGCGGGCACGCTTCGCCCTGGAGGATCAGCTTAATGATAGTTGCCCTTCAGAGAGCCTTGGCAACACTGTTTGCGCTGCTGGTTCTTCTTGCCGCCAGCGGCGACCCAGCTCGGGCGCTCTGCATTACGACCGGCGCACCGACGGTCACCACATCGTCAACCGTCCTTTCCCCTTACGATCCGTTCAGTGCTTCCGATACAATTCTCGATGTGCAGATCACCATCTCCGTGCCCCTCATCGCGGCCTGCCAAGCGGCCCTCTCCTTCACGCGCACGGCCGGACTACCTGCGGTCATGAGCCAAGGAGGCTCAAATCTTCAATATTCGGTCGAGACAACATCGGGTCAAACCTTGATGGAGACGACGGGGTATGTTTCGGGCTCGAGTCCCGCGGTCGGCAACCGGTTGGATTTTACGCTGCCCCTCCTGGGAAGCACGACACAAACCGTGCGGATCAGAGTCCCCGCAGGACAGCTCGTCACGGCTGGAAGCTATTCCGATCTTCAGCTCAGTCTGACACTCGTCGCGCTCGGAAATTTGGTAGGCACGGCGCCGACAGCCCTTCTCGTCCAACAACCGTTCACGCCTTCCGTCAACGTTCTTTCAAAATGCGTGCTGCCCGCGCCCAGCACCTCGACGCTCGACTTCACATCGGCCATCAGCAACGGCATTCCTAACAGTGGCGTGGTCCTGTCGACGATTTTCAATAACGTACAGTGCACCGCACCGAGCATCCTCCGACTAGGCGGCAGCGCTATGCAGCCAGTGGGCTCGATCCCCGCACGAACGGCTTTCGACAACTTCATCAACTGGCGGGCGTCGGGCAATTTCGGAAACGCCTCTACGGTGCTCAGCACCGATGTCGCCACTCAAGTGAGCAGCACGACCAAGAATGTCCCTTCCGGCATCACGTCGAACGGCACCATTAATATCGACGTCAACCTCCTCAATGGGAATCCGATCATCGCCGGGAGCTATCAGGGAACGCTCGTCGTCACGATCGATCCTAATCTTTGACGTTTTTTCCGAGGGCACCTCACCGGCGAAATGGAAACGGCTGCCCACGGACATCGCCGACAGCCGTCGCAGTTTCTCGTCGGGGATCGGTCGCTAGGCCCGTTTCACAAGGCGCAGCAGGAACAATAATATGATTGCCCCGATTGCGGCTGCGATGATCTCCCCGATAACGCCGCCGCCCAATCGAAGGCCGAGGTACGGAAACAGCCAACCAGCGATAACGGCGCCGATGATGCCGACGACAATATCTCCAACCAGTCCGAAACCGCCGCCACTCATAATTTGTCCGGCCAACCATCCGGCAGCGGCGCCAATCAAGAGCCAAATGATTACTGCAGTGGGATCCATTTTTTCTTCTCCCTGTCAGCACGCTCACGACTCGAACTCTTGAGAGTTTCCGCGTCAAAACGTCTGCTGACAAGTTCTCGCGACTGTCTTTTGCGATGCAATCATGATTCGGCGACTGTGCGCGCGGTCTCGAACAGCATTCAAAACGGCTCTCGCCCACGAACGCCATCTTGCGATATTCTTGGATGCCACTTCCGCAAATCGGCCAGAACACTGCCTCAAATACTGGCATTTCAATCACCGACAGCTTATGACTTGAGCAAGCTTCAGTGCGTGGCCTTCCCCCGCTTCCGCAGATCGATCAATTGCGCGAAGTCCATCAGGGGCTTAACCGCTTTCCTCCCACATGGCACATTCCTTGATGCGTCGACGGGCAATTGAAATTCAATATGCAGAGCGCCCCTTTGAGCCAGGACGACATGCATGGCTACACGGTGGCCTATGAACGCGAAGAGATTCAATTTCCCGTTTATGTCGTCGGCCTGATCGGCGCAGTGCTCGCGACGGTCGGATACGAGATCCACAACGTCATTCTGATCGCACTATCGTTTTTCGCCTTCGGTTTCGCCTATTACAATTATCCGCTCCTTGAGACCGGGAAGCCGCGCGTCGGAGCGGGGCAGTACGGAATCTTTGCGGAAGGCCTCGGGATCCTCGCCTGGAAATCCATCAAGCAGATGGAGCTTGTGCCGGTCGACTTACGCGGTGCAACAAGCAACGAATTGCGAATCACGCTGGACGTCCCACTGGACCGGGCGTTGCTCGCCGACTGGCGCAAACGCCCGTCCTACCGCTATCTGATGCGTCTTCCCTGGGCCATGGCCAAAGGGGGTATCATCCGGATTCCACTGGATGTTTTTGATCGTCCGGCCGACGAAATCATGCATAGTTTCGAGCGCATGATGCGTTTCTATCGCCGCTAATCCCGGGCGAGCCTTTTCACCTCGAGCGGGACGCTTTCGCATTTACGGCGGCATATGTTATGGGCACATCGGGGGGTGTGACACATGCTTCGCGAAGAAGTCGTCCTCGTCGATCCAGAGGATAACGAGACAGGTACCGCCGAGAAGCTCGATGCCCACAGGCAGGGCAACCTGCATCGTGCCTTTTCGGTGATGGTGTGGGATAGCCGAGGTCGCCTGCTGCTGCAGCGTCGGCAGATCGACAAATACCACTCAGGTGGCCTTTGGACGAATACGTGCTGCGGGCATCCACGCCCCGGCGAGACGACTGCCCAAGCGGCAGCACGGCGTCTCAACGAAGAGATGAGCATTGTCTGTCCGCTGATGCCGATCGGAACCTTTACCTATCGCGCGGAGCTTGATGCCGGTCTCATCGAGCACGAGTTCGTGCATGTCTTCCGCGGCGTCTACAATGGCATAATCGCGCCAAATCCTGCAGAATGTGATGGTTATAGCTGGTCTAGCCCGGAGGTCCTCCGCAAGCAGATCGAGGCTGATCCTCAATGCTTCAGCGCCTGGTTTCGAAAGTATGTCGATGCAGGCTGGCCGATCGCGCCGCCCGTCTAAGCGGTCTGAATCGCTTCTTGCCAAGCAACCTTGTTGATTGCTGTTGATTTGAGCAAGGCGCTCGTTTCTTGAGCTAAGCAGCTCGAAAATCTCCTCTTTGTCTCCCGTCCCAGCCTGCTTCTCGCTTTTGGCACGTTATTTGCGGGAATTATTCGTGCCTTCTGAGAAAACACGGCACAGCGCTCAAAGCGGCGCGAAGCAATCGGGACCAACACGGGGGACCAATAATGCACTCAAGATTTCGATCGTCGCTTGGAGCTACGGCTCTCGGCGCCATAACCCTTCTTGCCACTTCGGCGATTGCACTTGCCCAAGACGCCGCGGCACCTGCTGCGCCGCCGCCTCCAGCCATCAGTGCCGGTGATACGGCATGGATGCTGACGTCGTCCGTGCTCGTGCTTGCCATGCTCGTCCCCGGCCTGGCACTGTTTTATGCCGGCATGGTACGCAAAAAGAATGCGCTCGCCATCCTGATGCAATGCACGTTCGCGGCGGGCATTCTGTCCGTGATCTGGTGTGTCGTCGCGTACTCGCTCGCCTTTACCGAGGGCAATCCATTCTTCGGCGGCTTCTCGAAGGTCATGCTCGCGGGCATTGCACCGGATACCCCTGCTCCCCTCGCTCCCACCATTCCCGAATTCGTCTACGTCATGTTCCAGATGACTTTCGGTATCATCACGCCGGTCATCGCTTTGGGCGGTCCGGCCGATCGCATGAAGTTTTCATCCGCGATGATCTTTCTGTCCCTCTGGCTGATCTTCGTCTACGCGCCTATCGCCCATATGGTCTGGGGTCCTGGCGGATACCTCGCTGGCGCCGGCGTCCTAGACTTCGCCGGTGGTACCGTCGTTCATATCAACTCGGCTATCGCTGGCCTTGTCGCTGCTCTCGTGATCGGCAAGCGCAAGGGCTACGGAACCGAGCAGATGGCGCCTCACAACCTCGCACTGACGATGATCGGCGGCTCACTGCTGTGGGTTGGCTGGTTCGGTTTCAACGTCGGTTCCGTGCTCAGCGCCGGCGCGTCGACGGGCATCACGATGATCAACACGCATCTCGCCACGGCGGCAGCACTTGTCTCGTGGACGCTGGTTGAATGGATCTTCAAGGGCAAGCCGAGCCTGCTCGGCGCTGTCTCGGGCGCCATCGCCGGCCTCGTGGCAATCACGCCAGCCTGCGGCTTCGTCTCCGTCAACGGCGCCTTCATCATCGGCATTGCCGCCGGCATCGTCTGCTACTGGGGTGTCACCGGCTTCAAGCACATGTTCGGTTATGACGATGCGCTTGACGTCTGGGGCGTACACGGCCTTGGCGGCATTCTGGGCGCAATCCTGACAGGTGTTTACGCCGTGCAAGCGGTAGGCGGCACCGGAAAGTCCGGTCTCCTCGACGGCAACCCCGGTCAGGTACTCCTGCAGGTCGAGGGCGTTGCCATGACGCTTGCCTGGTCGGGCATTGTCAGCCTCATCATTCTCCTTCTCATCAAGTACACGATCGGCTTGAGAGTCAGCGAAGCCGAGGAAGCCGAAGGCCTCGACCTCGCTCTTCACGGGGAGACTTTCCACGACTGAGGTTGGCAGTGCTCCCTGACTTGCCTCAGACACGGACGCCGGAACCCCAAGTTCCGGCGTCCTATTCATATAGGCAGCCGGACATCGCGCGCGTATAGTCAACGGCGTGGAACAAAAGGCGCGATCGAACGTGGAGAGTGAGACTTCTCCTGTTTCGCATTCCGGACCGCCCATGCCGAGACACACATCCAGATCTTTGCCCATCCAGCGCGGCCATGCCGTCGCGGAGGATCTTTTCGCGGCCGCCCCCAAACCGGAGCCACACAGTCTCACCGAATTGAACGAGGAGATGGCGGCTGCCGGGCCTATGGTCGAAGGTGGGAAGCGTGCCGTCTTTGGTGAGGGGCCGATCGGCGCGGCATTGGCTTTGGTTGGCGAGCAACCTGGAGACCAGGAAGACCTTCAGGGCCATCCCTTTGTCGGTCCAGCTGGACAGCTTCTCGATCGCGCCATGGCGGCCGCCGGGATCGACCGGTCGCGATCTTACGTCACAAATGCTGTCAAGCATTTCAAGTTTCAGCAGAGAGGCAAGCGCCGCATTCACGAAAAGCCCACGATGGGAGAGGTGAAACACTATCGCTGGTGGTTGTTCAAGGAGCTTGAGTTCGTCCACCCGAAGCTCGTCGTGGCGCTCGGCGGAACCGCAGCCTATGCGCTGTCGGGAAAATCAGTGACGATTGGAAAATCGCGCGGGCCCGCCGAGTTCGGGGAATTCCACGGGTTCATTACCGTACATCCTTCCGCGATGCTGCGTATGCGCGATCACGACGAGCGGGAAGCGGCGTTCCTCGATTTCGTGCGCGACCTGAAAGGCGCGCGGAAACTTGCGGCCCAATCTCACTGATCAGGCCGGATCACGACTTTGAGCGCCGGAGCCGATCCGGTACGCGTTGAAATCTTTGGCGTCGCACAAGGAACCAAACGCCGACTCTGCGCGTCATTTATCAACGCACGGGTGGAACGCCGCACGACGCGCCCCACAACGCTGCGAGCGCTCGTGGAGAGTGGGTCATGGCTGCAGAGGGAGATCAGCTTCGCCCTGGTGGGGACAGGTCCCGGGTCGCATCTTTTTTCAAGAGAGTCATTGGCCGGTTATGCGGCCCCATGAGGAGCCGACACAGACCGCGGTTTGCGTCGCGTGAAAGCCTCCCTGCAGCAGGCGGCACGGGTCAAGAGATGGCAAGAACCAGTGAATATCTTCAGATTTGCGAAGACAATGCGATCGATGCCTACACGCTCGAAGACGCATTGTACTGGCATAACGAGATCATCACGGAACTGTCGATCGAGCTCAACCTGGTCCAAACGGCAGACTGGCCGCCTCCGGTAAAGGGCAGCATGTCCGCCGAGCTGGAAGATCGAATAAGCCAGCATTCTGCAGCGGTCATGCGCCTGGCAGCAATTCTCGAAAGGAATGAACCATTCATCTGGCAGCCGTAGCACCTCGCCGCGGTATTCGGCTTGGCCCTACTGGTTGCGTTCTTTCTTTTCGGCTTTCGCCGTCCTCTTCTTCAAATTTTCGAGCTTTCGCTGACGCGCGATAATCCGACGGCGGCGATTATCTGACATTGTGGGCATTCACATTCTCCGATTTCAGTACGTCAATCCGATCCTTGCCGGTCGGGATGGCGATGTTGCAGGCCCTCCCTAGCAGAGCCGATTGTCTCCGTCACCGCCCTGTTCGGCCTGAGGCGCTGCGGCACGTGACCGGCGCCCGTGTGAGAATTTCAAACAAAATCGATTTCAGGCAAATGATTGGAAAGATTTTCCCGACATTCTGGCCAAATTGCATTGGTGATCAGCCCGAAAGGGGAACCCATGGGCCATCGTCGTCACGAGACCTATCCGCCACACGAGGATTGGATCGAGCAATTCAAGGAGCGGGTTACCCCGCGGCTTAGAAATCTGTTTACGTCCAATCACGACTTCACTGCGCTCCCCGAAACCATTGCCGAACCTTTAAGGCGGCTGGCGGCTGTCGAACAGCAGCGGGGGTAAATCTCCCGTCCTGACAAAGAAACACCCTGGCCGGGGGGAAGCCAGGGTGTTCGCAATTGACCGTGGCTGAGGGAATACACCCGGGGGAAGGTGTGGCCACGGTAATCAAACATACGTTTCCGCTAAGACGATCGTTCCTGCGACATTCCGTACCGCGTTCACGGCCGACAACCCAAAGGCTACGTCGGTGCTGATGCTGTGGCCTGCTTGATGAAACCCTGCTGGAATTCCTGGGTTTTAATCGGAGTAAAGCGGTCGGGGATCAGCCAGGTGCTCCAACACATCGCAACCGAAATTCGGGAAACGCTGGGTCTTGCGCCGGGGTGGGTGCTTCCGAGTATGCTGGCGATGGCCGCTATCGCCGTCGCGCTTATGCTCCACAGCATCTTTGTAGCCCTGATGCGACGCTGGGTTGGCGTCAAACACCCCTACATACGTTCGGTTTTCACGAACACGAAGGGCGCTACGCGCCTCGCCCTCATCATCTGCATTGTCTCGGTTACCGTCCCGGCAGTGCCGCTCAGCCCCGAGATGCAATCATTTTTCGGTCGTGCCCTCGGGTTCGGACTTATCATCCTCATCGGCTGGGTCGGATTGATAGCGACCAACATAGGAGCCGATTTCTATCTGCGCCGCTTCGACGTCCGCGCGGAGGATAATCTCCTCGCGCGTAAGCATTACACGCAGGTTCGAATTCTTCAGCGGGCGGTCGATACCCTGATCGTCATCGTTACCATTGGCGCCGCGCTGATGACTTTCGAGGAAGTTCGACAATTCGGCATCAGCCTTTTCGCTTCGGCCGGTGTTGCGGGGGTTGTCGTTGCGCTCGCGGCGCGGCCTGTTTTTGCAAACCTCATCGCCGGCGTCCAAATCGCGATGACGCAACCTATCCGAGTCTATGATGCGGTCGTCGTCGAGGGAGAATGGGGTTGGATCGAGGAGATCACATCAGCTTATGTCGTGATCAAGCTTTGGGACTGGCGCCGTCTTGTCGTTCCCCTCTCCTATTTCATCGAGAAGCCCTTTCAGAACTGGACCCGGGAAAATGCGTCCATCATCGGCACTGTGCTGCTCCACGCCGATTACACCGTTCCTGTCGACAGGGTGCGCCGTAAGCTGAGCGAGATCGCGAAGTCTTCCCCCCTCTGGGATGCGCAAGTCGTGAATCTCCAAGTGACTGACGCGACGGAAGAGACCGTCGAACTCCGCGCGCTCGTCAGCGCCCGCACATCTCCCGCAGCGTGGGATCTCCGATGCGAAGTTCGGGAAAAGCTGATCGCCTTCCTCCAGGAGGAGATACCTGAGGCGCTTCCGCGTGTGCGGGCCACCCTTACTGAACGAGCAGCCTCGAATCGCAGATTTTCGGAGGCAAGCCAAGCGCGCGCGGGCTGAGGCATTGCGCTCCCCTTAGGCCGACCGGATCAGCGACGTGCGCCCTCAGAGAGTTGCTGATTCCGTGATCGTCGCCGCTTTCTGGAAGAGCGGAAGTCGAAGAAGCCGACTACCCTCGATCTCCGCCATTTTTTTCAGCTGAAGACGTTTTTCATCCAAGAAGGTCGGCCCGAAATCCGGATTGTACATTATGATGGCAGTGCCGTTATCGATAATATCGGCGAGCTTGATCAGCTTGGCGTTCCAGGGCGCGCGAGACAGACGCCACGCCGTCTGCAATGCTCGCGATTGGCGAGTTCCCTTTTCCGTGTCCGTGAGCCAATAGACGAGCTCCGCCACGGGCGCGCCGAACTTTTCGATCAGTTCCTCGATCGTCGTTTCCGTTTTCTCTATGGTGTCGTGGAGAAATGCGGCGGCGATGATGTCTTCGCTTTTATGGCCGTGCTCAATGAGGATCGCGACTACGCCATCGAGATGAACGAAGTACGGCCGACCATCATGCCTGCGCACTTGGCCTTCGTGCTTCGCGAGAGCGAAGTCCCTGACGCCTGATATCGTCGCTGCTACGGACATTCCGACGACGGGCTCCTCACAGTACGCGACTTAACGCGAAGAAATCACGCCAATGAGACGCCTCCCAGCGAGAAACAGTTTCGGCATGCGACGATGCTGTCTGTCCGAGACAAATCGTCCCGCGACGGAGCAATCGTAGCTACTTATGCATGCGCAGAAGATTAGCTGCCACGCGGCGCTTTGCTGCAGATCTATCCCGCGAAGAGGCGCGTGTTCACGAGGGCAGGCGGTGGCGATTTGAGGTAACGCTCGATCATCGGAATGTGAGGCTCGATCGCGGCTCGCCCGCTGGCGATCATCTCATCGGCGCGATGAAAATCCAGGACCCCGATGTCGGCGAGATCTGGTGCGACCAGCAGATCGGGCGGATCGCCCATCAGGCGCGCCCGTGAAATACGATCATGAAAAATGCTGAAGGAATTCAGGATAACCGACGTGATGCCCGGTGCGCCCTCGCTGCGTCCAAAAATCTGACGATGAAGAAGCTGGAATGCGCCGCGACCATTCCAGCGCGTTATCGGAGCTTCATCGACAATCACTTCTGGGATTTCGTCTTCTTCGTCATCGCCGATGGAGATACCACCCCGGCCGAACTCCGTCGTCAAGTTGACGCCGACGACGATACCCGCGCCGAGGGCTCGACAAACCGAAACCGGAATTGGGTTGACGAGGCAGCCATCCACCAGCCAGCGCCCATTCAAATTGACCGGCTTCACAATTCCGGGAATGGCCGACGACGCTCGGACGACTTCCGTTATGCATCCGCGCCGAAGCCATACTTCCTGACCGGTGGAGAGATCCGTCGCGATTGCTGCAAACCGCATCGGAAGATCTTCGATCCTGACGTCGCGCAGGTGGTCATCGAAGCGATCGAAAAGGCGCTGTCCGGCAATCAAGCCCGAACCTGAAACACTCAGGTCCAGAAAGCTGAAAACCCTGCGTCGCGTCAGCCCTCGTGCAAACTCCTCGAGCATGTCGAGGCGCCCCGACACGTAATGCCCACCAACGATCGCACCGATAGACGTTCCGACGACAATTTCCGGCTCCAATCCCGCTTCGGCCAGACCCCGCAAAATGCCGATATGGGCCCAGCCGCGCGCCGCTCCGCCGCCCAAAGCCAACGCGAATTTTTGCTTCGACATAAAATTACCTCTCGCCGTGACCCTAAACGGCTGCTGTCACAACGCACCTAAGAGGTATTTTGTTCAATGCAGGGAGGCTCTGCAATTATACTTGCAGATTATGCCGAACGCACTGTTTCCAGCGCACATGATATTCGTGTCGGTCTGCGCATTAAATTATCGTCACGCCGCGTGTTTGCGAGTGCGAAAATCGGAGGCATAGACCTCGTCTAATACCTGATGAAGTTGCCGCCTCGCTTCCTTCAAATGGCGAGAACATTCCTCGGAGCGTGGACCTCCGAAGTTCGTAGGTGCGGACCTGAGGTCTTTTTCGAGTTCATACACCGCCTTGAGAACCTCATAGACTTGGTTCACGGCCTTCTTGCGCATCGCCATGCTCCCTTGTTCGAGTCCGAATGTTAACGGGTCTCGGCCGAAGGGGTTCCGGGCTTAATCGCGATCTACGGCGCCTCTGATCTCATGAAGGTATTCACGCAAGAGAAAGCATTCGTCCTTGATGGTTTTGAGCGCGAGCTTCGCCTCGAAAGATTTTCCCTCTGCTCTTGCTGAATCGAGCCGTGATGCCTCCGAGCGAATAAGATTCAAGCCCCTCACGATACGATCGGCCGCTCTCTCTGTTTCCATGACACACCCCGATTGTGCATTCCGGCTCCGGCGCTTTCCTCAAAGCCAATTGCGGCAACGGATTGGCGGACAATCGTAACGTAACGTTTCGTGATGTTAATCGACGCTAAGGCCACGTTACGCTTGGAGTGGAGTTGGAGAAATCGAGTGTCGCACTAGAGAAGAAACGCAGGAACACCCAAACAGACGTGTACGTTTAAAAACCATTCCCACGGGTCAACTTTAGAAAAGGAATAGGCTGAATTGGTGCGCGATATCGACGATTGGATGTTTCATTTCGAAAGACGAGCGGCGCCCGGACTTAAGAAGATCTTCGGCGAGGATCTGGGTGAGCTACCGATGCGCTTGCGCTTGCTGCTTGAAAAACTGCGCGTCACGGAAGCTTCTCGCGATCCAAAGAACGAGCGTCGCAATGCGCGCGAGGACTAGGATGTCGTCTCCGCGCGTAACGGTTACACTCCCAGTTCCGCGTCGCGTTCGGTCCAATAAAGATCGGCTAGCCGATCCAAAAGTTTGTCGGGAAGGGGATTCTGAGCGACGTCGGAGTAGAGATATTCGCTAGCTGGGACCAGCAGAAGCTGTCCAGAAGCTCCAACTCCATGCATCGATATTTTCGGCTGTTTCGCTGGTGGCGAAACGTTGAGCGCAAATGATCCATGCCACGCGCGCGCCATCGCCATCGTCCAGATCCAGAGTGCCAGTGCGGGATGCATTTTCAACAGTCTCCTAAAAAGCTCGACAGTTGAAACGCACCGCAGCAGGTTCCGGTTTCGCACCGCTTCGGCATGCGACGTTTACGACGTGCGACGTTGTGCGAATTCCTTCTGAAGTTTCTCCATCTCGTCTTCGGTGCAATGCTCGAGATCGATGAGCCTGTTGCGCGCAGTCTCTGTGCTGCGGATCAATTCATCGAGCTTCAGTTGAATGGCCCGTCCATCCTTGTTCTGACTATGCTGAATGAGGAAGACGGCAAGAAAGGTTACCAACGTCGTGCCAGTATTCACGACGAGCTGCCAGGTATCCGAATAGTGAAAAAAGGGGCCGCTCAGGGCCCAGATGATGACCGATAATGTTGCAACCACAAACGCCGATGCCGACCCGATCACCAATGCCGATCGTCCGGCAAATTCGGAGAACCAGCTTAGCGTCTTATGTCGCCACGTCTGCCGTGGAATCCCCTGCGGGACTTCGACTTCTGCTGCGTGATGTTGGGTCTGGTCCGCCATTTCGGTGTCCGAGCGTTTCGCGGCGGTAAGAGATCGCTTGCTCAGCATGCGAACTCTCTTCGTGCCGCGATTTCAATGACATCCGAAAAACGCCCAGCTTGGCGCTGTTGTTCCCGAGGGGCGCCGCCCCACAAGCTAAATTGTCAGGGCGGGCGCCTGTCAGCTTCCCGTTGCGTCCCGAATGCATTTTTTGGTGAAGCTCGTTTGAGCGGCGCCGTGAAGCTTCTTCACCTTCGCATCAGAGTCGCATTTTGTTTTTGCATCCCTTTCGCATTTGGTCATGAAGCTTTTCAATGCCGCGCCTGCCAACTTTTTGTCTTTTGCGGTGGCATTGCACGTAGCGTCTGCGAAAGCAGCGCTGCACAAAGTTACGCTTATCAGAGCAGCAAGAACAATTCTCATCGCTTCCTCCATCCCGGGCAGCCAAGTCGAAGCTCGGCCAGTTTTTCCACCAACTCAAGATGGCATTTTTCTTCGGCGTCCCGTCAACTCGCGTTCGACGCCCTTACCGAAAAGTAAATTGCCGGGCTCCGCGTCGGCTATCCGTGTGGGTCCTGTCGCTTCGCAACGTTACTACTTCGGCTGAACGCTTTGATCGCCTCCGGGTTCGCCAGGCGGGATGATCACCGGCATCTTGTCTCCCGTTCTGGCGGGCGGCTGCTGGTGGATTTCTGGGTCGATTCCGCGAGGCGGTTTAAGGACGCCTTCGTTTTTGTCCAGCTTCTTGCTCAACGGAACGTCGCTGGGCTTTTTGGCCGTCTCACCCTGCTTTTGGTCTCCAGCTTGGGGCACCTGGGCATTCGCTGCCGAGAATGCAGCCAGAATTCCGCCTGTCGCGACGATGCACGCCACAAATATTTCGCGTCGCATTTTGCGATCCTTTCTTGTCTTGGGAGAATGAGTTGGCAACGGACCCCGGCAATGCGGAGTTCCCTCTCTGCAGTCGGAGCACGCCGCAGGGTCGAGGACAACTTTGGACGCACGCGGAACTGTCAGGAGCGCCGCGGGGTAACTTCGAAGCCACGGTGCGCACATCCCCCTGTGCGATGCCGCCCAAGCCGTGGCAAAGCGGGACGCCCCGATTGGCAGGGATCGGGGCGTCTTACCTTTTGCACTTTCGGATACATCACGCTCAAGCAGCGGTCGTGCCAGTGCTCGACTGGCGCGCCGCCTCTTTCATGAGGCTATTCAGCTGCCCGAAGAGGAGAGGCCCTTCCACCTGATCGTCCATATAGCCTTCCTCCCGCAGCTTCCGTTTGATCTCCGCTACGGTGGAGAAACGTCCTGAACGGGCCAGCTCGAATGCACGCTCCAACTGAGACAGGCGGGGATCCACAGCGATGCTCTCCTTACAGGCTTTTTGTCGTTTCGAGCGTAAAAGGCATTGGACCGGCCGCGACAGCTTGGCTCGTCACCGCGCTGACTTTTTTCTCGCATAACCAGCGGCTTGGCCGCTATGTCCTTAGTAAAAATTTCCGGCTTCCGCCTTCACACTCTCAAATGCCATGCGCAAAATGGTTTGAGGTGCGCTGGAGTTCCGGCATCAATTCGGAATTGTTTGATATGAGTTCGCATAGGCATCCCCCGCACGTCACCCGCGTCGTCATTGCGTGCAGCCCGACGTACCGCAACAGGCGTGCGATCATGGAGGCCTTGGGATCGATCTTTCTCGAGACCATCGAAGAGCAGCGGGAGTACTATTATTTCGAATGCCCGGCGATGAGCGAAATCTTCGATGATGGTGTCTTTAACCGATTATCTTTTCGACAGCTCACGCCCGGCGATCAGTCCCAAGCCGACGTCGTAAAGTTGGGTTTTACGCACATTGTTGCCGGTGGCGATGACACGTTCGTGGGCAATCTTTTGTCCGAACTCGGTGCAACGGATGCCTTGCTCGTGCGTCTTGCGTGACGTATCTCATTAGATACTCGGAAGCGACGTAGCTCTCTGTTGACCGAAGAGCTTTTCGATAGCGAGGACCCCCGTGGGAAAGCGCAAATTACAAGTGGTAGAGCCCGAGGAATTCGATCCGGACGAACCCTCACCCGTTCCTGCGCAGATGCCGGGCCAGCCGGCAGACGTTCCGGCATATCCCGGCGATGAGGACGATTCCGACGACGAGCGTGAGGATGAGAACGAAGCCGTTCCGGACGAAGAAGACGGCGAATAGCGCTCATTTGCGCGCGT
Source organism: Pseudomonadota bacterium (assembly GCA_018242215.1). Classification (GTDB taxonomy): domain Bacteria; phylum Pseudomonadota; class Alphaproteobacteria; order Rhizobiales; family Hyphomicrobiaceae; genus Hyphomicrobium_B. Next base: position 333,356 of record JAFECG010000022.1, read on the forward strand.
AAGGACTCAAAGAAAAACGCCCTTGCGATATCCCGCAAGGGCGTTTTTCTTTGTGTTGATTATCTACTGCGACGTGCCGCTCGGGGTGCTGCCAGGATTCATCTTCTGGCTCGATGTCTCGTTTTGCTGAGGCGTGTTAGGTGTTGTATCCGTGCCGGATGTTCCGGTACTCGTGCCGTTTGCAGCTGCAGCGCTTGATCCTGATTTCGTCGGTGCGGCGCTTTTATCAGATGGCATAGTCGAATTATCCCGGCCCGGTGCATTCATGCCTGGTGCATTCGACGATCCGCTCTCGGCGCCAAAAGCTGCAGGCGAGACTGCGAGCATGATGGCAGATGCTAGAATGACTGTCCTCATAGCGTTTCCTTTTCGCTTTTTTCTCAACTTGGAAACGGGTGCAATTGGGGTCGGTTCCGCGGCATTCTATGGGGAACTGCGCTTTGAGGTTTGCCGTTCTCTGAAGAAGATATGGTAGGAGCAGCTTTCATGGCTTTTCATCGAGCGCTCGGCCGACGGCGACGATACCACGGGTTGCCCGCAGTTTCTTGGATGTCGCTCAGCAGTTCGTTCCTCGTACCGCTCGTTTTGGTGATTGCCGGCGCGCTTGGCGGTTGGCTTTTGTATGGACGTATCAGCCCTACTGTCGACAACACCGGCACGACGCGGCCGGTCGTGCAGCCCGACTTGCCGCCGTCGGGGAGCGAGCCCGCGGGGTCTCCGCGAGCTGCGCACTGATTTCTGGACGAAGCCCGAATACGGTCAGGCCGTCGAGAGACTAGTTGATGGATTGAACGGTCTCGAGGCCGTGTTCGGCGATCAGGCCCTTCACGGCAATGATCGCGTCGGACATCCGCCGCCGTGTCTGATAACGGGCGGGCGGCTCCGAAGTGAAGACCGACGGAATGCCCCGAACGCTAAGTTCCCGGCAGAACTCGACTGTCTCTGAATCCTGCGAATAGGGAAGAACCACGGCATCTATCGTCTTCACGTTGAGAATTTTGCCGGCAAGCGCCAGACTTTCAACGACGTGCGTCTTTGCGCCGGCGGCAACGAACGACTGGCGCAACCCGAACGCGGCTTCGCCATTCGGATCAATGACGAGAATCGAAAGATCATTGAGGGACGTCATAGTGGGTACCTTGCGGCGCGATGCGGTCGCGCTTTCCGCTTGGAGCCCGGCATCATGGCCGGGCAGTCCCAGGATGACAGCAACGCAACAGGGCAACGTAGCTGACAACTATTTAGACAAGCCCGTTGCTAGAAGGCTACGCATCTGCACCAAGTTCAGGCAAGTGGAAGTTTTTCCTTTCGGCAAACAATCGTCATTGCATTGCACATCCACAGACGCCGAAAGAAATTTCGGCAAATTGCTAAGATGCGATTACGTGCCAGAGGCGGCTCGCAAATATCTTGGCACCTCGATCAAAGCTCATGCGAGTGCGGTGCGGGAGTTCCATTATTCCCGACAGGCTTGAAGTTTACTGCGAGAGCACGCACCGCTGCACAGATGCGAGATGAAGCACAATGACAGTAGACATAATTGCGGAGAGGACTTCATAGCGCGGTGCCATTCACGGGCAATTCGGTAGGCTCATTGTTTTCTCAGAAACACCCAACGCAAATGCAAGATCGTCGAACATGACAGAATCCAACAACGACTACACGCTTCCAAAGATCTGGGTTTGGGATGCGCCGAGCGGCGGCCAATTCGCAAACGTCAATCGCCCGATTGCCGGTCCTACGCACGAGAAGGAGCTGCCGGTCGGAAAACATCCTCTGCAGCTCTATTCGCTCGCGACGCCCAACGGTCAGAAGGCCACGATCATGCTCGAAGAGCTTCTTGAGCTCGGACATAGCGGCGCCGAATACGATGCCTGGCTGATCCGCATCACCAAGGGCGACCAATTCGGAAGCGGCTTTGTCGAGATCAATCCAAATTCGAAGATCCCGGCCCTCGTGGACCGAAGTGGCAGCACGCCGAGGCGCGTATTCGAGTCCGGCGCCATCCTGCTCTACCTTGCGGAAAAGTTCGGCGCGCTTTTGCCGACCGACGTCGATCAGCGAACGGAAGCACTCAACTGGCTTTTCTGGCAGATGGGTAGTGCCCCGTACCTCGGAGGCGGCTTCGGGCATTTCTATGCCTATGCGCCGATAAAAATCGAATATGCGATCAACCGTTTTGCGATGGAGGCGAAGCGGCTATTGGACGTCCTCGATCGTCATCTCGCGACACACGCATTCATGGCAGGTGATGAATACTCGATCGCCGACATCGCGAACTGGCCGTGGTACGGGTTGATGGTGAAGGGCGAGTTGTATGACGCAGCCGAATTTCTGCAGGTGCAGGATTATAAGAACGTCATTCGTTGGGCGGATGTCATCGCCGAACGTCCTGCGGTAAAGCGGGGCCGGATGGTCAACCGCACGTCAGGCGCTCTCGCGACCCAACTCCGCGAACGCCACGACGCGAGCGACTTCGAAACGAAGACGCAGGACAAAGTGCACGCGTGACGTCCACGGTCTCGCGGCGGCTCGTCGCCGCGAACCGCTCTCAGCAACCCCGCTTCATCATGCAGCGGCCGTATCCGGGCTCGTCGACACCCCATTGGTCGAAACAAATGTGGCGGGCGTCGCGACAGTGGATCTCATACGCGCTACGCGGAGGAATTCCGGAGTTGTCGCCGCTATTAATCGCAGACCATGGGACGTCGACAACCACGCCCGGATCTGAATTCCAACCGCGTCCGCCGCGGCTATGGCCGTTCATTTGATCGGCGGCGGCTGCGCCCCCAGCCAGGACGCAGGCCAGCGCCGTCGCGGCGAATATTTTCATCGCTTGCCCTCCCGGTCTTTCCGTTCGCCCGCAGGAGTGTGCGCGGCGAACCTTGCCGGAGGGTGTCGGCGATTTCCAATTCGCTTTGCTCGGTTACCGGCCCGCCAAGGCCCGCTTCAAAAGGGCACGCTTGCTGAAGAATCAAAGGCCCCGGCCTCCCCGCTTTGGTTTCGCGGTTCTTAAGCCAGGCTCAGGAACAAACGTTCGGCCTACCGCGTTGGCCTCGGAGATATCCAAGGTCGTTGGGAGGTTGTGATTATGGCGCGGATGGAGACATCGGAGGATGTCAGAACGGCATCGCATGACTTGACGGACAAAGCCGTCGATGCGGGCTTGTCGGCGGTGGATTCGCTCGAACGCACTGCTGCGAACATACAGGACGCCGGCGAGCGGCTCATTGCGAAGGGCACCGAGCTCGGTGACAACATGCAAAAAGTCGCCAGGAATTTTTCGACCGCGGTCGACAAGTCGGTCTCGGAACAGCCGTTGACGACGCTTGGGATGGCCATCGCCGCCGGCTTCATCCTCGGCGCAATTTGGAAAGCCTAAGCGCGGAGCGCCTTCGTGTTTGCAAGCCTTTTTAGACGAGCAGAAGCAAGCGTCGACAACGCGATCGGCGAGCTGGCCAATCGCATCCTGATCACCGTGCCCTTCATTGTGGCGTTGGGCTTTGGTGCAGCCAGCCTGTCATCGTTCGTCAACCGCACCTACGGTCCTGAGATCGGCAACCTGATCGTCGCTGTGGCGTTCGTCGCCCTCGGCGGTCTCGTCGCACTCGTCGTGAGGTTGCGACGGTCTCCTCCGCCGATCGCTGACGCGGAGCCATTGGAGACCGAAGAACAGGGAGCGGCGGCGACTTCCCTCTTCGATAACGAACAGGTCATGGGCCTTCTTTCAACGGCGGCGCCCATCCTGCTCCCGGCACTGCTTCGGACCGCGACAAAGAACTGGCCACTCATCCTGGCCGTCGCGGGAGGCCTCTATGTCTTCAGCCTTTCCGAAGAGGCCGAACCCGTGCCGCCCACACCGCAAACCTAACGGGAGATGATCATGAATTCTTCGGATATGAGCCGGACTGGCTCAGCGACGAGTCCTACGGACGAGAACCGTGAAGGTTCAATGGGGTTGAACAACCCTGTCGTCGCTCTAGTTGCCGCAGGCGCGATCGGTTTCGCCGTCGGAGCCGTCGTCTGGCAATATCGCCGGAAGCATCCGCAAAGCTTCGCGTCATTTGATCGGGCCGTCGAGATGGCGCGCTCCGGCGCTGTCGACAGCGTGCAAAAGCTTCGGCGTCGTCTCGAAAGCGAGGGCTATTCGCCTGAAGAGATCCGGGGACGCGCGAAGACGTATCTATCCCATTTGATGGAAGCGGCACGCGGGCGCGCTTAACGCCATCCCGCCCTTTCAGACGAGAAAGAAAAACACCCCGACGAGCGAGGGCTGCTGCCGGGGTGCATAAGCTCTCCCATAATTCGCCAATGATTGGAGAGTGAACCAGGGTTGTCGTCCCCGTGATTCGAATCAAGCCCCAGTGAGCCCTTATCAACAGCCTACGGATGAACGCATTACACCCGGCTTTCCGCCGCTCCATGCGTGGTGACCGGGGCCAGCGACTGGAGCACCGTGGGGATTAGCTCGCTCACTGTTGGATGGATCAAAACCGACCGCGACAAGACGGTATAGGGAACATCGGCGTACATCGTCGCCGTTATCGCGTGAATGGCTTCATCGCCCGACGTCCCCAGGATCGCAGCGCCGAGAATCTTCTTTGAATCTCCGTCGACAATGACTTTCATGAAGCCCAGCGTCTCGCCTTTTTCGACGGCGCGTCCAACGCGACTCATCGGGCGCGTTCCTACGAGAATACTATGGCCAGCAGCCAGCGCATCGCGCTCCGTCATCCCAATGCGGCCCAACGGCGGATCGATAAAGACTCCGTAGGTCAATATGCGATCACTGGCGCGACGGCGATCGCCATCCAAAAGATTGGCAGCCACGATCTCGTAATCATTATAGGATGTGTGGGTGAAAGCGCCGCGTCCGTTGCAGTCGCCGAGCGCCCAGATGTCGCGGACGTTAGTCTGAAGTTCCTCGTCTGTTTTGACGTATCCTGCTTTATCTATTTCGATGCCAGCCGCTTGCAGGCCGAGATCGTCGGTATTCGGTCGTCGTCCGATGGCAAGCAGCAGATGCGAACCCGCGATTTCCGTGGGTTCCCCGGCCGTATCGACCGATAGCCGAACGCCGTCATTCTCTTGAACGGCTCCGGTGGCCTTGCTGCCGAGGCGAACATCGATGCACTCACGAACCAAAATCTCCCTGATCGCCTCGCTGACGTCCGCATCTTCGCGAGGCACCAAGCGCGGTGCGGCCTCTATGATGGTGACTTGACTGCCAAAGCGCCGAAAACACTGAGCAAATTCCAATCCCACATAGCTGCCGCCGAGCACGATCAGGTGCGGTGGCAGCATATCGAGATCCATCATTGTTTCGTTGGTGAGAAAAGGAATTTTCGAAATTCCCGGTATCGATGGAACGATTGCACGCCCCCCGACGTTTAAAAAAATCTTATCGGCCTTTATCCGCGTTTCACCGCAGACAATCGCTCGAGGGGAGACAAGGCGCGCGTGACCCCGAAAAATCGTACATCCAGGCATCGATTTCAACCAAGTCTCGATGTTCGCGGAGGCTGTGTCCGACACGCGGTCCTTGCGCGCTTTGACCTTTTTCATGTCGACTGTAATGGGGCCCGCGATTTCCACTCCGTAGTCTTCGGCGCGGCGAGCCATGTGGGCCGCATATGCGCTCGCGACCATCGTCTTCGTCGGCATGCAGCCGTTGTTGACGCACGTCCCGCCGAAGCGCCCGCGCTCGAAAACTGCGACCTTCCAGCCCGCTTGCGTCAGCCGATTGGCGAGCGAAGGACCTGCCTGACCTGTTCCGATAATGGCGGCATCGAAGGTGTCGGTCGTCATCGGAGACTCCTACAAAAAATGTTCCGGATGATTGCATCCGAGGAAACGATGCGCCCGCCCCGAACGAATACGCCAATAGCTCGTGGGTATCAAATTCAAAGCCAGACAACTGTGTGGAGGGAGAGCCCTTTTGTCTCAGCCTGAAATCGGCGGACGAGATCGGAAAGACGCAATCAGGAGTAGGTCGATGCGACACCAGAGCTCGAGCAGGATGCAGCGCGCGGGTTCGTCGCCGCTTGAGCTGCGTCTTTTCGAAACACGGAAGCTTTCACTCGACCTTGCGGCGCCGCTGAGTGCCGAGGACATGGTTGTTCAAGCCATGGAAGACGCGAGCCCGACCAAATGGCACCTCGCGCACGTCACGTGGTTTTTCGAGAACTTCGTCTTGAAGCCTTATCTTCCGGGTTATCAGATTTTTGATGATGCGTTCAATTATTGCTTCAATTCCTACTACGAGAGCCAGGGCCCGCGTCATCCGCGCCCGAAGCGCGGCTTGCTGACGAGGCCCTCGATCGAACGCGTTTTCGCCTACCGCGCGCATGTCGACGAGGCTCTCGAAACTTTGATGTCCCGCGCTGACAATCCGAGCGACGTTGCGCGCCTTGTCGAGATCGGCATCAATCACGAGCAACAGCATCAAGAGCTGCTTCTGACCGATATCCTCGCGCTCCTGGCTGCAAATCCGTTGCGGCCTGCGTATCAAGCTTCGCCAGCCGGTCTTGATTTCTCGGAGCCCGAGCCTCTGCACTGGATTACGCACGAAGGCGGCATCCATCGTATCGGTCACAGCGGTGACGGGTATTCCTGGGACAACGAGTTGCCCTCGCATGATGCGCTCGTCCATCCCTTCCAACTCGCAGATCGTCTTGTCACCAATTCGGAATGGCTCGCATTCATCAGCGATGGCGGCTACCGGACGGCGTCACTCTGGCTTGCCGACGGATGGACCACCGTCAACCAGAATGACTGGCAGGCGCCGCTTTACTGGGAAGAGCGAGACGGCGGCTGGTTTCAAATGTCGCTTCAGGGTCTGCTTCCGATCGTGCCGTCCGAGCCGGTGCGGCACGTCTCTTATTACGAGGCGGACGCATTCGCACGTTGGGCCGGCAAGCGCCTGCCAACGGAGTTCGAGTGGGAGGTTGCCGCTCGGAACAGCGACCCGAGCAGCCGCGGTCTCGATATCAATGTTCTGCGGCCGCGCCGGGCAGCGGCAGCAGAAGAACGCGCGGCACAGTTCTACGGCGACGTCTGGCAATGGACGTCCAGCGCCTATCTGCCCTACCCCGGATACAAGCCGCCCGTCGGCGCGATCGGCGAATACAACGGCAAATTCATGGTGAGGCAACATGTGCTCCGCGGCTCGTCCTGTGTGACTCCCAAAGGCCATTCACGCGCGACCTATCGCAATTTCTTTTATCCCCATCAGCGCTGGCAGTTCATCGGCCTTCGCCTGGCTTCGGAGGTCGATCAATGAGTTCCGCACAACGCGCCGCACGAATGAGCGCCGAACGAATGGTCTGCGAACTCGGCGAAATCGAGAATGATTTCGCCATCGCGGTGCTAGAGGGCCTCTCGAAAGAAAAAAAGTCGCTGCCCTGCCGCTTTTTCTATGACGCGCGCGGCAGCGAACTGTTCGAAGAAATCACGCAATTGCCGGAATATTATCCGACACGGACAGAGGCCGCCATTCTGGCGGATCATGCCGACGAAATTGCCGAGAGCATCGGCGATGGCGGCGTGCTGGTCGAATTCGGATCCGGCTCGAGCCTCAAAACCGAGATTCTGCTCGACCGCGTCGCGCATCATGTGACTTACATCGCAATCGACGTCTCGGAAACGGCGCTTGCCGAAGCCAAGGCGCGACTTGGAAATCGCTATCCGGGACTGGACGTCCGCACCGTCGTCGGCGATTTCTCCGGTTACATCGAGATACCGGAGGATCTCTCTACCCGGCCGATGACCGGATTTTTCCCCGGCTCCACGATCGGGAACCTGGTGCCTCGCGATGCAAAGCGTCTACTTGCCGCTTTCGGACGGGTGCTTGGCCGCCAGAGCGAACTCATCATAGGTATCGATCTGAAGAAAGATCCGCGAGATCTCGTCAACGCCTACAACGACTCGGCAGGCGTGACGGCTGCGTTCAATCTTAACCTTCTGACGCGCATCAATCGCGAACTCGGTGGCACCATCGACGAGGACGGCTTCCGCCATGAGGCCATCTACGATCCCCGCGAGGGCCGCATTGAAATGCATCTCGTCAGCACGAAGGATCAGACAGTCGAGGTCTGTGGACGCCCTTTTCACTTCCGGTCGGGCGAGACCATTCACACCGAAAACTCCTACAAGTATAGCCTCGAAGAGTTTCTAAGCCTTTCGATGGCCGCTTCCTGGAAATCGGAAGATGTCTGGACGGATGCTGATCGTAAATTCAGCGTTCACAGACTGAAGTGGCTGAAAGGCTCCTGACGCGTATCGCGGCTTCTTGAAAAATTCGGGAAGAGATGCTGCCGCTTTGCGGCGTACATCGTCTTATGCCCAGTGAAGATAGACGACTTCGCTTTCGGATCGACGTTCCTCGCGTTGAAAGCGAAAATTATCTCATCCGCGATTTCCGTTTTAGCGTTTTGCGCGAGCGCGAGGAGGACCGAGGTTTTTCGCCCATTCCCACGACCGTTGCACCATCGTCAGCACGCGCTCCGGGTCGGCGCTGTCATAGCGCACGAGGAGGCAAGGCCAGCCCTCGTAGTGAGGCGTCTGCCAGAATGTTTTCGGATCGGTCTCGAGAAGGATTTGTTTGGTGTCCAGGTCGATGTGGAGAACAAAGCTTCCCTCTTCCCGAGCCGTCCCCAACATGGCCCGGCCATCGACTTTGACGGCCGGCTTGCCGTAGTGACTCGAAAGCTCCGCGCCGGGCAGCCTGATGGCGTAACTGACGATGCTATTCCAATCGAGAGGAGACGCGTTCTTGCCACCATCTCCGCTTAGCCCGATCGCGCGTGCAGTCGACGTCATTCGCTTGCTGGACTTGGCTTTGTCTATCAATTCGATCTGCCCTTATTCCGGAATATCAGGCTCAACGAGTTGCGCGAGCTGCGCGAGCGACTGCTGCCATCCCAGATAGCAAGCTTCCGTCGGAATGGCGGACGGAATGCCCGACTGCTCAATGTTGATTTCGGTGCCCACCGAAACGGCTTTGAGGGCGACCGTGACATGCATGATGCCGGGCAGATTCGGGTCGTCGAAACGGTCTGTATAGCGGATGAGTTCATTCGGGACGAGTTCGAGGTACTCGCCACCAAATGAATGCCCTTTCCCCGTCGTGAAATTGCGGAACGACATTCTGAATTTGCCGCCGACCTTTCCCTCCATATGCTCGACCGTGCACGTAAAGCCGTATGGCGGCAGCCATTTGGCCAACGCCTCGGCTTCGAGGAAGGCGCGATAGACCTTTTCCGGCTCGGTGGCGAGGACCCGATGCAAACGGATGGTATTGGTTTGTGATGCGGCAGCTTTCTGTTTAGCAGACACGACGTCGCTCCTTGTTTTCGCGAACGGGGCGGATCTCCCTGAAGGTCGCGCCCTCCGCTTTAAAGACGTTCGGTCCTTGACTGATCCGACACACGACTGAAGCGATTTTTGGACATCAGCTTCGGCGCCGATCCAGGTGCTCGTCATGGATCGTTTGGTGTTTCATGCTAATGACCGGCCCCACGAGCGGCTGGGGCACCGGCCTTTTTTTCTCGATGCTGTCGGGCGTGCCGTGGTTGAGACGTCCTTGGAACGGCCAATGAGGAGATGCCATGCTCTACACCCTGCTTTGTTACAACAAAGAAGACGTCGTGTGGTCCTGGAGCAAGGAGGAAGACGACGCGGTGATGAATCGACTGAATGTGGTTCACGAAAAACTCGTGAAGGAAGGCAAGCTAGGGCCGGCGCTGCGGTTGTTGCCGACGACGACCGCCACGACGCTGCGCGCGCCCGACATGGTGATCGACGGGCCATTCGCAGAGACGAAAGAGCAGCTTCTCGGGTTCTACGTCATCGATGTGGCCGACCTCGACGCCGCGTTGGCCGTTGCGCGAGAGCTTTCTGCCGCCAATCCGACAAGCGTTTACGAAATCCGCCCGATAGCGCTCTACGTGCCCGAAGCGCGTGAGAATGCCCCGAAAGATCGCGTCAAAGCCTATTGAGATGAACCAAGTGATCCATGATCCGGCCTGGATCGACAGCACACTGACTGCTGCACGGCCGCAAGCCGTCAGTGCGCTGCTGCGCTATTTCCGCGACATGGACACGGCGGAAGAGGCCTATCAGGAGGCCTGTCTTCGTGCGCTCCGGAACTGGCCACGAAATGGTCCGCCGCGCGATCCGGTGGCGTGGCTGATCCTGGTCGGGCGCAATGCAGCCCTTGATCGAACCCGACGTCAAAGCCGCGACGTGGCGCTGCCTCCGGATGATGTGATTTCCGATCTCAACGATGCGGAGGCGCCGCTCGTCGACCGCCTCGATGAATCCCATTATCGCGACGATGTTCTGCGCTTGCTTTTCATCTGCTGCCATCCGGAGCTTCCGGCGACCCAGCAGATCGCGCTGGCTCTGCGCATCGTCTCCGGTCTTTCGGTGCCACAAATCGCGCGCGCGTTCCTGGTGAGCGACGCCGCGATGGAGCAGCGCATCACGCGTGCCAAAGCACGTATTGCAAAGGCAGACGTGCCGTTCGAAACACCGGATGCCGTCGAGCGAAACGAGCGGCTCGCCGCCGTCGGGACGATGATCTACCTGCTTTTCAACGAAGGCTATACGGCCGGAAACGAACCGGCGCGCGCTTCCCTTTGCGATGAGGCTATTCGACTGGCGCGGCTGCTCCTACGCCTGTTCCCGGTCGAGCCCGAAATCATGGGCCTCACAGCATTGATGCTGTTGCAGCAATCACGCTTACCCGCGCGATTTGACCATGCAGGCGATGCCATACTTCTTGAAGATCAAGATCGCTCGCTCTGGAACAGGAAGCTCATAAACGAAGGTCTGGCGCTGCTGGACAAGGCGATGCGTCACAATCAGCCCGGCCCATATCAGGTGCAGGCGGCCATCGCGGCAACGCATGCGCGCGCCGCAAGTTTTGCAGAAACGGATTGGGCCGCGATCGATGCGCTTTATGCGGCGCTCGAACGGATGCAGCCGTCGCCTGTCGTAACGCTGAACCGCGCGGTCGCCATCGCGAAGTTGCATGGGCCGGAAGCGGGTCTTGGCATGATCGCGCCGCTGGAAAAAGCCCTCTCCAGCTACTTTCACTATTTTGGAGCCCGCGGCGCATTCCTGCTGCAGCTCGGTCGGACCGCCGAAGCCCGCGCGGACTTCGACCGCGCGATTTCTTTGGCGGGCACCCCCGCTCAGGCGGCGCACATCCGGCAACATCTCGATCGTCTCATTCAGGATGCGAAATAGAATTTTCGAAAGCGGTGTCTGTTTTGTGCCTCTTCGCCCGTCCTGGAAGATGTCGTCAAACGGGAGAGCATCATGTCCAATGAAGCCAAGGCACCGGTCAAAGGTGGCGCGATCGTTTACCTCGCGGTCGATGGCGCGGTGAAAGCCGCTGAGTTCTACCAGAAGGCTTTTGCCGGCGAGTTGGCAACGCTCTTTCCGCCCGACGAGAAGGGCCGCACGATGCATGCCCACCTCTACATCAACGGATCGTCCGTCATGCTCGGTGATTTTTATCCCGAGCACGGGCACCCGGTGGTCAAGCCCGCCGGTTTCAACATCACGCTTACGGTCGACGATACCGACGCGTGGTACGCGCGGGCAATCGCTGCGGGATGTTCGCCGAAGATGCCGGTCGCCGACATGTTCTGGGGAGATCGATACGGTCAGGTCCTGGATCCGTTTGGCGTGATCTGGGCGATCAACGGACCCGTAAGGAAGTAGTCCGGACCTTGAATGAAAGGAGAAACGCAATGAAAAACTATCTCGCTGTATTCCTAGGGAAGCCCGAAGCGATGGAAGCCTGGAAGAAGCTTTCCGATGCCGACCGCAAAGAACGCGAGCAAAAAGGTATGGCGGCGTGGCACAAATGGGTGTCGGACCACAAAGACGCGATCGCCGAGATGGGGTCGCCGCTAGGCAAGACGAAGCGTGCCGACAAGACCGGCATTTCGGACACCCGCAACGAATTGGGTGGATGGACGGTCGTCAAGGCAAACTCGCAGGAGGAGGCCGCAAAGCTATTCCTCAATCATCCGCACTTCACGATTTTTCCCGGTGACCGGGTTGAAGTGATGGAGTGCCTGCCCATTCCCGGAATGTGACAGCAGCACGGTTTTCCGCCGATCGAAAAGAAAAAGCCCCTGCTTCGGGTCAAGCGGGGGCTTCAAGTTGAGGTCTGTAACGCCGCGACTATATGTGAACAGCGATTCCATTAAATTGCTGGCTAACCCCTCCGTAAAAATACGATGCCGCGCAGCTAGAATGAAAGGCGCGTGGTAATGATCCAATTGCTATCATAGGTCGGCGTCAGCACCGGCGAGGTCGTTTTTGGTGTCACGGCAAACTGATAGCCGGCACCGACGATCAGATTGCTGTCGTCGCAGACCTTGAAGCGGCCGAGGATGAGCCCCGGCGTCAGGAAGACTTGGTCTTTACCGCTGCGCTCGCCATCCGCCCAATGGGTGTAGTTCACCTCGAATTCCGGCCAGAAGTATTTGGCAATATGGTATTGAAAAGCGACATTGGTGACGATCGATGTCCCGATTTCGTTCTCGTGCTCCAGCGGGATCGGGACGCCAACTGTGGCCTGAATGTCGAAGTCTCCCCAGCCCTTGCCGGCTGCGAGTGTCGGCGTCACGACCCAGGCATCGTTAGTGAATGGCACCTCTCCCGTCGGGGCCTGCACGCCGAAAAATGCCGTTACGATGTAATCGCCGTTCTCCTTGTTGGCACTGATGAGGCGCTGCTTGATCGTGACGGCTGGCCAGTCACCCCAGCCTGAGGCCTGCTTCTCATGCGTGCGCTCGTCATAGGGCGGCAGATTGATGAGCACTTCGTTGGTCATCGTCGGAATGACCTCGAGCCCCTTGCCGCCGTCATAAACGTTCAGATGACCGCCGTTTCCCATCTGCTCGAAGAACTGGTCAGAGCGGAACTCCTGTTCCAATCTCGGCGTCACAGTGGCGAGCGGCGTCATCCAATCGGGCTGCGAGGCCTTCGCCGCGCGCGCGATTTCCTGCCATCGTTCCCAGAAATCATCAATTGGATCGGTCGCTTCAGGGTCCGAAGTCGCGCCGAGGTAACTCGGCGCGGGCATGGTCAGGTCTTGAGGGACGCCTGAGCCCTCGCCCGTCTGCGGCAAACCTCCGGCGACCACCGGCGATGCGCAACAGCACCCAAGAAACAATGTCGCTCCCAACGTCCTGTAGATCCCCATAGCAGTCCCCCAACATTATTTCCGACTCGCTATATCGCAAAAAGCTGACGCACGTCTCGCCAGAAAACAACCGTCAGTATTGCATGGTCCGTATTCATACGGATCTATGCAAGATCAAATCAGGTGGGCAGGAGCAGCAACAAGAGCATGGCGCTTTGACGCCTGGAGTCCGATTGCTACGCATCGGAGACGAGATTTCATGTCCTTTCTGCGTACGTCGACCAGCATTTTGGCGTTGATCGTCGTCATGGGGATTTCTGGCGCTGGACCCGATGCGCTCGCTGAAGGCGCGGACCCTTGCGCCGATGCGCTAACGCCCGCGCAGCACATCTTTGCGTGCACGGCCGTCATCGAAGGTGGCGCGGGATCGCCGGCAAACGTGGAAATTGCTTACCTCAACCGCGGTCTCGCCTATTTCGCCACCAGTGATTTCCCGAAGGCCGTTTCCGATTTCAACAAGGCGATCACGCTTTCGCCGCAAGATGAGACCGCTTACGAAGCGCGCGCCATCGTTTTTGCGTCAGAACACGCCTACGACAAAGCGATTGCCGACGATCAGGCCGCAATCCATATCAATCCGCTCAGCGTCCGAGCCTATAACAACCTCGCGATCGCTTTGCGATCCGAGGGAAAATTCAAAGATGCGCTGGCGAGTTACAATCGCGCCATCGAACTCGCGCCGAACGAGCAGAAGCTCTATTTCAATCGCGCCAAAAGCCTCGCGTCGCTTGGCCGGATAAAGGATGCCATCCGCGACTACGATCATGCGATCGCACTCGATCCGTCATTGCTCAACGCCTATATCGGGCGGGGTAACGCCTATGGCGCGATTGGCGATCTAGCAAAAGCCCGCGCCGATTTCGATCATGTGCTCGCGATCGATCCCATGAACAACGCTGCGATCGTGGACAAGCTGGCGCTCGATCGGTTGCCCAATAAGCGCGCACAGACAGACGATCCGTCCGTGGTCACGACCGCAAAATAAGCTGGTGGCTTCTTAGCCTTCGTTCTCGTCGCCCGAAAATCCGTTTGTGCTCAATCATGCAGATGATCAAAGGCAGCGAGAACCGCCGGCCGGGCACGCGGTGCTGGCAGGTCTTGCTCGAACATTTCCCAACCGCCGCCAAGCGCCTTATAGACGGCGATGAACGCTGTCGCCGCGTCGGCCTTAGCCTGTACGTACTGAAGGTTCAGCTCGTCGTACTGCCGTTCGGCATCGAGCACGTTGAGCGAGTCGGTCACACCGCGATCATAGCGTTCGCTCGCGACGTCAACCGCGCCTTTGCTTTCCTTGACTGCAGTCGCCAAAGATTTGAGCTGCGCCATCGCAGCACGATACCGTGACAACGCAACGTTGGCTTCCTCCACGCTCGAAATGACGACGCGTTTGTAGGTCAGATACTGTGCGTCGGCCTGGAGCTGTTGGATATGCACGAGCGAATCGAGCGTCCCGAAATCGAGCAGCGGCCAATATAGCGACGGCCCGACCGAGTAGATGCTTTTCGTTATGACCGGCACGACTCCGAGGCCTTGGCCCTGCAGACCGCCGCCTGCCGTGATCGCGACGCGGGGAAAAAGATCCGCAACCGCAACGCCGATGCGCGCCGTTTCGACCGCAAGCTGACGCTCTGCGGCGCGCACATCCGGCCGTCGGCGGATCACGTCGACGGGCATTCCCGTCTTCAGACGATCAGGCGTGTCGGGAATTCTGCGATTGTTGCGCAACTGCTGGCAGATACCGCCCGAATAGGTGCCGAGCAGCACGGCAATGCGCGCACAGCCCGCATATTCGTCGGCGGCGAGCGGAGCCAACTCGGCCTTGAGGATCGCGAGCTGACGCGAGGCAAGCCGCACGTCGAGTTCATTCGTCAGACCGCGATCGAAGCGTGTCTTCATGATGTCGAGCGTCTTCTGCGCCCTCGCGATGTTTCCGTTCGCCACTTTGATCTTCGCCTGCACGCCTCGTGTCGCGATGTAGGCGCGTGCGACTTCAGCGACGACAGAAATAAGCACCGCGTGCCGCTGCTCTACTGCGACGTCCGTCGAATATTGCGCGGCTTCATAGGCACGGCGATCTTTGCCGAAGAGGTCGAGTTCCCAACCCGCGTCGAAGCCCGCGACGTGCGTAATCTCTTCGAGGCCATTTGTATTCGTCGCAGCATTGAGCGGTGCCGACACACGGCCTTTGGTCGAATTGGTTCCAGTGCCCCGGCCTGCACCCGCGCTCGCCTCCACGATCGGCAATGCCAGTCCGCGGACTGCAACTTCGTTGGCGCGGGCAGCGCGAATATGATCGGCTGCGATTTCGATATCCGGGTTCGCAACTATGGCGCGTTCGATCAGCGATTCGAGTTGGGGATCCTTCAGAAGAGTCCACCACCGGACGATGGCAGGTGAACCGGCCTGAACGACGGCTACGGAGCTATGTCCTTCGCCACTGAGGCTTCCGGTCGTGAACATCGCCGGCGCGCCGATGTGCGGCAGCAGGTAGTCCGGCCCGACAGCGCATCCCGATAGCCCCCCGGCCAAGATCGGAAGCAGATATTTCAGTCCCCCCCGACGCCTCATCAGCTTTGAGCCTTGGGAACGTCGTTGTTGATCGCGACCTTGTCGCCATCAGAGATCTGGCTATTCAGATTCAGCGCCACACGGTCTCCTACTTTGATGCCCGATGCGAGATCCAGGAAATCGCCGTTATCGGTGGCAATCGTAACGTTGCGGAAAGAAATCTTTCCGTTCTCGACGACCGCGACTTGGGGCCCTTTTCCATGAAAGACGATCGCCGCGGCCGGCACTTCCACGCTCGGCGCCTGGGCCACATGAAATTCGACGCGAACGTACATTCCTGGTGAGAGGGCATAATTCTCGTTTGGCAGATCAGCTTCGACCAGCATCGTACGCGCCCTCGGATCGACAGATCCGGTCGTGCGCACGATCTTGCCTTCGTAGGCCGTTCCGGAGCCATCCGACATGACCTTCACCTTCGAGCCAACGGAAAGGCGCGTGGCAACGTGCTGAGGAACCCGTGAGAAGATCCGGATTACGTTCGTTTTCTGGAGCACGAACAGCGGTGACGTATTTGCGGAACTTCCGGCGGTTACGAGGTCGCCGGGATCGACGCGACGATCCGTGATAATGCCGTCGAAGGGAGCGGTAACATTCTTGAACTGCGTCAATGTCATCAATCCATCGACCTTGGCTTGGTCGACGGCGACCTGGGCCTTGGCTGCATTCAGTTTGGCTATGCTGCTGTCGTTCGCCGCCTTTTTCTCCTCACGCTCCTGATCGGAAACAACCCCCTTCGGCGAATCGCGCCATCTATTATAGCTGGTTCGCGCGAAGTCGGCATCGGCCTGCCTGACTTTCGTCTCGGCCTGTGCAGCCGCCAACTCGGCACGGGCGGCGTCCAACTGCGCGTCGAGATCTGGAGTGTCGATGGTTGCCAGCACTTCGCCCTTCTTGACGCGATCGCCGATATCAACCTTCCAGTTGGCGAGATAGCCGTTGACACGAGAGTAAATGATCGTCCGATACCAAGCTGCCGTATCGCCCGGCAAAATCAGTGAATTAAATGCCGGTCCAGGCTTCGCGGCTGCCACGTCTATGAGGGGCAGCATGGCGACGGATTTGAGTGTCTGCTGCTCGAGGCCGTATTCCTCCCGCGCCTTGATTCGGCTGACCATGACGAACGCTCCGCCAAGTCCCGCCGCAACAAGCAGTGCGATGACCGACATCCACCGTCCGGTCGATTTTGGATAGTCTTGCGCAGGCGTCATTGCAGAACTCTTCGTTGGCGATTCGTCTTGCCGGGAGACCGGATCGGTCTCGCTCGGATGCTTTTCGGCCGCGTCTGCAGCGTCATCGCGTTTCTCAAGCATGCTCAAGGGGTAGGCTCCCACGTTCAGTTTTTGAAACCGGTTTGCGTCGCAGGACACGATACATTGTCGGGACGAAGATCAACGTGGCGATCGTGGCGAACAGGAGACCGCCGATGACCGCACGCGCGAGCGGCGCGTTCTGCTCACCGCCTTCGCCGACACCCAATGCCATCGGGATCATGCCGAGGATCATGGCGCCGGCGGTCATCAAAACCGGACGTAACCGCGTATAGCCAGCCGCGATCGCCGCGTTCATGGGATTGTCACCCAATTCGGCCCGCTGATTGGCAAACGTCAGAACAAGAATTCCGTTCGCTGTCGTAAGCCCGATGCACATCAGGCTCCCCATCAATGCCGGAACACTAATGTGCGTTCCTGTGACGAAAAGCATCCAAATGATGCCTGCAAGGGCGAAAGGCACCGCCATCAAAACGATCAACGGATCGAGCCAGCTCTGAAAATTGATCACCAGGAGCAGGAATACGAGAATGACGGCGAGCGCCATGCCTCCGAAAAGGCCAGCGAAGCTTTGCCTCATCGTCTCGATCTGCCCGCTGAGCTTCACCTTGATGCCGCTGGCAACGTCCGGGCGGTCTTTCGCGAGCACCTTGTCGATCGCATCTGCCGCGGAGGCGAGGTCTCGACCCTGAACATCGGCGTCAACATCGAAGATCGGCGCGATATTCAGCTGCGATACGATCATCGGCACCTTCGTTCGGCCGAACTTCGCGACGTTCATCAAGAGCTGTGATCTCTTCTGATTTGGCGCCGTGACGGGTAGCGTCCACAAATCTTTCGTCGAGTTCACCCGGTACGTCGGCGTTTGAACGACCAGCGGATAGCTCACTTTGTTCTTTGGGTTCAGCCAGAAGTTCGGAGAAATCTGCGCACTCGAGTTCAGCGTCACCAATACGTCGTTCGCCAGGCCGTTTTGGTCGAGTCTCAGATCCCTGGCCTTCGTGCGATCGACATCGACCTTCAGCGCGGGAGCGTCGGGCACCTGGAACAAGTGTGAATCGACGATACCGGGAACTGCATTCAGATCGTGCGCTATTTTCGTAGCGACCGCGTAGGTCTTGTCCGAATCACGCCCCGTGACGCGAATGTCGATCGGCGCGGGCTGGCCGAAATTCAAAACCTGGTTGACGATGTCCGCCGGCTGGAAAAAAAATTGGAGCTCGGGGAAGAGTTTCGGCAACTCGCGGCGAAGATCGGCGACGTGCTCGTCCGTCGGCGTGTGATTCTTCTTCAGCGAAACAAGAATCTCGCCGTCCATCGGACCGACCGTTGCCGTGTCGCTCAGGGCGATGTTGATGCCGCTGTATGGCAGACCGATGTTATCCAGAATATCGTCGATCTGGTTCTTCCCGACGATCTTGCGAATGGCACGCTCGACCTCACTGAAATATTTCTGCGTGTCCTCGATGCGCGTGCCGGGAGGCGCGCGAACGTGGAGGCGCATCTGCCCAGCGTCGATCTTCGGGAAGAAGTCCATTCCAAGATTTTGCAGAGGCAGCACGGTAAATCCGAGCAGAGCAAGGAAGAAGAGCGTCGTCGGCAATGGGCGGTTCACGCACCAGGAGACGGTGTGGTGATATTTTTCGCGAAAAGCCTCAAAACCTCGCTCGAAGCCGCGATGAATGATGCTGAAAGGATTGAAACGCGCCAGCCCGTGCTTCTGCTCATGACCGCCGCCATGTTTCCCTACCTGCGACCGCATCAGATACTTGAAGAGCACAGGAACCAGCGTAAACGATAGAAGAAGGCTGGCGCAAAGAGACAGGATCACCGACAGCGATAGCGGCGAGAACAAATATTTCGCCGTACCCGTAAGGAGAAACACGGGAACGAAGACGACGCTGATCGACAAGGTCGAAAGAAGCGTCGGGAGGCCGACTTCGGACGTTCCGTTGAGGATGGCTTCCTCGAGGGCCTCACCCAGTCCCACGTGTCGCTCGATATTTTCGATCACCACCGTCGCGTTATCGACGAGGATGCCAACCGCGAGCGCAAAGCCGCCGAGCGTCATCGTATTGAGCGTCTGTCCCGCGATGTAGAGCATCAACATTGCGGAAATGATCGACAACGGAATCGATGCCAGGATGATGATCGTCAGCCGCCAGTTTCCAAGGAACAATAGGATCATCAGGGCCGTCAGCCCCGCTGCCATGAGGCCGCCCATCACGACACTGTTAAGCGCTGCCTTGACGAAGATCGACTGATCGAAAATGGCTTTTATGGTCACGCCTTTCGGCATCATGCGCTGCAGCTCAGGGAGCGCGGCCTTGACGCCATTGATGACGTCGAGCGTCGATGCGTTGCCGGTCTTTCGGACCAGCATCAGGGCGCCGGGCGAACCGTCCTGGCTGACCGAATTCGTCTGCACCTCGCTGCCGTCGTGGACGTGTCCGATGTCCCGGACGAAAATGGTTTTTCCGTCAATCTGCTTGAGGGGGAAGTTGGAGATCGTCGAAATCAGGTCGGGGGTATTGTTCATCGCGACGGCATAATCCTTCGACCCGACCTTCACGTCGCCCGAGGGAACGATGATATTTTGCTTCGCGAGCGCCTCGGAGACGTCCGCCGGCGTCAGACCGCGCGCCTGCAATGCATGCGGATCGAGGTCCACCATCACGACGCGGATTTTGCCGCCGTAAGGATAAGGAACCTGCGCGCCATGCACGACGGCGAGATTGGGCCGCAAAACCTGCTGGCCGAGATCCGTCAGCCGCGAATCCGGCAGGAACTTACTTGAGAGACTGAGCTGGATCACGGAAACGTCCGTCGCGCTATAACGGACGATAAGCGGTGGCGTGATATTGCGCGGCATGCTCTTCAGCACAGTGAGCGCAGAACTCGCCAACTGCGTGATGGCGCGGCTGACATCGGCGCCCTCATGTAGATATACTTTGATCACACCGACGCCGGTGTAGCTGTTGGCTTCGATGCGCGCGATGTCGTCGACGAGCGACGCCATTTGTCGCTCATGCTTGATAAGAATGCGATCCTGCATTTCCTCGGCGCTCATGCCGCTGTAAGTCCAGACGACACTGACGACCGGGATGTTGATGTCGGGAAAAATGTCGGTCGGCATGCGCATCACCGCGCCGAAGCCCAGCAGACATACAAGGATGATGATCGCCGCTACCGAGTGAGGGTGCGTAAGGGAAAACCGTGGTAGCGACATCCGTTCTGTGTTCCTCGGCGATGGCGGCGGCCGCTCAATGCTTCCAACAATTACCGCTCGACCGCGATATCCTCGACGCGGCCACTCAAGCCCTCAACGCTCATGCTCATACAGCGGCGCCGAAACGATCCCGTCCCCACGACGGAAATATTCGCCGGCACCCGTTTAACGATCGGCGGGTTTCCGACTGGCCTCTCCCGCGTTTCGTCACTATTATTACAATCACGTCATTTTGCGCGGTGCCGCACGTAGCGCAGCGCAACTGCGGGCGTATATTCGTTCCGACGTCCTCGATGGAAATTCCGGCCGAGTGCTTGCGTGGCCATCCGTCGGTGGCTAAGCCTCCGTTCCCATACGGAGTGGCGAGACGCCAAGCAGCGTAGGAAAAGCCGATGTCGCAAGTCGTCGTAACAGAAAGAACGCATGCGAATCGTATGGCCCGTATGCAAGCCTCGCCGATCTGGTTGATCGGCCCCGTCTACATCATCGCATACGTTACGCTCGGTTGGCTAAGCATCATTTCGTCGACGCCTTCGTTCGGGATCGTGCCGTGGAGCCCCGAAACAGGCTTGGCATTTGCGGCTTTTCTCATCTTCGGCAGGTCGTTCTGGCCGTATCTCCTGTTGGGCGTCGCGGCTTCGAATCTCGTCCTGCGCCGGGAACTTCCCTTTCTGGTTCAGTTGCTCTCACCCGTTATCGTGGGCGGGGGATATGCCGTCGCGCTGAATTGGGTTCAGCAATCACGCTGGCACTTCGACATCAAGCTTGCGACATTACGCGACATCCTCGTTCTGGAAGGGACGGCAATCGTAAGCTCGGTGCTGGTGGCAAGTGCGTCAGTAACCATCCTGGCGCTGTCGGGTGTTTTGACCGCGCCCGAGGTTCCTTACAGTATCTTCAGGTACGCGGTCGGTGATCTGATTGGCGTTTCGATCATCACGCCTTTTCTTCTTGTGGTCGCGAGCGCGGGAGGCATTCCCAAACCCAATCTCGAATCAGTCATTCAGGCGTGCGCGATCGTGGCCGCCCTCGTCTTTGCGTTCGGATTTAGCAGTCTTCCGCACTTCCGCCTGTTCAACGTTATGTTCTTCCCGATCATCTGGATCGCGCTGAGGCACGGGCTCGAGGGCGCGACCTTCGGGCTTGTCGCGACGGAGGTGGGCCTCGTCATTGCTCTCCTCATTTCCGGTCCGCAGCTCGCAGGCGTGACGACGTATCAGTCGTTGATGCTTGTCTTGGCGTTCACAGGTTTGGCCATTGGCGGACTCGTGACCGATCGGCGCCGCTTCGAACAGGAGCTTCGGCTCAACCAGGAATCGGTCTCGCAAATCTTTCGACTAGGTAGCGCGGGGGAAGTCACGACGGCCATCGCCCACGAAATCAATCAGCCGCTGACCGCCATTTCGAATTACACGCGCCTCGTGCACGAATATCTCGTTAAGGGCGAAGGTGACAAAACGATCGCAATCGAAGCCGCGTCGAAAGTCGCGAGCCAGGTCGACCGCACCGCCGCCGTCGTCCGCAATCTCCGGGACTTCATCAGGCTCGGGAGGCGGCAGATCGGCGAACAAAATCCTCATCTTCTTATTCGCGAGGCTCTGGATCTTCTCGAGCCGAATTTTCGGCGCACGGGCGCTTCGGTCAAGGTCGCGATCGCCCGGGACATCCGGAACGTCGCAGTCGATCGTTTGCAGATCGAGCAGGTTCTCATGAATATCATTTCGAATGCGATCGACGCGATGAGCGATAATTCTCCGTCGAAAGAACGACTGATCAATATCACCGCGCGGAACATTGAGAATAATCGCATCGAAATTCAGATACGGGACAGCGGACCGGGCTTTCCGCCCGATTTCAATCTCCGGAAATCAGGCATTCGCGCCTCGAAGAAAAAGGATGGGCTCGGCGTCGGCCTCTCACTCAGCCAAACGATTGTCGAAGGCCACGGCGGCGAACTGCTTCTCGGCAACGATGACGAAGGCGCCCTGGTGCGTATCCGACTGAATTCATTTCCAAGAGGAGCCGCACAATGACGTTGGCATCGGCAGTCGCGATCATAGACGATGATGAACCCGTCCGAGATTCGCTATCCCTCATGCTGAGCAACCATGGCTTCGGTGTCTGCTCCTTTGCCTCGGCGGAACAGTTCATTGCAGCGCTTAATGGCGGCGAGCTCCCAATCTGCATCGTGTGCGATATCCGCATGCCGGGGCTTTCCGGCCTCGAGCTGCAGAAGATGCTCGCGAAGAAGTGGCCAATGGTGCCGCTCGTCTTGATCACCGGTCACGGAGACGTCGAGATGGCTGTCGCTGCGCTCAAAGCCGGTGCTCACGATTTCATCGAAAAGCCATTCTCGCCCGACCGCCTGATCGAGAGCATCTCGTCGGCTGTCGGACAGACGGCGCAAAGACGCCTGCAGGACCAGGAGGTTGCGCGGCTGGCAACGCGCGTCAACGAGCTCTCGGATCGCCAGCGGCAGGTGATGGATCTTGCGGTGAAGGGATTGTCGAACAAAGAGATTGCTCAGACCCTGAAGATCAGTCCACGCACCGTCGAGACGTATCGGGCCTGGGTCATGGAGAAGACAGGCGCCCGCAATATCGCAGATCTAGTCAGGATCGCGGTCCGGCTTGAAGAAATGATGCTTCCGACGAAGTCCGATCCGAATTCCGGGACAGAGCGGACCTGACGCCTTCGCTCCTCACGGCGACCGACATCCTTCCACTTCGCGACGGGCTGGCTCGTGCACGATCAGTTGTAGCTCGAGCAATACGTCGACGTTTCGATTTCGGCATTGTGCCAACGGCAGAATTCGTCCGGCGTCATATCGGACGATTGCACCGTATGATGGGTGATGTGCTCGTGGTACCTGTTCGCGACATGCTCAGCGCCGACGCGCTGGCAATAACGGGTTGCGACCCAATTGCCATGGAGCAGCTGGAAATCGCCATCACACCGGGCATGAGCGCTGGCGGCAGTTGCGATCGCAAGCACAGAAAGAGAGGCTGCGGCGGCAAGAGGCAGTTTCGACATGCGCACGCTCCATTCTCGAATTGATTGAGGCGATGCTCGCGATTTCCGGGGCTTTCGCTCACACGAGCAGCGGTTGCATCACCGACGAATGTAGCCGGCGCGCTTCGACCGCGTTATTCCGCTCGGTACCATCGGGCGCGCGACGAGGGCGAAGTCTCCTCGGCGCAAATACCGAGGCCCATATCCTGACGCGCTCCGCCGGCAGCCATCGCTATCGCGCGTTCTTGCGAGAGTTGCCGCTATTTAAAAAAACGAAGGCGCTGCCGAAGCAGCGCCTGGAGTGCGGACGGTAAATGAGGTTATTGGCTCGCCGCGCGGACCGCTGCTCGGGGACGCGGGCGACGCCTCTTCAGTGCCCGTTTCTAGAACCGGAAGCGCGCGCCGAACGCCGGGTTCCACGTGTTGGTATACGTGAAGCCGCTGGCCAAACCGTCGTCGGCCTGCGAGTAGGAGACCCCGGCATAAAGGTCGAGACGTTTGGTCCACTGATAGTCGAGAGAAGCTCCGACCCAGTCGAAAGAGCCCGCGCAGTTGCCACTAGCGGCCGTTCCCGGCTTACCGTTGCAGACGGATGCGGTGGTGCTGGTTCCGGAGTTGGTCACGAACGTGTTCTGATCGTAGTGATACCAAGCAGCCGCTGCGGTCAGTTTCGGCGAGATCGCCCACTTGCCGCCGAACCAGAACAGGTCGAACTGCTTGTCCGTAAGATACTTGTTGTAGTTCACATCGCCGCCGAACAACTGATAGCCGCCAATCGTCGTCAGGCTGTCGAGCTGATGGTCCGGATTTGAGAAATTGATGTGCTCGTAGCCGCCCATCGCGGTGACGTTATCGAGACCGAAGTGGCCTAGATTGTACTTGGCCATAATCGACCAGACATCGTTATCCGACACCGTAGCGCTCAAGATATCGAGATGCTGACACGCCGCTATGCTGGTTGCGAGGGCCGCGCAGTCGCCAGCCGACAGGTTGCTCGCTGCAATGGCATCGTTAAAATGTGCGTAGACGCCATCGATCGACAGGCCTTTGAGCTCTCCGGGCAGATCGACACCGACGTCGCCCGAATAGGCGTCTCCGCCCTGTTCCATCCCATCGAACCGATACATGCCGGCGACCCGGAACATGCCGAATGTGTTCGCATAACGGATCGAGTTGTTCCAACGCGCGTCCTCGGTGGCGCCGCCGCCGCCGCCGACCGTACCGGAGAATGCGAACAGCGAGAACGCATATGAACCTGCCTCGGGATCATAGGCGCCGAGTGCGTCGTTCAACAGCGAGTTGTGCCGACCGTACGTCAGTTGACCGAGGTCCTTGTTCTTGACGCCGGCGTAAAGCGCTCCGTTGAAAATCTGGCCGCAACGGCTGCCGTCGAGATTGGCCGTCTGCTCGAGAGGAAAAGCTCCGAGGCCATTGTTCAAGCGCAGCGTCTTGCAGACGTCGGCGATGTCGCCCCAGGCCGGATCGAAACCGATCTGAGCGTCGGAAACGAACGACCAGCCGGTCAGCGAGTCGATGCCGAAGAGGTCCGTAAGCTTCTCGTCCGTCTTCACGCCGATGAACGACTGGCTCAGGGCGTTATTGGTGCCGTTGAACTGCGGACCGCCGCTGATTTTCGAGATCTGGTACAGCGAACCCTGATAGAGTGTACCGGTCGGCGAGGCGCCGTGTGAGTTGTAGACAGCGCTGTAGTCGACCGTGCCGTAAACTGTGATCCCAGCGACAGTGATCGATCCAGGTGCCGCGCCGTCGAAAAAGTTGGCGATGAGCGGTTCGGGCGAACTCGGAGCACTGTATGGACCGTACGCGTTGGCGCCGCCGAGATCAGCTGCATTCGCGGATGCAGCTAAACCGGCCATCGCAATGGTACTGAAAACGATAGAAAGCTTCACTTGATACCCCCTATTGCTGAATTTCCGCAAACTCCTTTCCGTTGGTGCCGTCGTTGTTTGACAACTGGCCGAACCTCAGCCTCGGGGCAGAACCATCCGTAGAAATACTGATCCCATAAAATCGGCAGCAAATTCCCGCTTTTCGCGGTCATGGCGCGTTGCGATTTTGCATCGGACCAAAGCCCTTTTGCTCCAGCGCGCGATAGCGATATGACAAAATCAAACGTGTGATGCGTGCCGATCGAGAGGCGCTCCGTGCATCGTTTTGTCGAATGCGGGGTCCGACCCAGCGGAACGCTCTGCTTCAATTCAACTGTCCAGTCAGCCGATCTGCCTACGGACAGGTCAGCTGAGGCGAAGCCGATGAAGACACAACTGACTGCCTTTATGAAAAGCAGCACATTCAGTAGCTGTCCTAGGGCAACATCCGTGGAACGCTGCGTTCAACTCAAACTTAACGTCGGCATCCGGACTGCCTGACGCGAAGAAAATGTTTCACTGATAACGCGATGACGCTGCTCCGATTATTCCCCGACGCATTCCTCGCAACCGCAAGGTTGGCCGTCTCGACCGCAAAAGCCTAAAAAAACAGCTTGATACACCCGCTTACAGGCGGCAAAGACTTCCCGTTATAATCACTCTCATCCTATCATAGCCTCCCATTATTCGCCGCGAGCCCTTCGCGGGGGATTTGCAAGAAATACCCGGGGACCAGTTCAACGTGGGCATGCTTTGCTCCTGCGAGGGCGCCAAATTGCGCCTGACATGCTGAGGATCACGTGCAGCAGATTGCATTGATTCTCGCCTGTCTTCTCATTGGCATCATCTTGCGATGGACGGAGCGCATGCCGGATTCAGCTTCCAAGGTCATGGGAGCTTGGGTCATTAATGTCGCGCTCCCAGCCGCGGCTCTGCATAGCCTCCGGGGCATAGAACCAACGGGGCGATGGTGGTTGGCAGCCGCCACGCCATGGATCGGCGTTCTGCTCGCCATCGTCACCATCGTGCCGCTCTCGCGCGGATTCGGCTGGTCGCGCCAGCGCACCGGCGCGTTGCTCCTGGCTGCGGGCTTCGGCAATACATCGTTCGTCGGACTGCCGATGATCGCGGCTTTCGCCGGGAACCAATGGCTCGGCCTCGGCATCGTCATCGATCTCTTCGGCTCTTATTTCGCGTTGTCGACGCTTGGTCTCGTTATCGCGACGTTGGCTGCCTCTGAGCACTTCGATTGGCGCTTCGTCATCAAGCGGATCATCACCTTTCCGCCATTCATCGCCATCCTCATCGCATTCGCGACGGACTTTCTGGCGCGGCCGGCCTGGCTTGATCACCTCTTTAGTGCACTCGCCGATACGCTGACGCCGCTGGCTCTGGCCACGGTCGGATTTACGCTGCGCCCGAGGGATATTGCAGGACACGTTTCCCCGCTTATCCTCGGGTTGGGCTTTCGGCTGTTGGCTGCTCCGCTCGCCATACTGCTCATGTATCTCGCGCTCGGTCAGGCAAGCGATCCCGTTGCGAAGGTGGCGATACTTGAAATGGCCATGCCGCCGATGCTCGGCGCAAGCATCATTGCGATGGATCACGATCTTGAGCCCGAGCTTGTCGCCATCATGATTGGAATCGGCGTGCCGCTCTCTCTGTTCACGGCCTGGGGCTGGTGGACGCTCATCGCACCGCTTTGAGGACAAACGACCCGCGAGCGCAGGTCAGGTGCCGAAGGTGGAGTTCATCGGCGTGCGCCCGGCCGGGGCACTTCGGGCAGGCGGAATGGTGCAAATGCGGCACGCTTTCCATTTGCTTACGGGAGTACCGGCTTGCCGCAGGGCGATTCTGTTGTCGGCGCCCCCGGGCTCAACTAGTTTCCGAACGGGGATCAATCATTTTTGGAGGGGCAAATGCGTTCTTTGAAACTTTGCTTGGCCGCCGCGGCGGCGGTCTGCGCACTTTCGGTGACGGCTCAGGCTGATTGCAGAAGAATCGGAGCGGTCGGCGAAGCGATGACCCACGATATCGCCTACGTCTTCGCGACGCACGGTCTGGCAAACGTCATTTACGGGCAAGGCCGCGTCGGCAAGGGCCCCGTCCACACGAAATGCGACGACGGCGCAGGCACGACGACGTGTCATGCCGAGCAGATGGCGTGCAAAGTGACGACGCCCAAAACCTGCTTCGGCGCTTGGCTTTGCTTGCCCATGTGACGCCGCTGCTCGGGGCAAATGAAGATTAGTGCCGCCGCCAGAAGAGGGCTTTATTTTCCCGATGCTGGCGCTCCCTACGGGAGTCGAACCCGTCTTTTCAGATTGAAAATCTGACGTCCTAACCGATAGACGAAGGGAGCGTCGGTTGGCGTGCCAAGGGGCACCCTATAGTCGGCTTTGGGCGTCCTTGGCAAGCATGCCTGACCCTTCGCTCCTGCGACAGGATGGGCCACATCCTGGCAACCCTACATTTCCTACTGGCGGCGTGGATCGGCGGCATCTTCGATCTGCATTTCGATGCGCTCGCGGCCGCCCCATGTGTCTTTCCGGAGGTGCCCAGCGACGTGGAGCGGCATCCCGCTTGCGGACATCAAAACGTCACCGAGCGGCTGGCCCGCGGCCCGGAATGCGATGCCATCGATGCGCGAACCATCACCGCCCTCGAGGATGACCCGAACATGCGCGTCGGCGATGATCTTACCGAATTTCACGCGATGGGCAGGCAGAGCGAAGCGTGCCTCCGCATTGCCCTGGCCGAAGGGGCTGACGCGTTCGATAAGATCCATCAGCTCCGGAGTTGCGCCTGACGCGACAAGCGATGCGTCGATGTCGAAGTGCGCGGTGTCGCCGACACTCTGCGCAGCCGAACCGAGATGATCCTGCAGGAAAGTTTCGAGCAGCGCGAGGCTATCGCGGCTGACCGTCAGTCCTGCCGCCATAGCGTGGCCACCGCCTTTCGCCAAAAGACCTGCCGTGACGGCCGCGCGAATGGCGGCCCCGAGATCGATACCGGGCACCGATCTGAGCGAGCCTGTTCCCATCGCGGTCGCCTCCCATGCGATCACGCAGGCTGGTCGTCGAAAGCGTTCGACAAGGCGGCTTGCGACAAGACCGACGACGCCCTTGTGCCACGCGTCGGAAGCGACAACGAGGATGGCGCGCGCTGGATTATCCGTCAGCTGGCGATCGGCGATTGCCAGTGCTTCTTCGAGCACCAGCGTTTCGATATCCTTGCGTTCCTTGTTGAGCCGATTGAGAAGCTCGGCGATGCGCTGCGCCTCAATCGGATCTGATGTCGAAAGCAGCGTCGCACCCAAGGCGGCGTTGCCTATGCGGCCGCCAGCATTGATGCGCGGCCCGAGAATGAAGCCAAGGTGATACGGCGTCGGCGCGACCGACAGTCCTGCGGCATCGGCGAGTGCGGTCAAGCCGACATTCTCGCGTGCGCGCATGACCGCGAGGCCCTTCTTGACGTAGGCGCGATTGAGGCCGACGAGCGGGACGACGTCGGCAACGGTGGCCAGCGCCACCAAATCGAGAAGCGCCAAGAGATCCGGCTCACGCGAGCCGCTGTAGTAGCCACGGCGGCGAAGCTCGCGCGTCGTCGCGACGAGCACGAGGAAGACGACGCCTGCCGCACACAACATCCCCTGCCCTGAAATGTCGTCCTGGCGGTTGGGATTGACGAGAGCATTCACTTCCGGAAGGCGTTCGTCGGCCTGGTGATGATCGATGACGACGACATCCGCACCAAGATTGCGTGCCGCTGCCAGGGGCTCATGACTGGTAGTGCCGCAGTCGACCGTCACGATCAGTCTGGCGCCTTCGTTGATAAGCGTTTCGATCGCCGCCGTGTTCGGGCCATAGCCCTCGAACAGCCGATCGGGGATGTAGATGCGGGCAGGTGTATCGTGGAATTCCAAGAAGCGCTTTAGGAGCGCCGACGAGCACGCACCGTCGACATCGTAATCGCCGAAGATCGCGACATTCTGTTTGGCTGTAATCGCGTCGGCGAGGCGCGCGGCCGCCTTGTCCATGTCACGCAGCGAACTCGGATCGGGCATCAGCGCTTTGAGTGTGGGATCGAGAAATGTCGGCACCGCATCGAGGCTGACGCCGCGGGCCGCAAGGACGCGGCCGATCAGATCGGGAAGTCCGTGGCGCTGGCTGATCGCCGTTGCGATCGGCTTCAGATGCGCGGCCAAGCGCTCGCGCCACGCGAATCCGCGCGCGCTTTTCGTGACGCCGAGAAAGGAACGCTCGGCTGCGCCCGTTTCGATGTCTACTGCCGCGAGATTAGTCCGCAATCGTATCCCCGCCGTGCCTGTGGATCGATCTCACCCGATTCAAGTTGTAGGTCGATTCGGTCCTTCGGACGGCATGCGTTCGCGTTGTCTCCACAATAGGACGCAAAGCAAGGATCAAACGAAGCGTGAGCCGACGTTGCGGACCGTTGACCTGATGCGCCGGACGGTCCCCGTCTTCGAGCGCATGACGACCGTTTCGGTCTCGGCGAAGTCACCGCGGATGCGCACGCCCTTCAGGAGCGAGCCGTCGGTCACGCCGGTTGCGGAGAAGACGACGTCGGCGGACGCCATATCCTCGAGCTTGAAGATGCGGTTGATGTCGGAAATGCCCATCTTCTCGGCCCGCTGGCGTTCCTCGTCCTTCATCGGCATCAAACGGCCTTGGATCTGGCCGCCGATGCAGCGCAGCGCCGCCGCTGCGAGAACGCCTTCCGGGGCTCCGCCCGAACCCATGTAGATATCGATGCCGGTTTCCTTCGGGTCCGTCGTCCAGATGACGCCTGCGATGTCGCCGTCCGGGATCAGCTGGACGCCGGCGCCGGCTTCACGCACGGCCCGGATCAATTCAGCGTGGCGCGGACGATCGAGGATGCAGGCCATGATCTCATGGATCGGAACCCCCTTCGCCTTGGCGAGCGCATTGAGATTGTCGGCCGGCGTTGCATCAAGATGCACGACGCCGTCAGGATAACCGGGGCCGACGGCGATCTTGTTCATGTACATATCGGGCGCGTGCAACAGACCGCCCTTTTCGGAAATCGCGAGAACCGCAAGCGCGTTCGGCATGGCCTTGGCGCAGATCGTGGTACCTTCGAGCGGATCGACCGCGATATCGACCTCCGGACCGTCACCCGTGCCGACCGTCTCGCCGATGTAGAGCATCGGCGCCTCGTCCATCTCACCTTCGCCGATGACGACGGTGCCGCGAATTTCGACACGGCCGAGCTCGCGGCGCATGGCATCGACGGCGGCCTTGTCGGCAGCCTTCTCATTGCCCCGGCCACGCAAATGGGCAGCTGCAATCGCTGCCGCTTCGGTCACGCGCGCAAGTTCAAGCACCAGAATGCGATCGAGTCCCGGCCCGTGCGCGCCGTTCGCCTGTTCAGCCCTGCTCATGATCCATGTCCTTCCACGGTGCCCAAGATTTCGTTCAAAGTTCTTCAATTCGTATCATCTGCGGAGGCTCGGTGACGTTGCCATCCTTTTCGATCGTGGCGAGCGCCCGGCGCATGGCGTCTTCGGTCGTCTCGTGGGTGATGATGATGACGGGCTGATCCCTGTTCGTCGGCGCGCGCGATCCGATGCGCGGTGCATGCAAGGTCTGCGGCCGGTGCTGCACGATACTCTCGAGCGAGATGTTTTGATCACCCATGCTTTTGGCGACGTGAGCCATCGCGCCAGGCTTATCGTAGAGCGCGAGGCGTACGTAATACGAGCCGTAATGGCGATCGAGCTTGGCGCGCTTGTGCGCCTTGAGCTTCGCGGTCGGCGTCAGGAACGGCGGAACAATGAGGCCGCGGGCAATGTCGAGAATGTCTCCCGCAACGGCAGAGGCCGTCGGCTTCGCGCCCGCACCAGGGCCGACGAGCAGTATAGTGCCGGAGAAATCCGCGTCGATCGCGACGGCATTCGTGACGCCCGAGACCTCGGCAATTGCGGAATCCTTGTAGACGAGAGCGGGCGACACGCGCGCTTCGATGCCGGATTCGGTTTCCATCGCGACACCAAGAAGCTTGATGCGATAGCCGAGGCTGTCGCTCGCCTCGATGTCAGCCTGGGTGATCGACTGAATGCCTTCGACGTGGATCTGCTCGAAAGCGACGCGTGTGCCGAACGCGAGACTCGTCAGCAGTGCGAGCTTATGTGCTGCGTCGAAACCGCCGATGTCGAACGTCGGGTCGGCTTCTGCGTATCCCAGCGCCTGCGCTTCCTTTAGCACGTCGGCGAACGGGCGGTTCTCGCTCTGCATCTGCGAGAGGATGTAGTTGCAGGTGCCGTTCAGGATGCCATAGACGCGCTTCACGCGGTTGGCACCCAAAGCTTCGCGGAGCGTCTTGATGACGGGAATGCCACCGGCGACGGCCGCCTCGAAGTTCAGGGCCACGCCGTTCTTCTCCGCGAGGCGCGCGAGTTCCACCCCATGCTTCGCAAGGAGAGCCTTGTTCGCCGTCACGACGTGCTTCTTCGCACCGAGCGCTGCTTCGACGGCGGCCTTCGCAACACCATCCTCGCCCCCGATCAACTCGACGAAGACGTCGATCGAAGGGTGAACGGCTAGGGCCACCGGATCGTCGAACCATTCGACTCCATCGACGGCAATGCCGCGTTCTTTTTTGCGATTGCGCGCGGAAATTCCGGTGACCCGGATCTCGCGGCCGATGACATTCGCAAAGTGCGGGCCGTTGGCCTGGAGCAGTCCGAGCAATCCGCCGCCAACCGTGCCTAGTCCGGCAATACCGAGTTTGAGAGGTTCCATGATGTCGATTATCGGGTCGCGGACTTCTGAGGGCGAGAGGCGGGAGCCGACGTTTCCGTCGTCTCGGAGAAGAGTTTCTTGATCGAGCGTGCGGCCTGACGAATGCGCTGCTCGTTCTCGACGAGGGCGATGCGGATGAAGCCCTCGCCGTATTCGCCGAAGCCGATGCCTGGGGAGACGGCGACGTCCGCCTTCTCGATCAGCATTTTGGCGAATTCGACGGAGCCCATATCGCGATAGCGCTCCGGCACCGGTGCCCAGGCAAACATCGTCGCCGGTGGCGGCGGCACGGGGAAACCGGCTTTCGTAAAGCTATCGACAAGGACATCGCGGCGGCTCTTGTACATCGCACGGATATCGTCGACGCAGTCCTGCGGCCCATTGAGCGCGGCCGCGGCGGCGACCTGGATCGGCGTGAATGCACCGTAGTCGAGATACGATTTCACCCGCGCCAACGCCGAGATCAAGCGTTCGTTGCCGACTGCAAATCCCATGCGCCAGCCGGGCATATTGTAGGTCTTCGACAGCGACGTGAACTCGACGGCGATGTCCTTGGCGCCCGGCACCTCCAAAATCGAGGGCGGCGGATTGTCGTCGTAGTAAAGTTCGGCATAGGCGATGTCAGACAGGATAATGATGTCGAGCTTCTTCGCGAGCGCCACTGCTTCCTTGTAGAACTCGAGATCGACGGTCATCGCCGTGGGATTCGAGGGGTAGGACATCACGACGGCCAGCGGCTTCGGTATCGAGTGCTTCACCGCATGCTCAATCGCGCGCAGATAATCATCCCCGTTGCTGGCGGGGAGATTGCGGATCGCGGCGCCTGCGATGATGAACCCGAAGGCATGAATGGGATAGGTCGGGTTCGGGACGAGCACGATGTCGCCGGGAGCGGCGATCGCTTGGGCGATATTGGCGAAGCCTTCCTTGGAGCCGAGCGTCGCGACGATCTCCGTCTCGGGATCGAGGTTCACGCCGAACCGGCGTGCGTAATAAGCTGCCTGAGCCTTACGGAGACCGGGGATACCTTTAGACGCAGAGTAGCGATGCGTGCGCGGCTTGTTGATCGTCTCGATGAGCTTGTCGACGATATGCTGCGGGGTCGGCATGTCGGGATTGCCCATGCCGAGATCGATGATATCCGCGCCTCTGGCGCGAGCGGCCGCCTTCAAACGGTTCACTTCCGCAAAAACGTACGGTGGCAGACGTTTGATGCGGTGAAATTCGTCGCTCAATGATCTTTATCCCTCGGCGCCGCAGCAGCGGCGGCCACATTCGTCAAAATTCATATGAAGCTCAAAACACTCGCTTAACCAAGCGCAGCCTCGCGATATTTCCAGCGAACGCCTCTTTACGCTTGGGGGCCCTGTCCCGTCCAGTACTGCAGGGGCCGCACCGTCACACGACGATTAAAGCATGCGTCCGAAGAAATCCTTTTCGCACTGCAAGAACAAACATGCCGCGGTCACGATGATGACATCTCCTCCCTACCTTTTACCAGGGCACCATGACCGATTCGCGCTTGATTCCACGGCTCTGTTGACGGCAGAGTCTCTGGGGTTTTGGCGATATCCGTGCCCTGCCGACGGGACAAAACGTTAGAAAGCCTTCTGAAGCCGCCATGCCGCAAGACAGCCGCGAATTGCCGCCCATTTTCGCAAATTATCGGATTCCCGACCCCGAGACGTTCGCTGCCAACCTCCTCAAGGCGTTCGAGCGGGGAAGCACGGCACTTGTTCAGCTTGCTGAGCGTCCGGATGTCAAGATGGGGCCTTATACCCCTGCAAGCGAGTTCTCGGCGGCCACCGAGACGCTATCATCCCTCGTCAGGTTGTGGCTTTCCGATCCGGTCAAACTTTCGGAGGCGCAGGCCGAATTCATCCGTCAGTTCGCGGCGCTTTGGAACAACGTGCTCGCCCGCATGATGGGCATGGGCATACCACCCCTCATCGCTCCGGCGCCGGGAGACAATCGGTTCAAGGACCCGGAGTGGGACCGCAATCCCTTCTTCGATTTCTGCAAGCAGGCTTATCTTCTCGCCTGCAAATGGGCAGAGGACCAGCTTGCGACTACCCCGGGGCTCGATGCGACCGAGCGGCACAGAGCCGAGTTCTATTTGAAGCAGCTGACTAGCGCCTATTCGCCCTCGAACTTCCCAATCACGAACCCCGAGGTCCTGCGGGAGACACTGGCTTCGAATGCGGAAAACCTTCTGAAGGGCGCGTACCAGCTTGCTGAAGACATGAAGCGGTCAGGCGATCTGATGAAGATCAGCCAGACCGACGCCAATGCCTTCGAGCTGGGCCGAAATCTCGCGACGACGCCGGGCAAGGTTGTTTTTCAAAACGAGCTTTTCCAGCTCATCCAATACAGCCCTACGACGGAGAAAGTCCGCGAGCGGCCGCTCCTGATGATCCCTCCATGGATCAACAAATATTACATCCTCGATCTCACGTCCTCGAAGAGTCTCATCAAGTACGTCGTCGATCAGGGCTTCACGGTATTTATCGTCTCATGGGTCAATCCCGACGAGCGCCTCGCTGACAAGACGTTCGAGGATTATGTCCTCGAAGGCATCCTCGAGGCGGTGCGCGCGGTGCAGGCGGAGACGCAGCTCGAGAAAATCAACATCCTCGGCTATTGCGTCGGCGGGACGGCGCTTGCGACAGGGCTCGCCTACCTCGCCCAGCGGGGGGAAGAGCCATTTCAGTGCTGTACGCTGCTGACAACTCAAGTCGACTTCTCGCTCGCGGGCGATCTCTTGCTTTTCACCGATGACATGCAGCTCGCGAGCCTCGATGCGCTAATGACGGAGCGCGGATTTCTCGACGGCTCACGCATGGCTAACGTCTTCAATATGATGCGACCGCGCGACCTCATCTGGCCGTACGTCGTCAACAACTACCTGCTCGGCAAGAAGCCCTTCCCATTCGATCTCCTGTATTGGAACCAGGATTCGACCCGGATGGCCGCGGCCAATCACAAGTTTTACCTGCGCGAGTTCTATAACGAGAACCGGCTGGCTCGGGGCGAGATGACGCTCGGCGGCGTCAGGCTCAACCTCAAGAAGATCAAACTTCCGATCTTCTCAGTTGCGGCCCGGGAGGACCATATTGCGCCCGCCGCCTCCGTCTTCCGCGGCATCCAGATGTTCGGAGGGCCGATCGAGTTCGTCCTCGCCGGTTCCGGGCATATCGCGGGCGTCGTCAATCCGCCCGAAAAGGTCAAATATCAGTACTGGACTGACGGAAAAGCCATGACGGATATTGCCGGCTGGCAGGCGTCCGCGGTCGAGCATCCAGGCTCCTGGTGGCCGTACTGGATCGACTGGCTGTCGCAACAATCGGGCGGCTGGATTCCGGCCCGCGTTGCCGGCAAAACACTTGGCGCGATCGAGGATGCACCAGGCGGCTACGTCAAGGCGCATTAGGCCGGATTTTTAGACCACCGTCACGACGCCAATTCGAACTCACCCTCGTAATCGACCGGCCAGAGGACCGTGAAATCTTCGCCGTCCAATGCCCGGAATGCGACGGCATTGATGTCGAGTTCGTCGGATGCATCCTCGACGATCGGCTCGATCTTCTCCCAGACTTTCGCTGCATTCCTTGCGAGAAGGATGAGATTGATCACGCCGTCGCCCGGTTCATGGCCGTCGACTTCGGCGGTCGTCGATCCGTCGAGCGCTTCGATCAGGCGATCCTCAAGCGCGATGACCTTGTCGAGCGTGTCGTCATCATCGCCCTGAAACTGAAGAACAAGCTGGTGGTTCATGGTCCCTTTCCCGTTGGCGTCTAAACAGCAGCAAGCGCCTGTTCAAGATCGCCTATAATATCGTCTATATCCTCAATGCCGATCGACAGCCTGACAACGCCCGGCCCTACCCAGCCGCGATGCGCCCGTCGTCCTGCAATTGCCGATGCGTCGTCGATGCCGGATGAATGACGAGGCTTCGAGTGTCGCCGATGTTGGCGAGAAGGCTGAAAAGCTTCAACCCCGAAACGAGCTTCCCGCCCGCTTCATATCCCCCTTCGACGCCGAAGGTGAATACGGCTCCAGCGCCATTTGGACAAATCCTTTTCTGGATCTCGTAGCTCGGGCTTTCCTCGAGTCCCGGGTGGCTGATCCAGGCAATTTTCGGAGGGCCGCGCAGCCATTTGGCGACCGCCGCGCATTGTCTGACTAGCGTTGCATGCGCAGCGGCAGGTCGCGCAATCCCAAGACACGGGCAGCAATGGCAAATGCCATGGGGCCAGACCTTTCTGCCCGTTCCATGCCATTGCAGGACGGGGTCCTGCTCGACGAGCGACGCCCGAGCCAATCATAGGTGCCACAAAGGAGGGAGCCGAGGCCGGGCCAGCCTGTTAACTGGCCAAGCTCGTCAGGAGAGCTTTAGAGCTTCGCAAATTCGCCTGCGCGACCGCAGTGCCACTTCTGAATGACCCAGTTCGGATGTTCTCCAGCCCATTTCGCCATTTCGATCTGGCCATTCATCATGCACTGGCTGGCGCTGACAGTCTCGCCCTCGAAATTAAGCGTGACGTCTTTGCAACGCGTGGGCTGATCGATCATGCAGACTGCAACGACAAGTTCAATCATAGGACCTCCAGGTGTCGGTCTGACAATCGCTCGTTGAAGCGATCCGTTAGCCCTGGGCGGTTCCTCTGGTCTGCTTTTTATTCATTCCGGGGAATATTGCCCGAGTATGCTGGAAATGTTGCCCTGCACAAGAACGAGGCTGTCGCACTCCCTGCCTATTTTACAATCAGGAGCTTTTGCCGCAGAGCTGTTGCGAATTCGTCCCTAATTCGGCCCCCAAAGAGTGTCGAACTTGTCACAGTTTGGCCTTGCGGGGTCCATGTTGAGCGTCGATAAGCAGCGCGGGAGCCACAACCGATTCGATTTTAGCTGGACAGGCTAAAAGCTGGCTTGTGCAGAGAGGGTCTTCGAGGCGATGTGAGCGAGTGAGTCGCAGAGGCACGTTTCTAGGGCGGCAGATCAGCATATGACTAGTCAGGGGGCCCAGGGGGTCCAAAGTGCGGCGTGGGACGACGCGCGTGCGTCTGGAACACCTACGGTTGGTTGGTTTGTGCGCCGTTCGGCGCTTTGGATGGGCATCATGATCGTCGCGCTGGTCCTGGCGTGCACGCTCTATGCGCTGGCAAGCCAGGTCGGAGCAAATGGTGCCCGAGGGGTGCCGAAAGCGCCCTCGCCCGAGTTCAAAATCTAAAGCTGGACAGCATTCCTTCGTTCCGCAGCGGCCAAAGCCCGGGCGCACTTTGGTGCCTAAAGCGCCGGGTTGCGCGGAGGCCCGCTAGGTCAGCACCCTGTCCTTGCGTCTGCGAAAACGGCAGGTTGTAAAGGCGCAACCACAATTTATTTTGCGTGACGTTCACTATTGATGCTGCGTAGTGATTGCCGATACCTTGAATTTGGGCGCTTCATACTCCTATCATCTTTGAACGCTCGAGCCCGAGGGACGCGTCTGAATGACGGAGCAGCAAAAGAAGTTTCCTGAATTCTACGTGACGGCTCCGCAGCCGTGCCCCTATTTGTCAGGCAAGCTCGAGCGCAAGCTCTTCACCCACCTCACGCATGACAAGCCGCCTGAACTCGTCGACCGGTTGCTGACGACGGGCTTTCGACGCAGCCAGAACATCGCCTATGTTCCTTACTGCGAGGGCTGTCAGGCCTGCGTTTCGGTGCGCGTGCTCGTCGACGAATTCCAGCCCGACCGTTCGATGCGGAGAAATTGGAAGAGAAATTCGTCGCTTGTCGCACGCCGCACGGCTCCGACGCCGACAATGGAGCAGTTCCGGCTCTTTCGTGCCTATATCGATGCGCGCCACAGCGACGGTGGCATGGCAGACATGACGATGCTCGACTACCGGATGATGGTCGAGGATACCGTCATCGAGACGTTTCTGACGGAATACCGCGCGAAGCCCGAAGGTGCGGAAGATCTCGATTTCGACGCTTGGCCCCTCAAGGCGGTGGCTCTGTGCGACCGGCTGACCGACGGCATCTCGATGGTCTACAGCTTCTACGATCCGGAAGACGTCGAAACAGGTCTCGGGACCTACATGATCCTGGAACACATCGCGTTTGCGCGCCGGATCGCACTACCACACGTCTATCTTGGCTATTGGATCGATGGCTCCCGCAAGATGGCTTACAAAACTAGATTCAAGCCGCAGGAGCGCCTCGGACCGGACCGCTGGGAACGCGCCCCTGACCACGAGGATATTCCGCGTTAGCCGTGCCTGGGAGCTGCCAAGCCAAGGGCGATAAAGCTTTCCGCTTAGCGTTCTCCACCTCGCCTCAGTTGGCGAGTTCCGCATCGAGCTTCTTGAACATATAGCTCCACTTCGCGGATTGCGTTTCGACTAGCATTTTCATGCGCCCACGGAGGTCCTGCATCAACGAGCAATCGGGTGTCTCGTTGGCGGCACCTTCCTGCCCCATCGATGCAATAGCCGAGAGCAGTTCGTCCGTCTTCTGATCGTAAACGGCCGTGTTGTCGTCCTTCACGAAAGGCTTTGCGTTCTCGATAAAGGCATCGTGGCTCCAATGCCGCTTGTCTCTGAGCTGGCGAAGCTTTTCCTGAAATACGGGGCGGTTCTTGGCGTTCAAGTCGCGCAGATGACCGGCGGCCTCCTCGACGACGGTTTCGAAGTCTTCCTTGGTGCAGGCCGCAGGTGTTTCGGCGGCGCGCACGCTTATGCCAGCCAAGGCAAATGCCGCGACTGATATCCCCGCGATAACGGCCGTTTGTTTCAAAAGCCCACCCATGCCGGCAGTCGTAGCTTCGACGACCGGGCACGACAAGCGCGAGCAATCAACACATGCGTTTAAAAGCGCGGACCGAACGAATTCGATCGGGGGAAACCTTTTGGCGCCAAGCGTCCGGCTTGTGCGCGTTCTCCGACCCAATCCTTAAGTTCGCTCCAGGACAGGGTGAATTCGCGGCCGGCGCTGTCCAGCCAAGTCAGGCCTTCGGACTTTTTAAACACGCGTGCGTCCGAGAGCGCTCCATCCTTGAACCTCTGAAGAATGACGCCCTTGCCGCGCGTCATCTCGTTGACCTCGTCGAGCTTGAAGACGAGCATCTTGCGGTTCTCGCCGATCGTCGCGACGCAATCGCCGTCGACAGGCACGCAGACGCGGGCTTCCTCGGGCTCGCTGACGTTCAGGACCTGCTTGCCCTTGCGTGTCGCTGCAATGACCTCTTCCTCGGGAACGATGAAGCCATATCCGCCGGTCGAGGCCACGAGCAGCTTGCGAGAAGCGTCGTGAACGAACAACTCGGCGATGTCGTGGTTTTCTTCGAGATCGATCATCAGGCGGACCGGCTCACCGTGTCCACGGCCGCCCGGAAGCGCATTGGCCTCAAGCGTGAAGAACCTGCCGTTCGTCGCAAAGAGGACGAGCTTGTCTGTCGTATGGGCTTTTAACGCGCGTTTGAGTTCGTCACCCTGCTTAAATTCGAGCTTCGAGAGGTCGTCCTGGTGACCTTTGAGGGCCCGTACCCAGCCCTTTTCGGACAAGATCACCGTGATCGGCTCCTTTTCGACAAGCGCCGCTTCGAGGTCGATGTCGACATCGGGAAGGTCGGCGAACGACGAGCGGCGGCGTCCAAGCGGCGTCTTCTTCGAAAATTTCTCGCGTGTTTCCTTGACCTCGTCGGTGATGCGCTCCCACTGAAGCTCTTCTGATTTCAAAAGCTGCTTCAGTTCGCGGCGCTCTTTCGAGAGCTTGTCGTGTTCGGCCTTGATCTCGACCTCTTCGAGCCTCGACAATGACCGCAAGCGCAAGTTCAGGATCGCTTCGGCCTGCACATCGCTCAAGTTGAACTTCGACATCAACTTGGCTTTGGGCTCGTCCTCGCGCCGAATGATCCGGATCACTTCGTCGATGTTGAGGTAAGCGATCAGATAGCCATCGAGAACCTCCAAGCGGTGCTCGATTTTTTTCAGACGATACGTCGAGCGGCGGAGGAGCACTTCAAGGCGATGCTCGAGCCACTGCCACAGCACGTCGCGCAGGTCGAGCACGTTCGGGATCTGCCCCGCCGACAGCACGTTCATGTTGAGGCCGAAGCGGACTTCAAGCTCCGTCGCGCGGAACAGACTTTCCATCAGCAGAACCGCATCGACCGTGCGACTCTTCGGTTCGAGGATCAGTCGAATTTCCTCGGCACTTTCGTCGCGAACGTCGCCGAGGAGCGGAAGCTTCTTCTCGCTCATCAGCTCAGCGATCTTCTCGACAAGCTTGGCCTTCTGCACGCCGTAGGGAATTTCCGTAACGACGATCTGGTAGCCGCCGCGGCCCGTATCTTCCCGGTCCCAACGGGCCCGAACGCGAAAGCCGCCGCGCCCGGTCTTATAGGCTTCCAGAATTTGCGTGCGTGGCTCGACGATGACGCCGCCCGTCGGGAAATCGGGCCCGGGGATCATCTCGACGAGTTTTTCGATCGTCGCATTGGGATGCTTGATCAGATGCAAGAGCCCGGCGCAGAGCTCGTCGACGTTATGAGGCGGGATGTTTGTCGCCATGCCGACGGCGATGCCGGACGAGCCGTTCGCCAGCAGATTGGGAAACGCCGCCGGGAGAACGATGGGCTCTTCGACGCGACCATCGTAGTTGGGGCGGAAATCGACCGTCTCCTCGTCGATGCCTTCGAGAATGAGGGCAGCGATCTCGGTCATGCGTGCTTCGGTATAGCGCTCGGCGGCGGGATTATCGCCGTCGATATTGCCGAAGTTCCCCTGCCCATCCACGAGCGGATAGCGGACGGCGAAGTCCTGAGCCAAGCGAGCCAGCGCATCATAGATCGCCTGGTTGCCGTGCGGGTGATAGTCGCCCATCACCTCACCGACGATTTTAGCGCATTTGATATAGCCGCCTTCGGGATTGAGCCGCAGTTCGCGCATTGCATAAAGAATGCGGCGGTGCACAGGCTTCAGTCCGTCGCGCACGTCAGGAAGCGCGCGGTGCATGATGGTCGAAAGGGCGTAGGCCAGATAGCGCTCTTCGAGAGCGGCTCTAAGCTCGACGGGTTCGATGGGGCCGTCGCCCGGGAGAATCGGTTTCTCGGTCATGGGCCTTCCCTACAGCGGCGCTCCGGCCCGCTCAAGTCTCGCCGCCCGGCGGCACGGCCTGCTGACGCTGGGCGCGCCATTTCGGCGCAAGCCCGCCACAATCCGCGATCGATTTGGCTTGAATCCGCCCGGATGGGCAGCCGTCCACAGGTCGGGCGCACGTCCCAAAGAACCGCCATGGCGTCGGCGCATTGGCGCGGATAACTTCATTTTCCAATCGTCACACGCAACGGGATTTCATAATGGCGGCTCTGGCGCCGGATCTGCCGCAGGTCGAGCAGCATATCGTCGAGATGACCAATCAGGTGCGGCAGGAGCAGAAGCTTCCGGCGCTCAAGGTCAACGCCATGCTGACGAAGGCGGCCCGTGCCTTCGCTCAGAAGGTCGCCAACAGCGGACGGTTCTCGCACACTGCCGATGGCAGGACGCCGGCACAGCGCGCCGAAAGCGTCGGCTATAAGCACTGCGAGATCGCCGAAAATCTCGCCATGGACGAGGATAGCCGAGGTTTCGATACTGGAGCCCTCGCCCTGCAGGCGATCGCCGGATGGATGAACTCGCCACCGCATCGCGCCAATATCATGAGAGCGTCGGTATCGGAGGTCGGAGTGGGCGTTGCTCGGGCGCCAGGAGCCAAACCGAAATTCATCTCCGTCGAACTTTTCGGCCAGCCGGCTTCGCACGCCGTTACCTTCAAAATCAAGAATGTCGCGACAATCGAGGTGACCTATTCGTATGGCGGTAAAGCTTACGACTTAAAACCCGGACGATCTGTCGTTCATTCCTCCTGCCTCCAGGACCAGCTCATCATTTCGATGCCGGGCAATTTACTGTCGCCGGCCCGTGAAATTGCGCGTCTCAAAGCTGGAAACGACAAGCTCTATACTCTCACCTCGGGCGCATCTGGATCGCCAACGTTAGAAATTACAACGCGTTCAACGAGCCCTTGACGGTACATTGTTCATTCTTCGGGAAACCTTTCCCGCCTGCACAGCGTTTCCATTAGTTTGAGATAATAACAATAAGGAGAAACGCCCATGCAGACGCGCCAGATCGTTATCTTCATAGGCTTGTGCATCCTTGCGGCCGTCGTCGTCGCCGTGGCCGTTACCTCGTATCAGCGCTCGCATTCCCAAGCCGTCGTCGACGCGCCGGCGGTTCATGTCGAAACCGACAAGCCTGGCGGAGGAACCTCGGTCGATGCGCCGGGCGTCCATGTTCAACGGGACGAGTCTGGAACGAAGGTAGAAGCGCCAGGTGTGAAAATCGAGATTCCGCCCAAACAGCCGCAGAATTGATCATCACCAAGGCATTTCGAACCATCTAGGTCCCGAGGTTAGCCGATCGTACGGAGGATGCCGCCCTCGACGCGCAATGCCGCTCCGTTGGTCGCTGACGCTTCTTTCGACGCCGCATAGACGACCATGTTCGCGACCTCATCGACGCTCGCGAAGCGCTGGATAAGCGACTGCGGACGATGCTCTTTGACGAACGTTGCAGCCATTTCGTCCGCTGTCTTGCCCGCCGCCTTTGCCATTGATTTCAGAAAGTCCTCGACGCCCTCGGAGCGCGTCGGGCCAGGCAAGACGGAATTGACCGTGACGCTGGTGCCTGCCGTCAACTGAGCGAGCCCCTGGGCAATCGAGAGCTGTGCCGTCTTCGTAAATCCGTAGTGAATCATTTCGACCGGAATGTTCACCGCCGATTCCGATGAGATGAAGATGATCCGGCCCCAGTTCCGCTCAAGCATACCGGGCAGGTAAGCGCGCGACAGGCGCACGCCGGACATGACATTCGTCTCGAAGAAGCGTGTCCAATCGGAATCGGAAATATCGAAGAACGGCTTCGGCTCGAAGATCCCAGCGTTGTTGATCAGGATATCGACGGACGGGACGGCCTTGACCAGCGTCTCGCACCCTTCGGCGGTTGCGACGTCGGCGGCGACGCCGGAGACCGCCGCCGCTTTGCAGGCCTCGTGCACGGCCGCTACGCCTTTGTCCACCGTCGCCTGCTTTCGACCATTCACGACGACCTTGGCGCCGGACTGCGCCAGAGCCTTCGCGATCGCGAGGCCAATGCCCGCCGTGGAGCCGGTAACGAGCGCCGTCTTATCCGTCAGATCGATTTTCATGGGGCCATTCCGGTTAACGCAGTTGACGGTCCGTTAGATCGGATTTCAAGAACCATTTGCAAGCGGCAAATCGTGTTTCAGACTGCCCCTGCTACGCTGTATCCGAACGAAGAGTTCCATCAGGAGCCGTCAAGCATTGTGCACAGTGTCGCATCTGCCGTTGACGGCCAGCGAAAGCGTTTCAAAAAAGACGGCCGCATCGCGTCGACCTATTTGTCGTAGAGACAGACTAGTCAGGGAATTGGCGATCATCCGGCATTCGGTTCTCCGATGAGGCGCGCAGCACGGGAAGGGACGCGGAATGGCACTCGAAATCGAACGCAAATTTCTGACACGCGGCAATTCCTGGCGCCAGACCTCAACCGGCTCTGCGCGCATCCTTCAGGGTTACTTTGCGCGGACCGCGTTGGTCCGGGCGCGGATCCGCATCTACGGCGACAAAGGTTTCATCACGCTCAAAAGCGAGGGCGGGAAGCTCGTGCGCCAGGAATACGAATATGAAATTCCGAAATCCGACGCCTTCGAAATGATCCAGAAGTTCAGTCTCGAACCCATCATTACGAAGGTCCGCTATGATGTACCGTTTGAAGGGGTCATCTGGGCGGTCGACGTTTTTGAAGGTGCCAACAGCGGCCTTGTGCTGGCCGAGGCGGAATTGAAAAAGATCGACCAGCCGTTGCCCCTGCCGCCATGGGCGGGCCTAGAAGTCACCGATGATCACCGGTATGGAAATTCCAACCTCGCGCGCTATCCGTTCATCACTTGGGACGATTACCGGAAACCTCCCAGCGGCGCGGAGGACGCGTGAGAGAAGCGAGGCTCTGCCCTCGCATCTCCCCGCCGTTGACTGCGTTGCCTAGTGCCAGCCGTTGTAGGGATCCCAATTTTCGGATTCCTCTCTGGCGTCGCGATTGATGATATGCGGCGATTGAGGAGGCGTC
This sequence comes from Pseudomonadota bacterium, assembly GCA_018242215.1. Classification (GTDB taxonomy): domain Bacteria; phylum Pseudomonadota; class Alphaproteobacteria; order Rhizobiales; family Hyphomicrobiaceae; genus Hyphomicrobium_B. The sequence goes on from JAFECG010000022.1 coordinate 377,508, forward strand.
TTTGAAGCAGACTTGCGCGGAGACGGCGCTTTTGCTGCGGACGCCACCCTGCCGCTCAGCGAATGCACGATCGTCACCTCGGTGCCGACGTGCACAAGCGACGCAAGATGCAGGACGTTCTCATTCAGCATCCGGAAGCAGCCCGACGATTCTGCCTTGCCGATCGATTTCGGATCGTTGGTTCCGTGGATGCGATAGAGCGTGTTGCCAAGGTAGATCGCCTTGGCGCCGAGCGGATTGCGAATGCCGCCAAGCATGCGCACGGGAAGATACGGCTGGCGCTTGCGCATGTCGGCCGGCGGATACCAGTCCGGCCAATCGGCGACGCGCGATACCTTTTCCTTGCCCGTCCAGGCGAACCCCTGGCGACCGACGCCGATGGAATAAGCATAGGCAGAGTTCGGGCTCAGCACATAATAGAGCTTGCGTGCACTAGTATCGATGACGATCGAACCGGGCGCATAGGGACCGCTGAACGCCACCCTTGGAGGCGCGACGGCGCGTATGTACGGCCGTGCTCCGCCGCTCCTTCCCTCCGTTTTGCTGAGGCGCTGTTCTTCTTCTGCAGACGGTGCTGCGTCCCATGCACCATAATCGTCACGATATTCATCTCGGGCGCCGTATTGCGGAGAGCCGCCCTCATCGCGGCCATACACGCGCGGGCCAGGATATTGCTGCTGCGTGCCATAGCCACCATCGTAACGACCACCATTATAGCGCGGGTCATAGCGGCGTGGATCGTTGTCGGGATCGTAATAGCGATTGTCAGCTCGTGGTCCGTCCTGCTGATCGAAATAGCGCTCGTCGGCTTGCGGATCGTCGTAGCCATCATACCGCGAATAGCCTTCTACCGGGGCACCGCGCGGATCGTTCCACTGCTGTGCCAAGGCAAGCGTCGGTGAACCCGCCAACGCCGAGACGCCGACGATCGAAAGAATGATTGCTTTCATTTGCATTCCCGCTCTCCGCTCGAGGCGGAACGTATCGCCTCGCTGCTTCCGTCGCCAACGTTGCTCCGGGAAGTCGTCATCGGCGTGGCAAATCAATGGCATCGAGCCCCGAGTAGCATTTCAAATTGTATCGGAGAAACGCTCAGGATTGATAAAAGCCGAGAATGCGGCCTTCGCGATTGATGCAGATCATCGCGACGAGCGCGCCAGCACGTCCATTAACTCGGCGACCTTACGACGCTGATCCGCGGAATTGCCACTCGCGATCGCGTGCTCGACGCAATGGGCGACGTGATCGCGCAACACTTCTTCCTCGACGCGCCGAAGTGCGGCACGCACGGCCGAGATCTGCGTCACGACGTCAATGCAGTACCGCCCTTCCTCGACCATCTTGGCGAGACCTCGCACTTGGCCTTCGATGCGATTGAGGCGCTTGAGACAGGCGGCTTTGGTTTGCTTTTGCATAACTTGACGTATACCCCACCCGGGTATATCTGTCAATTCATACCCCTGGCGGGTATCCGTCAGAGCGATCGCGAGGGGCCGAGCCATGACAGAAAACAAGCCGACCGCCGAACGTGCGCCGAAACAGCGCGATCACGGCTGCTGCGCGAGCAAAGCGGCCGAAAAGAGTGCCTCGCGCGACCATATTCATCATTCTCATGGTGCCGAGACGAACGCGGCGCACATGGCGAAAGATCCGGTCTGCGGGATGAGCGTCGATCCGCATACTGCGAAGCATCGTGCTGACCATGCAGGCAAGCCCTATTATTTTTGTTGTGCAGGTTGCCGAACGAAATTCCTTGCGGATCCCGGGAAATATCTCAAGCCAGCCGAAGCCCGCGCAGAGCCGGTCCCGGAGGGTACGATCTACACATGCCCGATGCATCCGGAGATCCGGCAGATCGGGCCTGGTTCCTGTCCCATCTGCGGCATGGCGCTCGAACCCGATGTCGTCACGGCGGAAGCGGCGCCGAATGCCGAGCTTCAGGACATGACGCGCCGCCTCTGGATCGGGCTCGCGCTCGCGCTTCCTGTTTTTCTTCTCGAGATGGGCGGGCACCTCTTCGACCTGCATCATCTGATAAGCCCGACGGTTTCGAACTGGGTGCAGTTCATTCTGGCGACGCCCGTCGTGCTGTGGGCCGGCCTTCCGTTCTTCGAGCGCGGCTGGAAGTCGCTGCGGACGCGCAATCTCAACATGTTCACTCTGATCGCGCTCGGCACCGGCGTTGCATGGGGATATAGCGTCGTCGCGACGCTTCTGCCGGGCGCCTTCCCGGCGAGCTTGCGCGGCATGGATGGCGCCGTCCCCGTCTATTTCGAAGCGGCGGCCGTCATTACCGTTCTGGTGCTCGTCGGACAGGTTCTCGAACTTCGCGCTCGCGACCAGACGAGCGGCGCCATCCGCGCGCTTCTCAATCTTGCACCGAAAACCGCGCGGCGGATGCGCCCAGACGGCTCCGACGAAGACGTGGCCGTCGACGCGATCGTGGTGGGCGACAGGCTGCGGGTTCGCCCCGGCGAGCGCATCCCCGTCGACGGCGAGGTCACGGACGGTAAGAGCAATGTCGATGAATCGATGGTGACGGGCGAATCCATGCCCGTTTCAAAAGGCGTCGGCGCCAAGGTGATCGGGGGAACGATCAACGGTTCAGGAGCTCTCATCATCCATGCAGGGAAGGTCGGACGTGACACGATGCTTGGGCGCATCGTGCAGATGGTCGCGGACGCACAGCGCAGCCGCGCGCCCATTCAGCGCCTTGCCGATCAGGTTGCAAGCTGGTTCGTTCCGCTCGTTATCAGCGTTGCGGTGCTGGCGTTCATCGCATGGATGACGTTCGGGCGGGAACCACGATTTGCCTATGCGCTCATTGCGGCGGTTTCGGTGCTCATCATTGCGTGCCCTTGCGCCCTCGGACTTGCCACGCCGATGTCGATCATGGTGGGCGTCGGCCGCGGCGCGCAATCGGGCGTACTGATCAAGAACGCCGAAGCGCTCGAGCGGATGGAAAAGATCGATACGCTCGTCGTCGATAAGACCGGCACACTGACCGAGGGCAAGCCGAAGGTCACCGCGATCCGTACCGTGTCGGGAATAGATGAGACGGAACTTCTGAAACTGGCCGCGAGTCTCGAACAGGCGAGCGAGCATCCTCTTGGCGCCGCTATCGTTGCTGCCGCACGGGAACGCAACATCGCGCTCGCGACCGCAAGCGATTTTTCCGCGCCCTCCGGCAAGGGTGTCACGGGTCGCATCGACGGTCATTCGGTCGTGATCGGCAACGCGAAGATCCTCGAGAGCGCGGGAATTTCCGCATCATCGCTTTCTCCGGATGCGGAAAATCTCAGAGCAGATGGCGCGACGGCCATTTATATCGCGGTCGATGGGCGGGCTGCGGGCCTCATCGCCATTGCCGATCCGGTCAAGGCGACGACCGCGTCCGCGCTGAAATCGCTCAAGGAGAGCGGCATTCATGTTGTGATGCTGACGGGCGACAATGCGACGACGGCTAAGGCCGTCGCAGCGAAGCTCGGCATCGATGACGTCAAGGCCGACGTGCTGCCGGAAGACAAGTCACGGATCGTCAGCAATCTCAGGAGGCAAGGTCATGCCGTCGCGATGGCCGGGGACGGCGTCAACGATGCTCCGGCACTCGCGGCCGCGGACGTCGGTATCGCGATGGGAACGGGAACCGATGTCGCTATCGAGAGCGCGGGCGTTACGCTCCTCAAGGGAGATCTCGAAGGCATCGCGCGAGCGCGCCGCCTTTCCGAAGCGACGATGTCGAACATCCGGCAGAACCTTTTCTTTGCGTTCATCTACAATGCCGCGGGCGTGCCTATCGCGGCGGGCGTGCTCTATCCGGTGTTCGGACTGCTGCTCTCTCCCGTCATCGCAGCGGCGGCGATGTCGCTCTCGTCCGTCAGCGTAATCGGTAATGCCCTGCGCTTGCGCGCCATTGATATTTAGGAGAAGTATCGCATCGCAATTTGGGGGATCTTGCGATGGCTACCACACTTGGCGCTGTTCTTTTGATCGCGGGCCGGGTGCTTCTTGGCGGTCTTTTCGTCTATGGCGGCGTCCATCACTTCTTCATCATACCGCCGCTTACCGGGATGATTGCGGCACGCGGCGTGCCTGCGCCGCGGCTCGTGCTGATTGCCGGATCCGTGTTTCAAATCCTCTTCGGAGCGCTTTTCATACTCGGCATCCAGACGGCGATCTCAGCATTCTGTCTCGTCGCATTCACCATCGTTTCCTCGATCATGCTGCTCAACTTCTGGAGCATGGAAGGCCCGATGAGAGAGACCGCAAAAACGGCGTGGCAGACAAACATGGCGATCATCGGCGGACTGCTCCTCGCCGCCGGGTATGCGATCTGACGCACCCCTCCTCGGCAGCCCGAGAACATGGAATTTTCCTAAAGAACGTCATTATTCCCGGCTGGCGTAGCCTGTCAGCCTTCTTGCGGATAACGCGGGTACCGTCCTACCATCGCGATGGCGCCGATGTTGATACTGTCCGGCGATATGCTCGGCTCTGAGGGGAAATGCGAACGACGATGACGCGGCAGCGGGTTCTGCTTTTGATACTGCTCACTTGGGCGCTTGCGATGATCGTGCCGGAATTCGCGCGCGTCGTCCGTCCGCTTGGTTCGTTCGGATTTTATGCCGACAGCGATGGTCTGATCTACGATACCTCGGGCCCTTTCGACACGAACGAGGAGTCTCCTGCCTGGAGGGCCGGCATACGCGAAGGCGATCGGCTCGACTTCTCGCGCATGCGCTGCATCCCCTATGACCGCGACGTCTGCGCCAGCACCATCTCGGCGGTCGGCGGCAACGAGTACGTGGTTCCCGGCCGAACCGCGACCTTCGATCTCCTGCCCAACGGCTCGGAGAGCGGGCGCCAAGTTCATCTGACCGCGGAATCGCGCCCTGCCAACTGGCTCGTGCGCTTCGTTCTGATGCTCGATCAGGTCGCAGGCATTGCCGCCGTTCTGGCGGCTGCGTGGCTCGTGTGGATCAAGCCTGGCGTGATGAGTTGGGGTTTCTTTCTCTACGTCATCTGGTTCAATCCAGGTCAGGCTTACGAATTCTATGCGCAATTGCAGCGCTGGCCGATCCTGCTTCTCATTCAGAATGCCTTGGGCAGCATCTCGCAGGCTGCGGGCTATGCGGGCCTGCTGGCGTTCGTGATGCGCGCTCCGACCGGCCAACTGCAACCCGAATGGGCAAAAGCCGAACGCATGCTGCCCGCGCTTGCAGCTAGCGTTGCTGTGGTCCTGATGGCGGCCTACGGGAGCTCCTTCGGCTTTCAAACCGAGATGCTGAGCCGCGTTACGATCCTGTTTGGAATTATCGTCAGTGCTGCGGCGGTCGCAATCCTGCTTCTACGGCGCCAGACTTTGTCGCCGAAAGATAATCAGCGTCTACGCTGGGTGATGTGGGGATGTCTGATCGGACTTCCGGCGTTTGTCATCGCCGACCTCAATGAATACACGACCCTGCTGACCGATTGGGATAATCTATTCCTGCCGGAAGACGTCGCAGGGCTGCTTTATCTGGTCAACGGCATTCTTTGTCTTTTCGTCGTAGAGGCTGTTCGCCGGCAGCGTGTCGTCAACGTCGCTATTCCGCTCCGGCGCGTAACCGTGCTGGCGTTGATGACCAGCGTGCCCGCGCTGCTTCTTCATCAGCAGGCCGAGCATCTGCAGGAACTCGTCGAGCTTCCGAGCTGGTCATGGCTTCTCGTCGGCGCCATCACCCTTTTCGTCATCAGCCGCCTGCACGAATGGGCGGTTGAGCTTGCCGATGATTTCTTCAATCGGTCGCTCGACCGGGCTGAAGAAATCCTGGGCGATGCCATCCTGGAAGCCAAGACGGCCGAGGAGATCGATCGGATTCTGTCCACCCGCACGAGCAACAACCTTCGTCTTTCCTCCGCAGTGACGTTCCGTCGAACGGAGACGGGCTTTCGCAGATATGTCGAAGGCACTGGCTGGGGCGCCAGCACGAGCGATCTGCACCTTAACGACAAAGACCTCGGAAGTCTTCTTTCGGGCATGGCATGCGTTATCAACGAGCCAGCCGCCAAGGAGGCCGACTTTCCAGAAGGGCTCGACATGCCGATCCTCGCCATTCCTGCGACCAGCCGGGTACATTGTTATGCGATCACGCTTTACGGCCCGCATGAATCGGGAACTGCGATTGCTTCCCATGAACGACAGACGCTGCAGAATATTGGGCGGCATGCGGCGGATGCTTATGCGCGGCTTGAAAACGAGGAACTTCGCAAGACCGTTGCCGAACTCAGAAGCCAGATGGGAATGCGAGGTGCCTTGGCCTGATCTCATTCAGGCCGCACACTATCGCGCTGTCGCGCTGCGGTTTGACGGCTCCGACAATGATCTCAAAGACGGCTTAATTGCATCTGAAATTCGTATTGGAAGCTTCATCATTCTGCCGCCATTTAACCGCCGCAGGACTCTTTAGGTGAGAGTGTGTCATGGAGCAGATCGGCCTCGGAAAGTCAGGAATTACAACATCTCGGATCGGCCTTGGAACGTGGGCGATCGGCGGATGGATGTGGGGCGGTACCGAAGAACGCGAATCTATCGCGACCATTCGCTCTGCTGTCGAGCGTGGCATCACACTGATCGATACGGCGCCAGTCTACGGCTTCGGTAAATCTGAGGAGATCGTCGGCAAGGCGATTGCCGAGGGCGGTTTGCGCAGCAAGGTGCAGATCGCGACAAAGGTCGGCCTCGCCTGGAAAGACGGCAAGGTTTATCGCAATTCGACACCGGCCCGCATTCGTCAGGAGATCGAAGATTCACTTCGACGTCTGCGCACCGACGTGATCGATCTTTATCAGGTGCACTGGCCCGATCTCGAAACGCCGCTGGAAGAGACCGCCCGCGCGCTCGACGACCTTCGCCGGGAAGGAAAGATTCGCGCGATCGGCGTCAGCAACTATTCTCCGGCCCAGATGGACACCTTCCGCAAGGTCGCCGCGCTCGATGCCGTGCAGCCTCCCTACAATCTCTTTGAACGCGAAATCGAAGCCGACGTTCTTCCTTACGCCAAGCGGACCGAGCTTACGGTTTTGAGCTATGGCGCCTTGTGCCGCGGACTGTTGAGCGGGCGAATGACTTCTGGAACAAAGTTCGAAGGCGACGATCTGCGCAAAGTCGATCCAAAATTTCAGCCGCCACGCTTTGCCGAATATTTGGCTGCAGTCGATAAACTGAAAGCTCTTGCGCAATCGCGCTTCGGAAAGCCCGTTCTGGCGCTCGCTATTCGCTGGGTCCTTGATCAGGGCCCAACCATCGCACTTTGGGGCGCTCGGCATCCGGCGCAACTCGATCCCGTCAAAGACATCGACGGCTGGCATATCGATGACGAGAGCAAGCAGGAGATCGACGCCATCCTGCAGCGCTGCGTCAAGGACTCCGTCACGCCGGAGTTCATGGCGCCGCCCCAAAAGCGGCCCACGGCAGTGGCTTGAATTGCATCCCAACAGCAGACGGTATGAGGGCACATGAAAGTCGGTTTCATCGGGCTCGGCCATATGGGCTCCGGCATGGCGGCGAACCTGCTCAAGGCCGGTCATGAGGTGACCGTCTACAACCGCACGCGTGCGAAAGCCGAGGCACTGGTCGCGAAAGGCGCGAAACTTGCCGCTACGCCCGCCGACGCGTGCAAGGCTGATACGGTCTTCTCGATGCTGGCTGATGATAAAGCCGTCGAAGGGATCGTTTTCGAGGACAATGGCGTATTGGCAAGTCTTGGCAAAGGCGCGATCCATATTTCTTCGAGCACGATCAGCGCGGCTCTTTCGAAGCGGCTCGCGGACGCCCATGCACGGAGCGGACAGCGATACGTCGCAGCGCCAGTCTTCGGCCGCCCCGAAGCCGCAGAAGCGGCGAAGCTTTTTGTAGTGGCCGCGGGGCCAGCCGATGCCGTGAAGGACATCTCTCCACTTTTCGATGCCGTCGGGCAAAAAACGTTCGTCGTATCGGAACAGCCCGAGGCTGCGAACATCGTCAAGCTCAGTGGCAATTTCCTGATCGCTGCGGTGATCGAATCCCTCGGAGAGGCCATGGCGCTCATCGGCAAGGCAGGGATCGACAAGCACCTTTATCTCGACATCCTGACGTCGACGCTGTTTGGCGCGCCTGTCTACAAGACCTACGGAAACCTCATTGCAGATGCGAAGTTTACGCCAGCCGGTTTTGCGGCGCCGTTGGGGCTGAAAGACGTTCGGCTGGCGCTTGCGGCCGGTGAGGATTTGCGCGTGCCTCTACCGCTGGCAAGTCTTCTCCGTGACCGCTTTCTGACGCTGCTTGCGAAAGGCGGCGACCAACTCGACTGGTCGGCCGTCGGCAGCTTGGCGGCGAAGGATGCTGGAAGCGGCTGAAGCCGGCCGCATTCATACGAGAGGTCGGCAGGGTTTGCGACTTACGCTCGGCTTCTCGAACGGGTAGCATCATCTCTGAAGGTCGGGCCTGGCCACGACCCGATACTGGCCGATATTGTTTTTTTATTTCAGTGCAGATATGAGCGCGCTCCCCAAAATCGTGCATAAGGGACTGCCGCCCGGCCCGAAGGGTACTTTGATCGGCGGTAATCTTTCACAAATCGGGCCGCGCCGCGTGGATTTCTTCCTCGATCTTGCGCAAACGTATGGTCCCGTTGCGAGCTTCCGTACCAGCCGCTGGCGCCTCTTTCTCGTCAGCGATCCGCAGCTCATCCAGCAGGTGCTCGTCACTGACGCGCGCTCGTACATCAAGCATTTCGGAGCGCGAACCTTCAAGCCGGTGCTCGGCAATGGACTGGTGACGAGCGAGGGCGACTTCTGGCTCGCGCAACGCCGCCTGCTCCAACCCGCCTTCCTCAAAGCGCAAGTGCAATCCTACGCGCCGATCATGGCCGACCTGACCGAGGCTATGCTTGCAAAGTGGGTGCCGGGAAAGTCGGTCGATATCGCCTTCGAATTCAGCTCGCTCACAAGCGCCATTGCTCTCAAGACGCTTTTCGGACTCGATGATCATGGCGAACGCGAGCGCGTCGATACGAGCCTGCGGCTCGTCTTTGAACTCTTGACGGACCGGCTAGATGCTCCAATCCAACTGCCGATTTCATTCCCAACACCGGCAAACCTCAAACTTCGCCGCGCGCTCAACGATCTCTTCGCGCTCGTCGACAGTTTTATCGCCGAGAAGAAGACGCGGCCGCTCGGTAACGACCTCCTGTCAACGATGATCCAAGCTCAGCACGAGGATGGGACGGGCATGAGTGCACAACAGCTGCGTGACGAAGCCATGACGCTCTATCTTGCCGGCCATGAAACGACCGCGCTCGCACTTACGTGGAGCTGGTATCTGCTCTCGCAAAATCCGGATGCAGAAGGGAGGCTCGTCGAGGAATGGCGCCGCGTCCTGAATGGCCGGTCGGCAAAAGCGCCGGATCTTTCGGCCCTTCCCTATACGTCGGCTGTCATCAATGAATCGATGCGCCTCTATCCGCCCGTTTATGTCATCGGCCGGGAAGCGACAACAGATCTTGAACTCGGCGGGTATCTGGTGAAACGAGGCTATACGGTGCTGATGAGCCAGTGGGTCAGCCACCGCGACCCTCGGTATTTCCCGGAGCCAGAGCGCTTTCTACCGGAGCGCTGGCTCGACGGACTTGCCACGCGTTTGCCGAAGTTCGCTTATTATCCCTTCGGAGGTGGGCAGCGGATTTGCATCGGCGTGCATTTTGCTCTCATGGAGGCAGCGATCGTTCTGGCGACCGTCGGGCAAAAATATCTCTTCACGCTCGATCCTGATGCGAAGATCGATATCATGCCGCAAATCACGATGCCGCCCAAATACGGCATGCCCGCGACGCTCGCCCAGCGCTGACACATTCTCCATTTAATGACTCGGACATCTGAGCGTAGTCACAAAGGGACAACATGGCAGACGCGACCATCGAAAACGTATCGGACACCGCTTTCTGGGTGGCACACTATCGTGGCGTTGAAACGAAACGCGCCGACGCCCTGTTCCGAGATCCTCTCGCGGCCGTACTTGCCGGTGATCGCGGCCGAAGTATTGCCGAAGCGATGCCACGACCGTTCGTCACGTCGTGGGTCATTGCAGTCCGCACACGCATTATCGACGATTTCATCAAGACAGCGGTGTCCCGCGGCGTCGATACCGTCCTCAATCTCGGCGCCGGACTCGACACCCGTCCGTACCGTATGGACTTACCGGCTTCTCTCTCCTGGATCGAAGCGGACTATCCGCACGTCATCGATTATAAAGAGGGCCTGCTCGTCCGGGAAGTGCCACGCTTCCGGCTTTCACGCGTGAAATGCGATCTGTCCGATTCCCAGGAACGTCAGGAGATTCTTAAACAGGCCAGCGCCAATGCGGGCAAAATGTTGGTGCTGACGGAGGGCGTCGTTCCTTATCTCGGCATCGAGGAAGTCGGTGCGCTCGCGAGCGACCTTCATGCGCTCCCGAACGTCGCCTATTGGATCGTCGATTATCTTTCTCCGGATCTTTTGAAGTTTCGCAAGCGAATGATGGCCGGGAAGATGCAGAATGCGCCCTTCAAATTCCAGCCCGATGATTGGTTTGGATTTTTCGAAGCGAAAGGCTGGGTGCGCGAAGACATTCGATACCTCGGCGATGAGGGCGATCGGCTCGGGCGAAAGATTAAGCTTCCTCCGCTTGCGATGTTCATCACAGCCCTTCGCGAGATTTTCATGTCGAAAGCTCGTCGGAATCGCTTCAGAAACGCGGCCGGATACGCACTCCTCGTGCCGCGCAAAATATAGCGTCATTCGCGGACAATCCCCTTTCGCCATTTGGAACAGCGATCAATTCGATAAAAATGATCCGGTCGCGCGGGGCTGGCGGGACAATGAATTTGCGCGCAATATAATCCGCTGGCTGATTAATTGATATCGCGTTCTAGTCTTTTCTGAAATTCATACACCGACACGAGAAGGGATATTGGCAATGCGCTCAGAGCATCTGTTCATTGCAGCATCCATCGCAACGTTCGTCATGGGAGGCGCGGCGAACGCCGGAAGCGCCATCGAAGAAGCCGGTGCGCTCGCCTGTTTCACCGACAAGTGGGACGAGAAGGAACAAGAAAAAGGACACAAGCTCGTGGACTATGCTGCGCGCTGCATTTCCATTCCCGATGATTCAAATCTCCCAAAGGATTCCGAGCATTGCACTGGCAAATACGAATACATGCCCGATGGTTTTTGGAAAGGCGCAGGAACCTGCAAGAGGACTTTCAAATCAGGCGACACGATAACCGACGCGTTCCCGGAGGGCTCGCATCTGAAGGAATATATTTACAAGGTTGTCGGAGGGACAGGCAAATACAAGGATGCGAGCGGCGGTGGCACTTATTCGTTCGATAACTTGACCGACGCGGTGGGCGGCGGGCGTTTCAAGGGCAAAGTAATCCTGCCGTGATCGCTTGATCGAGCATGAAAAAAGCCCCGGCCTCTTGCGGTGCCGGGGCTCAGCGTTCAGGCTCAATCAATAAAGAGCCTCTAAACACCTCGTCGCAATACGCCGGCGACGAGGCCGAGAATTACGAACACGACCGCTACCATCAACAATAGGTGGGCTCCAGAGATGGCCGTACCCGCGACGCCGCCGAATCCAAGCAGAGCGGCAACGAGCGCGATGATCAGAAAGACGATCGCATAGTAAATCAGGCTACCTCCCATGAGGGACCTCCATTCATCCGATTTCTGAGAGGGCAACGCACGCCGAAGTGCTGAAGTTCCGATCTTTTTTTGGGCTGATCTTCAAAGCAAAACGTCGAGGTTGAAGGCTCCCTATACATCCAATCGTACGGACAAATCGTAAGAGAAAACGGGCCTGGACTCCGATGCCCCTAGCAACTGAGGCGGGGCATCGGAGCGTCGCATGGGCTTAGAGATCGACCCACACGCCGCCGCGCCAATAGCCGCGACCAGCGTGTTCGCGCCAGCGATAGTGATCCGCATGGTGCCACTTCCAACTGTCAGGATGGACGCGGAGATGCAGTCCCGGCTCATAGCGATAATGCTCCCGGGCATGCCAGCAGTCGCCGTCGGAATTGCAAACGATATCGGCCGAAGCCGTCGTCGCGGTAAAGGCCAGCATGCTGGCCCCTAGAAGTGCAGCCGTGGTGACAAGCTTCATCGTCGTCTCTCCTTTTGTTTTGCTGTCGGGTGCAAAACAAACGGGCTCGCCACGCGATGGTTTCCAACGTCCGCGGGAGATTTGGCGCGTCCGATCATCCATCTGTAAGCGTTGGATGAATCGGTCCTGCGGGATGAAGATGTGAACGGCACAGCTGCGCTGGAGGGCTTTTCGCGATGAGTCGGACGCCATATTCGCGGCGAATGCGATCCATGTAGGTCACCAGATTTGGCTTCTCCTTCACGTACCCCGATCCGGGCCATTGATGCGGCTGGTCAGCGATATGCCGAAGCATCGCGTAAACCGAAGCGTCAATCGCGTATAGTCTGTCCCCAAGGAAATAGGGTTTGTCCGCCAAAAAATCCGAAATTCCATCGATGTCCGTCCGGAAACAGTCGAGCACCCTCCGCGATCTTCGTTCCGTCGCTATCGATGATGTAGGGAAGTTTGCCGTGCGGTGCATCCTCATCGATCCGCGCGAGGTCCTGTGTTTTGTGCTCGAATTCAAGTCCGGTGAACGTCAAGTAGGCGATGATCTTGGTTACGTATGGACTGATGTCGGAAAGGTTCCAGGCTGGTACGTAGCCATAGACGGTAATCATCGCACCCCGGCCCTATTCCGCGCCATTTTCACTGCGTCGAGTAGGCACGGTTGGTCGCACGAACGTGCTGAAGAATTTTTCTCAACACGCTGGCCATCAACTCATTGGCGCGTTCGTTGAGCGGCGTTTCGGGCGTTTCCGTTATCGATTTTCCGCGGTTATGTGCGCGGCGATAGCCGAGACGTTCCGGCAGCGAACCGCCAAGTGGTCGATAGCCCGTCGATTCAAGATACTGGCGCGCCCAGCGCTCTTCCTTCGCATCGAGGATGCGGCAGAGCGCGACACACAGACGGTCTTTCGAGATTCCAATTTGCTCGAGTTCGTAAAGCAGCAGGGTTACGGGATGAAGATCGTCAGAGCTCGTTCCGGTCGGGAGGACGATCAAGTCGGAGGCGCGGGCCACCTCGAACGTCTCCGGCGACAAGTGACCCGGCGTATCTATGACGACGAGGTCGACATCGCGGGCCTGCTTCAGCGCATCCGCGACGGCCGAAAAGGCCTGGGCGTCGATTACGCTCAATATGCGGCTGGTGGCTCGCGTCGTCGACCAGCGTACCGATGTCTGCTGACCGATGTCGAGGTCAATGAGCTTGACGCTCAGGCCTCCCTGCACCGCAACGACCGAGATGGCTCTGGCGAGCGTGCTTTTGCCGACGCCGCCCTTTTGGCCAACAATGGATAAAATGACGGGCATGGCGGATTGATGGGCCAAATATACGCTTTACTGGGACCTATTGGTAACCCCGACTGCGAGCCCGGCCAAGTCCTTTACGCTCGAGTGCGCCCGCGGTTGTTCATCTTGCTGCGCGGGAGCGATATTTTGGGCGTGCGTTCGGCTTGTCAGACTGCGTCCGAAACCTGCACCAACGCCATCAGTTTCCTTGCGCGTGCACGTATTCGGCCCACGTGATCGTGCCGTCCTTGTCGGAATCGACAGCGGCGAACGCCTTGCTGTAGGCGCCGAATGACTTGATTTTCGCGGCTTTGCCGATCTTGGAGTCCGCGTTGAGATCGATGAACGTCTTGAATTCGGCCGCCGTCAGCTTTCCTGTCCCGGCCGCGTCCGCTTTTTTGAAGTTCGCCTCGGCGACCGCCAAGTCCGCCGGTGCGAGCTGCGCAAGCGCAGAGCCGGAAGACACGGCGAGAGCCGCGGCCACGACCCAAACCACGTTGTTCGCGCGTCCCATGGATTCCCCTCCCCTAAAGATGTCTCACAGTGGGATATTGTCGTGCTTCTTCCAAGGATTTTCGAGCGTCTTGTTGCGTAGCATGTTGAGCGCGCGGCACAGGCGCTTACGGGTTGCCGAAGGGGTGATGACCTCATCGATATAGCCACGCTCGGCCGCGACGAAGGGATTGGCGAACCGCTTCTTGTATTCGTCGATGCGCGCCTGAATCTTCACCGGGTCCGAAAGCTCGGAGCGGTAGAGAATTTCGGCGGCGCCCTTGGCCCCCATCACGGCGATCTCGGCCGTCGGCCACGCATAATTGACGTCGCCCCGGATGTGCTTCGAACTCATCACGTCATAAGCGCCGCCGTAGGCTTTTCGCGTGATGACCGTCACCTTCGGCACCGTCGCCTCGGCATAAGCAAACAGAAGCTTCGCTCCGTGCTTGATCAGACCGCCATACTCCTGCGCCGTGCCCGGCAGGAAGCCCGGAACGTCAACGAACGTCACGAGCGGAATGTCGAAGCAGTCGCAGAAACGGACAAATCGGGCGGCTTTGCGTGAGGCATCGCTGTCGAGCACGCCCGCAAGAACCATCGGCTGGTTGGCGATGATGCCGACGGTTGCGCCCTCCATGCGAGCGAAGCCCGTCACGATATTCTTGGCAAAGGCTTCCTGGATTTCGAAGAAGTCGGCTTCGTCCACGACCTTCAGGATGAGTTCCTTGATGTCGTAAGGCTTGTTCGGATTATCGGGGATCAGCGTGTCGAGCGAGTAGTCGATCCGTTCCGGACTATCGGCGGTCGGGATGATCGGAACTCCGGCCTGGTTGCTCGATGGCAGGAAGTCCATCAGGCGGCGCATCTGCAGAAGCGCTTCGAGATCGTTCTCATACGCCTTGTCGGCGATCGAAGATTTCGTCGTGTGGACCTTGGCGCCGCCCAGTTCTTCGGCCGTCACGGTCTCGTTCGTCACCGTCTTCACGACATCGGGGCCGGTCACGAACATGTAGCTCGTGTCCTTCACCATGAAGATGAAGTCGGTCATGGCGGGCGAATAGACGTCGCCGCCCGCGCATGGGCCCATGATGACCGAGATCTGCGGGATGACACCCGAAGCGAGCACGTTGCGCTGAAACACCTCGCCGTACCCGCCCAGGGCATCGACGCCCTCCTGGATGCGGGCGCCGCCGGCGTCGAAGACGCCGATGATCGGGGCGCGGTTCTTCAGCGCCATGTCCTGGATCTTGGTGATCTTCTTGGCGTGCGTCTCCGACAGTGAGCCACCCATCACCGTGAAGTCTTTGGCGAAAACGTAAACGACGCGACCGTTGATCGTGCCCCAGCCCGTGACGACGCCGTCGCCCGGCACCTTCGTCTTCTCCATGCCGAAATCAGTGCAGCGGTGCTCGACGTACATATCGAATTCTTCGAACGAGCCGTCGTCCATCAGAAGCTCGATCCGTTCGCGCGCGGTCAGCTTGCCCTTGGCATGCTGGGCGTCAATCCGGGCGCGGCCGCCGCCGAGACGGGCATTGTCACGGCGCTTCTCAAGCTCGTCGATGATGTCTTTCATGGAACCCCTTAGTCCGGCGCGGGCGAAATATGCGGAGAGGGCTCTCTAGCATGGCTCCGATGCAGCGCAAACGGTGAGTTGTCGCGAGGCGCAAGCGGGCGCGACGGGAGGGCTCAGAACGTGGAAATCAGGCACTTTTTGCGGTCGCTTCGGCCTCTGAACTCGTCAGCCGGGAGGTGAGATCCGCAATCCTGACCTCGACGAAACCGGCTCCCCGGATGGGTTCGATCATCACAGGCAATGCCAGACCGGAAACCCAAGGAAGCGTCACGCCGACGAAATTGGCAATCGGGTCGACGATGACCCGCTTGCCGCTGATCTTTTTCATGTGCGCATCGGCATCGGAGCGGGTTGCGAAGACGTGGAGCCGGTCGGCTGAACGCGGCTTCTGGGTGCCCGGCGTCAGCATCGGCCCCTCGGCGCTGCCGACAAGGTAAACTTCGCCCTTCTCGCGCGCTGCCACCGCGTAATGGGGAATCGCCTCGGTTTTGAGGCGGATCAGCAGGTCGCGCGGGTCGATCTCGGCCTCGATGGGGTCGGAGACCCAATCGGTGCCAACAAAACCTTTCGCCGTCGCAATGCCGGGCAAAATGTCGGTCGCGAAGACCTCGAGGGAGATATCCTGCAATTCCCCGTTTCCGGCCAGGGCCTCCGCCCAGCGCCCGGCTTCGATCGGACTTGACCAAAAGAGCTGCACGGTTCGCCCGGCGACCTTTTGCGACGGCACCGAGGCGTTTTCCTCATCCGCGAGCGTCAGCACACGTCCTTCGCCGACCGCCCGGCGCACGAAGCGGTCGCGTTGCGCAAGCTCTGGTATGCGCGGCGCGTTGAGCATTGATTGTTGACCCCGGCCGAATCACTTCTGAAAGTGTTCTTGAAAGGCGAGCCAAGGGCAAGCGGGTCAGAGATATCTGCAAACGATAATTATCGCGAGCACAGATAACTGCAGCCTTCGTCCGGACGCGTTTAACGCGTGGGCGCCCTGCTTGATTTAGCCTATCCCAGCCCTTAGCATCCATTAAATCAATAACCGGAGTGGCTTGGGCGCGAATCCGCTGGCCGCGAATGCCGTGAACGAAGCCCTCATTGTCCTTGCCCTTATTCTCCTCAATGGCCTTTTTGCGCTGTCCGAGCTGGCGGTCGTTTCCGCCCGGCGATCGAGACTTAAGGCCATGGCGGCGTCAGCCCGCCCCGGCGCCAACAGCGCTCTCGCCCTCTCGGCGCAGCCGGGTCGCTTTCTGTCAGCCGTGCAGATCGGCATCACGCTGATCGGGACAGTCAATGGCGCCTACTCAGGAGAGACTTTCGGCGAAGACGCCTCCGCGTATCTTCAACAGCTGGGCTTGAGCAAGCGGCTAGCCGATCCGGTGGGATTTGGCGTCGTCGTGGCGATCATCGCCTACCTTTCGGTTATCGTCGGTGAACTCGTTCCGAAGACCCTCGCGCTGCGGAATGCCGAGGGCATCGCGTGCGGCGTCGCCCCGATCATGACGGCTTTCGCCCGGGCGGCGGCGCCGGTTGTCTGGGTGCTCGACACCTCGACGAAGCTCGTCTTCCGGCTTCTCGGGCTTTCACAGGAGGCCGAGAGCAAAGTCACGGACGAGGAGATCAAGACGCTTATAGCCGAGGCCGAAACGGCAGGAGTGCTCGAGACGGGCGAGGGAGAACTCATCTCGGGCGTCATGCGGCTGGCCGATCGCGCCGTCGTCGGCATCATGACGCCGCGCACCGATGTCGTATGGATCGACATCACGGCGTCTGAGGCTGCGATCAAAGAGCGCCTGATCTCGACGCCGCATTCACGCCTCCCGGTCGGCGAAGGGTCCACCGATAAGTTGATCGGCGTGGTGCAAACGCGCGAGTTGTTGGCAAGCGTTCTGAAGGGTGAACAACCTAATCTCCGGGCATATGTCCGCAAAGCGCCGATGATCCCGGAAACAGCGGAGGCTCTCGACGTCTTGTCGGTGTTGCGGGACGCTGAAGTGCCCATGGCCCTCATTCACGACGAATACGGTGATTTCGAAGGTCTGGTGACGCCCGCGGATATCCTTGAAGCGATCGCGGGAGTCTTTAAATCCGACACCGAGGGCTTGGAGCCCTATGCCGTCGAGCGCGACGACGGCTCCTGGCTTCTCTCGGGAAGCATGCCGGTCGACGAGATGGCGGACAAAATCGGTATCGAGCTTCCGGTAAACCGGTCCTACGAGACGGTCGCCGGTTTCGTGCTCGCCCGCTTGCAGCATCTGCCGAAGGTCGGAGAGCGTATTGATATCGGCGGATGGCGGTTCGAGGTGGTCGACCTCGACAGGCGCCGTATCGACAAGGTGCTGGCAACCCGCCTGTTGCCGCGACGGCCGCGGGCTCCCTAAGAAGCCGTTTCCAGTAGCGACAGAAAATGCACTGCCGCATCAAATTCGGCGCGGCGGCCGCGGCGGCGGGCAAGCGCTTCGGAATCCTCACCCCACAGCGAGATCTGATAATCCTCGTCGACGTGCGCGGCCTTCCAGGCTGCGTCGGCACTTATCCATTCGCGGGAGAGTGCCAGCGCGATCAGCGCCGAACCCGTCAGTGTGGTGATGACGTGGAGACCCGCCAGTCGCATGACATCGCGGGGCAGCGCTTGAGAATAAGCAGCGAGTGCGGCATTCGGCTGAGCGACATGCACGATGCCGAAGATGACACGGAATTCCGCATTCAGCGTCTCGTTCGCCCAGGCGACAATAGGGTCCCAGTGCTCGGCCTGCAGTTCGACGAGCTTCTCTGGCGTTTCGGCGCGATAGCAGACGAGATCGCTTCCGGCATAAGCGACGATATCGTCGGCGACCTCATCCAATGTCTCAGCGACGGCGTCGATGGCGGTGTTGGCAAAGCGCGTGAGCGGCATGTGCGCGGGATTGATGTGCTCGGCCTGTGCGCGCCATTCGTCGGCAATCGCTTCTGCGAGTGCGCGAGTCGGCACGGCAAGCGATCGTTTTTTCGGTGTTTTGATCTGGCGGCCATCGATCAGAACGTGGAACGGCGCGACTGCATCGGTGATGCTGGCCTCTTTGTAGAAGCGCTTCGGCAGCGGCTTCGCCAGGCTATCGGACAGCATTTTGCCCGGGCCGCCGGCAGCGCGCGGTGAAGCAGCGTCGCGCTCCGACTTGCCGTTGCCGTTTTCCGCGCTCATGCCGCACTGCTTTCGAGAGCTAGAACATCAGCGATAGCCTGGGGCAATTCCTCGAAACGCCCGACGATCAAGTGCGCGCCCGCTCTCTCGAGATCCGCGACCGGGTGATACCCCCAAGCGACGCCGATCGCAGCGATACCCGCCGTCCGAGCCATCGCCATGTCGTAAGTCGTATCTCCGACCATGACCGTTTTCTCGGGTGAGATATCCGTTTCCAGCATAGCGCGTTGCAGCATCGAGGGATGAGGTTTCGACGGATGATCGTCAGCCGTCTGGATCGTAGCGAAACTCTCATGCCAGCCTTCGCGCTCGAAAAGCCGGTCGATGCCGCGTCGTGATTTGCCTGTCGCGATTCCGAGAAGATGGTCGTCGCGTGCCGCGAGCTCAGAGATCGTTTCCTTTGCTTGCGGGAAGAGAATTTCGGTTTCGGCAGGGTCATGCTTCAGTTCGCGGAAGGCCGCTTTATAGCGTTCGGCCAGCGCCGCGCGCGTAGCTCGATCAGCCTGCGGTGCGAGGACGGCGAAGGCTTCGGGAAGCGATAGGCCAACGACGGCCAACGTCGCCTCTCGGGTGGGTGGCACCATCTCCAGTGCCGTGAATGCGTGCACCATCGACAGCACAATGCCTGCCTGGCTATCGACGATCGTGCCGTCGCAATCGAAAACAACGAGTTTCATGGGTGGTATTTAGCGATGCGCGCGACCGTACGCAACGTCAGCGGCTTTCGGGCGGTATTCCCCTGATTTTGGCTAGGAATTTCGCGTGTTCCAAGACGTCGACCGGCTTGTGCCTGATGACTGTGCTTGCCGGGTCATTGCCGAGATAGTTGTCGCCCATCCAGTTCCGCGAGGGGCGGACCGGCCGCGGTTCAAATCCGCCTCCGCAATTGGGGCAAACGTTCTGAAGCACGTCCGTCACACATCGCGCACAAAACGTGCATTCGTAGGAGCAGATGCGCGCCTCGCTCGACTCGGGCGGCAATGGGCGATTGCAGTGTTCGCATGTTGGCCGCAGTTCAAGCATCAATGGTCACCGGTTAGGCTGAAACGATGCGAGAGCCAGAGGAGCAAAAATCCGAACAGAGGAATGAGGATATCCAGATAAAAGATCACGCCGGCATTTCCGGGCGCGAAATTGTGCTCGGTAACCATCTGATAGACGTGCCCGACCGCCGCACCGAGAGCGAAGAAAGCCGGGCCGACGATGGCGGCGAGACGAAGATCGAAGCTGCGGAATGCCGCGAGAAAACCGACTATGGAAAAACCGAGGCTCGCTGTTCCCACTTCGAACTGGAATGGACTGTCGGCCCAGCCAATGAATGCAGCCGCCGTCTTTCCGAAAATCGAGTGCATTACGAAGTTGTATAAGAAGCAAACGCCGATGGCCCAAAAAACGTGCCAGGAAATCAGCTTCTCGACAACGACCGCGGCGGTGACGGGTTTCGGTGCGCGAAGTATCGCAACGAGCGAGAACAGCAGGCCGATCACCAGGAACGTCAGTGTGAAATTCGAGAGAATAAATCTGATGAATTCCGCAATCATGAGAGCGCCCCTATGAAAAAAAGCTCGAACTTCCTGCTGATTGAAATGGAGAAACTTGAAGGAGCTGCGTACCTTCCGGCGGCAGGCATCACGAGCGTTAGGGATTGGGGAAGTGCTCGATATGCGTCTCGGCGGTGCGTCCGAAGTATACTACTCGGCGTCCCAAAAACGAGACGATGTAGCCGGCGCAACCGGCGGCTTTCACCTTTCGGCAGAATCCTTTGTAAGTGTATCCTGCCGCCCCGGTCTGCGCTTCGCGGATCGCCGCCTTTACGGTCTCGCCGAGAAACTCCGATGCAACCGTCTGATCGTCGGGGGGCAATGAAAGTTCGATGCTATCTCCGTCAGGAAGATAATAGGCGCATACCTTGCGCCGATAATCGACGCTATATCCCTCGAAGCCCGCTACGATCAGCGTTCCGACAATCGTCGGAAAGTCCATGGTCGCATCATACGCCGCCGCAAGGGAGGCTTTGGCGGTGGCTGTCTGTTGGTCATTCACGCTTCTCGCTCCTGGTTTGTCAATGTCATTCCGGTTAATCGACCGGCGTCTCATTCAGGCCATGGCGCTTGACGATTTTCTCCAAGGTTTGTCTCAGCACCGACTGCTCTTCTGAGCTCAGCACGCCGAAGAACCATCGATCGTTGGCGTCCGCGAGCTTGGCCAACCGAGGAACAATTGCCCTCCCTTTCCCTGAAAGCTTGAGCGCATGAGTCCGGCCGTCGCGGAGACCGTCATTTCTTTCGATCAGCTGCTTGGCTAGCAATCTGTCGGAAAGCTTGCTGATCGCTCCGCGCGTCATACTCATTCTCGTCGCGAGCTTACTGGGAACAAGTTCATCGACGTCAAAAAGCACTCGCAGTACGACCCACTCCGCAACCGTCACCTCTTCCGCCTCCAGCCTTCGCGCGAAGGTGGTCGAGACGTTATTGGAGACCAATCTCAGCCAATAGCCCAGGTGATCGGTCAGGTCGGATACGGGAATCTTTCGGGACATTCTTCCTCAATTTGATTTACACGGAAACTATATCATCGAAATAAGTTTCCTTGTCAACTATATTGAAGTGGCCATTGCGGATCTATCACCAGGTTGCGGCTGAGATCACGATTTGACTGACACTATGCTCGGCCCAAAAGGCCAGCCGTCGCGCCTCTTCTATTCGAATTTTTCCTCGTCGAACCCTAGAAGGTCCCAAGTGCGGCGCATGTGATCCGGCAGCGGCGCTGTGACGTCGATCGTCTTGCCGCCTTTCGGATGCGGAATGACGAGGCGGCGGGCGTGCAGGTGAAGCTCCTTATCGATGTTCTCGGCAGGCATGTTGACGTCGCCTTCGTACTTGTTATCGCCGACGATCGGATGGCCAATGAGATGCATATGCGCGCGGAGCTGGTGCTGTCGGCCGGTGACCGGTTTCAGCGAAACCCAGGCGGCCTTGTGTGCGACGCGATCAATGACAGAATAATGCGTCGTCGCGTGCATGGCGACGTCCTGCTCGCCGGGCTTGGCCTTGCGCACACGATCGCCGTCGGGACCCGAGGCCTTCACGAGCGCGGCCTCGACCTTGCCTTGCGGCGGCTTTGGGACGCCTTTGACGAGTGCCCAGTAGGTCTTCGCCGCTGACCGCGTCTGGAACGTGCGGCCGAGCTTTGCAGCCGCTTCCCGCGTTTTTGCGACGAGCAGAACGCCCGTCGTATCGCGGTCGAGGCGGTGCACGAGCCTCGGCCGTTCGCCGCCGAAGCGGTCCGCCATACCTTCAAGCATGCCGTCGATGTGCTTCTTGGTGCCGGTGCCGCCCTGCACCGCAAGGCCGAACGGCTTGTTCAGCACGAGGACGTGATCATCCTCGAAGAGGATCATTTTCTCGATGGCGCCGCGGTCGCCCTTTGAGACGCCTGGCGGCGCTTTGAGGCCGGGAGACGTTTTCTTCGGTTGACGGACAATCGCCGGGACGCGGATTTCCGAGCCGGCGCTCAAGCGGTCGTTCGCCTGGGCGCGCTTCGAATCGACGCGGACCTGACCGGACCGCAAAAGCTTCTGGAGGTATGTATAGCCGACCTCCGGAAAATGGACGCGGAACCAGCGGTCGAGCCGCATGTCCGCTTCGCCGTCGGCAACTGTGATCGTTTCGACACTCATGGGTAAGGGAGAGCCCTGAAATTCGTCAGAGGTCAAGTGCCTGCAGATTTGACTTAGGCGGTCTACTCTGACTTTTTGTAATCCGACTTCGCGATCCCGCGACTCTGGCATTAATCATTGCCGGGCCGACAAGCCAAAAAGCAGCAGAAACACTGGTTGCGATCATGCAAATTTATCTCTGGATCGGGTTCGGAAGTGCGCTCGGAGGCATGGCCCGTTATTGGCTCTCCGGGGTGATCGCAGTTCTTTTTGGCGAAACGTTTCCGTGGGGTACGTTGATCGTCAACATCACCGGGTCGCTCATTATCGGATTTATCGCAGCGTTGACCGGGCCGGACGGTCGCCTGTTGGTCTCCACGACCGCGCGTCAGTTCATGATGATTGGATTGTGCGGGGGGTACACGACCTTTTCGTCATTCAGTCTCCAGACGCTGAATTTGATGAATGACGGGCAATGGCTGTATGCGGCCCTCAACATCGGTGCGTCGGTCTTCCTTTGCCTCATTGCGGTTTGGCTGGGCCATCTCGCAGCCAATAACATCAATGCGCTGAAATGGATCTGAACCATGCAAATCCCACGCGACGCAGTGCTGCTCAGGATTTTCGTCGGCGAAGATGACAAGGCGGGCCACAAGCCGCTCTACGAGGCTATCGTTCTCAAAGCGCGCGAGATGCAACTGGCCGGCGCCACCGTGCTGCGGGGTCCGATGGGATTCGGCCGATCGAGCCACCTCCATACCAGCAAGGTCCTGCGCCTTTCGGAAGATTTGCCTATCATCATCGAGATCATCGAGGCACAGGACAAGATCGACGCGTTCCTGCCAGAGCTTGAAAAGCTGATGGGAAGCGGGCTCGTCACAATCGAGAATGTCAAAGTGCTGCGCTACGGCAACGGCGACGCCACGGCATAGTCCACGTCAGGCCACACGGAACAATTCCTCAACCGCAACGATCGCGGCCGCTAGACCGCGGCTCCGGAAAGGTGGCCAATGGCGGCGGTCAACGCCATGGCGAGCGCGCCCCAGAACGTTACCCGCACAGTGGCGCGCCAGACATTCGCTTCGCCGGCACGCGCACCGACGGCGCCGAGAGCGGCAAGACTGACGAGAGACGCTCCCGTCACGAAAAGAGTTTCCCTGCCGTGCGGCGCGAAAATCGCAACCAGCACAGGAACTGAGGCTCCCACGGCGAATGAGGCGGCCGATGCCATGGCTGCTGTAATGGGACGTGCGGTCGTCAACTCCGAAATGCCAAGTTCCTCACGCGCATGGGCACCCAGCGCATCGCGTGCCATCAATTGCTTGGCGACTTGGCACGCCAGCGACGGTTCGACCCCCCTCTTGACGTAGATGTCGGCGAGTTCCTGAAGCTCGAAAGCCGGCTGATCTATGAGCTCTTTGCGCTCTCGCGCGAGTTCGGCGTTCTCCGCGTCGGCCTGCGAGCTGACCGACACGTATTCGCCGGCCGCCATCGAAAGCGCACCGGCGACGAGGCCGGCAATCCCCGCGACCAGAACCTCTTTCGGAGAGGAGTTGGCGGACGCAACGCCCGCGATCAAGCTTGCAGTCGAAACGATGCCGTCATTTGCACCGAGCACCGCCGCGCGGAGCCAGCCTACGCGTTCAATAATATGTCCTTCGGCCGTCGTCATCGATGTCCTCCCGGCGGCGGCCCTTGATTTTCGTATTGGCCCGCTCACGAGCGAGCGTGAGGACCGCACCAGCCCGGAAGATAGGATGCTTCGGGGCTTTTGGCGAATTGCAACGCCTGGGTGAGCGCAGTCTCGGCGTCGCCTTTCGCGGTCTTGGCGTCGACGCGGCGACGCAGGGCATCGGCCCACAAAAACTCGCTGAAGGGCGTCGTATCCTTGGCGAAGCCGCCGGCAAAGCGCAGCTCGCCAGCAAGACTTCGATAAGGATCGTCCCTGAGAGCTGCGATGGTCTTTGGAAGCTCAGTGCGCGTCTGACGTTCGCCGTTGTTATCGAAAGGGTGCAGCCAGCCGCGGTTGTCCATGAACCGCCAAAACTCCTCCTTGTCCAGGGCGCGAAGGTCGGCGGCGGGTGCGATCAGAATCTGCTCGACGCCTTCGTCGTGCAGGGCGCGTGCGAGATGATGATGATCGATGACGTAGTAGCGATTCTTCGGTCCGCGCACGACGGGGATCATGTGGCGACCGAGGAACTGGCCGCTCTTGGTTGGTGCGAGGGCACGCCACTCGGACCGCTTGCGCTCGACCTCGCGCATACCGACCGTCATCTGCGTCGGCCGCAGATCGGCAATTGCAATGGAATGCAGAAGGGGCTGGGGCGATTGCGTATTTGGTTGTGCTGTCTGTTCGGCCATTGGGATGATCCTCGCGTTTTTCGCGTTCGGGTCGCGCATAGCGTCGTAGCTGAAATTGGTCAGCAAACAGACTTACCGAAAATTAAACACGTGTCCGAGGCCGGATTTCAAAAGTTGTCATTCTCGGGATGAGCCCGAGGATAACATGGAGGCTCGTTATTTGCTGTTTCGCTCGGCGCGGAGCTTGGCCCAGTAATCCAGGCGCTTTCTGATCTCGCGCTCGAAACCGCGCTCGGGCGGATCATAAAAATGCGGGCGTTTCTTGAATTCTTCAGGAAAGTAATTCTGTCCGGAGAAAGCATCCGGCTGGTCGTGATCATAGAGATAGTCTGAGCCGTAACCTTCCTCTTCCATCAGCTTCGTCGGCGCGTTCAGAATGGTCTTCGGCGGCGACAGTGACCCATGCTCTTTGGCGGCACGCATCGCGGCCTTATAGGCGACGTAGTTGGCATTCGATTTCGGTGCCGTCGCGACGTAGATCACTGCTTCGGCCAGCGCCAGCTCGCCTTCGGGGCTTCCGAGAAAATCGTAAGCGTCCTTCGCAGCATTGGCGACGACGAGTGCCTGAGGATCGGCGAGGCCAATGTCTTCCACCGCCATGCGCACGATGCGGCGCGCGAGAAACAAGCGATCTTCGCCGCCATCAAGCATGCGGCAGAAGTAATAGAGCGCGGCGTCGGGATCGGAGCCGCGGACGGCCTTATGTAGCGCCGAGATCAGGTTGTAATGGCCTTCGCGCGACTTGTCATAAAGCGGTGCGCGGCGCTGGACGAGCTTGACGAGCGCTTCGCGTGTCAGCGGCTTGCCCTTCGCGGGAGCGGCCGCGAAAACGTCCTCGACGAGGTTCAGGATGGAGCGGCCATCGCCATCGGCCATGCCTTTCAACGCGTCGCGGGCGTCGGCGTCGAGCGGCAACGGGCGGCCAACTTCTTTCTCGGCGCGGTCGAGAATGGTTTCGAGGTTTTCGTCGGACAGCCGGTTCAGCACCAGCACGTTGGCGCGCGACAGGAGAGCGGCGTTGAGTTCAAACGAAGGATTTTCGGTCGTGGCGCCGACGAGTGTGATCGTGCCGTCTTCCATGTAGGGCAGGAAGCTGTCCTGCTGCGAGCGGTTGAAGCGATGGATCTCGTCGATGAACAGCAGCGTCCCCTTCCCCTGCTCGCGCATGACCTTCGCGCGCTCGAACGCTTTGCGCAGCTCGGCGACGCCGGAAAAGATCGCGGAAAGCTGCTCGAACGCCAGGTTGGTTTCGCCGGCCAGGAGGCGTGCGATCGTGGTCTTGCCGGAGCCCGGCGGTCCCCAGAAAATCAGGCTCGGCACACGGCCGCTTTTGAGCATACGCGTCAGCGTGCCATCGGGACCCACGATGTGTTCCTGCCCGACGACCTCGGAAAGCGCTTTCGGGCGCAACCGGTCGGCGAGCGGCCGCGGCGCGCTCTTTTCCAGTCCGGCGGCTTCGAAGAGGTTGGTCATGTGGGCGTTATATAAGCCCGCGCGGCCGACGTCCAAAGGCTCTTTTGTTGGCGCTTGGCAACATGCATTCCGCGCCGGCCGCCAAGCGCGGTCTTCCGTCATCCTCTCGAACGACGAGCCTCCAGCGCTCGCCCGAAGATGACGGTCAAAACCTAATCGCTCCGTACAGCGACGTTGACGGTTTGGGGCGCGCCCGAGGTGGCGCCGGAGACATCACTGACCTCGACGTCGAACCTCGCCTTCTCTCCATCCGAACCGTCGTGAGCGAAATAGACTTGGCCGTTTTCAAGGTCGGCTTGCGAGAAGGTGGTGACCGGCTCGGTCAATGCCTGCGAAAGCGCCACGTACCCGCCCGCCGCGTTCGAGATGTGGAACGTCAGATTCTCGGGTTTATCGTCGGGATCGAGTGCGTTGAGATCGGCGGTCGTGATACGGACCGAGCGGCCCTTCGAGACGGTGAGGTCGAGGTCGCCGCCGAGGGTTGGGGGAATGTTGCGGACATGCGCCGTGAGTTCGCCACCCTCTTCCATCGAGAGCCGGCCGTACTTGATCTTTCCCGCGGCGTGGCCGGTGCTCTTGATCTGAATGAGCTGCTGGACGCGTACATCGCCCTGGATCGTACCGCGGATTTCCGCGGTGTCGGAACTGACATTGCCGAAGAGTTTACCGCCTTCTTGTACGATAACATCGGACGCCGAGACGCCGCCTTCTACATAGCCCCAAATCTCGATCCGCTGTCCGCTTTTGACCTCGCCTTTCAGGACGGCGTCCTCGCCTATGATCAGCACACCGCGGTTGTCAGGCATCGGCTTACTCCGTTACGCATGCACAAAACCGGATACGGCGAAGGGCGCCGCCTGGGGCACCTCGACGCCGCCTGGGGCACCCTCGACCAGGATTTTGTCAGCTTCTCGGCGGGAAGCGCGTGATCGAGGTTAATGCCTCCCCGAACAATATGCAGTGGCTAACCCGGCACCTGAAGCTGCAGGACCCGATTTCCGCGTTTGACCGAGATGCGCCAGAGTTGCTGGCGATTGGCGAGCGCTCGCTCGGCCTCGTCCACATTCGCGATCTTGGCGTCGCCGATCGCGACAATGATGTCGCCAGCCTGAAATCCGAACTGCTGGGCGAGCGAGCCATCCCGCACGGACGTCACGACGACGCCGTCCATCTCGTCGAGATCGAACTGATCCGCGACCGAGGGTAGGATGTTCGAGATGCGGGCGCCGTCGAGCGGGTGGTTGCCAGACAAGTTCTTCGCATCGTTTCTTCCCGGCTTCGGTGCCGCTACTAGCGGCAGCTCGATATCGACCGGCTGCTTGTGGCGCAGAACCGTCAAACGGGCCGTCTGCCCGATGCCTTTCGTAGTCAGGCGGTAATAGACGGCGCGGGCATCCGAAACGTCGACACCGTCCACATGCGTGATGACATCGCCGGCTTCGAGACCGGCGGCCGCGGCGGGTCCCTTGTCGTAAAGGCGCGATACGACGGCGCCGGTGACGCGATCGAGACCGAGGCCTTCGGCGACGTCGCGCGACATCGCTTCGAGTTTCGCGCCGATCCACGGCTTTTCGACCTTGCGGCCCCTGGCGGCGCTTTCGGCGTAAATGCGTACAAGGTTCGACGGAATGGCAAAGCCGATGCCGACCGATCCGCCCGACTGGGAATAGATCATCGTGTTGATGCCGACGAGGCGGCCCGACATATCGACAAGCGCACCGCCGGAATTGCCTGGGTTGATCGCCGCGTCCGTCTGAATGAAGACCTGGCTATCGGATTGGCCAACCTCGGAACGCGACAACGCCGAGATGATTCCGCTGGTCACCGTCTGGCCCACGCCAAAGGGATTACCGATCGCGAGAACGAGATCACCGACTTCGAGCGAGTCGGAATCATCGAATTGCAAATACGGGAAATTGCCGTCGCCGCCTTCGATCTTCAACACCGCGATATCGGCCTTGTCGTCCTGTGCAATCACCTTCGCGTCGAACTCTCGCTTATCGGCGAGCGCCACGCGAATGGCGGCATCGCTGCCCCCTTTGATGACGTGCGTATTCGTTACGACCAAACCCTCTCGGTTGACGATGACGCCCGACCCGAGGGAACTCATGACGCGTTCAGACGGATGACCGAACGCATTACCGAAGAAGTGACGGAAGAACGGATCGTTGGCGAAGGGGGAGTCAAAAGTCTGGACGCGCGAGCGGACATAAACGTTGACGACAGCCGGTGCCGCCTTCTTCACGATCGGCGCATATGAATATTGCACGGCCTCGCGCGAAGGCGGCGGCATCTTATCTTGCGCAAGCGCCGGATCGGTCAGACTGAATGGCTGCGGGGCGACGCTCGCGCCGATGACCAAAGCTGCGCCAACGAGAATCCATTTTTTCAGTGTCATTGATCTGCTCTTCCGATGGGTCAGCTCAGATAGCTCGCGGCAGCACTTTCGTTCCGCAGGCGCTCCATCCCCGCGACCGAGGCGACTTGGGTTGAGGAATAGTTTTCCGGGAAGATCAGATCAACCTAAGGTCTCGTAATGATCGGATCGCTGCGGTAGCGGCCTCATCGGCGCCGCTCGGCACCAGGCCGAGCTCAGCCTTCATTTTGGCATTCGTAAAAGCCTTTTTTTCTCCTAGCTCGGGCAGCACGGTCCGCAACTTCCTGTCGAAAACCGCCATGGCGCGCACGGCAAAGTCCGGAAGCTCGAATTTGGGCACCTTCGACCGCAGATCCGGCAGCTCGCGGGCCATGATGTGGCCGAGATCGTAGAGGCTCAGCTGGCCCTCACCGATCAGATAGCGGTTTCCGACGATGCCAGGCCTGAACGCCGCTTCGACATGCGCTGCGGCGACATCGCGCACATCGGCAACGGGAAAGCTTATGCACGGAACGGCGGGATATGTGCCCCTCGCCATGATCCGGTAGAGTTCATGTGAGGTCGAGAGATCAGCATCAACCGCCGGGCCCTGCACGAAGCTCGGATTGATGGCGACAAGCTCGGGCGCCCCGGGGGTCGATTCTATGAAGTCCCAGGCAGACTTTTCTGCGATCGTTTTCGATTTGAAATAGGGCGTCAGGTCTGGACGCGTCTCGTCAGTAAAATCCTCTTCGGAATAGATGTGCCCCACGGGGCGGCCGCTTGGATAGAAGATGGCGACCGTCGATGACGTCAGAACGACACGCGCGATCGCCGCCTTCGTTGCTGATCGCAAGACGCGCAGCGTTCCATCGCGCGCGGGGGCAATCAGGTCTTCCGGGTCATCGGGCTGGGTGACGGGAAAAGGCGAAGCCGTATGAACCACGACCTCCGCTCCAGCGATGGCTTCATCCCAGCCGGCCTCGTTCGTCAGATCGGCGGCGCAGAAGGAGACATTTTGCGGATCCACCCCGAGGCGGTCGAGCGCACGACGAACATCGTCCGCCTTGTCCAAACTTCGTAGCGTTCCACGCACGCTATGCCCGCGGCGCAGGAATTCCGCGATCGTATGCTTGGCGATCAGCCCACTGGCGCCGGTGACGACGATCTCAGGATTTGATGGCAAAGGCGGACGCACCTGCTGTTCGACGGCTGGTGCGCTACCGGGCGCTCCGCCTGCGGCCAATATTCGTCTGGAAAATGGGCGAATGGCAATGTCGGATTGGCGATAAATCGCGTTCTCGATGATTATGAGCCGAGGGAAATGTTCCAGGCGATCCGCCGCCTTTATCCCGCACCGTCACACCCCTGTAACACCAACGAGCATAGTGTCCCCGCGATAGGTCTGAAGAGGGCATCATCATTCTGGACGTGCACCGTTTGCAGGATCAGTCCCGCGCCTGCAAACGCCTTGCGTCGCACCGCCCTCAAAGCGAGGCCCCGGCGTTACTCTCGCGCCGGGGCCTTCCTTCGATCCGGTCGCTATTCCGCAGCTACGGGTGGAGATAAACTGACGGGGTTGGCGACAGCCGACCGCTCCGGGTTTGACGAAGTCCGAGTTCCCAGCGACGCCACGACACGTTTTCCGAGCGCGATTGCCGGACGCTCTATCCATATATGCAAGGCCAATGCGACGCCGACCGCGACGAAGACGATCGGGGTCAGAATGAGCCAATAGGCCAATGGCGACCCAAGCGCTATCTGGCGAAGGGGTGAGATCGCGAACGTCGCAGCCAGGATTGCCCCGTGGCAGAGATAAAGATCGTAGCTGATCGCTCCCAGCCTACGAGACGCTTTGAGGCGCAGCAATCCGAAGATGTCAGCCCCGGAAAGAATGAAATAGAAGCCCAATCCCAAAAGCGCGATTGCCCACGGCTTGCTGAGCGTATCCGGAAAGCGCCCGTAGACCGCGACGATAATTGCCGCCGCCATCAGGGACGAGAGCCACGCCGGTATCCGGAGCTTCATGCCCCGATGGTCGAGGGTAGCGCAGAGCATCCCCGTTAAAAACATGCACATGATCACGTGAGTGGGGGCATGCGTAATCGTCGCTAAAAGGAATACCACCGTCGCCAAGCCGATGAGCATCGCCAGAGACAGATCATGTCGCCAGGCAAGAGGCGCGAGGAATGGAAGAAGCAAATAGAATTCCCACTCGTAGACGAGGGTCCACGTCACGCCTGCGACTTGGTGGACGATATCCACACCGTTGAAGCTTGAAACGGAAAGCATTCCCAGCGCCAGATTTTGCAGCCCCTGAGCGACCAGAACTTTGGCGGGGAGCACCAGCGCCGGTCCCTGAGATATGACGGCCGAAACCATAAGAGCAACGGTCAGCGTCACGAAGACTGGGCCGATACGAAATGCCCGACCGATCAGGAGACTGGAAAAGTCAACACCGCCGCCGGCGCGGAGAATTTTACCCCAGAAGAGGAAGCCGGTGATGATGAAGAATAGAGCTACACTCGCCTGCCCCAGCTGATTGAAAAAGCCCGATGCCGGGGGCTCCCACTGCCCGGTTTTGAGGTAGCCGTAGGTGATCACCCCGTGATGGATGACGACGGCCACTGCGAGATAGCCCCGCAAACCGTCGATGCTGGCGACACGCACGGGATCGCTCCGCGCTTCCGGATCGTCAGCACCCGCGAACAGCGGAGACGCCGCGACGCAAGCCAACACGGCAATCAAAAGCGGCACCGCCCAGACGGCGTAGATGGTCAAAAGCCTTCCCCGATCCCCTACCGCTGTCGTTCTATCACGAATCGGAGCTGCGGCGATGCCGGGTACATGACGCGCGCGAGATCGAAAATCGCCCAGGCCCCCGGAGGGGATCCGAGCGATTGTAGGCGTTTCCTAAAGTACGGAGAGAGCGCTCGGCCTTGAGGCTCAGCCCGAAGCCTGCTCGGCGAGCATCGCTTCGTGACGAGCCTTGTCCTCGGCACCCTTCACGCTCTCGTCGCGATCGACGAGTTCGATGACGGCGCGGGGCGAAGCATCGCCGTAGCGGAAGCCAGCCTTCAGAACGCGCGTATAGCCGCCATTGCGATCCTTGTAGCGGGGGCCGAGCACGTCGAAGAGCTTTTTGACCATGTCTTCGTCGCGAAGGCGCGCGACTGCGAGGCGGCGCGAGTTCAGGTCACCGCGTTTCGCGAGCGTGATGTACTTGTCGACGACGCGCTTCAGGTCCTTTGCCTTCGGCAGCGTGGTGATGATCTGCTCGTGCTTGATGAGGGCAGCCGCCATGTTCGAGAACATGGCCTGGCGGTGGCCGACGTGGCGGCCGAAACGGCGGCCGAGCTTCTTGTGTCGCATCGTGTCTTCATCCTTACATTGTTGGCCCGCTGCTGGAGCTGCGGGCTTGGTATTGACCGTCGGCGTTTGCCGTCCGGTTCGGCGCGGGAGGTTCTATGGCCTCACCTTCGCCAGTCTTTGTTTGCCCCTGGCGACTCTCGTTCCGAGAGCCGGCCGCCAGGGGCAGTAGACCTTCGTTTGCGCTCGGGGACTCCCGTTCCCGGGAACCGGCCGCCGAGCGCGGTGGTGCTTCAGTACTGGTCTTCGAAACGCTTCGCCAGCTCGTCGATGTTGTCCGGCGGCCAGTTCGGAACTTCCATGCCGAGATGGAGACCCATCGTGGCCAGAACTTCCTTGATCTCGTTGAGTGACTTGCGGCCGAAGTTCGGCGTGCGCAGCATCTCGGCTTCCGTCTTCTGGATCAGGTCGCCGATGTAGACGATGTTGTCGTTCTTCAGGCAGTTCGCAGAGCGGACCGAAAGCTCGAGTTCGTCGACCTTCTTCAGAAGCGCCGCGTTGAAGGCAAGCTCCGGATGGCGCTGCTCTTCCTGGGCCTTCTTCGGTTCTTCGAAGTTGATAAAGACTGCGAGCTGATCCTGCAGGATGCGCGCGGCGAGCGCGACAGCATCTTCGGGGCGAACCGAGCCGTCGGTCTCGACGACCATTGTCAGCTTGTCATAGTCGAGGATCTGGCCTTCGCGGGTATTCTCGACCTTGTACGAAACCTTCTTCACCGGCGAATAGAGGCTGTCGACCGGGATCAAGCCAATCGGCGCATCTTCCGGGCGGTTGCGGTCCGATGGCACGTAGCCCTTGCCGATGTCGGCAGTGAACTCCATGCGGATCGCGGCCCCCTGATCGAGGTGGCAGATCACGTGGTCGGGGTTCAGGACTTCGACTTCAGAAGAGGCTTCGATGTCGCCCGCGGTGACGGGGCCGGCGCCTTCCTTCTTCAGCACCATCCGCTTCACGCCTTCGGAATGAACGCGGAGCGCGATTTCCTTGATGTTCAGGATGATGTTCGTCACGTCCTCACGGACGCCGGGAACCGACGAGAACTCGTGCAGAACGCCGTCGATCTGCACGGTCTTGATGGCGGCGCCCTGCAGAGAGGAAAGGAGCACGCGGCGGAGCGCATTGCCGAGCGTCATGCCGAAACCGCGCTCGAGCGGCTCGGCGACAACAGTCGCGATGCGGGAACGATCGCGGCCGGTCTGAATTTCAAGCTTCGAGGGCTTGATCAGGTCTTGCCAGTTCTTTTGGAGAACGTTCACGAGAAACCTCGTCTAGTTTTGCGCGGACGGGGGAGCGGGCCGCGGTGTCTCTTAGCGGTGACTTAGGCATGCATCGCAGCGCGCCGAACTCGCGGCGCGCATGCGGAAATCTCGTCAGACGCGGCGACGCTTGCGCGGGCGGCAACCGTTGTGCGGGATTGGCGTCACGTCACGGATCGACGTGATCTGGAAGCCGACGGCCTGAAGCGCGCGGAGTGCCGATTCCCGTCCGGAACCCGGGCCGCAAACCTCGACCTCGAGCACCTTCATGCCGTGCTCCTGGGCCTTCTTGCCCGCATCCTCGGCGGCGATCTGCGCGGCATACGGCGTCGACTTGCGCGAGCCTTTGAAGCCCTTCGTGCCCGACGACGACCAGGCGATCGTGTTGCCCTGCGCATCCGTGATCGTGATCATCGTGTTGTTGAACGACGCGTTGACGTGGGCGACGCCAGACGTGATGTTCTTCTTCTCGCGCTTTTTGACTTTGCCGCGCGCTGCTGCTTCCTTGGCCATTACCGTCGTTGCTCCATGCCTCGTTCAAGGAGGCCAAAAAACGTTGCGCGCGCCGAAGACCGGCACGCAGGAAATTTGCAGTGGCGACTACTTCGTCGCCTTCTTCTTGCCGGCGATCGGAACCGCCTTGCCCTTACGCGTGCGCGCATTCGTGTGCGTGCGCTGACCGCGGACCGGGAGACCCTTGCGGTGACGCAGGCCGCGATAGCAGCCGAGGTCCATCAGGCGCTTGATGTTGGTCTGGACTTCGCGGCGAAGATCGCCTTCGACCGTGTAGTCGCGGTCGATCGTCTCACGGATCTGCAGAACTTCGGCGTCCGTCAGCTGGCTCACGCGGCGCTCGGCCGGGATGCTGCACTTTTCGCAAATTTCCTTCGCGAACTTCGGGCCGATGCCATGAATGTAGCGCAGCGCGATCTCGACGCGCTTACCTGTGGGAATGTTGACGCCTGCGATGCGGGCCACTTCAGTCTCCTGCCTTTAAATCTCGTGTCGAATTAACGATGCCGTTTCGTGCAATGTTCTCAAGTGCGAATAGGCGCAACGACCGCAGAACCCGGGTTTCAAGCCCTGGTCCGGATCAAGTTGAGCCCTAGAAGAAAGTTGTGTCTTCTACCTCGGGTCATCCCTTCCGTCAATGCGTGCTTTTCTCCCGTCAAGCATCCTGAAACTGTTGCAAAACTTTGCTGATCTGGCGCCCGACATCCGCTATCGGGGCCATCCCGTCGACGGACTTCAGCAATTTGTGAGCATAATAGTAACCAATCAGAGGCGCCGTTTCGCGGTAGTAGGCGATCAGGCGCGTCTTGAGGGCTTCGGCGTTGTCGTCGGCCCGAACGGTGCCCCCTGCTGCAAGCGTCTCGCGAGCCCGCGTCTCGATCCGTTCCACAAGCTTTGAATCGTCGACCTTCAGCTCGATGACGCAATCGATGTGGCGGCCCTTCGACTTCAAGAGCTTGTCGAGCGCATCGGCCTGAGCGAGCGTCCGGGGGAATCCGTCAAGGATAAAGCCTTTGGCGCAATCCGGCTCGGAAATGCGGTCGGCAATGATGCCGATGACGATATCGTCGCTAACGAGGCCGCCCTCGGCCATGATCTTCTTGGCCTTCAGCCCGACCGGCGTGCCGGCCTTGACTGCGGCGCGGAGCATGTCTCCTGTCGAGAGCTGCGGAAGGCCGAGCTTCTCGGAAATCGCCTGTGACTGGGTCCCCTTGCCTGCGCCAGGAGGCCCAAGGAGCATCAGGATCATCGCCGCGCCCCACGAAGTTTGGCCTTCTTGATGAGGCCCTCATACTGCTGGGCGATCAAATGGCTCTGGATCTGGGCGACGGTGTCCATCGTGACGCTGACGGCGATCAGAAGGGACGTGCCGCCGAAATAGAGCGGGATGCCGGCGTAGGACGTCAGGATCTCGGGAAGAACGCAGACGGCTGCCAAGTAGAGCGCACCGACGACGGTGATGCGAGTCAGAACGTAGTCGATGTATTCGGCGGTCTTTTCGCCGGGACGGATGCCGGGCAGGAAGCCACCGTACTTGCGCAGGTTGTCCGCCGTTTCCTTCGGATTGATCACGACGGCCGTATAGAAGAACGCGAAGAAGAGGATCAGCAGCGCATAAACCAGCATATGCAGCGGCTGGCCGCTCCCGAGCGCCGCCACGGCTTCGTTCAGCCACTCGGGACCCTGTCCCGCTGTGAACTGTGCAACGGTAATCGGCAGCAGCAGCAGCGACGACGCGAAAATCGGCGGAATGACGCCCGATGAGTTGAGCTTCAACGGCAAGTGCGACGCCTCGCCCTGGAACATCTTGTTGCCGACCTGCCGTTTCGGGTATTGGACGAGCAGGCGTCTCTGTGCGCGTTCGAAGAAGACGATCGCCGCGACGACCGCAAGGGCGAGCGCCAGGAAGAACACGAGAATGCCGGGGGAGATCGATCCTGTCCGTGACAATTCAAAAAGCTGCACCATCGCGCCGGGAAGGCCTGCGACGATACCGGCGAAGATGATCAGCGACGTGCCGTTGCCGACGCCGCGCTGCGTGATCTGCTCGCCGAGCCACATCAGGAAGACCGTGCCGCCGACCAGCGTAATAACGGTCGTCGCGCGGAAGAAAATACCGGGGTCCATGACGACGGCGCCGGCTGCGTTATGAGAGCCCTCGAGACCGACGGCGATGCCGTATCCCTGAAGTGCCGCCAAGATGACAGTCAGATAACGCGTATATTGGTTGATCTGCTTGCGACCCGCTTCGCCCTCTTTCTTCAGGGCTTCGAGCTTCGGCGAAATCGAACTCATCAACTGCATGATGATCGACGCCGAGATGTAGGGCATGATGTTCAACGAGAAGATGGCGAGCCGCTGCAGCGCGCCACCCGAGAACATGTTGAACATGCCGAGAATGCCGCCGGCCTGCGCCTTAAACGTCTCGGCGAATGCCGCCGGATTGATGCCCGGCAGCGGAATGAACGTTCCGAGACGATAAACGATGAGCGCGCCAAGCGTGAACCACAGGCGCCGCTTCAAATCCTCAGCCTTCGCGAAGGCTGAGAAGTTCAGGTTCGAAGCAAGCTGCTCGGCAGCGGAAACCATTGGTCTCTTCTCCTTACGTTGCGGCCAGCCTCAACAGGCCACCCCGCAACTTGGGCATGGAACGCGCCGTTTCCAGTGCTTTCCAGCCTCGAACGTTCGACCGGATCAACCTCGCCCGGTCGCTCGTCCGGCTATTCCTCGGATTTGGCGGCGCCGGGCTTCTTACCCTTCGCAGCTTTCTTCGCCTCTGATTTCTTGCGCTTTTCCTCGTCGGCGGCGATGACCTTCGCTTCGATCAGCGTGACACTGCCGCCAGCCTTTTCGATGGCTTCCTTCGCCTTGGCGGACGCATGATTGACCGTGATCGCGATCTTGGCCTTGATCTCGCCATCACCCAGCAGGCGAAGGCCATCCTTCGGACGGCGCACGATGCCAGCAGCGATCAGCGTCGCGAGGTCGACCGGCTTCGAGCCATCGAGACGCTTGTCCTCGATTGCCTGTTGCAGCGAGCCGACGTTGATCTCGTTGAAGTCCTGCGGGCGCCACTTGTTGAAGCCGCGCTTCGGCAGACGGCGATGCAATGGCATCTGACCGCCTTCGAAGCCGCCGATCGCGACACCGGTGCGGGCCGTCTGGCCCTTGCCGCCGCGACCACCCATCTTGCCGAGACCCGAGCCGATGCCACGGCCGATGCGGACGCGCGTCTTCTTGGCGCCGGGATTGTCTTTGATTCCGTTGAGACGCATCGTCGTTATTTCCCTTCTTCGACCTGCACGAGGTGCTGAACTTTCTTCAGCATACCGCGAACGGCCGGTGTGTCTTCGAGCGTCGAGGTGCGACCGAGCTTGTTGAGGCCGAGGCCGATCAGCGTCTCGGCCTGCCGCTCGGGCCGCCGGTTGGGGCTCTTCACCTGCTTCAGCGTGATCGTTTTCTTGGCCATGTCGTAACCTCAAGTTCTTTTGTGAAGCGGCACGATTGCAACGGCCGCTTCGTTATATCAGACGTCCGCGCCGGCTTCGGCGACCGACGAGCCGTCGCGACGGCGCGACACGATGTCGGAAACCTTCTTGTTACGGCGTGCTGCCACGCCGCGCGGATTTTCCTGCGCCTTCAAAGCGTCGAACGTTGCGCGAACGACGTTATAGGGGTTCGTCGAGCCCATCGACTTCGCGACGATGTCGTGCACGCCGACCATCTCGAAGACGGCGCGCATGGCACCACCGGCGATGATACCGGTACCGGCCGGGGCCGAACGCAGGATCACTTTGCCGGAACCGTGGCGGCCGACGCTGTCGTGGTGCAGCGTGCGGGCGTCGCGCAGGGGCACGCGGAGAAGATTGCGCTTGGCGCCTTCTGTCGCCTTGCGGATCGCTTCCGGAACCTCGCGCGCCTTGCCGTGACCGAAGCCGACGCGGCCCTTCAGGTCTCCGACGACGACGAGCGCAGCAAAGCCGAAGCGCTTACCGCCCTTGACGACCTTGGCGACGCGATTGATGTGCACGAGCTTGTCGGAAAACTCGCTATCGCGTTCTTCGCGATCTCTGCCACGGTCTCTCTGGGGTCCACGTGCCACGTTTCGGTTCCTCTCGCGTATCTCTTAAAACTTCAACCCGCCCTCGCGGGCGGCATCGGCGAGCGCCTTGACGCGCCCATGAAACAGGAAGCTGCCGCGATCGAAGACGACCTCGGTCACGCCCGCCTTGACGGCGCGCTCGGCAACGAGCTTGCCGACAACAGCAGCCGCAGCCTTGTCGGCGCCTGTCTTGCCCGAGCCCTTGACGTCTTTCTCAAGCGTCGACGCGGCTGCGAGCGTCACGCCCTTCACGTCGTCGATCACCTGAGCGTAGATATTCGCCGACGAGCGGTGAATGGAAAGCCGGGGGCGGCCATTGGCGGCTGCCTTGACGGCGCGGCGAACACGCGCTCGGCGGTTCGCGGTAATCTTGTTGGTCTTGGCCATCGGTCCCGATCCTACTTCTTCTTGCCTTCCTTGCGGAGGATGTATTCGCCCTTGTAGCGGACGCCCTTGCCCTGATAGGGCTCGGGCTTGCGCGACGCGCGGATGACGGATGCCATCTGGCCGACCGCCTGCTTGTCGATGCCGGAGACCGACACGAGTTCCTGCTTTGCGCCGCCGACCTTGACCTCGACGCCGGCTGGAACTTTCAGCACGACATCGTGGCTGTAGCCGACGGATAGTGTCAGCGTATCCTTGCCCTTCATCGCGGCCTTGAAGCCGACGCCATGGATCTCGAGATCCTGGCTGTAGCCGTCCGTCACACCCTTGATGAGGTTCGCGATCTGCGTACGCGACATGCCCCACTTCGAGCGTGCGAGCTTGGTGTCCTCAAGCAGGCTGACGTCGATGCCTTCGTCCGTCCTCTGAACCTTCAAGGCGTCGGGAACGGTGAAGGCAAGCTCACCTTTCGGTCCCTTCATCTTGATGGTCTGACCGGTGATCGTCGCCGTTACGTTCGACGGGACCGGAACGGGTTTCTTACCGATGCGCGACATGGCTTCTTCAAACCTTGTTTCGCCGAGGCCAGAGCCTCAGCTTTTAGAATACGTTGCAGATGACTTCGCCGCCGACATTGGCCTCGCGCGCCTTCGAGTCCGACATGACGCCCTTCGGCGTGGACAGGATGGCGACGCCAAGGCCGTTGGCGACCGTCGGAATGCCCTTCACGGGCGAATACACGCGGCGGCCGGGCTTCGAGATGCGCTCGATCTCTCGGATAGCCGGCTGGCCATTGTAATACTTGAGCTCGATCTCGAACTGCGGCAGCTCGCCCTTCAATTCGACGCGGCTGTAGCCCCGGATGTAGCCTTCCTCGGCGAGAACGTCGAGGACGCGCGCGCGGAGGTTCGAGGCGGGGGTCGCAACCTTCGGCCGGCGACGCATCTGGGCGTTCCGGATGCGAGTGAGCATATCGCCCAACGGATCATTCACGGACATTGATGCTTCCTCTTACCAGCTCGACTTGACCATGCCCGGGATGCGGCCCTGGCTCGCCAGCTCGCGGAGCTGGTTGCGGCACATCTTGAGCTTGCGGTAGTTGCCGCGCGGGCGGCCGGTGATCTCGCAGCGATTGCGAATGCGAACCTTCGAGCCGTTGCGCGGCATCTCGGCAAGCTTCAGGCGCGCCGCGAAGCGTTCTTCGGGCGTCTTGGTCTTGTCCTTGGCAAGCTCTTTCAGGCGCTTCCTTTTCGGGGCCTGCTCGGCTGCCATCTTACGACGGCGGTTGTTCTTTTCGATCGAACTGACTTTTGCCATTTCTTCTCCTCCAAAGGCCTTTCGGCTTAGGGTGCCGAGGTCCTCTAGCTACGGAACGGGAAATTGAAACCCTTGAGCAATTCACGGGCTTCGTCATCTGTTTCGGCCGACGTGCAAACGATCACGTCGAGACCCAATACGTTGTCGACCTTGTCATAGTCGATTTCGGGGAACACGAGGTGCTCCTTCAGGCCGGTCGCGTAGTTGCCGCGGCCGTCGAAGCTCTTCGGGTTCAAACCGCGGAAGTCCTTCACGCGCGGAAGCGCGATCGTGACGAAGCGGTCGAGAAATTCGTACATGCGGTCGCCGCGGAGCGTCACCTTGGCGCCGATCGCCATGCCTTCGCGCAGCTTGTACGTCGCGATGGCCTTGCGGGCGCGTGTCACGACGGGCTTCTGGCCGGCGATGAGCGCAAGATCGGCAGCCGCGACGTCAACTTTCTTACGGTCGTTGACGGCTTCGCCGACGCCCATGTTGATCACGACTTTTTCGATCTTCGGAATCTGCATCACGTTGGCGTAACCGAACTTCTCTTTGAGAGCGTTGCGGACGACCTTCTCGTAATGCGCCTTCATGCGCGGCTTGTAGTCGGCCGGACGCGGCGCGGCAGGCGCGCGCGGTTCGGACGACGCGGCCTTGGCGGCCTTCGCCTTCTTCTCGCCGCCCTTTGCAGCCCCAGCCTGGGGAGCGCCGCCGGCGGGCTTAGCAGCCTTTTTTTCTTCCTTAGCCATGGCCTAGTTCTTCTCCGGGATCTGCTCGCCCGAGCGCTTCGCGATGCGGACCTTCTTGCCGTCGTTCAGGACCTTGAAACCGACGCGTGTCGGCTTGCCGTCCTTCGGGTCCTCGATCGCAATGTTCGACAGGTCGATCGGACCTTCCTTGGAAATGATGCCGCCTTCCTGCGTCGCCGACTGGCGCTGATGACGGCGCACCATGTTGACGCCACGAACGAGGGCGCGGTTCTCCTTCGGGAAAATCCGGATCACCTCACCGCTCTTGCCTTTGTCGCGGCCGGCGAGAACGACGACCTTGTCGCCCTTCTTGATCTTAAAAGCCGACATCAGAGGACCTCCGGCGCAAGCGATACGATCTTCATGTGGTTCTTGGCGCGAAGCTCGCGCGTCACGGGTCCGAAAATGCGGGTGCCGACGGGCTCTCCGTTGGCGTTGACCAGCACCGCGGCGTTGCGATCGAAGCGGATCAGCGAGCCGTCGGCGCGGCGGATACCCTTCGCGACGCGCACGATGACGGCCTTCATCACCTGGCCCTTCTTGACGCGGCCCTTCGGGATCGCCTCCTTGACGGAGACCACGATGGTGTCACCCACCGTTGCGTACTTGCGCTTCGAGCCGCCCAGCACCTTGATGCACTGAACGCGGCGCGCGCCCGAATTGTCGGCGACGTCGAGATTGCTCTCCATCTGGATCATCGCGTCGTTCCTTCTCTCACGGCTTCAAAGAGGCGTACTCTCAGAGCCCAACTTTGCCATTTGCCTGACCTGCTCGCGGGGTCTTGGGGAAATTCCCAACTCTCCGACGGCCTGAAAGGCGCTCTACGTCAGCGTTCGACGCCAAAGCGAAGCGAGGCTTATGCCTCAAGTCGCGATTGCAATCCAACGTTTGTTCTTGGAGATCGGCCGGGTCTCTTGAATTTCGACCTGGTCGCCAACCTTGAACGAATTCTTCTCGTCGTGGGCGTGGTACTTCTTCGTACGGCGCACCGTCTTCTTCAGCAGCGGATGGGTGTAGCGACGCTCGACCTGAACGACGATGGTCTTGTCGTTCTTGTCGGAAACCACGACACCCTGCAGCACGCGCTTCGGCATAATCTCGTTCTCCCTTACGCGCCTTTTTTGACGCTGCCACCGCGCCGGGCAACGGCTGCGGTCTTGATGCGCGCGATGTCTCGGCGAACAAGCCGGATGCGCGCGGTGTTCTCAAGCTGACCGGACGCCCGCTGGAAGCGCAGGTTGAACTGCTCCTTCTTGAGCTTCGCCAGCTGGTCGTCGAGCTGATCGAGCGACATGCCCTTGAAATCTTCGGCCATGACTGTTCCTCACCTCGCCTATTCGATACGCGTCACGACGCGGCATTTGATCGGCAGCTTCGCAGCGCCAAGGATCAAAGCCTCTTTCGCAACCTGCTGGTTCAAGCCACCGAGCTCGAAAATGATGCGGCCGGGCTTCACGCGCGCTACCCAGAGCTCGGGCGAACCCTTGCCGGAACCCATGCGGACTTCGGCGGGCTTCTTCGACACCGGCACGTCCGGAAAGATGCGCAGCCACATGCGTCCGGCACGCTTCGTGTGACGGGCGATGGCGCGGCGCGCGGCTTCGATCTGGCGCGCGGACAGGCGCTCCGGCTCCATGGCCTTCAGACCCACTTCGCCGTAAGCGAGCGTGGTGCCCGACTTGGCGGCGCCGTGGATGCGGCCCTTGAACTGTTTGCGGAACTTCGTCCGTTTCGGTTGCAGCATGATGAGGTGCCTCTGAATTCCTTACGCTTCGGGCGTCGACGGGATGGCATCCGAGGCTACCGGGGCGTTACCGCCACCGCCTGCACCGCCACCAGGACCACGTCCACCGCCGCCACCACGTCCACCACGGCCGGGACGACGATCACGGCGATCCTGACGGTCGCCATCGTCACGACGCGGACGCGGAGCGCCGCTCTCTTGCATTTCGGTCAGCTTCTTGTCGGAGGCCATCGGATCGTGCTCGATGATCTCGCCCTTGAATACCCAAACCTTGATGCCGATGATGCCGTAAGCCGTGCGCGCAACGCCGTAGCCGAAGTCGATATCGGCACGAAGCGTGTGCAAAGGCACGCGGCCTTCGCGGTACCATTCGGTACGGGCGATTTCAGCACCACCCAGGCGGCCGGCAACGTTGATACGGATGCCGACGGCGCCGAGACGGAGCGCCGACTGAACGGCGCGCTTCATTGCACGGCGGAACGCAACGCGGCGCTCGAGCTGCTGGGCGATGCCTTCCGCGATCAGCGTGGCGTCGATTTCCGGCTTGCGAATCTCGAGGATGTTCAGGTGAACTTCCGAGCTCGTCAGCTTCGCGAGGTCAGCGCGCAGGCGTTCGATCTTCTCGCCCTTCTTGCCGATCAAAATGCCGGGACGCGCCGTCATGACCGTGACGCGGCACTTCTTGTGCGGACGCTCGATGACGACTTTCGAGATGCCGGCCTCGCGCTGCTCCTTCATGATGTGAGCGCGGATCGCACGGTCCTCGTGAAGCAGCCGCCCGTATTCGCCGCGAGAGGCGAACCAGCGGCTGTCCCAAGTCCGGTTGATACCGAGACGGAGGCCGACGGGATTGACCTTTTGACCCATATTACTTGGCCTCCTTAGCCGCGGCGGTCTTCGACGCGGGCTTCTTTGCGGCTTTCGTTTTCTCGGTCTTTTCCTCTTCGACCTGACGGACGACGACGGTCAACTGCGAGAAAGGTTTCAGGATCGCTGCACCGCGCCCACGGCCTCGGGCATGAAAGCGCTTCATGACCAGGTTCTTGCCGACGTAGGCCTCGGCGACGATCAAATCATTGACGTCGAGCGAGTGGTTGTTCTCGGCGTTCGCGACGGCGCTCATCACGCACTTGCGGACGTCGCCGGCAATGCGCTTCTCGCTGAATTCGAGTTCCGCAAGCGCCTGATCAACCTTCTTGCCGCGAATGAGGCCCGCAACGAGGTTCAGCTTCTGCGGAGAGATGCGTAGCGATTTTGCGACCGCTTGTGCCTCAGTGTCAGCGAGGCGTCGCGCATGACTAGGCTTGCCCATTATCTCTTCACCGCTTTCTTATCGCCACCGTGTCCGTGGAAGATACGGGTCGGCGCGAATTCACCGAACTTGTGTCCGATCATGTCTTCCGTCACGTTTACGGGAATGTGCTTCTGGCCGTTGTGCACGCCGAAGGTCAGGCCGACAAACTGCGGCAAGATCGTAGAGCGGCGGCTCCAGATCTTGATCACCTCGTTGCGGCCGGACGAACGCGACTTCTCCGCCTTCTTGAGGAGGTAGCCGTCGACGAACGGACCTTTCCATACTGAACGTGTCAAAGTCGAATCTCCTTCAGTGCGCCGCTACTACTTCTTCTTCGCCTTCTGGCGCGAGCGGACGATATATTTCGTGGTCGTCTTGTTCTTGCGCGTTTTGAAGCCCTTCGTCGGCTTGCCCCAAGGCGTCGCCCAGTGCTTGCCGCCCTTCGTACGACCACCGTTCGGGTGATCGACCGGGTTCATCGCGATCGAGCGAACCGTCGGACGGCGGCCCAGCAGGCGCGTGCGACCAGCCTTGCCGACAACGGTATTCATGTGGTCGGGGTTCGAAACCGCGCCGACGGTCGCCATGCACTCGGCGCTGACCTTGCGCGTCTCGCCGGAGTTGAGCTTCAGGACGGCATAGCCCGAGTCACGGCCGACGAGTTGGACGAACGAACCTGCGGAACGTGCAACCTGACCACCCTTGCCCGGCTTCATCTCGACGTTGTGCACGATCGTGCCGATCGGCATCGCCGAAAGCGGCATTGCGTTACCGGGCTTCACGTCAACCTTCGGCCCCGACACGACCGTATCACCAACGCCCAGGCGCTGCGGCGCCAGGATGTAAGACTGCGTGCCGTCCTCGTACTTGATGAGGGCGATGAACGCGGTGCGGTTCGGATCGTATTCGAGACGCTCGACGTTGGCCGGCGCATCGAACTTCCGACGGCGGAAATCGATCTTGCGATACGCCTGCTTGGCGCCGCCACCGATGTGGCGCGACGTGATACGGCCATCGCTGTTGCGACCGCCTGTCTTCGTCTTGCCCTCGACGAGGGTCTTCAGCGGCTTGCCCTTCCAGAGCGTCGAACGATCGACCTGAATCAGGTGACGACGTCCGGGCGAAGTTGGGTTGTATGTCCTAAGCGCCATGATCTTTCCTCAGAGCCCTGTCGTCACGTCGATGGAATGGCCTTCCTCGAGGGTGACAACCGCCCTCTTCGTATCGCTCAAGAGGGCCTTGATGCCCTTGAACGTTCTTTGCTTGCCCTTGCGGACGATCGTGTTGA
Organism: Pseudomonadota bacterium; assembly: GCA_018242215.1. GTDB lineage: Bacteria > Pseudomonadota > Alphaproteobacteria > Rhizobiales > Hyphomicrobiaceae > Hyphomicrobium_B. The sequence goes on from JAFECG010000022.1 coordinate 422,035, forward strand.
CGGCCTTCACCTTGACCTTGAACAGGCCTTCGACCGCCGTCTTGATTTCGGTCTTCGTCGCGTCAGGCTTGACCTTGAAGATCACCTGATTGGCTTCGGAAGCGAGCGTCGCCTTTTCCGTGATGACCGGCGCGACGATGACGTCGTATGCGGAGCGTTTGATCGTCATTTGAAGCGCGCCTCCAGCGCTGCGACGGCGGCCCGCGTCAACACCAGCTTCTTACGACGAAGGATGTCGTAGACGTTGATGCCCTGGATCGGGAGCACGTCGATATTCGGGATGTTGCGCGCGGCGCGGGCGAAGTTCACCTCGAGTTCGGCACCATCGATGATCAGCGCGTTCTCAAGGGACAACTTCGCAAACTGCGCCTTCAGCGATGCCGTCTTGCCTTCCGACGATGTTGCCTTGTCGATCACGACGATCTCGCCGGCTTTCGCCTTTGACGAGAGAGCATGACGAAGCGCCAAGGCGCGGACCTTCTTCGGCAGGTCAATTGCGTGCGAGCGCGGCTTCGGTCCGAACGCCTTGCCGCCGCCGCGGAACTGTGGAGCCGACTTGTCGCCGTGACGCGCACCGCCGGTGCCCTTCTGCTTGTACATCTTCTTGCCCGTGACCGCGACTTCCGAGCGATCCTGGGCGTGATGCGTGCCGGCCATGCGCTTCAGCGTCTGATAGCGCACCATGCGGTGAATGAGATCGTTGCGGACCTCAAGACCGAAAATGTCGTCGGCAAGCTCGATATCGCCGGACTTACCGGCATCGAGGCTGGTGACTTCGGCTTTCATCACGCGCCTTCCTTCTTCGCTTCGCCGCGCGCCTTGAATGCCCCGGGCGTCGGAACATCAGCATGCGCAGCCTTCTTGACGGCGTCGCGAACGACAACCCAGCCGCCCTTGGAACCCGGAACGGCGCCACGAACCATCACGAGGCCGCGCTCCTTGTCGATCTTGGCAACGACGAGGTTCTGCGTCGTGACGCGCTCATCGCCCAGGTGACCGGCCATCTTCTTGCCCTTGAAGACCTTGCCCGGATCCTGGCGCTGACCGGTCGAACCGTGCGCGCGGTGCGTGACCGAGACGCCGTGGGTTGCGCGGAGACCGCCGAAGTTCCAGCGCTTCATGGCGCCCTGGAAACCCTTACCCTGGGTGGTGCCCGTCACGTCGACGAACTGCCCCGGGACGAAATGGTCAGCGGTGATCTCCGCGCCCACATCGATCAAGTTCTCAGGACTGACACGAAACTCTGCGATCTTCCGCTTCGGCTCGACCTCGGCCTTCGCAAAGGTGCCGCGCTCCGACTTCGTCAGACGCGAGGGTTTCCTCGTTCCGCCGCCGACCTGGATTGCGGTATAGCCGTTCTTCTCCTCGGTGCGATGCGCGAGAACCTGCAGGTTCTCGAGACGCAACACCGTCACGGGGATGTGCTCGCCCGCGTCGGTGAAGATCCGGGTCATACCGATCTTCTGTGCTATCACTCCGGAACGCATCTGCATTCCTTCCTATCGTTGGGGCCATTCGCGTTACCGCCAGAGGGCCCGTAATTTCTTGTTTAGAGCTTGATCTCGACGTCGACGCCTGCAGCGAGGTCGAGCTTCATCAATGCGTCGACCGTTTGCGGCGTCGGATCGACGATGTCGAGCAAACGCTTGTGGGTCCGCATCTCGAACTGCTCGCGGCTCTTCTTGTCGATGTGCGGCGAACGGTTGACCGTAAAGCGTTCGATGCGCGTCGGCAGCGGAATGGGACCGCGAACTTCAGCACCGGTACGCTTCGCCGTGTTCACGATCTCGCGGGTCGATGCATCGAGAATACGATGATCGAACGCTTTGAGCCGGATGCGGATGTTTTGGCCGTGCATGGCTTTGTGCTTTCACTTCTCGCAAAAAGATTTGGGGAAGCGCTCGTTTGGGACGCTTCCCCGGAAATGCCTTCTACTCGATGATTTTCGTGACAACGCCGGCGCCGACCGTACGGCCGCCTTCGCGAATGGCGAAGCGGACCTTCTCTTCCATGGCGATCGGCGAGACGAGTTCGACCTCGACCGAGACGTTGTCGCCCGGCATGACCATTTCCGTACCTTCGGCGAGCTTGACGGTGCCCGTCACGTCGGTCGTGCGGAAATAGAACTGCGGACGATAGTTCGTGAAGAACGGCGTGTGACGGCCGCCCTCTTCCTTGTTCAGGATGTAGGCTTCGGCCGTGAACTTCTTGTGCGGCTTCACCGTGCCGGGCTTGCAGAGAACCTGACCGCGCTCGACCGATTCCTTGTCGATGCCGCGAAGCAGGCAGCCGACGTTGTCGCCAGCCTCACCCGAATCGAGCAGCTTGCGGAACATTTCGACGCCGGTGACGACCGACTTCTGCGTGTCGCGAAGACCGACGATCTCGACTTCCTCGCCGACCTTGATCGTGCCGCGCTCGATACGGCCGGTGACGACGGTGCCGCGGCCCGAGATCGAGAACACGTCTTCGATCGGCATCAGGAACGGCTGATCCTTCGGACGCTCCGGGATCGGGATGAACGAGTCCATCGCCTCGTAGAGCTTGATGATCGCTTCGTCGGCGAGCGGGCCCTTCTCACCGTTGAGGGCCTTCACGGCTGCGCCGCGGATAACCGGGGTATCGTCGCCCGGGAAGTTGTACTTCGAGAGAAGTTCGCGGACTTCCATCTCGACGAGGTCAAGGAGCTCTTCGTCCTCGACGATATCGCACTTGTTGAGGAACACGACGATCTTCGGGACGCCGACCTGGCGAGCGAGAAGAATGTGCTCGCGCGTCTGGGGCATCGGGCCGTCAACAGCCGAAACGACGAGGATCGCGCCGTCCATCTGAGCTGCGCCGGTGATCATGTTCTTCACGTAGTCGGCGTGGCCTGGGCAGTCGACGTGCGCATAGTGACGGTTCGGCGTCGCGTACTCGACGTGCGACGTCGCGATCGTCAGAATCTTGGTCGGGTCGCGGCGACCCTGGCTTTCGGAGGCCTTCGCGACTTCGTCGTACGCGATCGAGGTCGCCGTCCAGCCGCGATCAGCTGAAACCTTCGTCAAGGCTGCGGTCAGCGTTGTTTTGCCGTGGTCGACGTGTCCGATCGTACCGACGTTGCAATGCGGCTTGTTCCGCTCGAATTTTGCCTTCGCCATCGTTGGCTCTCCTTAGTCCTACTATCAGGTCCCGAGACCTTCCGATCCGGGCATTTTCAGGCTTCGTTTCTTTGAGCCCGACGGCGGATACTCTCGCCGGCCGGGCCCGACTTCTATCAGGCGTATTTTGCCTTGACCTCATCCGCAACGTTGCGCGGCACGTCTGCGTAATGCGCGAACTGCATCGTGTACTGCGCGCGACCCGTCGACATCGAGCGCAGGGTATTGATGTAGCCGAACATGTTGGCGAGCGGGACATACGCGCGGATGACCGTCGCGTTGCCACGCATCTCCTGCGTGCGGATCTGACCGCGGCGGGAGTTGATGTCGCCGATGATGCCGCCGACGAACTCGCCGGGCGAAACAACTTCGACGTCCATGACAGGCTCGAGGATCTTCACGCCCGCCTTCTCGCAACCTTCCTTCATGGCCGCACGCGTCGCGATTTCGAAGGCGATCGCGGACGAGTCCACTTCATGGAAGGCGCCGTCATAAAGGTTGACCTTCATGTCGACCATCGGGAAGCCGATGAGCATGCCGTTGTCCCAGACCGACTTTACGCCCTTTTCGACGCCGGGGATGTATTCCTTCGGAACCGTTCCGCCGACGATCGACGTCGTGAACTCGTTGCCCTTGCCGACTTCGTTCGGCTCGAGCTTGAGCTTGACGCGCGCGAACTGACCAGTACCGCCAGTCTGCTTCTTGTGCGTGTAGTCGATGTCCGCGGGACGCGCCAACGTTTCGCGATATGCGACCTGCGGAGCGCCCGTCGTAGCCTCGACGCCATAGGTCCGCTTCAGGATGTCGACCTTGATGTCGAGATGAAGCTCGCCCATGCCCTTCAGGATCGTCTCGCCCGACTCGGGATGAACCGAGACGCGGAAGGACGGATCTTCAAGCGCCAGGGTGTTGAGGGCGATCGCCATCTTTTCCTGGTCGGCTTTCGTCTTCGGCTCGACCTTCATCTCGATGACGGGCTCGGGGAAGTCCATCTTCTCGAGAATGACCGGCTTCGACGGATCGCACAGCGTTTCGCCCGTGCGCGTATCCTTCATGCCCTGCAAAGCAACGATGTCACCAGCGAAGGCTTCCTTGATTTCCTCACGGTCGGCGGCGTGCATCAAGTACATGCGGCCGGCGCGCTCTTTCTTGTCACGCGTCGTGTTCGCGAGCGCCATGCCCTGCTCGAGCTTGCCCGAATAGATACGGCAGAACGTGATCGAGCCGACGTGCTCGAAGCTCATGATCTTGAACGCGATCATGGCCAGCGGTTCGGTATCCGACGGCTTGCGGAGAAGTTCGTCCCCGGTCTTCGGATCCGTACCGCGATAAGCTTCGCGATCAAGCGGCGACGGCAGGAAGTCGATGACCGCGTCGAGCAGCGGCTGCACGCCCTTGTTCTTGAAGGCCGAACCGCAGAACATCGGATAGAACGCGCCCTTGACGGTCGCCTTGCGGATCAGCTGGCGCAGCGTGTCGTCGTCCGGCTCCTTGCCTTCGAGGAAGGCTTCGAGCGCCGCATCGTCCATCTCGACGGCGGCTTCGATCATCGCCGCACGATATTCGTTGGCTTTGTCGACGAGGTCAGCCGGGATGTCGCCCTCGACCATCTTGGCGTCTTTGCCATCGCCGTCCCAGGTGATGGCCTTCATCTTGATGAGGTCGATAACACCCTGGAAGTTCGATTCCGCACCGATCGGAATCTGCAGCGGCACAGGACGCGCGCCGAGCTTCGATTTGATGTCGTCGACGCACATGTAGAAGTCGGCGCCGGTCTTATCCATCTTGTTGGCGAAGATGATGCGCGGGACATTGTACTTGTCGCCCTGGCGCCAGACGGTTTCCGTCTGCGGCTCGACGCCCTGGTTGGAATCGAGAACGCACACGGCGCCGTCGAGCACGCGCAGCGAACGCTCGACCTCGATCGTGAAATCGACGTGGCCTGGCGTATCGATGATGTTCAGGCGGCGCTTCTTGCCGTCACGTCCGGTCCAGAAACAGGTCGTCGCGGCCGACGTGATCGTAATGCCGCGCTCGGCTTCCTGATCCATAAAGTCCATCGTCGCGGCGCCGTCATGGACTTCGCCGATCTTGTAGGACTTGCCGGTGTAATAGAGGATCCGCTCGGTCGTCGTCGTCTTTCCAGCATCGATGTGAGCCATGATGCCGAAGTTGCGGTAATCCTCGATCGGGTATTGTCGGGCCATGTCTGCCTCGAAATCCTTGTAACTTGTCCTACCAGCGGTAGTGCGAGAAGGCGCGGTTGGCTTCCGCCATCTTGTGCGTGTCTTCGCGCTTCTTGACTGCGGTGCCGCGATTGTTCGCGGCGTCGAGCAATTCGCCCGAGAGCTTATCGATCAGCGTCGACTCGTTACGTGCACGGGCCGCAGCGATCAGCCAGCGGATCGCCAGCGCCTGACGGCGCTCGTTGCGGACTTCCACCGGCACCTGATACGTGGCGCCGCCGACACGACGCGAGCGAACCTCAACCGACGGCATGACATTGTCGAGCGCCTGACGGAAGAGATCGATCGGGTTTGCCTTGCCCCGCTGCTCCATCTTCTCGAACGCGCCGTAGACCATGCGTTCGGCGACCGACTTCTTGCCGTCTTCCATCACCGCGTTCATGAACTTGGTGACGACGACGTCGTTGAACTTCGGATCCGGGATCACTTCCCGCTTTTGCGCCGCGTGACGACGAGACATCCTGACTGGCCCTTCGCTTCGAATTCTCTTTAAATTGAGGGCCAGATTTTCCGGCCCAACGTGGCCGCTTACTTCGGCCGCTTCGCACCGTATTTCGAACGCCGCTGACGGCGGGCCGAGACGCCCTGCGTATCGAGGACGCCGCGGATGATATGATAACGAACGCCCGGCAAGTCCTTGACGCGGCCGCCACGGATCAGGACCACGGAGTGCTCCTGAAGGTTATGGCCTTCACCCGGGATATAGCCGATGACCTCATAGCCGTTCGTCAGCCGGATCTTGGCGACCTTACGCAGAGCGGAGTTCGGCTTCTTCGGCGTCGTCGTGTAGACGCGCGTGCAGACGCCACGCTTCTGCGGGCAGGCTTCCATGTGGCGCGATTTCTCGCGGTAGACTGGCTTTACCCGGGGCTTCCGGATCAACTGTTGTATCGTCGGCATTCGCCCAATCCTGACTTCGGGACGCATTTCTGATTGCAGAAATGCGCCAAGCAAACCTGCCAGGTGCGCGAAGTTCGCCCCTAGCAAGAAAAAACCAGAGGATCGTGCCGCCCGAGGGTGACAGATCTTGGCCCGTCGATATGCTCTGCTTTATGAACGGGAGCGTTTAGGCGCAAAATTTGGCGCTGAGAGCGCCGAGCGGCCTACCACCAACCCGTGAGAGTGCGCGGAGCTATATACACACCCGCCATATTGGTCAACAGGCCCGCAGCCGGGACCTGAAATTATTTTCGCTGAACGAGCCGCGAAAAAGCAAACAGAACCTGCGACCTGTTGTCGGCTCGAACATTCAGCGTGTTTTCAAACCGACATAAATCCGAATTGCGGGCGTGCGCTGCGGATAGATAGGAAAAGCCCTGAAAATTTAAAGAAGGCCCGGCGGCATCCGGAACTTCCTTTTCCTGTCTGACAGCCGCAAGAGTTTCGAAAGACGTCGCACCGTTGGCCCCGAGCCCGCCGGTGTTCCCCGGCACCCAGACACGGGTTCGTCCTAGCTTCATGCCGACGATCACTGCCAAGGCCATATCAATGACCAATGGGTCCCCGGGGCAGCCCGAGGATGACAGCGGATTGGTTGGCTGCCTTTGCCCGATGCGAATAACAAGGCGGCCGCCCCCCAGAGGGAGACGGCCGCTTTCCAATCACGTGCTTTGAAAGGCGCGGGGCTTACTCCGCGGCTTCCTCTGCCGGGCGGCGACGGCGCCGAGCGGCCGGGCCCGAGAGCCCATCGGGCGACGGCAGGTTCGACGTCTTCGCCTTTTCCTTGGCGATGAGGTCGTCGCGTTGCGTCGCAACCTTGCGGAGCTGCCGCAGCATGCCGCCGGTGCCGGCCGGGATGAGGCGACCGACGATGACGTTCTCCTTCAGCCCGTCGAGCGTGTCCGACTTGCCGTTGACGGCAGCATCGGTCAGCACGCGCGTCGTCTCCTGGAACGAGGCCGCCGAGATGAACGACCGCGTCTGCAGCGAGGCCTTGGTGATACCGAGCAAGACCGGGCTCGCGGAGGCCGCACGCTTGCCAGCCTTCTGAGCCGCCGCGTTGATCTCCTCGAACTCGATGCGATCGAGCTGCTCGCCCTTGATCAACTCGGTTTCGCCGGCGTCCGTGATCTCGACCTTCTGCAGCATCTGGCGAACGATCACTTCGATGTGCTTGTCGTTGATCGTCACGCCCTGCAGACGGTAGACGTCCTGGATCTCGTTGATCAGGTAGTTCGCGAGTTCCTCGACGCCCTTGATCGCCAGAATGTCGTGCGGCGCCGGGTTGCCGTCGTATACGAAATCCCCGCGCTCGACGCGATCGCCGTGCTGGACGGCGAGGCTCTTGCCGCGCGGGATCAGGTATTCGACAGGCTCCAGCGTCTCGTCATCGGGCTTGATCGTGATGCGCTGCTTGTTCTTGTAGTCCTTGCCGAACTCGACCGTGCCCGAGACGTCCGCGAGGATCGCGTGATCCTTCGGACGACGAGCCTCGAAGAGTTCCGCAACGCGCGGGAGACCGCCGGTGATGTCGCTCTGCTTTGCGCTCGACGTCGGGATACGCGCGAGCACGTCGCCAGCCTTGACCTCCGTTCCACGATCAACGGAAAGAACGGCATCGACCGAGAGCAGATAACGAGCGTCACCGCCGCGCGCCACCTTGATCGGCTTGCCCTTCGAGTCCTTGATCACGATCGCGGGCTTCAACTCCGAACCCTTCGGAGACGTACGCCAGTCGATGATGACCCGGTTCGATGTGCCCTTCATTTCGTCGGTCTGCTCGCGGACAGAAGAGCCCTCGATCAGATCCTCGAAATCTACGACGCCATCGACTTCCGAAAGAATCGGACGGGTGTAGGGGTCCCACTGCGCGATCTTGGTGCCGCGCTTAACGGTATCGCCTTCATCAACGAACATGCGCGAACCATAGCTGATCTTGTGTGTCGCGAGTTCCTTACCCGTCTGGTCGACGATGATGACCGACATGATCCGGCTCATCGCCACGTTCTGACCCTTCGAGTCCTTGGCGATGGCGCGGTTCTTCAGCTTCACGGTGCCGTTGAAGTTCGACTCGATGAACGAAGAGTCGACCAAGTTTGCCGTACCGCCGATGTGGAACGTGCGCATCGTGAGCTGCGTGCCCGGCTCGCCGATCGACTGCGCGGCGATGACGCCGACAGCCTCGCCGATGTTGACGGGCGTACCGCGCGCGAGATCGCGGCCATAGCACTTGGCGCACACACCGTTGACCGTCTCGCACGTCAGGACCGAGCGGATGCGGACTTCCTGGATCTCGGCCTTGCCGATGGCTTCGGCATGACGCTCTTCGATCAGTTCACCGTTGGCAACGATGACCTCACCGGTCGTCGGATGCTTGATGTCTTCCGCTGCCGTACGGCCAAGGACGCGCGCTGCGAGCGACACGATGACCTGACCGGCGTCGACGACCGCCTGCACATTGATGCCGGCGTCGGTTCCGCAGTCGACCTCGGAGATGATGGCGTCCTGCGCGACGTCGACGAGACGACGCGTGAGATAGCCCGAGTTCGCCGTCTTCAAGGCGGTGTCGGCCAGACCCTTGCGGGCGCCGTGCGTCGAGTTGAAGTACTCGAGAACGGACAAGCCTTCCTTGAAGTTCGAGATGATCGGCGTCTCGATGATTTCGCCCGAAGGCTTCGTCATGAGGCCGCGCATACCGGCGAGCTGCTTCATCTGCGCCGGCGAACCGCGCGCACCCGAGTGGCTCATCATGTAGACCGAATTGATCTGCTTATCGCGTCCGGTCGTCGGGTCCTTCTGGACCGCCGAGATGCGGTCCATCATTTCCTTGGCGATCTGGTCGGTGCACCGCGACCAAGCGTCAACGACCTTGTTGTACTTCTCGAGCTGCGTGATCAGGCCGTCCTGATACTGCTGCTCGAAGTCGCGGACCTCGGCGTTGGTCTTCTCGACGATCTTCTCCTTCGTCTCCGGGATGAGCATGTCGTCCTTGCCGAACGAGATGCCAGCCTTGAAGGCGTGGTGGAACCCGAGCGCCATGATGCGATCGCAGAAGATCACCGTCTCCTTCTGACCGCAGTTACGGTAGACCGCATCGATCAGGCCGGAGATGTTTTTCTTCGTCAGAAGCTGATTTGCCATGGCGAACTTCACGCCCGGCATCTTCGGAAGATTCTCTGCGAGCAGCAGGCGGCCGGGCGTCGTCTCATGCACTTCGACGACCTGTTCGCCTTCGGCATTTGTGGTGACGTAGCGGCCTTTGACCTTGGCGTGCAGCGAGACGGCCTTCGATTCGAGGGCGTGCAGCACCTCGTTGATCGAGCCGAATGCCATGCCTTCGCCAGGCTCTCCGTCGCGCATCATCGACAGGTAATAAAGGCCCAACACGATGTCCTGCGACGGCACGATGATCGGCTGGCCGTTCGCGGGATGCAGAATGTTGTTCGTCGACATCATCAGGACGCGCGCTTCGAGCTGCGCTTCAAGCGACAGCGGAACGTGCACGGCCATCTGATCGCCGTCGAAGTCGGCGTTGAAGGCAGCACAGACCAGCGGGTGAAGCTGGATCGCCTTACCCTCGATGAGTTGCGGCTCGAACGCCTGAATGCCAAGGCGGTGCAGCGTCGGCGCGCGGTTGAGCATCACCGGATGCTCGCGAATGACCTCGTCGAGGACGTCCCAAACCTCGGGCTTCTCCTTCTCGACGAGCTTCTTCGCTTGCTTCACGGTCGCAGCCTGTCCGAGCGTCTGGAGGCGCGCGTAGATGAACGGCTTGAACAGCTCAAGCGCCATCTTCTTCGGCAGACCGCACTGATGCAGCTTCAGCTCCGGACCGACGACGATGACCGAACGGCCCGAGTAGTCGACGCGCTTGCCGAGAAGGTTCTGGCGGAAGCGGCCCTGCTTGCCCTTCAGCATGTCGGCGAGCGACTTCAGCGGACGCTTATTGGCGCCGGTGATGACGCGGCCGCGACGGCCGTTGTCGAACAGCGCGTCGACAGCTTCCTGCAGCATGCGCTTTTCGTTGCGGATGATGATGTCCGGCGCGCGCAGCTCCATCAGCCGCTTCAAGCGATTGTTGCGGTTGATGACGCGGCGATAGAGATCGTTGAGGTCGGACGTCGCGAAGCGACCGCCGTCGAGTGGAACGAGCGGACGCAACTCCGGCGGAATAACCGGGACTTGCGTCAGGATCATCCACTCGGGACGGTTGCCGCTCTCCATGAAGGCTTCGATGACCTTCAGGCGCTTGCCGAGCTTCTTCGGCTTCAGCTCCGTCGTCGCTTCGGCGATTTCCTGCCGGAGATCGGTCGCGATCTTCGGCAGGTCCATTGCGGACAGAAGCTCGCGGATCGCCTCAGCGCCGATGCCGGCGGTGAAAGTATCTGCGCCGTATTCGTCGATCGCCTGGTTGTACTGCTCTTCCGTCAGGAGCTGCTTCTCCTGGAACGGCGTCGTGCCGGGCTCGATGACGATGTAGTTCTCGAAATAGAGAACGCGCTCGAGATCCTTGAGCGCCATATCCATCAACAGGCCGATGCGCGACGGCAGCGACTTCAGGAACCAGATGTGCGCGACGGGCGCGGCGAGCTCGATGTGGCCCATGCGCTCACGGCGAACCTTCGCGAGCGTCACCTCAACGCCGCACTTTTCGCAGATCAGGCCCTTGTACTTCATGCGCTTGTACTTGCCGCACAAGCACTCGTAGTCCTTGATCGGACCAAAGATGCGCGCGCAGAAGAGACCGTCGCGCTCCGGCTTGAAGGTGCGGTAATTGATCGTCTCGGGCTTTTTGATCTCGCCGTAGGACCAGGACAGGATGTCCTCGGGCGAGGCGATCGAGATCCGGATCTGGTCAAAAACCGGCGCGGGAGCCTGCGATTTAAAGATGTTGGTAATTTCGTTCATCGGCTGTCTCCTCGAGGGCGCGGCTGGGGAGGCCATGCCCGTGGAATTTTCAGGCCCTCACCCCGTATTGACGGGAAGAGGGTTTGGGCGAGGGCGGCAGCTTCGTCACGTAAGACTGCCCCTCACCCCGTCCCCCTCCCCGCATGCGGGAAGAGGGTTGGATTGCGTTATTCAGCCGCCGGCGGAAGCTGTGCCTGAGGCGCTTCCGGTTGATCGTTCTCGGCTTCGACTTGCGGCACCTCGCTGTTGACGAGTTCGACGTTGAGACCAAGTGCGCGCATTTCCTTGACAAGCACGTTGAAGCTTTCCGGTACGCCGGCCTCGAATGCATCGTCGCCACGGACGATCGCCTCGTAGACCTTGGTACGGCCGGCAACGTCGTCGGACTTCACGGTCAGCATTTCCTGCAGCGTGTAGGCGGCGCCATAAGCTTCGAGAGCCCAGACCTCCATTTCGCCGAAGCGCTGTCCGCCGAACTGCGCCTTACCGCCCAGCGGCTGCTGGGTCACGAGCGAGTACGGACCGATCGAGCGGGCGTGGATCTTGTCGTCGACAAGGTGGTGCAGCTTCAGAACGTACTTGTAGCCGACCGTCACCTTGCGATCGAACGGCTCGCCTGTCCGCCCGTCGTACAGCGTCACCTGGCCCGAGGTATCGAAACCTGCGAGCTGCAGCATGTCGACGATATCCTTTTCGCGGGCACCGTCGAAGACTGGCGTCGCGATCGGAACACCGGAACGCAGGTTCTCGGCGGCACCGACAATCTCGTCGTCCTTCATCGAAGACTTGATGACATCCTGGCCGTAGACGCGCGCCATCTGATCACGAAGAGCCTGCGCCTGGCCGCTCTCGTGGAACTGATGCAACGCGTCGTCGATCATCCGGCCGAGACCACGGCAGGCCCAGCCAAGATGCGTTTCGAGAATCTGTCCGACGTTCATGCGGCTCGGCACGCCAAGCGGGTTCAGAACGACGTCGACCGGCGTGCCGTCCTCGAGGAACGGCATGTCTTCCGACGGGACGATCATCGACACGACGCCCTTGTTGCCATGACGGCCGGCCATCTTGTCGCCCGGCTGGATCTTGCGCTTCACCGCGACGAAGACCTTGACCATCTTCATCACGCCCGGCGGCAGCTCGTCACCGCGCTGCAGCTTGTCGACCTTATCGGCGAAGCGAAGACCCAAGCCCTTCTTAGCGTCCTCGTACTGCTTCTGGATCGCTTCGACCTCGGCCTGGGCCTTCTCGTTGGCGAGACCGATCTCCCACCACTGGCTGCGGGGGATATCGTCGAGGATCGCGTTGTCGATCGTGGTGCCCTTGCGGGCGTTCTTCGGACCCTTCGCGACTTCCTTGCCCATCAGCGCGTCTTTCAGACGTGCATAGACGTTGCGGTCGAGGATCTGAAGCTCGTCGTCGCGGTCCTTCGCGAGACGCTCGATCTCTTCGCGCTCTATCGCCATCGCACGCTCGTCTTTCTCGACGCCGTGACGATTGAAGACGCGGACTTCGACGATCGTTCCGGCGACGCCCGGCGGCAGACGCAGCGAGGTATCGCGGACGTCGGACGCCTTCTCGCCGAAGATGGCGCGCAGAAGCTTTTCTTCCGGCGTCATCGGACTTTCGCCCTTCGGCGTGATCTTGCCGACGAGAATGTCGCCAGGATGCACTTCGGCGCCGATGTAGACGATGCCGGCTTCGTCGAGGTTCTTCAGTGCTTCTTCCGAGACGTTCGGAATATCGCGCGTGATTTCCTCAGGCCCGAGCTTCGTATCGCGTGCCATCACCTCGAATTCCTCGATGTGGATCGAGGTGAACACGTCTTCCGAGACGACGCGCTCGTTCATCAGGATCGAGTCTTCGAAGTTGTAGCCCATCCACGGCATGAACGCGACGAGCACGTTCTTGCCGAGCGCCAGCTCACCCAGCTCGGTCGAAGGACCGTCGGCGATGATATCACCCGCCTTCACGTGGTCGCCGACGTTGATCAGCGGCCGCTGGTTGATGCAGGTGTTCTGGTTCGAACGCTGGAACTTGCGCAGACGATAGATGTCGACGCCCGGCTTCGACGGATCCTGCTCTTCGGTCGCGCGGATAACGATACGGGTCGCGTCGACCTGGTCGACGATGCCCGTACGGCGCGCCGCGATGGCGGCACCTGAGTCCTGCGCAACGCGCTCTTCCATGCCGGTGCCGACCAGCGGCGCTTCCGCCTTGATCAGCGGCACGGCCTGACGCTGCATGTTCGAACCCATCAGCGCGCGGTTGGCGTCATCGTTCTCGAGGAACGGAATGAGCGCGGCTGCGACCGACACGAGCTGCTTCGGCGAAACGTCGATGTAATCGACCTTGTCCGTCGGAACGAGCATCACGTCGCCCTGGTAGCGGACGGTGACGAGGTCTTCCGTCAGCTTACCCTTCGCGTCGATGACGGCATTCGCCTGCGCAACGTGGTGGCGCATCTCTTCCATCGCGGACAGATACGCAACCTCGTCCGTAACGCGGCCGTTGATGACCTTGCGATACGGGCTCTCGATGAAGCCGTACTTGTTCACGCGCGCGAACGTCGCGAGCGAGTTAATGAGACCGATGTTCGGGCCTTCCGGCGTCTCGATCGGGCAGATACGGCCGTAGTGCGTCGGATGCACGTCGCGAACTTCGAAGCCCGCGCGCTCGCGCGTCAGACCACCCGGTCCAAGCGCCGAGAGGCGGCGCTTATGGGTGATTTCCGAGAGCGGGTTCGTCTGGTCCATGAACTGCGAGAGCTGGGACGAGCCGAAGAACTCACGCACCGCAGCCGCTGCCGGTTTCGCATTGATCAGGTCCTGCGGCATCACCGTGTCGATATCGACAGATGACATGCGCTCCTTGATGGCGCGTTCCATGCGAAGCAAGCCGACGCGATACTGATTCTCCATCAGCTCGCCGACCGAACGCACACGGCGGTTGCCCAAATGGTCGATGTCGTCGATCTCTCCCTTGCCGTCGCGCAAATCGACGAGCGTCTTCACGACCGCGAGAATGTCCTCGCGGCGAAGCACGCGCATCGTGTCCGGCGCATCAAGCTCGAGGCGCATATTCATCTTCACGCGGCCGACAGCCGAGAGATCGAAGCGCTCCGGATCGAAGAACAGGCCCTGGAACAGAGCCGTCGCAGCTTCGATCGTCGGCGGCTCGCCCGGACGCATGACCCGATAGATGTCCATCAGCGCTTCCTGCTGATTGGCATTCTTGTCGATGTTGAGGGTGTTGCGGATGAACGCGCCGATGTTGACGTAGTCGATGTCGAGGATGTGGAATTCCTTGACCTTCTGCTCCTTCAACTCGGCGAGAAGGTTTTCATCGAGTTCGTCGCCGGCTTCCGCGAAGATCTTGCCGGTTTCGAGATCGACGATGTCTTCAGCGATGAACCGTCCTGCGAGGTCTTCGGCAGAGATCAGAATCTCCTTGACGCCGTTCTCGGCGATCTCGCGCGAGCGGCGCGCGGTGATCTTCTCACCGGCGCGAGCGATGACTTCGCCCGTCTTCGCATCGGCGATGTCGGACTGCGGAGTGACGCCGCGGAACTTCTCCGGCAGATACGGCATCTTCCAGCCGCGCTTCGACTCCTTGATCGCAATGTGCTTGTAGAAATGTGCCAGGATCTCCTCGTCGTCGAGGCCCAGCGCATAGAGCATCGTCGTCACCGGCAGCTTGCGGCGACGGTCGATACGCACATAGACGTTATCCTTGGCGTCGAATTCGAAATCGAGCCAGGAACCGCGATACGGAATGATGCGTGCCGCGAACAGCAGCTTGCCCGAAGAATGGGTCTTGCCGCGATCGTGGTCGAAGAAGACACCCGGCGAACGATGCATCTGCGAGACGATGACGCGTTCGGTGCCGTTGATGATGAAGGTGCCGTTCAAGGTCATGAGCGGCATGTCGCCCATATAGACGTCCTGCTCCTTGACGTCCTTGATGGACTTCGAGCCCGTCTCCTCGTTCACATCGAACACGATGAGGCGCAGCTTGACCTTCAGCGGCGCGGCATAGGTCATGTCGCGCTGCATGCACTCGTCGACGTCGAACTTCGGCGGTTCGAATTCGTAGCTGACGAATTCGAGCGTGGACTTGCCGGCGAAGTCGGAGATCGGAAAGACGCTCTTGAACACCGACTGCAGCCCGAAATCGTCAGGCCGGCCGCCAGGTGGCTCTTTGATCATCAGGAAGTCATCGTAGGATGCTTTCTGAACCTCGATGAGGTTCGGCATCTCCGCGACTTCTCCGATCGAACCAAATTGCTTCCGGAGGCGTTTGCGGCTGGTGAGGGTTTGAGCCATATCGGTCCCTTCGTGCTCTCGTTTGCGGGTGGGCCCGCGATCCTAATGCGACGCGCTCAGGGTCCCTGAGAAACCGGGACCTCTTGAAACGGTTCACCGGAGGGTCCGTTTCGAGGCTCTCGCGAACCCCGGACCCTCCGGAAAACCGTCTTCGTTGCTCGTGGCGACTCGCGTTCCGCGAGCCGGCCGCCACGGGCGGTATGCACAGGCATCAACACCGGCCGGGGCGACCCGGCCGGTGTTGATGGTTAATCACTTCACCTCGACGACGGCGCCCTGATCCTCAAGCTGCTTCTTGAGCTTCTGGGCTTCGTCCTTCGAGACGCCTTCCTTCACGGTCTTGCCGCCGGCCTCGACGAGGTCCTTGGCTTCCTTCAATCCGAGACCGGTGATGGCGCGAACTTCCTTGATGACGTTGATCTTCTTGTCGCCGCCCGACTTCAGGATAACGGTGAACTCCGTCTGCTCTTCGGCCGGAGCAGCGGCAGCGCCACCAGCGGCAGGAGCAGCGACGGCAACAGCCGCAGCGGCCGAAACGCCCCACTTCTCCTCGAGGGCCTTCGCAAGCTCTGCGGCTTCGAGGACCGTGAGGCTCGACAGGTCATCAACAATTTTCTCGATCTTCGACATATATAGTGTCCTTCCGATTTGAACCTAGTGGTTGAATTGCAGCACCCCCTCTGGGCCGTGCTGCGCTAGCTTTTCGCGGGCTCAAAGCCCCACAACTTCGACCGTTAAGCCGCAGCCTCTTCCTTCGACGCCTTGGCCTGAATGACGCGGGCCAGCTGGGCACCGGGCTCCTTGATGGTCCGGGCGATTTTCGTCGCCGGAGCGTTCAGGAGGCCGATGATCTTGGCGCGCAGTTCATCAAGCGACGGCAGATCGGCAAGAGCCTGCACACCTTTCGCGTCAAGGATGGTCTTGCCCATCGCGCCGCCGAGAATGACGAGCTTGTCGTTCGTCTTGGCGTACGTGACGGCCGCCTTCGCCGCGGCGATCGGATCCTGTGAAAAGGCCAGAATCGTCGGCCCCGTCATAAGATCAGAAAGCTTTTCGGCGTCGGTGTCCTTGAGCGCGAGTTGCGCCAGCTTGTTCTTGGCCACCTTCACAGAACCGCCGGCGTCTTTCACGCGCCTGCGGAACTCTGCGGATTGAGCGGCCACCATGCCGGTGTTGTGGGCGACAACGACCACACCCGTGCTTTTCAGCGTGGTGTGGAGGCTATCGATGAGCTCACGTTTCGCGGCTCTATCCACGTCTCGTCTCCTTGCTGCGAAGCTTCATTCGCGAAGCCCCGCGGGTTGCACCTTTGCCGCCGTCTCCGGTGAGGATCGGGCGACGTTAGTCTGTCCTCGTTCCCGTGGACCGCGAGCAGAAGCGGCACGGTGCTGACCCAGAAGGTTCAAACCGGAGATCGGGCTTTCGCCCCAAATCCGATCCTCTTCTGTCTCATGCGGGCTCTCACAGATTGAGAGACTTAGGCATCCCCGGCAGGCCGGTTCGGCACCCACAATCTCGGACAGTGCTGAACCGAAGCCTTGCAAGCGCCGGTTCAGGATCTCCCGGGTTGCCCCGGAATTCTTGAAACTTAAATGACCGGCCCCGGCGCTACGGACGCTGTGTCGAGCTTCAGGCCCGGACCCATCGTCGAAGACAGCGACACCTTCTTCAGATACGTGCCCTTGGAGCCGGTCGGCTTCGCTTTCACGACGGCATCGATGAAAGCCTTGATGTTCTGAACGAGCGCTTCCTCGGTGAAGCTCGCCTTGCCGACGCCGGCATGCACGATGCCGGCCTTCTCGACGCGGAACTCGACCGAGCCACCCTTCGCGCCCTTGACGGCACTCGTGACGTCCATCGTGACGGTGCCGACGCGCGGGTTCGGCATCAGGCCGCGCGGACCCAAGACCTTACCAAGGCGCCCAACGAGGCCCATCATGTCCGGCGTCGCGATGCAGCGATCGAAGTTGATCGTGCCCTTCGAGACGATCTCGACGAGATCCTCGGCGCCGACGATGTCGGCTCCGGCGGCCTTCGCCTCTTCCGCCTTGGCGCCACGCGCGAACACTGCAACGCGCGCCGTTCGGCCCGAGCCGTTCGGCAAGTTGCAGACGCCGCGGACCATCTGATCGGCGTGCTTGGGATCGACGCCGAGGTTGACGGCGACCTCAACGGTCTCGTCGAACTTCGCCTTGGCGCGTTCCTTGATGATCTTCACGGCTTCGGCGACGCCATAGGCCTTGCCCGGGGGCAGGCCCTGCTTGATGGCAAACATGCGCTTGCCGCCAGCCTCGTGCGTTTCCTTGATCTTCTCGGCGCTGATTTGAGCTTTTGCCATCGGACTACTCCACCACCTTGAGGCCCATCGAACGTGCACTACCCGCGAGCGTGCGGGCGGCGGCGTCGAGGTCGTCGGTGTTCATGTCCTTGAGCTTGCCCTTCGCAATTTCTTTCAGCTGCGCGATCGTGACCTGACCGGCAACCGTACGGCCCGGCTCCTTCGAGCCCGTACCGCCCTTGCCCGTCGGACGCAGACCTGCTGCTTTCTTGATGAGGTACGTTGCCGGAGGCTGACGCATCTCGAATGTGAATGACCGGTCGGAGTAGACCGTGATCTTCACGGGAATCGGTGTACCCTGCTCGAGGTCCTTCGTTTTCGCGTTGAAGGACTTGCAGAATTCCATGATGTTGACGCCGCGCTGGCCAAGCGCGGGACCGATCGGCGGCGACGGATTGGCCGCCCCTGCCGGTACCTGAAGGTTGATGAAGCCGTCGATTTTCTTCGCCATAGTTCCCCTTCGATGTTAGAGCCGCCGGCCGGAAGGCAGAAGGCTCAGGGTTAGCGGTCCAACGGACGGGACTTCCCGGTAGAGAAGGCCTGTCCTCCCGCGCATCACCGCACCAAAACTCAAATCCCGATGCGGGCTCCGGCGGCACACCGCCGGAATTCTCGATTTGCCCAAGACGCCGGTCAGCGCCATCAGGCGGGTACTTTTTCAACCTGCGTAAATTCGAGTTCGACCGGCGTCGGACGCCCAAAGATCGAAACCGCGACCTTCACGCGCGAGCGTTCCTCGTCGACTTCCTCGACGACGCCAGTGAACGAAGCGAATGGGCCGTCTGCGACCTTGACGTTCTCGCCCACCTCGAAGGTGATCGTCGGTTTTGGCCGTTCGACACCTTCCTTGACCTGGTTCAGGATGCGCATCGCCTCGGCTTCGGGGATCGGCATCGGCTTGTTGTCGGCACCGAGAAAGCCCGTCACCTTCGGCGTGTTCTTGATCATCACGAACGCCGCGTCGGTCATCTTCATTTTGACGAGCACGTAGCCCGGCAGGAACTTGCGCTCCGTCGGAATCTTGCGACCCCGCTTAATCTCGACGACTTCCTCGGTCGGAACGACAATCTCTTCGAACAACTGATCGAGACCATTCGCCTTCGCGCGTTCGCGGATGGCGTCGGCGACCTTGCGTTCGAAGTTTGTGTATGCGTGGACGATGTACCAGCGCGTGCCGGCGACCGTCGCCTTATCTTCGCGTTCTTGCGCGACAACCATTCTCAAAGGCCCTCTGGCGCGTCATTTAAACCAAATATGCGAGCCGGATTTCAGGTGCCCACCCCTAGGACCAGCCGCACGATGTGGCTCAGCGCCTGATCAACTACCAAAAAGAAAACAGAGGCGAGCGCGACCATGATGAGCACCATCAAAGTCGTGATCCACACCTCTTTCCAAGTCGGCCAAGTTACCTTCGCGACTTCCTGCCGAACCTCTTGCATAAAGGTTATGGGATTGAACTTCGCCATCAAAACTGCTTTCCGAGCGCATAAGCGACAACATGCCGCACCCGACCGCGGTGTTTTCCGGGGCCGGTCGGCAAATCAAACCTCCACGAGGCTGGCAGGGGCGGAGGGTCTCGAACCCCCGACCTTCGGTTTTGGAGACCGACGCTCTACCAATTGAGCTACACCCCTAGTCCTGACGTGGGCGCAAGCCCGTTCGTCGAGCAGCCTCTTTCGGGGCGTGCACCCTTAACCGAAGTTTGAGGCCTTGTCAGCCCCGGCAATGCCTTTTTTCTATCGACCGGTCCCGGCGCCGCTCCAAGGCCGCGGCTCAGCCGCTCCTACGCCCGCCATCGGCTCAACGACGACGGCCGATCCGTAAGCCAGGACTTCCGTCACGGCGGCGGCGATCTCGTTGGCATCGTAGCGCATCGCCACGACGGCATTGGCGCCCATGCTGTGGGCATGCTCGACGAGAAGGTCGAAAGCCTCCTGGCGGGCGTGCTCAGCAAGCTTGGTGTAGACGGAGATATTGCCTCCGAAGAAGATTTGAATCGCGGCGCCGAGATTACCGACAACACTGCGCGATCGCACCGTCAGGCCGCGCACCAGCCCGAGGTGGCGCACAATGCGATATCCTTGGATCTCATTCGTCGTCACGACAAGCATGGTACAGCCCTCTCGATCCGGACCGGTCCATTGCCGGGCCTTTCTTCGCGAGGTGCAGGCTAGCGTGACTCTCTTCGTGTGACGACAGAGGAAAGGATAAATGGCCGGATCTTCCGGCAACCCCACCGCTACCAGATACGGTAGGTCTGTCCGGTAGCCGCGCCTTCGATGCTTCGAACGTAGGCCAAGGCGACCCGTTTGGCAGGCACGGGCTCGCATCCCGCAAAGAATGGCCCGTAGACGCTCCACGACTCGGCGAGCACCGTCGGGCTGACCGAATTGATCCGCAAGCCGCGCGGCATTTCAATCGCCGCTGCGCGCACGAAACCATCGAGTGCGGCATTGACGGTGCTCGCGTCGGCGCCGCCACGGACAGGTTCGTCGCTCAAGCTGCCGCTCGTCAACGTGAACGAACCGCCAGATGAAATCAGATCGCGCGCCGCGAGGACGACGTTGATCTGGCCCATCAGCTTGTCATTCAGGCCAATGCGAAACTCATCCGGCGTCATCGTCGCGAACGGTCCGAAGTGCGCGTTGCCGGCAGCTGTCACGACGGCGTCGAACGTGCCGATCTTGGAGAAGAGATCGCGGACACTTGCAAAGTCGCTGGTATCCACGGTCAATGCGCCGCGCGATTTGGCGACCTCGATGATCTCGTGGCGGGGCGCAAGCGCTGCGACAACGGCACGACCGATCGTGCCCGGAGCACCGATGACGACAATTTTCATGGTCAGCCTCTCGCGGTTGTCGGAGATCTCGGAAATGCGGCCTCTCCGACATCCAATTTGGCGCCATGGCCGGCATTCGGCCACTCATATCTGCGCGAGGTGCGACGGATCAGGCCGATTGCGCAAGTCTGGGTGAAAAAAGGGACTGGCAGCGGCTGACCACCGATCCGATTTCCCTGACCGGAACGGGCTTACTGAAATAGAAGCCCTGGACTTCCTCGCATCCGGCATTCGCGGCCAAATCGAGTTGATCGGCCGTCTCCACGCCCTCGACAACCGTCCTCATGCGCAAGCGGCTGGCGAGGCCAGCGATGGATTGGACGATGGCAACGCAATCGCCGCCCTGCGGAGTTCCGCAATCCCTGATGAAAGAGCGGTCAATCTTGAGCTTATCGAACGGGAAGCTCCTCAGATAGCTGAGAGATGCGTATGCGGTTCCAAAGTCGTCGAGCGCGATCTTGACGCCCAGATCGCGAAGGCGATGCAGAATGTCATGCGTATTGGGGTGATCGTTGAGCATGACGGATTCGGTCACTTCGAGTTCTAGCCGTTGAGGCGCCAATCCGGAGGCATCCAGTGCCGACACGACTTCATTGTAGAGATCGCCCCGTTCGAACTGGATCGACGAGAGATTGACACTCACCTTTATTGGGGCCGCCCATGCCGCGGCGTCCTTGCATGCGCGCCGCAACGCCCAGGTGCCGATTTCGACGATCAGTCCGGTTTCCTCGGCCACCGGGATGAACTCGCCGGGTGGAACGAGACCGCGCTCGGGATGCCGCCAGCGTATCAAGGCCTCGAAGCTTCCAACGCCCTGCCCCTTGATGTCGAGGATGGGCTGATAATGAAGTTCAAACTGCTTCTTCTTCACGGCCGCTTCCAGATCGGTCTGCCGTCGCCAGCCGTTCGCCATGGCGTTTTCATCTGCTCGATCGAAAATCGAATGGCTCCCACGTGCCGACAGCTTCGCGCGATCGCGTGCAAGATCAGCATTCTTCAAAAGCTCATCGGGCGTGCTGCCGTGCTCAGGTGCCAGGGCGATCCCGATGCTCGCGCCGATCGTCATTTTACGTCCAAGGACAGTGTGCTCGCGGCGGATCGTGCGAAGCAGCCGCGCAGCGACCGCCTTCGACTGTTCGCGGGTGGCGGATCCACACCTGATCAGCGCGAATTCATCGCTGCCGAGGCGCGCCAGCACGTCGGTCCGACGAACGGCTTTCCGGAGTCGTTTCGCGACGCTTTTCAACAGCGCATCTCCGACCGGATGACCGAATGTGTCATTGACGTTGTTGAAGTTGTCGAGATCGATCAGGAAAACGGCCAACTCGTCACCGCATGCGAAGGCGCTCTCAAGCTCTTCGCAGAAATGGAAGCGATTGTTGAGTTCGGTCAGCGTATCATGGTGCGCAAGCCATGCGAGTTTACGCTCGGCCGCGCTTTTCTCGGTGATATCCTCCTGGATATCGACCCACCCGCCGTCCGGCAGCGGTTGATTGATGATGAAAATGGTCCGACCGGTCTTGAGATATCTCGTTTCCGAAAACGATCTTCCGGCGGACAATTCCGCGACATGCGCGTCGATCCAGCACCGCTGCCTGGCGCGATCCTCCTGACTGCAGTGTCCGGTCTCGCTCGCCACGTGATGCGCAATGATATCCGCGAATGGCGTTCCGGGCTGTGTCAGTTCCTCCGGCAAATCGAAAATTTGCTTGTATAGATTGTTGCAAAGGATAAGCCTCTGCCGGTCGTCGAACATCGAGAACCCGCGGCCCATATTATTCAGCGCGATCTTGAAAAGGTCGTGCAGGCGCTTGACGTCGTCGGCTCCCGACCCGGCAATGCTCTGGATTGCCTGGAACGCCGGCCATTCAAGGTCATGCTCGTATGGATTTCGCGCCGGCGCCCGGGATTTCAGCAATCGCTTCGCCGACTGCGCTTTGTGTTTTGCAAATTCAGAATTCCAATTCGACGATGCATGCTGGGATTTCATCGTGGTATTCCGCGGCTGCCATTTCGGAAAAAATTGTGAGCAAATGAAATGAGAATTGTTGGAGATTGTCTCTAGAAGTTGCGCCATCAGCTACTGGCGTTTCCGCCAGTCAGGACTTCGCTTGCTGTCGGCAGACACCCACGAACGGCTGAATTTGGCGGGAATAGTATTGATTACGGCGCTTTGCGCCATTAACAGACCGTCAACCATGTCTCCGGCGCTTCGAAAAGATTCCTCGGCTCGGGATTTCCCCCGCGCCCCACACTCACCGGGATCGAGCTTGTCAAAATCTCCTCACCACAGCCACTCCAAGGTTCCTCCCATCTTGGCGCATGCCGGCCCGCTGCTGGCGCATTATGACGTGATCTTCTGTGACGTCTGGGGTGTCATTCATAATGGCGTCGCCGCGTTCGAGCGCGCCTGTGCGGCACTTGAAAAATTCCGAGCGCGTGGCGGTACTGTCATTCTTGTTTCGAATGCACCGGTCCCAAAGCAGCGCGTGGCCGACATGCTCGATTACCGGCACGTGCCGAGGGGGGCTTGGGATGACATCGTCTCGTCCGGGGATATTGCGCTGACGCACCTGGAAGAGCGGAAGTTTCAGCAACTCTATTGCATCGGCCCGCGCGATCGCGACCAGGCGCTCTTTTCGGCTCTTCGCGCGCGTTGCGTCGAACTTGCTGATGCGGAAGCCATCATCTGCACGGGCCTGACCGATGACCGGCGGGAAACGCCGGAGGATTATCGCAGCGTCCTCGATAGGGCGTTGCATAGAAAGTTGCCGTTCGTCTGTGCCAATCCCGACCTTATCGTCGATGTCGGAGGCACACTTCTTTATTGCGCCGGCGCGATTGCCGATCTTTATGCCCACATGGGCGGCGACGTCTATTGGGCGGGCAAGCCTTACCTCAGCGCGTACGAGACAGCGCATCGCAAGGCCGAAGGACTTCGCAATACCAACGTCGACAAGAACCGAATTCTCGTCATCGGCGATGCCATACGGACCGACATCAAGGGGGCGCAGAACTACGGTTGCGACGCCCTCTTCATTGCCTCCGGCATCCATCGCCATGAAACGGTCGATGGGATAGATCTTTCCGCGACGAAACTCGGCGATCTTTTCGGCGCCGATGCGCCGCCCGCGCTTGGGGCGATGCTGGAGCTTGCGTGGTAGCCGCGCCTACTTGATCGGCGCACCTGACACTTCCTTCGGCATCTCGGTCTTCGGACGCTTGGGCTCGGGGCCGTCCGAAAAGCTATTGAACACGACATCGGGCGAGGTCGTGTTGTGCTGCGAGGGAGATAACCGGCCGATCCAGATGTCGGTTGCTCGAGCATGATCGAACTTCATGATGTTCTCTTCGCGCCAGCCTTTGGCGCCCTGCTCGCGTACGGCGATCCGCGCCGTGTCGTTATTGAATTCCGTCACGTACATCGATCGCAGCATGGCGAACGGGCCGCCCGAGATCGGCTGATCGAACGACACATCGAGTGCGAGCTTGTTGATGTCGACGCTTGCGATCTTTACCGTCGCGGAGCCGCCTTTTGCGAACGACAACGTGAACTGGCGCTTTTCAGGATCGAATGCGGCTTCCTTGAGCTGAACGTACGGCCGCTCGTCATGCTCAATCGGACCGACCAGGAACGATGACCCATAAGCGGTGATGTGCATGCTGGGTGGCGTCATCGGGCGTGGGCGCCAATAGCCATCCTGTGGGTAAAGCACGAGAACTTCGTCGGCGCGGCCCTTCTTAACGACCCAGACCTGCAGCAGGTGAATGTCCTTCCACACCTTGTCGCCGACGCGAACCGTTGCGGTCGATGGGCGCCAAAAAGACGGGTAGGTATATCCGACGAGCCAGAGATTCCTTTCGCCGACGAGTGTGATCTTCTTCGGCTTTCCTGGCGAAGCATAGACCGGATCCTTCGACATGTCGCAAGCGGTCCAATCGGGTTCGATATTGGCGCGCATGCTGGACGAAAGATAGACGGGATGTGCCGCCTCGATGCGGAAGGAGCGGACGTTCTTATTGGAGAACGCAACCGCAACGTTGTCCTTTTCGGCGCAGAGCACCGGTTCGCTTTCATTCTCTACGTCGACCGCGAGGCCGTCGAGCGATGCCGCATAGGTCGCCGTGAGAGGCGTTACGAGGGCGATCGAGATCAAAATAAAAAAGCGAACGAAAAGCGACGGCATTCAATACTCCGAATTCGATTGTTGCTATCAGTATGGATCGAGCGTCGCATAAACGTCGCCCGAATTCGCGTCGTGCGGCACATTGCTCAGGTGGCTGGCCATCTCCTCGTCCGAGAGCCAGCGATCGAATACCAATGCCTGTGTTTCCCCGAGGGACAAGTTGTAGCGATAGCTGGCGAGCGCCGACAGGCGATCGAAGCACGCCATCGCGACGTCGCGGGCAATCGTCGTGAATTCGAACGACAATGCCTTGACTGGCTGTGACAGGCCGCGCAGGACGGCGTCTTCGAAGCCTTCGACATCGATCTTGACGAAGGATGGGACGCCGTAGCGTGCAATCAGGCCATCGAGCGTGATGGTCTCAATCGGGATATGCGCATCCCAGACCTGCCCCTCCCAACCCGGCGCGCCTTCGGCCTGATGGACGAAGTCTTCAGAAAGTGTCGATACGGTCGGGTTCGCGGTATTGACGAACAGGTCACGCATTCCCGCCTCGGGACCGACAGCGCGATCGATGATTTCGACCAGCGGGTCGCAGCCATGGATGTGGTGAAGCGCCGAAAACAGCAGGGGCTGCGGCTCGACCGCGATGACTCTCGCGCCGAGCCTCCGAAACGACGACACGCGATCGCCGACGTGCGCGCCGATATCGAAGGCGAGCGCGCCGGGTTCGACAAAGCGGCGATAAAGGTTGTCCATCGCCTCGCGTGGCGCATCGGGGCCAAGATAGACCCGCAGTGATCGGAAGACGCCGTGCAACGACTGCGAAACCATAACCGTTACTGTCTCGCCTCGATGGATCGTATCTCGGGCGGGGGAGCGAAGTCTTCTGGAATTCCGGCGATGCCATAGCGCCGGAAAAGGCGCCCCACGTCAGGGCTTGCGGTTACGACGGCAAACGGAATCGCGAGCAGATAACCGGCTGTCATCGGCAAACTCCACAGAAGCAGTGCAGGCGAGGAGATCGCGAGAGACGCATAGAGGGAAAGTCCGAACAGAAGTTGCGGCCAAAGCGCTTCGCACGCGGTTTTCCAGCTCAAGCCCGCGCCGTCGCGGCGCTGCGCGTTCCACGTGATTGATTTCCCGAGAACGAGCGCGATCATGACGATCGACGTGCGAATAGTCGTGATGGTCGCGAGAAAAAAGAAAAAGACGATTTCCGTAACCGCACTCAAGGTGAACCTCAATCCGCCCCCGAAACGCCGAACCTCACCCGTCGTCATGACCGCATCGGCGATGCCGGCGAGTTTCGGCGCGAGGTGCATCACCAGCAGCACCCCATAGAGCATCTCGATTTCATGCCAGGGGAAGTCGGCGACATTTTGAGCGTGGAGGAGCACAATCGGCAAAAGAGCGGCGAACAGCGTCCACGCCGGAACTCCCAGGAACATCAGGATGGCCCACAGCAGTTGAAAGCGGCTGACGAATTTCAGCCCCTTCAGCCCGATCAACCTGAAATACTGCAGGTTCCCCTGGCACCAGCGGGCGTCGCGGCGCATGAATTCGAGGATGTCAGGCGGATTGTCTTCATAGGACCCCGTCTCGACAGGCAACACGCGCACCTCATACCCGGCGCGACGCATCAGTACGGCTTCGACCTGATCATGCGACAGGATTTGCTTGTCGCCGAGAAGGCCGTCCAGTGCGCAGTGCTCGACATAAGGCTTGATGCGAATGACGGCGTTGTGACCCCAGAAAGGCCCGCAGTCGCCGACCCACCACGCCTGTCCCATCGTGTAGGTCCGCATGCCAAGACGCATCCCGAATTGGAAGAGGCGCGCAAACGCAGACGAGGACGGCGTTCCGACGACGAGGCTCTGTAAGATGCCGATGCGCGGGTATCTTTGCATGATGCGGACGAGATCGACGATTGTCGGGCCCGTCATCAGGCTATCGGCGTCGAGCGCGAGCATGAGTTCGTAGTCACTGCCCCAGCGCTCCGCGAAATCGCGGAGGTTGCCGGCCTTGAAACCCTTATTGTCGATCCTGCGCCGATAGACGATGCGGCTGCGATCCGGATCAGCGTCCTTCCACGCCGCGACGCACGCTTCCTCCTGCTGAACGATTTCGGCGCGATCGCTGTCGCTCAGAATGAAATAAGAGAAGCGCGTGCCTTCTGACGCGCGATCAAGACTATCTTTCATGATTTTCAGGCGAGGCAGCGCCCGCGCGGGGTCTTCGTTGCGCAGGGTCATCAGTATGGCAGTGTTAACCGTAAGGGGTGATCGATCTTCTCCGAACGCGCCATAAGCGGCCCGTTCAACTGACCGCATTCGTGTCCCATGAAGCTGCCACAGGCCGATGAGAGCATTCCAGAAGCCCACAATCGGCCAAGGGACACCCAATGCCACGCAGAGAACCATGGCCGCCGCGGAGATCGTCCAGCCGCCGCGCGAAAGCAAGGTCGCCGTGACGAGGACGACGAGAAGCCACGTCGCAATGTTGAGAAAGAGCACCACATATCGCCGTCGGGCCAGCGTCGCTCTTGCGTCGAGACCCGCCGGAGTCGTAAGGCTCTGGT
Organism: Pseudomonadota bacterium; assembly: GCA_018242215.1. Taxonomy (GTDB): domain Bacteria; phylum Pseudomonadota; class Alphaproteobacteria; order Rhizobiales; family Hyphomicrobiaceae; genus Hyphomicrobium_B. The sequence goes on from JAFECG010000022.1 coordinate 449,475, forward strand.
CCTCGGGCATCGTCATTCCATCGGACTTCGACAGCCCGTCGGGCCCGGCACCGAGCGTCATCACCGACCAGTCCTTCGCAATGAATGACCCGCAGAGCACCCTTCCGACCAGCACCACGCCGACGCGCCGCAGCCAGGGCCAGATCGTCGTCGCGCGGGCGCTCTGGCACGTCAAGCCCGGAACAGCTGAGCTTCGGACTGAACGGCTGGTTGCGCCGCCTCCCGGCTATGCGCGGATTGCCGCGGAATATTCCGCGATCAGCCGCGGCACCGAACGGCTCGTCGCTCTGGGACAGGTTCCTGAAAGCGAACGGTCGCGGATGCGCGCACCGCTTCAAGCCGGGGAGTTCCCGTTTCCCGTCAAATACGGCTATTCGGTGACGGGTGTCGTTACGGCGGGCTCGGACACGCTTGTCGGCAAGCGCGTCTTTGTCTTGCATCCGCATCAGGACCATTTTCACGCGCCAGACTCGATGTTGGCGATCCTGCCGGACGTCATTCCGTCCCGTCGCGCGGTCCTTGCCGCGAATATGGAAACCGCTCTCAACGCCCATTGGGATGCGGGCACGACACTGGGCGATCGGGTGCTTGTTATCGGCGCGGGCATCGTCGGCCTGCTGACGGCCTATCTCGCGCGCGCTATAGCCGGAACGGAGGTCGCCATCATGGACGTCAATTCTGGCCGTGCATCGCATGCCGAGGCGCTCGGCATCCGTTTCGTGACTCCGTCACAAGCGCCGGACGAAAACAGGATTGCCTTTCATACAAGCGCGACGAATGCCGGGCTGCAGGCGGCTATCGACTCTTGCGCATTCGAAGGAACCGTCGTCGAGATGAGCTGGTATGGATCGCAGCCGATAACCGTAGCCCTTGGTGGAGCGTTTCACAGCCGACGACTGAAAATCGTGTCGTCGCAGGTTGGGCATGTGGCGCCGAGCCATCGTAGCCAGCTGAAGCATCGCGACCGCCTCGAGCGTGCGATTGCCCTTCTCGACGACGCCCGCCTCGATCGCCTTGTTGCGGACGAGGTGCGCTTCGACGATTTGCCAGCGCAATTGCCCCGCATCTGGTCGTCGTCCGACTTGCCGCCAATCATTCGTTATTGATCGCATCGGGAAAACTCATGTACGCCGTCGAAGTCCGCAGCCGCATCATGATCGCCCACTCGCTGCCCGATCCTTTCTTCGGTCCGGCGCAGAACCTGCACGGCGCGACGTTCGTCGTCGATGTTGCGTTTTTTCGGGAAGAGCTGACGCAGCAGAATGTCGTTGTCGATATCGGAGCGGCGCTCGACGTCCTTGGCAAGACGCTCGAGCCGCTCGCCTATCAGAATCTCGATGTCCTGCCGCAGTTCAAGGGCCAGCTCACGACGACGGAATTCCTTTGCAAGTATGTCTTCGATCGTATTGCGAAAGCCGCCCACACGGGCGCGCTCGGGGAAGATGGCAAATCGCTGTCGCGCATCCGCGTGACATTCTCGGAAACGGACCTGGCGCGCGCCAGCTACGAAGGGCCGATCCGTGGCTGAAGCGGTCTTCGCCATCCCAGGAGATCTGAAAGCGGCGACCGGGGGGTACACCTACGATCGCCGGGTGATCGAACTGCTTCCGGCGTTCGGAGTTCCCGTTTCAATTCTCTCGCTTCCTGCCTCGTTTCCGAACCCGTCCGTGGAGGATCTCGATGAAACCCGTAGGATCCTCGAGACACGGCCAGCCGCGTCGGTGCTTGTGGTGGATGGCCTCGCATACGGCGCCTTTACCGATAGTCTGCTCGATGCCCTGACGGGCCGCGTGCTCGGTCTCGTGCATCATCCTTTGTTTCTCGAAACGGGCCTGCCGCATGCACGCAAGGTCGAATTGAAAGCAAGCGAAGAGCGGGCGCTGAAACGCGCCAACCATGTCATAGTGACGAGCCGCACGACAAAGCGGATGCTGACCGAGCAACTGGGCCTCTTTCCCGAGAAGATCACCATAGCGGAACCGGGCACCGATCCGGCGCAGCGCGCCACGGGAACGGGTGCGCCGCTGCAAATTCTCGCGGTGGGCGCGGTGCTGCCGCGCAAGGGTTATGATATTCTGGTCGAAGCCCTATCGCCGCTGAAGGACATCGATTGGCGGTTGACGATCGCCGGTGCACTCGATCGCCATCCTCAAGCAGTCGAGGCCGTCCAAAGCGCCATTCGCGATCACGGACTTGAAGATCGCGTGACGCTTGTCGGAAAGGTGGTGCCGGCGACGCTCGAACGCCTTTACGAGAGCGCCGATCTCTTCGTCTCCGCTTCACTTTTCGAGGGATATGGAATGGTTCTTGCCGAAGCGATGGCGCGCGGCTTGCCGATCGTGCTTGCTGCCGGAGGCGCCGCAGCCGAAACCGCTGGCGAAGCTGCGGCGCTGCACGTCGAAGCGGGGAACGTTCCCCAGCTCACCGCCTCCTTGCGTCGCGCGCTGACGGACAAGAAGCTGCGCGACCGACTTGCGGATGCCGCGTGGGAAGCGGGGCGCACGCTGCCGACCTGGCACGAAACAGCGCGGCGGTTCGCTGCGGTCATTCTGGGGCTCAGGCCGTGAACGATTTTTCTCCCGAATGGCTCGACCTTCGCGAGGCTGCCGATGCGCGTGCCCGCAATGCGGACGTCGCGAACGCGGTGGCCGCGCGATTTGCGCTGAGAGACGAATTGACCATTCTCGATCTCGGTTGCGGAACAGGCACAAATCTTCGCGCGACTGCGCCTCTCCTGCCCTCGCGGCAAATCTGGACGCTTGTTGATCGCGATGCGGCGCTGCTTGATACGGCCAAGGGCAAGCTCACGCGTTGGGCTGATCGTCATATCCTCGAAGGTGATGCGCTGGAGATCGAAAAGGGCGGTCGCAAAATCCGCGTCGTCTTCAGAGAAGCCGATCTTGCACGCGATACGGGAGTTCTGATGGACGAAGGTGCGCAGCTCATTACCGCGTCGGCCTTTTTCGATCTGACGTCGGAAAGCTACGTCCGGGAATTTGCGAAAGCGGTCGCCGCGCGCGGGGCGGCGTTTTACACCACCCTGACCTACAACGGCTTGCAGAAGTGGACTCCACACAGGCCGGCCGACAATCAGATCGCTGCGGCGTTCCAGCGCCATCAGATGCGTGACAAAGGCTTCGGGCCAGCGGCCGGCCCTCTCGCCTCGTCGCATCTCATCGATCAGTTCCGCATCAACGGCTACGTGGTGGTCAACGGCGAGAGCCCATGGCAGCTCGAACGCCAGGACCGGATGCTGATCGAGGAGCTCATTCGCGGCTACGCCGTCGCCGCCAACGAAGACGGCAGTCTCGACGAGAAGACCGTCGTTGCCTGGCTCAATGTTCCTCGCAGCGCAGCTTTCGTCGGCCATACCGACGTCTTCGCGACGCCGGCCTAAAAGCAATCTTGGTCAGGCGAGGCGCTTCGGGATCATGCGTTCCACGACCCGATCTCGCCGGACGAAGCGATGATAGATGGCGGCGAGAATGTGCAGCGCGACAAATCCGATGATCAGAAACGCGCCGATCTCGTGCCATTCGAAAAGCTCTTTGGCGAGGTCCTCGTCCTTGGCGGTAATCGCGGGTAGCTGGAACCCGAAAATGTCACGATAATCGCCATACAAAATCGCCTCCAAGCCGATGAGCGGTACCGCGAGGATCAGCAGGTAGAGCACCCAATGCACGAGGTGGCTGACGCCCGTGAGCGGCGCCGGGACCATCGGGTCCGACTTCGGCGCACCACGCGTCAGCCGATAGAACAACCGCCAAACGACGAGCACGAGCACAGTCAAGCCGATCAGTTTATGTGAGCTATAGAGAAAACCGGTCAACGCATCCCACGTGCCCTTGACCGGCTCGCCTTTCTCGTTGACCGACGGCATCTCGTTACCGCGGTAGGACATATAGAAGCCGAGCGGCAATTGAATGAAGATCAACAGCGCGATCAGCCAGTGCAGTCCGCGCGCCGTCGGCGTGTAGATGGGAAGATCGTATTTCGGATCCTGGGCCATAGCCGCTCGCCTCGCCGCTGGTGCCTCGTATTACAATCAAACAGCACGTTATCTGCGTCAAGAACGGGAGTGCTGCGAACCATCATATGGCGCGAAGTTCACTGATCCGCGACGCCGGAAAATTATGAACACCAAAACGCAATTTTAAGCAGATATAAGGGATATCTCGGAGGTGCTATAAGGACGCCTGTCGGGCGAAGGGAAAGCCGTGCGACGGAGCCGAGTGTCTCAGGCCTGTCGCGCGATTGCCTTGGGTGCCACACAAGCCTATCTGCTCGCTGCCACGTCGCCATCCCCTCGTTCTCATAGCATCTCCAATGACCACCAAGCCGCTCGGCCTTATCGCGATCTACACGCGCTCCCTCGCGCTCCTTGCGTCGGAGAAATATCTCGCGATGGGACTTGCCGCGGCGGGAGTCGTCATCGCAGTGACGCAGCTCGCTGAGCCCATTCTGTTCGGGCGAGTTGTCGATGCGTTGAGCAAGGGTGAAAGCGCCTTTGTCTACATCGGACTTTGGGCGCTCCTCGGGCTCTTCGGAATCGTGGCGGGCGTTATCGTGGGCATCAATGCCGACCGGCTGGCGCATCGCCAAAAGCTTCTTCATCTCGCGAGCGTTTTTGAGAAAACGATCTCATTGCCGCAAACCGCGCACGCCGCGCGCGGCTCCGGCGCGACGATCCGGACGATTCTTTCCGGAACCAGCGCACTTTTCTGGCTCTGGCTCGGCGTCATGCGCGAGCAGCTAGCCGTCGTCTTCGGGATCATACTCCTGGTGCCCACGGCATTTGCCATGGATGTCCGGATGGCGACGATCCTCGTGGCGCTGGCAGCCGCCTATACGCTGATGCACGTTCTCGTCGTGAAGCGAACGGCTGTCGGGCAGGCCGCGGTCGAAGCGCATGAGACCGCACTCTCGAGCCGTGTCGTCGACGTCGTCGGCAACGTGACCGTGGTGCAGAGCTACGCACGTCTCAAGGCCGAATCGGACGCTCTGCGCGGCCTCGCAACCGATCTTCTCACTGCGCAATATCCGGTGCTGACGTGGTGGGGCATCCTGACCGTCATGCAGCGCTCGGCAGCAACGCTGACGATGGTGATCATCTTTTCAGCCGGCGCCGCGCTCGTCGGGCGCGGCGAACTGACGGTCGGCCAAATCGTCAGCTTCGTCGCGTTCGCTACTCTTCTGATCTCCAAGCTCGATCAGCTTTCGGGATTTGCGGTGCGGATCGACCAGCAGGCACCGACCATCACCGCGCTGTTCAACTTGATGGACGAGACGGGCGCCGAGGGCGATCGGCCGGACGCGAAGCCGCTCACACCCGTCGAGGGCGCCGTCACGTTCGAGGACGTGAGCTTCCGCTATGATGGAAGCGCGCAAGGCATTACCGATGTTTCTTTCGCCGCGAATGCCGGACAGACGATCGCATTCGTCGGACCGACGGGGTCCGGCAAGTCGACGACCATCGGTCTCCTGCAACGCTTCCTGAAGCCCAATTCGGGGCACATCCTGATAGACAATCAGGATATCGCAGGCGTTACGATGCAATCCCTCAGAGGCGCCATCGCGGTCGTTTTCCAGGACGCCGGCCTGTTCAACCGGTCGATCGGAGACAATATCCGCATCGGAAAGCCCGACGCGACGGAAGCGGAAGTTGAACGCGCAAGCCGGCTCGCGGAGGCGCATGACTTCATCATGCGCAAGCCCGGCGGTTATGACTTCGTCATCGGAGAGCGCGGACTGGCGCTGTCGGGGGGTGAGCGTCAGCGCATTGCAATCGCGCGAGCCATCCTGAAAGACGCGCCGATCCTCATCCTCGATGAAGCGACCAGCGCGCTCGATTCCGAGACGGAAGCCAAGATCAAGCGCGCGCTTGACACGCTCCGCGCGGGCCGCACGACGTTCGTCATCGCGCACCGACTATCGACGGTCGCAGATGCCGACCAGATCTTTGTTCTGGATCAGGGAAGGATCGTCGAGCGCGGCCGCTTCGATCAACTTGCCGAAGCCGGTGGACTTTTCTCCCGCCTCGTCGCCGAGGGCGGTTTCACCGTGCCGAAGACAACAGAAAAGCCGCGCGAGCCTGTGGGATGATGTGTGCTATGTTATCCTCGGAGTCATGCCGAGGATCCATTCTTCAGTGCCGTTCTGCCCGATGGACGCTCGGGACAAGCCGAGTATGACAGCCTTTGGTCTTCGAACTCGCTAGAGCTTGTGCGCCATGCGCGCGCGCTTCGTTTCCAGATAGCGCTCGTTGAACTTGTTCGGCGCCGCCACGATCGGCAGACGCTCCGCGATGCGGATCCCGTGCAGCTTCAGTGCCTGCTCTTTCGCGGGATTGTTCGACAGAAGCTTGATCTCGGGCATGCCGAGGTCGAAGAGCACCCGCGCGGTCAAGCCATAGTCGCGGCTGTCGATCGGCGCGCCGACCTCGATGTTCGCTTCCACCGTATCAAAGCCCTGGTCCTGAAGCGCGTAGGCCTGGATCTTCTTGAAAAGGCCGATGCCACGACCCTCGTGGTAGGGCACATAGACGATCGCCCCGTAGGGAACTTCAGTGATGATCTTCAATGCCGCCTGGAGTTGCTGATAGCAGTCGCAGCGGAGGGAGTGGAAGATGTCACCCGTCACGCATCCCGAATGGACGCGAACGATCGGCACCGGTGTAGAGCCGTTCATGGCGGCGCTGTCACGATGGATCAGCGCCAGAACCTGTTCCTCTTGCGTCTCGCCCTGATAGGCATGGGCTTCGAGCATCAGCTCTTTGCCCTTGAAATCGATCGGGAGAATGGTCTCGACCGACCAATCGGCTGGCAGTTTCACAGACGTCAAGGCACCCGACTTCATCATAGATCGCTCCGGGGTATTACCAAGGCATATGCCTCAATTGCGGCGGGAACGCAAAGTTTCCTACCTTGTCCGGCATCTGAACTGTTCCCAAGGGAACAGCCAGATGCAGGTGTGTCCACTCGCCGCGGAACTTGGGGGACGGCCCTTCAAAGAACGAGGATGTCAGGATGACGCGGGGCCTGTAAACCCGGGGAGTCACGTGGACCGGCATTTATTTTAAGCGCGCGAACGCAAAATCAGTCGGGCGTGTTCGATCTTCGGGCAGCGGTTCATCACGACGGTCAGACCAGCTTCGCGCCCCCGGGCGGCGGCTTCTTCATTAATGACGCCGAGTTGCATCCAGATCACGGTGATACCGAGCCGTTCCTTTTCGATGATCGCTTGACTGACGATCGCGGGAACGGCATCGGGCGCGCGAAAGATATCGACGACGTCGACGGGCGGCGGCACATCGGCAAGGCTCGCATAGACCAATTGGTCGTGAATGGTTTTACCGGCGACTCCCGGATTGATCGGCCTCACCCCGTAGCCTTCGTCGATAAGAAAGCGCATGACACCATAGCTGGGGCGTTCCACCTTGGGGGATGCTCCAATGACAGCGAATGTTTTCACGCGGCCAAGGATGGCGCGCACGTCAGCGTCGGCCAAGCCATCGATCGCCAAACCTATTTATCCTTCCATTCGGGATGGCGCTTCTCGATGAACGCGCAGATGCCTTCGCCGGCGTCGGCGGTCATCATATTTTTGACCATCACTTCGCTGGCATATGCGTAGGCCTCATCGAGGGCCATCTCAGCCTGCCGGTAGAAGGCCGCCTTGCCGATGGCTACCGTCGCCTTGGATTTTGCGGCGATGATGCGCGCCATGCCCAGGGCTTCGTCCATCACTTTATCGGCGGCGACGACGCGATTGACGAGGCCGAAGCTTAAAGCATCAGATGCTGAAAGTGCTTCGCCCAAGAGCAGCATTTCCATCGCGCGCTTGCGGGGCACATTGCGTGATAGCGCGACCATCGGAGTCGAGCAGAAGAGGCCGATGTTGACGCCGGGCGTCGCGAAGTCGGCGGTTTCAGCGGCCACGGCAAGATCGCAGGTGGCGACAAGTTGGCATCCAGCGGCCGTCGCCCGGCCCTCGACCGCCGCGATGACCGGCTTTGGGCAAGCGACGATTGCCTGCATCATGGCCGAGCAGGCGCTCATCGTTTTGCGGAAAAAGGCTTCGCCGCCGTCGGCGTCTGTGCGGTGCGCCGTCATTTCCTTGAGGTCGTGGCCAGAGGAATAGACCTTCCCACTCGCGGCGAGGATGATGACGGCGACCGCGGGATCCTTCCCCAAGCGTTCAATCTCAACGTGAAGATCGCGCATAAGATCGCGCGACAGGGCATTGCGTGCAGCAGGCCGGTTGAGTGTCAGCTTTGCAATGCCAGGCTCGACGCGTTCCGACAAAATAAGCGGTGCCGCTACCGGGGAAAGGTCCTGCATTCCTTACTCTCTATTGGCGCTTCGAGCCGGGCTACTGTAGCGCTTTCTCGATCTCGGCGCGATGCGCTTTGACGATATCGACGTTCTCCTTGTACTGGAGGCGCGGGGTGGTGCTGATCGCTTCGTTGAGTTCGTCGAGCAGCTGCTTCTTGTCGGCATCGGGAATGGTCGAGTCCTTCTCGACTTCTTCGCGCTCTTTCTTCAGCGCATCGACCGGATCGACGAAATTGCCGCTGCCGGAATCAAGGCCCGCCATCACGATCGAGATGTTCGCGGCAACGTCGTCCAGCTCGGCGAAACTATTGAAGCCGTGTTTCTTCGCGATGTTCTCGAGCTCGGTCTGAAGCGTCGCGTCGGGCTTATCGCCCGCTGCTTGAATTTTGCTCGCAATTGCCGCCAAGTCTGCCTGGGCAGCGATGAAGTGCGTGACCTGATCTTCCGTGAGCTTGATCTGCTTAACGTCATCGGAGGCCGGGGCGCCCGCATCGTTTCCGGCATCCGTGCCTTGCGCAGCAGGCGGATTGGGTGGAGCGGCATCCTCGGCATTCGCCAGTGCGATACCTGCGCAGAGACTGAGCCCTCCGATGATCACGCGCATCGCCGCCCTGGTCGAAAAGACCGACATCGTGTTCCTCCAATTGCGCTCTCCGCGTCGCGCGGCGTTGAACCTTCGAGACCTCATACGCCCGGTTGGACCACCGCGAGCAAGCTTCCATTCGTCCGAACCCAGATTTTCAAACCGGTGTGGCGCCAGAAGATCAGCAGGGGGTGTAACCGAAGCTCCCTGCACCGCCAATGAACAACGCAGGAACGCGCAACGGGATGCGCAATGCGGAGGTATTTTGATACCGTATTAGGTACTATAATACCACATTAAACTAATGTGCTGATATAGCTTGTTTATTTCTTGCCATTGAAAAATATCTTGCCACACATCCGCATTTTCGAGTATCGACACCGCTTCTCGGAACGCCGCGCGGTCACATCATTCAGCCTGCGCAGTCATCCGCCATGGAGCTTCAATATAATGTCTACCTATGTCGCCAAGCCGGCCACGGTGGAGAAGAAGTGGGTTCTCATCGACGCCGAAGGGCTCGTTGTCGGACGCCTTGCTGCTCTCATCGCGACGCGCCTCAAGGGCAAACACAAACCGATTTATACGCCGCACGTCGATTGCGGTGACAACATCGTCGTCATCAACGCCGAGAAGGTCGTCTTCACCGGCGCCAAGCGTGAAGACAAAGTCTACTACAAGCACACGGGCTATCCGGGCGGCATCAAGGAACGGACGCCGAAGCAGATCCTCGACAGCAAACATCCCGAGCGGATCATCGAGAAGGCAGTCGAGCGCATGCTCGCACGTGGCCCCCTCCATCGTCAGATCATGCGCAATCTTCGCGTCTACAAGGGCGCCGCGCATCCCCATGAAGCGCAGAATCCGGAAAAGCTCGATATCGCGAAGCTCAACCGCAAGAACGTGAGGGTCTAAGATCCATGGTTACCGAAACAAAGACCCTCGCTGATCTCGCAGCCGTCAAAGGCGCCGAGCCTGAGGCCGCTCCGGTCCGCACTCAGAAGCTCGACAAGCTCGGCCGCGCCTATGCGACCGGCAAGCGAAAGAACGCCGTTGCCCGCGTCTGGCTGAAGCCCGGCAAAGGCGTCATCACGGTCAATGAAAAAGACTACAAGGCCTACTTCGCACGTCCGGTGCTGCAGATGCTTTTGCAGCAGCCGCTCAACCTCGCCAACCGCGCGACGCAATACGACATCCGCATTTCGGTTGCCGGCGGCGGTCTTTCCGGTCAGGCCGGTGCAGTGCGTCACGGCATCTCGAAGGCTCTCACCTATTATGAGCCGGAATTGCGTGGTGTACTGAAAAAGCAGGGTTTCCTGACCCGCGACAGCCGTGTCGTGGAACGCAAGAAGTACGGCAAGGTCAAGGCCCGCAAGTCGTTCCAGTTCTCGAAGCGCTAAGTCGAGCGGATCATGTGAGACGAAAACACAGCCCGCCCACTCGGCGGGCTGTTTGCTTTTCCTCATGGCTGCAGGGTTGCCGTAGGGGCACTCCGATGCCACATAGCCACTGGTTTATGCCGCTTGCGGCCATACAGGACCGGGGGGTCGGAGAGACAATGGACTGGCTGCTGCACGGCATTCACGATCTTTTCTATGTTCTCGTGACCGATATCGAGCATCTGGTGTCGCCGCATTGGTGGCGGACGCATGCCGTGCCTCTCTTCAACATCCTCATGATCGACCTGACGCTGGCAGGCGACAATGCCATCGTCGTCGGCATGGCCGCCTCGCGCGTCGAGCAGTCCATGCGCGCCAAAGTGATCTTCTGGGGCATCCTCGGTGCGGTTGTCCTTCGGATCATCTTCTCGAGCGTCGCGCAGCAAATGCTGCAGGTGATCGGCCTGACGCTCGCCGGCGGCATTCTGCTGCTGTTTGTCTGCTGGAAAATGTACAAGCAGATCGTCGAGGCCGATACGCATTCAATTCACGAAGTGGAGAAGAATCTCGCGTCGAACGCCCCTCACCCGAACGCAACGTCGTTCTGGGGCGCGCTCTGGACGATTATTCTCGCTGATCTTTCGATGTCTCTCGACAACGTGCTGGCGGTCGCCGGCGCGGCTGGCGAGTCGACGCTCGTTCTCGTCATCGGCCTCGGCATTGCGATCGTCCTGATGGCGGTGGCGTCGACTTACATTGCGAAACTGCTGCACCGCTATCCGTGGATCGCATGGATCGGGCTGATCATCATCCTGTATGTTGCGCTCGATATGATCTATCGCGACAGCCATAAGATCGCCTGTGTCAATCTCAGCATCGGCTGTTCAGAGACGATCTGGCAAGGCATCAAACATCGGCTCGGGTTCGGTGGTTGACATGGCGACGACGACGACAGCGAAAACGAAGCTCGCGCGGGTGTTCATCGACGGAGAGGCGGGAACGACGGGCCTCGAAATCCGTGAGCGGCTGGCCGGCATCGACAACATCGACGTGAAGAGCATCGAGCCCGCCAAGCGCAAGGATCGGGAAGCGCGCGCTCAGATGCTGCGCGACGTCGATCTCGTCGTGCTCTGCCTGCCGGACGATGCCGCCCGAGAGACCGTCGCGCTTGCGGACGAACTTGGTACGAAAGCGCCTAAGATTGTCGACGCGTCGACTGCGCATCGGGTTGCGGACGGCTGGATCTACGGTTTCGCCGAGATGATGCCGGGCCATGCCGATGCCATCAAAGCGGCGATGCGCGTCGCCAATCCCGGCTGCTATCCGACAGGGGGCATTGCGCTTCTTCGGCCACTCGTCGAAGCAGGCATCATCGAACCGGACTTCCCGATCACAGTGAATGCCGTCTCCGGATATTCGGGTGGCGGGCGCTCGATGATCGAAGCCTATGAAGCGGGCACGGCGCCGTCGTTCGAACTTTACGGCCTGGGACTCGAGCACAAGCACGTGCCGGAACTGCAGAAGTATTCTGGTCTTACCCGTCGGCCGATTTTCGTGCCAAGCGTCGGCAACTTCCGGCAGGGTATGCTCGTCTCCGTGCCGCTGCATCTCGATACGCTGACCGGGCGCCCCAGCCTACGCGATCTCGAGCTTGTGCTCGAAGAGCACTACCAGGGCAGCGATCTCATCAGAGTGATCGCGGAGCCCTCTGCAAAGATGAGCCGCCTCGAAGCCGAAGCGTTGAACGGCACCGACAAGCTCGAGCTTTACGTCTTTGGCAAAGCCGCACTTGGCCAGGCCGTTCTCGTCGCGCGCCTCGATAATCTCGGCAAGGGCGCTGCCGGAGCGGCGGTGCAGAACATCAAGCTGATGCTCGGCCTCGACTAGCAAAATAATCGCGCGGGACGATCCCTGCGCGACGTGTCGCGTGCAGGTGCACGACAGCCATGATGAAGACGAGTGCGCCGCCCGCCTGATGCGACAGTGCCAAGTCGAGGCGCACGTGCAGCAGCAGCGTCGCGATGCCCAGCGCAATCTGAAGGACAACTGCGGCGCCGAGCCACTGCGCCGTCAGACGGATGCGATCGTCCACGGGCGCGCGGGTCGTCAGCCAGACTTGTGTGAACGCCAGAATGGCGACGAGGTAGGCCATCATGCGGTGATTGAACTGCGCCGCCGCGTGGCTTTCGAAGAAGCTCAGATATGCGGGTTTGATCCAATAGTCGCTCGGGACGAACTGCCCGTCCATCGACGGCCACGTGTTGTAGATGTAGCCCGCTCTGAGTCCTGCGACGAAAGCCCCGAGTACGACCTGAACGAGGATAGCGGCAACAATGACCGCCGCCATGCGCTTGATCAGCGGCGTCGCGATTTCCCCGGTGATGCGCATCTGGCTCGGCCATTCTTCAAGCGCGACCCAGACGAGCAGGCCAAGGATCATGAAGGCCGTCGTCAGATGCAAAGCGAGCCGATACTGGCTGACCTCAATGCGATCGCTAAGGCCGGACTTCACCATGTACCAGCCGATGACGCCCTGGAGACCACCCAGCGCCAGGATGCCTAAAAACTTCATTCCGGTTCCGCGCTTCAGCTTGCTCGTCCACCAGAAATAGAGAAACGGGATTGCGAAAACGAAACCAATGGCCCGGCCCAGCAGCCTATGGCTCCATTCCCAATAGTAGATGAACTTGAAGTCGCCGAGTGACATGCCTTCGTGAATGGCTGCGTACTGCGGGATCGCTTTGTATTTCTCGAAGGCCGACATCCAGTCGGCTTCGTTGAGCGGGGGGATCGCGCCGAGGATCGGCTGCCATTCGGTGATCGAGAGGCCGCTTTCGGTCAGCCGCGTCGCACCGCCGACCACTACCATGGCGAGCACCAGCGCGGCGACAAGCCAGAGCCAAAGCGACACGGCGCGCCGGCCACCCTCATTCTCGGATGTCACGTCGCGATTTTCTGAGAGTTGCATCATCGTCATCGGCGGGGCATATCCTCGGGCCGTCCTTTGCCGCGTTTGATACTCTTCCTCCTGTTGGGGACAATGCGCCCATGCGGCGCGGGCGCGGTAATTCCTTTGAATCAGCTAGGTTCCGGAGCGAATGACGCAACGCAAAAGAAAGCTCGTCGGCACGATTGCTTTGCTTTTGCTCGTCGGCGTCTACGCCGTACTGGCAGTCGGCGTGGCGGTCGTGCTTCAGGTCCGGAACGTCAGCAAGTTTGCGGAACTCGCGTATTATTTCGTCGCCGGGCTACTATGGGTGTTACCGGCGGGCGTGCTGATCAGCTGGATGCAGCGCCCCGACACGTGAAAAGCAACAGGCGCTTTCCCTCGAATTCAATACTCTCAAGCGGTCCGGGCCAGAGACTCACGTGCTCTGGTCGCTCGCGCGATGCGCTCGACCACAGGAGGAACCGCAGCGGCTCTTTCGGGCTGCTGATAACGAAGAATGTCGATGTCCGCGACTTCGAACCCGAGGAACGTGCAGCCGTCGTTCCGAACGGCCTCAGTGTCGCCATGCGCGGCGACGGCGATTCCCGCGTCGAAGCGACCTTCGATGCATTCGAAAAGCGCCCGCGCCTCATCGTGGCGCGCCGTGACGATAATGTGATCATAGACTTCGTCGAGAGCGTCGAGCGCAACATTCAAGAGATCAGCGTCGAGGCGGGCTGAGCCGTCGCGCAATGCACTGCCGCTTGCGATGGCGTGCGCGCGGGTACCGGGGAGGCGCTGAATGATATCATCGAAGCGCGCCTCGCCGTTCATCAATGCATTCCATCCGCTCCGCGTGTCGAGGCCCCTCGCGCGCGCAAAACCTTCGCCGCTCGGACTCCAATCGATGAGAATTGTTTGCGCTCCGCTCTCCGCGAGCGATTTGGCAAGCTCGCACGCTTCTTCAAAGGGGATGATGGCTTCGGACGAGCCGGTAATCAACGCGCGATGCCCGCCTGCCGATGGGCGGCGTGCTTTAAGACGTGACGCCAGCGCCTCCATTTCGACGAACGCCGGTAGTGGACGGACAATCTCTCTCGGCGGCGCCACGACCTCAGTCAACGGCTCGTCAAGGGCGCCGAGGCCGTGAGGCGTAGCGAAAGCGGCTGCCGCCCGGGCAGAAACTCCCGCACCTAAATCAGACATTTCCGCAAGGAGCAGTTCGCTCTTGGCGCGCGGTGCGTCTTCACGTTTCTTTCCGGTCGCCGGCCGCTTGAAATGTTTTCCGGCCGCTCGGTGCCGAATGAGCGTCCCCGCTGCAATCGTCGCGGCGCCGATCATCAGACCTGCAACGGCCGCAAGAACGGAGAGTTGAGCCCTCTCTGCAAGATCAGCGACGGAACCCCGCGCCCACACCGACAAACCTGCGAAGACGAGTGTGCCGATCAAAATGCTCAGCAGCATGAGCAACCGTGCGCTCCGCTTCAGGGCGTCGGCAACGGTCGTCGTTGTTGGAATGTCCTTAGGCGATGCAGGCGCACGCGACGGCATAACTGTGCTCAGTGGGGGTCAGCGATGCCCGAGTAAGACGCCCGCTCGGTTAGCAAGTCCTTAAGTAAACTGAAAAAAAGCGAACTATTTGGCGCTGAAACCACATGTCGCTTTGGCGGCGCCCGTTTTCAGCGCAAGGCACCGCGTCGCTGAATTAAACTGCCACGGCTCCAGGTGCATTTTTCCCGACGCGGACAGGAATATATCCCATCGAATGCATCAACCAGCGCGATATATTGCCTTCTTTGTCATATCCGGAGCCTTTGGGTGAAATTTCCTGCTTCAATGGCTATGACTTTTGCCACTGCGCTTCGCGATCAACGGCGAGTTCGACAGAGTTCGCACGATTGAAGCGAGAGAAAATCGCCTCTCTCATTTTCGTCTGCCGATATCCGGGCAGCTGCACCATGAGTTCCGAGATTAGGCGGTTTTGTTTTCCGCTTCGCTTGACGCGCAACAGTACCTACGCCAAGAAGTTACAATGTTACAAAAGATCGAATTACCGCTCCGATGCCTCTGAGACGCCGCCTTCTTGCGCTTGTCGCGCTTGTCCTGGCGCTCTGCCTCGCCGGAGGCGGTATGCTGACGTACTGGTATGGCCTGCGCAAAATCGATCTCGAAATGACGTCGGCGATCGACGTCGCGAGCAGCTCCGTCAGCGATGCTCTTTCAACCCTTGCATCGGGCGCCGACGCCAACGCTCAAGTGCAGCGGATTATCTCCTCCTTCGACGGCGACCGGCATGTCGTTGCGCGCCTTCTGGCTCCTAGTGGAACGGTCATCAAAACGTCCCGCTTGCAGAAGCCTGGCGACCCGCCGCCGGAGTGGCTTTATCGGCTGCTCGCGGGGCAGCAGCGCGAACGTATGTTCAGCTTGCCGGCCACGTTGAAAACCCTCGGCACGATCGAAATATACGCCGATCCGCACAACGAAGTGAGCGAGGTCTGGGAAGACCTGAAGCTCAAGTTCATTATTATCGCCAGTTTTTGCATGATCGTTCTCGCGCTGATCTACGCGACGCTCGGGCGTGCGTTGAGGCCACTTGAAGATCTTTCCTCGGCGTTGGAACGCGTCGGTGAAGGCGACTACTCCGCTCATGTCACAGAAGCCGGCCCGGAAGATCTGAAGCTCATTTACCAGGCGTTCAACCGGATGGCCGAGCAGTTGCACGAAGCCGAGCAACGCAATCAGCGGCTCAACGAGCAGCTATCAACGGTCCAGGAGGAAGAGCGCTCCGAGATCTCGCGAGATCTCCACGATGAGATCGGGCCGTTCCTGTTCGCTGCCGATGTCGACGCGCAGGCGATCCCGCTTCTCGTATCGCGCGATGCGTCGAATGAAATCGTCGACCGAAGCAAGGCCATCCGCCAATCGGTGCAGCACATGCAAGTGCATCTGCGAGCCATCCTGAGCCGTCTCAGGCCGGCCCTTCTACTAGATCAGGGGCTGGCGATCGCGGTGGAACAGCTCATCGCTTTCTGGAAGGCGCGGCGACCCAATATCACGTTTGAAACCGACATCGATGAGATGCGATTTCCGACGGCAATCGAGGAGGTCGCTTTTCGTATCCTGCAGGAGGGAACGAGCAATGCCGTGCGGCACGGGGCGCCTTCAAAGATCGGCCTTTCCGTCCGGAAAACCGCTGACGGCATGCTTCGTATCGTGGTGTCGGACGACGGGTCCGGCATCATCGCAAAAGGTACGCGCGGGTTTGGACTGGCGGGGATGCGCGAGCGAGTCGCGTCGTTTGGCGGCGAACTGCGTCTTGCCGATCGTGAAAAGGAGAAGGGTGTGATGCTGATCGTTGAGATTCCCATTCCGGGGAACAACAAGAAGGACAGTGCACAAACGCTGACGACGAGTGCGGCATGAAAATTCTTATTGTCGATGATCACGGCGTCGTGCGCGAAGGATTGCGCAAGCTTTTTGTCGCGCATTTCGACGCGGAAGTCTTGGAGACGGCAGGGATAGAAGACGCGCTCGTGCTTTATGCGCAAGAGCGGCCAGACGTCGTCGTGCTCGATCTCAATCTCGAAGGTGCGGGCGGCCTCGAGGTTTTGAGGCGCATTCTAGCGACCGACAGCGCCGCTCGCGTCGTCGTTTTCAGCATGCATCATGAGCCCATCTATGCGGTCCGGGCTCTTCGCGGTGGAGCGCGGGGCTACGTCAGCAAGAGCGCGCCTGTCGAGGAACTGATTGCCGCCATCCGGAAAGTCCGAGCGGGCGAACAGTACATCGACCGCGATCTCGCGTCGCGCATTGCCGTCAGCCAGATCTCGTCGGATGATCCGCTCCAGTCGCTCTCCATTCGCGAGGTCGAGATTCTTCGCATGCTCGGCCAAGGCAAGAGCATGACGGCTATCTCGGAAAATCTCGGCATTGCCTACAAAACCGTGGCCAATATCTGCACGCAGATGAAGGTGAAGCTCGGCGTCGACCGCACTGCCGATCTTATCCGGCTGGCCATCGAAACACTCAGGGCCTGACGACAAAAAAGGCGCCGAAACACATGCGGCGCCTTTTACTATTGATCGGGCCGAAGCCGATATCAATCGTCGTCGTCGTGCTTGGCGCCTGCTAGCACCTTGATGTTGTCGAGCCCCGCTTTGAAGATGCCGTCGATCACGCCGCGGGCTTCCGCGTCGGTCTTACCATCGGCCGGATCGAACACAGCGGACCACGCAAAATTAATTTCATCTTCGTCATCATCATCGGGCGTCAGCGCGAATTGTGCCTGATAGTTTTTAACGGGAAGCGGGCTTTCGAGGATTTCATAGCGATAAAAATTCGGCTTCACGTCGAGAAGCTTTTCCTTGATCTTGCCGCCGTCCTTCAGGGTGAGAACGCGAACCTTGGCGCCGTCCTCGGTCGACTCCTCGCAGTTCGTCACCGCAGGGTGCCAGTCCTTGATCTGGCACCAGCCACCGAATTGGGACCACAGACGCGCGCGCTCTTCTTTCATTTTCGCCGGATCGATCTTGAGTTCGAGCTTCTTGCCGACGGCCAAGCTCGCGGCGTTAGCGGCACTTGCGGCGGCGCCGATCATCCCGGCAGCGCTCGCGGCGATTACCAAGCCCTGTACCAATTTCATTGCGCTTCACTCCCATTGATTTTTTTGACCTGCTCGCTCTTACGAAAAAGCGAGAGCACGCGGCTTCACAAGCGCGTTACTTTATTACATTGGGAGGACTTCAGCGATGAAATCGTCGTTGCTTGTATGTGCCCAAATCAAGAACGCGACGACATTATGCTGCCGCCGTCCGTGGATGCGCCTTGGTATCGAAGAAGAGCGCCTGGCTGATGATCGCCATGACCGTATCGCGCTGGAAAGGCTTGGAAATCAGGAATGTGGGCTCGGGGCGCTCGCCGGTTAGCACTTTTTCCGGATAGGCCGTGATGAAGATGATCGGAACTTCGCCCTCGGCAACGATTTCCTTCGCTGCGTCGAGGCCGCTGCTCCCATCTGCGAGCTTCACGTCCACGAGAATAAGCCCGGGCTTTTTACGTTTGACCGCCGACAGCGCCTCGCTTTTCGTGGTCGCAACTTCCTGAACAGAATGGCCGAGGCTGGTAACGATGGTCTCGAGGTCCATAGCGATCAGCAGTTCGTCTTCGATGATCAATACGTTCGTGGCGACCTGATGGGCGATTTCCTGGCCCGCAACCTCGAGCAGCTTCTCAACGTCGGGCTCGGTAACTTCAAGAATCGCGGCCGTTTCGGACGAGGTGAAGCCCTCGACTGCGACAAGGAGGAAGGCCTGGCGGGGAAGCGAGCTGATCGAATTTATTCGTCGCTGGGCTGTTCCGAGTACATTGGGTGCGTCCTCGTTGCCATTCCCGTCCAGACGCACAGAATTCCAAACCTTCAGGAACGCGTGGTAAAGCGCTATCCTCGGGGGCATATCCGCCGGAAAATCAGACGGGGTGGACACAAGGCCTTCCAGGAGAGTCGCAACATATGCATCCCCGGTATGCTGAGCCCCAGTCAGTGTCCGCGCGAATCTCCGGAGGTAAGGCAAGTGCACACGTATCGTCTGTGCGATGGACATAGCTTGGCACCTCCCGAGTCGATCCGACGAGCGCATTTTCACCCATTGCGAGAAACGCACGCAATCCGTACAATCTTCGCAGCAGGCGAACTGAACCGGGACAACAACTTACATCTACAGAGAAGGGTTCCTCGACAGGAACAAATTCTCTCGCGCGTCGTTCGTCAGGCGCGCCCTCATATAGACATTCTTACAGGAGTTTGTCTCAATCGGGGCCGCGTGAAATCTTCATAGGCCATATTCAATCATGCAGCACCGCCTCGAAACACCCGAGGATTGCAAGCGCACAGACGGCGATTGTCCGGAACCGGAGCGCCAGCCCGAGCTCGACGCCGAGCACGCGCCCGTGCCCCAACTTCCGGGATTCGCCGCGCAGCTCATCGGCCAGCGCATGCGAGCCATGTATGACAGCATCGCACAAGAGCCTGTCCCGGAGGATCTTCTCGAACTCGTCCGTAAGCTCGAGTCGAAGGAACAATCGAAGTGACCGAAACTCCGAGTTTCGGGGATGCCTTGATCCAGGCGATCCCAAATCTTAGGGCATTCGCGCATTCCCTCAGCGGAGATGCGCAATTGTCCAACGATCTTGTCCAGGAAACGCTGCTCAAGGCCTGGACGCACAAGGATTCGTTCGTTCCCGACTCCAACCTAAAGGCGTGGCTCTTCACGATTCTTCGGAATACGTATTTTACGTATTACCGCAAGCAGCAGCGCGAGGAGCTCGACGAGGACCACGCCGCGATGAGCGCCAGCGTTCCTGCGACCCAGCTCACGCATCTCGAATTCGACGACATGCAGAAAGCGCTGATGCGCCTTTCGGCTGATCACCGCGAGGCACTTCTGCTGATCACAGCGGAAGGATTTTCCTATGAAGATGCCGCCCATGTTTGCGGATGTGCTGTCGGAACAATGAAAAGCCGTGTCAATCGCGCGCGCAGCCGGCTCCTCGAAGAAATGACCGGTCAGCCGACGTCCCCGGAGACAAATGAAGATAGCAGCGTCAAAAGTTCATCAAGCCGTTGAACCCCTGAAGCTACGCCGCTGACAATTAAAGACCCGCACCGCGACTTCCAGTTCGCGCGCGAACGAGCGGCCAGCGGCGGCCC
The DNA here is from genome assembly GCA_018242215.1 of Pseudomonadota bacterium. Lineage (GTDB taxonomy): Bacteria > Pseudomonadota > Alphaproteobacteria > Rhizobiales > Hyphomicrobiaceae > Hyphomicrobium_B. The sequence goes on from JAFECG010000022.1 coordinate 469,402, forward strand.
ACTGCCAAATCAGATTGCCTCGCGCGGCCGGTTCCGACGTGGTAAACACTCGCGCATCCAAGCGCACCCGGGACGGCTGCTCCGCTGAAGGTTTTCACGACTCCGGAAAAAGCCCATCTTTGGCCACCTTGTTCGTTCTGTTTTGCGACCGCGGTTGGCTCCCGGCACAGGATAGGGGCGGCTGGTGCTTTGCCGGCCGGGTGTGGCTCGATTCAACGACGGCCGAGGCGCGGTGTGCAGATGCTCACCACGGAACAAATCGTCATGCCGGCGCGTTAGTCGAAGTTAAACACGACGCGAGGGGAGTTTTTCATGTCGGAGCAGATCAGCGCCGTGGAATCGGAGCGATATCCTTCTGGTCCCGGCGGCGTTCTCGTCGAAATGCTTCAGACACTCCAGGCTGTGAAGGCCGGCGACTTCAGCGTCCGGATGCGGGGAGATTGGGACGGCCTAGCCGGCAAGATCGCAGATACCGTGAACGACATCATCATCACGAACCAGCGCATGGCGAGCCAGCTACAGCGTGTGGGGCAGGTCGTTGGTAAAGAAGGCCTGACGAACCAACGTGTCACCCTCGGCGTCGCCCATGGCGCATGGGGCGAGATGGAGCAGTCGGTAAACGCCCTCATAGATGACCTCCTGCAGCCGACGACCGAAGTGACGCGCACGATCGAAGCCGTGGCGCAGGGCAATCTGCTGCAGCCGATGCGGCTCGATGTCGATGGGCGTCCGCTGAAGGGCGAATTTCTTCGATCGGCAACGATCGTCAATTCGATGATCAAGCAGCTTTCGATCTTCACCTCGGAAGTGACGCGCGTCGCCCGCGAAGTCGGGACCGAAGGCAAGCTTGGCGGTCAGGCGCAGATCCTCGAGGTGACCGGCGTCTGGAAAGACTTGACCGACAGCGTCAACCTGATGGCCTCAAACCTGACGGCGCAGGTCCGCAACATTGCCGAGGTTACGATCGCAGTCGCGAACGGCGATCTGTCCAAAAAGATTACCGTCGACGTGCGCGGCGAGATTTTGCAGTTGAAAGAAGCCATCAACACGATGGTCGGGCAGCTGCGCTCGTTCGCCGCCGAAGTGACGCGCGTTGCCCGTGAGGTCGGCACCGAAGGCCGGCTTGGCGGACAAGCCATCGTCCCGGGCGTTGGCGGCACATGGAAGGACCTCACCGACAACGTTAACCTGCTCGCGGCGAACCTCACGACCCAGGTTCGCAACATCGCCGAAGTCACGACGGCGGTTGCGCGTGGCGACCTTTCCCGCAAGATCACGGTGGACGTCAAAGGCGAAATCCTGGAGCTGAAAAACACCATCAACACGATGGTTGACCAGCTCAACTCGTTCGCATCCGAAGTGACGCGCGTTGCGCGCGAGGTCGGCACTGACGGCAAGCTCGGCGGTCAGGCCGCCGTTCCGGGCGTTGCGGGTACGTGGAAGGACTTGACCGACAACGTCAACTCCATGGCCGGCAACCTGACAGGGCAGGTCCGAAACATCGCTGAAGTCGCAACCGCCATCGCGCGGGGCGACCTCTCCAAGAAGATCACCGTCAATGTCTCGGGCGAAATCCTCCAGCTCAAGGAGACCATCAATACGATGGTCGACCAGCTCAATGCCTTCGCTGGCGAAGTGACGCGCATGGCCCGCGAGGTCGGTACCGATGGCAAGCTCGGCGGCCAGGCCGCCGTGCCGGGCGTTGCCGGCATCTGGAAGGACCTCACCGATAGCGTCAACTCGATGGCTTCGAACCTCACGACACAGGTCCGCAACATCGCCGACGTTTCGACCGCCATCGCGCGTGGAGACCTTTCGAAGAAAATCGACGTCGACGTCAAAGGCGAAATCCTGGAGCTGAAGAACACCATCAACACGATGGTCGATCAGCTCAACGCTTTCGCTTCCGAAGTGACGCGCGTTGCGCGTGAGGTTGGCACCGACGGCAAGCTCGGCGGTCAGGCCGCCGTGCCGGGCGTTGCGGGCACGTGGAAGGACTTGACCGACAACGTCAACTCCATGGCCGGCAACCTAACGGACCAGGTCCGCAACATCGCTGAAGTGACGACCGCCGTCGCCCGCGGCGATCTTTCGAAGAAAATCGACGTCGACGTCAAAGGCGAAATCCTGGAGCTGAAAAACACCATTAACACGATGGTCGACCAGCTCAACGCATTTGCTTCCGAAGTGACGCGCGTTGCGCGCGAGGTCGGCACGGAAGGTCGCCTCGGCGGCCAAGCCGATGTGCCAGGTGTCGCGGGCACGTGGAAGGACCTCACCGACAACGTCAACTCGATGGCCGGCAACCTGACGGGCCAGGTCCGCAACATCGCCGAAGTCGCAACCGCCATTGCGCGGGGCGACCTCTCCAAGAAGATCACCGTCAACGTCTCGGGCGAAATCCTGCAGCTCAAGGAGACCATCAACACGATGGTCGACCAGCTCAACTCATTCGCCGGCGAGGTGACGCGCGTTGCGCGCGAGGTCGGCACGGAAGGTCGTCTCGGCGGCCAGGCACAGGTTTCGGGTGCCGCCGGCATTTGGAAAGACTTGACCGACAACGTGAACCTGCTCGCGGCGAACCTCACGACACAGGTTCGCAACATCGCCGAAGTCACGACGGCCGTGGCGCGCGGCGACCTTTCGCGCAAGATCACCGTCGATGTCAAAGGCGAAATTCTGGAACTCAAGAACACCATCAATACGATGGTCGATCAGCTCAACGCTTTTGCGTCCGAAGTGACGCGCGTCGCGCGCGAGGTCGGCACGGAAGGGCGGCTCGGCGGTCAGGCCGCCGTGCCCGGCGTCGCGGGGACGTGGAAGGATCTCACCGACACCGTCAACGTCATGGCGGCGAACCTCACCGAACAGGTTCGCGGCATTGTCAAGGTCGTGACGGCCGTTGCCAATGGCGATCTGAAGCCGAAGCTCACCGTCAAGTCGAAAGGCGAAATCGCGGCTCTCGCGGAAACGATCAACGACATGACCGATACGCTTGCGCTCTTCGCCGATCAGGTGACGACGGTGGCGCGCGAGGTCGGAGTTGAAGGCCGCCTCGGAGGCCAGGCCAACGTGCCGGGCGCGGCGGGTACGTGGAAGGACCTGACCGGTAACGTGAATTTGCTCGCCGCAAACCTCACGACCCAGGTGCGTGCCATCGCCGAAGTGACGACGGCCGTCGCCCGAGGCGATCTCTCGCGCACGATTCAGGTCGAAGCGCGCGGCGAGGTCGCGGAACTCAAAGATTACATCAATACGATGATCGGCAACCTGCGGCTGACGACGCAGCTCAACACCGAGCAGGATTGGCTGAAGACGAACCTCGCGCGCTTCACGAGCATGCTGCAGGGCCAGCGCGACGTCATGACGGTTTCTCAGAAGCTGCTGTCGGAACTCGTCCCGCTCATCAATGCACATCAGGGCGTCATCTACCAGTTCGACGCAACGCACAGCGAACTCAAGCTGCTCGCAACCTATGCCGAAGATCCGGATGTTCGCTACCCTGAGCGGCTCGAACTCGGCGCCAGCCTCATCGGCCAGTGTGCACTCGAAAAGCAGCGTCGCGTTCTGACCGACATCCCACAGCCCTCCGCGAACATCGAAGCGGTGGTGTTCAGAGCGGCTCCCCGCAGCGTCATCGTACATCCAATCACATTCGAAGACCGCCTGAAGGCCGTCATCGCGCTCAGCTCGCTGCACGACTTCGAGCCCGCTCAGCTGACGTTCCTTGAACAGCTCTCCGTCAGCATCGGCGTCGTTCTGAACAGTATCGAGGCGACGATGCAGACCGAAAGCCTGCTGATGCAGTCGCAGCAGCTTGCCGTGGAGCTTCAGGACCAGCAGAAGGCTATGCAGAAGACCAACGAGGAGTTGGCGCAAAAGGCCCAGCAGCTTGCCGAACGCAACGTCGAAGTCGAACGCAAAAATGAAGAAATCGATCAGGCCCGCCGCGCGGTCGAAGAAAAGGCAGCCGAACTTGCACTGACGTCACGGTACAAGTCGGAGTTCCTGGCCAACATGTCCCATGAGCTCCGGACACCGCTCAACAGCATTCTCATTCTCGGTCAGCAGCTGAGCGACAATCCGGACCGCAATCTCACCGATAAGCAAGTGGAGTTCGCGAGAACGATTCATGGCGCCGGAACGGACCTCCTCAACCTCATCAGTGACATTCTCGATCTTTCGAAGATTGAATCCGGCACGGTCTCGGTCGATGCGGAAGAAGTCGCGTTCGGCGGCCTGATCGAAGCTGTCGCACGGCCGTTCCGTCACGAAGCCGAACGCCGCGGCCTCGATTTCGAAGTCATGTTCGACGCCGATCTCGGGAAGACGATCTTCACCGACTCGAAGCGACTGCAGCAGGTGCTTAAAAACTTGCTTTCGAACGCCTTCAAGTTCACGCGCGAGGGGCATGTCCGGCTAGCGGTCAAGCCTGCGCCCGCGGGGAAATGGAATTCGGATCATCCGATCCTCTCCTCGGCCCAGACGATCGTTGCGTTCGAGGTGCAGGACTCGGGCATCGGGATTCCCTCCGACAAACAAAAGCTCATTTTTGAAGCCTTCCAGCAGGCCGACGCGAGCACGAGCCGTAAATATGGCGGCACCGGCCTTGGGTTGGCGATCAGCCGCGAATTGGCGCATCTGCTCGGCGGTGAAATTCAGCTCAAGAGCGAACCCGGCGTCGGCAGCACGTTCACGCTCAATATACCGCTGCGTTACGCCTCACTGGCCAACGAGGTTCGCGCAAAGCCCGACGCGAGCACGACTACTTCCGTTGCCCTTCCCCATCCTGGCCTTCTGTCCTCGACGATCGAAGACGACCGTGACGACATCGCCGCGGGCGATCAGGTCCTGCTGATCGTGGAAGACGATCCGAATTTCGCCCGTATTCTTCTCGATGCGGCTCACGATACAGGATTCAAAGGCATCGTGTGCCAGCGCGGAGCCGACGCGATGGTGCTTGCGACGGACTATAATCCGACCGCGATCTCGCTCGACATTCACTTGCCCGATCTTCTCGGCTGGTCGGTACTCAGTCAGCTGAAGCACAATCCGCTGACGCGGCATATTCCCGTGCAGGTTCTGACGCTCGACGATGACCGTCATCACGGTCTGGCGCGAGGCGCCTATTCCTTCCTGACGAAGCCATTGCAGGCCGATCAGATCAAATCAGCGTTGCTTAAGATCGGCGCGTTCTCCGCATTACCGACGAAGAGGCTTTTGATCGTGGAGGACGATCCGGCCGAGCGTCTCAGCATTTCCTCCCTGCTCGAGGATGACGATCTCGAAATTCTGACCGCCGCCGACGGCGCCTCCGCCATCGACATCCTCGGGCTTGAAGCGGTCGATTGCGTTGTATTGGATCTGAAATTGCCCGACATGTCCGGGTTCGAAATTCTCGAGCACATGAGCGGCCGGGAGGAAATGCGCGACATTCCGGTGATTGTGTTCACAGGTCGAGAGCTGTCCAGCGACGAGAACCTGCAGATCCGGCAATATGCCCGAACCGTCGTCGTCAAGGGCGTCGAATCTCCGGAACGCCTTCTCGACGAGACCGCACTTTTCCTGCATCGCGTCGTCTCGGGACTTCCTGCAGAGAAGCAGGAATTGCTGTCACGCCTTCACGATACCGACGATTATCTCGTCGGCCGAAGGGTCCTTCTTGTCGATGACGACGCCCGAAACATCTTCGCGTTGAGCAGCCTTCTCGAGCGTCGCGGCATGGAGGTCTTGACCGCGACGACGGGACTTGAGGCAATCGAAACGTTGAGTTCAACAGATGTTTCCATCGTTCTAATGGACATCATGATGCCTGAAATGGACGGCTATCAGACGATGCAGAAAATCCGAAGCAGTGAAAAACATCAGCGTCTTCCGATCATTGCGCTGACGGCTAAAGCCATGAAAGGCGATCGCGAGAAATGTCTCGAAGCGGGGGCTTCGGATTACCTTGCAAAGCCTGTCGATACCGAGCAACTTTTGTCTGCGCTCCGCATGTGGCTGCATCGGTGACGAGGGATCCATGACCACCGAAATCGCTTCGATAGAACCCGTCAATATCCTGCTGGTCGATGATCAGCCCGGCAAGCTTTTGACCTACGAAGCGATCCTCGACGGTCTTGATGCGACCCTCATCAAGGCGACGACGGCGGAAGACGCGCTGACCGCCCTGCTCAAAACCGATATTGCCGTCATTCTGATGGACGTCTGCATGCCCGATCTCGATGGCTTCGAGCTCGCGCAGATGATCCGGAATCATCCGCGGCACGAAAAGACTGCCGTGATCTTCATCTCGGCGGTCCGGCTCGAGACGGACGACCTTCTGAAAGGATATCGGACGGGCGCCGTCGATTACGTCTCGGTTCCGGTGGTGCCGGAAATCCTAAAGGCCAAAGTTCAGATCTTCGTCGAACTCTACAGAAAAACGCGGCAGCTCGATGCGCTCAACGCCGAGCTCGAAGAGCGCGTCCGGCAACGCGCGGAGCAGCTCGAAGCCTCTCACGCCGCGCTACAGGAAAGCGAAGAACGGCTGCGGCTTGCGAGCGAAGCTGCAAAGCTCGCGACCTTCGAATTCGACCCGAATACCGAAATGGTGAGATGGTCGACGAACATCTCCGACGTCCTCCACCGAAAGGTGCCGGAACGGCAGAGCTTCGATGAATTCATGGAGCTGGTGCACGAGGGCGACCGCGAAATGGTTCGGAACTACATCCGCACCGCGGACTACGCCGATTCGACAGCCGAGCTTGAGTTCCGCGTGACCAGTGCGCGCGGCGTTTCCTGGATCCTCGCTCGGGGCCGCGCCTTCAATACGGAACACGCTGAAATTCCGCGCGTGCTCGGCACCTTCCTCGACATCACCGAACGCAAGTCCGCAGAAAGCCACCAGCAGCTTCTGATGGCGGAACTCGACCATCGTGTGAAAAACATTCTGGCGAACGTTGCGGCGATCGCGCGGCTCTCGAGTTCGAATGCCGTCTCCGTGGCATCGTTTGCTTCCGCACTTGATGGACGCATACATGCCATGTCGTCGGCGCACGATCTGTTGCGACAAAGCAGCTGGACTGGCGTCGATCTGCACGAACTCGTCGAGGGCGCTCTCGCGCCTTTCCGGTCACGGAGCAACAATGACATCGTCGTGGACGGTGATCGGATCCGTCTGACGTCGAAGTTCGGCCAATCCATGGCCCTCGTTCTGCATGAACTCGTAACCAATGCCGTCAAGCACGGGGCATTGTCGACGGCAGGCGGCAAGGTCAGTGTCAGCTGGTCTCGCGTCACGACGCCGGAGGGGGAAAAAATCGCCTTCTCGTGGCAAGAGCGCGGCGGACCTCACTGCAGCAAACCTGCGCGCAATGGATTCGGACTTGCCGTCATCCGCAGCGCGGCATCCGAGTGCGGCGGCGTCGCCGAGATGGCGTTTGCGCCTGAAGGTTTCCAATTCGATTTCCAGGGCGATCTTCTAACTCGGGCCCAGATGGTCGGAACGCGTCATATCGCGATCGTGCCCAGGCCGCGGACACCTCTGGGAGCAGCGAACGTTCCGACGTCTCGCAACTGCCGCATTCTGCTGATCGAAGATGAAGCGTTGATCGCGATGCAGCTGAAGACCGATCTCGAAGCGGACGGCCATACAGTCGTCGGACCTTACGGACAGCTCTCCGATGGCTTGAGGGCTGCGTCAGAGACCAATTTCGATATCGCTCTGCTCGACATCAACCTCGGGGCCGACAATAGCGCTCCAATCGCCGAAATTCTCGATCGAAGGATGATCCCGTTTGCGTTCACCACCGGCTATAGCGATCTGGTCTTCCTCCCGCCTCGCCTCCGGGAATATCCTCACCTGCCGAAGCCCTACAATCCGGCAGACGTCAGGAACCTGATCAAGATGCTTGCCTTCAGCTTGGAAGAGCAGCACTCCGCAGACGCCTCAAACCAAGTCGCATAGCTTCTGCATATCGAGGCGCTATGCTTTCAGAACATCCTTGGTTGCACGTTTTGCGCTTAGCATTTTGCACTGCACGCAACCCCGGCGCCTTTTGAGCGTTGCTCCCTGTCCGCAACCCGTTCGATCCCGGAAATCCGATGACGACAAATTCTTATCGTTCTTCGCTGGATGTTGCCGCAATCGGCAATGGCCGTGTTGCTGCGCTCATCGAGCAGCGCGGACGCATTGTTTGGTGGTGCTTTCCACGTCTCGATGGTGACCCGGTCTTCTGTCGGCTGCTTGCCGGCGATGAAGAGAAGGGCTTCTGCGACGTCGTTCTCGAAGGCCAAGTCTCGGCGACGTCTTATTATATTCGCAACACCTGCATTCTCGAGACGATCCTGGTCTCGAAGAGCGGTGCGGCCGTGAAAATAACGGATTTCGCGCCGCGGTTCTGGCACTACGATCGCTCATTCCATCCGACCCAGCTCATTCGCCGGATCGAGCCTCTGAGGGGCCTGCCGCGCATCTCAGTGCGCGTCCGACCGACGCACAGCTACGGGCAGGTTGCCGCGAGCGCGACGCACGGATCGAACCATGTCCGCTATATCTGCGGCTCGACCGCCGTCCGCGTCACGACAGACCTTGCGGTTTCCTATGTCGTGCATGAGACGCCGTTTGCACTGAGGCATCCGACGACGCTCGTCATCGGCCCCGACGAACCGATCGAAAGCTCGGTCGATTCCATGTCGCGAGAATTCCTTGAGCGCACGCGTGATTTTTGGGTGGGATGGGTCCGCGGACTTGCCGTCAGCTACGAATGGCAGCCCGAGATTATCCGCGCCGCCATTTCGCTCAAGCTCTGCACTTACGAGGAAACCGGCGCGATCACAGCGGCGTTGACGACGTCGATTCCTGAAGCGCCGAATACACCACGCACCTGGGATTATCGGTTCTGCTGGCTCCGCGATGCCTATTTCGTCATCCGCGCGCTCAACCGACTTGGCGCGACACAGTCGATGGAGAATTATCTCGACTACATTACGACAATCGTCGCGGACGCCAAAAATCCACTGAAGCCCGTATATGGAATCGTTCATAACGACACGTTAGCGGAGCAGATTGCGCCGAACCTGAAGGGCTTCCAAGGCATGGGGCCAGTCCGCCTGGGCAATCTGGCGTCCGACCAATTGCAGCATGACGCCTATGGCAGCGTCATTCTCGGCGCTACGCAGATGTTCATCGATCAGCGCTTACCACGCATGGGCGATGCCAGCCTGTTCCGCGAACTGGAACTGCTGGGAGAGCAGGCTCAGCGTCTTTATCTCGAGCCCGATGCAGGCATCTGGGAGTACCGTGGCCGGTTGCGCATCCATACCCATTCGGCGACGATGTGCTGGGTCGCTTGTGACCGGCTGGCTCGTATCGCGAAGCTTCTGGGTCAATCGGAGCGGTCCGCCTACTGGGCGAATGCGGCCGAGCGGATCCGCGAGGAAATCCTCGCGCGGGCATGGAGCGAAAAGCGCGGCTCGTTCACCGGCGCGTTTGACAATCACGAACTCGACGCCAGCGTTCTCTTGCTGGCCGATCTCGGGCTTCTGCCTCCGGACGACCCACGGTTCGTCAAAACCTGCAACACGATCGGCCGCGAGTTGATGCGCAATGGATCGATGATGCGTTACGCCGCCGAGGACGATTTCGGACTGCCGGAATCGGCATTTCTCGCCTGCCAATTCTGGTACATCGATGCGCTTGCATCGATCGGGCGCGCAGACGAGGCGCGAGAGCTATTCAATGAGCTTCTAAACAAGCGCAATTCCTTCGGCATGCTCAGCGAGGACCTGCATCCGGCAACAGGAGAACTGTGGGGCAATCTTCCGCAGACCTATTCGATGGCGGGGCTCATCAACTCGGGCATGACGCTGTCGCGCAAATGGGAAGATGCATGGACGGGCTCTGCGGCGGCCCACCACGACATCAGGGAAGCAATGGACGGTCCTGGCGCAGCGCCCGGTTTTCCGCTTGCGGAAGCGGCCCGACGCTGAGCGAACCTGCCGGTCTCAACGGATCGACCGTGCACGTCCGCGCGTGCGCCGTGTCGTCGCCTGTTTCAGAACCGCAACGATACGGCACCGGACACCGTCTTCGGTGAAGGCTCTTTCTACCTGAGCGGTTGGAAAGCCACTGTCGATCAAAGTGGTTCCGAGGCCGCGCCGCTCGGGCATGGTGACGATCGGTCCGCCGTGCTCGCTCCACAGGAGCTCGAAACGGAAATCGTCATTCTCGAGAAGAGCCAGCGTCCACACCACGCTCACCGTGCCGCGTTCATTGGACCACGCGCCATATTTTATCGCGTTCGTTCCGAGTTCGTGCAACGTCAACGCCAATGCGCTTGCGATGTCGCCGGGAATGATGGTGTCGGGTCCGCGTAGATCCAAACGCAAGGAGCCGGGCGGCACTAGTGGTTTCAAGGTCTCCGCAATGAGTTCTTTCAGCGACGCTCCGACGAAACTGCGTGTTGCGACCAAATCCATGGCGTTACCCATCGCGGACAGACGGCCAGCCAGCACGGCGGCAAAAGTGTCGACGTCTCGCGTATAGCGCGCGGATTGGCTGATGAGTCCGGCAATCACCGCGAACGTGTTTTTGAGGCGATGGCGAAGCTCGACGTTGAGTTGCTCGAGTTGCAGCTCTCCCAGCGCGCTGTCCTGCAGAAGGGCCTCGTTACGGGCGCGTTCATTCAATAAGCCTTCAACCTTCCCGTTGAGAAGCTGGACTACGGCAACGATCAGGAGTGAAAACACCGCAAAGCTCGCCAGCGCCACGATCGTGCCGCTGGTAATCGGGAACCAACCCGGCCCCGGCAGATAATAATACCAGCTGAACAGAAACGACGCCGCGACCACCAAAAGTCCTGGGCCGGTACCTGCCATTAGCGACGTAAGCAGGACGGCGACAAAAAAGGTCAGAAAGGGTGTGGAATTTTGAAGCCACGCCGAAAGCGCCATTCGCGCCAAGGCGGCGACGGCAAAGATCGCAATCCCGATGGGGTATGCGTACCGCGGCTTGCGCCGCAGTCGCGGAAAGACTCGCTCGATCAGGTTGTCGACGAGCTGAACCATTCGTCTCACGAACGGCCCGGGCCTCCATCTAGCATTTCGGGTAAGCGGAATTGCAACCGCTGTGACCCCCCATTTATCGGGCTTTGCGATAGCACAAATCAAGGAGCTGCGCGAGGATCGGCTGCGACCTTCCGACTTGCCGGGGCCACCACCGCTGCGCGTACCACCGGGCTGTCATTAGGCCATAACGCGAACATCTGCGGAACCTATTAAGCGCAAGGAACCTCAAGACCTCTCGGCGGTTGTAACAATTGTTATGTTGCGTGAGGGCAGCATTTATCAAGGATACACCGGGTGGAAGGAGGTCTCTTGGCCAGACTTGTCATGGTCTCGAACCGCGTCGTTGACTTCAATGCTGCGCAGCAGGCCGGCGGCGTCAGTGTTGCGATTTACAATACTCTCGCACGTCAAAGCGGCTTCTGGTTCGGATGGGATGGACAAATCGAGGATACGGACCCGTCGCAACTCTCACCCAAGAGCGCGGCTGTCGGCGAGCATGTAACCGTAACGGAACCCCTGACGCCCGCGGACTACAACGATTATTACCTCGGCTACTCGAATTCCGTTCTCTGGCCGGTCTTCCACAATCGTCTCGATCTCGCTCAGTTCGAGGCCGGGTATTACGATAGCTACGTGGCGGTCAATACGCGGTTTGCCCGGCACCTTGCGCCGCTTATCCAGCCCGACGACGTCATATGGGTGCACGACTATCACCTTCTTCCCATGGCTCTGGAGCTGCGCCGGCTCGGAATTGAAAATCCGATCGGATATTTTCTGCATATTCCCGTTGGACCGGCGCAAGCTCTGCTTGCGATACCCGAAAACAAGGAAATTGCTCGCGCGCTCGGAGCTTACGATCTCATCGGGCTGCAAACGCAGTCGGACGTGCGTAATCTCATAGATTTCCTGCAGCAGAGCGTTTCCGGGCGACTGCTGCCGTCGGGGCGAATTCGTGTGTTTGACGCCGAGCTCGACATCGGCTGTTTTTCGGTCGGCATTGATTCTCATGACTTCGCATTCGGGCCGGGAGAAGCAGAGGCTCTAGCGGAAACTTTCAGCTCCGACATCAATCGTATCATCGGCATCGACCGATTGGATTACACGAAAGGCCTGCCGCAGAAATTCAAATCGTACGGGAAGTTTCTCGAAGAATATCCCGAATATCGCCGACGGATTGTGCTGTCGCAATTTGCTCCTCCGACGCGCGAGAGCGTCGAAGCCTATGCCGACATCAAAGCTGAGCTCGAGTCTCTTGCGGGCTCAATCAACGGTCGCTTCGGTGAGCTGGATTGGGTTCCGATCAACTACATCCACCGAACCATTCCGCGCAGCGAGTTGCGCGACATCTATCGCACGTCGCGCGTCGGTCTGGTGACGCCTCTGATGGACGGGATGAACCTGGTCGCGAAAGAATATATCGCTTCCCAGGATCCGAAGAATCCGGGCGTTCTTATCCTCTCGAAGTTTGCAGGCGCTGCTGCGCAGCTTTCGGATGCTGTCCTCGTCAATCCCTATGATCTCAATGATATCGTACAGGGCCTGCGCATCGCGCTCGAGATGCCGCTGGACGAGCGCCGCGCCCGACAGGAAAAGCTCGTCAAAATCGTTCGCGCAAAAGACTCGAACGAATGGAGCCGCAGTTATTTTTCCGCGCTCGTGAAGGCCGGGCAACGCCGCCTCGGCCGATCATTCAAATCGTCGCCCGAGATGGGACGTGCGCTCGAACGCTTACAAGTTGCAGCTAAAAAAAACATTCGTGAAAGTCAGCTGACGGCAAATGCGGGGACATAATGCCGGTTTCAACAAACAAAAAAAGCATATCACCCTCCGATGAAGCCATCGCGAATCCCAACATTCTCTGCGTGGATATCGGTGGTACGCTGATAAAAGCGGCGACGATCAACGCCGGCGGGACACTGATCTCCGATTTCATCACGACGCAAACGCCGAAGCCTGCAACACCGGAGGCCGTCGTCGATTTGATCGCCGACGTTGTGAAGACGTTACCGGCGTTCGGGCGTGTATCCGTCGGATTTCCGGGTGTTGTCGGACCACACCACGTCAAGACTGCCCCCAACCTCGGCACGTCGCGCTGGAGCGGATTTGATCTGGGCACCGCTCTCGACGAGAGATTGCATGCGCCAGTGCGCATTCTGAATGATGCGATCGTCTATGGGCTGGGCATCGCCAAAGGTCCTGGGCGCGAATGCGTATTGACGTTTGGCACGGGCATGGGTTGTGCTCTGTTCGTCGACGGGACGACCTTTTTTGGACTTGAGCTCGGTCAGCATTCTGCGTTCGGTGACTGCAATTACGATCAGTACATCGGCCACGCCGCCTATCTTGAGCTTGGCTTGCAAGCCTGGAACGAGCGGGCGAAGCGCGTGCTCGAGTCTGTTCACGCATTGACGAATGTCGATCGCCTCTACATCGGCGGCGGCAATTCGCGGCGGCTGAGCTTCAATCTTCCTCCGTGGGCCAGCGTGGTTCCACCATCGACTGGAATCTCGGGTGGTGCGCGATTATGGCGGCCGGAAATGGATCAATGGTTCGCGGAGACCACGGACCGGATCGGAGCAGCGACGGAGCAGCGATGAACGTTCTCACCATTGGTGGCGCAATGGTTGATACGATCGTGACGATCGCGAGCGACAAGATCGAACAGATCAAGATGCGCAATGCCGACAGCTCGTTCCTGCTTCTCGAAGAGGGCCAAAAAACGGAAGCGGAGCAGATCGCATCGAGCGGCGGCGGTGGCGCCTTGAATTCGGCCGTCACGGCGGCGCGCCTTGGTCATGCGACCTCCATCATTGCCAAGGTTGGGCGAGACGACAAAGCTGAGACCATCCTTACTCTGTTGCGCGGAGAAGGCGTCGATGTTTCCTGGCTGGCCGTTGACGAGCACGAGCCGACGGGCGCCTCGGTCATTATTTCTTCGCATGAACGCAATGCCGCCGTCTTCACATATCGCGGCGCCAACACGTGCCTTCACCCGGAGGATTTTCCCGCCGAGGCTTTCGCCGGGCGCAATCTGGTGTACGTCGCCAATCTCAGCAACGAGTCTGCCGATTGCTATCCCCTCGTCGTCGAACGAGCGAAATCCGCTGGCGCAATGCTGGCTGTCAATCCAGGAATTCGCCAACTCACGGCGCGCTTCAGTGATTTCTGGGAAAGCCTTGCAAAAATAGACATCCTCTGCGTGAACCGTGCGGAAGCGCAAACACTGATGCCTCATCTGCTCCAGGCATTCGGCGACGGCGGCGCGCCGTTGATCCTGAGCAGCGATGAGCCGGTCCCGCCGCTTGCCAAACGCGGTCTCAGAAGCGGCGGATATGAGATGACGGTCGTCAAATTCCTAGGGGCGCTCATCGAACTCGGTGTGGGCGTCGTCGTTTTGACTGACGGCGCAAATGGCGCATTCATTGCAAAAAGGCAGGAGCTCTTTTACCGCGCGGCGCAGCATGTCGTCGCAGCCGCAACAACCGGCGCGGGAGATGCGTTCTCTGCCACGTTCGCATGCTATCTCGCGGATACGAATGATGCGGCCAGAGCGCTCAGCGCCGCGTCGATCAATGCCGCGAGTGTCGTGAAGTTTATCGACACTCAAACGGGGCTTTTGAATCGACCCGCGCTGGAAAAGGAGCTGGAGGACGCCAGTGAGGCGCCGCTTTTGAGCTTCTCGATTTGAAAGAGGAATTTTGATGCAGCGTCTCAAGGAAGGCTCCCCCGGGGCCGCAACAGCATTGTCACCCAGGGAGCATGCGGCTGCATCGCGAGCAAACGTCGAGCGTCTGTTTGCCGAGGAAAACCCTGTCGCTCTGTTCCTCGACATAGACGGAACACTTCTCGACGTCGCGTTGACGCCATCAACCGTTCACGTCCCTTCCGTCTTGCCTTCAATTCTCGATGCTCTTGCGGCGCGGCTTTCAGGCGCCCTCGCCATCATCACGGGACGCCAGCTGGAGGAAGCCGACCGCCTTCTTCAGCCCTCGAAATTCGTCGGAGCGGGTGTTCATGGCGCACAAATGCGATTGTCAGCTCATGGTCGCATCGAACACCTCACGCCGAGCTTCGATGCGTCTCTGATTGCCGATATCCATGACATCGTGGATGCACTGCCGGGCGTGGTATTCGAAGATAAAGGCAGCGGGATTGCGCTCCATTACCGATTGGCGCCGGAACTTGAACAGCCGCTTCATCTCATGCTCGAAGATCTTGTCGCGAAGCACCGCAATGAGTTCATGATTTGCGGAGGGCGCAAAGTCGTCGAGATTCTTCCGGTTGGATTTTCGAAGGGCCGCGCTCTTCGCAAGCTTGCATCGCTACCGCAGTTTGCCAACAGAACGCCCGTGATGGTGGGCGATGACGTTTCCGATGTCGACGCCTTCCGTGCCGCGGAAAACCTCAGCGGATTCGGACTGAAGGTTGCGGGCGAAAACTTCTCTCCGGAAGAATCGTCCTTTCAGGGACCGGCCGAGGTTCTGGACTGGCTTCAGAGCCTATCGTCACCGCGCAGCCGCTAACTCTATATGGCCTCCGCCATCGGCTGCCGTGTTTCGAGGAACTTTGCAAACTGCAGCTTGAACAGACGATTGTAGGCTCCGCTCGCCGCAATCAGCTGATCGTGCGTTCCGCTTTCGATCACGCGACCACCCTCGATAACGTGGATCAGATCCGCGTGCAGGATTGTCGATAGGCGATGCGCGATCACGAGTGTCGTTCGTCCTTCCGTCAAGCGGCGCAGCTCACGCTGAATGACATCTTCCGTTTCGCTGTCGAGGGCCGACGTCGGCTCGTCGAGCAGAATGATCGGAGCGTTCTTGAGATAGGCACGCGCGAGAGCTATGCGCTGCCGCTGCCCTCCGGACACTTGCCCGCCGAGCTCGCCGACCTGACTCTCGTATCCGCGCGGCAATGACATGATGAATTCGTCAGCGCTTGCTGCCCTGGCTGCGTCGATGCACATTTCATCCGTGGCGCTCTCGAGACCCGCCCTGATGTTGTCGACAATCGAGCCTTCAAACAGAAACGCGTCCTGGCCGACGACCGAAATATTGCGCCGCAGGGACTGAAGCGATACGTCCATGATCGACTGGCCGTCGATCTCTATGACACCGGAGTCGGGCACGCGAAGACGCTGCAGCAGCGCGAAGACCGTTGATTTTCCGCCGCCGGAATGGCCGACGAGTGCCGTCATTTTTCCCGCGGGAACCTTGAGCGTCATCCCTTCGATGACCGGCTTGTTCTGAACGTACCTGAAGGCGACATCGCGGAGCACAATGGATCCGCCATTAACCTGCAGATCGGGACGGCCCGGCGGCTCGGCTTCTCGTTCGGGAGTGTCGAGAAGTTCGTACATCATCCGCACGCCTACCGCAGCCGTCGCAAGCTGGAGCTGAACGCGCGAGAGCCGACGGCCAGGATCGGCGCACATCAGAAGCGCCGTTATAAACGCGAAAAACTGCCCGGGGCTTTCTCCGTGGTAGAGATTTCGCCAGCCCGCATAGAAGATGACTGCCGCGACCGCGCACCCACCGATCGCCTCCATTAGCGGGTTCACGCCGGCCTGTATCCGCAGCATCTTATTTGAGAGTCGTTGAACGGCTTCGATGGCGTCGAACATTCGTCCGCGCATTTTCTTCTCGAGCTGAAATGATTTGACCACCTGTGCGCCCTGGCTCATCTCGCGGGTAACCTGGATGATGCCGGCAAACGAATGCACCTCGCTCTTCGTCGCTTTCTTGATGCGTGCAACCATCTTGCGAGATGACAGCGCCGCCACCGGACCTCCGATGAGGGCGATGGCCGAAAGAACCGGATCGAGCGTGATCATCGTTATGATGAGCCCGACAATCGTGAAGAGATCTCGGCCGAGATTAAGCGAAATCAGATTGAGCATTTCGCGGACGGCGTTGGCGTTATACGACATCCGGGTTACGAGATCGCTCGAATTGTGGGTCTGGAAAAAGGCGATATCGACCTTGAGCAAATGCTCGAATATTCGTTTTTGCGTATCCGCGACAAGCCGGTTGCCGATGTTGCCAACGATGACTTCCGAGAAGTAGGCCGCGAAGCCCTTGGCGACAAAGATCGCGACGATGACCAGCGTGATTCCGACCAGCGCGCCCCTATTCTGGTGAACGAAAATGGTGTCGATGACGCTCTTCAAAACGTACGCGCTGAGCGAGGTCGTGCCGGCGACCAAGAACATGCAGATGATTGCAAGCGTGTATCGCGGTCCGTATTCGCGACCGTTTTCGCGCCAGAGCCGTTTCAAAAGATCGATTGTCGACGTCGGCATCAGCTTCTCTTCTGAACCTTACGGCAGGACACATCGTCCTGTTCTGCGACGCGGATGAACGTGATTTGTGCCGCAATAAAAGTCAACGCAGGTACAGCCTGCCTTACAATGTGGGCATGCCTATGCCGATCACGTGTATATCAAGACGGAGTTTCCTGAGTGCTCCTAATCAGCAAGCCGGCGACGTGCTGCCGATAGCCGAATTTGGCTGACTTTCGGTCATGAGACCACTGCCATGGGCCGCGAGGCCGCAATTCGACCAGTACGCGTCGGAATTCCGCCACATATAGACGACCCTCAGCTGCCGGTAGGATGCGTGTATCCACGCATGCCGAAGGCCCTTGAAAGCGCCGGTAAAATGACGGCGGATCGCATAATACTTGAAGAAATTGATCGGGAACTCCAATAGAAGACGCGCCATCAGAATAGGCTTTGAAGGTCTATTGGCGTATTTTGCCGACAAACGCATACGGCCGGCGAGCTTTCGTTTGAGGTCGGTGAATGTCCGATACGAATAGTGATAGGCCGGTGCGTAAAGATTGCCGACGGCGTGCTCTTCCGTGACGACGGAATCGTGCACCGGAGAATCGCGAAACCGGACCTGACGGCGATCATACAGCCGGACATACCAATGATCCCGCGCCCATGGCCTCGGGTGACCGGCGCCGGGATAGACGAGTTCGAGCGACAAACGATAAGCGACCTTGGAAGGCGCTCCGTCGGAAAACAATGCGATGATCTCGTCTTTCAGTGCTGGCGTAACAACCTCGTCGGCATCGAGGTTCAGGACCCAATCATGTCGACACTGGTCCTCGGCGAAGCGCTTCTGTCCTCCAAAGCCGAGCCAGGACTGCGTGATGACACGAGCTCCTTCCCGTAGGGCGATCTGGACGGTGTTGTCTGAACTCTCGCCGTCGACGACGACGACGTCATCCGCCCACGCTCGTACCGAACGAATGGTTTGCGCAATGCGATCAGCTTCGTTCTTTGCAATGATGAAGCATGACAGCGGCAATCTGGTCATCCGAGATGCCTTCTACGGCGGAAGGCTCCTTCGATATTCGAGGCTCGCCGCAATACCGTGCGCTCTGTCGATCTTGTCGGCCCGCGCCCATTCGGATGCTCGGGTCGTCCTGCCGACGTTCGGTCACAAACACTCATGCCTGCTGCGATCCGATGAACTATCAACAATAGTCGGGCCTGCGGGTGTAGGCGCTTATGCCGCTGAGTTAACGCAAGTTTCCAGCGAATGTGCCAGACCACTCGGCACTTTATCCACAAAGATGTGAGTACGGAGCGTAAAGCCTGACGTGCCGAAGCCTGGCGGACATATCTCTAAAAAATGGTCGGAGCGAGAGGATTTGAACCTCCGACCCCCAGTCCCCCAGACTGGTGCGCTAACCAGGCTGCGCTACGCTCCGATTTGGAAATCTGATAGCCGTTGCAACCAACGCTTGCACGCGGAAGCCGTCGCGGT
>JAFECG010000023.1 GCA_018242215.1 Pseudomonadota bacterium
GCCGCCGGGCGCGAGGCCGCTGCTGCACCCTCCAAAAAACTTATCCCCGCCACCACTGCTGCTCGCATAATCCCGTCGCCCGTCCGGCGAAGGGCTCGCGCGCAAGGCGTTGCGTCGGGCTCGGATGGGGCAGCCCGACCCGGGGCGTCACGCGCGCTTCCGGACAAGGTGATCGGCGCGGTCCGCACGGGGTGAGAAACCCGTGTGCGGAGCATCCCGCTTCATTAAGTGACCTCGCTCGAGACCCTGTTCTCAGGCTGTCACGGAGCGGATCGGTTCCGAACCTCATTCGCTACGACACAGCCGCGGAACCCGTCCGCTTCGTGCTTCTTTGTTGGCGCCAACGACTGCGCTCCGCGCAGCCGGCCGTTGGCATTTGATTGGCGCATCCGACTCCCCTGCGGGGAGCCGGCCGGATGCGCACACGTGTTGCGTCGTTCTTTGAAAATGTAGGCCCACTTGATGGCGCATCCGACTCCCCTGCGGGAAGCCGGCCGGATGCGCATAATTTTTTGATTGGTGCCGGCGACACGCGTTCCGCGTGCCGGCCGCCGGCACATGCCCGGTGCATCGTTCTTTGAAAATGTGGTCCTGGCTAAGGGATGTCCCGGCCTGTCATCCCGGGCGAGCCCACTCGCGAGACCCGGAACCGAGGACGGATTTTCCAGCGTGGCTCGAGGTCCCTGCTCTCCGCTGCGCATCGGCCGGGATGACACTTGTCCAACACGCGCGTGTCGGAGGCGGCGCGGAACGCATGTCGCCGAGCGGACGATCAACGATCGCGTGCGGAAGCGTGGAAGCCCGGCACGAAATGGCGGCTCATATGGCCACCCGTTATGGCGTCCGTGACGATGGTCCCGATGACGGTGACGATCACGCCGACGATGATCTGAGAAAACAAACCGCGCATGCTCCGACGATGCCTCTCCCCGGCGGCAGAAATATGAACGCACTCGTCTCGCTTAACCCGCGATCCGCGCCGTTTCCGTCGGTTTTTGTTTGTGCTGGCGACTCTCCTCTGCGGGAAGTTTTTTTATTTGTGCTGGCGACTCTGCTTCGCAGAGCCGGCCGCCAGCACATGCTTGTGGCGTCGTTCTTTGCGGAGGGTGTCAGAAGGCGCGGGGAATGGCACCGGAATTACATCTGTGGACGATGGAAGAGATTATTGGCTTAATGGATGAAGCCGCGCCAAAGCCGGGGGCGTCCGAAGACTTACAAAAAGCGACAAGTAAGCGCTCTTTGAACGTTGATAACCTTTCGACGCGTCGCAAATAACCGAGAAATGGACCGTATGCTGACCTTTCCTAAGGAAAGGAGTAATGCGCATGCCTAGAGTAGCAGCATTTCATTCCACAAAAGAACGTGTCTATCACGACAATAGCCGGTGCGGCCCTGGATCTGAAATTCCGCCGCGCAACAGGGTGCAGGGTACGGGCAATCGTCCCCTCTGCAAAGACTGTGCGACGTTAGATGCTCAGGGAAAATGAACCCATCATTGAGAATTGGGTAAAAAGGTCATTTCCCAATGGGGCCCATGTGGCTCGCCGTTTTGAAGAGACCAATAGCGCCGTAATTCTCGAACTCGTAGCCCGTTCTGTAATGCTATGCCGAGGGCTCGAAACCCCTCGGCTTGGTCCCCGCAAAAACGGACCGTGGGCTCAAAGAACGAATGGCCGGGACCGCCCTCACAGGATTCCGTCGTCGCAATCCCATTTTGCCAAAGGACCATGACTTCGCGGCGAATGCCCGCGTCCACGAGCTTGACGCCATCGCCCTCAAAAGGAGGCGCGTCGTCGCAATCAGCGCTGTCGCCAAAGGCCGCTGTCTGCAGGTCCACATCCTCTTTCATAGTTCAAACCTTTGGTGCCCGTACCCAAATTGATGGACGGCGATTCCCGGTTTCCAAGTTCCTAAGGGTGACTGAGATTTCAAACTGAGACACTACCCGCTCCAGCAAAGCCGCTTGCGGAACGAGACGAGAACGCGTAGGGTACATACACGATTTGTACCGTGATTCTTTCGATCACTCTTCAGCGGGGCGATTGTTCGGTGGTCAGCGTTCCCGCCCGCCGCGCTTGCGCAGCCAGGAAAGGCTAGAGACACAACGCGATGCTCACCGAAAAACAGAAAGACCTCCTCCTCTTCATCCACGCGCGCATGCAGGAACGCGGTGTGCCGCCCTCCTTCGACGAGATGAAGGATGCGCTGGATTTGAGGTCGAAGTCGGGGATCCACCGGCTGATCACCGCGCTCGTCGAACGCGGGTTCATTCGCCGCCTGCCGCATCGGGCGCGCGCCATCGAGGTGATCAAGCTGCCAGACAATCAGATGGGCGGGCAGCTCGCTGGCCATATCGCCGGACAAAGCGTCGGATCGGCAGGTGCTTCGGCAGCCCCGCAGCGCGGCTTCCAGCCGAGCGTCATCGAGGGCTCGGGGCCACCGAGGTCGAACGTCGCCTCGCCGCCACCGTCGCACGTCATCGATGCGCGAACGGTGTCGATCCCGGTCATGGGCCGCATCGCCGCCGGTACGCCGATCAGCGCCATCCAGAACCACACGCACGACATCGCCGTGCCCCCCGACATCCTGACCAACGGCGAGCATTTCGCGTTGGAAGTCAAAGGCGATTCGATGATCGAGGCGGGCATCCATGACGGCGATACCGTCATCATCCGCCGCTGTAATACGGCCGAGAACGGCGACATCATCGTGGCGCTCGTCGAGGGCGAAGAGGCGACGCTGAAGCGGCTTCGCAAGAAGGGGTCGACGATCGCGCTCGAAGCCGCGAACCCGGAATTCAAGACGCGGATTTTCGGGCCGGACCAGATCGATATTCAGGGCCGGCTCGTCGGGCTGATGCGGCGCTACTGAGCGTCGTCGGCTGCGGCTGAATCTTCGGGCTCGATGTCCGCCCCCTCGCCCGGATCGTCATCGGCCGACGTTCGCGGCGTGATGTCCGCATCCGCCGTGCGCGCGGTCTCGGCGGCCGCCGGCGCCCCAGGGGATGGGGTCTCGAGAATACGCGGCTTCGGCAAGATCACTTGTTTCCTCGCCGGCATCGCGCTCCACGGTCGTTCGCCGCGATGGGCGGCGACGGTCTCAAGGCGCACGCGCGGTTCGGGGCTTGCGTCATCGTGATCGACGTAGAGCGCATAGGCGCCGTTGCGCCAGCGGTCGAACACCCCGATGACCGCGCGCGGCACGGCACAATCATCGGGTCGCGGCATATCGAGCACGAGAACGTCCGCGTTCAAGCAATCGTCGGTGACGGCCGCGGGATGACGCGCGATGGCAACGGTCGCGCCATTGACATGAGCGATGCAGCCGACGGCATCACAGGAAAACGCATTGCCGGTCTTGGCGTCGCGCGCAGTCCGGCTGTCGCCATCGTATTCGAGCCAGCGCTCAAGGTCGTACTTCTCGCCCTTCCCCGGCATGGCATCGAGTTTTCCCGAGGCGTCGCGGACCGCCACGAGCAACCCCTTCTGGCCGATGAGAATATCGGGCTTCGGCATCCAGGGCGCGACGAGCAGCCCGACGCCGACGAGCGCAACTCCGAGAAGTCTGACCCGCGTCTGCCAGAGCAGGAACCAGATTCCGCCGATCAACATCAGCACGAACGCAAGTTCGGGGATTGCGGGGATGTGGCCGACGGCACCGGGCAATGCACCGACCTTGTTCGCGCATAAGGTCATACCCTCGATTCCCCAGCCCATCGGCTTCAGCCCGAGTTCTTCGAGGCCGATCGGCATCAGCAGCATCGCCACCAGTGCGGCAGGCATGACGATGAAGTTGCAGATCGGAATGGCGATCATGTTGGCCAGCACCGCATATTGCTGGCTCTGGTGAAAATTGTATGCCGCGAACGGCGCGACCGCGGCGCTCGCGATCAAAGTCGAGGCGATGATCTCACCGAAGAACTTCAAGACATGCACGACGGGATGCGGTTTCGACTCGCGGCCGAGCAGCCGGCTCAGGAATTCGTGCGACGCGATCAACGCCGTGACGGCGGCGAACGACATTTGAAACCCAGCGTCGAGCAGGCTTTCCGGAAAGACCGCGAGAATGAGAAACGCGGCAAGCGCGACGTTGCGCAACGCGAGCGCCGGACGGTCGAGAAGAATGGCGCCGAAGATGATGAGGATCATCAGCGCCGATCGCACCGTTGCGAACTGCACGCCCGAGATCGCGAGATAGGCGATCGCGCTCAGAATTCCGAGTGCCGCCGCGATCTTCTTAATCGGCATCGTCAGAGCGACGCGCGGAATGGCGGCGAGCAGAAGGCGGATCGAAAAGAAAACCGCGCCCGCCGCAATCACCATGTGGAGGCCGGAGATCGACAGGATATGGAAGAGGCCGGAATTCTTGAAGGCATTGTTTGTTTGCGCGGTGATGCCTCCCCGCTCGCCCGTGATCAGCGCGAGTGCGATCTCGCCGGTTTCGCCCGGCAGCGCGTTACGAATGCGAACCGCGATCGCCTGCCGGATATCCTCGATCGCGCGGTGATACCACTGAGAAAATGTGCTCGCGTCCGCGTGGCCTTCGATGGTCGGAGCAGCAAACGCGTAGCCGACGCCGCCGACGGAATCGAACCAAGCCGTGCGCGCGTAATCGAAGCCGCCGGGAAGGGCCGGCTTCGCAGGCGGAGACAGATTGGCCTTGATGCGGATACGGTCACCGGGCATCGCGAGGACTTTCGACGACATCGTCCGGATGCGAACGACGGCAGGAGTCTGCTCCCGCGCGAGACGCGCAATCGTCGGATTGATGATCGTCAGGCGTTGGCCGCGCGGGAGCTTGGCTTCGACCATCGACACGGTGCCGGAGACCTCGGCGCTGTGGAGCGCCTTCGCCAGCACGGGCGCGCGAACGGTCTCGACGCGCACTTTGACGATTGCAAATCCGGCAGCCATCAAGATGAGCGCCGTCATCAGGGTTGCGGCGAGCGTGCTCGGACGCACCGTCATGCGCAGAATGAGCGCAAGAGCGAGCGGCGCAAATGCGACGAGCATCACGGGTTCGACCGGGAGCGCGAAATAGGCTGCGATGCCAGCCCCGAGGCAAACAGGCGCCCATAGGAAAAAGCTTTGCCGCTCCGCTTCGAAGAGAAGAGCAGGTCGGCTCAAGCCATGGTCCGGCTGTACCGGAAATATGACGTCGGGCCCTCTCGCTTCGACCGACATGCCGTTGCCCACCACGCGCCGAAGGCGGTCGTTTCCGCCCCCTTAACTTGTCCCATCCCACATGCTACGAGCGGAACCTCACTCCCTCAATGGCAGACAGAGCATAAGGTCCAAGGCCAGAGACCATGACACCCAGCGCGCCGATCGTTCGATTTGCCCCCTCGCCTACCGGTTTTCTTCACATCGGAGGCGCGCGGACGGCGCTCTTTAACTGGCTCTACGTGCGGGGGCGTGGCGGGCGTTTCCTGCTGCGCATCGAAGATACGGATCGAGAGCGCAATAATGAAGCCGCGGTCGCCGCAATCCTCGACGGCGTCAAATGGCTTGGCCTCGATTGGGATGGCAATGTCATCTCGCAGTTTTCGCGGGCGGACCGCCATCGCGAGGTGGCGAACGAGCTTCTGGCGCGCGGCGCCGCTTACTATTGCTATTCGTCGCCGGCGGAGATCGAGGCCGCCCGTGAGAAAGCGAAAGCCGAGGGCCGTCCGCAGATTTTCCTCTCCCCTTGGCGCGATCGCGATCCGAACGATGCACCGAAAGACGTGAAACCTGCGGTGCGGCTCAAGGCACCGCGTGACGGAGAGACAATCGTCAACGATCACGTTCAGGGGCGCGTTGCGTTCCCGAACAAGGACCTTGACGATCTGATCATTCTCCGATCGGACGGCAATCCGACCTATAATCTCGCGGTGGTCGTCGACGATCACGACATGGAAATCACGCACGTCATCCGCGGCGCCGACCATCTGACGAACTCGGCGCGCCAGACGCAGATCTATCATGGCATGGGTTGGACGGTTCCAGAATTTGCGCACGTACCGCTCATTCACGGCCCGGACGGCGCGAAGCTTTCAAAGCGGCATGGGGCGCAGGGCGTCGAAGAATATCGCGACATGGGCTATCTGCCGGTCGCGCTGCGCAACTATCTGGTCCGCCTCGGGTGGAGCCACGGCGACGATGAGATCATTTCGACGGAAGACCTCGTCCGCTGGTTCGACATCGACGACATCAACAAGAGTGCGGCGCGACTCGATTTCAAAAAACTCGACGACCTGAATGGCCACTACATCCGCATTTCTACTGACGAAGACCTACAAGCGCACGTGCGCGGAATGCTGCCGCATCTGAACTTCGAAGCTCTTGCCGAACTCGTTCCGGATCCGAAGGCGCCGCCGCGTGCCGACGTTGCGCTTGCCCGCGAGGTGCAGCGGCAGCTCCCCGGTGTGCGCTCGGGCAAGGAACTCGCTGATCTTTTCGCAGCAAAGGATTGGAAAAAATTCACGCAGGCTATTCCGTCTCTCAAGGAGCGTTCGAAAACGCTTGCCGAACTTGTTTCGGGCGCGCTCTTCATCGTCGCGCAGCGGCCACTAAAACTTGAAGACAAGGCCGTAAAACTTCTCGGTCCCGACGGGCGAGCTTCGAACGCTACCGTCCTCAAGCTGCTTTCAGCGATCGCGGCGGAGAATTGGAGCGCACCGCTCCTCGAGGCGACGGTCAAGTCCTACGTCGAGGAGAAGGGATTGAAGCTCGGCAATGTCGCGCAGCCGCTTCGCGCCGCGCTGACGGGCCGCACCGTTTCGCCGCCAGTGTTCGACGTGCTTGAGGTGCTGGGGCGCGACGAAAGTCTAGCTCGGATCGCGGACGCTGCCTCATAAACGGGACTTTCGCCTCCTTAACGTCTCTTGCCGCACCGCAAAAAATCCGGTAAATCCTGGTGTTGCCGATTGCTTTTGTGAAGGCCGCCGAACGTTCTCCAGGGTCCTTTAAGCACACGGATCCAAGCGCGGGGGAATGCGATAGTTACTTCCGGCGTCGGTAGTGTCTTCCCCGGGGCGAGGTGGCGATCATGAACATCCACGACAAAGCGGCAAAGGGCACGGCGAAGCCCAGCGCGACATTGACGGTCGACAACAAGCAGGTGCAGCTTTCGGTTCGCGCCGGCACCATCGGCCCGGATGTGATCGATGTGGGCAATCTCTACAAAGAGACCGGTTGCTTCACCTACGATCCCGGTTTCACGTCAACTGCGAACTGCAAAAGCTCGATAACGTACATCGACGGCGATAAGGGTGAATTGCTTTATCGCGGCTATCCGATCGATCAGCTTGCAGAGAACACGAACTTCCTGGCCGTCTGCTATCTGCTGCTTTACGGCGAGCTGCCGACGAACGCCGAATTCATCAACTTCCGAAAAACGATCACAAACCACACAATGGTTCATGAGCAGATGACGCGGTTCTTCACGGGCTATCGGCGTGACGCGCATCCGATGGCGGTGATGGTGGGCACGGTCGGCGCGCTGTCATCGTTCTATCATGACTCGACCGACATCAACGATCAGGAGCAGCGAGAGGTCGCGAGCCATCGCATGATCGCGAAGATGCCGACGATCGCCGCCATGGCCTACAAGTACTCGATCGGCCAGCCTTTCATCTATCCGCGCAATGATCTCGACTACACATCGAACTTCCTGCAGATGTGCTTCGCGGTTCCGTGCGAGCCCTACATCGTCAATCCGATCATCTCGCGGGCGCTGGACCGTATCTTCATCCTGCATGCCGATCACGAGCAGAACGCGTCAACCTCCACTGTGCGCCTTGCGGGTTCGTCCGGTGCCAATCCTTTCGCGTGTATCTCTGCGGGAATTGCCTGCCTCTGGGGTCCGGCGCACGGCGGCGCCAACGAAGCCGCGCTCAACATGCTGAAGGAGATCGGCACCGTCGATCGCGTGCCGGAGTTTGTGAAACGCGCGAAGGACAAGTCGTCGGGCTTCCGACTCATGGGCTTCGGACATCGCGTCTACAAGAACTACGATCCGCGCGCGAAAGTCATGCAGAAGACCTGTCATGAGGTGCTCGATGCCCTCGGACACGGGAACGATCCGCTTTTGAAAGTCGCCATCGAGCTGGAGCGGATCGCACTTCAGGACGAGTACTTCATCGAGAAGAAGCTCTATCCGAATATCGACTTCTATTCGGGCATCACGCTTCGTGCCATGGGCTTCCCGGTCGACATGTTCACGGTCCTCTTCGCGGTCGCGCGGACGGTCGGCTGGATCGCTCAGTGGAAGGAAATGATCGAGGATCCGGAGCAGCGCATCGGGCGTCCGCGTCAGCTCTACATCGGACCGCCGCGGCGCGACTTCCCAGCGGCCTGATCGTTCACAAGCGACAATACGACGGCGGCAGCCGCTTCGCTGGGACTTGAAGCGGCGAGCCGCATTCTGTCCGGCACCAAGGCCAAACCTGCGATTTGAGCGGCGCGCTCGGATGTTTCGCCGAACAGCGGCTGAAGAGCCGATGCGAGATTTTCTGCTGTGCAGGCTTCCTGCAGAAATTCCGGATAAACATTCTTGCCGGCGACGAGGTTCGCAAGCACGACGCTCGGCACCTTCACGAGGAAGCGCAACGCCGAGATGATCTTGTCGACTTTGTAGGCGACGGCGGCTGGCGTCTGAGCGAGCGCGAGTTCGAGAGTAACCGTGCCTGATGCGGCGAGCGCTGCTCGAGCCAGTCGCATGGCCGCGTATTTCTCATCTCCATCGACAATATGCGGGCGAGGTGACCATCCGGCGGTTTTCTCGACGATGCGGTCGCGGACGTGGCGCACGGCGGGGATCACGACCTCGATCTGTCCGAGCGATGAGGATAGGCGCGATACAGTTTCGCCGAACACGTCGATCAGGCGTTCGACTTCGGACGTTCGGCTTCCGGGAAGAACAAGCAGCACGGGGCGCGAGGGATCGAGACCCAAGCGCGATGCGAGCCCTGCCGCGTCCGCCTTCTGTATTGCATCGAGCTTCTCGATGAGCGGATGGCCGACGTAGGTGCATGGCGGTCCGCCGAGACGTTCATGGGCCTCCGGCTCGAAGGGCAGAAGCGCCAGAATGTGATCGACGTACGGGCGCATTTTCTTCGCACGTCCGGGACGCCAGGCCCAGACGCTTGGGCTGACGTAGTCGACGATCGGGATATGCGGCGCGCGCTTCCTGATGCGCTTCGCGATCGGGTGCGTGAATTCGGGGCTATCGATGACGATGAAGAGATCGGGAGAAAACGCGACCGCTGCATCAACGGTTTGATAGACACGCCGGATAATCTGCGGAAGCTTCGGCAAAATGGACATCGGGCCCATGACGGCCGCGTCTTCGAGTGGGAAAATCGAGGAGAAGCCTTCGCGGGCCATGTCTTCGCCGCCGACGCCTGCGAACGAAATCGGACCTGTGTGCCGTTTCTTCACCGCATGGATGAGCTTGCCGCCGAGGGCATCACCGGAATGCTCGCCAGCCACGAGAAAGATCTTGAGCGGCCGAGATGTGGGTTCCGTTGTCATCGCTCGAGATGCCTCCTCTGCAGTTGCGGGCACCTGCGCGGCGGCGACGAAGATCGCCAATTCATTTGCCATAGCGATGACGGATGGAGACAATTGCGTACTGGCTGCCCCTGTCGCCACGACGCCGCGCAGGCCTGCGGATTTGGCGGCTGTCATGATGCTTTCGTTGAGGGTTCGGCCAGCACCGATAACGACTGCGCCGCGCTGCTTGGCTTTTTCTCCGTGCAGATTTCCCACGCGAGCGATCACTTCCGCGGGATTTTCCGAGGTCCCTACGGCAAGCACGCGGCCGCGGTCGATAACGACGCTCGATCCACCGCCGAAATCTCGGAGGGCAGAGAGAATGCCGGCGGCACGGGCGACGTCCGTCTCGGCAGCGTCGTACGCCGGAATACGGCCCAGCATCGTCAAAGGCGGTGGAAGGATCTCAACTGTGCGCAATGGACGCTCGCCATCCTTGACCCCCATCACGAAGAGACCGAGCGCGTTTGCCCGAGCGAGCGTCTCGGCGCGGTTGACCGCGATGACATGGCCGGCCATCACGGCGATACCTGCAAGGCCAGCAGCAGAAGCATTCGCAATCGTGTCGGGGCCGATCGTCGGGAGATCGACGCGCATGTCCTGCCCAGGTTTCGGACGTTTGACGAGCACGCCGGAGCGGTCGCGCATTCCCCGCGCGCCGCGGGATTCGGCTACTCGCTTCAACATTCGATCGGTGCCTTCGGCGCCTTCGATCGCCTCGATCGTGCCGTGGCTGACGACGACAGCCTGGCCTATATCATAGCGGCCGAGCGCCGCCACGAGATCGAAACCACGCTCGATATCCAGAGTGTCGCCTTCGGGGGGCGCAGATCGCGTCAATTGGCCGTCCGCGACGAGCAACTCGGGCGCGACGTGGCCGACGCTCAAAATGTGCAGTCCCAACGCTTCGAATTGCGCCAAGACCCCGCGCAATACGGCATCGTCACCGCCCGCTTTCAAAAGCTTCACGACGGCGGGGACGAGGCGCAGGAACGTCAGATCAGGCCGGGCGGTCGCGAACGACGGCCGGCCATAGCCGCCGAGCAAAACGGCATCCTTGATGTTCGCACGCCGGAGCGCCGCCATCGCGCGTCCCGGTTGCGCCCAGTTGACCCTCGTATGCGGAAATGCCGAGAGCGCGGGATCTGCCGCGCCTTCGACCATCACGACGTGAACCTCGCCGCCGCGCTGCGTCACGCTTCGGGCGACCTCGAGAGGAAGCGAGCCCGCGCCAGCAATGATCCCGATGCGTTTGATCGGCTCGCCCATCGCCGGGCTCAGTCTTCGGCGCCGTTCTTCGGCGTGCAAAGCGAGCGCTTGCCGCCTTCGCGGATGAAGGCCAGGATCTCCTGGACCGAGGCATGTCCCGCGAACTCCTCGGCGACATCGTCCATGCGCTCCGACAGCGTGCCCTCGGCAGCGAAGAGCAGGCGGTAGGCGCGGCGAAGATCGTGGATGTCGCTGCGCGAAAAGCCGCGGCGCTGAAGGCCGACGATGTTCAGGCCGGAGAGATAGGCGCGATTGCCGAGCGCCATCCCGTAGGGAATGAGGTCGTTTTCGAGACCCGACATGCCGCCGACGAATGCGTGATGTCCAATGCGCGCGAATTGAATGACGGCCGCGCCGCCGCCGAGGATCGCGTAATCGCCGACCGTACAATGGCCGGCGAGCATGACGTTGTTGGAGAAGATCACGCCGTTGCCGACGCGGCAATCATGGCCGACGTGGCTGTTGGCGAGAAAGGCGCAGCCATTGCCGACGGTCGTCACCGAGCCGCCGCCAGCGGTTCCGGGATTCATCGTCACGCCTTCGCGGATGATGCAATCGGAGCCGATCGACAGAGAGCACGGCTCGCCCTTGTATTTCAGGTCCTGGGGCTGATGGCCGATCGAGGCGAATGGAAATATGCGCGTTCCGGCGCCGATGTCGGTCGTGCCTGCGACGACAACATGGCTGACAAGTTCGACGCGCTCGCCGAGCGTCACCTCGCGGCCCACCATGCAGAACGGGCCGATTTTCACACCAGGCGCAAGCTTAGCGCCATCTTCGATGATGGCCGTCGGGTGGACGTCTGATTCAGCCATTTTGGCTCGCAAAGGCGCGCGCGTCGGCGCTATCGGCAAGCATGGCGCTGATCTCGGCTTCGGCGACCACCTTGCCGTTGACCTTCGCTTCACCCTTGAACCGCCACACACGGCCGCGATTGCGGATCTTCTTCACGTGATAGTGGAGCTGGTCTCCCGGAACCACCGGCTTGCGGAACTTGGCATTGTCGATGCCCATGAAGTAGACGAGCTCGGCCTTGTAATCCTGACCAACGTTCGAAACGCAGAGCGCGCCAGCCGTCTGTGCGAGGCCCTCGATGATGAGCACGCCGGGCATGACGGGGAACTGCGGGAAGTGGCCCTGAAAGAACGGCTCGTTGATCGTGACGTTCTTCACGCCGACACAGCTTTCGTCAGCGTTCATGTCGTACATGCTATCGACCAGCAGGAATGGATAGCGGTGCGGCAGTAGCTTCATCACGCGGTGGATGTCCGCCGTTCCGAGAACCTTGTCCGCCGTTGCCTTGCCTTCCATTGTCGTCTGCTCCAAAAAATTGCGACCGTACGAGCGCGCCGGCTTCCAACCGTCAGCTTGCGCCCGACTCCGACGATCCGTCGTCATAGCTTTCTTTGTCGCGTGCGACGAGCCGTTTGATCATGGCTTGTTCGCGCGCGGATTCGCGCAGCGGTTTTGCCGGGGTACCGAAATACCGACCGCCTCCCGGTAGGTCATGCGTCGGGTGAGACGCCCCGCCGACCTGAGCACCGCTGCCGATCTTGATATGGCCGACAGTCCCGGATTGACCGCCCATGACGACGAAATCGCCAAGCTCGGTCGAACCTGAGATGCCGCACATCGCAACGATCACGCAATGCCGACCGATGATGACGTTGTGCCCGATCTGGCAGAGATTATCAATTTTCGCCCCCTCGCCGATCATCGTATCCTTAAGAGCGCCGCGATCGATGGTTGTATTAGCGCCTATTTCCACGTCATCCTGAATTATGACACGGCCGATCTGCGGGACTTTCAGATGGCCAGAGCGCCCCATGGCGAAGCCGAAGCCGTCCTGGCCGATCCGCGCACCCGAATGAACGATGACGCGGTCGCCGACGAGGGCGTGCGTGACCGTCGCCAACGGGCCGATAAAGCAATCCCGTCCGATCGTTACGCGCGCTCCGATGACTGCGCCCGCCGCAATGCGGGTTCCGCGGCCGATCTGGACATCGCGGCCGATGATGACGCCTGGCTCGACGACGACACCCTCTTCGAGGCGAGCCGTCGGATCGATCGGCGGTGCGCCGGGAGTCGAAACCATCGGCTGCATGGCTGTCGGATAGAAGAGCGCTAAGGCCCGGGCGAACGCGTGATAGGGCTGCGGCGTAACAAGCGCGACGACGCCAACGGGAACGCGGGTTGCGAATGCCGGATTCACAAGGCAGGCACCGGCGCGCGTGGCATCGAGTTGCGAGAGATACTTCCTGTTATCGATGAATGAAACATGCGTCGAGCCGGCTTCGGATAGCGGCCGCACGTCCTCGATCACGGCGTTCGGATCGGCGCCGGCGGGGATTTGCGCGCACGCGGCCTTTGCGACCTCGGACAGCGTATATGGCCCGGTGCGCTCGAAAAAACCGGGATGCTCCATGGCGCCGCCTCCGGCACGTTCGTTGTTTCAGTTGGGTGTATGGGGACGTTGAATGGACGACGCGGCGGGCGTTGGCAAGTCCCTGGTCGGAAATGTCCCAGGTGCTTGATGGATAACGAAAAGAGCGGCGCCCAATAAAGCGCCGCTCCTCAAACCGTCACAATTGTCGGGCGCCGATGCCCGCGATCTAGAACTGGGACGATGCGCCAAACCGGAAGAACTGGGTCTGGTCGTATTTGTCCTTGGTCAAGACCTGCGCGAAGTCCATTCGCAATGGTCCGACCGGCGAGTTCCACATCAGGCTGCCGCCAACGGACGATCGGATCACATTGCTGTCTATTAGAGTGTCCGGCCCTTTCGGGAAATTCGCAGAATTATGGGTCGCGGCGACCGCAGCCCGAGCCCCACCCGTCGCATCCCATAGCGAACCGGCATCAGCGAAGACCGCACCGCTCAAGCCGATATCTTCAGGAACGAACGGCAGCGGGAAACGAACTTCCGCCGTGGCCGCCCAGTATTTCTGGCCGCCGAGAGCGTCCTGATTGGGCGAATTGGGGCCGATTTCGCGCGGACCGAAGCCCGAGATGTCGAAGCCGCGGACCGTCTCGCCTCCCTTGAAGAAGGAGTCCAGCAGACGGACGTCCTGACCACCCCACCCTTGGATCATGCCGCCGACGGCACGGCCGACGAACGTGATCTTGTCGGTGATTGGGTAGTAGTAGCGGCCTTCGGCGTTGACGCGCCAGTACTGGGCGTCGCCGCCGAGACCCGCGAAGTCGTTGGCGAGTTGGATGTAGTAGCCGCGGTTGGGGTTTTTGGCATTGTTTCGCTTGTCGTAACTGATGGTCGTGCCGACGAGCGATGTCCAGTATCCTGCGTCACTGCAACGGAACAGGCCGTTTTGATCTGTCGGACCGTTCGGATCGAAATTGCCGCAAGCTTCCTTAATGGCAGGCGACGCCCAATTGGTAACGTCGAAGATCTCATCGCGAGACAGCGAGTACATCGTCTGCATCCAGAGATGCTCGGCCAGTGGGAAACCAAGACGCACGTCGCCGCCGAGTTTGCGCTGCTCGAAGCCCGACTGATCCGTATAGTCGAGCTGTTTGAAGAACAGGTCGAAACCGGCCGCCAGATTGCGATCGAGGAAGCGCGGCTCGGTGAACGACAGGTCGACCTGCATGCGCTCGAAGGAGCCCGCGAGTTTCAACCGTACGTACTGGCCGTTGCCGAACAGGTTGCGTTCCGAGATCGACACATCGCCGATGACACCTTCACTCGTCGAATAGCCGGCGCCGAAGGAGAGTTCGCCCGTCGACTGTTCCTGGACGACGACGTCGAGGATCACGCGATCCGGCGCCGAACCGGGCCGCCGCTTGATATCGACGCTCTTGAAGAGACCGAGCGCTTGCAAGCGCTTCTTTGCGCGATCGACCATCAGGGAGTTGAATGCGTCGCCTTCCGCCAAACGGAACTCGCGCCGGATCACGAAGTCTTTCGTTCGCGTATTGCCGATGACGTTGATGCGCTCGATGTAGATGCGCGGACCTTCGTCAACGACGTAAGTGATCGCGATCGTGTGATTCGTCGCGTCAGGGATCGGACGCGGCCGCACACGAGCAAAGGCGTAGCCCTGGTCGGCGATGTCGAGAGTCAACTGCTCCGACGTCTTGTCGATCTCGGAAGCATCATAGACCGCGCCGGCTTGCGTGAGCAGATCTCCCTTCAACGTGCTGGTATCGATGCCCGGCAGCGAGCTTTCGATGTTGATCGCGCCGAAGGTATAGGGCTGGCCCTCGTCGATCGCGAACGTGATGATGAAGCCCGACCCATCGGGATCGATTTCGGCGTTGGCGGCCGTCACGGAGGCATCGGGATAACCGTTCTTCAGGTAGTATTGGCGCACAAGCTCGCGGTCGAGGTTCATGCGATCCGGGTCGTAGACGGATGTGCCCTTCAGGAAGTCGAACCAACCGACCTGCGTCGTCGAGATGACGTCGCGCAGTTGACTATCGGTGAATGCGTGGTTGCCGACGAAGTTGATGCCCTTGACCTTGGTTGCAGCACCTTCATTGATCTCGAAGACGAGGTTTACCCGGTCCTGCTCGAGTTCGATGATCTTCGGCTCGACGGTGGCGGCAAAGAGACCCTGACGGCGGTATACGTCGAGAATGCGCTGCGTGTCGGCTTGGGCCTTCGCGCGCGTGAACACCGAACGCGGCTTCAGCTGGACTTCGCCAATGAGGGTTGCGGTATCGACCTCGCTGTTCCCCTCGAACGCGACCTGATTGATGACCGGGTTTTCCTTGACCGTCACGATGACGGTCGATCCCTTGTAGTCGATCGCGACATCGGCAAAGAGACCCGTCGCGAACAGCGCCTTGATCGAAGCATCGACCTTCGATGCGTTATAGGTGTCGCCGCTGTTGAATTGCAGGTAAGACCGCACGGTTTCCGGCTCGACGCGGCGATTACCAACGACCTCGATGTTCTTGATCACGCTTTGAGCGAACGCTGCACCCGACGTCCAGGTTGCATCCACCATCGCGACCATCGGCGAGAGAACAAGCAGCGCTAAAAGAACGCGCAGCCCCGCCAGGATGATCTTGAATTTCTGCATACGCGGAATTGCCCCCGTGTGCCGCCGACCCCCAATTTCACATGCGCGCTGTCGGCGGCAGCGACACACTCATGCGTCTTGTTTTTGCGTCGTGTTCTTGTCGTTTTTGACTGCCCGTTTCTTATTGATCGTGACGTCCCAGGCCCACGGCATCCGACACACTGATCTCTCCCCGGCCCCCCAGAGTGAAATCATAACATGCTGCGCAGCATACCGCTTTTAACGATTCAGAAAGCCGCCGCAAAGTGGTAAGTTTACGTCACTCCCGCATGATTCTGCACGATTTCAGCCTGACCCGGTCAGCCGCCGCCAAACATTCATAATGTCGTTGAAATTCACAAAAATCATCAACATCATCAGCAGTGCTAGGCCGACCTGAAAGCCCATCTGCTGCATGCGTTCGCTCGCCGGCTTTCGGCGGATGGCTTCGAACGCGTAGAACATAAGGTGGCCACCGTCGAGGACGGGAATCGGCAGCAGGTTCAGAAAGCCGATGTTCGCGGAGATGAAAGCGATCCATCGCAGCATCGGCTCCCAACCGAGTTCGGCGACCTTGGCCGTCACCTCCGCCATCATGATGGGTCCGCCCATCTGCTCCGCCGATTGCCGACGGGTGACGATGTCGCCAATGCCGGATAGCGTTTGCGTGATGTTGCCGTAGGTTTCGCCGATGCCGAGCATAATAGCTTCAGGCAGGCCTACGCGGACGGTTCGCACCTTGTCCGGTGCGATCGCGCGCTGAATGCCGATCAGCCCCCGTCGGAACGTCCGGCCCATGGCGTCCTTCTGCTCATCGACGCTGGGCGTCGCTTTGAGCACAATGTCCTGGCCATTGCGATCGACCGTGAAGGCAAGCTCTTCGCCAGCGCTTGAGCCAACGATGCGCTGAAGGTCTTCAAACCGATCGATCTTGTTACCGTTGATCGCGACGATCATGTCGCCCGGCTTGAAACCGCCCTTCGCGGCCGGCGAATTCGGCACAACCGCATCGACGAGCGGCGGCAAAATATGCAGGCCGACCGTCACGTTAAGCGCCGAATAGAGCACGGCTGCGAGGATAAAATTGGCGATCGGGCCCGCTCCGACCACTGCGGCGCGCGCGGCGACCGATTTCGATTGAAAGGCGCCTTCCCGTTCCGACAAGCGCTTATTGCCGCCGAACGAGGAGGCATTTTCATCGTCGATGAACTTTACGTACCCGCCCAGAGGTATCCAGGCCACGCGCCAGCGGGTCCCGTGCTTGTCGTAAAATCCAAAGATTTCAGGGCCGAAACCGATAGAGAAGGCCTTGACCGTCACACCGCACCATCGGGCGACGAGAAAATGGCCGAGTTCGTGGATGAAGACGACGACGGTCAACACCAGCAGGAACATGATTCCGTACTGCCAGATCCAACCTGCGAGCGAGGTCAAAAAATCCATAAGTTCCTGATCCCTGGGTGCTGATTCGCAACAGCCGTAAGCGTCCGAGCTTAAGCGCGGGAGGCGTCAATAGCCACTAAGTTTCTCGTTAGATAGGATGCGTGCGAGCTCATCGACAGACAATATATCGTCCAGATTTGTCGCGGCGCAAATCGCGCCCTGCCGCTCGGCCGCTTCCAGCGTCTCTTCTACGAGAGCTGCGATATCGAGAAATTTGATTCGGCGGTCAAGAAAGGCCTTTACGGCGACCTCATTGGCGGCGTTGAGGACCGCTGGCGCCGTGTCGCCGCGGCGCATCGCCGCCCGGGCTACGCGAAGCGCCGGAAAACGCTCTTCATCGGGGGCTTCGAACGTCAGCGTGGCGAGGCGGGCGAGATCCAACTTTTCGGTCGGGGCACCCATCCGATCCGGCCAAGCCAATGCTACTGCGATCGGTGTGCGCATGTCGGGTGGCGCCATCTGGGCGAGCACGGAACCGTCGACGTAGCTCACCAGGCAATGGACGATCGATTGTGGATGCACGATGCAATCGAGCTTCTCGACCGAGACGGGGAAGAGGTGAAAGGCCTCGATCAGCTCCAGTCCTTTGTTCATGAGGCTGGCGCTGTCGATCGTGATTTTGGCGCCCATCGACCAGTTCGGATGCTTCAAAGCCTGCTCGGGCGTCGCGGCGGCGATAGCGTCACGGGTCCAGGAGCGAAACGGGCCGCCCGACGCCGTGAGCACGATCTTGTCGATCGCTTGGGGGTCGGCGCCGCTCAAGACCTGAAACGCGGCCGAATGTTCACTGTCGACCGGCAACAATTCCGCGCCCGAGCGCGCGATCGCGGCGGTGAAGACATGGCCCGCGGAAACAAGGCATTCCTTGTTGGCCAGGGCGACGCGTCCGCCCTGGGACGCAGCCGCGAACGTTGGTCGCAGACCTGCGGCTCCGACGATCGCGGCCATCACGCAATCGGCGGGCTCGAGAGCCGCTTCGGTAAGCGCCCCCGCTCCCGCCGCCGCCCGTATTCCTGTTTTAGCGAGCGCGTCACGAAGCTCATCAAATCGGCTCTCATCGCCGATGACGGCAAGCTTAGCGCCGTGTCTGATCGCGAGGGCGGCCAGTTCCTTGGCGTTGGATTGCGCTGTGAGAGCGACGATTTCAAAGCGCTCGGGCGTTCGCGACACGAGATCGAGCGTGCTTGTGCCGATGGACCCCGTTGCGCCGAGCACGCTGAGCCGCATCGGACGCGAGATCTCCCCTGCGCTGCGGCGAGCCTCGCGCGGAGCTTCGGGCAAACGGTGCGGGACGCTTGCGGTCACTGCCATTCGTCTACGATCCGTATAAAAGCGCGCGCGCTGGCGCAAACGCGTCAATAGAGAACCCGATCAGGGCCGCCATGACGCTCGCAGTTACGAGGCCGTCCATGCGATCCATGACCCCGCCGTGACCGGGGATCAAGTCGCCGGAATCCTTCAGGCCGAAATGCCGCTTCAACGCCGATTCAGCGAGATCGCCCCACTGGGCAACGATGCCGATCGCCAAGCCGAGGCTCGCGAGCCAAGCCCCGCCTCCCGTCCCGGAAACATAGGAAAAGAGGACGCCCGCCACGGCCGCCGTTGTGATGCCGCCAAGTAATCCGGCCCAAGTCTTGTTCGGCGAAATCTCCGGCCATAGCCTTGGTCCTCCGATGGCACGACCCGCCACGAAGGCTGCAACATCCGTGACGGCGACAGAGAGGATCACGAACAGCGTCGCAAGATAGCCGAGCGGCTCGTCGCTTCGCATCCACACGAGCGCGATGACGGGAAGAGCCGTGTAAAGAACGCCGGCACCGGAAAGTCGCGACCGACCCGTTCCGGTCGTGAGTGCGGCAACCGCAACGGCGCCGATAATAGCGGCGATGATGGCCATTCCTGCCATGTCCCGTGCCGTCAGAACCGCCGCTGCCAGAACGGCGAGGATGTGAACAATAAGGCCGCTGTCCGGCATTGCTCCCCTTACAATACGGCTCCATTCCCAGCTCATCGCAACCGCCACGCAAAACGTCAGCACTGCGAATGCCCCAGAGCTCCAGTAAAGCATGACGAACGCAACGACGCCAATTGCGATCCCGGAAACGACACGCAGCCTCAATTCCTGGGGAAGAAAATCGAGCAGTCCGCCGATAAACCGCCGCTGACCGTCTGGGCTTTCCGTGGGCATGGCCAATCCTCAGGCCATCGAACGTTTGGTCAAGCCGCCGAAGCGGCGCTCGCGCGAGCGAAATTCGGCAATGGCGTCCTCGAAGGCAGACTTGTCAAAATCGGGCCAATAGCAATCGAGGAAGACAAATTCGGAGTATGCCGTCTGCCAAAGCAAAAAGTTTGAGAGGCGCATCTCGCCGGATGTGCGGATCAGGAGATCGGGATCCGGAATGCCTGAAGTATCGAGCGCATTCGCCATGCGCTCCACCGTTATGTCGGACGGCCGAAGCCTTCCGGAAGCGACCTGCTCGGCAAGCTTGCGTGCAGCGCCCGCGATCTCGCTGCGCGAGCCATAATTAAAAGCGATGACGAGCGTCAGCTTGTCGTTGTTGCGCGTGAGCTCGACGGCTTCATCGATCAGCGTCATGAGGTCGGAGTCGACGTGCTGGCGCTCGCCTATGACCCTGATGCAGACGCCCGCCTCGTGCAGCTCGGCCAGGTCGCGACGAATGAACCGCTTCATCAGGCCCATCAAGTCGTCGATTTCTTCGACCGGACGCTTCCAGTTCTCGGAGGAGAAACTGAAGATCGTCAGATATGTGATTTTGAGTTCAATAGCAGCGCGGACCGCGCGGCGAACGGCTTCCACGCCCTGACGATGCCCGAGCGTTCGCGGCAATCCGCGCTCGCGCGCCCATCGTCCGTTGCCATCCATGATGATGGCAACGTGGTTCGGCGGCACCAGAGAAGCGGTCCGCTCGTCAGTAGGCTTTGCTGCTGGCGCCACTGCAGATTGGCCCTCTGGGATGGAATTCAAAAATCGTTACACACTTTCATGCCAGCAAAAAAACGGCCGCCGTCATCAAACTTTCTGGATTTCAGCCTCTTTCGTGACGAGCGTCGCGTCAATTTCCTTGATCAGTCGATCTGTAAGCTCCTGAACCTTATCAGAATGCCCCCGGTGCTCGTCCTGGCTCATTTTGCCGTCTTTCTCAAGCTTCTTCAAAACGTCCATCGCTTCCCGGCGGGCGTTTCGGATCGCGACCTTCGCCTGCTCGGCATACTTGTGAGCAAGTTTTACGAGTTCCTGGCGGCGATCCGCCGTCAAGGTCGGAATCGGCAAACGAAGAATCTGGCCATCCGTGATCGGATTGAGCCCGAGGTTGGCTTCGCGGATCGCTTTGTCGACGGCGATGACGTTGCTGCGGTCCCAAACCTGAACCGTGATCATCCGAGGCTCGGGCACCGAAACGGTCGCCACCTGGTTGAGCGGCATGCGCGATCCGTAGACCATCACATGCACGGGATCGAGCAAGTTGGCGCTGGCGCGGCCGGTGCGAAGACCCGAAAATTCGCGCTTCAAGGCGTCGATCGAGGCGCGCATGCGCTTCTCGACTTCTTTAATATCGTGAACTGCCAAAGACATTTCCTTATCCTTCTCGGCACACACAGGACCAACAGGAGCGCCTTCAAGAATGCGACGCAGCGAGGTCTTGAGCGGCTTTCAGCCGGTTCCTTCAATGAGGGTCTGACGCGCTTCTCCGTACAGCGCCCTCAAGAGATTTCCCGGTTCTTCGATGGAAACCACAATTAGCGGAAGTCCGTTATCCCGGGCAAGGGCGATGGCCGCGCCATCCATCACTTTGAGATCGTTTGCTAAAACCTCAGAGTAGGTCAACCGCTCGTAGCGCGTCGCATCCTTGTGCTTTTTGGGATCGGCGGAGTAAACGCCGTCCACCTGCGTCGCCTTCAGCACCGCATCGCAATTCATTTCAATGCCGCGAAGGACAGCGGCCGTATCTGTCGTGAAGAAGGGGTTGCCGGTACCGGCCGCGAATATAACGACTTGGCCACGAGACAGATATGCCAGGGCTTTCGGACGCACGTAGCTTTCGCAGACCGTCTGCATCGGAATTGCCGAGAGCACGCGAGCGGGGACGCCTCTGTGGTCGAGAGAATTCTGGAAAGCGAGGGCATTCATAACCGTCGCGAGCATACCCATGTAGTCGGCGGTCGCTCGGTCCATACCCTTCGCCGCACCGGAAAGTCCGCGGAAGATATTGCCGCCGCCGACGACGACGGCGATTTCGGCCCCTGCCGCCACGGCATCCGCGATATCCTTCGACAGGCGATCGGCGACGGTCATATCGATGCCGTAGGCCTGTTTTCCCATCAGGGCTTCGCCGGAGAGCTTCAGCAGCAGCCGCTTGTATTTCAGACCCTGCGCTTGAGCCATCCCGTTCGCTCCCAATCGGCACGCCAATCTCAACCGATACGAAAAACCGGCCGGTCATGCGGACCAGCCGGTCGATACCTAACCTGCTCAGACGATTCCGGCCAGCAGGTTACCCCCAGCGCGTTATCCGAAGCCGTTGTCGGCCTCAGCGACCGCCGCTTGCGAGCTTGCGGACTTCCTCGCCGAAATCTTCTTCCTTCTTATCGATGCCTTCGCCGAGCGCGTAACGGATGAAGCCCGCGACTTTGATCGGCGCCCCAGCGCGGCTTTCCGCTTCCTTTACGGCCTGGGCAACGGTCTTGGAGGTGTCGTGGATGTACTGCTGCTCAAGGAGGCAGTTTTCTTTGGCGAAAGCCTTGATGCCGCCCGAGATGATCTTTTCGAGCACGTCCGGCTTCTTGCCCTGGTTCTTTTCGGCGAGGATCGCCTTTTCACGCTCAATAACTTCAGCCGGGACAGCCGAAATATCGAGAGCGAGCGGGCTCGCCGCGGCAACGTGCATCGCGATCATGCGTGCAACTTCGAACAGTGTCGGCTCGTCGCCGGCACTTTCAAGCGCAACAAGCACGCCGATCTTCCCAAGGCCATCAGCAACGCGATTATGGACGTAGTCGGCGACGACGCCTTCCTTGACTGCCAGTGCCGACGTCCGGCGAAGCGTCATGTTCTCGCCGATGGTCGCGACGGCTTCCTGCAGTTGCGTTTCGACCGTGTTCTTCGTCCCAGGATAAGTCGCGGCGAGGAGTGCCTTGAGATCGCCTTTGGCGGCGGGGGCGAGAGACGTGATCTCGCGGACGAGCGTCTGGAACTGCTCGTTACGTGCAACGAAATCCGTCTCCGAGTTGACCTCTACGACAGCGCCCTCGCGACCCTTCGCGACGATGCCGATAAGGCCATCGGCGGCAATCCGGCCGGACTTCTTCGCAGCCTTCGAGAGTCCCTTCTTGCGGAGCC
The DNA here is from genome assembly GCA_018242215.1 of Pseudomonadota bacterium. Classification (GTDB taxonomy): domain Bacteria; phylum Pseudomonadota; class Alphaproteobacteria; order Rhizobiales; family Hyphomicrobiaceae; genus Hyphomicrobium_B. The sequence continues at coordinate 22,632 of JAFECG010000023.1, forward strand.
AATCGACGGCAGCTTCGATGTCGCCGTTGGTTTCAGTCAGCGCGGTTTTGCAGTCCATCATGCCGGCGCCGGTCATGTCGCGCAGCTTTTTTACGTCAGCGGCGGTGATCGTCGTCATTCCTGTCACCTATGAGGTTCGAGGCGCCCTGTCGGGCGCCTCATCGATGTTCATTCACGTTCGCGCTTCAAGAGCACGTCAGTTTTCTGTCAAAACGGCACCGTCCTTTAGACGGTGGCGGCTTCGACGAGCTTCTTGGCCTGGGCGACCCAATCTTCCTTGGCGATCTGGCCCTTGAGCTTGAGCTGGCGATCGAGAGCTTCTGTGTAGTCGGCGTCGAGATCGGCGATTTGCCAGAAGTGGTAGACGCCGGCGTCGTTCAGGCGCTGCTCTATCTTTGCGGTGATACCGTGGATCCGCTTCAGATCATCGGCCTCGCCGCGCGGCGCCTCGATGCCCTTGAAGACAACCTTCGGCAGTTCTTCCGCGGGTGGTGTCGCGGACGCGCCCACATCGACGCCCGCATTGCCCTGCGAACGCTCGAGGCCATCCAACGCGGCGCGAGCCATCAAATCGCAATAGAGCGTGATGGCGCGACCCGCGTCGTCGTTGCCCGGAACCGGATAATCAATGCCGTCCGGATCGCAGTTCGTATCGACGATCGCGACGATCGGGATGTGGAGCTTGCGCGCCTCCTGAATGGCGATCGACTCCTTGTTCGTATCGATGACGACGAGCAGGTCGGGCGTACCGCCCATGTCCTTGATGCCACCAAGCGACTGGTTGAGCTTGTCGCGCTCGCGCGTCAGGTTCAGAATTTCCTTTTTGGTGCGCCCCTGGGGATCGGCCAGGATGTCGTCGAGCTGACGAAGGCGACGGATCGACTGCGAGACGGTCTTCCAGTTGGTCAGCGTGCCGCCGAGCCAGCGATGATTGATGAAGTACTGGGCGCTGCGCTTCGCCGCGTCGGCGATGCCATCCGATGCCTGGCGCTTCGTTGCGACGAAGAGCACGCGGCCGCCGCCTGCGACGGTGTCGGAGACCTTCAGCAGCGCCTGGTGCAACAGCGGCACCGTCTGCGTCAGATCGAGAATGTGGATTTTGTTGCGCGACCCATAGATGAACGGCGCCATCTTGGGGTTCCAGCGGTGGGCTTGGTGGCCGAAGTGGACGCCAGCTTCCAATAGCTGACGCATGTTGAAGGCAGGAAGTGCCATCGAAACGTTTCCTTTTCCGGTTAGACCTCCGCGAGACTTGTGAAGAGATTTGCCAGCCTTTTCAAAGGCTTAGCATTTCCCCACCGGAGCGCGACGCGGGGCTTTTCATCCGCATGGCGCAAACGTCTCGCGTGTGAGATGGCGGCTATATACGGGGGATCGGGCTTTCGCGCAAGTCGCCCAGATTTTCAACGACTTGTATCGGCGGCCGGCAAACGCGCCCATAGCAGAACGCACTGCAGCCCACCGTCGAAGGAGCGGCCCAGTGCGTTCTGAGGTTTTTGAGAAAACGGCTGAACCGATCCGGCTTCTGCGCGATCAACGCAGAGCGCACCGGTACCGTGTCGGACGATTACTTACACTTCGCGTCGAGCTTTGAGACGGCTTCGTCCATCGCGTTGGCTTCCGGAGATCCATCGGCGGCGTCCTGACCGGAATCCCAGGCATTTTCGAAGTCTTCGCCGAGCGTCTTGAAATACCCGTCGATTTCATCGCTCGCAGCTTCGGCTTTCTTCTCGTCGTCACCCACCTCGTCCATCTTCTTGGACATGGCGCAGTAGGCTTTCACCTTCGCCGGATCGGAGATTACTGCTTCGAGATTCTTCTTGATGTCTGGGGCGCTCATCTTCGGCGGCTCCTGATCGTCGCCGGCAGCGTGAGCGACAGGAGCGAGAGGTGCGAGCAGCAAAGCCGTGACCAAAGCGGCGTAGAATTTTGACATGTCTTGCCTCGTTTTTGGCTAGCTCAGGGGTCGGGAGCTATGCACTCAAACTATGTCAGAAGAAGGTAGCATCGAAGCGCTACCTTCTTCCAAATTCAGCACTTAACGCCAATAGCGCCAGTAGCAGTGGCGGTGGCCGTGACGCCAAGCGCAGACCCATTTGCGATGCTTGTAATGGCGGTGCTTGTAATAGCGCTTTTTGTAATAGACGTGTTCGACGGCGGTCTTATCCGCGTGCGCGCTAATGCCGTTGAGGCTCACGCCGGCGACACCTGCATTCGCAGCGCCGGCAGCGGCACCGAGGGTGACTGCAGCGGCAACCGCTGCTGCGATCAAGCTCTTTTTCATTAGGGGCTCCTATCTCAAAAAAAGACGCGGTCTCTCACGTCTTGGACCCCTAACGCTTATACGAATTAAAAGCCGTCGTTGATGACGACAAAAATTCGTCAGGTCGAGTGTATCATTCCTACCCGCAACCGACGGTTTCAGATTTCGATGATTTCCGCCACAATTGGTAGCGCCTCAATCCGAATGGCCTCGCGCGGGGAGACATCGTATCGGCCGGGCAGGAGAAATTCCATTTCGCGATTGCGATCTTCGAGTGGCAGCACGATGCGAATTTCGCCACCGCGCGCGCTCGGCTTCAGAAACTTTCCAACGTCCGATACCGGCGCGGCGTTTGCGACTACCGACTTTCGATCGAGAACGAGCTTCAAGTTGCGCGGCACCGCAGCAGCGGCCTTGTCGAGTTCTTCGATCGACTGGACACGCATTTTCATCGTGTCTCCGTCGCGCTCGGCTTCGACGGAGACGATCACCGGCGTGCCGGGCTCCAGAAGCTCGCGGCTGGCGGCAAGTGTGTCGGAAAAAATAACTGCCTCGAATTGGCCGGTCGCATCCGAGAATGTTGCGAACGCGAATTTATTGCCCTTCTGCGAGCGGCGCTCGCGCGCGGCGATGACAATTCCTGCAAGACGCCCGGCCGTCGCTCCGCGCTGAACAAGTGCCTCGAACTCGCTGAATTTTTTGATCCCGAGCTTTGCCAGCACTCGATCATACTGATCGAGCGGATGGCCCGAGAGGTAGAATCCGATGGCCTGAAATTCCTCGGAGAGCTTCTCCATTGCGGTCCATGCAGGCGTCGCGCGGAGGACGAGATCCGCGGGCTTTCCGGCGGTGCCGAAAAGATCCGTCGTGCCCTGGGCCTCGTCCGCGGTCCGCCGTTGCGCGGACGCCAAGATCGTATCGGCGTTGGCCGAGACCAGCGCGCGATTGGAATTCAATGAATCAAAGGCTCCGCCTTTGGCGAGCGTCTCGATGGCGCGTTTATTAAGGGCCTTGGCGTCGACGCGTGCAGCAAAATCGCCGAGCGATGCATAAAGGCCGCCGATATCTCTTTCGTTGACAATCGTTTCGACCGCGCTGGCGCCAATGTTCTTCAAAGCCGCAAGCGAATAACGGATCGATCCAAGCTTGGTCTCTCCCATCGGCGGTTCAACTCCGAAGTCGACGCCCGAATTGTTCACGCAAGGGGGCAACATGCGGATGCCGGATTTCCGTGCTTCAGAAGCGAACATCGCGAGCTTGTCGGTGTTGCCCATATCCAGCGTCATCGATGCTGCAAAGAATTCCTCGCGGAAGTTCGCCTTCAAATACGCCGTGTGATAGCTGACGAGCGCGTAGGCGGCGGCGTGCGATTTGTTGAAGCCGTAACCCGCGAACTTGTCGACAAGCTCGAAGATGTAGATCGCCTCTTCCTTTTTGACGCCCTTGCTGACGGCACCTTCGACGAAGCGGGCCTGCTGCTTCGCCATTTCCGCTTTGTCTTTCTTACCCATCGCGCGGCGCAGCATGTCGGCTTGGCCAAGCGTATAGCCGCCCATCACCTGAGCGATCTGAATGACCTGCTCCTGATAGATGATGACGCCGTATGTCTCTTTGAGGATGCCTTCGAGCATCGGATGCAGATAGTCGACCGGTTCTTCGCCGTGCTTGCGGTTGATGTAGGTCGGGATGTTATCCATCGGTCCGGGACGATAGAGCGCGACCATCGCGATGATGTCCTCGAAGCGGTCAGGTTTCAGTCGCTTCAGGCTTTCGCGCATGCCCGTACTTTCGAGCTGGAACACGCCCGCCGTATCGGCTTTCGCGAGCATCTCGTAGGTGGATTTGTCGTCGAGCGGCAAGCTAGGCAGATCGATGGCGACGCCGCGCACCTGCTTGATGAGATTGACAGCCTTCTCGAGGACGGTCAGCGTTTTCAGGCCGAGGAAGTCGAACTTCACCAAACCGGCCGCTTCGACCATCTTCCAGTTGTATTGCGTGATCGGGAAGTTGGACTTCGGATCACGGTAGAGCGGAACGAGCTCCTCGAGCGGCCGGTCTCCGATCACCATGCCGGCCGCGTGGGTCGAGGCATGGCGATAGAGGCCTTCGAGCTTTTCGGCGATTTCGAGCAGACGCGCGACGATCGGCTCGCGGTCGCGTTCTTCCTGGAGCTTCGGCTCGCCGTCGATAGCTTCGCGAAGCGTTACCGGATTAGCGGGATTGTTCGGAACGAGCTTGCAGAGCCGGTCAACCTGGCCATAGGGCATCTGCAGCACGCGACCGACATCGCGCAGGACGGCGCGCGCCTGCAGCTTTCCATGCGTGATGATCTGGGCAACGCGATCGGCGCCGTATTTCTTCTGGACGTAGTCGATCACGCGATCGCGCTTTTCCTGGCAGAAGTCGACGTCGAAGTCCGGCATCGAGATACGTTCAGGATTGAGAAAGCGCTCGAACAGCAGGCCGAAGCGTAGCGGATCGAGATCGGTAATCGTCAAAGCATAGGCGACGAGCGAGCCAGCACCCGAGCCGCGCCCCGGTCCGACAGGCACGCCGTTGGCTTTCGACCATTTGATGAAGTCGGCCACGATGAGGAAGTAGCCGGGAAACTTCATCTGGGTGATGACGTCGATCTCGTAGGCGAGGCGCTTCTCGTAATCTTCGACCCTATACCCTGCTGCGGGCCCATGTGCTTCGAGGCGCCGCTTCAGGCCTTCGATGGCCTGGTTTTTGAGTTCCGCAGCTTCAAGGCGGAAATTCTCGATCTCACTCAGGCTGTCGTCGCTTGCGACGAAGCGAGGAAGAATCGGCTTCTTTCCTTCGGGCCGGAAGGCACACCGGACCGCGATTTCGACCGTATTCGCGAGGGCTTCCGGAAGATCAGCGAAGAGCGCGGCCATTTCGTCTTCGGTCTTGAGATAGTGCTCTGGGCTCGCACGCCGACGATCGTCCTCGACCACATAGCGGCCATCGGCGATACAGAGAAGCGCGTCATGAGCTTCATAGTCGGTGCGTGCAGCGAAGTAGCATTCGTTCGTCGCGACAATCGGGAGCCGCCGCGCATAGGCGAGTTCGAGAAGCTGCGGCTCGACCTCGGCCTCTTCGGCAAGCCCGTGCCGCTGGACTTCGACGTAGAGGCGATCTCCGAAGATCTTCTCAAGCGTTTTCAAACGCTCTTCCGCATGATCGGGCTGGCTGTTGCGAAAGGCGCTATCGATCGGACCTTGCGGACCGCCCGTCAGCGCGATCAGCCCCGCCGACAGTTCTTCGAGCCTGCCGATCTTAACGTGCGCCGGCTCATCGGCTGCCGCCTCGAAGTTCAAGGCCTTCGACAGTTTCATGAGATTGGCGAAGCCGTTGACATTCATGGCGAAAAGCGCGAGCTTCCCGGCCGGCTTGACACGCGGCTCGTTGCTCATAGCTTTCAGCGCAACAGGGCCGCCATCGCGATGATCCCCGAAATCGATGTCGATCGTGGTGCCGACGATGGGCTGCACACCGGCGGCCCAGAGCTTGTCTGAAAATTCGAGCGCACCGAAGAGGTTATTAGTATCGGTGAGGCCAAGCGCCGGAAGGTTCATCGCGGTTGCGAGCTTGGCGAGCCTCGGGATCGGCAATGCGCCCTCGAGGAGCGAATAGGCCGAATGGACCTTCAGATGGATGAATTTGGGCGCGCGCGAAGCGATGCGAATCAGAGCGTTCATGACCCCATTTTGCGCGTTTTGTCCGGGTCTGTCGCGGCGCGAAATCGCAGCATAAACAGGCGAATTCGCATAGGTCCTTCAGACTGGTGATCAGCGCGGGCGCGCCAGCGAGACCTCGACGAGCTGTCCCTCGTGCACTTGCAGCACGCGATCCATGCGGCTCGCAAGTTCCATATTATGGGTCGCTATCAATGCCGCAACGCCCTGGCGGCGGATAACTTCGATCAACTGAAGAAAGACGTGGTCGGACGTGTGAGGGTCGAGGTTGCCGGTCGGTTCGTCCGCGAGCAGCAGTCGTGGGCTGTTCGCGAGGCCGCGGCAGATCGCCGTTCGTTGCTGCTCGCCGCCCGACAGTTCCGCTGGTCTATGATCGGCACGATGCGCAAGCCCGACGCTCGCAAGCAATTCACGGGCGTGCGCCTCCGCCGCCCTGCGGCTCTTGCCGAGAATGAGCTGCGGAATGACGACATTCTCCAGCGCGCTGAACTCGGGCAGCAACTGGTGAAACTGGTAGACAAAGCCGATCTCGCGGCGGCGCAGGCGTGTGCGCTCGGCTTCGCTCATCGTCGCGCAGTCGCGACCATTGACGATGACTCGCCCGCCGGTGGGCGATTCGAGAAGACCGGTGATGTGAAGCAGCGTCGACTTGCCGGCGCCTGATGGTCCGACCAGCGCCACCGCTTGGCCAGGCCACAGCACGGCATCGACACCACGTAAGACTACGATTTCCTTTTCACCCTGATGAAAGGATCGGGTGACGCCTTGAAGCTGCAAGATCGGTGCGATCGGAGTGGTGTCCATGGATCTCACTCGTACCGCAGTGCTTCGACGGGATCGAGCTTCGAAGCTTTCCACGACGGGTAGAGTGTCGCGATGACCGACAGCACGAGCGCCATCACGACAATGCCGCCGGTTTCGTGGAAATCGATCTCGGCTGGGAGCTTCGTCAGATAATAGACACTCGGATCGAACACGACGGTGCCGGATGCCCAAGCGACGAAATCCTTGATGCGCTCGATATTCCAGCAAAACAGGACGCCGATGAGAAGCCCGGCCAGCGTGCCCACGATTCCGATCGATGCACCGGTAATCAGGAAAATACGCATTACAGCGCCCTTGGTGGCCCCCATCGTTCGCAGAATTGCGATGTCGCGGCCCTTGTCTTTCACGAGCATCATCAGGCCCGAGATGATGTTCAATGCCGCGACCAGGACGATCAGCGACAGAATGATGAACATGACGTTTCGCTCGACGGAGAGCACGTTGAAAAATGTCTCGTTGCGCTGGCGCCAATCGTTGACGGCGATCGTGGGGCCGCCAGCGGCCTTGATCAGATTGTCATAACGGTCCACGTCCTCGGGGTTATCGACGACGACCTCGACGACATCCGTCTCGCCGTTTTTCGAGAAATACTTCTGCGCCTCCGCGAGCGGCATGAAGATCATCATGCGGTCATACTCGGACATACCAAGCTCGAAAATCGACGTGATCTGGTATGCCTTGGACCGCGGAGCGGTTCCGAAGGGAGTCGCGGCGCCGTGCGGTGAGACAAGCGTGACCGTATCCCCGAGGCCCACGCGGAGCTGGTTCGCCAGTCGAACGCCCATCGCGATGCCATGCTGATTGTCGAAGCCGTCGAGCGTACCTGCGCGCATATTTCCAGATACGAGCTTCAAAGACTTGAGATCGCTTTCGCGAACGCCACGTACGAGTCCGCCAAGGGCCTGCGTGCTGGAAGAGACCATGACTTGGCCTTCGATGACCGGCATCGCCATTTTAACGCCAGGGACTTTGCGGATTCTTTCCGCAACCGCGTCGTAGTCGGTGAAACGATCGCCGACTTGCTGAACAATGACGTGGCCGTTAAGACCCATGATCTTGGCGAAGAGGTCATGCCGGAAGCCGTTCATCACAGCCATGACGATGATCAGCGTCGCAACGCCGAGCATGATGCCAAGAAATGAAAAACCAGCGATAACCGAGATGAAACCTTCCCTCCGCCGGGCACGAAGATAGCGGCCGGCGATCATCCATTCGAACGCTGAAAAGGGTTTCGTCCCTCCTAGGGCGGCTCGATCTGCTGACCTTCCCGCGGCCGTCGTGCCGTGCGCTGAAACTGTCATCGTGGCCCCACCAGAGTTATCTCCGTCGCGCGCCGCATCGCAGCTACCTGTGTCGCAGTTAAGGCCATCTCACCGCATTGCGGCCGTTTTAGTATGCGCGGGCAATCAGGATGTATTCTTTCGCGGCCTCACCGGTAAAAATACACTTGCCTGCCGCGCTCTCCTGAACCAGTGGCGCATTGCGAATCGTGAGTTTCAAAGCCTTCAACCGATCGGCGATTTCTTCAAGGGCTTTCCCCTCCGGACGTGCCCACGGGACACGCACCCAGCCTCTGAAGGCGCCTCCCTCGTCGTCGGCTTCGGTGGCGGGACCGAAATATTCGGCGAGTTCCTCAAAGGACGTAAGGTTCGTAAGGATGTTACCATCGAGCCTCGCCTTGGCTTCAGCATAAAGCGCGTCCTGGATTTCCTTCAGGAGGACCGTCGCGCCGGCCACGAATTCTGCTCTCGGGACCGTCTTGGAAATCACCTTGTCGCCGTCACGCAGGCGATCGCGGCGCATGAAGGTAACGCTGCCTCCGCTCACGTCCCGGCCGCCGATTTCGATAATGACAGGCGCGCCGCGTCGGACCCAGTTCCAGCGCTTCTCGGCTGACTTCACCGGCTTTACATCGACAAAAGCGCGGATGCCTGCCGCTTTCAACTCTTTCTCGAGCGAAACGCAATATTCGATTAGCTCGGCATCCTCCGGCTTTTCGCGAAGCATCGGGACGAGGATGATCTGGCGCGGCGCGATCATCGGCGGCAGTCGCAGTCCGTCATCGTCTCCGTGTGTCATGATCACACCGCCGATAAGACGCGTCGAGACGCCCCAGCTCGTCGTGTGGCAATAGGTGAGCGCGCCTTGCGCATTCTGGAACTGGATATTCTGCGCTTCGGCGAAATGCGTTCCGAGATAATGCGACGTGCCGGCCTGAAGGGCCTTGCCGTCCTGCATCATCGCTTCGATCGAGTAGGTGTTGTCGGCACCCGGAAAGCGCTCGTTAGCAGGCTTCTCGCCGGCGATCACCGGCATCGCCAGCACTTCCTCCGCAAACGTGCGATAGACTTCGAGCATCTTTAATGTTTCAGCGACCGCATCATCGCGATCAGCATGCGCAGTATGGCCTTCTTGCCAGAGGAATTCGGCGGTGCGCAGAAAGAGACGTGTGCGCATTTCCCAGCGCACGACATTGGCCCACTGGTTGATGAGCATCGGTAGATCGCGATAGCTCTTTATCCAGCGCTGAAACGCATCTCCAATGATCGTTTCAGACGTGGGACGGACGATCAGCGGCTCTTCGAGCTTGGCTTCCGGATCGACCACCAGCTTGCCGCCGTCGTTCCTGAGGCGATGATGGGTAACGACCGCCATCTCCTTGGCGAAACCCTCGACGTGCTCGGCCTCCTTGGCGATGAAGCTCATAGGAATAAAGAGAGGGAAATAGCAGTTGTCGTGCCCCGTATCTTTGATGCGTGCATCGAGATCGCCCTGGATGCGCTCCCACACGCCCCAGCCCCAGGGTTTAATGATCATGCAGCCGCGAACGGGACTCGTCTCTGCCATGTCGGCATCGCGAACGACGGCCTGATACCATTCAGGAAAGTTCTCGTCGCGTGTTACCGGAAGCGCGCGCTTGCTCATCGCACAGACCTCCGCCGAGATGAGCCCGAGCCACCTGCTTTTGAGGGCCACTCAGAGAGGGCCGGGACGGATAGAACACTCTGCATCGCGTCGACTTTTTGTTTCTGGGCGGCATATGACATGCCTCGCCGATTACCGGTATCAGCGCGCATACCCGCTCAGACCGTAGCTTGCAACATGCCCGGCAAGATTCGGCTGCGGATTGATCGAGTTCTGTGCGGAATTTGCGCTTTCGGCCGTATTTGGCGCATGCCGGCGATCAACGGTCAGCCCTGAAGGCCCCTGCCGAAAAACGAGAAATACAATCCCATGATGTCGACGTTTGCGACGATGGCATAAATGATCACAAAGAGCAGGCTCGTCACGACGGTATTGACCAGGAGAAGACGCAACGGATTGAGCCTGTGCGGCGCACTTTCTGGCGTTCCAGGCACGACATCGCCTGCTTCACCTTGGGTTTTTGCGAAGAACGGCAGAACGGTGAAAAGCGTGATGAACCACAGGCAAAAGAACGTGGCGACCGCAATGGACGTTCGCATGGCGCGATCCCTTCGAACTTGAGCCGGGAGGCCTGTTTCAGACCTGCTCCAGCTCGACAAGCGTACCGCAAAAATCCTTCGGGTGCAGGAATAGCACAGGCTTGCCGTGCGCTCCGATTTTTGGCGTCCCATCGCCGAGCACGCGCGCACCCTGAGATTTCAATTGATCACGCGCGGCTATGATGTCGTCAACCTCATAGCACACATGATGGATTCCACCGTCGGGAGATTTTTCGAGGAATTTCGCGATTGGCGACGTTTCTCCGAGCGGCTCGAGAAGCTCGATTTTCGTATTGGGCAGTTCGATGAAGACGACCGTTACCCCATGCTCCGGCTGCGCCATCGGCGCGCCGACCTTGGCGCCGAGCGCGTCCTTATAGACGGCTGAGGCTTTGGCGAGATCCTTGACCGCGATGGCAACGTGGTTCAAGCGTCCGATCATGCTCCGTTCTCCAGCGCGGTGGTGTGTCCAAGCCAAGCCTGGACGTCAGTTTCTGCCATCCACCACAGAGAGAAGCACTTTGACAACCGGCTTCTTGCCCCAGGCTTCGTTAATGGCCGACCGAACGGCCCGCTGAACCGCATCCTGCAGCATGGCGTGGTCGCCGCGGCGCTTCGGCGGTATCGACCGAATGATGCCATCGATCGCATCAAGCACGATCTCGCGCATCGAATCGCCGTCCCTATCGGCGGCTGGAATGCCTTCGAGCACGAGGCCGGGCTCGCCCATGACTTCGCCGCGTCGCGTCAGGGCCATCGCGACGACGGCTATACCAACAAAGGACAATTTACGCCGTGCTTTCACGGGTCCTTCAATGTCGGGAACGATGAGATTTCCGTCGCGATAGAGGCGACCAACAGGAGCCTCATCGATGACGGACGCCGGCGCGGGCCAGAGTTTCAGCATCTCGCCGTCGACGATCGTAAAGGTCTCGCCGGCGCCACAGGCGCGTGCGAGCTTGGCATGCTCTTTCAGATGTCGCGCCTCGCCGTGCATCGGGACCGCGATCTTCGGACGAAGCCAGGCGTACATATCTTTGAGTTCATCACGCCGCGGATGGCCCGTGACGTGCACAAGCGCTTCGCCGTCGGTGATGATGTCGACGCCAAGCCGGGCCAGTGCATTCTGTACGCGCGATACGGCTTTTTCATTTCCTGGGATCGTCCGCGAGGAAAAAATGACGAGATCGCCTTTATCGAGCGAAATGTCGGAATGCTCGTCTTCGGCGATCCGCGAAATTGCGGCGCGCGATTCGCCCTGGCTGCCAGTGCAAAGGACGACGACATTGTTTCGCGACAGCTCCGAGAAACGCTGCTGGTCGAGATAGGTGAAACCTTCAGGAAGGTATCCTGTCTCGATCGCGACTTCGATGATCCGATGCAGCGCGCGGCCGGCAACGACGAGCGATCGTCCCGCGGCATGGGTCGCAGCGGCGATTGAAGCGACGCGTGCGACGTTCGACGCAAAAAGCGTAACGGCGACGCAGCGGGGTGCGTCTGCAATGATCTTTTTGAGCGTCTGGGCGACATCGGCCTCGGAGGCCGAACGCCCTTCCCGCATCGCGTTCGTCGAGTCGCCGACAAGAGCCAGGACGCCCTCTTTTCCAAGCGCCTCCAGCTTCTCGACATCATGAGGACGACCGACGACGGGCGTCGGATCGAGCTTCCAGTCGCCAGTATGAAAAACGATGCCTGCGGGCGAACGGATCGCGAGACCATTGGGCTCAGGGATCGAATGGGTGAGGCTGACGAATTCGACGTCGAAGGGTCCCGCCTTGAAACGCCCGCCCAGCGGGATGTCCGTGATCGGCAATGTGCGAGAGCCGCCAAATTCGCCGAGCTTGGTCTTCAGCATTTTCGACGTGAATGGCGTTGCGAAGATCGGGCATTCGAGCGATGGCCAGAGATCGATGACGGCGCCGATATGATCCTCGTGGGCGTGGGTCAAGACCAAGCCTGCAAGGTTCCTGCGCTCCGCGATGATATAGCGAAGATCGGGCAGAACGACGTCCGCCCCAGGCTCTGATTCATGAGGGAATGTGACGCCGAGATCGACCATCAGCCAGGAGCGCGCTCTCGGCGGTCCGAAGCCATAGAGATAGACATTCATGCCGATCTCGCCGAGACCGCCGAGCGCCATGAATACCAGTTCGTCTGAATTGAAATTTCTGGAGGAGGGAGATGACAATGGGCGTTCGCTCATGGAACCCCATCGCGTGTCACTTCACCTGGTAGGGTAACGTCCCCGTAATTGAATTCCTTGAGGAAACCATCAACGTCCGCAAGCAAGGCGCCGGTCTCGGTCAACCCCTGATAAGTCGCGCGGATCGAGCCCCCCGCAGTGTTTATCATGATCGGTTCGCCTATGTGGCCAGCGCGCTCGAGCCATGCCGTGCGGATCTCACTAAAGTCCGATCCGGCATTCCAGCGGTCAAGCCAGAAGAACAAGCTATTAGAGAGCGCCGAAAGCAGGACGCGCGGTTCGGGTGCCTTGCCGTGGCGCGCAAGTGCCGTCACTTCGCGTCCGATCGCGTCCGGAAAAGCCACGAGATTCAATCCAAAGCCCAATATCGCTAAAAAGCCGGAGCCTTCGCGTAACGACGTGCTCTCGACCAAAATTCCACCCGCCTTGGCGATGCCAATCAAAATATCGTTCGGCCATTTGAGGCGAAGTTCCGCTTGATGCGCAAGATCCATTGTGGCCAGAACAGCGTCTATGACGGAAATTCCGGCGAGAAGTGACAATTGGCCCGCCTTTTCCATCGGCGCGTCGGAGCGGAGAGCCAAGCTAGCGTGAAGATTTCCCTGCTGAGAGACCCAGATTCGCCCCGAGCGCCCCCTCCCCCCGGTCTGGATGTCAGCGGTTACCCAGAAGGGAAGTGCCTCTCCGTCGAGCGCCAGCCGCATGGCATCAGCGTTCGTCGATCCCGTTTCGGCGAAGTGTAAAATTCTCGGCGGTGAATTTCCGTCCATCACTGGCTTGAGCTAGTGCACGAGTGCCGACGCGGCGGCCGTTGCCGCATCGACCAGTTCGCCACCCACCAACGGCAAAACGAACGCGACGGTGAAGACGGCCGAAAGGCCCATAACGACAGATGGCCTGCCTTCGCGCGGCGAAAAGGCTTCGGCGGGCTCGTCGAAAAACATCACCTTTACGATGCGCAGATAATAATAGGCGCCGATGACGCTCGAAATCACGCCAATGACCGAAAGGGGATAGAGGCCCGCCTTAATCGCCGGCAGAAAGACGTACCACTTCGCCCAGAAGCCCGCGAGCGGTGGAATACCCGCAAACGAGAACATCAAGATCGCAAGGATCGTCGCGAAGGTCAGGTCGGTTCTCGCAAGGCCTGCGAGGTCGGAAATGTTTTCGACATAATGGTCACCACGCCGCATGCAGAGGACGCACGCGAAGGCGCCGACAGTCATCGCGACGTAAATCGCCAGATAAATGAGAACGCCGCTCGTGCCTTCGGGACTGTTGGCCGCCAATCCTAGCAGGGCGAAGCCAACATGGCCGATCGATGAATAGGCAAGCAGGCGCTTGATATTGTTTTGCCCAATGGCGGCGAAGGCGCCGAGCGCCATCGATGCGATCGACAGGAAGATGATGATCTGCTGCCATTGCGACGCGACGGCGGGGACAGCAGCCTGGGTAAAGCGCAGCAACAAAGCCATCGCCGCTATCTTCGGAGCGCCGGCGAAAAACGCCGTCACGGGTGTTGGTGCGCCCTGATAAACGTCCGGCGTCCACATGTGGAACGGCACTGCGGCGATCTTGAAAGCGATTCCAACGAGGACGAAGACGAGGCCGAACGTCAGCCCGACATTCGTTGCCATTTCCGGGAGCCGCGCAGCAGAGGCGATCGTTGCATAGCTCGTCGAGCCGGTGACGCCATAGAGTATCGAAGCGCCGTAAAGCAACATCCCCGACGACAGCGCGCCGAGTACGAAATATTTGAGGCCGGCTTCGCTCGAACGCACGTCATCGCGCTTGAAAGCCGCGACGACGTAGAGCGCCAGGGATTGCAATTCGAGACCCAGATAGAGCGCGATCAGATCGTTCGCCGACACCATCATCAGCATGCCGAGCGTGGCAAGCAGAACCAGCACGGGATATTCGAACAGCAAGATTTTGGCGCGGCTGAAATTGTCGAACGTCATCAGAAGGGTCAACGCTGCGCCGACAAGAATGACGATCTTCAGAAAGCGCGTGAAGCCGTCGGAGACGAATGCGCCGCCAAAAACGGTCGCCGCGCCGCTCTGATTGAAGATCGCGATGCCGGCCGCGAGAAGCACAGCGATAGCAAGCCACGTGACCATGCGTCCCGCAGCTTCGCCATTCGACGAAAAGACTCCGATCATCAGTAGCGCGATAGCTCCAAGCGCGACGATGAGTTCCGGCAGAACGACGTATAAGACCGAACTGTCGATCATTGGTACCCTCGTGTCGTCAGAGATGCGGATGCCGTTCCCTGGGCGGACTGGTAATTCTCGACGAGGTTTTTCACCGACGTCGCCGTCACGTCGAGGACGGGTGCCGGATAGACCCCATAGAAGATCGTGAGCAGGACGAGCGGCGCCAGGATTGCGACCTCGCGCGGGGAAAGGTCGAGCAGGCTCTTGAGATTGGCTTTCTCGAGCGCGCCGAAGATGACTCGGCGATAGAGGTAGAGCGCATAAGCCGCCGACAGAATAACGCCCGTGGTGGCGATGATTGCGACCCACGTATTGGCCCTGAACGCGGAGAGCAGAGTCAGGAATTCACCGATGAAGCCGCTGGTTCCGGGCAAACCGACATTGGCCATCGTGAAGACCATGAACGCAACGGCGTATTTCGGCATCCGCTCGACGAGACCGCCATAGGCCGCGATCTCGCGTGTGTGGGTGCGATCATAAATGACGCCGACGCAGAGGAAGAGGGCCGACGATACGATGCCATGCGAGAGCATCTGGAAGATCGCGCCGTCGACACCCTGCTGAGATGCCGTGAAGATACCCATCGTCACGTAACCCATGTGCGCAACGGACGAATAAGCGATGAGCTTTTTGATGTCTTCCTGAACGAGGGCCACGAGCGAGGTATAGACGATCGCAACGATCGAAAGCGTGAAGACGAAAGGCGCGAGATCGGCGGAGGCATTCGGGAACATCGGCAGTGAGAAGCGCAGAAAGCCATAGCCGCCCATCTTCAGAAGAATGCCGGCCAAAATGACCGAACCCGCTGTCGGTGCTTCGACGTGAGCGTCCGGCAGCCACGTATGCACGGGCCACATCGGCATCTTGACGGCGAACGAGGCGAAGAATGCAATCCATAGCCACCACTGCATGTCTCGTGGGAATTTTGTCTGCAGAAGCGTCGGAATGTCGGTCGTACCGGCGTGCCAGTACATTGCCATCATGGCGAGCAGCATCAGGACGGACCCGAGCAGCGTATAGAGGAAGAATTTGAAGCTGGCGTACACGCGCCGCTTACCGCCCCAGACACCGATGATGACGAACATCGGAATGAGGCCGCCCTCGAAGAACAGATAGAAAAGAACGAGATCGAGTGCGCAGAAAACCCCGAGCATCATCGTCTCGAGGATCAGAAACGCAATCATGTATTCCTTGACGCGGATCTGAATCGACTGCCAGCTCGCCAGAATACAAAGCGGCATCAGGAACGTCGTCAGGATGACGAACAGCATCGAGATGCCGTCGACACCCATCTTATATTTCAGCGTGCCGAGCCATGCGTGTTCTTCGACGAACTGAAAACCAGGAGTCGTCGGATCAAAGTTGATCCAGATGAGCAGCGATACTGCGAAGGTGACGATCGTCGTCCACAGCGCAATCCAGCGTGCGTTGCCTTTGGCTTCGGGATTGAGTGTCGCGATCAGCAGCGCGCCCACGAGCGGCAAAAAGATCGTGACCGAGAGAATGCTGCTCATTTGAACACCCCGCCAAAGAGCCCGTTGTAGGTCAGCCACGTCAGGATGGCGGCGACGCCGATAAGCATCGCGAAGGCGTAGTGATACATGTATCCGGTCTGAAGCTTGACGACGCGATCGGTGATCCGAACGACGCCTTCGGCCGTGCCGTCGATAGCCCCGTCGATGACGGTTCCGTCACCGCCCTTCCACAGCAGCCGTCCGATAGCGAATGCCGGACGGACGAACAGGAAGTCGTAGAGCTCGTCGAAATACCACTTGTTCAGGAGAAACAGGTAGAGCGGCTTGAATGCACGAGCCGATGCGGCGGGCAGCCACGGCGCACCGATGTAATAGACCCAGGCGATCCCAAAGCCCAAAAGCATCGCGACGAACGACGAGTAGCTGACCCACTCCGGCACATCGTGCATCTCGTGCAGGATGTGGTTGTGCTCGCCTGCGAAGATGGCGGCGCCCCAGAACTCCTTCTGATCCGAGCCGATAAAGTACGTCGTGAATACGACACCTGCTAATGCCGCTCCGATCGAGAGGACTGCAAGCGGGATCATCATCGAAGGCGGACTCTCATGCGCATGATCGTAGGTATGATGATCGGCTCGCGTTTCGCCATAGAACGTCATGAAAACGAGCCGCCACGAATAAAACGATGTCATCGCTGCCGCAATGACGAGCAGCCAGAAGGCATAATTGTTCGGCGTGCCTGCCGCGTAGGACGCTTCAATGATGGCGTCCTTGGAATAGAAGCCCGCGAAGCCCGTCAGATGCGGAATGCCGACGCCAGTCAGCGCGAACGTACCGACGAGCATGGCAGCGAATGTCCACGGGATTTTGGAGCGTAGACCGCCCATCGCGCGCATGTCCTGCTCGTGGTGCATCGCGTGGATGACGGAACCGGCACCGAGGAACAAGAGGGCCTTGAAGAACGCGTGCGTGAAAAGGTGGAAGATGCCTGCCCCATATGCACCGACGCCGCAGGCGACGAACATGTAGCCGAGCTGCGAACACGTCGAATAGGCGATGACACGCTTGATGTCGTTCTGCACCAAGCCGACGGTTGCGGCGAAGAACGCGGTGATCGCGCCGATCAGCGTGACGAAAGCAAGTGCATCGGGCGCCTGCTCGAAAATAGGCGACAGGCGGGCGACCATGAACACGCCGGCGGTCACCATCGTCGCGGCGTGAATCAACGCGGAGACCGGCGTCGGACCTTCCATCGCGTCTGGCAGCCACGTATGCAGCAGGAACTGCGCCGACTTGCCCATCGCGCCCATGAATAGAAGCAGCGACAGTGTCGTCAGGATGTCGACGTCGTAGCCGGCGAAATTGAACGTCTTGCCGACGGCGGTCGGAACAGCGGTGAATAGGGTATCCAGATTCACCGTGTGGAATATAAAGAACAGTCCGAAGATGCCGAGGGCGAAGCCGAAGTCACCCACGCGGTTGACGACGAACGCCTTGATGGCAGCGGCGCAGGCCGATGGCTTCGTGTACCAGAAACCGATGAGAAGATAGGACGCAAGGCCGACGCCTTCCCAGCCGAAGAACATCTGCACGAGATTGTTGCTCGTTACCAGCGTCAGCATCGCGAATGTGAACAGCGAGAGATAGGCGAAGAAACGGGGGCGCGAGTCATCCTCGTGCATGTACCCAATCGAATAGAGATGCACGAGGGAGGATACCGTCGTCACGACGATGAGCATGACGGCGGTCAGCGTGTCGATTTTCAATGCCCAGGAAACATCGAGTTCTCCCGACGTGATCCAGCGGAACAGCGTGACCTCGCTCGTTTGGTGTCCGAGCGCGACCTGAAAAAAGACAATCCACGAAAGCACCGCGGCGATCATCAGGAACGACGTCGTGATAACCTCGCTCGGACGCGGGCCGATGATGCGACCGAACAGCCCCGCGATGAGCGCGCCCGCGAGCGGCAGGAAAACGATGGCGGCGTAGATCATAGGCGTTTTCCGTCATTCTCGAATGCGTGAGCCCCGGCGATCGCATTCGGGAATCCAGCATGGGGAGCGTCGCAGACGCAATATTGTTCGCCTTCGGCGAGTCTCACGCTGGATCCCTCGGCGCACGCGGATTGCGTGCGCTTGGCCGGGGATGACGTTCCAGCGATTACTGAGATTGCCTGCACCACCGCCTCACCCCTTCATCATGTTGATGTCTTCGACCGCGATCGAACCGCGGTTCCGGAAGTAGACGACCATGATCGCGAGCCCTATCGCCGATTCGGCCGCGGCGACCGTCAGCACGAAGAGTGCGAAGACTTGGCCGACGAGGTCGCCGTTGAAATGGGAGAACGCGACGAGATTGATGTTCACTGCGAGCAGCATCAGCTCGATCGACAGCAAGATGACGATGACGTTCTTACGATTGAGGAAGATGCCGAAGATGCCGAGCGTAAAGAGGCATGCGGCGACAACAAGATAATGTCCAAGTCCGATTGTCATTCGGCGGCCTCCGGATGCTTTGCTGCAGGCGGGACGATCGAGCCACCACTCGGAACCTTGAGGACTTCCATTCCGGTCTTTGGCCCACGCGCGACTTGGGCGCCGATCGACTGGCGTTTAACTGCTGTGCGATGCTTCAAGGTCAGTACGATCGCACCGATCATCGCGACGAGGAGGATCAGGCCGGCGCCCTGGAAGAAGTAGACGTATTTCGTATAGAGGATTTCACCCAGCGCCTGGGTGTTCGTGATGCCCGAACCTGCCGCCGGAACGGGAGCGGCGACGTTCAGCGATGATGCGGCCGTCAACCCGCGATAGCCGACGAGCGCCAGAATTTCGGCCAGCACGATGCCGCCGACGAGCGCGCCGACGCCTGCATTTTTGATGAAACCTGCCTTCAGTTCGGCGAAGTCGACGTCGAGCATCATGACGACGAACAGGAAAAGCACGGCCACGGCGCCGACGTAGACGATGACGAGCAGCATCGCCAGAAACTCGGCGTCCAGCAGGACAAAGAGCCCGGCAGCGTTGAAGAACGCGAGGATCAGGAAGAGCACCGCGTGAACCGGGTTCCTGGTCAGGATGACCGT
This sequence comes from Pseudomonadota bacterium, assembly GCA_018242215.1. Lineage (GTDB taxonomy): Bacteria > Pseudomonadota > Alphaproteobacteria > Rhizobiales > Hyphomicrobiaceae > Hyphomicrobium_B. The sequence continues at coordinate 41,864 of JAFECG010000023.1, forward strand.
GGCGCCCGCGGCCACCGCGAGCACCGCGAAGACATAAAAGAAGAGAGCCGATGCCATCGCGTTGCCTTCTACCGATACTTCGCGTCGAGCGCGAGGTTCTTTGCGATTTCGCGTTCCCAGCGGTCGCCGTTCGCGAGCAGCTTGTCCTTGTCGTAGAAAAGCTCTTCGCGCGTCTCCGTCGCGAATTCGAAGTTCGGGCCTTCGACGATGGCATCGACCGGGCAGGCTTCCTGGCAGAGGCCGCAATAGATGCACTTCGTCATGTCGATGTCGTAGCGTGTGGTGCGGCGCGTGCCGTCATTCCGGCGGGGGCCGGCTTCAATCGTGATCGCCTGGGCCGGGCAGATCGCCTCGCAGAGCTTGCAGGCGATGCAGCGTTCCTCACCGTTCGGATAACGCCGCAAGGCGTGCTCACCGCGGAAGCGAGGCGACAGCGGTCCCTTTTCATAGGGGTAGTTCAGCGTCTTCTTCGGTGAGAAGAAGTAGCGCATCGTGAGAAAGAAGGCCGAGACGAACTCGGTCAGGAAGAGTGACTTTGTGGCTTGTGCTGCGCTCATGAGAGGAAGCCTCCGAATTGGAGTACGGCAGCCGTGATAACAACCATGACCAGCGACAGCGGCAGGAAGACCTTCCAACCAAGGCGCATCAACTGGTCGTAGCGATACCGCGGCACCATCGCCTTCACCATCGCGAACATGAAGAAGACGGATACGACCTTGATCAGGAACCAGAACACTCCCGGGATGGCATTGAGCGGCCAGATATCGACCGGCGGCAGCCAGCCCCCGAGGAACAGGATCGTCGTCATCGCGCACATCGTGGTGATCGCGACGTATTCACCGAGCATGTAAAGGAGGTAGGGCGTCGATGAATATTCGACCATGAAACCAGCAACGAGTTCAGATTCGGCTTCGACGAGGTCGAACGGCGGCCGGTTCGTTTCGGCAAGCGCTGAAATGAAGAACACGACGAACATCGGAAAGAGTGGCAACCAGTGCCAGTCGAGGAATGAATTCATCAGGCCGAGGCGCGTGCCAATACCCGCCTTCTGCGCGTTGACGATATCGGTGACGTTGAGCGAGCCGACGCAGAGGATAACGCAAATGATCACGAAGCCGATCGAGACCTCGTAAGACACCATCTGCGCCGCCGAGCGCAATGCGCCCATGAACGGATATTTCGAGTTCGAGGCCCAGCCGCCCATGATGATGCCGTAGACGCCGAGAGACGAAATTGCGAGGAGGTAAAGGATTCCGACGTTCATGTCGGAGATCACCCACTTGCCCCAGCCGTTTTCATTCACTGGGATCACGGCCCAGGATGCGAGCGCGCACATTGCAGTCGCGAGCGGCGCAAGAAGAAAGACCGCCTTGTCCGAACCCGATGGAATAATCGGCTCTTTCAGGACGAACTTCAAAAGGTCGGCGAATGACTGCAAGAGGCCGAAAGGTCCAACGACGTTGGGACCGCGGCGCATCTGCACGGCGGCCCAGACCTTGCGGTCCATTAGCAACAGGAATGCGATGATGACGAGAAGGACGACCAGCAGCAGCAAGGAAAAGCCGATCAGGGCCAGAACGTTCCAGCCGTAGTCGGTCATGAAGGTCTGCAGCGATTCGAGCATGTGTCCCTATTCCGCTGCGTTGAGTTTCTGGTTGGCAGAAGCTTTGAGCGCGCTCATTCCCGCCATCACCGCGGACGCGCGCGCGATCGGATTCGTCAAATAGAAGTCGGCGATTGCCGGGGCGAACGGCTCAGACGAGGTTTGACCCGAGAGCTTTGCCAACGTCTCAAGTCCCGAGACGACACGCGTTTCGACCGTATCGAGCGCGGCGAGCTGCGGGCTCGTGCGGTACATCGCGGCACGCAGTTCTTTCAGATTGTCATAGGGAAGCGTTGCTCCGGCGCGTTGCGAGAGGGCGCGCAGAATTGCCCAATCTTCCTTGGCATCACCAGGCGGAAACACCGCTTTCGCCGTCTGCTGCGTACGGCCTTCCGTATTGACGTAGGTCGCGCTCTTCTCCGTGTAGGCGGCGCCGGGAAGAATAACGTCGGCACGTTCGGCGCCTTTGTCGCCGTGGGTGCCTTGATACACGACGAAGGTGGACGGACCCAGCTTCGAGAGGTCACATTCATCGGCGCCGAGAAGATAGAGGAACTGGGTGTCGGTCCCGAGGATGCCCGCAATATCCTTACCGCCCTTGCCCGGAACGAAGCCGAGGTCGAGCCCTGCGACGCGAGCCGCCGCGGTGTGAAGGACGTTGAAGCCATTCCAGCTCGTGTCTTTGCCAGCAGAGGCGGCAATCGAAATACGGGCGGCAAGCGAGAGCACGGCCAAGCCATCGGGACGCGCGAACGCGCCTTGCCCGACGATGACCATCGGCTTCGTTGCGGCTTTCAGCACGTCGGTGAAGGGGTGCTTGCCACTGGCAATATCTGCAAGCGTATCCGGACCGGCGCCCAGATAGTCATAGGGATAGGTAAGATCGACCTTCCTGCCGACGAGGCCGATCTTTGTTGGCGCCGAACGCCAGCGCTTACGGATGCGCGCGTTGAGGACCGTTGCTTCGAGACGCGGATTGGCGCCGACCAAAAGAATGGCGTCGGCCTGCTCGATGCCCTCGATGCTCGAATTGAAGAGATAGCTCGCGCGTCCGAGTTTCGGGTCGAGCTTGTCGCCCGCCTGGCGGCAATCGAGCGAAGCGGCGCCGAAGCGGCCCATAAGATCCTTGAGCGCGAACATCTCCTCCGCACCCGCGAGATCACCCGCGATAGCACCGATCTTGTCTGCGGAAGCGCCTTTCAGCTTTTCGGCGACGAGGGCCAGCGCTTCGTCCCAGCTCGCGGGCTCGAAGCGACCGTTCTTCTTGATATACGGCTGATCGAGGCGCTGCGTCTTGAGGCCATCGGACACGTGCCGCGTCTTGTCGGAAATCCATTCCTCGTTCACGGCGTCGTTGTTGCGCGGAAGGATGCGCATGACGGCCGCGCCACGGACGTCGGCGACAATAGCGGAACCGACGGCGTCCATCACGTCGATCGTCTCGACGGCTTCCATTTCCCAGGGACGTGCACTGAAGGCCCAGGGACGATGGGTCAACGCTCCGACGGGGCAGAGATCGACGGCGTTGGCGCTCATCTCCGACATGATGCCGTGTTCGAGATAAGTCGTTATCTCGGCGTCCTCGCCGCGTCCGATGAGACCGAGTTCCTCGACGCCTGCAACTTCCGTCATGTAGCGAACGCAACGCGTGCAGTGGATGCAGCGCGTCATCATCGTCTTGATCAGCGGACCGATATGCTTCTCTTCGACGGCGCGTTTATTTTCATGGTAGCGCGAGCCACCCATGCCGAATGCCATCGCCTGGTCCTGCAAGTCGCATTCGCCGCCCTGATCGCAGATCGGACAATCAAGCGGGTGATTGATCAGCAGGAATTCCATCACGCCTTCGCGCGCCTTTTTGACCATGGGCGACGAGGTGTTGATGACCTTGGGTGAGCCGTCCTTGTTCGGCGGCAGATCGTTGACGAGCATCGCGCAGGAGGCGATCGGCTTCGGCGAGCCCTGAACCTCGACGAGGCACATCCGGCAATTGCCAGCGATCGACAGACGCTCATGATAGCAAAACCGCGGAATGACCGAACCTGCCATCTCGCAAGCGTGCATCAAGGTCGTGCCATCCTCGACCTCGATCGGAACCCCATCGACAATGAGTTGCTTTGGCATCGTGTCTTAATCCGCCGCTTTATTCCGCCGCCACGCGCGTGTGTTTCGCCTGATACTCGTCGATGCGCTGTTCGATGACCGGGCGGAAGTTCTTGATCAAGCCCTGCACCGGCCACGCCGCCGCATCACCAAGCGCGCAGATCGTATGGCCTTCGATTTCCTTGGTGACGTCGAAAAGCAGGTCAATCTCGCGTTTTTCCGCCTCGCCACGTTCCATACGCTCGAGCACGCGCCACATCCACCCGGTGCCTTCGCGGCACGGCGTGCACTGGCCGCAGCTCTCGTGCTTGTAGAAATAGGCGATCCGGCGGATGGCGGCGATGATGTCCGTCGACTTGTCCATGACGATCACAGCCGCAGTGCCCAGACCCGAGCCGAGCTTGCTCAAGGCATCGAAGTCCATCGTCACTGCTTCAGCCTGCTCTGCGGTGATGCAGCGGACCGACGAGCCGCCAGGGATCACCGCAAGCAGATTGTTCCAGCCGCCGCGAATGCCGCCGCAGTGCCTGTCGATCAGCTCTTTGAGCGGAATGCCCATCTCTTCCTCGACAACGCATGGCCGTTCGACGTGGCCAGAGATCTGAAAGAGCTTGGTGCCGGTATTGTTGGGCTTTCCAAGAGCCGCAAACCAAGTCGAACCGCGACGCAGGATCTCGCCAACGACAGCGATGCTCTCGACGTTGTTGATCGTCGTTGGTGCTCCGTAGAGGCCTACATTAGCCGGAAACGGCGGCTTCAGCCGCGGTTGACCCTTCTTGCCTTCGAGGCTTTCGAGCATCGCCGTCTCTTCGCCGCAGATGTAGGCGCCGGCACCGTGATGAACGACAATATCGAAATCCCAGCCGTGAATGTTGTCCTTGCCGATGAACTTGGCGGCATACGCCTCATCGATGGCCCGCTGGAGGGCCTCGCGCTCGCGGATGTATTCGCCGCGGACGTAGACGTAGCTCGTGTGCGCCCGCATCGCGAAGGAGGCCAGCAAGGCGCCTTCAACGAGAAGATGCGCATCATGCCTGAGGATCTCGCGATCCTTGCAGGAACCCGGCTCGGATTCGTCCGCATTGATAACGAGGTAGCTCGGCCGCGCGTCGGCCTTCGGCATGAACGACCACTTGAGGCCGGTCGGGAATCCCGCACCGCCACGGCCGCGCAGCCCCGACTTCTTCACCTCGTCGATGATGTAGTCGTGGCCTTTGTCGATGAAGAACTTGGTGCCATCCCACACGCCGCGGCTCTCGGCGCCCTTCAGACTGACGTCGTGGAAGCCGTAGATGTTGCGGAAAATCCGGTCGCGATCATGCAACATGCGCGCTACCCCTTCGGCCTTTCGCCAGCTTTGCTTTCCGGTCGCCAACCCGAAGCAAGCTTCTGCGCCTGCTCGATCCATTTGTCACGCGTGACGCGGCCTTTAAATCCGTCGAGCTGACTTTCGAACCAGGCGACGTTCCCCGGTGTCCAGCCAGCGATCTGATCGAAGTGAAAGATGCCTATTTCCCGGAGCTTCCCGGCCGTCTTGTCTGTGATGCCTCGAATGAGGGACAGGTCATCGGCGGTACCGCCGCGCGGGGCCTTCAGCAATTCGGGCTGTGATGCGGCGCCAGTTGCGGCGATCGCCTTGTCGCGAATCATGTCCGACTTGATCTTGTCGAGTTCGCCAGCGGACAGCGGTTTGCCGCCGCCGCGGGCTTCGAGCTCTTTGACGAGACCTGCATTCGCCATGGCCGTCAGCGCGGCCGGATGCGGGGCCGGTGTTTTCCCTGGAGAAGACGGCGATGTGCCCGTCGCAACTTCCTCTTTGTGGGCGGGCGACGCGAGTGCAGAAGGGGGTGTCGTTTCGGCAGCCTTGTCGTCCAAGCCGCCGCCGGTCTCCTCGAAGCGTTTCTTCCAGGCTCCGATGGTCGAGCCGTCATAAAGCGTCGGATCGGTCAGCGACGTCGGCCCAGTCACTGGAGAAGATGCGACGCGGCCGATCTGGGAACCGGGCTTTGGCTGGCGGCCAGCCAGAAACCCGTCGAGAATCTTATTCAGCTGCTCAGGTGTCAGATCTTCGAACGTGTCTTTGCCGACCTGGACAACGGGGGCGTTTGCGCAGACGCCGATGCACTCGACTTCCTCCCAGGACAGCGTGCCGTCAGCGTTCGTCTCATGCGCGTGCTCGTTGATCCGCTTCTTGCAGACCTCAATGAGTTCGCGCGATCCGCGCAGCATGCAGGGGGTCGTGCCGCAAACCTGGATATGGGCTTTGCTGCCAACCGGCGACAACTGGAACATCGTGTAGAACGTCGCGATCTCGAGACCGCGGATGTGGGCCATGCCTAGCATGTCGCAAACGTATCGGATCGCGGGTTCCGGCAGCCACCCTTCCGCCTGTTCTTGAGCGCGCCAGAGCAGGGGTATGACGGCGGACGCCTGTTTCCCTTCGGGATATTTCGCGATCGTCTCTTTCGCCCAGGCGAGATTTTCAGCCGTGAAAGCAAACTGTGCAGGTTGCTCAGGATTCAGTCTGCGAACGGCCATTCACGGCTCCCTCGAACGCCAATTCCATGGCGCCAGATTATAACGGCACGACGTCAACACGACGACTTCGACCGTTATGCTCCGCGTCGATTCAGGTAGCGACATTACCCCTCAGTCACTGACGCGGTCCAGTACGAGGAATGTGATCGCAAAGCAAGCATTTGCCGATCTCTTACACCCGGCAAGTCTTGATAGCAGTCAGCGTTCAGGTGCGACGATAAGCGCCCCCGACTAAGGTGCGGTGGGAGGATTCGTGGGAGTCGATTCGGACGGGAGAATTCCACGCCGTTGCAGCGTCTCAGTCGGACGTTCCGTCGCCCATCTGCGTTCAGAAAATCCGAGCGGCACGGCGAGCCAGCCGAGCAGCAAAAGGAACGCCGCGATCGGCGCCAGAAAGAGCGAGACCTGCGAACCCACACGTAGGATGCCCGTCCAGAGAGCCGCGAAAAGAAGCCCCAGCGCAATGATGACCCAGCCGCCGTCATCCGCGCCGCGCGCTGTTGCAAAGAGCAGTCCGGCGAAAAGGCCCGCGAGTCCGATCAGCACTGGAATGAATGGCAGATCCGCCTGCAAAGCGCCCATCGGCCAGTTACGCGATCGCGCGAAGAGCCGATAGGTCGCAAGGCTCAGGCCCCAACCGAGCGCGGCAACGGCAAGCAGGAACAGATTGTCGACCATCGGGGCTGCACCGGGAAGCATCGCTCTATCCTTTGATACATACTCAAACCCACCACCCCTGCATCTTACCGGATGCCCAGGATGCGGGGATAAGTTTTTTTGAGGGAGCGGTCGGGACCGTGCTTCGGCGCTACCGGTCGATTTCGCCAAAAACGATGTCCAGCGAGCCGAGAATGGCGGAGACGTCGGCCAGCATGTGGCCGCGATTGATGTGATCCATCGCCGCCAGATGCGGGAAGCCCGGCGCGCGGATCTTACAGCGATAGGGCTTGTTCGAGCCGTCAGCCACGAGATACACGCCGAACTCGCCCTTCGGGGCTTCGACCGCGGCGTAGACTTCGCCGGGCGGGACGTGGACGCCCTCGGTGTAAAGCTTGAAATGATGGATCAGCGCTTCCATCGACCGCTTCATCTCGGAGCGCTTCGGCGGCACGACTTTCTTATTCTCCGCGACGTGCGGACCCTGGCCGCTCGCAGACTTCAGCAATTCGCAGCACTGCTTCATGATTTTCGTCGCTTCCCGCATTTCCTGCATGCGGACGAGGTAACGATCGTAACAGTCGCCGTTCTTGCCGATCGGGATATCGAAATCGAGGTCGGCGTAGCATTCGTAGGGCTGCGCCTTGCGCAGGTCCCAGGCGGCGCCGGAACCACGAACCATCACGCCCGAAAACCCCCAGGCGAATGCTTCGTCAAGCGAGACGACGCCGATGTCGACGTTTCGCTGCTTGAAGATGCGATTTTCCGTCAAAAGCCCTTCGATGTCGTCCAAGACCTTCAGGAAGGGATCGCAGAAGGCGTAGATGTCGTCGATCAGCTTTTCGGGAAGATCCTGGTGCACGCCACCGATGCGGAAATACTTCGCGTGCATGCGCGAACCGGAAGCGCGTTCATAGAAGACCATGAGCTTCTCGCGCTCCTCGAAGCCCCAGAGTGGGGGCGTCAGGGCGCCGACGTCCATGGCCTGCGTGGTGACGTTCAGGAGATGCGACAACAGCCGGCCGATCTCGGAGTAAAGGACGCGAATGAGCTGGGCGCGGCGCGGGACCTCAAGCGCCAAAAGCTTTTCGGCTGCCAGGCAGAACGAATGCTCTTGATTCATCGGCGCGACGTAATCCAGGCGATCGAAGTAGCCGATCGCCTGCAGGTAGGTCTTGTGTTCGATGAGTTTCTCGGTTCCGCGATGGAGAAGGCCGATGTGCGGATCGACACGCTCGACAACCTCGCCATCGAGTTCAAGCACGAGGCGGAGCACGCCGTGCGCCGCCGGATGCTGCGGTCCGAAGTTTATGTTGAAGTTGCGGATCTCGGTCTCGGCCATGATCAAACGGTCCCGCGTGTAATCGGTGCGAGGCGGGCTATTTTCGCCTTCTCGTTCACTCGCTGCTCAAACTTTTGCCAGTTGACGACCATACGCTGATGCTCGCCTTCCCCGATCAAATCAATGCCGTCGTGGGCTTTGACATGAAAATGCAGGCGGCGGCCAGCAACTTTCGTACACTCGGCATCGACCGTCACCGTTTGTCCGGGCACTGTGGCAGCGACATGCGACACATTGATATGGACGCCAAGCGAGCCTTCTCCCTCGTCAAGGTGGGGGGCGATGATGTGCAAGCAGGTCCACTCCATCAGTCCGACCATGAAGCCCGTTGCAAACACGGTCGGCATGAGCTGAAATTCGTGGGCTTCCGGATATAAGCACGGCACCGTCTTCGTCGCGGGTACGCGGTAGGCGAACTGGGTTCTGGCACCGACGTGGAGCGTATCTTTCATCGTCCCCGCCTCACAGCCGATCTTTCAAGTTGCGGATCGTGATGTACAGACTGGATGCGGTGCCGGCGACCGCGAAAATTCCAATGAAAAAGCTCCAGAAATGCGGCTCAGTCGTCCTGCCAAACCAGGGATAGAGGAATTCCGCGACGGCTGAGACCAGGACAACACCCAGAGGGACAGTGACAGTCCCGTACGGCAAGAACCTGCAGATCGCACCGAGTGCCAATCCCGCGAGCGCTCGCGGCCAATCCACGATGAATGCCGCCACCATAAATGTAGCCGCTATGGCGACGCTGAGCTCGAGTTGCATTGCCCCTTTGGCCCTGTACGTTACTGCCATTCCGCGCCTCCAGCCGGCCGGCGAACTGTGGCGCCAGAGAACAGGCCAACGTCGCGCCGGGCGCCCAAAAACTCAAGTTCCGTCCCCGGCTCGCGCGCGGCAAGGAACGGTGCTGACAGACAAGTCGACAAGATCAAACCAAGGACATTTGCTGTGGAGCCGCGATCGCGCGGTGTCTAGGATTTTGGATTGGCTTTCTCGTCTCCCGGAAGAACGTGGCTCGGCCCCTCCCACGGGCTTTCGAAATCGAAATCGCGGAATTCTTGTGTGAGTTTTACGGGTTCGTAGACGACGCGCTTCTTTTCGTCGTCGTAGCGCACCTCGACGTATCCCGTCAGCGGGAAATCCTTTCGCAAGGGATAGCCCTGGAATCCGTAGTCAGTCAGGATTCTGCGAAGATCCGGGTGCCCCGTGAAGCGGATCCCGTAGAGATCGTAGGCTTCGCGCTCATACCAGTTGGCAGCCGGAAATACGTCATTGACGCTCCGGACCGGTGTGGTTTCGTCCGTCGAGATCTTCACTCGCAGACGCTGATTGAGGCGGGGTGAAAGGAGATGATAGACGACGTCGAACCGTTCCCCACGTTCCGGGTAATCGACGCCGCAAATATCGATCAATACCTCAAAGAGACATTGCGGATCGTCCCGAAGCCTAGTCAGAACGTCGACGATACGTTCGCGCGAGACCGTAATCGTCAGCTCGTCATAAGCGATGGCCGCGCGCTCGAGGGCGTCGCTCGCGACCCTGCTCGCAACATCCTGCAATGCGGTCAATTCCGTCATGGGGCGGCGGCCTCCCGAAACGACCGGCAGCACCGGCCTTCGATTTTCATACTGCCTAGCGTTCGATCGTGCCGGTACGGCGGATCTTCCGCTGCAGCAAGAGAATTCCGTAAAGAAGCGCCTCGGCGGTCGGCGGGCAGCCGGGCACGTAGACGTCAACTGGAACAACGCGGTCGCAGCCGCGGACGACGGCATAAGAATAGTGATAGTAGCCGCCGCCGTTGGCACAACTGCCCATCGAGATGACGTAGCGCGGTTCGGGCATCTGGTCGTAAACTTTGCGAAGCGCGGGCGCCATCTTGTTCGTCAGCGTGCCTGCAACGATCATCACGTCGGATTGGCGGGGCGAAGCGCGCGGCGCAAAGCCAAACCGCTCGACATCGTAACGCGGCATCGAGACCTGCATCATCTCGACGGCGCAACAGGCAAGACCGAACGTCATCCACATGAGCGAGCCGGTGCGCGCCCAATTGATCAGGTCGTCGACGGTCGTGACAAGGAAACCCTTATCCGCCAATTCATTCGAGACGTCGGTAAAAAACGGATCGGCAGTGCGCGCAACCGTTGCCGAACTCCCCTCGCGTGCGCGGTCGAAGACACGATCAAAGATAAGGTCCGCCGACCCCTCGCCCTTGAGGATCATTCCCATTCCAGCGCGCCCTTCTTCCACTCGTAGATGAAGCCGACCGTCAACACGCCGAGAAATGCCATCATGGACCAGAAGCCAAAGGCGCCGATGTCCTTAAAGGCGACTGCCCAAGGAAAGAGGAAAGCGATCTCAAGATCGAAGATGATGAAGAGGATCGACACGAGGTAGAACCGCACGTCGAACTTCATGCGCGCGTCATCGAAGGCATTGAAGCCGCATTCGTAGGCGGACACCTTCTCAGGATCAGGATTGCGAACGGCAACAAGGAAAGGCGCGATCATCAGGGCGCTTCCGATCAGAAGCGCCACGCCGAGAAAAATTGCGATCGGCAGGTATTGCGAAGTCAGGTCCATCATCGCGGTGCGTCCGCTAGCTCATGAGATTCCGAGCGCTTTTATCGTCTTCTTCCGGTGTTAACCTAGGCCGTGTTGCGGCGCAACTCCCCCTTCGTCCGAAGAGACACACTCGGCCCACAACTTTGGGCCAAACTGTTACCGCTATCGTTTCGATGGACGGCATTCTGTCACATCGTGTGCGTGCTCTCCGAGATAAGCCGTTTTCTCCCCGTCAAAGCCTGGATCACACGCAGCGTGGCAGCCGTGAGTTGCATCGGCGGTCTTTGCGAGCGAGACTCGACCGCATCGCGCGTACCGGCACCCTCGGCCGGCTAACGTCCTCGGCTCTCGCGCTGTTGGCGCGCCTCGTTTTGCACGAGCAGTGGATTGGGTGGCGATATCTTCAAGAACCGACTTCGAGGAAAGCACTGAATATCCGCATATCGGACTTTAATAACCGGCGTCTATTGAGCGACGATTACATTTTATCGTCATGCTCATTTTCTGAGTATTATAGCGTTATCGCGAAATGGAGAGTGGTCGAGCGACGTTCAGCAACCATTCACGGGTGAAGGTGTTAGCTCCTCACAATGCTTCAGGGAGCGATCCTCATGAAACCCTTCATTTTCGCGCTTTCGACCCTTGCAGTTGCCGGTCTTGCGCCACTTTCCGTACATGCCGCCGACCTCGGCGGATACGACGAGGGTTATAGCGAGCGCGGCGCCGTCGTTGAGGGGCCGCCTGTCGTCCGACGCGATTATGATTATTATGATGGTCCTGTCGTAACGTATGAGGGCCCGCGCTATTATCGGCCCTATCCCTATTATGCCGGCTGGTATCCTTATGGCCCTCGCTATGGGTATGGGCACCAATATTGGGGAAGATATGGCTATTGGGGCCATCGTCCCTATTGGGGCCGTCGCGGATGGCGCTGAAAAGCTTTTCCAAAGCTTGAATTAGATACGGGTGCTTTCTCTGGCAGGCTCGCATACCCGGACCCGCTAGACCCGTGACTGATCCGGCGCCAGGAGCTCGATCCTCTCACCCACATGGATTACGTCACCGTGATCGAGGCTGTTCAATCTCGTGTTGACCGCCAAACGGTAGAAGTGAGTGAAGCGGGAAGCGAGCGCCCACTCGGGTAAGGTGCGCTTCCGTAATTCCCTGAACCGACGGACAAATGTCTCGTCTTCGCGTCCGGTGCGAGAATCGCGCGGCGGTACGGCGCAACGCTGGCACGGATTGACGCCGTCAAAGGTGACGTTGCCAATTCGAAAGGGCACGACCGTTCCCGGGGGTCCGAAGAGACGATCCTCCCAAAATGCCGGCACGCCGTCTATTTCGATGTTCGCTCGGAAGCGTTCTCGGATGTCCTCGACGGGGAGGCCAAACCATCCGCCGACCTCGCGGAGGCTTGCTACGCTGATGACCGTGGGGCCGGGTGAGGCCGGGTCGTCCGGGAATCCTTGCTCGGTATCTTCTCGAACGTCGACCGGGGTGTCGAAGTAGCCCGCGAGCCACCGCTCCAGCTCTTGGTGCTCCTGGTCAATCTCGAAGCGCGATTCGCCAGCCTCCGAGCCGACCTTTAGCGAGAGCGTCCTGGCCGAAGGACTTATTGAGGACCTCAGGCGATGGATGGTTCGGTAGCGCTTGCCGTTGATATAATCGCCAGTTTTGTCGAAGAGAGCCCATCTACGATCGTGTTCGAGTGCCCCACTTTTCAAGACTCGCGACTTGGAGACTTCGAGAGCATCGAGAGATTTTACCGGAAAGATGCGTATTCGCGCGAGATACGGTTCAATTGAAGTGCCATTGCCGGCCATCGCAAACGGGTGAGGTTCGGTGTCGTCCACGTTCGACCCTTTTGATGATCTGCTGGTCAGCTGATTGCCCATCTCCCTATATTGAACGCTAAATTGAAAACGCTGCCGAGTCAGCGCGTCAGCTTCGCCGCTGGCGACCGGCAAGGCGGAAATCTCGACGGAATCACAACTCCCGAGCGAATGGTGCGCAAAATTTGGCGTCAGCCTCGCTGTTGCCCCGACTCTTGAGCTAGGGATGGGGGATGGCACGGAATATCCAAATCGATCGGCTAAGAGCACCGAGGGCGCTGATTTGGGCGCGATATACCGCGCTCGTCTTGCTCACGGCGTGTATTCCGATCGCCATCGCACAACACAGCGTAGCGCAGCAAGCTCCAGCCAGCGCTCTCCCCTCTCCAGCAGCGGCAGCCGCAGCTGGTCAGATTGCTGATTTTTTCAGCGAAGTGGGCGACCAGATCTATGAAGACTGCATTTTCGAACTTTCGCAGGAACAGATCGAAATTCAGCAGGCGCTGATCGTGGCCTACATCAAAGCCGGGGCCAGCAGTGCCGCGGCGCGCCGGCTCGCCGTGAAACAGATTCACCCGCCGAAACTCTCCGCCAAGTGCGAGCAGATCCGGCACCTTCCCCGCCAGACGGCACCGGCTGCCGTCGCACCTCCTGCCGCTGTCGAAAAGCCGACGATTGCCGCCCTACCGAAACAGTCTGCTAAAAATCCCGGGCCCATCGTCAGCCTCGTCGGCAAGAGGAGCCTGCCGCAATGGGACTGCGCGCCCGGTGTCGACTACGTGACTATCCAGCTCAACGGATATCCGAGGAAGCTGACGGGAGGAGAGATCTGTAATCCGTTCGAGGACGTGGTTCGCGAAGTGCCCACAGGCGTTGAACATTTCCGTCTCGGCTACACGATCCGGACCGGGCGCCTTTTCGTTGTCTCGGACGATCCCAAACTCAGCGGCCAGACGATCGCGTGGGCCATTTCCGGGCGAGACATTTGCCGGAACAATCCCGATCCCGACTGTTTCGCAACGCGCGCAGTGGGGCCACTGCCGCCAGGGCAATATACGTTTGGATCAGGCGAACGCATCACGTGGGGACCGAAGACCAAGCGGAATGTTGCCGGCATCTATCTGACGAAGCTTTGGGACAAAGACAAATTTACGCCTCGGCAGACGGCCGCCATCCTGGCACGGGGCAACATCGCAATTCACGAGCGCCTCAAGGGCGAAATGTCGGAAGCGTGTCTCGGTCTGGAGCCAAAGGGTTGGGCGTACATCGCCTCCCTCATCAAGAGCGGCCAAGCAACTGGCGTAAACGCCTATATCGATGAGCCGTATCCACAGGTCGCGGAGAACCCGCCGATTATTGTTGCTTCGACCTTCTCGCTGACGTCGCTGTTCAAATAGCTTCTTCCCAAGAGCTTGCGGTCAAGAGAGCACATAGCCGACGGGCTGTAGTTCGTCGGGCAGCGGTTTTACGCCCAGGAAGTCCAAAATCTCTCTCTCCAGAATTCGCACGAGCGCCCTGATCGGCAGGCTGTTGTCCGCGGGCGCGAACGGCTCCGCAAGATCGTCGCCGATGGCGTCAAGACCGAAGAACGTATAACTGATGAAAGCCACGATGACCGGTGTGCCCCAGCCAAGTTGAGGTGCGAGCGCAAACGGCAGCAGGAGGCAAAAGAGATAGACCGTGCGGTGAATGAGGAGCGTATACGCAAACGGCAACGGCGTGGCTTTGATCCGCTCGCAAGCCGCCTGGACACTCGCAATTCCATTCATGCGGATCGCAGCCGACGAATAGCGCCAATCCGAAAGGACGCCCGCCTTGTTGAGCGCAAGGAGCTCTGCTCCAATCGTTCTCAGGATCGTGTCGCAGACGTTGGGATGTTGGGAGACCATAATATCCCATTGCCGGACCGCCGCGATTTCATCGTCCGCTCGAAGCCGCGCCGAAAGCGCGTGTGCATAAGCAATAAGGGACAAAAAGATCCGCTTCTTAGCTTCGGCATCCAGATCGGATAATTCGCGGATCAACGAGCGAACTTGGACGAGAAGCTCGCCCCACTGCTTGCGGCCTTCCCACCAACGATCATACGCGGCACTGTTCCGAAAACTCATGAAGATCGAAATCGCGATGCCGATCAGGCCGAATGGCGCGGTGCCAAGACGCGCCATTGTCTCTATATGGAAATCGCCGGTGTAAACAATCACGCAGGCCAATGCCGTGATGAATACGCAGCGCCAAACCACGCGTCCTGCGATAGATCCTCTGACGGCGAACAGAATATTCCACAGAGAAGCTTTCGGCCTGACGATCAATGTCACTCTCCCCGCATTGGCGCATGCTGCCCGATCAGGGCACAGAGACACGGACAGCTTCTCCTTGAAGCGCGTTGGCTAAAACTTGCCGGTCGATTCCCATGCGCCGTTCACCATGACATACGTCATTCACGCGTCGCAGCAACGTATTCGTTTGACTATCCCATAACGAAGCTCGACAGTTCGAAATGGGGAGAGGGGCGCGATCCGTAGCAGACGGGCTAGTCATGCACAGTTACGTTTTTCTACTTTCCCTCTCAATGGCCCTTGGCCTTCTGACCTATAGCCGAAGGCGCAGCCCGCAAGTGGTCCGCCTACGGGCTCCAAGCCGCGCATCGCATCCCATCTTCGATTGACGCGCTTATCACCGCGGGCAGGAGCATGGCCACCATGACATCCGGTCGACATCTCATGAAATTAAATAACGACAGAGCACTCTTGGACGGCTTCATGCGCACCAAATTCGTTTCGATCGTCTCGATCATCGTGACACTTCTGCTCGTTGCTGTCCCAGCGGCGGCGGATGATGCCCCGAAGCTCAGCAAGGCACAGCTTGATCAGCTTTTGGCGCCAATCGCGCTCTACCCCGACGATCTCCTGAGCAACGTGCTCATGGCGTCGACTTATCCGCTCGACGTCGTCGACGCTGCGCGGTGGCGAAAAGATCCGGACAACGCAAAACTGACCGGAGACTCCCTCACCGAGGCTCTCAAATCGAAATCGTGGGATCCGAGCGTCAAGGCGCTCGTTCCGTTTCCCGACGTGCTGCAGAACATGAGCGACAAGCTCGACTGGATGCAGAGCCTTGGCGATGCGTTCGTCAATCAGCAGAGCGAAGTGATGGACGAGATCCAGTTCCTTCGCTCCAAGGCGGACGCTGCCGGGCACCTGCAGAGCAATAGCCAGCAGAAGGTCACGAAAGAGCCTGGGAGCGGCACGCCACCGGAAGAGATCTACACGATCGAGCCGAGCGATCCTGATGTCGTTTACGTGCCGGATTACGAGCCTTCCGTCGTCTACGGCCCCTGGTGGTATCCCGATTATCCACCCTATGGCTGGGGCTATCCGGGTATCGTCTACACCGATGGCTTCTTCTGGGGAGCGGGTGTTGCGATCGTCGGCGGCATCTGGGGCTGGAACCATTGGGACTGGCACCATCGTCGCATCGACATCAACGTCAACCGATGGAATCGGATCAATGGCGATCACCGTCGACACATCGACCGCTACTGGAAACACGATGCACGACATCGCGGCGGCAAACATTTCAACCACGCAGATATCGAACGGCGTCTGAAGGGAACCGACCGGCCTGCGTTCAACAAGAACGCCAGCCACGGCGAGCAACTGAGACACCATAGCCGGACGTTCTCGAAGGCGCGTTCCGGAGGAAAACGCTCATATCAGAAGCGCGGCGGCGACAAGAAGACGTTTGTCAGAAAGCGCAGCGGCGGCCATAGCGCGCGTGGAGTGCGCCACTTCCGCGGCGGTGCAGTTCACCATCGCGGAGGTGGCGGCCGTCGCGGCGGCGGCCACCGCGGTCACCGCAGATAGGTCTTCTCAAGCGGTCTTGCACGTCCAGGCGACAAGATCACTGACCACCTTGTCGAACGCTTGGTTCAGAGCTTCCGCGGCGGTGGCCTCATCAGAAATCGTAGCCGGTACACTGGCGCTGAATAGTCGTGCGCCAAGGATCTGGCCATTTTCGCCGATGATCTTCGCTGAAAACGCAATCTCGGCTGTCGGTGATTGCGAGGCTACGATCTCAAAGCTGCGTAAATCGATCAGCAACTGATAGTCTGCCTTGAACACGTCCGGCTGGCGTCCGACGACCTTGAGATAGCCTGCGTTCTCGAAGCTTTGGACGACGCGCGCCTGGACGACACGGCTCAGCGTATCCGGCCACTTGGCGATGAGCGCCGTCGAGCGATCTCCCGTCGTTGTCACGACCGCGACCTGATCGTTGAAGACGCTGCCGACCACGTCCGGCTCCGGCACGACGAGTTGTCCCTCCGGGATCTTGGGAATGTCCGGGAACTTTTTGACAGGCATAAGATCGACGATTGGCGCGGTCGCCTGCTTCCCCCCTCCCGTCAGGCGCTCAAGCCCAGCGAGGATGCCGCCGACCTTGTCTGAGTTTTTGGCAAGCGCCGTCGAGAACGTATTGATGTTGGCGATGAGCGTCTTCAGCGGTTCCCTGTTCTCGTCGATGACTCCGTCGATGCGATGCAGAAGCCCTCGAGCTGAATCCGTGAGGCTCTGAGTGGCATCTGGGTCGACCGTCAGGAGAGGCGGCTGATGATCAGCGGCCGTCGCCAGAGGCGCAGTCGGCGTTCCACCCCGCAGCGACAAGACAGGGGAACTCGTAAGGCCCTGAAATTCGATTCCGACTTTTGTATCAGAACGCACTGGAGTTTTGTGATCGACAGACATGATCACGGTCACCTGTTTCGGATCTTCCGGGTTCAATTCAAGGGCAGTGACTTCGCCGACCCTGATGCCGTTGAACAGCACCGCCGAGCCCTTGAGCAGCCCCGACACCGTGGTGTCGAACCGGGCACGATAGAGGCTTTGCTGAGTCAGCCCTCCGGCATGGTTGAGCCAGTAGACGAAGGCAAATGCCGCTGCGACGGTCGCCAGCGTGAAGAGCCCGATCAAGGTATAGCGCGCGCGGATTTCCATGAGAGTGTCTCAAGCCGGAGTTTGCTGGTGCGAATGTTCAAGAAGCTGTCCGCGCCGACCGCGGAAGTAGGATTTAACCCATGGGTGCTCGCTCGCGAGCATTGCTGAGATCGGTCCGTTGGCAACGATCTTCCCATCCGCCAGAACCGCAATGCGGTCGCAAATCGCGTGCAGGCTGTTGAGGTCGTGGGTGATCATGAAGACCGTCAGACCAAGCGTCTTCTGTAGCGTGGCGATGAGGGAATCGAAGTCGCCGGCAGAAATTGGATCGAGACCCGACGTCGGTTCGTCGAGAAAGACCACTTCCGGATCGAGCGCCAGCGCCCGGGCCATCGCGACGCGCTTAGTCATGCCACCGGATAGCTCAGAGGGCAGCTTATTGGCATCGAGCCGGGACAGGCCAACCATTTCGAGCTTCGTCGCGGCGATCTCGTCCAGAAGATGTTCTGGTAACCGCAGAAACTCGCGCATGGGAAATTGTACGTTCTGCAATACCGTCAACGACGAATAGAGGGCGCCATTCTGGAACAGCACGCCCCAGCGCCGTTGGAGTGCCTGGCGAGTCTGATCGTCAACGCAATCGAGATCTTGTCCGAAGACCTCGATTGTGCCGGACCGCTTTGGCAGTAATCCGATGATTGTGCGCAACAGCACCGATTTGCCGCTTCCCGAGCCTCCGACAAGGCCGAGAATTTCCCCTCGGTGGACATCGAGCGAGAGGTGATCGAGCACGTTGCGATCACGGAATCCGACGACTAGATCGCGGACGCTGATGACAGGTTGTTCGGAAGAGCTTCCCATCCCGTCACATTCCGATAGACGCAAAGAAGACCGCGAAAAGACCGTCAAGCACGATCACAAGGAAGATTGACGTGACCACTGACGCCGTCGTGCGCAGCCCAAGCGACTCTGCGCTACCCCCCACCTTCAAGCCTTCGGTACACGCCACGATGCCGATGACGAACGCCATGAAGGGAGCCTTGATCATGCCGACCTTGAAATGTGTGATCGAGATCGCTTCCTTCAGACGCGCGATATAAATCTCCGGGCTCATGCCGCCATAAAACCATGCGACGAGCTCACCACCGTAAAGGGCCGACATCGAACCGATAAACGTAAGGATCGGAAGGCCGATGACGAGCGCGAGGATACGCGGAAGGATAAGCACATCGACGGGATCGAAGCCCATCGTCCTCAACGCATCGATCTCCTCCCGCATTTTCATCGAACCAAGCTCTGCGGTATAGGAACTTCCCGACCGTCCGGCGACCATGATGGCGACGATCAGCACACCGATTTCGCGGAGGACGAGGATTCCGACCATGTCGACCACGTAGTCATCCGCGCCAAACTTGCGGAAATGGAAGAAGCCCTGCTGGGCTATGATGCTTCCTATCAGGAAGGTGATGAGAAGGATGATCGGGATGGCCTGCCAAGCTACCCGGTCGAGTTGGTTGACCATCGACGTCAAGCGAAACGTGGACGGTCGTCGTAGCGACCGCAAAGCGGCGGCACAGACGGCGCCGACCATGTTCAAGAGGAGAAGAAACCCCGTTGCGGACTTGGCAACGGACTCACCCACCGCAGCAGGGCCGGTGAATTCCTGGCGGGGTTTTGATTTGGTTCGGGATGCGCGTTCGCTCGCCTCCTGCACCGCGCGAAACAAATCCGTGTAATGCTGTGGCAGTCCGACGATGGTCACTTCATGCCCCGGCGCGTTCAAAGCTCTTTCGAGCCGAGCCAGTTGCCACGCTCCGAACGTGTCGAACGCCTGAACGCCGCTCATATCGATCGTTGTATGGACCGGCCTCTCGGATGCCGACAGAAGCGAACTCACGAGACGATCGAGGCGCGCGGAATTCGGGGCGGTCCAATTTTCAGAACCGACGATGGTCGTCGTAGACGGGTGAACGACCGTCGTCAGAAGGCTGCTTTCAGACAGGTCGCTGTTCACTCTGTATCCGTCCCACTTTCCCATGTCTCGGCTTCGATCGCGGCGCGAGCCTTGACCCCCATTTGGCGATCCTTAGCACGGGCACTTGGTAGAACGGTGATATAGGTCAAAGCTCGTGTCTTAGCGGGGAACCCCCACCCGCAAGTACGGCTGCCTGCTGATCAGGAATTGGTCACTCTCGGATTAAATATTGCTTTTTTCCCTTCGAAGCAGCGGCTAGCGGAGCCTGGGCGGGCGCGATGTCGCGCAACGTTTTCCAATAAGTAAGTTTCCGGCCACCCCTCGGAAAGGTGAGGGCCGCTCAAATCCGGCATCAGGAGAAGGCCGCCAGCGGCTTTCGCTGTCGTCGCGCGTTGACCGCACACCGATCGCAAAATTTTAAGGCATCATCTTTATGCGAAATTTCACGCGCCCGCGGCCGAGCGCGATCTGGCAACTTACAGCGCCCTATTTTCTATCGCGCGAGCGAAGCACTTTGAGATTTGGGCGGTTTTTCAAGTGGACCGCCGCTGAGGGCTGGATTGGAGCCGGGCTCCTCTTCGTGATCATCGCGATCGAGCTTGGACAAGTCGGTCTCTCCCTGCTCCTCAACAGTTGGAATGCCCAATTTTATAATGCTCTTCAAATGAAGGATGTGGTGGCGTTCTGGCACCAACTTCTCGTCTTCTCCATTATCGCGGCGGCCTTCGTCGTTTCTTCGGTTTACCAACTCTACCTCAATCAGTGGCTCCAGATACGTTGGCGGCGCTGGCTAACAGATCGCTATCTCGTACGCTGGCTTGAGAATGGCACTCACTACCGTATGCGCCTTCGCGGAGACGCCGCCGACAACCCTGATCAACGTATTTCGGAAGACATCGCAGCATATGTCAGCCGCACGCTATCCCTCGGCGTCGGAATTTTGTCCTCGCTGACCAGCCTCGTATCTTTCAGCGTCATCCTTTGGGGCATATCGGCCGAAGTTCCATTACAAATCGGCAGCTTTCATCTCGGTTCGCATGGGTATCTCGTCTGGATCGCAGCGGCGTTTGCGCTGCTTGCCACGCTCGGTGCGCATTTCATCGGCCGCTCCCTTGCGGCTCTTAACTTCAGCCGCCAGCGCCGCGAGGCCAATCTTCGCTTTGCGCTTGTGCATCTGCGTGAGAATTCTGAACAAATCGCATTGCTTCGCGGCGAGGAGGCGGAGTTCAATGTGTTGCGCAACCGCTTCTCGGATATCGTCACCAATTGGCACGATATCATGCGCCGCCAGAAGTTCCTGACGTTCTTCACGGCGGGATATAATCAGGCTGCGGTCGTGTTGCCCTTTCTGATCATGGCACCACACTATTTCGCCGGTGCCATTATGCTCGGTGTCATGACGCAGACGGCCGGGGCGTTCGGGCAAGTTCAATCTGCATTCTCATTCTTCGTCAATTCCTATACCGATCTTGCGGAATGGGTCGCCATCGCCGACCGACTGACAGGATTTACGGATCAGATTCAAAGGGCCGAGCACGCGAAAGCTGACGCCATCCAGCCTGGCGACTCATCGACCGATGCTCCTGGAGCCGAGCTTCTCAGCGTTGACGGCGTTTCGCTGTCGACGCCCAACGGCGAAAAGCTTCTGAATTCGGTGACGTTCGGACTGAGACGGGGCGAGTCGGCGCTGCTCATCGCTCCGTCGGGAACCGGCAAGACGACTTTGCTTCGCGCCATTCTCGGTTATTGGCCCCACGCGGCCGGCGAAATACGCACGCAGAGCGGAGCGCGGCTCGTCGCGCTGCCTCAAAAACCTTACCTGCCGCTCGGTTCTCTTTATGCTGCACTCACCTACCCTTCGGCGGTGTCCTCGCAACCGCGCCAGGAGGTTGCTCGCGTGCTCGATCTCGTCGGGCTCGGCCGTCTTGAAACGTCGCTCGACGATTCACGGCGCTGGAGCGAAGTTCTTTCGCCCGGCGAACAGCAGCGGGTCGCGCTCGCGCGGGCAGTTCTGCTCAGGCCCGACATCCTGCTTCTCGATGAGGCGACCTCGGCACTGGACGAAGCAGCAGAAGCTCGGGTTTACCGTATGCTGCGCGCCGAATTGCCGAACGCAGCGATCCTGTCGATCGGACATCGTTCGTCTCTCCTTGCCCTTCATGAGCGTGTGGTTCACCTGCACGCTCACGACGTTGACGGCGAGCGGACCTCCGACAAATCAAGCCGCGCTGCGACGGCCGCGGTTTGAAGCGGTTGTCCGATGCAATTCGGCAATAGCTTGCCAAACTGTAAGGCAGCAGAGTGCACAACTCCGTGATCGTGGCATTGGCACCGCCTTGGCCGCCTCCCATGTCGAGTGGGTACGGCTCAACGATTTGGAGTGCGCAAAATGCCAAAACCAAACCTATTCGGTATGTTTGCGGCTACGTTGCTTTTCTCGCTGCTTTTCACAGAGATCGTCCTCGCTGCGGTGCATTGATTAACGGCTTCACCGACTTTCTTCGCTAACTCCCGACTTCGGCGCGCAAATATATTGCGCGCTTTTTTTTGCCGCGGATCGCACGAACCCGTGCTCTCTCTAGGCGCACCACTCGGTTGCAGCCCGCCGAACGTCTTAGAGAAGCCAATGGCGCGGGCCTGCCGGACCGCGCCATCTCATAATGCCTAGTTAAAGCGCGCGTCAGCCTGGCAGCGACCAGACCGTCAGCAATCCGCCGAGTGCTGTGTAATTCGCAAGCGACGAATATCCTCCGACTGCACCCAGTCCGTCCGTCGGATTGGTCAGACCCGCAGCGAGACCGATGCCGGCCCATCCCCCGACACCCGAATAGACGCCGATATACTGCTTACCCTTGTGCTCATAGGTAAAGACGTTGCCGATGATGCCAGAGCCCGTCTTATACTTATAGAGCTCCTTGCCATTCTTCTGATCGACGCATTTGAAGTAACCTTCGAGCGTGCCGTAGCAGGCAATGCCACCCGCCGTCGTCAATGCACCGGACCAGACTGAGAATTCCTCGGGCTTCGACCAGACGATCTTGCCCTTGCTGGCATCCCAGGCGATGAAGTTGCCCATGTGGCCATTCTGCCCTTTCGGTGGGAACATGGACAGCGTCGCCCCTACGTAAGGCTGCCCGGCCTGGTAAGACACCTTGAATGGCTCATAATCCATGCAGACGTGATTGGTCGGCACGTAGAACAGACCTGTCTGCGGTGAATAGGATGCAGGCTGCTCATCCTTGGTTCCAAGCGCGGCCGGACAGACATCCTTGGTATTGAAATCTTGACCGTTCTTGAAAGTGGACTTGCTTGCCACGCGCACCGGTCGGCCGAAGTCCGCACTCTTAGGATCGAGATCGATGCTCGTCGCCCAGTTGACCACCGGATCGTATTTATCGGCCACCAGCGGCATGCCGGTTTTGCGGTCGAGCGTATAGGCGAATCCGTTGCGATCAAAATGAACGAGGACGTTATGTTTTTCGCCTTTGATGTCCATTCCGTTGACGAGGATCATCTCGTTGATGCCGTCGTAATCCCATTCGTCGAACGGCGTCATCTGGTATGCCCATGCCGCCACCCCAGTGTCGGGATTGCGGGCGAAGATTGTCATTGTCCATTTCTGATCTATGGGCTTGCCATCCGGGCCCGCACGCTGGACGGGATTCCATGTTCCGGGGTTCGCAGTACCATAATAGATCAGGTTCAATTCCGGATCATATGAGTACCAGCCCCACGTAGAGCCGCCGCCGATCTTCCACTCGTCGCCGTTCCACGTCTTGAGCGAGCTGTCTTTGCCGACGGGTTTGCCGAGAGACATGGTCTTTTCGGGGTCGATCAGCATTTCGTTGTCCGGACCGGTCGACCAGGCTTTCCAGACAAGCTTCCCGTCATTGATATTATAAGCCGTAAGCCGTCCGCGAATTCCGAACTCGGCGCCGGAAATACCGACGATGACCTTATCCTTGACGACGAGAGGGGCGCTCGTTCCCGTCTCACCTCGCTTCGGATCCCCGTTGGTGACCTTCCAGATCTCCTTGCCGGTCTTCGCGTCGAGGGCGACGAGAGTCGTATCGGCCTGGTAGAGGAAGATCTTGCCGTCTGCGTATTGCACACCGCGATTAACGGTATCGCAGCACATCACCGGCACGACCGAAGGATCTTGCTTCGGCGTGTACTTCCAAATGATCCTGGCATTGTTATTGAGATCGAGCGCGTAGACCGTATTCGGGAAAGGTGTATGGACGTACATGACGTCACCGATAACGATCGGCGAGCCTTCGTGACCTCTCAGCACACCGGTCGAGAAACTCCAGGCCGGCCGCAGCGAGTGAACATTTTCCGAGGTAATCTGGTCGAGTTTCGAATAGCGGTGGTTGCTATAGTCACCTTGCTGCATGGCCCAGTTTTGCGGGCTTTTCGAAGCTTCGATCACGCTTTCGTTAGCGAGGACAGGCGAAACACTGCATAGCAAGATCCCTATGCCATAGGTCGCTGCATTTATTCGCATAGCGGTTCTCCGTAAGCGTACCGCCCGCCATCCCGATGCACGTTCTTTATGCTTGTCGGGAAGAACATCCCAATTACTTTTCCGAGGAACGGCCTCAAATAAAAATCATGGAACGAGCACGCGGCGATTTTGTTTGATTCCCTCAAATCTTTCTAATTCAGATATTCTGCGTAGGCTCAGCGGAACGTCGCCGAATGGCGGGCCGAATACGTTCCGCTTCGCTGTGCAAGCAATTCTGCTTCGGCCTGTCGTTCGCCGAAGAGACATGGCCTTTCGGACCAAGCGCCTTGCTCAACTCGATCGTCCGTTTCGTCCATTCGAGACGGATCAGGCGACCAATCCTTTCTCCGTTCCCTTTTGAGCGCATAAGGCGATCGCGTCCCAGAAAGTCCGGCACGCGATCGGCTAGTCCTCGCGTTCGGCTTGCGGCGCAGGCGATCGACTGATATTCCCGCCCAGGATCGGAACTATCCAACATCGCCGGGGGAACCTTGACCGCCTCAGAGAACGCCTCGAAGCGCCGCGTCCTTCTTGCCAGCCTCGCCGGCACATCGATCGAATTTTTCGACTTTTATATCTACGCGACGGCTGCGGTGCTGGTTTTTCCGCACTTGTTTTTTCCGAGCGAAGACGTGACCACGGCTACGCTGCAATCCTTCGCGACCTTTTCAATCGCCTTCTTCGCGCGTCCGATCGGGGCGATGCTGTTTGGACACTTCGGGGATCGCGTGGGGCGAAAGGCAACTCTGGTTGCTGCGCTTCTGCTGATGGGCTTCTCGACGGTCGCAATCGGGTTTCTGCCGACCTATGCCTCCGCCGGTGTTTGGGCACCCCTGCTCCTCGCAATGTGCCGGCTCCTGCAAGGGCTTGGCCTCGGAGGCGAATGGGGCGGTGCGGTGCTTCTTGCGACGGAGAACGCGCCGAAGTCGCAAAAGGCGTGGTATGGGATGTTTCCGCAGCTTGGCGCTCCGATCGGCTTCATTTGCTCGAGCGGGATTTTTCTGATCATCACCGAAACGATGACCGACCAGCAGTTTCAATCAATCGGCTGGCGAATTCCCTTTATTGCGAGTTCTCTTCTTGTTTTTATCGGACTTTATGTGCGCCTGCGCATTTCCGAAACGCCGGCCTTTAAGAAGGCTCTCGAGAATGATGAGCGCGTGCGTGTACCTTTGCTGACCGTTTTCGCGCGCCATTTCCCTCTCCTCGTTCTTGGAACTTTCGCCGCGCTCGCGACATTCGTGCTCTTCTATCTGATGACGGTCTTTGCATTGAGCTGGGGGATCAGTTCTCTCGGCTTCACCCGCCAGCAGTTTCTTCCGATCCAGATGATCGGCGTGATCTTCTTCGCCGTGACCATTCCGATTTCCGCTTTGATCGCCGATCGCTTCGGTCAGCGGCGCGTTCTGCTATGGACCACAGCGGTGATTGGCGGGTTCGGCTTAACGTTTGCGCCGCTTTTCGGCTCGGGGCAGACGGCTAGCGTGATCTTGTTCATGGTGCTGGGGCTGGGGCTTATGGGGTTTACTTACGGACCCCTCGGTACGGCGCTCTCGGAGCCCTTTCCCGTGAGCGTACGGTACACCGGCGTCTCGCTGGCCTTCAATCTTGCCGGAATTTTCGGAGCTTCCCTTGCGCCCTACATCGCAACAACGCTCGCGACAAAATACGGTATTCAAGCCGTCGGGTACTATTTGGGAGGGGCTGCGCTGATCACATTCCTGGCTCTCCTCGGGCTCGGGCGATATGGAAGCCAATCCGTGGAGGGAGCGGCGATGCTTTCGCAAGAGCAGCCGACGTAGTTTCGCTTATCCGCTCGCTTTCGGCGGCCGACCCCTGTTGTGGATCCAAATACGCAGCAGCGACGCGACGATATCGTCTGGGGGAGGATCGAAGATATCCAGCGGGACTCGAATGGTGCTCGCGGTTTTGAGGTAGTAGGGCTTGCGCATGAGACGCCGGTGCAACGGCAGGCTTCGTGCATCATCCACAAGAGCCTTCTCCAAAGGCTCGGAAAGCGCGATATCGGCTTCCTTGTAGAGATTTCCCCGTACGACCACCTCGACCAGGTTGATGGCGCTGACAAAGCGCCATCCGATGCAGCCCAGCCCATCCATGAAGAGGCCCTCATGGTTTGCCGCAAGTCGCGCGGTGCCCGTCTCGATCAATGGAATATTGTGAAATGCAAACCCGCCTAACAGGAGGCTCAAAAGCATCAGGGCGAGGCTTCGCTCCGAAAGCGAAACACAGAGCAACACCGTCGCGAGTACAATCAATACCCACACGGGAAACTGGAGTTCATCCTGCTCATATGCGACCGCGAAACCCGTGACAGGATGATCGCCGTATAGCCTGATGACGCCAGCACGAAGCATCGCGAGCTCCGAAGCATGTGTCGGGTTCCACGCGCCGTACATCGAACCAACGGCGTTGGATATCCGGCAATGTCCGGGCACCGAGAGCGGCGCCCGGAGACCGTGATACATCGCCTAATGTACGACTTCACCGTGTAACGCGAGGTCAAGGCCGTCGCGCTCGACTTCATCGCTGACGCGCAATCCGATGGTCCAATCGACGAGCTTGAGGATGATCAACGTCACGACCACGTCGTAGACGATGACGATTCCGACACCGGCGGCCTGGTTGACCACTTGATGGGCGTTTCCTTCAATCCATCCCGGCGTGCCGCCGTATTCGCTGATAGCGAACACCCCAGTGAGCAGAGCGCCGACAATCCCGCCCACGGCGTGCACGCCGAAAGCGTCCAGCGCGTCATCGTAACCGAACATGTGCTTCAGGCCGGTCGTGCCCCAATAGCAGATCATTCCTGCTGCAATACCGATTGCGAGAGAACCTCCCGGACCGACGAAGCCCGAGGCCGGGGTGATCGCGACCAATCCCGCAACCGCGCCGGAGCAGACGCCAACGACAGTTGGCTTCCGCCTGAGCGCCCATTCGACGAGCATCCAGGTGAATGCCGCCATCGCGGTCGCGAGCTGCGTGACCAGCATCGCCATACCGGCTTGGATATTCGATGTGACAGCAGACCCTGCGTTGAAGCCGAACCAGCCGACCCATAGCAGAGACGCCCCGATGAAAGTCAAAACGACGTTGTGCGCAGGGCCGGAGTCCTTCCTCGGCCCCAGTAAGAGGCAGGCAACTAGACCCGCGGTTCCGGAATTGATGTGGACGACGGTGCCACCGGCAAAGTCAAGAACCTTGAACCACGCGGCGTCATTCGTTGAATTCAAAATACCTGCCGGTCCCCATACCCAATGCGCGATAGGCGCGTAGACAATCGTCGCCCAGAGGGCAATGAACCAGAGCATGGCGGAAAATTTCATGCGCTCAGCGAAAGCGCCCGCGATCAATGCAGGCGTGATAATTGCGAACGTCATCTGGAAGCAGATGTAGACGGTCTCGGGGATCGTTGGCGCCAGCGGATTGGGATTCCCCATGCCCGAGCTTATATCGCTGAGTATTCCCTGCAAGAAAGCGCGGTCCAAGCCACCGATGTAGGGCGAGCCTGCGCGGAACGCGAGGCTATAGTTGAATGCCGCCCAGAGGATCGTGACCAGACATGTGATTGCGAATGACGTCATGACCGTATCGCCGACGTTCTTCTTGCGAACCATGCCGCCATAAAACAAGCCGAGGCCGGGTACCGTCATCATTAGGACCAGGGCGACCGACGTCAGCATCCATGCTGTATCGCCCGAATTGACCGTGCATTTCTCGAGTGTTTTTGCATCGCAGGCCGGGGGCGGCGGAGGTGCCGCAGGCGTCGCTGCCTGCGGGGCCGCAGCGGGAGGCGGCGTCTGGGCGAACGAGGGAGACAGCGTGAGGAAATTCGTAAGTGTCGCCACCAACAACGCGAGGACCAAGACTCTGATCGCTTTCGCCGGTGTCGGTATCGAGCGTTTCGAAAATTTCGGTAAGGGAATGTCGGACAGCAGCATCGTCAATCTCCCTGGTCGAATTCGATTTTTCTTTCAGATCGTCAAGTTTCCATCCTGCATCTATTGGCGCCTCGTTCCGGACGAGAGGAGCACGTCACCGCGGTCCACAAATCCGGCTAAGCCCAACCACTTTAGTTTTCTGGTCGAAAGGAACGCGAGGTACCGCAAGCGGAGAGGAACAGCATCTGTTCCACCGCTGTCGGCAGCGCGGGTTATGAGGGACGATACAGGCGCCGCGCCGATGGTTTTCGGCGCGTTGCCGATCTTTCCCAATCTTAGGCGTTTCTTTTCTTGTCATTGGCCCCTTTGAGACGATCGCGGAGGCGGCTCCGTAGGAGAAACGATCAAAAAACGTGCCAGTCTGAACAAAATATAGTCAAGGCTTTGAAAGGACGTGAAATGGAGGTCGCGTATTCCGTACGCAAAATCGCAGGAAGAAAAGTCTGCTCGAATAAATTCTGTGCAATCAGATGAAAATATGCGCAGCGCGGACCAGCTGCTAAACTCCCCGCATCAGGGATCCAACAGGAAATTTTTGACGAATTTTTCGAGTGATGGCCAATCGGTGAATTCGTGATGGCCTTTGCGGTCCGGCGTCAAGCCGCGTTCCGTTAGAATATGCGCCAGGACCTGACGCTGAAAGTAATCACAGTCGGCCCAATCCAGGGCTCCTCCGAGCAATAGCGTCTTGTTCGGCGACCAACCCGTGGCGGCGGTAAAGCTGTCGACGTAGTGCTGCGCCTCTTTGTGGCCATCGGCAGTAGCAGCCGATAAGCTGACCGATATGAGAGCCGATTTCTTTGCTCGAAGTTGGTCGCGATGCGCGGCGGCGAAATTGGCGGCGCTTTCCTGATGGCGATCCTCGTGCACCGATGCGGCAATAATAACATGCTCGAATGCGTCGATGCTCGGGATGCCTTCGAGCGAAGCCGTGTCATAGAGTTCGGCTTGCT
This sequence comes from Pseudomonadota bacterium, assembly GCA_018242215.1. Taxonomy (GTDB): domain Bacteria; phylum Pseudomonadota; class Alphaproteobacteria; order Rhizobiales; family Hyphomicrobiaceae; genus Hyphomicrobium_B. Next base: position 70,822 of record JAFECG010000023.1, read on the forward strand.
CACCCAGCCCGCGCGCTATGGATGCGATCCTATCAGCGATCTTGTGCGTTTGGCCCTCGGTCGAAGCATAAGCAATGAGCAACATCTTGAACTAGCCTCAACGAAGTAACCTTCGGTTATTATTTCAAGTGCCGATCATTCGTCGCAACATTGACTCCCATCAAACGTCTATTTCCCACTCGCTTCTGTCGCGCCAACTTCACTCGCAAAAGCCTTTCCAGCGTGTGCAATCTGCGATTGACATGCCTCGAAAGGAAGGCCGGCGATGATCTAGGTCAAGGGTAATCCAGCTCCCGACTTTAGCCTGAGAGCTTCCGCTAAAAACATTCGCCGAGGTGCGTGATGAAAGCTCTCGTCTACAAAGGTCCTGGCCAGAAAATCGTTGAAGATCGCCCAACGCCTGAGCTGAAAGATGCGACCGATGCCATCGTCAAGATAACGAAAACGACGATTTGCGGCACCGATCTCCATATCCTGAAAGGGGACGTCCCGACATGCAGCCCTGGCCGCATCCTTGGTCACGAGGGGATTGGCGTGGTTGAAAAAGTCGGCGCAGGCGTCACGACATTCCATTCCGGCGATCGAGTATTGATCTCCTGCATCTCGGCATGCGGCCGCTGCGAATATTGCCGCCGTGGGATGTACTCGCATTGCACCACGGGCGGTTGGATTCTTGGCAACGTCATCGATGGCACGCAGGCGGAATATGTCCGCATTCCGCATGCCGATACGAGCCTTTATCGAATCCCGGAGGCTGTAGATGAAGAAGCACTTGTCATGCTCAGCGACATCCTGCCGACGGGCTTCGAGTGCGGCGTTCTGAATGGCAAGGTTACCCCCGGCGCCACGGTCGCGATTGTCGGTGCAGGCCCCATCGGGATGGCGGCGCTGCTGACAGCGCAATTCTATTCTCCCGCCGAAATCATCATGATCGACCCTGATAAGAACCGCCTTGAGGTTGCGCAGCGCTTCGGGGCGACGAAGACGGTCAACGCGACGGGCAACAAAGCAACCGAAGCCGTCATGAACTTGACTGCAGGTCGCGGTGTTGACACCGCCATCGAAGCGGTCGGCATTCCCGCCTCATTCCTGACGTGCGAGGACATCGTTGCGCCGGGCGGAACGATTGCGAACATCGGCGTTCACGGCGTTAAGGTCGACCTTCATCTCGAACGACTGTGGAGTCAGAACATCAGCATCACGACACGTCTCGTCGATACCGTCACGACCCCAATGCTGCTCAAGACGGTCGAAGCGCATAAAATCGATCCGACTCGGCTCATCACGCATCGTTTCAAGCTCAATAAAATTCTGGATGCGTATGACACGTTCGGTCGCGCATCCGAGACGCGTGCCATGAAGGTCATCATCGAGGCTTGATGCGGGCCCTGTCGCCGCGTCAACGCGCGGCGACGTCCGTGGGACGTGGACTGGCTCAAAATGCTGCTAGCTGGAATATGCCGAAGAGTTGCGGAACCTTCGGATTGCGAGGGCTAGAAATATTCCGCCTATCACGGCAACCGCGGCAAACCGCGGCCAGACGATCTCGAGACCGGCTCCACGATAGAGAATTGCCTGGGCGTAGGCGACAAAATGCGTCGATGGCGAAGCCTGCATAATCGTCCGCAAAAATTGGGGCATGCTTTCGAGCGGCGTGGTGGCACCGGACAGCATGTTGAGCGGCACCGCTACGAGAATATAAAGCAGCCCGAGCTGCGGCATCGTTCGCGCGATCGTTGCAAGAAACAACCCGATCGCCGTCGCGAAAAACAAATAGATCACCACGCCAACCATAAAGAGCGGTATCGAGCCAGCGATGGGAACGTCGAGAAGCCTCTCGACGATGAAGATGAGCGAAAGGCCGACCGCCCCCGTGATGATGACCGCATTTGCCCAGATTTTTGACATTGCAATTTCAAAAGGGGTCAACGGCATCACGAGCAAATGATCCATCGTGCCGTGCTCGCGTTCGCGAACGACCGCAGCGCCTGCGAGAATAATAGCCAACATCGTGATTGAATTGATGATCCCCATCACCGACGAGAACCAACCGGTCGTCGCATTGGGATTGAATGCCATGTGCGTCGAAAGCGTTACGGCTGGGATGATCGAAGCTTCGGATCTCGTGACAAAGTTAGAGATCTCGGTCGAAATAATCTGTGCCGCATAGCCCGAACCGATTCCCGCCTGCACCATTGCCGTTGCATCGACAGCTATCTGCAATGCCGGTTTGCGGTCGCCGAGAACATCGCGTTCGAAGTGGGGTGGGATATCAATGACAAATGTGTATCTGCCGGTGTTCATCAGCCGATCGATGTCTCGCTCCTCGACGTAGACCGGGGGCTTGAAATAGGGAGGCAGGAATGCCGCTGCAATCCGCCTCGAAAGTACGGAGTGATCCTCATCCACAATCGCAATCGATGCGTTATGCAATTCCTGAGAGTTGCTCTGCGCCTGGGCGATGATCGCCAGAGAAAAGGAATAAACAACGAAGGCAAGCAAGACCCAGTCGCGAAAGAAACTGCGCAGCTCCTTCGTGCCCAGCCAGAAGATGTTTTCGAGCGACCTCATCCCTTCATGTCTCCTGCTTGCGCAGCAGCAGAAGGCTCAAAATTGTCAGCGCCGGCACGAACAGGGCAAGCATCGCCAGATGATGGGCGAGATCGGCGAACCGGAGGCCCTTCGTGAAAGTCCCGACGCTAATGGGGACGAAATACGTCATCGGAAAGAGCCGGCCCAGCACCGCGCCAAATCCCGTGATCGATGAAATTGGGGTCAGCATTCCCGAAAACATAGTAGCGGGCAGAACGGTCAGGATTGCCGTTCCGAAGAGCGCGGCGATTTGGGTGCGGGTGAACGACGAGATAAGCATGCCATAGCCGGTCGTCGCAGTTACGTAGATCAGCGCGCCCAGTGCCAGGGTGAAGAAGCTTCCCTTAAGTGGCACCTGGAAGATAAAAATCGCCATAAGAAACAAGTTGACGAAGTTCAGCATCGCAACGGCGATATACGGAATTTGCTTCCCTAACAAGAATTCGAGGCGCGTGACCGGCGTAACGTAGAGATTGGTGATGGAGCCGAGTTCCTTTTCCCTGACGATTGCGAGCGCCATGAGTATCGCCGGAATCAATGCAAGCTGCATCGCGATCGTCGATGGCACCATCGCATAGATGCTGTCGAAATCCTGATTGTAACGAAAGCGCGTTTCGATATCGGCCGGCACCGTCGCGTCGGCAAGCGCACCGTGACCGCGGATCGCAGGATCGCTGAGGAACTGCCGGTGGACGCCTTCCAAGTATTCGCGGATCGTCTCGGCCCGGAACGGCATCGCGCCGTCGATCCAGACGCCGACCTCCGTTGGCCGCCCGCGCCGAATATCGCGCCCAAACCCCGGCGGAATTTCCACGGTCGCGTTGACTTGGCCGCTTTTCAAACGCTCTTGCAGATCGGCGACATCTTTTATCGGCGGCTCCTCAACGAAATACGCGGAACCTCGAAGTTCACCAAGGTAGGCTCGGCTTTCGAAACTGTTGTCGCGATCGAGCGCCGCAAACGACAGAGAATTGACGTCCGTCGTAATCCCAAAGCCGACCACCAGCATCAGAAACGCTGTTCCAGCAAGTGCAAAGCCCAAGCGGATCGGATCTCTGAGAAGCTCCAGCGACTCCCGAATCGTGTAGGCGAGCATCCGTCGCGGCGAAAAGTATTTCTGTTCTTTTGGCGGAGATACCTCGTGAATAGTTTTCACAGGAACAGCCGTCACGAGCTCGGCGTCGCCGGTGCGTGTCGAGGAGGCACCTTCGGCCTCCTCCAGATATTCGATGAAAGCCTGTTCCAATGTCGCAGCGCCGCGTGCCTTTACTAGGTTGGCTGGCGTATCCATCGCCAGAACGCGCCCGGCATTCATCAGCGCCACGCGATCGCAGCGCGCTGCTTCGTTCATGAAGTGCGTCGAGACAAAAATCGTGACGCCGTTCTTGCGCGAAAGATCGATCAGCAATTCCCAAAAGTTGTCGCGTGCGATCGGATCAACACCTGATGTTGGCTCGTCGAGGATCAAAACCTCCGGTTCGTGCACAACCGCGACCGCAAGCGACAGGCGCTGCCGAATACCCAGCGGCAGATCCTCGGCCAGCTTATCGACGTAATGAGTCAGGCCGAAGCGCCACAGCAGATACCTAATCCGCTGTTCCATCTCATCTCGTGGCAAATGGAAAAGACGGGCATGCAATTCGAGGTTCTGGCGAACCGTCAGTTCCGTGTAGAGGGAAAACGATTGAGACATGTATCCGACGCGCTTGCGCGAGTTCATGTCCTCAGCATCGATGGGGCGCCCGAGCAGCGTGGCACTTCCCTCAGTCGAAGGCAGCAGACCTGTCAGCATTTTCATCGTTGTGGTCTTGCCGCAGCCGTTGGAGCCGAGGAATCCGAATATCTCTCCTCGGCCGATGTTGAAGCTGACATGGTCGACCGCCGTGAAATCCCCGAAGCGGCGCGTCAATCCGCGAGCCACAATCACGGGTTCGTTTCCGTCGTCACGCCGCGGTGGGATCTTCAATTCGCGATGTCCGACTTTTTGAGACGCGGGCAGAAGTGAAATGAATGCCTTTTCTATGGTGTTCGACGCGGTTTTCGCCTTCAGCTCCAACGGCGCCCCGGAGGCAAGGATTTTCCCCCCGTCCATCGCGACAAGCCAATCGAACTGTTCTGCCTCTTCCATATAGGCTGTCGCGACGATGACGGACATTTCAGCCTGACGAGCCCGCATACGTCCGATGAGTTGCCAAAACTGGCGGCGCGACAACGGATCGACGCCGGTTGTCGGCTCATCGAGGATGAGCAAATCGGGATCGTGGATCAGCGCGCAACAGAGGCCGAGCTTTTGGCGCATACCGCCCGAAAGCTTTTTTGCAGGTCTGTCCCCGAACGGTGTCAGGCCTGTGCTGTGCAGAAGGTCGGCGATGCGCTCTTCGCGTTCAGCGCGCGCCTGTCCGAAAAGGCGTGCAAAGAATTCGATATTTTCCCGCACACTGAGATCCGGATAGAGGTTCTTTCCCAGGCCTTGCGGCATGTAAGCAATGCGCGGACAGATTGCTTCCCGCTCTGCGGCGCGGGTCATGTCGGCATCGAGGACGATCACCGATCCGGCCTGGATTTTCCGCGCACCCGAAACCAATGAAAGCAGCGAGGATTTTCCGACGCCGTCGGGGCCGATCAGACCGACGATGCAGGATTTCGGAATATGCAAACTGACATGATCAAGCGCGAGAACATGGCCGTACGCGTGCGTCACGTGTTCCAGATGGACAGCAGTGTCGAGGCGACTGTCTTTCACTGTTTGACCTGGAGGCGGGCGGGCCAATCGACTGCCGGATCCGTGCGCACATATGCCATTCCTGGCAGTCCGCTTCGGATTGCGTCGGCATGAGCCTTGAGCCGCTCTGGATCGATCCGAACACGAATTCGAAACATCAGTTTGTCGCGCTCTGTCTGCGTCTCGACCATTTTGGGTGTGAATTGAGCCTGATCGGCGATGAAAGTGACTTTCGCAGGTATCGGATGGTCCGGGTACACGTCGAGAACGATGCGGGCCTCGTTTCCGATCTTCACCCGTCCTGCAGCTATCGTGGGAAGATAGATGTCCATATAGACGTAGCTGAAGTCGAGCATCGTAAAGACTTTGCCGCCTGCCGGCAGCACTTCCCCGACATTCGCGATGCGGTAGGCGATCCGTCCGTCCCGCGGCGCGACGAGAGTGTTGTCGGCGATGTTTACGCGATAGAGCTCAGCATCATGATTGGCGGCATCGAGCGCATGCTGGGCTTCGATGACGCGCTCCTGCGCAGCAATCTCACCTGACTGTGCTCCCTGAAGGGTCTGTTGGCGCTGATCGAAAACTTCCTTTGTCACCCATCCATCTTTGAACAGAGCTTTCGCCCGGTCCATCTGCTGCTGCGCAAGAATGACTTCGGAATGTGCCTGCTCGGCATTGGCTTGCGCCTCGGCAATGGCCCTCTTTGCCGACGCTGCCTGCGATTCCGACTTCTTCAAGGATGCCTGCAGGTCTCGGGTATCCATGACGGCAAGAACCTGTCCCGCAACGACTCTAGCGCCTTCATCAACTCGTAACCCGAGAATCCGTCCGGCAAACTTCGTCGCGATGTCGATCGGGTCAGCCTCGATGCGGCCATTCCCCGAAAAAATGCCGGCGGGAAGAGCGGGCGTTTGGCTGATCCACCAGTAAATGCCGCCGCCCGCCGCTGCGACGGCGATCACCAGCGCGAGAAGAACCCGCTTCCAGCTGATCGACCTCTTAAGGTCGGTGTCGGGGAGCGCTGCCGGTATCTGTTCGCCAGGTGGTTTGGCAACCAACGGCGACGGCTTGCTCACGCCCTCGTCGGTCTGCGGAACAGCCTTGTCGCGGACGTCGCTGCTCTGATTCATCCCTTCCGACCTTTTAAGTGCGCTTAGGACCCCCGTTTGCCGACAGCCCCAGGAACGCCAGCGTCGCACCCAGCAAATTTTGTCGAAACTTCAACGCGTGCGAAGTGCGAGCATCGTTCAGTGACTCTCGCAAAGCTTTGACGTGCCGCAAACACGCTGTTGCACCGCACGCTGCTACCGGCGGAAATTAGCGGAATGGAGAACGATGAGTTCAGTCGTTTGCGATGAAGCCGATTGCCGTCGCTGTATGGCAGCGCGCGAGATGCGGGGGACAGAGCTCGGTATTTTCCAAAGAGAAGCCCCGCCGAAAAACGGCAGGGCAACGAAAATGGATATAATATCAACGGCGCAGTCAAAAGATGACGCAGAGTAATACTTCACTCAGTTCAAATGGGCGCTAAGGAGCGCATGGCGAGTGGACACCAGAAGTCTGATTCGTATCAAGGTTTGTGGCCCCTTAATGCACAAATTTTGAACTCCGAAAGGATCAAACGTTCTCGCTAATCCGAGGCTGGCGCGCCATGTGTCGGAGCGACATCCGAACCTGCCGAAGGGATCTTCTTTCGCGAGATCCGGAGCAGACTGCCCATCCGAATAAGTGCCTCCGGTAAGATTCCCAAATTGAGAAGCGTCGCCGTCGTCAGGCCTCCGAGAATCGTAATTGCCATCGGCGCCTCGATCTCATGACCCGGACGGCCGAGACCCAGCGCCAATGGGACAAGGCCGAGAGCGGCCATGAGCGCTGTCATGAACACCGGAGCCAATCGTTCAGCCGCCGCAAGGCGGATGGTATCCGGGCTCCACCCCTTATGTTCGTCGTCAGCGACGTGCTCGACGTGCGCGAGCATCATGACGGAGTTCCGCGCACCGATACCAAAGACGGTGATCAATCCGACGAGGCTTCCAAGTGTCATTCCAATACCGCTCGCAACGATCGCCGCGATGCTGCCGATGAGGCAGAACGGCAAATTGATGAGGACCAAAACCGCGAGACCGCGCCTGCGAAAAGCCATCGTCAGCGCGGCAACGATCAGCGCAGTGCTTAAAGCGGTCAGGCCCGCCAGCCGAATTTGCCCTTCGCGCTCCGCTTCGGCTTGACCGGCGAAAGAAACGTAGACGTCTTTCGGAAGATTCAATGCGTTGACACGCTCGCGCGCCTGATCAACGATCGTACGTAGCGAATACCCTTTGGCGCCATTAAATGTTACGGCGACCCTGCGCTGTGCGCCCGCGTGCTGAATGTTGGAGCGACCCTCCGTGAGCGTGATAGTCGCAACGTTCTTCAGAAGCGTTTTCGTCGTCGCGTTGCCGATCATGAGCTTATCGAGCGCGTCGATACGGTTGCGATCGTCGGGAGAGAGGATAACCACGACGTCAACGGTGCGAGCACCCTCATATGTCTGCCCGACTGTCGTCCCCGCGAACGCCGTCTGTATGGTCGCCAAAGCGTCGCTTGCCGAAAGCCCGTAGTTCGAAAGAGCGATGGGATCGAGCTTTACCGATAGAGTGGGCACGGTCGCGCTTCTTGGCATCCGGAGGTCGATAACGCCGGGAATGTCGGAGACAGCCTTCTGGATATCGGCGGCAGCGCTCTCGATGGAATCGAGATTCGTTCCGATGACATTGATGACGACCTGTGCCGTTTCGCCCGTGAGGCTTTCGCTGATGCGGTCGCCCAGAAATGTCAATGTCTCGCTTCTGACTTCAGGAAAGTCCTTAAGCGTATCGCGGATGATGGCCTGAGCTTCCTCCTCGCTTTCGGAATGCTCCGGTTTCAGCTCAATGTGGAATTCGCTTTTGTCGACGCTCCAGGTGTCTTCTCCGGCTTCGGCTCGGCCAATCTGGTGGGCGACTGTTGCAACGAACGGAAGTTTGAGCAAAGCCGCCGTCACGCGCTCGCCCACAGCCACGACATCATCGCTCGACGTGCCGGGCGAGGCCATCGCCATTTGTAAAACGAAATGCCCTTCGCGGAATTGTGGGATGAGTTCGCTGTAGAGGAAAGGTACAACTGCGACCGCGGCGACGGCGCTGACGGTAAGCAGCAGGATCGTTGCGCCCCACGCGCGCCGGACGGCGCTAAGAACCGCAGCCTGCGCGACTTTCAGCCCTTTGATGAGCGGCGATTCCTTCGTGTCTTCCGTATTGGTCAAAAGCAGTGCGCACAGCGCCGGCGTAACGGTCATTGCGACGACCATTGAGGCGACGACGGCGACGATAAACGTCAGCGCCATCGGGCCGATGAACCGTCCCTGCACGCCGCCAGCGAACAAGACAGGAATAAATGCGAAGATCACGGCGAGCGTGCCATACAGCATCGAACCCCGGATTTCTATGGATGCATCCTCGATGACTTTCAGTCGGTCTGCCTCTGGCCCGGCAAGCCGCAAACGGCGTGCGATGTTCTCGATATCTATGATGGCATCGTCGACGAGCACGCCGAGCGCGAGTGCGAAGCCGCCGAGCGTCATCGTGTTGAGAGACTGACCGCACTCGGTCAAAACGACGACAGCCGCCAGCAGCGACAGTGGAATAGCAAGAAACGAAATGAGGGACGCTCGAATGCTTCTCAGAAATGCGTAGAGCACGATCAAGATCAAAGCAGATCCGAGTGTCAGCGCCGCCTCGAGATTTTCCAGCGCGCGAACCACGAAAGTGGCCGGCCGATGCAGCGCCGGATACATCTTGATTCCGCGGTGCTGGAGCGCAGGCTCAAGCTCGGCAAGCGCCGCCTCCGTCGCTTTCGTCGCGTCGAGCGTATTCGCACCGAATTGTCCCGATACCGTTATGAGAACGCCCGGCTGCCCCATGATCGTCGCGTCGCCGATCTTGGCTGCGGGCCCTATGACGACCGTGGCGACGTCGGCAACGCGAATTGGACGGTTGTTCTGCATCGTCACGACGGCTTCCGCGATGCTGCGCGGATCAGGCGTCGGAGGCGGCGTTTCAATCGTAATTCGTTGCGCTGCCGTCTCGACCACGCCACCGCCGCTTAGTGCAATGGCGCCTTTTGCTGCATTCATGACGTCTGTAATCGTCAGTCCAAGCGCCGTAAGGCGATCGAGGTCCGGTTGGATCTGGACCTGACGAATTGCGCCGCCATAGACCGTGACGCGAGCAATCCCCGGAACAGCGAGCAGGCGGGGCTTGATCGTCCAATCGGCGATGTCTCGGAGCGTGTAGGGATCGACCTGATCCGAAACGATGCCGAGCTTCAGAACGTCCATCGTGCTCGACGTCAACGGCGTCAATTTCGGAGGACCGAATCCCGACGGAAATTTGCCGTTGAGTGTGCTCAGGCGTTCAGCGATACCCTGCCTTGTCACGTTCGGGTCGGCGCTTTCCTGAAATGTGATCAGCACGACGGACAGTCCGTAGATCGACTCCGAGCGGACCGTATCAATGCCTGGGCCGCCTATGATCGCCGCCTCGATCGGCCGTGTGATGATCTGTTCGACCTGCTTTGGCGCCAGCCCTGGAGCTTCGGTCTGAATCGTAACTTGCGGCGGAACGAATTCGGGGAAGACGTCGAGCGGCGCACGCATCGCGAGGAAGCCACCTCCGACGAGCCACACCACCGAAAGCAACGCGACGAACCCACGATAACGGATCGACCAGCGAATAAGTGTATTCATGCGATCTAGTCCGGATCGCCCGTCGCCGTAGCATGGTTTTGTGCCATCGGAGACGTTGATGATTTTGTGACGGGCGAAGGCGGTGAAGCGGGCGATCCGCCGTCGTCGTCATCATCATCGTCATAGCTGCCTGGCATCGCCTCGCGCGCCAGCAGGATCGAAGCGCCTTTTACGACCACTCGGCTGCCGGGGCTGAAGCCACTTGTGACGAGGTATCCGTCGTCGACGGGTGCAGTGAGCGGCACGACCTTTCGCTCGTACTTGCCGGGAGCGGTTTCCACATAGCACCAGGACTTCCCTGCATAGACGACCATGGCGGCGCTTGGAATAACGACTCCCGTTGGCTTTGCCGTGCTGTCTGCGATCACGCGTGCGCGATCGCCGGTGCGTAATCCGGGTCCGGCATCGATCAGACCGAAGTAGGACACGCCGGGCATTGCGAGATTTCCGGACGGCGCGGGCCAAAACGTATCGACTTTCGTTTCCTCGCCTCCGCGCAAAGGCACGACACGGAGATTCCGCGGTCCATTCGCGGTCGTGTCAGGGAAGTCGATGCGGAGAATGCCGCGCGAGCCGTTGGCGACTTCCGCCATCAGGGCCTGCCGATCATCGACGTTCAGAAACGGCGCCTGATCGCCCCAGGATTGACGGAGGCGCGTCGACAGCAGCTTCAACTGAGACGCGTCAATGCCCGCCTGACGCACTGCCGTCTCGATCGTCTGCTTCGACAGCATCGTCGACGCCTTGAAGCGCTCAAGTTGACCGCGACTGAAATTGGCGGCGATCGTTGCGGCCCGGATGTCGGCGTCGAGTTGTAGAAGAATGTCGGGATTGAGGACGGTTGCGATGCCCTCGAGCTTCACGGCCTCATTCGATGCCTGGAGGGCAACCGTGTGGACCGGTGGCAAAGGGGCAGTCTCGCTGGATTCCGCGCGCCCCTCGACCTCCTCGGAGTGGGGTGCATTGCAGCCGGAGAGCAAAATACCGCCGACAAGGAGAGCAGCAGCTCTTGTAAATATGGCCGCCTTCACGCCTTCACCTCCATCACACCAGGAAAATCAATCACTTATATCTGGGAATAATTCCCGGTGTTTTAGGGAGAATGCGCCAAAGGCCCGCCCCAGGCTAGGGGTTTCTGGCAGGCAACTTCAAATGTTGCGTTGTAGCGCCCTTTTGTACGGGGCCGGCTAGCCGTGGTGTCATTCGGCAGCCTTTTCCGCCTTCAGCCGCCGTTCGTTGAGCTTTTGAAACCGGTCCTTTGAGGGGGAGGAATACGTCAGACTGGCGCAAGCGAGCGGGAGTGAAAGTGAACGCTGAAATTCTTCCCGGCCCGCCAATTCCCCCTTTTCGAACGGACGGCGCCCAGCGACAGAGGGATGAGCGCATTGAAAAGCGGTATAGCTCCGGTCGCGACGGTCGAAGATCCGAATTTCATCCTTGGAAAGGCCGTGCTCGTCCGCGCCCTTTACGAAGGTCGCGATATCGGGCCGACTTGGGATACTCTATTCAGGCGCGTTTCGAGTGACCTCGGAGATGCCGCGGCCTTTTTCGATCTTTCGATCATCCTGCAAACTGTCGGACAGCCGGAGAAAGCGGCGCTCGCTCAAAAGGCAGCGCTCGATATCAGCCGCAAGTACCGCATAAAAAACGGACGCGGCACCGGGCTGAATGTTCTCGTTTTCGTCACGGCCGGGGATTTCATGGCGAATACGCCGATTGAATTTCTTCTCGAAAAATCCGACGCGAATATCCTGCTCTATTACGTCGATGCCGTCACGGCGGATCTTCGTGACGTTCCAGATCACGACGTGGCGTTTGTGGCGGTCGGCGAGTCCGCTGACAATCTGCCAGTATTGAAAAATCTCGAACGACTCCTGCGCGGGTGGACGGGACCTATCATCAATGCTTCACCGCGGCAGATCATCCGTCTTTCAAGAGATGGTGTCGCCGACGCCTTCAGGGACGAGCCTTCGATTTTGGCGCCCGTTACAAAGCGCGTTGGACGCGATGCGCTTCAGCAAGCCACTTCGGGAGATGGCGAAATCGGCTCGCTCGGCGAGATGTCGTCCTATCCCATCGTCGTGCGACCCGCCGGCACCCACGCAGGCAAAGGCATGGAGAAGATTTCGGCCGCCTCCGAGCTTTCGTCCTATCTCATGTCGCGCGGTGAAGCCGAGTTCTATGTTGCGCCGTTCGTCGACTACAGCGGACCGGACGGTAAATTTCGCAAGCAAAGAATTGCCTTCATCGGCGGCAAAGCCTACGCGAGCCATCTTGCGATATCCGATCATTGGATGGTCCATTATTTGAGCGCCGGCATGGCGCAACATGAAGAGCGCCGCGCCGAAGAGGCTGCGTGGATGTCCGACTTCGACCGTGATTTCGCGATTCGTCACGGGCGTGCTTTCGACGCGCTCCATCGCCGGCTCGGATTGGATTATTTCGCGATCGATTGTGCCGAGCTTCCGGACGGCAGGTTGCTGCTGTTCGAAGCCGATGTCGCGATGATCGTCCATGCGATGGATTCGGACGTCGTTTTTCCCTACAAAAAACACGCCATGCAAAAGCTTTTCGCGGCGTTTGAGACGATGCTGCGACAGCGCGCTTCGCATATCGCGCAGGCGGCGCCGGAATTTGCGCTGCAATCGGGCGACCATGCGAAAATCTCCCACTTGACCGGCGCTATCTCACTCGTCGGACGGATGTGACGACAGGCCTTTCCGGGCTTGGATGGAGAATGCAATGCCCACACCACGAGCAGAGATACAGAGGGCATCGGAAAGCTCCTTCTCTCAGACCGAAAAGCACAGCTCTCTCTCCCATCCCCTCGCCTCCGTCTCTCTCCTGCTTGCGACGGGTGGCGACAAGCGTATCTGGCCGGATGCCATAACCGGCCGCAACCGCTACGGGACGCGCACCACGCCGACGTACGACGAAATCTCGTTCTCGTCCTCGACGGCCAGCAATGTCTCCGCCGACGGGTATGCTGCCGCCGATCGCGAATGGAAGCGCCTTACCAATAGCGCTTCTCCAACCGCGGTTGCTGTCGACCGCTGGTTCGACGACACTCGCGAGCAAATTCTCCGTGCGCTTAGCTGCACCGATGCGGAACTCATTTTTGCTGCGTCGGGAACGGATGCCGAACTCGTCGCGCTTTGCCTTCTAGCGAGTTTGTCCAAGCGCCCATTGACCAACATCTTCGTTGCGCCGGACGAAACGGGAAATGGCGTGCCGAGAGCGGCGGCGGGACTTCACTTTTCGGATCAGACGGCGCTTGGAATTTCCATCCAGCCGGGCACGCCCATCGCGGGCCTGTCGCCCGGCCGCATCGAGGTGCGAAGCATCGCCCTGCGCCATCCAAACGGCGAACCTCGGGAAAATTATGAAATCGACGGCGATCTCGTTGCGACGGTCTCGGAAGAGATCAAGCAAGACCGGGATGTCATCGTGCATGTCCTCGACACTTCGAAGACCGGCTTGACGGGCGTGACGCGTGAAGCAGCCCGGCATGTCTCAGCCCTAGCGCCGGGGCGGGTGCGTGTCATCATCGATGCGTGCCAACTGCGGTGTCCGATTGCAGAATTGCGTCAGGATCTCGCGGACGGCTTTCTCGTTGCGATCACCGCGTCGAAGTTCATTGCCGCACCCCCATTTGCCGGTGCGCTCATTCTGCCTTCTGCGATCGTCGAGGAATTGCGGACGGCGGCCAATATTCCGGCGGGTCTCGCCGATTATACGGCAGCACTCGATTGGCCGCAGGCTCTCCGCGAGCGGATGCCCCTCACATTCAAATCTGAGATGAACCTTGGATTGGGCCTGCGATGGACTTCAGGTCTGGCTAACCTTACACGTTTTTCCTCGACGCGCAGCGCGCACCACGATCTCATAAAAGCGCATTTTGTTGGCCTTATTCGTTCCCGCGTTCAAGGCATGGCGGGCGTCGTCCTTCACGATGACGATGACGGAGACCATCTCGTCTCCCGATCCATCGTGCCGCTAACCGTGCTCAACTCGGATGGCGGCTTCGCGACCTTCGAGGAAGCAGCCGCAATGCAAGCGTGCCTGCGCCGGGATGACAACGGTCCGATCTGCCATGTCGGTCAGCCGGTCCGGGTGGGACCGCGGGCGGCATTGCGAGTTTCCGCCTCTGCACTCGACATCGCAGCAGCTTCTGAGCGCATGACCATGGGTCTCGCTCTAGAGGCAGCCTGCCTACCCCTCGAATCCGATCTCGACATCTTCTTCGAGAAATGGGCTACAGGTCGTCGGTGCCTCCAAGAGCTTTGATGCCGAAGATCGATAAGAACGCGAGTTCAGGCGCGAGCGGTTCGGATCTTGATCCGACAGACTGGGCCGAATTTCGCGCGCTTGCACACGATCTTCTGGACGACCTCATCACACATATCGAAACGGTTCGGCAGAAGCCTGTATGGCAGAAGCCAACTGCGGAGGTACGCGCACGCTTTTCCCGTTCGCTCCCGCATGCACCCAATGCATTAAGCACCGTCTTCGATGATGTGCGCGCGCATATCATGCCGTTCGCGACCGGCAATCTGCATCCGCTATTCATGGGCTGGGTACACGGCGCGGGAACCCCCGTCGGCATGATCGCCGAACTCGTCGCAGCCGGGCTCAACCTCAATTGTGGAGGTCGCGATCACGTCGGGATAGATGTCGAACGACAAATCGTCCTCTGGATGCGCGAGGCACTCGGTTATCCGGCGGACGCCTCGGGATTGTTCGTCACCGGCTCGTCAATGGCAAACTTCCTCGCCTTGATCATCGCCAAGATTGAAGCTTTGGGGCCGTTGAGTCGTGAGACAGGCTTGCGAAGTGCGGATCATGCGCTCGTCGCCTACACCTCTTCCGAAGCTCACGGATGCATTGCGCAAGCGATGCAGTTATCCGGATTGGGCTCAGCGAATTTAAGAACGATTGCAGTCGATTCTTTGGGAAGGATGAGGTCGGATGAGTTGCGTGCTCAGATAGCGCGGGATCGTGCCCAGGGATTTCTGCCATTCCTCATCGTTGGAACGGCGGGAACCGTTAACACTGGCGCCATCGATCCACTCGAAGACTTGGCGGCCATCGCGTCGGAAGAAAACCTTTGGTTCCACGTCGATGGCGCTATCGGCGCGCTTGCAACGTTTTCGCCGGAACTGCGTAGCCTGTTTTCCGGACTAGAGAAATCGGACTCCGTTGCACTCGACTTCCACAAATGGGGCCATGTTCCCTACGATGCCGGCTTTCTGCTCGTCCGGGACGGAACGGCCCACAAGAGAGCCTTCGCGCAATCGGCCGCCTATCTGCAGCGTGCAGATCGCGGACTTGCAGCGGGTGAGACGTGGCCCTGCGATCTGGGGCCGGATCTTTCGCGCGGGTGCCGCGCGCTGAAGACGTGGATGACCATCGAGGTGTTGGGCGCAGATCGCATCGGACGATCGATCGCGCAGACCTGCGCGCTCGCGCGCCATCTTGCCGAGCGGCTCCAGGGCCATCCGATGATCGAGATTAAGGCTCCAGTCGCCTTGAACATCGTTTGCTTCGGGATACGCGGCGCGAGGCCGGAAATGTTACGTGAGCTGATCTTGGACGTGCAGGAGTCCGGAACGGCTGCACCTTCCTGGACGATGCTGAACGGAGAGTTGGTCGCGAGGTGCGCGATCGTCAACCACCGGACGACATCGGCCGACCTCGACGGCTTCGTGTCAGCCCTTTTCGAGCGCATGTCCGAACTCGGATTTGAATAAATGTGGTCTTGTGTCTCGGTACAATTGGGCCGATGACCGTAAATGTTCCTTAAGTTTAAGACTTGGCAACCATTCGCACCGCATCCTCTCGCCTAGGCTGATCCGGGCGGGGATAACGGCTCATCTACGCATCATCAAAGGGACCCGAGACCGACACGTGTGTCGGCCTCGGTACGGTGCTGGTTGACTGCTCCCCGCTGCATAACCAGCATCGGGCGGCGAGGCGGTGGTCGCCTCGCCCGCTGCGTATGGAAATCTAGAACATCGTCATTGAGAAATCGTTCGCGCCTTGTCCTGATGATCAGCCGTCGGACGGCCGAGCCCGGCGGAGTGGGCCATTTCGCGCGCTAGGCGCTACAGGCCCGACTGGCCACATGGCGTCCATCTAACGACCAGCCGCCGCTCAAGAATATACGAAGATAGGATCGTCGAAATTGATCGCTGGAATGCGCACGCGCTCCGAAAAATAGTCCTGGGTATGTTGCCATTCGGGCTTATTCAGCCGCTTCGGCATCAGATGCATATCTCGCGTCAAGTAACCCGGATTGAAGTTCTCCTCGTCGATCCATGGCAGTTGCGGCTCATGCATATCTTCTGGTCGGAGTTGCACGGTCACCATAGCCTTGCCGATTGCACTCATATGATTGAGCAGCCGGCACACGAACTCGGCAATCAACTCCACGCGCAACGTCCAGCTCGAGCGGAAGTACCCGAAAACCCAAACCAAGTTGGGAACGCCCGTAAACATCATCCCGTGATAGGTCACGGTGTCCGATAGGTGAAGCGGCGTGCCGTCGATCGAGAATTTGATGTCGCCCAGCACGCAAAGTCTGAAGCCGGTCGCAGTAACGATGATGTCCGCATCGAGGATCTGACCAGACTCCAGCTCGACGCCTTCCGGGACAAAGCGTTCAATTTCGTCGGTAACGACAGATGCTTTCCCCTTTCGGAACGGCTCGAAGAAGTCGCCATCCGGAATGAAAGCCACGCGCTGCTGCCAAGGGCGATAGCGCGGGGTAAAATGCTTCGCGACGTCCGTCTCGGAGCCAAGATGCGTTTTGACGGCCTCAATCATCTCGCGGGCGACAGTTTCCGGCTCTTCCTTCGCGCGACGAATTCGCTCGGCTTGTTCCATCAGGAGTTTCTTCCTGACGATGGCATGGATCCAGTGTTCGTCGATCTCGAGTGCCCGCAGCTGATCGGCGAGAGGGTCAGCGTTCGTTCCCGGATTGAAATATGTCGGAGACCTTTGCAGCATGGTGACGTGTGCTGCGTCATCGGCGATGGCTGGAACAAGTGTAGCCGCCGTCGCTCCTGATCCGATGACGAGAACTCTTTTCCCGGAATAATCGAGATCCGCTGGCCACGTCTGAGGGTGGACGATCGTACCCTTGAAATTCTCCATGCCAAGCCATTCGGGAGTATATCCCTTCTCATGCCCGTAATAGCCCTGGCACATCCAGAGAAATGACGTCTCGAACTTCAGCCTTTCTCCGGTATCGGTACGTTCGGCGGTCAGCTGCCAGCGTTTTCGCGAACTGTCCCAATCCGCAGAGATGATCTTGTGCCCATAACGTATGTGTCGAGCGAGATCGTTCTCGTCGATGACGCCTTTGAGGTAGGTGACGATACGCTCCGCCGTGGCGATAGGCGCTTCCGTCCAGGGCCGGAAGCTATAGCCGAATGTATAAAGATCGCTGTCCGAGCGAATGCCCGGATAGCGATGCGTGTGCCAAGTTCCTCCGAACGTTTCCTGCGCTTCCAGGATCACGTAAGTCTTGTCCACGCATTCTCGTTGCAGAGAATAGGCGCTGCCGATCCCGGAAATTCCGGCACCTACGATGATGACGTCGAAATATTGCGTTTCAGAGGACCGCGCGATCGACGCCTGAGATTCCATTTCCATACGCTTGATTTTCCGATGTCGTCTTAAACGGTTTCCATATAGCGGCGCCGCTCGAGATCGGTGACTGTGCTCTGGAACACGCCAAGCTCGAAGTTGGCGATGCGCAGGGCGTTGTCGACGACTTCAGGAGACAGAACTTCGCGAATTGCCTGGTCGTCCTTCGCGAGCGCGATGGCGGCAGCCAGGCTCTGCGGAACTTTTTCTACGGCGTCGTCATAGGCGTTGCCGCTTGCCGCGGGCGGCGGCGTCAATCCAAGGCGAATTCCGCGCAGCCCGGCACCGATGCCGATGGACATCGCATAGTAGGGATTCAAATCCGCTCCGCCCATGCGGATCTCAAGCCGCGTCTTTTTCGGCGATTGATTG
This sequence comes from Pseudomonadota bacterium, assembly GCA_018242215.1. Taxonomy (GTDB): domain Bacteria; phylum Pseudomonadota; class Alphaproteobacteria; order Rhizobiales; family Hyphomicrobiaceae; genus Hyphomicrobium_B. The sequence goes on from JAFECG010000023.1 coordinate 88,923, forward strand.
ATGGCCCGGAGGCCCGTCGTTCGATTGTCGACGGCCCAGTTCCGCGTCGTTCCCGCAAACGTCATCGATTGAAGGCGCTTATATGAGTTCACGTTCGGCGCGTAAAACAGCATCGACGGGCCGAAAACGTCGAGATTACCTGCAACGAAATTGCGGAACGTGTCGCTGAGCTTCAGCGGGTTCTGGGCGTCGTAGAAAACCGCGTCTCCCGTCGCAGCATCCCGCAAGCTCAGATGGATATGACCGGAATTACCCGACAAATCCTCCCGCCACTTGGCCATGAACGTTGCGGCAGCACCGGCCTGAGCCGCGAGCTGTTTGGTGGCCAACTTCAGCATGATCGACGTGTCCGCCATCTTCACCGCGTCGGAATGATGAAGATTGACTTCGAACTGTCCCTGTCCCCACTCGGGCAGACATCCCTCAATCTCTTCAGGGAAGCAGTCTCTGAGCTTGCCGATCACTGGCTCCCAGAAATGCCCTTCGAAGATGGAATAGCAGTGAATGTCTTTTGATCCAGGTTCGATCGCTGTCCAACGACCGAGACGAATTTCCGAGATCGGTATCGGCAACAGATAAAATTCGAGTTCGATGCTAGCGCTTTCGCGGTAGCCCATTGCCGCAGCCTCAGCGACCTTCTTTTTCAGCATCGATCTTGGACAGAGCGGGTGCGGCTCACCTGTCGCGGTGACCCAGTCCATCAGAACGATGGCTGTGTTCGGTTCCCAAGGTGCGAGACGGAATGTCGAGAGATCCAGTACACCGTTGACGTCCGGAATGCCGGTGTCGAAAAGCCCCGGAAGCACTTCATCCATCGTCGTGGTACCGAGAATGAAGGACGCGAAGCTTACTCCATCCTCGGCTGCGTGAAAGAAGTACGGAACGGTCAATCTTTTTCCGCGCAGCACGCCCGCCGCGTCGGTGCCGGCGATGATGACCGTCCGGACATCCCTGTCGGCTATGATTTTCCGTATTTCTTCCAACTGCATTTCAACTCTCCCCTGCGCTCGTTTCTTGCCTGCGCGATGCGTACATTCCGCACACGATCAGGATGATCGACATCACAACCACCAACGAGGCTACAGCGTTGACCTCTGGTGTCACCTCGCGGCGGAGCAGCGACCACAGCGTCATCGGCAATGTGTTCTCGCGCCCCGTGAGAAGGAACGTCACCGCGATTTCATCGAATGAAACGGAGAAGACGATGAGCATGGCGCCAAAAAGCGCGGAGCGAATGCCGGGCAATGTCACATGCCGGAAGACCTCCCACTCGTTGGCGCCCAAGTTGACCGCTGCCTCTGTCTGACTCCGGCCCAACTGCTGCAATCGCGCAAAGACCTCCGTTATGGTGACGCACATGAGGCCCGTTCCCTGCCCGAGCATGATGGTGTGCAAGGAGAGGCGGAAGTGAATGGTCAGATAGAAACCGAGAAGCGCGACGCCGGTTATGATGCCCGGCAGGACGATCGGCAGCATCACGATGCGCCGAAAAACGCCTTTCCCCGGAAATTCGAACCGATCGAGAGCGATTGCCGCCGGGACACCGAAAGTTGCGCTGATGATCACAACACCGATTGCGACATAAATGCTGTTCCAGATGGAAAAGAGCATCTGCTGATCGCTAAACAGCTCGCGATACCAATGAAGGGTGAATCCATTGAACGGCAGGCCCGTATAGGTGCTGTCGTTGAAGGAGAAAATCATCATCACCAGAATCGGCGCATAGAGGAACGCCAGCACCGACATGGCCATGGTGAATACGAGTCGCGGATTGCCAAATGCGCGCATGGTCGTTCTCAGAACCTGGTTTGGGTTTTTTCTTCGAGCCAGCCCGATGCGGAAATGAGCAACAGGCCGAGCGCGATGATGACCACCCCGATTGCGGCTGCCATGGGCCAGTCAAAGGCCACGCCGAGGAGATTGATCACGACGTTCGAGATCATCACTGAATCCGGACCGCCGACAAGCACGGGAGCAACGAAATCGCCGAAGGCGAGAGAAAACGTGATGATGGCACCAGCGACCATGCCCGGAACGCTGATCGGCAGAATGATGCGACGAAAAATGGTCCATCCATCGGCGCCAAGATTTCTGGCGGCTTCGATCAATGATGTCGGAATCCGCTCGAGTTGCGCATAGATCGACAGCACTGCGAAAGGCGTGAAGATGTAGGTCAGCGTGAGGACCACGCTGAATTCATTGTAGAGGAACAAACGCACTGGTCCGTCTGTCAGGCCGATGCCTTGCAACGTCGCGTTCAGGATGCCGCCGGATCCAAGAATCGTTTTCCAGGCGTAGGCTTTGACCAGATAACTTGCCCACCAAGGCACGATCACCAGCAGGTAAAGGAGGAATTTCGCCCGCGCCGATCGCACATGAAAAGCAATATAGAATGCGAGCGGATAAGCGACGATCGCGGACAATATGGCAGTCATCACGCCGATCCGGGCCGATTTAATGATGACGCCGAGGTACGGATCGACCGTGAAGACCCGGATGAAGTTGTCGAAGGAGAAGCCCGGAATAAAGCGCATGTCGTCGACATGCCCCAGGCTGGTGTACAGCAGCATGCCGTAGGGGATCAGCATGAAAACCGTGAACCACGCGACCGGCGGCAACAACCAGAAGAGCAGGCGACGACGCTCCAGGCGGCGAGCGCTGCGTGCACCGGCTTGACCCTGACCGGCGACGTAGGCGGAAGAAGTCATATCGGTCATCTCAATGCACCAGCACGTGCGCTTTTGCGGGATTCACTTTGAGAGCGACGGATGCACCGTGTCTGACGAGAGGCGTGTCCGTGCGCGAATGGACATGAACCACGCCGGCGCCTCCGTGCAGTTCGACAACGTATTCGATATATTCTCCCCTATAGAGGCTGTCGGCGATCCTGCCGCCGATCGCTCCTGGAGCTTGGTCGGCGAACGTCAAATCTTCGGCGCGAAGCATCAGGCCCACCGGGCTGCCCACGCCAGCGGTCGTGTTTTGATGCGGGAGAGCGACGCGCTCGCCGTTTCGCAGGCGAAGCGTGAGCTCACCGCTTTCACGGCCATCAACCTCCGCATCCACGATGTGCGCATGACCTATGAACGATGCGACGTAGCGATTGACGGGACGATCGTATATTTCGCGCGGCGCGCCGAACTGCGCGACCTTGCCTCCGGACATCACAGCGATTGCGTCGCTCATGGCCATCGCCTCATCCTGGTCGTGCGTGACGTAAATGAATGTTTTTCCGAGCTCGCGGTGCAGCCGGATCAACTCGATCTGCATGATCTTGCGCAGATTAGCGTCCAATGAGCCGAGAGGCTCATCGAAGAGGACGACCTTGGGATCGGTGACCAAGGCGCGGGCAAGAGAGACTCGCTGCTTCTGACCACCCGAAAGTTGATGCGGCTTCTTCTGTCCGTGATCAGCCAAGTGGACCAGATCCAGGAATTGGGCGACCCGCTTTCGGATTTCGCTTTCGGAAATACTTCCCTTCATGCGTCGCACACGCAGTCCGAATGCGACGTTCTCTTCCACTGTCATGTTTGGAAAGAGCGCAAAATCCTGGAAGACCATGCGCATGTCACGATCGGTTACGGGCTGGTCAGTAATGTCCATCCCGTCCCGAAGGATTTGTCCCGACGTCGGAATTTCCAATCCGGCAATCATGCGCAGAGTGGTGGTCTTTCCGCACCCCGATGGCCCGAGAAGCGTCACGAACTTGCCTGCGCCGATCGTCATGTCCACGCCATCGACCGCCCACGCGGCGTGGCCATGACTCTCGTACATTTTGCGAAGGTTCTTGAGTTCAATTCCTGTCGTCATCGTAAGTGCCATTCCGTCGGGTTATCGATAATTCCAGGGCCGCGCCGAGCGGAGCGCGACGTCTGCCAAAGGCGTATAAGGACGTGCAGATCAGTTCGATGCCGCCTTCACCTGATTCCATATCTCCAGATATTTGGCGCGGCGCTTGACCGGCTGCCACCAATCCACATTGGTGAGCGTCGCAGGATCAGCCATTCCGAGTTCGGAGTAGGATGCTTTGGTTTTCTCGTCGAGGTTATCGACCATCTTGATGTTCGGGTATCCGAAGCCGGTCACCTTATGCGCCAGAGCTTGGGCTTTGGCCGATGATACGTAGTTCAGCCACGGATAGACGCATGCGTTCGTCTCCGCACCTTTCACGATCATCCACGAATCGCTCCAAGCTCCGCGGCCTTCTTTGGGCTTAATGTCGAGCACCTTCTTGCCGGCATTGCGAAGTTGCACGAGGGTCGATTCCCACGCCGTGCCCCCAACCACTTCTCCGCTCGCCATTAGCGTGCCCATCTCACCGGTCGTGAACCAGTATTTGCGGATGTTCGGCTTCATCTGAATGAGCTTCGCCTTGATCTGCTCGAGCTGCTCATCGGAAAGATCGTAGGTATTTTTGAAGCCAAGATAGCGCGACGTCATATAGATCGTCTCGATATCGTCCCAAACCGACAGCTTGCCCGCGTATTTCGGATCCCACAAAAATCCTAGCGTGTCCGTGGAAGCGGGAACCGCTGCAGGGTCTGCAATGATGCGAATGACCCCCCACCCGTAGGAGACGCCGTAGACTTTGCCGTCTTTGGTCAGCCATTTCGGATTGTGAAACTGAGGCAGGAAGTCTGCCATATTCGGGACTTTGCTCGTATCAACGGGCGATACCGCATCGGCGTTGATCAATCGCATCGTCGTATCATTGGATGGTGAAATCAGATCAGCGGTTCCGCCACCGCTCATGACTTTCGCGACGATCTCGTCATTGGATCCGACGTAGACCGCATTCACCTTGCAGCCGGATTCCTGTTCGAATGGCGCAACGAAGCTTTTGTCCGCATAACCCTCCCAGACCAACATCGTGAGCTGGCCACCGGCCATCGCCGCGCTCGAGCCGAAAGCGGTAACTCCGAATACCGCTCCAGTCAGCAGTTGCTTCCATTTACGCGTCACGCACGCCATTTCTCTCCTCCTTCTTCAACAATTGAATGGGAATCTCACCTATGCGGCTAACCGTGTTGACCCGAAACCTCTCCATGATCACGTCATAAGCTTCGGAGATGTGCCGAGCGATTTCGGCATCGAGTGTGCGAGCATCACGCTTGCGAATGGCTTCGATGATCGGCGCGTGCGATCGCGCCGTAGCGGCCTGTTGCTTGACATCATTCGTGTTGGTCATGAACCAAAGTCTATAGGTCAAGCCGGAAAGGTTATAGAGCGCCTGCGTGAGAAACGGGTTGGCGCACTCCTGATAGACCTGCGAATGAAATTCGAAATCGAGGTGCAGCAAGCCCTCGACATCGCCATCGCGCGTCAATGCAGGGACGGATTGAAATGTATTCGACAGCTTCGCAATCTGCTTCGGCGATGCGCGTTCGAGCCAAAGCCTCCATGCAAGGCGCTCCAGCTGAAGACGCAGCGTATAGAGCTCATTGATTTCCGATAATGTGACCGGCGCAACCTCGATCACCTGGTTGCGCTGGAATATAACGAGCCTTTCCCCAGCAAGCCGAAGCAACGCTTCGCGAAGCGGCGTGCGGCCAAAGCTCAATCTCTCGATCAACTGACGATCATTTATTGCAGAGCCGGGCGGAAGTTCGCAGCGAAGAATCATCGCGCGCACGGCGTGATAGGCCTGTGTCGCCTGGGTTTCCCGCTCGCCCTCGGCTTGGGGAAGTCGGAAGGGTTCCCTCTTCTTCGGCACGCTGATCCTCTGAGTGGCAGGGCTCACGACGTTTGCGCCAGTAATGCGCTCGTCAAATATATTGTCAATATTTTTATAGCGCGATCACGAAAATATCTGCGTGTTCGTCGACGAAAAAATTCTCGCCGTTTGCTCATATTTTGTCGCGTTTCCTTTGTTGGATATATTGACAATATATGTTGTGCTCGCAGAATGGGCGCACGACAGGGAATACTTGGGCATTGCGATGATGATCGTGGCACAGCGCTTTTTAGATGAAGCACCGCAATGCTGCTCAGGGCGGCGACGGCCCAGCGTTTGGGGTCGCTGATGCCGTCAGACACAGTCATGTGCCATATGCGTTCCGGAAGATCTGAAGGCTGGAGCAAGCGAAGCTGGAAATTGTTTCGCCGCCTCTTTCAGCTCGCGCTACCTGCTCTCTCTGCTTTCGCCGGCTCTTCCTCTCTCGGACTGCAGAATCCGCCTGTAAATGCGCGTACTCTCATTCATGCGAAGCTGATCAGGAGATTTGGCGGCTCGACGGGCGGTGATCCAATCACCCGGCGCCAAAGGCGGCTCTTATCGTTAGACCTGCTGGAGGGTCCTCCTTCTCGCGATGTCGCTTGCACCGCGCTCACGATACCGGGCCCCGCCGGGAGCTTGTCGGCGCGACTCTACAGGCCGAAAGCATCGCCAAGCTCGGGTAATCCCCTGCTCGTCTATTTTCATTTCGGCGGTTGCGTTCTCGGAAGTCTCGATTCTTGTCACACGGTTTGCAGCCTCATCGCGGAAAGGTCCGGTTCTCTCGTCCTGTCGGCCTCTTATCGGCTGGCGCCCGAGCACCGGTTTCCTGCGGCGCTCGATGATGCGTTGGCGGCGTTCCGGTGGGCAAAGGATTCAGCACGATACCTCGGAGCCGATCCGGATCTCATCTCCATCGGAGGAGATTCCGCCGGCGGGTATCTCGCCGCTGCTGTTTCACTCCGTTTGCGCGACGCGCAAGAATCTCTCCCTTGCCTTCAGCTGCTCATCTATCCCGTTCTGGAGATGAACCGGCGCGCGATGCCGGCGACGCCTTTCGATCATTGCTATCCGCTGACGCGTGACGACATGATCTGGTATTGCGATCAATATATGCGCGACGAGCGCGACGCTGAGGACCCGATGTGCTCGGTCGCCCGTGCCAGCACGCTGGCGGGGCTTCCGCCTACGATCCTCGTGCAAGCGGGATACGATCTGCTGTTTGCGGAAGGTGAAGCATTCGGTCGCCGCCTCGAAGAAGACGGCGTTTCTGTTTCGAGGCTCGTTTTTCCAAGTCTACCCCACGCTTTTACCGCGATGTCCGGAGGCGTGGCGGAAGCTCGCGACGCCATCATGACGATCGCCGATGCCGTCAAGGCATCCGTTGCGCACGCGCGTGAACAAGAACACCAACTGCCGGCAAGGAGCGAGGCATGACCCCTCAGAAGTCGAATTGGAGTTACCCGACGAAAGTATGGTTCGGCGCGGGACGCATAGCCGAGCTTTCACAGGCGTGCCGCGATACAGGAATCGCGAGGCCGCTTTTGGTCACCGATCCCGGCCTTTCGAGCCTGCCGATGGTTTCCTCCGCCGTTGCGCAGCTGCGCGAGGCCGGGCTCGGGGTGAATGTCTTCGACAAGGTACAGGGGAATCCCACGTCGACGAACGTCGATGACGGAATTGCCGCGTATCGCTCCGGCAATCATGATGGCGTCATCGCTTTTGGAGGCGGTAGTGCCCTCGATGTCGGCAAGACGGTCGCTTTCATGGTCGGCCAGACCCGTCCTGTCTGGGACTTCGAAGACGTGGGCGATAACTGGCGTCGCGCCTTGACGGACGGGATTGCTCCGGTGATCGCGGTCCCGACCACATCGGGCACGGGCTCTGAGGTCGGGCGCGCGACCGTCATCACCAATGGCGAAACGCATGTGAAGAAGATCATCTTTCATCCGGAGATGATGCCGAGAATTGCAATCGCCGATCCGGAACTCACAATCGGTCTGCCTCCCTCGCTGACCGCAGGCACCGGCATGGATGCGCTCTCTCACGCAATTGAAGCCTATTGCGCTCCGAGCTACCACCCGATGGCGGACGCCATTGCTATGGAAAGTGTGCGCTTGGTCCGCGATTGGCTGGTTCCGGCTTTCCGCGACGGAACGAACATCGATGCGCGAGGGCAAATGATGGCTGCTGCCGCCATGGCGGCAACGGCCTTCCAGAAGGGGTTGGGCGCGATCCACTCCGTGAGCCATCCGATCGGCGCAATCTATGGTACGCATCATGGCCTGACCAACGCCGTCGTCATGCCTTATGTGCTGGCATTCAACGCGCCGGCAATCGGTGAAAAGATGCAGCGGCTCGCCAGCTATCTGGGTTTGAGAAGCGGTTCGACGCCCAACGCGGCGGTGGGCGCGATACGTGACTGGAGTCTCGCACTTCGGGCCGATCTCGGCATCCCGCCCACGATCGCCGATCTTGGCGTTGAGCCGAAGCGTTTTGATGAGATTGCGGCGCTCGCCGTCGAGGATCCGACGGCGGGCACGAATCCCGTCCCGCTCACGAAAGACAACGTGCGAGCCCTCCTCGAGGACATGCATCGAGGCGTAATCCGCGAGATCGGATGAGATCTGCAGGAACCGAGGATTGCCCGCCGACTTCGCTCGGCGGGCAAGCCGTTACTCGGCCGCATGAACAGCGGCGGGTGACGGAGATCGACTAAGTGTGATCCGGATTTGTCCGTTGCGGCACCGCGTTCGCCTTGGAAGGTTGCAGCATCGGCAAGTTAGCGAGCCAACGTGAAAAACTTTCGAGATAAAGATAAACCACAGGCGTCGTGAAGAGCGTCAGGATCTGACTAACGAGAAGGCCGCCGACGATCGCGTAGCCTAGCGGTTGGCGGATCTCCGATCCCGTTCCGGTGCCAAGCATCAATGGTACGCCGCCAAGAAGGGCTGCCATCGTTGTCATCAGAATCGGCCGGAACCGCAAAAGGCATGCCCTGCGGATGGCTTCGACTGGATTCATTTTGAGATCACGCTCGGCGGCGATCGCGAAATCGACAAGCATGATGCCGTTCTTTTTGACGATGCCGATGAGCAGAATAATTCCGATGAGCGCGATCAGACTGAAGTCGAAGCCAAACAGCATCAATGTCGCCAGGGCTCCGACACCTGCCGAGGGCAGCGTCGAAAGAATGGTCAACGGATGAATGTAGCTTTCATAAAGAATTCCGAGAATGAGATAGACGACGATCAGCGCCGCGACGATCAACATCGGCACAGTCGATAGCGAATCCTGAAATGCCTGGGCGTTGCCTTGGAAGGTCGAGGTGATCGTCGGAGGCATGCCGATGTCCGCTTCCGCCTGTTCGACAGCCGCGGTGGCTTCCCCTAGCGCAACGCCCTGGGCCAAATTGAAACTTAAGGTGATCGCCGGGAACTGGCCCTGATGACTGATCGAGAGAGGCTTCACGTTGTCAGTGGTCCATCTCGCGAAGACCGACAGCGGCACCTGTCCACCCGTGAGCGGAGACGTGATGTAAAGCTTTTGCAGCGTTTCCACATCGCCTTGAAGAGACGGCAACACTTCCATGATCACTTCGTACGTCGAGACTTGCGTGAAATACTGCGCGATCTGCCGCTGTCCGAATGCGTCGTAAAGCGTTGCGTCGATGAGATCTGGCGTAATTCCGTATCGCGCGGCCTGGTTGCGATCCACCGTGAGAGACAGGGTCGTGCCGGAGGTCTGCTGATCAGACGCAACATCACGCAATTCCGGCAGGGACTTCATCTTCTCGAGAAGCTTTGGCGCCCAAGTGTTCAGTTCGTTGATGTCCGCGCTTTGCAAGGTGAACTGATATTGGGTTTTCGACGAGCGTCCTCCGATGTTCAGATCCTGCGCCGCCTGAAGGAATAGCTTGGCACCTTGAACTTTTGCGAGCTGCACCTGGAGGCGCGCTATGATCTGATCGGCCGTTGCGTGACGTTCTCCGCTCGGCTTCAGCGTAATATACATGCGCCCGGAATTGAGGGCGCTGCCACCGCCGATAGACATCGCAACGTGTGCAACGTCGGGATCTTTGCGAACGATGTCGCCGAGAACCTGCTGGTGGCGCAACATGTCGGCGAAGGAAATGTCTTGTGCTGCTTCCGATTGCCCAGTGATCAGGCCAGTGTCCTGCTGCGGAAAGAAGCCTTTCGGGATTAAAACAAACAGATAGATCGAGAGCGCAAAGGTTGCGAAAAATACGAGGAGCGTCACGAACTGGTGCCGTAAAACGACGTCAAGCCCGCGCTCATACGCTTTCAAAAGAGTATCGAACCCCTTTTCGCTGACTTTGTAGAGGCGACCGTGCCTCTGATCCTTCGCGTCCTTCAGGAAGCGAGATGCCATCATCGGGGTCAGCGTGAGAGACACGAATGCCGATATGAAAATCGTCATCGATAGAGTGACGGAGAATTCACGGAACAATCGGCCGACGATCCCACCCATCAGCAGCAGGGGAATGAGGACGGCGACCAGCGATACGCTGATCGATAGAATCGTAAAGCCGATCTCGCGCGAACCTTTGATTGCGGCGTCCATCGGGCTGTCGCCCTCTTCGATGTAGCGCGTGATATTTTCGAGCATGACGATGGCGTCGTCGACGACGAAGCCGACTGAGATTGTCAGAGCCATCAGCGAGAGATTGTCGAGACTATATCCGGCCAGCCACATGGCCGCGCATGTGCCGAGGAGCGCCAGCGGAACAGTAACGCTGGGAATGACGGTCGCCCAGAAATTGCGTAAAAAAATGAAAATTACCATGACGACCAGCGCGATCGTCAGCAGGAGCGTAAACTGCACGTCGTGCACCGAGGCGCGTATGGTTTGCGTCCGGTCACTCAGGACCGAAACATCGATCGCGGGCGGCATTGCCAGCGTGAGCTTCGGCAGGGCCGACATGATCCGATCGACGGTCTCGATGACGTTCGCGCCGGGCTGTTTGAAGATGACGAGAAAGACGCCGCGCTTGCCATCTGCCCAGGCCGCCTGGCGTGTATCCTCCGGTCCCGTTATTGCCCTGCCGACGTCGCTGACACGGAGCGCCATGCCGTTGCGATAGGTGATGACGGCATCATTCCAATCCTTGGAGTCCGGCAACTGGTCGTTCGCGTAAATCGTGTATGCGCGCTTGTCTCCGTTAATCGAGCCTTTTGCGGTATTTACTGTTTGCACGGCGAGCGCCGCCCGGACGTCCTCCATCGACAATCCCTTTGCGACGAGCTTCGCGGGATCGAGTTGGACACGAATGGCGGGTTTTTGCTGACCCCCGATCGAAACTTGCGCCACACCGGAGATCTGGCTGATTTTCTGAGCGAGTTTTGCTTCGACGTTATCGTCGACCTCGGTGAGCGGCAGCGTATCGGACGTAGCCCCGAGCAGCAGGATCGGAGAATCCGCCGGATTGACTTTACGGTAGCTCGGCGGGTTCGGCAGGTTCTTCGGAAGCTGTCCTTCAGCCGCGTTAATCGCCGATTGCACGTCGTTCGCAGCGGCATCGATATCGCGATCGAGATCGAACTGGATGGTAATCGAAGCGCTGTTCAGCGAGCTCGACGACGTCATTTGCGTGACCCCGGGGATCTGCGCAAATTGCGTTTCAAGAGGCTGCGCGATGGATGAGGCAACCGTGCTCGGATCAGCGCCCGGCAGTGTCGCCGATACCTGAATAGTGGGAAAGTCTACTTGCGGCAGGGGCGATACTGGCAGGAGTGGATAGGCGATGATGCCGACGAAGACGATTCCGACCATCAAGAGTGACGTCGCAATCGGAAAACGGACAAACGGCTCCGAAATGCTGATCGCCATGTCAGTTTCCGCCCGCGGTCATTTCGGTTGCCTGGATTTTGGAGCCCGACACCAAACGATACTGACCGTCGACGACGACTTTTTGCCCTTCCGAAAGTCCCTCGCTCACCACCGCTTCGCCAACGCCCGTCTGGCTGACCTTTATGGGCTGCACCGCCGCCGTGTTGTCCGTGTTGACGACGAACGCAAACAGGCCGTCGGGACCGTGTTGGACGACACCTTCAGGAACGAGGAGCGCGTTCTTGATCGTTTCGATCAGCGTCTGCGCCGCCACAGACAGGCCCGGATATAAAATCTGGTCTGCATTTTGGAATGTGGCTTTCATACCGATTGTGCCGGTCGCTTGCGACACCGAATTGTCGATGAAGGCAAGGTGGCCGTGCGCCAGCGTCTTCAATCCATCCGAGCTGAAAGCATCGACCGGCACCACGCCGGATGCAAGCGCTGCATTGATCGTGGGTATTCGTTCTTCCGGAGCAGTCAAGACGATCGAGATGGGCTGCAGCTGGACGATCGTGACGATGCCTGTCTGGTCAGCTGCATGCACGATATTGCCCGGATCAACCGTGCGAAATCCAATCTTCCCTGTCAGCGGTGATGAGATCGTCGTGTAATCGAGTTGCGTCTGGGCGCTTTCGATCGCAGCGTCGTCCGCGGCGATCTGTGCCTGCTGCTGCGCGACGAGGGTCTTTTGCGTGTCGATCTGCTGTTGAGATACGGCCAGCGAGCCGGCATTGAGGTAGCGCTCGAGATCTTTCTGCGCGTTGGTAAGCGTCGCCTGGTCGAGCTGCTTTTTCGCTTTGACTTGATCGAGCGCCGCCTGGTAGGGCCGCTTATCGATTTCGATGAGCGGATCGCCCTGCTTCACCATCTGTCCCTGTCTGAACAGAACCTTTGTGATCTGCCCGTCCACACGGCTGCGCAGCGTCACCGTCCGATAAGGCTGAACGGTCCCGAGCCCGAGCAAATAGACGGGAAAGTCGCCCCTTTTTACCGACGTCACCGTTACCGGCACGGGGCTGGAAGACCGCGTTTTCTGGCTCGCCGGAGCGCTGTGGTTCTTCAAAAACGAAAGCAGCGGCGCGCCCTGCCACCATGTGAGCGCCAAAATGCACGCGACGATTACAAGTGCCCAATGCTTTCGTGACACGAGTTCCCCCCACACACGATTTCCCCGCTAGCAAAGCGTACGGCTATGACATGGAGGCTTCAATGGCATAATCCGTAAGGCCGAGGTCAGCCGCTTTCCATCGAGCACAAGCGATGACCGGCTGAACCTCTGCATGTCACTCAGGACGGCGGTGTCTGCCCAGTCCTCCAGCAAAGGTCAACAGGTGCTCCGGCCGATCGATTAGCCGCCAAAGGCCGACGCCATCAATCTCGTTGAGATATGGCGGTCACGCAAATTGTCGGGGGACCAGATAGCGGAAGCGCGATAGGGGCAAAATGGATCAGATGCCATTATGAAAAATGGCGCGAGAGACGGGACTTGAACCCGCGGCCTCCGCCGTGACAGGGCGGCGCTCTAACCAACTGAGCTACTCCCGCAATCCAGAAAGTGACGGGCGCCGAAGCGCCCGCCGTCACAGGGTCGGAATACGTGAAGGCCGCCCCGCCGTCAAGCCAGAGTTCCGGCCTTTCTCAGCCGATTTCAGGCGCAAGCGCCGCAGCCCTTATCTCCGCGGAACAAAATCGCGTTTGCCGATCTCGATGCCGTTGTGACGCAGGATGTCGTAGGCGGTGGCGCAGTGAAAGTAGAAGTTCGGGAAGGCTACGTGGAGCAGGTATTCGCGGCCGTTCATCGTCACCTCCTGGCCGCCGACCTTCAGGGTCAACTCGCGAGATTCCGCCCCTTCGAACTGCTCGGGCTTGTAGGCAGCAAGCAATGCTTGAATTTTCGCGATGCGGGCTTTCAGTTCCGGCCACGTCGTTTCAGTATCCGGGAAGCTCGGAATTTCGAGGCCCGCGAGACGAGCCGGTGCCGCCTTAGCGAAATCGGTCGCGAGCTGCACTTGGCGTGTCAGGTTGAACATGTCGGGATAGAGCCGCGAACCAAGGTAAACCGCGAAATCAATCTTCTTTGCGGCGGCTTGGTCGGCGGCCTTGGCGAGAAACGCTTCAAGCGCTGCGAGCTGCTTCTGGAAGGTCGGAATCGCGACGTCGTACATCGATAGGGGCATGGTTGTGCTTTCTTCGTTGGCTGCGAACGGAAGGCACTCACTTAGGATGTAAGGGCGGTTGCTTCAACGAACCCGCGCCGAAGGCGGGTCGTGTGGCGCAAATCAAACCTGGTGGGCGGTGAGAGGGTCGAACTCCCGACATCCTCGGTGTAAACGAGGCGCTCTACCACTGAGCTAACCGCCCGACGCGCCTTTGCTAGTCCGTCTGCAAAAGGCTGTCAAAATAAACACGCGCGCCGATTTCAGCAGCGCGCGTGAAAAAAAAGCGTGACGCAACCTTAGTTGATGTTCAGCGCGTCCTTGAGACCCTTGGCAGGCGTGAATTTGGGCACGCGGGACGCCGGGATCTGAATGGTCTTGCCGGTCGCAGGATTGCGACCTTCGCGTGCCTTGCGGGCCGCGACTTTGAAGGTGCCGAAATCGGGGATGCGCACTTCGTGACCGTCCTTCATCGCGGCTCGAATATGAGCGAGCACGGCGTCCACCACGCCGCTCGCCTTTTCCTTCGTCAGCTCGCAATCCCTCGCAACGGCATCAATCAAATCTTTCTTGCTCATCTCTTCTTTCCTTTAGTGTGGGAGGTGAGGCTTCGGTTCAGGGCTCGAAGCCCGAGGCGGCCATTTCGGGGAGAAGCGGGCCGCGCATGAAGGGCTACAAGCGCCCAATCGCCGGGTCCGTCAAGCGGAAAACGCCCGTATTTCCGGACAAAAGCGCATAGAAATGCTCGCTGCGCGCAAAAGAAAATACCCCCACACGGTTACCGCGCAGGGGTATTCTTTTGTATAACTTTATTCTTCTCGAAAAAGATCAGTGTGCGGTAATCCGCGCACCGCCTTTATCGGAGTCTTTCGCCTCAAGGGCTTCGGCTTCTGCAGCTTCGTCCCAGGTGATCGGCTCCGGTACGCGTACGAGTGCGACCTTCAGAACCTCATCCAGGCGCGATACCGGGATAATCTCCATCTTGGTCAACACTTCGCTCGGAATTTCCGCCAAATCCTTGGCGTTCTCTTCCGGGATGATGACTGTCTTGATACCGCCGCGCAGAGCCGCAAGGAGTTTTTCCTTAAGGCCGCCGATCGGCAGCACACGGCCACGTAGCGTGATCTCGCCTGTCATCGCGACATCCTTGCGGACGGGAATGCCCGTCAACACCGAGATGATCGCCGTCGTCATCGCGATACCAGCGGACGGACCATCCTTCGGCGTCGCGCCTTCCGGCACGTGAACGTGGATGTCGCGTTTCTCGAACAGCGAAGGATGAATGCCGAAGTCAACCGAGTGCGAGCGCACGTAGGCGTTCGCGGCCTGAATCGATTCCTTCATCACATCGCGCAGGTTGCCCGTGACGGTCATCCTGCCCTTGCCCGGCATCATGACGCCTTCGATTGTGAGCAGCTCGCCGCCGACTTCCGTCCAGGCCAGTCCGGTAACGATACCGACCTGATCCTCGAGCTCGGCTTCGCCGAAGCGGAACTTCGGCACGCCGAGGAAGTCATGAACGTTCTCAGCGGTGACGACAATGGATGTCTTCGACGTCGTCAGGATTTCCTTCACGGCCTTGCGGGCGAGCTTGGCGATTTCGCGTTCGAGCGAACGCACGCCAGCTTCGCGCGTATAGCGGCGAATGACTTCCTTCAGAGCACCATCTTCGACCGTCCACTCGCCCTGTTCGAGCCCGTGAGCCGAATATTGCTCAGGGATCAAATGGCGCTTCGCGATCTCGAGCTTCTCGTCCTCCGTATAGCCCGCAAGGCGAATGATCTCCATGCGGTCCATCAGAGCGGGCGGAATGTTGAGCGTGTTCGCCGTCGTCACGAACATCACATTCGAAAGGTCATAGTCGACCTCCAGATAGTGGTCGTTGAACGTGGCGTTCTGCTCGGGATCCAACACTTCCAGCAGCGCCGCTGCCGGATCACCGCGGAAGTCCTGGCCCATCTTGTCGATCTCATCCAAGAGGAAGAGCGGGTTTGTCCGCTTCGCCTTCTTCATGGACTGGATGACCTTGCCCGGCATCGAGCCGATATAGGTCCGACGGTGGCCACGGATTTCCGCCTCGTCACGAACGCCGCCCAAAGACATGCGCACGAATTCGCGGCCGGTCGCGTTGGCGATCGACTTGCCGAGCGACGTCTTGCCGACGCCCGGAGGCCCGACGAGGCACAGGATCGGCCCCTTCAGCTTGTTGGTGCGCGCCTGGACGGCGAGATACTCGAGGATGCGCTCTTTGACCTTCTCGAGGCCATAGTGCTCCTGATCGAGGATCGTCTGTGCTTCGGCTATATCCTTCTTGACCTTGCCTTTGATCCCCCACGGGATCGACAAGAGCCAATCGAGATAGTTGCGCACGACCGTCGCTTCGGCAGACATCGGCGACATCTGCTTCAGCTTCTTCAGCTCAGCCAGCGCCTTGTCCTTGGCTTCTTTCGACAGCTTGGTGTTCTCGATCTTTTCCTCGAACTCCGAGATATCGTCGCGCTCGTCGGAATCACCCAGCTCCTTCTGAATGGCCTTCATCTGCTCATTCAGATAGTATTCGCGCTGCGTCTTCTCCATCTGGCGCTTGACGCGCGAGCGGATCTTACGCTCGACCTGAAGAACCGAGATTTCGCTTTCCATCAGCGTGTAGACGCGTTCCAGCCTCTCGGAGATGCTGGCGGTTTCCAGCACGTCCTGCTTGTCGGAAATCTTCACGGCAAGATGCGAGGCGATCGTATCGGCGAGCTTCGCGTAATCCTCGATCTGGCCGACGTTACTCAGAACCTCTGGCGAGACCTTCTTGTTGAGTTTCACGTAGCTCTCGAACTGGGTCACAACCGAGCGTGCGAGGGCCTCAAGCTCATCCTTGGCACCCGGGACTTCGACGACCCGCTCGACCTCAGCTTCGAAATAATTGGCGTTCGAGGTATAGCGCGTGATCCGGGCGCGCGCGTTGCCTTCGACGAGGACCTTCACCGTCCCGTCAGGAAGCTTCAGAAGCTGCAGCACCGACGCGAGCGTGCCGATCTCGTAGATCGCGTCAGGAGCCGGATCATCATCGCTGGCGTTCTTTTGCGCGGCCAGCAAAATCTGCTTGTCGGCACGCATGACTTCTTCGAGCGCCGCGATCGACTTCTCGCGTCCGACGAAGAGAGGGACGACCATGTAAGGAAAGACAACGATGTCCCGGAGCGGAAGAACTGGGAACAGCTCTTTGCCGGTAGCCTTTTCCTTGGTCTTTTTGTCTTCGCTCATTTCACTACCTATCCGCGTTGCGCCGGAGATTTTGCATAACCTACCGGCACATTCCACACCCGTTCCACTTTAGGAGCCACGCATCCCGCCCCTTTTGTGGCGACGGTCGACATGCTCGTGAGCGCGAGCGCGGGGTGAGACCCAAGCCCTAGACACCGGTTTTCGGAGAATTCTCGGCTGGCTGCTTGATGCCACTCCCTCCGAACAAATAGGGACCGGCGTCCCGCAAACAAGTCCCGGGACCAAGCTCCCGGAAAGCCTTAATTGTCGCGACGGGCTAGGCGGTCGAGCCTTTTTCCTCTGCCCGTTCCGAGTAGATCCGAAGCGGCTTCGCCGAGCCTTCCACGACTTCCGGACCGATCACGACTTCCTCGACGCCTTTGAGGGTCGGCAGGTCGTACATCGTGTCGAGAAGAATGCCTTCCATGATCGACCTGAGACCGCGGGCGCCTGTCTTGCGCTCGATCGCCTTGCGGGAAATCGCCCGCAGTGCGTCGAGCGTGATCGTCAGCTTGACGTCTTCCATCTCGAAAAGGCGCTGGTACTGCTTGACGATGGCATTCTTCGGCTCGGTCAGGATCTGAACGAGAGCGGCTTCATCGAGATCCTCAAGCGTCGCGATGACCGGCAGACGGCCGATGAACTCAGGGATCAGACCGAACTTCAGGAGATCTTCGGGTTCGACATTGCGCAAAATTTCGCCGGTGCGCCGCTCATCAGGCCCGCTGACACGCGCCGAGAAGCCGATCGAGGAACCCTTGCCACGCCGCGAGATGATCTTCTCGAGCCCTGCGAACGCGCCTCCGCAGATGAAAAGGATATTCGTGGTGTCGACCTGCAGAAATTCCTGCTGCGGGTGCTTGCGGCCGCCCTGCGGAGGCACGGAGGCGACGGTGCCTTCCATGATCTTCAGAAGCGCCTGCTGCACGCCCTCTCCCGAGACATCACGCGTGATGGAGGGGTTGTCAGACTTGCGGCTGATCTTGTCGACTTCGTCGATATAGACGATGCCACGTTGCGCCCGCTCGACGTTGTAGTCAGCTGACTGCAGCAGCTTCAGTATAATGTTCTCGACATCTTCGCCGACGTAGCCTGCCTCGGTGAGCGTCGTCGCGTCCGCCATCGTGAACGGAACATCGAGAATACGCGCCAGCGTCTGAGCGAGCAGCGTCTTGCCCGATCCCGTCGGACCGACGAGCAGGATGTTCGACTTCGCCAGCTCCACGTCGTTGTTCTTCGAGGCGTGGTTCAGACGCTTGTAGTGGTTGTGAACCGCGACGGAGAGAACGCGCTTCGCGTGGTATTGGCCGATAACGTAGCTGTCGAGGACGTTGCAAATCTCCTGCGGCGTCGGAACGCCATCGCGTGATTTGACCAGCGTGTTCTTGTTCTCTTCGCGGATGATGTCCATGCAGAGCTCGACGCATTCATCGCAGATGAATACCGTCGGGCCAGCAATCAGTTTGCGAACCTCATGCTGGCTCTTGCCGCAGAATGAGCAGTAAAGAGTGTTCTTCTCTTGAGCCATGTGTTCTCACCTTCCGTGCAAGCCCATCATCAGGATGTTCTTGCTTTGGTCCGCTCTTTCACGTCCGGTGCGGAGCCGATTCTGCGGCGACGTGAACTCCATAATCGATCTGAGCACGCTACCGTTCTGCAGATCAAGATTGGATTAATGGAGCCCAGCCAGCCACAGCTCGCAAGCGGCGCTATTGCCACAGTTGATAAACGTCCAGGCAACACCGTCGATTCAATACGAGCATTTACCTAAACTCATTCGCCGATGTGCGGCGTTTGTTCTTTTGAGGGGCGATGTGTCGCTCGCCCCCTTCGATATTGTGCCGTCGCGCTAACGTTGCATCCGCACTGCTAGCCAGTGACCTTGCCCGTTTCGAACACGCCGCTTTCAACTTCGTCGCGGCTCTCGAGTACCTTGTCGATCAGCCCGAAGTCGCGCGCCTGATCGGCGGTCATGAAGTAATCGCGGTCCAACGTCTTGTCGACGGTCTCGTAGGTCTGACCCGTGTGCTTCACATAGGTTTCATTGAGGCGCCGCTTCATCTTGATGATGTCCTCGGCGTGGCGCTCGATATCGGAGGCTTGGCCGGAAAAGCCGCCGGACGGCTGGTGCACCATGACGCGCGCGTTCGGCAGCGCGTAGCGCATGCCCTTGGCTCCGGCGCAGAGCAGAAGCGATCCCATCGATGCCGCCTGCCCGATGCACAGCGTTGCAACCGCCGGCTTCACGAACTGCATCGTGTCGTAGATTGCCATACCCGCCGTGACGACGCCGCCCGGCGAGTTGATGTACATCGAGATCTCTTTTTTCGGGTTCTCCGACTCGAGGAACAAAAGCTGCATGCAGATCGATGCGGCCATATGATCTTCGACGGGGCCGGTCACGAAGATGATGCGCTCCTTGAGAAGCCGCGAAGGCAAGTCATAGCCGCGCTCTCCGCGCGTCGTCTGCTCGACGACCATCGGCCAGAAGGTGTTCGTCAACGTATTGATCGGATCGCGCATCGCCTTCGTCTTTCCTCATCTCGGTAGGCCGGCAGTGCGCCGCGCCCACCTCACTCGCACACTTCAAGTCTGCCCGAGAGGTAACCCACCCGAAGACACTACTGCTCGGTCGCCTCTTCGACGGCCTTCAGGAGTTCGTCCCGGGTCACCTTCTTCTCGGTCGGCTTGGCTTCCTCGATCACGAAGTCGATGACCTTGTCCTCGAAAATCGGAGCGCGAAGCTCGGCCAGTGCACCGGGCGTTTTCTCATAATACTCATAGACCTGCTTCTCCCGGCCGGGGTAGCGGCGCGCTTGTTCGACCAGCGCGCGGCGCAACTCGTCTTGAGAGACTTGCAGGTTGTTCTTGTCGCCGATCTCGCCGATCACGAGACCGAGGCGCACCCGACGCTCGGCAATCTGCCGATACTCGGCACGCGCCTCGTCCTCGGACTTGCCTTCGTCGGCGAACGTCTTGTTCGTGGCTTTGAGATTGTTCTCGAGCTGAGTCCATATATTGTTGAATTCGAAATCGACAAGGGAGGCCGGCAGCTCGAACCGGTGGGCTGCGTCGAGCGCGTCGAGGATTTCCCTCTTCAGCTTCTGGCGGGACGCCTGGTCGTACTCGCGCTTGATCTGCTCGGAGATGAAACCGCGCAGCTGCTCCATGCTTTCCGCACCGACGCCCTTGGCGAATTCTTCATCGACTGTCGGCGTCCGCGGCTTGGCCACGGCCGTCACCTTTACGTCGAAGTCCGCCGTTTTGCCGGCGAGCTCCTTTACGGGGTAGACCTCAGGGAAGGTCGCGCTAACGACCTTCTCGTCACCCGCCTTCATACCGGTGACGCCTTCCTCGAAGCCTGGAATAAATTGGTTCTTGCCGATCACAAGGCTCTGCCCCTCGGCCGAGCCGCCTTCGAAAGCTTCACCGGCGATCTTGCCGACGAAATTCATCGTCACAAGGTCGCCCTCGCCCGCCGCGCGTCCCTCTTCCGGGTCGTAAGCGGTGTTGCGCTCGGCGAGATTCGCCAGCGCCTTATCGATCGCAGCGTCATCGACTTCTGCGACGAGCTTCTCAAGCTTCAGTGACGTCAGGTCGGACAGCGGGATCGGCGGCAGGACCTCGAATGACATATTGTACGCAAGATCGCCTTGGCCGCTGACGATCTTTTCGAACGTCTCCTCGTTGAAGTCGACGAGTTCGACTTTCGGCTGCTGTGCTGGGCGCTCATTGCGATCTTTGATGGCTTGGGCGCTCGTATCGTTGAGCGTCTGCTCCATCACTTCCTGCATCAGCGACTTGCCATAGAGCTTCTTCAAGTGCGCCACCGGAACCTTGCCGCGTCGGAAGCCCTTGATCTGCACGCGGTCCTTGAGCTCATCGAGGCGGGACGTAAAGCGCTCCTTCAGCTCCGCCTGCCCGACGACGACCTGCAGCGTGCGCTTCAATCCTTCTCGTGCCGTTTCCGTGACTTGCATCATCCGTGTCCTGATTGGAGGTCGGAGGGCGTCCTCAAACCCCCGCCGACCCAATTATCTAGGAAGCCGCCGACGGGTCGACAAAGCGCTGACGCCGCCAGTTGCCGCAACATTCGTGCGGACAAGTCTTAGCCCTCACGATTATCGCTATGAATTTTCTACGTTTTTAAACTGCCGCACATCGCGGATCTTAACCACCCCCGGGAGAGGATGCCAGCATCTCGCGCTTGGAAGCCTATGGCGAGGCTTAAACAGCCTTTCAGGGAGATTGGCAATACGCTGTCGCAGCGCCGTCAAAAATGCCTGTCCTTACCATTTTGAGGGCTTCTACGCCGTCGAAGCTGTCTTTCAAATTCGGACGTCTGTGACATGCGATTTTTTTGCAAGTTATCGAAAGACTGCGGCCCATTTGTCGGGCAACCTCACAGGACTATACTGAGTTCATCTTGTACTGTTAAAAGTGGATGCGGCTGATGGAGCGTCCAGAATGAACCTGACACGCAGAGGCTTCATAAAGCTCACAGGCGCTAGCCTCGCCACCTCAAGCCTCAGCGCCATGGGATTTGGCGGTTGCGGCGAAGCCGTCGCGGAGCTGGTCCGGCCCTTCAAGCTGACTCATGCGAAGGAAACTCGGAACACTTGCACCTACTGCTCCGTCGCTTGCGGAATTCTCATCTACACGCTCGGTGACGGCGCATTAAATGCCACGTCCGATGTGATTCACATCGAAGGAGATCCCGACCATCCGGTGAACCGCGGGACACTCTGCCCCAAGGGGTCGGCGCTGCTCGACATCGTACATGCTCCGACGCGCCTCAAGGTTCCGAAGTACCGCGCGCCCGGCGCCACTGCGTTCAAGGAAGTCACTTGGGATTGGGCGCTCGATCGCATCGCGCGCCTGATGAAGGACGACCGCGATAAGAATTTCATCGCAAAGAACGCGGAGGGCACGACCGTCAACCGGTGGCTCTCAACCGGCATGCTCGCGGCGTCCGCATCATCGAGTGAAACAGCATATCTCACTTGGAAGGTTGTCCGTTCATTCGGGATGCTGGTCTTCGACAATCAGGCGCGTGTCTGACACGGACCGACGGTGGCCAGTCTGGCTCCAACATTCGGTCGCGGCGCGATGACCAACACTTGGCAAGATATCAAAAATGCCGATGTGGTCGTGGTTATGGGCGGCAACGCCGCGGAAGCGCATCCGTGCGGTTTCAAATGGGTCGTCGAAGCCAAGATCGAGAACGGTGCGAAGCTCATCGTGGTCGATCCTCGCTTCACGCGCACGGCGTCGGTCGCCGATTATTACGTCCCGATCCGGCCGGGGACCGACATCGCCTTCCTTCTGGGCCTCATCCGATATCTGCTCGAAAAAGACCAGATTCAGCACGAGTACGTGCGCGCCTACAGCAATGCCGGTCTGATCGTCCAAGAGGGTTATGGTTTCGAGGACGGCCTGTTCAGCGGCTACGATCACGAAAAGGGCGACTACGACAAATCGAGTTGGACTTACGAACTCGACGAGCAAGGGTTCGCGAAGGCCGACGATACGTGGCAGCATCCGCGCTGCGTCATGAACCTGCTCAAGACGCACGTCGCCCGCTACACGCCCGAAATGGTGTCGCGTATCTGCGGCACGCCGCAAGACAAGTACCTGCACGTGTGCGAGATGATCGCTGCGACAGCCGCGCCCGACAAGGCGATGACGAGCCTCTTCGCTCTCGGCTGGACGCAGCACTCGGTCGGATCTCAGAACATCCGGACGATGGCGATGGTGCAGCTCCTGCTTGGCAACATCGGCGTCGCGGGCGGCGGCATGAATGCGCTGCGCGGCCACTCCAACATCCAGGGGCTGACAGACGTCGGGTTATTATCAAACCTCATTCCCGGCTACTTGACGCTGCCGAACGACCAGGAAAAAACGTTCGACGATTACATGAAGACCCGGCAGTTCAAACCGCTGCGTCCGGGCCAGATGAGCTATTGGTCGAATTACCGGAAGTTCTTCGTCAGCTTCCAGAAGTCGATCTACGGTGACGCGGCGACTGCGGAAAACAACTGGAACTACGACTGGCTGCCGAAGCTCGACATTCCCCTCTACGACATCATCAAGGCCTTCGAGATGATGAACAAAGGAGAGATGAACGGGTACATCTGCCAGGGCTTCAACCCGCAGCAGGCATTTCCCGATCGCGGCAAGATCCGTCGCGGACTTTCCAAGCTCAAATTCCTCGTGACGATGGATCCCCTCGACACCGAGACGTCGCGCTTCTGGGAAAACTTCGGACCGCAAAATCCCGCCGATTCCGCGAACATTCAGACGGAGGTCTTCCAGCTTCCGACGACCTGTTTCGCGGAAGAAAACGGATCATTGGTGAACTCGGCGCGCTGGCTGCAATGGCATTGGAAAGCCGCCGAGCCGCCCGGCATCGCGAAATCCGACATCTGGATCATGTCGGGAATCTTCCATCGAATGCGCGAACTTTATCGCAAGGAAGGCGGCGCATTCCCCGATCCGATCCTGAACCTCACGTGGAACTACACCAACCCGACGGATCCCAATCCGGAAGAGCTCGCGAAGGATATGAACGGGCGCGCACGGGTGGATCTCAAAGATGCGTCGAGCGCGGTATCGAAGAAAGCCGGCGAGCTCCTCGACGGCTTCGCGCAACTCCGCGATGACGGGACAACGGAATCGGGCTGCTGGATCTTCTCGGGATGTTATACCGAGAAGGGCAACCAGATGGCGCGGCGCGATGCAACCGACCCGCGCGAACAGGGCATCGCTCCGAACTGGGCTTGGGCGTGGCCAGCGAACCGGCGCATTCTTTATAATCGCGCGAGCGCCGACGTCGCCGGCAATCCGTGGAATCCCGCCAAACCACTCATCCAATGGAACGGCACGAAGTGGGTCGGTATCGATGTTCCCGACTACGGACCGACCGTGAAGCCGTCTGACGGCGTTGGACCCTTCATCATGAACGCCGAGGGTGTCGGACGGTTGTTTGCTCTCGATCAGATGGTGGAAGGACCATTCCCAGAGCACTACGAACCGCTCGAGTCGCCGACGATCAATGCGCTCCATCCGAAGGTGCAGTCCAATCCTGCGGTGCGCGTATTCCCCGATGATCGGGCTGATTTCGGCTCACCGGCAGAATTCCCATACGTTGCGACGACCTACCGGCTGACGGAGCACTTCCATTTCTGGACCAAGCACGCCCGTATCAATTCGATCCTGCAACCACAGGAGTTCATCGAGATCGGCGAAGCGCTGGCAAACGAAAAAGGAATCGCGCAGGGCAGTTGGGTCCGCGTAGCATCGAAGCGCGGCTTCATCGTCTGCAAGGCCTACGTGACGAAGAGAATTACGCCTCTGATGGTCGACGGCAAGGCGACGCACGTCATTGGCGTCCCGCTGCATTGGGGCTTCACCGGTCAGGCAAGGAAGGGCTACGGCGCCAACACGCTGACGCCATCGGTCGGCGATGCCAACACCCAGACGCCGGAATACAAGGCGTTTCTGGTCAATATTGAAAGTGTCAACGGACCGTTGGTCTGACGGAGAAGCCGATGTCAAACCTCCAGTCGCAAGACTACATCCGGATCTCGGCGACCACGACGACACCTCCGTCCGCTCGCAGCTGGGAAGACCAGGTTGCGAAGCTTATCGACGTGACGCGTTGCATCGGCTGCAAGGCTTGCCAAGCCGCGTGCATGGAGTGGAACGACCTCAGAGACGAGGTCGGTTACTTCGAGGGTACTTACGACAACCCGCTCGACCTCGATCCGCACACGTGGACGCTGATGAGGTTCACGGAATACGTCGACGATAAAGGCGACCTCGAGTGGCTGATCCGAAAGGACGGCTGCATGCATTGCGAGGATCCGGGGTGCCTCAAGGCCTGCCCGGCCCCCGGCGCGATCGTGCAATACGCCAACGGCATCGTCGACTTCATAAGCCAGAACTGCATCGGCTGCGGCTACTGTGTGAAGGGCTGTCCGTTTAATATTCCGCGGATCAGCCAGGTCGATCACAAGTCCTACAAGTGCACGCTCTGCTCCGACCGCGTCGCGGTCGGGCTCGAGCCTGCGTGCGTGAAAGCGTGCCCTACAGGCGCGATCATGTTCGGTTCGAAAAAGGACATGACCCATTGGGCGGGCGAGCGGATCGTCGATCTCAAGTCGCGCGGCTTCGAGAACGCCGGTCTTTACGATCCGCCGGGCGTCGACGGCACGCACGTGATGTACGTTCTGCATCATGCCGATAAGCCGGAGATCTATGCGGGATTGCCACAGCATCCGAAGATCAGCGCTACCGTAGAATTTTGGAAGGGCCTGATCAAACCCGTGGCACTTGCTGGAATTGCTGCCGCCGCGATTTCCGGCTTCCTGCACTGGGTGATCGCCGGGCCGAATGTGGTGCAGCCGGAAGACGAGCAAGCTGCGGAAGACGTTCTCAAGGCTAACGACTTCCCGGAAACCGGCGATCGCGGTCATCAAACGGAGCATCCGACATGACGCGCCCTTATGGAACTTTGACGCGCAACAGCACGGTGACCCGCCTCAACCATTGGCTGACCGCCGGCTGCTTCGTGCTGCTGATGCTGTCGGGCCTTTCCATGTTCGATCCTTTGCTGTTCTGGCTTTCGAGTCTTTTCGGCGGCGGAGAGTCAGCGCGTGCCGTGCATCCATGGATCGGTGTCGTCCTGCTCATCAGCTACGCCGGCCTGATCATTCAATTCTGGCGCGACAATCTCTGGACGAAGGATGATACCGCCTGGACGATGGCGATCGACAAGGTTCTCGAGAACAAGGAAGAAGGCGTGCCGGAAGTCGCACGCTTCAACGCGGGGCAGAAATTCGTCTTCTGGTCGATGGCGTTGCTCGTGCCAGTGCTGTTTTTCACCGGTCTGGTGATCTGGGAATATTATTTCGGCACGTATACGTCGATCCCGACGCAACGGGCGGCGCTTCTCATTCATTCGCTGGCGGCCATCGCAGCGATTATCATCTGGATTGTTCACGTCTATGCCGCGATTTGGGTGCGCGGCTCGATGCGAGCCATGACCCAGGGATGGGTGACGCCGGGATGGGCGTGGCGACACCATCGCAAATGGTTCCGTTCGTTGGCGACGACCGGCTCGACGGGTCCGCGGCCCAACGCGACGCCGCGAAAGTAAAGGATTAGTTCGTGAGACAAGGTGGTGCACCGCCGACCGGCAAATGGATCGGCAGTCCGCTTGGCGGCGTAACGGCTCCCGACCCGCTCATTCTGCCTGATCCTGCGAAGCGGTTTTCCGCAACGGCCAGCCGCCTGAAGGGGCTGGCGAGTGGGCATCCGATGGCTCAGTGGCTCACTTTCATGGCTCAGCTCTCCGAGGCTCAGCACGCCGCTGCAACGGCCGTGGCCGCGATGCCCGCGATCGAACAATCTCTCGTCGACCATTGCGTCGCGGCACGTGTTCCTCCGTTTGCAGCTGACGGACATCATCGGCATTCGGCATGGCGCGACGTCTTGGCAAGCTTGCTCGATAGATTGGATCGCGCGGCTCTTCCTGTCGCCGCAGCTGCCGTCATCGCCGACGTGCGGGACCATTCGATCGACGACCTCGAAAATCTGGCAGACGGCTTTCTGCGGGGTTCGCTGAGCGGCGAAGACATCGGCCCGGCCCTCTACGTTGCGGCGGCGCTGCAGGTCTACTTTACCCAGCTCGCCGCCAGTCTTGAGGGCTCCGGCTTGCGTCTTCTTCCTCAGCGCGGGCTATGCCCCTGCTGCGGCTCAACGCCCGTTTCGGCATTGATCACGGCGTCGGGACAGACTCCCGGCACACGCTATCTCTATTGCTCGCTGTGCTCGACGGCGTGGAACCACGTACGCGTGACGTGCATCACATGCGAAAACTCGCGAACGCTGTCGCTCAAAGGAATCGACGGCGACTCCGGCGCCGTCAAGGCTGAAACCTGCGACGACTGCCTGACCTATGCAAAGATGCTCTATCAAGCGAAAGACACGAAGGTCGATCCGTTTGCGGATGACCTAGCCTCGCTCGGGCTCGACATTCTGGTGTCGGAAGCCGGGTGGGCGCGCCATGCGCCCAATCCGTTATTGCTGGCCGGATAAGCTCAGAACTTCAGGCCGACGGCCAGCAGACCACCGGCAATTCCGAAGATCACGACTCCCGCCGCGACGAACAGCAACGTTTGGAGGCGAAACGATCCACCGACCATTGCCAGCGACGGCAAGCTCACCGGCGGAAGCGTCATCAGCAAAGCACCCGCCGGGCCGACGCCCATGCCCAGCGCCAGCATTGCCTGAATGATCGGGACTTCGCCGGCTGTCGGAATGACAAACAGCATGCCAGCCACCGCAAACGCGATGATCCACCAAATCTCGTTGCCGATGGCAGGACCGATTTCTGGAAACAGCCAAGCGCGCGTCGCACCGAGAAGCAATACGAGCACAATGTATTCGGGGACGAGACGTATAGACATGCGCGCGAAGATCTCGATCCAGCGAACAAACGCCGATGCGCCCAATCCCTCTCCCCCCTGTTTCGCCGTCAGCTCCGCAATTTGCGCTTCGGCTGCCGTGGCTTCTTTCGGTGTCACCATGAGGTTCACGAGATAGCCGAGACCGAAGACCATCAAAATGCCCAGCACAACGCGGAGGCCCACCCAGTTCCAGCCGAGCACGAAGCCCATGAAAACCAGCGTCGCCGGATTGAGAACTGTGTTGCCAAGCCAGAACGCGATTGCAGCTCCGGGCGACGCCTGCCGCGCCCGGAGGCCCACAATGACAGGCGCAGCGCAGCAGGTGCACATCATGCTCGGAACGGAGAGGATGCCCGCTGTGGCAACTGCGCCAAATCCCGTTCTTCCTAATAGGCGTGCGATCCAATCTGCGGGAAGAAGAGCCTGGATAGCGGATCCTACCAGAAGGCCCAGAACCATCGCCTGCCAGATCGCTTTCCCGTAGATGAGAGCGTAATTCAGAGCCGCCTCCCACGATGGCGCAGGCGGTGTCGCCGCTGTTCCCATCAGTATGGAATTGCCGATCGAATGATGGGCGGCGGCGAGAAAAGCTTTATTGTAGTAGGGGAACCATTTCACATAGAAGAGGCCGATGATCACGACGGCGAGGAATACCGTCCACCTCAAAGTCAAATCGGCTTGGCGAGTGGCATACATCGGATTCTCCGACAGCTCCGGCAGCTTAAATCTTGCGGTGGTGTTCTACCCGATGTCCACCTATATCCTCGTATGAGGTCCGGACATTTCGCGCGATACTCGGCCGCCGCTTCTTTTATGAACCACCACAGCAGAACAAGGCATGCAACATGTCTGGCATGACGCTTCGCTTGACGGACCTTGCGCATGGCGGCGGCTGCGGCTGCAAGCTGGCGCCATCGGTGCTTCAGGAGCTTCTCTCAAAGCAGTCTGCCGCCGGTCCATTCTCCCAGCTTCTCGTCGGTACGGAGACAGGTGACGATGCCGCCGTATGGCAGATTGATGACAACCAATGCATCATCGCCACGACGGATTTTTTCATGCCGATGGTCGACGACCCGCGCGATTTCGGTCGCATTGCGGCGGCAAATGCCATCTCCGACGTCTATGCGATGGGCGGCAGACCCGTCATGGCACTCGCGATCCTCGGCATGCCGCTCGGCAAGCTGCCTGTCGAGGCTGTACGCGCCATTCTCGAGGGCGGTGCCTCCGTTTGTGCGGAGGCCGGCATTCCCGTCGCCGGAGGACATTCAATCGATTCCCCTGAACCGATCTATGGTCTCGCCGTCATCGGGCTGGCGAAGCCTCAGAATGTCCGCCGCAATTCTGGCGCGAAACCCGGAGACGCGCTCATCCTGACCAAAGCCATTGGCGTCGGTATCTATTCGGCGGCGTTCAAGAAGCGAGCGCTACCGGACGACGCCTACGAAGAACTGATGACCACGACGACGCTGCTCAACCGTATCGGGCAGACGCTCGGCGAAAATAGTGAGGTGCACGCGATCACGGATGTGACCGGTTTCGGCATCCTTGGGCACGCGCTCGAGGTGGCGCGCGGCAGTGGCGTCGGCATCGAAATCGAATTCGACAAGATTCCGTTTCTCGCGCGCACAAAAGCGCTGGCGGAGAGTGGATTCGTTACCGGTGCGTCGGGGCGCAACTGGATGAGCTATGGCCACGATGTCGTTCTGCCGGACGACTTCCCGGAATGGCAGAAGGCGCTCCTGACCGACCCGCAGACCTCTGGAGGACTTCTGGTTGCGTGCGGAGCGGATCAAGCCGACGACATTCTCAGTCAGATTGAAGGCGCTGGCTATCCGATGGCGCGGATCATCGGGTCGATTGCGTCCGGCGCGCCCCAGGTTCGCATTCTCTAGGGTAAGCGACCAACGCTTCTTCGCGAGCGATGGCGGATGGTTGAAACTCTTGCCAAGATGGCCAGAAGACTGCCATTCGATAGCATGAGCAAGTGCTTCCTATCGACGATTCGAGCCAAATGTGGCCGACCCGGACTCGAGAGCACAATTTTCGATCACGCCTTGGGGATTTTCGGTTAAGCCGAAGCCGGCCGTGCGAACTCCGCTCATGATCGTCATTCACGACCGTCGCGCGTTCCAACCATAAGTGTTCAGGAAGCGGTCGAGCGCTGGTGATCGGATAGCAACATGGGCGCCAGTATGTACGAGAAGCAGATGGCAACAGCTTAGTTCTCGCCTGCGGCTTCCCGCCAGCGCGTTACAAATTCATTCAGTTCGTTTTCGGCCAGGTCCGACACAACGGCATAGTCGAAATCGCGACCATGCCACCGGATGACGGAATATCCGTCTTTCGTAGCTGCGAGAGCCGGTTCGGTCGTCGATTTTTGCTCAGCATGGGGAACCGCGACGACGCTAATGACATGCGCGCGGCGACGATAAACGAGAACGGGAACCGGCTTTCCGTCAAGAACTTCGACGCGCCCACCCGCGAGCGGAAATCCGTCGCTGGCAAGATCTACGACTTGTGGCGATAGCGCAAGCTTGCTGTCGAACCAGGGCTTCACTGTATGCCGGTCGCTCGACGCGACGTCGAAGGGCGCTGCCGAGAGCAGCGCGCGCTGGTGGTCGGCGACAATTGCCGCGATCTCGTTCGCTGCTGGGCTCGGGCGCAGAAATCCATACATCCCGCCCGCTGTCACGGCTGCGGCCAGAACAGCTGCAGCAGCCATCTGCTGCCAATCTTTCCACCGACGCTCGCGACTCGGGAGCTGCACTACGGTCCCCGGCGGCTTATCGTTCATATCTTGGGCAATCGCCGCGACGCGATTGCGAAAATCTTCCGACGTCCGCTCGACTTTCAAATGCGAGGACAGTGTCTTTCGCAATTGCATGAGCCGATCATGCTCTACGCGGAGGGCCGGATCGTCCGCCAAGCGCCGCTCGATATCCAATACGGATGCTGCATCGAGCTCGTCATCGAGATATGCATTGAGGAGCATTAGAGATTCTTCGCGCGACGACCGCGACGAGGGAGAGTTCATGCTGCACCCGCCTTTTCCTTGCCCGCCATACCGATACGCTGGATCAGCAGGTTTCTTGCACGCGCAAGCCGGGACATCACGGTTCCGATGGGAATGGAAAGCACCTTTGATATGTCTTGATAGTTCAGTTCCTCGATTTCCCTCAGAACCAGCACCTCGCGATAGGCCAGGGGGAGCGCCGCTATCGCAAGATGCAAATATTCGGAATCGGTTTTCTCGATCAGAAGGGCCTCCGGCGAATCTTGGTGTTCAACCCTTTCTAGGCCTGCCTGCTCGAAAAGCCCTTCATCGTCGGTCGTCGTGACGGTCTTCGGTCGGTTTTTTTCGATCCACGTGAAAGCCGTGTTGCGAACGATCGCGAGCAGCCAAGCCCGCGCATCACTGTTCCTGATACTATCGACGGCTTTGAAGGCCCGCACACACGCATCCTGGACGACATCTTCCGCGTCGGTCGCATTGCCCGTCAGCCAGCGTGCCAACGACAGGGCGTCGTCAAGATGGGGCAGGACTGCTGTGTTGAACCGTTGCCGGTTGTCCATCGAGCCTCGCATTGCGCCGCGTCTTCGACGTTTTACGTCGGTTCGTCCTACTTCGCCCGCTCTTTCAAATACTCGATGATATCCGCACGGTCCTGTGCCGTATCGATATGAAAGAACATCTTTGCTCCCGGGACCAGCTTTTGCGGGTCCGTCAACCATTTGTCGAGGCTATCTTCGTTCCACGTTATGCCCGACGCCTTGAGCGCGGCGGAATAGTTGTAATCGGGGACCGCGCCCGCCTTTCTGCCAAATACGCCACGATGTTTCGGACCGATGTCGTTCGAGTCCAGCGAATGACAATCCTGACAACTTTGATAAAGCTCCTCGCCGCGCGCGGCGCTCGCCGCCGCGCGAACGTGCGAAGTGGCAAGCACCATCCCAACCGCGGTGGCAGCTAAAAGCTTAGCTCTGCGTCGCATCTCACGCTCCTATGAATTGTCCGAAAGCGACCGATCTGTGATCGCAAGAGGCGAGTCATTTCGTTTGAAAGTGACGCTCGTCAGTCCGAGCATGCTGCGCAGCTTGTCGGCGGGCACGGCCATCGGCCCCGGCGACGGCGCCGTCCCAGGCGCCGGCTGCGGAAATGCGGTCGAGCGCGCTGTGTGGAACGTCACGTTACCCTCGACCTTTTGCATCAGCTGATGGATGTGTCCGTTAAGAACGGTGATTGACCCGAAGCGCTTCAAATAGCCAAGTGCCAAGGCTGCATCGTCCGTGCCCCAACCCCAATTTGGGTAGACGGACCACAGCGGAATGTGTGCAAAGACGACGATCGGAGTTGACGACGCCAGCGGGCGAAGATCGTCTTCCAACCATTCAAGCTGTTCTCGGCCGAGGAATCCAAGGCCGAACTTTTGGAGATTGACGACGTTGTTCAAGCCGATGAAGTGCACCCCGTTTTGGTCGAAGCTGTACCAACCTCCGCCTTTCGTGCCTTTGCCGTAGCGCGCGAGATAGGCTTTCTCGGTGGCTGCATCGGTGATGTCGTGTTCACCTGGAACGTAATGAACATTGAGACGCGTCGAGCCGATGATCTGACTGGCGTCGTCGAATTCAGCCGGCTTCGCGCTGTGGGTGATGTCACCCGTGTGGAGAAGGAATGCCGGTTTGGCGGGTAACGCTTCGATGTGGCCGATCGCCTCTTTCAGAGTATCGATCGCATGCGGATTGGCCGGCTTATTGAAGCCAACGTGGCTGTCGGATATCTGCAAAAATGTGAAGCCGCTCGCCGCGGCTTCGGCTGCCTCCGCCTTGTCGAGTAGCGACAGCGATTTTGGTACGCCGCCTGCGACTGTCCAAAGCACACCCGTCCCGGCCCAAATCATACACTCAAGCGCGCTCCGGCGGCTGATGCTCTCATCGTCTCCGTGGTCCGTCATCGCTGTCCCTTCCTGAAAATCCCCCAATTGGTGGATCGAAAGGGAAGACTCGGCCGGTTGGCGTTTTATTCCGCGATGCCGGAAAAAATTTTGAAGGCGACAAAAATTGTCCCGCCTCAGCCTGAGTGTCCTCGGGTTGGTAGCGGCTTTCAGCACAGTCGTGGATTAGCCGCCCGGCGTCTTCTTCCGAGAGAATGCCAGGTTACTTGGAACGCGCCCGTGGCGGAGGAGAATGGGAGTCGAACCCACCAAGGACAGGCTCGCTGCCCCACTCGGATTTGAAGTCCGAACGCCCCACCGGGGACGATTCTCCTCCATCGGCCAGCGCGGATGGATGCACGAAGCTTCCGAACAAGTCCGCCCGGTGCTGGTTCATGCGGCGCAGATCGCCCTTGCGAAGCGTGACGCCATTGCGGTCAAAAAATTCCAGTATCTGGATTGCGACCTTACGGCCGTTGTCGAGACGGTCGCGAAACTGGGCGGCATTGAACCACCCGCCCTCTGCCTTAGCCGCGACGTCAGAGGCGATGGCGACCATTTCGCGAACGGTTTCTCGCAAAAAGAAATGGTCGTTTGCCACTTCGTCTGCTCGACCAAGACGACCGGCGAGTTTCATCAGCTTGCGCACGTCACGTTCGGGGCATTTCATTGACGTGGCGATGTCGCGCACGCGCGGTGGCCGGAATCGCTCCGTGCCTCCGAGTTGACGCGCAATGACTTTCCAGGTGTCCTCATCGCTCGGCGACAGCCGCACCTGATGCGAAGCGAGACGGACGAAGGCGCCGTCGAGTGCGACCTCCCCTTGCTCCGCGATCCTTCCAATGGCAGCCGTGAAGGCGGCTTTGCTCAATCGCGGTTCGAGCGCGAGACGAAGTTGCTCGCGTCCGATGCCCTGGAGGTCCGGATTTTCGACATGGAACTGGGCTAGGCGCTCGAAGAGACTTGCGGTGAAAGCCTGCCAGCGTCCCGGCCCGACAGCTGTCTTTTCCTCTCCGCAATCGATAACGATCAGATCCAAAGCGGCGGCGATGTGATCTGCCTGCGCGGACGACAGGGCACGGTCGCGTGCAAAAGTCCCAAGATCGGCGGTATAGGGCGACGCGTGGAGCAACGCCGCGAAAGCTGCTATGGGATCATCAATGGCCAAAGCGGCTCGTTGGGTCTGCCGCTCCGGGGTCCGCCGTTTGCGCTGAGGCGCTCTCAAGTCGATAAATTTGCCGCCGCCGATCGTGCGTTGTGCCGAAACATCGCGAATGACGAAGCGATCAGGGACGGCGGCCGCGATCGGTGCATCAAGCACAAGTTGCGCGTCCGCCGTTGCACCGGGCTGAAGCGCCTTGTCGGCGCTGAGCAAGACAATACGCGCGCCGACTTCTGCAGACGCGTGATGCAGGCGCACGGGAAACCACTGTCCAATTGGCTTTTCTTCCGAGGGGAGAATGCGCAGTACCGTATCGATGCGATCGGTCGGCGCATGAAGCGCGGGACTTAGCAGGACGTCACCACGCTTGATGGCGTCTTTCGAAATTTCCGGCCCGGAGAGATTGAGCGCGCAGCGGTCTCCCGCCCAACCGATTTCCGCTGGCCGGTTCTGGGCGTGGATCGAGCGCACCCGTGCGGACAATCCCAAAGGGCTGACTTGAACCTGCGCGCCTATCCCGACGAAGCCTGAAAGAACGGTGCCTGTCACCACCACGCCGACGCCCGGCAGAGTGAAAACGCGATCGACGGCAAGGCGAAAGCGACCCTCGGAAGAGCGAGCCGGCGATTCGGCTGCGGCGGCGATCAAGTGGCGGCGTAATTCGTCGATCCCCTCGCCGGACAAAGCCGAAACGGGCAGCACGCGTGAACCGTCGAGGGCCGTGCCTGCGATCGCAGCTTTGATCTCGGCGACCACGCCAGCCAAACGATCTGCACTCGCGATATCGGCTTTGGTCAGGACGATAACGCCGTTCCTGATCCCAAGGAGATCCAGGATCGCGAGGTGTTCGAGGGTTTGAGGCTTGACCCCATCATCCGCAGCGACCACCAGCAAGGCGAAATCGATCCCACTGGCGCCCGCGAACATCGTGTGCACGAAGCGTTCGTGACCCGGCACATCGATGAAACCAATGATGCGACCGTCGGAAGCCGGCATATAGGCAAAGCCGAGATCGATGGTGATCCCGCGAGCCTTCTCTTCCTTCAGACGATCGCCATCGACGCCAGTCAACGCTTTGACCAGCGCGGTCTTGCCGTGATCGATGTGGCCGGCGGTGCCAATGATCATCGTCGTCTTTCGATTGGGATTGTCCGGCCTACATTAGGCTGAAATGCCATGATCGAGGGTCGCAAGGACAGATAGAAACTCAGCTTCGTCGGTCAAGCATCTGAGATCGAGAATGAGTGCGCCGTCATCCAATCGGCCGATCACAGGCCGCGGCAAGCTCCGCAACGCTGCCGTGAGCCTCTCGAGCGCAGTCCCGCCGGATTGCGGGCGAATGGCGATGCCCGCGCTATCGACGGTATCGAGCGGAAGCGCACCGGAGCCGATTTGGCTTTGGCATTCGCAAGGTCCGACCACGAAGTCGGGGCCGACGGCGGATTGAACGGCAGGCAGGATGCGCAGCGCCTGGGCTTCGATGTCCGCACGCGTTCGGGCGAGCAGACGCAAGGTTGGGAGTCGTTCGACGAGGCGATCGGGATCGCGGTAGAGTTTCAGCGTGGCTTCGATTGCGGCGAGCCGGATCTTGTCGACACGAAGTGCACGCTTCATCGGGTTTCGGTTGATGGCTGTGATCAGCTCGCGTTTCCCCACGATGAACCCGGCCTGAGGGCCGCCTAGAAGCTTGTCACCGGAGAACGTAACGATGTCTGCCCCTTCCGCCACTGCTTCGTGGACAGTCGGCTCGCGTTGCATGCCAAACGCCGACAGGTCAATCAGCGAGCCGGAGCCCAGATCGTTCAATAGCGGAACATTGGCGGCTGAAGCGATTTCGGCGAGCTCGGGCGCGCCGACCTCGCTGGTGAAACCCAAGATGCGATAGTTCGACGTATGAACCTTCAGGATGACGCCCGTGGCGGCGGAAAGCGCGGCTCGGTAATCCTTCGCGTGGGTGCGGTTCGTCGTTCCGACCTCGACCAGCTTGGCACCCGCGCGTGCCATGATGTCGGGCATTCGGAACGCGCCGCCAATCTCGATCAGCTCGCCGCGAGAGACGATGGCCTCCCGGCCGCAGGCAAGCGTGTTTAGCGCGAGGAGAACCGCCGCCGCGTTATTATTGACGACCGTCGCGTCCTCGGCGCCGGTCAACTCGCAAAGCAGCCCTCGGATATGGTCGTCACGTTCGCCGCGCTTGCCACCGGCAAGATCGAATTCAAGGGTAACGGGATCGCGCATCGCTTCGACAGCGGCCTCGATGGCGGCTTCGGCGATGAGCGCGCGACCGAGGTTCGTGTGAAGCACCGTCCCGGTCAGATTGAACAGCGGGCGGAGCGTGGAGCGGTCATCGTCCGCGAGGCGCGCTTGCGCAAGGGCAACTAGCTCCTCGGTCGAAGGGAGCCTGGATGTTCCGGATTTCAACGTTGCGCGCGTTTCCGCAAGGACGCCGCGGATGGCATCGGTGACGGCGACACGGCCAAAGCGCTCGAAAAGAGGCTTGGCGACACCGCTTTTCAGAACAGCATCGACGGATGGCAGATCTCGAAGGAGAGCGCTCTTCGACAGTTCCAAGCGGACCTCGGGTTGGCTTATGTGCGCTTGCCGCCATGCTAGCGACTTTCCCGATCCTTCAAAGGGGTCGCGCTCCAAAAACCGCACACGATCTTAATGATCCGCTGCGGAGCGCCTAAAAGTCGATCGTCAAGCCGCGATGAGGGCGAAACTCACGCGAAGACGAGGCGGTTCATGGCTGCACCCCGAACGGTGGCTTACAGGCTAAGTAACCCGATACGGCGTTCGTATGTAGGTTTGGTGAGCGCGCGCCAACGCGCATCCTCTCGCTTTGGCGCTATTTCTGCGAGTCCGCGAGGCGCCCCGCCCAGAAGCGCTTCCCTTCCGCGATGTGCCACGCGATGAGACCCGGCACACCGGTAAGAACCTCTCTGGCCCGCTTCAATAACGACAGCGCCAGCGCCACATCAGGCCCCAAACCGAATAGCGCCCCAACGACGATATAACCACCCTCCTGCACGCCGGCCGCCCAAGGAATGACGAAGGCAGCCGTGCGCAACGCGAAGACCAGACTTTCAAGCGAGAGGACGTCCCCTGCCGCCAGTGTGTGGTTCATGAACCATAAAGCCAGCCACGTTTCGGCTGCGCCCGCGAGCCAGCCGACAACATGCAAACCGACGGAGGCCAGGACCTCCCGCTTCTCGCGGTAGATGGACTGGATCGCGGCATGGACGCTGCCGGTATCCGACAGCCCCTCCCAAGCCCGTGTGAAACCGAGTTTTGCGGGCAGCGATTCGAGAAACAGGATGAGGCCGTTCCTTTGCGCGACGAGAAACCCGACCACGGCGATCGTTGCGACCGCGAGACCGCCTGCCGCCCACCAGGCGGCCGGCTCGTCCGGATGATAGGCAAAGAGGAACGCGAGCCCCATGAACGTATATATGAGCTGGCTCAACATCTCGGTCGTCATATCGACAATGGTGGTCGCGGCAGCGACGTTGACCTTCAGGCCGTGCTTGGTCAGTTCGCGTGCACCCGCGGCTTCGCCTGCTCCCGGAACGATGGCAAGCAGATTTCCCACGCTATCGCGAACCCAGCGCGCCCACAGGAACAGACCGCCGCGACTTTGCGGATATTTCTCGATCAGCAGGACGCGCCAGCTCCAAGCGCAAAATGCCAGAGACGCGAGATAGGCGCACATGATCGCCGCTATACCCCGCCAACCCGCCGTCGCCAGTGCATCCCAGACTTCGGAAATACCGAAATAGACGACGAGGCAGATGGCGAAGAGAAATCCGGCCATTGCGGCGGCGAACAGAGCCGTTCGCGATCCGAGCGACTTCGAGACCTCCTCGAAACTCATCACTTTTCTCCAACCGTCGCGGCGACGGCGCCTACGTTACGGCCATCCGCGATGAGCTTGCGGAAGGCTTCGTAGGTGAAGATATTCTTGCCCCATTTCACCTTGTTGCCGAAGAGGCCGAAAGCCCACGCAAAAAAGCAGACGCACTCACGGATCGGGACGAGCCAAGGCCGTGCGGGCGTATTCATCTTGAAACTCCGCCGGACTTGATAATGAAGGACTATTCTCAGGGCGATCTCCGCCGCGACGATCGAAAGACCGATGATGCTCGGCCAGGGAAGCAGGAGAACGAGAAGAAGCGGCAGTGGCCACGTGATCACCGACATGAAGTGATCGCTCGGGCGGCAAAACCTTTCCATCCTTTGCCATAGGATCTCGTGGCGGAAGAGTTCCGCAAAGCTCTTCTCGGCGACGATCGTGTCGCAGCAATAGGGAGACAGCTCCACCTTATAGCCACGCTGCGCGACGAGATTGCCAAGAGCGAAGTCGTCTGGGAAGAAGTTCGACAGATGGTTGAAGCCGCCGAACGAGTCGAGCGCCTCGCGACGAACGCTCGCCATCGCGAAGACGAAATCGATCCCTCGCAGGCCGACATCGACCAGCACCGATGGCGCGAACCAATCGCTGATGTTCATTGCGCCGAAATCGGCCGCGGCGGCTCCCCCATGGGGCAAGCCCTTGTAGATCGATGCGACTGCGCCGACCGTCGGATCGACAAATGGCGCGGCGAGTGACGCGATACAGTTGCGATCGACTTTCAGATCGGCGTCCGCGACCAGCAAAATGTCGTAGCGCGCGGCCTTGTAGATGTTGGCGAGGTTCGATGCTCTTGGATTTGGGCCTGCCAAGTTCGCATCGACGACAAGACGAAGATCGCGGTCAGGGAATTCTGCGATCAGGCGCTTTACCACCGCGACAGCCGGGTCGCTTTCGGAATGTGCGCCGAAGATGACTTCATATTGCGGCCAGTCCTGGTCGCAGAATGTGCGCAGGCACTCGTACAGAAAAGGCTGGGCGCCGTGCACCGGCTTTAGGACCGATACGGGGGGACGAAAGCCTGCCGGAGCCTGCACGGGCCGTTCGCGGAACCGCGACGTGAAGAAAATCGCGAGTGCGAGGTAGGCCAGCGCCGCAAATCCCAGAAGAATGCCGGCGATGACGAAGGGATCGAGAACCACGATCGGCAAGTGCATTCGGCGTGCAACTCCAAGGCAATAGTCGAGGCGGTTACGGTCGAGCCGCAATCACGCAACACGGGCGTAGCACAAATACGGCGGCTTTCGAGCCCTCAGGGCGCCAATGCGGCTTTGAAGGTCAGAGGGTGCAGCCCAAGTGCCGCAACTTTGGCCCGGACAACGGGGCTGACGAGACCTCGGTATTCCTCAACGGATGGATAACTCTCCGGTCCGAGGTCGTTCCCCATCGCCGGGTGGGCGTAAAGCTCCGTGATTCCGTCCGGCAAATTCTCAAGATAAGCCAGAATGCGCGCTTCCGTCATGCCGCCGGTATCGTTCACCCCGAAGACGTGATCGTTGAGCCGCAATCCCGCTGATTCGAGCTTTCTGCGCATCCGGTGCGTCAAACCGGCATAGAACGCCCAATTGAAGAAACGGCGGATCGGTTTGTCGGCCCCTGCGCGCCAGGACGGTCCAAACGGTTCGACCGGATAGCGGACCGGCGGGGAACCGAATTTCGGCGCGAGCCGAGCGATGGCATCCGTCACGGCGGGGTGCATATGGAAATGATGGTGGCC
Source organism: Pseudomonadota bacterium (assembly GCA_018242215.1). Classification (GTDB taxonomy): domain Bacteria; phylum Pseudomonadota; class Alphaproteobacteria; order Rhizobiales; family Hyphomicrobiaceae; genus Hyphomicrobium_B. Next base: position 128,092 of record JAFECG010000023.1, read on the forward strand.
GTTGACATGGTCCATCAGGAGGCCTGTCGACCGGAAACGCTCGAACTGGGCGGCGATTTCGGCTTGTGCTTGGCGGCGCATCTCGCGGGAGAAGAAGAGATTGAAGCCGAATTTCTCAGGATTGTTGGAGAAGTTTCCGTCCGGCCCGACGAGGTCCGGAACCTGCTCAGGCGGGAGAACAGGCCGACTATCGACCAAATGAATATGAAGTCCCACTCCGAGACCGGGCATGCTGCGCGCCCTTTCGACGGCGTCGTCGAAGGCTTCACCGCCCGTCATCAGGCTTGTCGTCGAGAGAATGCCCTGCTTATGCGAGGCTTCGATCCCCTCGTTGACGGGCAAAGACATGCCGAAATCGTCAGCCGTCACGATCAGAGATTTCAAACGCCGATCTCCCTCAGACGTGGGCTTCGACAGTCGTCAACGCGGAGTTGATCGAATCTTCCATGCCCACATAGTCCCACAACCCATAGCGGCCGATGGGATGAATGCCGAAGGTATTCAAGCGCGACAGGATTTCCTCGACAAGCCCGTCTCGGTCCGGCGTGTGGTGGACGTATGCGCAGCGGATAAGATGGGTGACGGCACAGATAATATCTTCGCTCTTGATCCACCCCAGCCTTTCGAGCGCTGCGATGACGTCTTTCTGCGTCTTGCCGACGATGTCGACGCCATCGATTTTTTCGCCTGGAACTCCGACTTCGACGTAGACAGCGCTGGTGCCGGGCGAAGACATCGCGGAGCTGATATTCGAATAGCAGCCGAAGCGATAAAAAGGAATGTCGCGATCCGGCACATAGACCCAATGCGCGTCTTTCAGCGCGTTCGGCAATTTTCCGCGCACACCGAAATTGAAGCTGATCGTCGCGCTATGGCTGAGCTTGGCGGCCGCCGTCGTGAGCTGGGGGTCTTTCGTCAGCGCGCAAAGTGTCTTCAAGGGAATGCTTGGGAACATTTTTTCCCACTCGACGGCTAGGCCGGAACTCGTGGTCACGATACGGCGATCGAGATCGATGTTCGAAATATCCTGATTCGCGGCGACACTTTTCAGGCCGTGCGCGAGGCCACGCGTCAGCACGTCGATGCCGCCGCGCTTCGGATACCAGAACGTAGTATTGTATTCAGCGAAACGTTCGCCCCTGTTGGCGAAGCCTGCGCGAATCCGCGCTTCGTCCGGCGGAGGAAAGAAGCGTTTGACGGCGCCGATCGAAAGTCGGCTGAGCGGCGTCGCCATCGTCTTTTCGTTTTGGGGAATGAGGAAATGGTCAGCGACGGCCTGCCCGAAGCCCGAGACGATGAAGTCGCGGAAGCCCGTCGCATCACCATCGGCTTTCGGTCGCGCATCGTAGGACGTTTCGCATTCCGCGCGAAGGCCGTCGGGCAATTCGCCGAGGTGATACTGGATCGGCGCCGTGACGAGCCGACCGCCGGCAAGAAAATAGGACTTCCGCTCGACCGTCTCCCAGTCTTCATCATTCAGATTCGCGTAAGGGATCTGCGCGGGCGAAGGGTATCGGCGAAGATGCAGAAAGTGGCCGGTGTAGTCGAAGCAGAAATCCTCGACTTGCGTCGTCCGCGTCAGTCCGCCGACGGCCGGGCAGCGCTCGAGCAAGAGGTAATCGCGGTCATGCGCTTGCAGACATTGAGCGGCGGCCAGTCCCGATATGCCGCCACCGGCGACGAGCCATTTTCGAGACATCAACGTCAATTTCCGCGTTTATTGGACCAAGATTGGCGCCGGCGCGATCGGGGCGGAAACCGAGGGATGCCCTGCGTTTGCGCGACGGATCGACCGACCGGGTTCCTTTAGATGCGGCTTTGCGAAACCGCAAGCGCCCCTGTCTCCACTGGTCGAGTGCGGCGCTAAAAGCTACTGCGTCCAGGTATGTTCGCCTTGGGGACTTCGCTGCCCGAGCAAGACTACGATCGTTCCATTGTCAAGATAGACCGAATCCGGGGCTGGCCAAACCCCATGCTGCTGCGGGTTTGCAAGCACCGCTTCAAATTCCGGCAGAGTTGCTTTTCTGACTGCCTGCCGGCCAAGGAAAAAATTCATAATTTCCGTCTGACGATAATCGGCAAATGACTCGGACAGTATCTGCGCGCCGTAAATTCGATCTCGAACCGACCTGAACGACGCAACCTGTCCGAAAGGAAGATTTCCGAAGATCACGATCGGCTTCTCTCCCGCGTAGAGATCAGGTGTGACATTCTCTATTCGCTGCACGATGCGATTGATCTTCGCAAAGTCGAATATTGTTTTCATTGCGGCCTCATTCACCCGTTGAGACCCCAGGATAGCGAACTGCCATATCATCCCGCTGATGAGGAGCGTCGAAAGGAAATGCAGTCGGGGATGCAGCCACATCATGCTTGCGAAAAAGATCAAGCTGTAAGCTTCAGGCGAAAGAATCCGTCCTGAATTCCGCCACGTGGCATCGTTGATAAGATACGAGGTCTGAAGGGCAATGGGAAAAACCGCAATCAATACGACAGCGATCAAAAGATAAGATCGACCGGAACGAAACGCATCAGCAAAAATGCAGCCTGCGCCGAGGATCACGGATGCCAGCGGCAGAAAGCGGAATATCCCTCGAAGATAGTCGGCCTTGGGAGAGAAGTGCCGCCAGACGTCGGGATAGGCCGCCAAAATTTGAGTCCATATCTCGGACGCTCCGTTGATATGGGCCCGATCCCCAATATTTTCCGACACGGTCAGTCTGACGGTGAGGTAGTAGACCAGCAAGCTGCCAACGAACACGACGAGAGCCGGCATCAGCCGCACCTTAAAAAACCGCGCCAGCGCCTGAGGCCGTCCATTGTTCTCGGCCGATCCGGCAATGACAAAATTCAGGCTCCATATCAGCAGCAAAACTGCGATCAGCGCTATCTTCGGCTGGTAGGTCGCGAGGGTGAGGACAAAGCAAAAAACGGCCAGAACGCCACCCGGCAGAGGACGTAAATTTGCCAGCGCCAGGATGCCAAGCAGCGCAAATGCGTCGCCTAATGCAAATGACACATTGTCAACGGTGAAGCTGTAGTAGTCCAGGAATGCGGGATGCAGCGCAAGGAACGCCGCGACGAGCGTGATCGGAAGCGGCCCTTTCAAACGAAGAAAAGCCGCGAACAGAAACCCGTTGATGATCTGTATCGCGGCACCGAGCATCATCTGCAATGATTGGACGCCGGAGCCGCCTGTCAATTGGATGATGATGTCGGCGAACCATCGCCCTTCGCCTAGCGTTTTGAATGATGGGTATTGATAGACCCAGGCGTTGGGAAGCGTGTGGTTTGTGAAGATGATTGTCGTGAAAAGATAGCTATAGGCGAGGATCGTGAAAACGTAGGCGACAATGAATGGGATCGCATATTCCCTGCTTATCCTCGCGAGCGCAGGTAAAAGCTTTATACCAAGGACGTCCTGGATAGCGCGGGAATCAATGAGGCTTCGATCCTCGACGATATCAGACATCCCCCACCCCTGAGTTCAACCCGGCCAAACCAGCAACCGCGATTAAGGCCAAGCCTATGGCAATCTGTCGCGCAATCAAGCAGATAGATCGGCAAATCAGATGAAACTCGGAATACGAAGGAGGAATCGGCTATTTCGCCTGTTTATTCCCCATTTTAAGGAGAGCTTTGTCACTGTTGGGATAAGGAAATTTGGGGCCGGAAACATTCCCACGCCCTTTTCCCCGAGACTGTCGAGACTATCGTGGTGCGGGCGGAGGGATTTGAACCCCCACGCCTTGCGGCGACGGTACCTAAAACCGTTGCGTCTACCAGTTCCGCCACGCCCGCATTTTCAAAATTGACCCGAAGCGACCATCTCATGGTGCGGCAGCCGATCGGAAAGCGCGTGTCATACTGAAAAGTTTGCATGAAAACAACGCTCAAAACGATGGCGAACCGGCGGGACTTTGCAGCCGTGTCATGTCTCAATTTTTTCGGGTTCAACTTGCGACGGCCGCGAGTTTTGCCTATGTGCACTCAGCCCCAGAACAAAGTCAGTTTGACAACCTGTAGGAATTTCCTTGCCTGATAGTGCCAAGAACTGGATCGTCGAGACGGATTGGCTCGCCGACCACCTTTCATCGCCGGATTTGATCATTCTCGACGGCAGTTGGCATCTCCCGACCGAGAATCGGGATGCCAAGAAGGAATATCTCGCAGAGCATATCCCCGGTGCGCTCTTCTTCGATATCGACGATTTTTCCGATGAGAAATCCCCGCTTCCGCACATGTTGCCGTCGACGGTGAAATTTGCGTCGCGAATGAAAAAGATGGGCATCGGCGACGGAGCGCGGATCGTCGTTTACGACACAAGCGGCATCTTCTCAGCCGCGCGCGTCTGGTGGACGTTTCGGGCGATGGGACACCGGGACGTTGCAGTCCTGAACGGGGGTTTGCGCAAGTGGAAAGCCGAAGGGCGTCCGCTCGAGGACGGGCCGCCGCCGAAACGCTCGGAACGGCATTACACTCCGTTACAAAACACCGAGATCCTTCGCGATCTCGAAGACATGAAAGCGCTTCTCAAGAAGAACGGCGTGCAGATCGTCGACGCCCGGCCCGCAGGCCGTTTCGAAGGCAAAGACCCTGAGCCTCGTCCGGGGCTCAGGCAGGGCCATATTCCTGGGTCGAAGAACCTTCCTTCCCAGCAGCTCCTCAATCCTGATGGCACCTATAAATCGCCGGACGAGATCAGGAAGCTTTTCGAAGGTATCGGAATTGACGTGACGAAGCCTGTGGTGACCACCTGCGGCTCTGGTGTGACGGCCTCCATGCTCGCGTTGGCGCTCGCCGTCACCGGGCAGACAAATGCCGCCGTCTATGATGGAAGCTGGGCAGAGTGGGGCCAGGAGAACGGGCTTCCGGTCGAGACGGGGCCATCGCGTTAGCTTGGTTTTCCCTTTGCGGGAGGCGCACGTTCGTAGGATGTGCCTGCAGAGGAATGGACCTATCTAAGCCGGAGCAGGAGCAGCCTGCTTCAGAGCCTTCTCGATCCACGAAATGACCTCGGACGACGTCGGCGACAGCCTGGTCGAAAATGATCTCATAAGCTGTCCGTTGCGGCCGACGAGATACTTGTGAAAATTCCAAGACGGAACACCGCGCGGTCCCATCGCCTCGGCAGCCCACTTATAAAATGGGTGGGCCTCCGCTCCGACCACTGGCTGTTTCGTCGCGATCGGGAAGGTCACACCAAAAACGCCTTGGCAGAACGACCAAATCTCGCCGTCGGGCGAAGGTTCCTGTTCACCAAAATCATTCGAGGGCACGGCAAGAACGATGAGGCCGGACCCTTCGTAGCGCTGCCAGAGCTCCTGAAGTCCCGCGTATTGCTTGGTGAAGCCGCAGAGTGAAGCGGAATTCACGACCAGAAGCGGGCGTCCACGCCACGTCGAGAGCTTCAGCGGTGCACCGTCGATACTCGTGAACTCGAAATCGTAAGCCGAGCCGCCGACGTCTTTCGTCGGCGCCACGCTCGGGGCCGCAGTTAACATCGACAAGAGATTGACGCTCGTGTTCCAAAATTTCCGCAACGTTCACCCTCGCAGTTTCTCAATTCGGCAACCGGTATACTAATATCTCAGTATACGCCTTCAAGGCCGCGACCCACATGGCCGCCTTGTTCCGGCCGGAACAGGCGCTAAAGCCCGAAGCGGCTAATTTACCTCCATCGAATGACACGAGCGCAAACGCTCTATTCAAGGAGGAATTGGACATGAACAAGCTCAGCAGCATGATTTCAACGGCCACGGTTTTTGCTCTCGTCGCGGTGGCGCTCGGCAGCTCGGCCGCCAACGCGGGTGGCGGAGCCAAGGAAGTCTTTATCCAAGACTATCAGTTCGCGAAGCCGATGCGTGGCTATTCGGGGCATTCGGGCAACTACTATTGCGATTATCAGCGGCTTCCGAACCGCAAGTGCGTAACGAACGCCAACGGCTCGGAAAGCTGCCGGATCGTCGGCTGGACGCTTCGCGAGATGTGCCAATAAGGATTCCGATACGACGTTCAGTAGAGCCTTCTCGATCTCGAAAATAAAAAGCTTCGGAGACCTCTCCGGAGCTTTTTATTTTGTTCGGGCTTTTTCGCCTTCGCATTCGTCAGCATTACGATCATCATTGTTCATCACTTTTCGAACCTGTTCCGGCCGAAACAGCGAAGCCGGACTAAGATCCATTAGGTGCTTCGTGATGTCGGCGCGCGTGATCCGTGGCCGACGACTGCATCTTTAAGGAGGATAGCGACATGAGCACTGATGAAAATTATCGCCCGCGAAGGGGAAGCTTTCTGGTGAAGACATTTTTTCTGCTTGTTGCCGTCGGAATTGGCGCTTTCGGCGCGATCGCGATTTCGCACAGCGACCTGTTGGATACGAAGGCCGTCGGCAATGACGACGTAGCGAAGGCCGAAGACGCCGCGCCGGCAATCGACTGGGTAGCCGCAGCCCCCGGTCGCATCGAGCCGAAGTCGGGCTTCGTCCGCGTCGGCGCCCAGCTCGTCGGCCGCATCGCCGAAGTGAACGTGAAGCTCGACGACAAGGTCGAGGAAGGCGAGCTTCTCATTCGTCTCGATGACGAGGAGGCCCGCGCGCGGCTCCAGGCGGCCGAAACAGAGGCAGCTTCGCGCAAGCGCGAGCGCGACGCCCAGCCGCTCGACAAGGCACGAGACGAGCTGCGGACCGCAGAAGACAACGTTTATTCCGCCGAGCGCGCTGTAACCAACGCCCGTTTCGGCCTCGAATACGAGTTACAGGCGCGGCGTCAAGGCACAGGAAGCGCGGCGCGTGTCGCGGACGCGCGCACCGAACTCGATAAGGCGAAGGCAAAGCTCCAGAAGGAGCGGAAAGCTTATGCGATTGCGCAGGCAAAGCCCGACGTTCCGGCACCGAACCGTCTTGAATCGGCGCTTCAGGCTGCGCGCTCGGACGTTGCCGTTGCCGAAGCTTTACTGGAAAAAACGCGCATTCGAGCACCGGTAGCCGGAACCATTTTGCAGCTTCCGGCGAAGGTCGGCGAGATGGTTTCTCCGTCACCGCAGCAGTCGCTGGTCGTTCTCGGCGATATGTCGGTTATGCGCCTCAAGGCAGAAGTCGATGAAATCGACGTGTCGAAAATCAAGGTCGGCGGCAAAGTGACGGTCAAGAGCAACGCTTATCCGGGCAAGGAATTCGACGGTACCGTCGCCGAACTTGCCCCGTCGCTTACGTCGCCGCAGTACTCTCTGCGCGGTGCGCGCCGCCCGACCGATGTCGAGGTTCTCGAGGTCACCGTTGATCTCAAGGGCAATCTCCCCCTCCTCCCGGGCATGAGAGCCGACGCTTTTTTCAAGTAAGGGGGAAGGATGATGGTCCCTCGGGAATTAGCCGGCGTGTGATGCTCGCCGTCGATTTCTGAGAGGATGGAAAAGACCAGTGGCGGCTCGCTTCCTCCTTAGTGAAGCCGCCGCCGGTCCCGAAGGCGGGAGAGGAACGTGTCGGTCGGGAATGCGGTTCCGGCCAACGCTCCTCCCCGCCGACCTGATTCCCGGGCTGTCCGCAAAAGGTGCGACGGCGGCTCGGCACGTCCCTTCTTAAAGCGCGCCAAAGGATCGAACCTCGGAATCACCCCGAGGATGGCCAAGCCCTGATCTCGAAATCAAAGTCCGTACATCCTGTCTCGCCCGGAACAGCGGGGGTTTTCAGCTCTCTGCATGATGCCGTCATCGCAAAACGAGCCTTACGCAGGAGAGAACGATGTACGGAGAGATCAAGAAGTTTCGGCGCGATCTCGGTGTCGGCGTCATCCACGCCGAGGACGGACGCAGCTACCGTTTCCAGGGCGAAGAGATCCGCAACCAGGTCGATGACCTCGAAGGAATCGAGGTTCATTTCGAGCTCGGCGGCCGCAAGGCGCGCGACATCATCGTGCTGGCGGGCTCGCCGTGGGCGGCCTTCGGCGGCATCGGCATCTGACCGGCGTTCAGGGAGACAGCGCGATGACCGTTCCTTTCGATCCGGCCAATGTGCCGACCGTCAAGACATCCGAGTTCGATTTCGTAATTCAGCTTCTGATCGCGAGCAGTCAGGGCTTGGCGCTTCTCAGGGGTTTGGCCGAGGATGAGATCCGCGCCATCGAAGATCGGATCTGGGCGGAATTCGACGGGCCGGACCATGCGCGGCTCGCCGTAGCCCTGCGGTTCCGAGCGCTGCTTGGCGTTTTTGCAAGCCGGCGTCTCAAGGCGCTGTTTCTGGAACGCGGTCACCGGCTTCTGGCGGCGGTTACGCGCGAAGTCTCGGTATGCCCGTTGAACGTAAGGTTTGGCTTCAACGCACAGCGACTGCTGATGGCGCTCGACGCGGCGACGGGGCGGCCCGCATCCTATGACTCTGCACCTCTGCCACTCGCAGCGTGAGCTGATACCAGCATAAGTATTTGAAATTATATGGTTTTATAAAAAATTCTATGGCGGTCACTGATGTTCCAGCAGGAACAGCCATGGAGGCTTCCGCAAGGCATTCTCCTTTTCATGGCCGGTGGAAACCGGACCCCAGAAACAGAACAACGATCGCCGCTGGAGGCACCGATGACCAAGACAACCTTTGCTCTCGCCGCTCTGATCGCCGCCTCGGCCTTGACGAGCGCTGCACATGCAGATGCCGTTCGCGTGGGTTTTGGCTTCCCCCTCGGGTCGTTCGTCGCACATTCGAACGAGAATTATAGCGCCAGAGATTTTCGCCGGTCCGAGCGCCCGCGGGTACCGCGCCGCGCTTATGAAGCCCAGGTTCCGGCCCGCAAGATCGTCAAAATCAGGCAGGCTCCGAAAGCGGACGTCGCCGAGACGACCGTCAAGGCGCCCGCGACTCCTGTCGTGACGACTGCAAAGCTCGAAGACAAGCTCGCCTCCGATCCGGCCACGACGACGGTGATTGAAAAAACGCCGGTCGCGAAGAGCGATGTCGCCGCTGTTTCGAACGAAGCCAAAGAAACAGTGAACGCCGATAACGCTGTGGCCGACGACAAGCCCGCCGTGGCGAAGGCCGATGCCGTAACGACGACCGCCACAGCGGAAACCAAACACGTCTGCCGTCGCTATTCGCCCGCCATCGCGCAGCTCATCGACGTGCCTTGTGACGAATAAAGCCTAACGCGAATGCCGTAGGGTCCAGAATGATCTGTACCCTGTGAAACTTTCAGCCCGGACGCTATCGTCCAAAGTCCGACCAATGCCTCAAGGAGGGGAACAGGTCATGGAACTCGCAGCAACAGCGCCTGCACTCGTCAGCCAGCGGACGACCCCGTCGCGGCGGCCCCGCTCTGGCGGACATCGGCTCCCGATGGTCGTCAAGCTCGCCTATCGCAACCTGTTCCATGACCGGCTGAGCTTCTTCGTGACGGTCGTCGGCATCCTTTTCTCGGTCGTTCTCGTTGCCGTCCAGTCGGGCATCTATCTCGGGTCGGCCAACAAGATCGCGACGATCATCGATGCAGCGCCCGCCGATCTCTGGGTCGTGCCGCTCGGAACGAAGAGCTACGATGACCCATCGTTCCTGTCAGGCCGAGAACGCTATATGGCGCTGTCGGCTCCAGGCGTGGCAGATTCGGAAGACATGGTCGTTTCGTTCGCGCGGTGGCGGAAGCCGCTTGGCGGCGAGACCACCGTTCTGCTCATCGGAACCTCCGGCGACAGTCCGAAGGCGCTGCCGCCGAACATCATCGAGGGTAGCCGCCCGGCGCTTGAAGCGCCGAATACCGTGGCGATCGACCGGAGTTATTTCAAGGACCTCGGTGTCGACAAGCTCGGCGACAATGCCGAACTCAACGGGAGCGCAGTCAAGCTCGTCGCGATCACCAAACGTGTGCGTTCGTTCACGACGCTGCCGTTCGTCTTCACGTCGATCGATGAAGCGCGGAAGCTTTCCGGTGCCAATCAGGACCAGGCAAGCTATCAGCGCGTTACGCTGCTTCCCAGCGCAGATATCGAAACCGTGCGCAAGGAAATCGAGACGAGGCTTCCCGACACCGAGGTTCTGACACAAGCTGAATTCCGTACGCGCAGCCAGGACTACTGGCTGAAGCAAACGGGTGCCGGTGCCGCGCTCGATGCCGGCAAGCTCCTAGGCCTGATCGTCGGCATTGTCATCGTCGCCCAGACCCTCTATTCGAGCACGAAAGACCACATCAACGAGTTCGCCACCCTGCGCGCCCTTGGCGCAGGAGCGGGTTATATCGTGAAGGTAATCCTCATTCAGGCCGTACTTTCGGGGCTTATCGGCTACGTGTTGGGAATGAGCCTAGCGCTCGTTGCCATTCACTTCGCACAGGATACAAAACTCACCATCATCATGACGGCGCCTCTCGCCGCACAGCTCTTCGCGATAACGATCGGCATGTGCATTTTCGCCGCCGTCAGCGCCATCATCAAGGTCGTTCGCATCGACCCGGCCGTCGTGTTCAGCCGCTAACCGAATTCCAGGGAGACTAACATGACCGAGCCGAGCAACAGCAAAGTCATCGTCGAAGCCGAAGGCATCGTGAAGGTGCTCGGCTCGGCGCCGAACGAGATCAAAGTCCTGAAGGGCATCGACCTGCAGCTTCACACCGGCGAGCTCACACTCATGATGGGCCCCTCGGGTTCCGGGAAAACGACGCTTCTCTCGATCCTCGGCTGCATCCTGTCGCCGACGCAAGGGAAGCTGACGATCTCTGGAATGAAAACGCAACGCATGACCAAAGAGGAGCTTGCCAATCTTCGGCGCAAGCACGTCGGGTTCGTGTTTCAGTCCTATAACCTTGTCCCGACGTTGTCGGCTGTCGAGAACGTGATGCTGGCGCTCGATCTCAGGGATCTCAGCGGCCCCAACGCGTACGACCAGGCAGCGGAGGCGCTCGAAGCGGTAGGACTCGGACATCGCATCAATGCCATGCCCTCCAAGATGTCGGGTGGCGAAAAGCAGCGTGTTTCGATAGCTCGGGCTCTTGCGGGCTCGCCGTCCGTCATCCTGGCGGACGAGCCGACGGCCGCCCTCGACGCCAAGAACGGCATGGCGGTCATGGAATTGCTTGCCCGGGTTGCGCAGGACACCCGGCGGGCGGTTTTGGCGGTCACACACGATCACCGAACCCTGCAGTACGCCGACCGCATCATCACGATCGACGACGGCCGGATCGCGGGCTCGGACCGCCCCAAGATCTCCGGAAACCCGGTCGAAGCGGCCGCGCACTGAGCCCTCGGGTTTTGATGTAATTACTGAGGATTGGGCGGTCCTAATCGACCGCCCGTCGCGATCCTCGGGCCAATGGCCGCGCATCCTGTCCAACCGGGCATCTGGACCGGGAGGGGCATTTGTGTAGGATGCGCCCGAACTCACCAATCCCAAATCGGAATAGTTAAGGAAATTGCGCCCATGGCGGGGCCTCAAGCGAACACGTCCATATCTCCCGGGTCCCTGATGGCCGGCAAGCGCGGGTTGATCATGGGCGTCGCGAACAACCGATCGATCGCCTGGGGCATCGCAAAGGCCTGCGCTGCGCAAGGGGCGGAGATTGCCCTGACCTATCAGGGAGATGCTCTTAAAAAGCGCGTCGAACCGCTGGCTGCCGAACTCGGCGCCAAGTCAGTCCTCTACTGCGACGTGACCGATGCGGCATCGATGGACAACGTATTCGCGTCGCTTGCCAAATCCTGGGGAAATCTCGACTTCCTGGTGCATGCCATCGCCTTTGCCGACAAGAACGAGCTGGATGGCCGTTACGTCGACACGACGGAAAAGAACTTCACTCAGAGCCTGCTGATCTCCTGCTACTCCTTCACGGCGCTGGCCCAGCGCGCCGAGAAACTCATGACGAACGGCGGCTCGCTCGTGACGCTCAGCTATTACGGCGCGGAAAAGGTGATGCCCCACTACAACGTCATGGGTGTTGCCAAGGCCGCTCTCGAAGCGAGCGTGCGCTACCTCGCCTCCGACCTCGGCCGCAACGGGATCCGCGTCAATGCCATTTCAGCCGGCCCCATCAAGACGCTCGCAGCATCGGGCATCGCGGACTTTCGCTACATCCTGAAGTGGAACGAATACAATTCCGCTCTCAGGCGCAACGTGACGATCGACGACGTCGGCAATGCGGGCCTCTATCTCCTGTCCGATCTTTCACGCGGCGTGACGGGCGAAATCCACCACGTCGACAGCGGTTATCATGTCCAGGGCATGAAGAACGAAGACGCGCCGGACATCTCCGTCGTCAAGAACAGCGAAGACGCTTGACCAGTGGGGCGACAGCGACTGTCTCCCTCAAGCCCGGGCTCACGCTCTATCTCATTCGGCACGGCGAGACGGACTGGAACCGGGAAGCCCGCTACCAGGGTCAGCGCGACATTCCCCTGAATGAAACGGGCCGTGCGCAGGCGCGGCGACACGGCGAAATCTTGAGATCCCTGATGCCGTCCATTGCGGAATTCGATTTCGTATCGAGCCCGCTTGAACGCACTGTCGAAACGATGCGGATCATCCGCGCGGCGGCCGGCCTCGACCCCGAAGGTTTTCGCCTCGTGCCAGATCTTTCCGAACTCAGCTACGGCCATTGGGAAGGCGAGCTTGCGGCCGAACTTCCGGCGAAAGATCCGGAGGGCGTTGCCGGGAAAGCTGCCGATCCTTATGGCTGGCGCCCCCACGGCGGGGAAAGCTATCGCGACCTCGAAGTTCGAACGTCGAACTGGCTCAGGGGATTATCGAAAAACACCATTGCGGTCAGCCACGGTGGCGTCAGCCGCGTCGCACGCGGCGCGCTTCTTGGGATCGACCGCCACATCGTGCCCTTCCTGGAGGTCCCGCAAGACAAGATCCTGAAGCTCGCCGACGGGCGCATGCAATGGATTTGAAGTCGCTCGGCCGACGCCAAAGCAAAAGAGCCGGAGTTGCGGCACTCCGGCTCTTCGGCACTCGAAAGGAGTGCATGCTGAAAGACCCCTCGACCCGGGGCTCAATCCGGGAAGAACGGTCTTTTTATGGGCCGACAGATAGGCTCGCACGGAACACATGAAACTTGGCGTGCAGCACATCCGCTTGATCGAGCGGACCATCCGCATCACCTTCGCAACGTGCGATCCTTCGATGCGCCGCGGGCTGCTTTCAGGCAGCGGATGCGGGCTCGGCCGAGTTGCCGGTCGAATACGGACATATGCCTGCCACGTCCCATCGTTGGAGCGACGGACCTGCCGACGACGCGGTACTGAGCGGAGTAAATCTGCGTCGCCGAAAATTGTCACGCGGCTTTGCTTTCGATGCGCTCTTGCCGCCTTCCCGCCAGACACCTAAGAAAGGCGGTGACGCAGTCCGGCAACAATCGTTGCAGAGCCATCGGGTTCAGCCGATCGAGCCCCACTCCACATATTCAGGCATGTCCCACAATACCTTCGGCCACCTTTTCCGTGTAACGACCTGGGGCGAAAGCCATGGCCCGGCCATCGGCGCGATCGTCGACGGCTGTCCGCCCGGAATCGGGCTCGAGGCGCATGAGATCCAGGCTTATCTCGATAAGCGGAAGCCGGGACAGTCGCGATTCACGACTCAGCGCCAGGAAGCCGACGCTGTCAAAATCCTTTCCGGCGTGTTCGCCGACGCATCCGGCAAGCAGGTGACGACGGGCACGCCGATCGCGCTCGAAATCGAGAACACCGATCAGCGCTCGAAGGATTACAGCGAGATCAAGGATAAGTTTCGCCCCGGACACGCCGATTTCACTTACGACGAGAAGTACGGCATCCGTGATTATCGTGGCGGCGGACGCTCGTCGGCGCGCGAGACGGCCTCGCGCGTTGCGGCGGGCGCGATAGCGCGGAAGGTTATTCCCGGCGTTACCATCCGCGGCGCGCTCATACAGGTCGGTCAGATCAGTATCGATCGCAGCCATTGGGACTGGACAGAGGTTGGGAATAATCCGTTCTTTTCTCCCGACAAGGACGCCGCGGAGCACTGGGCGGATTATCTCGACAAGGTGCGCAAGGCGGGCTCGTCTGTCGGCGCGATCATCGAAGTTGTCGCTGAAGGCGTTCCGGCCGGTTGGGGCGCTCCCCTCTATGGTAAGCTCGACCAGGACCTCGCAAGTGCGATGATGTCGATCAATGCCGTGAAGGGTGTCGAGATCGGCGCAGGCATGGGTGCTGCCGAGCTAACCGGCGAGCAGAACGCGGACGAGATCCGCATCGGCGACGACGGCGCGCCACATTTTCTATCGAACCACGCCGGCGGCGTTCTCGGGGGCATCTCTACGGGACAGCCCGTCGTCTGCCGGTTCGCAGTAAAACCGACGTCGTCGATTTTAGCGCCGCGACGGACGATCGACCGCCAAGGGCACGAGACCGAGATCATCACGAAGGGACGTCATGATCCCTGCGTCGGCATCCGCGCAGTGCCCGTTGGTGAAGCCATGATGGCCATCGTGCTCGCTGATCATTTTCTGCGTCATCGGGGCCAGATCGGCGCTTGAATTCCGGAGGGTCGGGCGATCGCGCAGTTCGGGAAGATTGTCATCCTCACCGGGGCGGGCCTATCGGCTGAAAGCGGTGTCCCCACGTTCCGCGATCCCAACGGCATCTGGGCGAAATACGACTGGCGCGAGGTTGCAACGCCCGAGGGCTTCCTGCTCGATCCGGCTCGCGTTCATGCATTCTACAATGCGCGGCGGCGCGCGCACCAAAGTATCAAACCTAATGCGGCACACGTCGCTCTTGCCCGGCTCGAAGCCAAACACAGCGGCGTCACGATCGTTACGCAGAACATTGACGCGCTGCACGAAACTGCCGGATCACAATCGCTGATTCACATGCACGGCGAGCTGTTCAAGGCGCTCTGCACCTTCTGCAAGCATCGGTTTCCATGGAACGACGATCTCTCCGTCGACGCCTCGTGTCCCTTCTGCGGGCTTCCCGGCGGCATGCGCCCGGATGTCGTCTGGTTTACCGAGATGCCGTATCAGATGGGTCGGATCAATGGCCTTCTCAGCGAGGCTGATCTCTTCGTTTCGATCGGAACGAGTGGGCACGTCTATCCTGCCGCTGGCTTCGTTACCGAAGCCCGCGGACATGGCGCGCGCACAGTCGAACTCAACCTCGAACCATCAGAGGGTGCCAGCGAATTCGACGATGCGGTCTACGGACCTGCAACCGAGATCGTGCCCGCCTTCGTGGAGCGCATTCTTTCCGGCCAGCATTAGCGGCGGAAGACGGCGACGACTTCGACGTGTGCGGAATAGACAAACTGATCGACGGGCGTGACGCTCTCGATTTTGAAACCGCCATCGACAAGATGGCGCGCGTCGCGTGCCAGCGTCGCCGGATTGCAGGATACGGCGACGACAGTCTTCACCTTCGATTTCGCCAATCGTTGCGATTGGGCTTCGGCTCCGGCGCGCGGCGGATCGAACACGACGGCATCATGTTGGTTGAGTTCGACTGTGGATAACGGGTCTCGGAAGAGATCGCGCACGATGGCGTCGATCGGCTTCAACCCCGACGTCTTTTTTGCCGCGCCTGCGAGCGCAGCAATTGCTGGCTTACTGCCGTCATAAGCAGAGACACGTGCGCGCATGGCGATCGGGAACGTGAAAGCGCCCAAACCGCAAAAAAGGTCGGCGACGCGTTTGGCTTTGCCGAGCGCAGTGACGACGTGGTTCGCGATCGCGGTCTCGGCAGCTTCAACCGCCTGCACAAAAACGGCTGGCGGAAGCGGAACATCGGCCGGCCCGAACTGCATGAACGGCTGCAGCGTTTCGACCACCACATCACCGCTGACGACGAGACGGGCAAGGCCGATCCGTGTCGCGCCGATGGCGAGCTGGCTCCGGATCTCGGGTGTCAGCTTGCGTTGCGTGCCGTCGATTTCAACATCCAGACCGGACCGCGTGAGCGTCATGACAACGCGTACCTCGGTGCGCTTCGGCAAAAGCAGCATAATCAGCTTCGCGACCGTGGGCAACGCCATGACGAGTTTGGGTTCGAGAACTGGGCACTCCTCGATTCCGATCAATTCGTGCGACGCAGCTGCATGGAAGCCGATTTCGATACCGCCTTCCGTTCGCTGAGCCTTGAGCGCAGCGCGGCGGCGTTGTCCCTCGGGCGGTTCGAGGGCATGGACTTCCGGGTCGAGGCCGCGTGCCTTGAAAGCGTCGATCACCAACGTGCGCTTCCAGATTGCATAAGCGTCGGGAGCCAAGTGCTGGACGCTGCAGCCGCCGCACTTGCCGAAGTGCCTGCAAATCGGCGAGATGCGCTCCGGGCTCGGTTCGAGGATGCGCAGCAAACGGCCGCGATCCCCATCGATGTCGGCGATGACCTGATCGCCCGGCAACGTGAACGGAACAAAAATGCTTCGTCCGTCAAGATCGGCAACGCCGTCGCCCTGGGCGCCGAGACGGGTGATCGAGAATTCCACTTCGTCAGCCATCGTAGCGCGCTCCGAGCAGCATTTCCGCGTTGCCAGAGCCGCCCCGAATGGGCGATGGCAGGTCGCCTGCGATCGTCCAACCGGGCTGTCGTCCGAGCCAGTCACGAACGGTATCGAGTGCCCCTTGTCGAACGGCGTCATCGCGGACAATGCCGCCACTGCCGACATTCTCCCGTCCAACTTCGAATTGCGGTTTCACGAGCACGACGATCCAGGCGCCGGGCGCCGCAAACGGCAGAACGCCCCCGAGGATTTTTGTGGCCGATATGAAACTGACATCAACGACAATTGCGGTGACGCGCTCGGGAATTTCGCCCTCGGTCAACGCGCGCGCGTCAATATTTTCGCGTGAGATAACGCGCGGATCGCTTTTGAGCCGGTCATGAAGTTGTGCCGTGCCGACGTCCACGGCGTACACGCGGGCGGCGCCGCGCTCCAAAAGCACTTCCGTAAAGCCGCCGGTCGAGGCGCCGATATCGAGCGCAACGCGTCCTGATGGATCGAAGCGGAAGCGATCAAGGGCGGCCACGAGTTTTTCCGCGCCACGCGAGACATAGCCGGGAGCTTCGGCGGCAATTGTGATCGGCATATCGTCTTTCACATCGAAGGCGGCCCTTTCGCAGATGGTACCGTTCACCGAGACGAATCTACGTTTGATCAGATCCTGCGCACGAGCACGCGATGGCGCCAATCCGCGCGCAACGAGCATCTGATCCAAACGCATGATCCTTGCCGACCCAATATTGACCTTGCTCTGCACTCGCCCCATCTCTGCAACGGGACCACGATGGAGAGCACACATGAAACCTGCAATCTTCGCGGCGCTCGTTGCGCTGACGTTGCCGATCGCCGCCTTCGCCGATAATGGCCGAACCCCATCACCACCAGGCGCGAAGGTGTTTATCATCGAGCCGAAAGACGGCGCTACCGTTTCAAGCCCCGTCACGGTCAAATTCGGCATCCAAGGCATGGAAGTCGCGCCCGCCGGAAGCGATACGCCCAATACCGGGCATCATCATCTTCTGATCGACACGAAGGTTACCGATTTCAGCGAAGCCATTCCGAAAGACGAGAACCATATCCATTACGGCAAAGGGCAGAAGGAAGCATCCGTCGCATTGAAGCCGGGGAAACATACGTTGCAGCTCCTGCTTGGCGACAAGAACCACATTCCGCACGACCCGCCCGTGATGTCCGACGTCGTGACGATTACCGTCGAATGAAGTCTTCGAAGCCCGGCGTTCAGTCGGGCTTCACTGCATAACGGCCTGAACCGTTTGCGAAGAGCAGCAGGAAGCCGCCGGTCATGCAGATATTTTTCATGAAGTTCGTCATCTGGCTCTGGTCGGCGAAATTGTTATGGAAGAGTGCGGCGGTAGCCAGGCAGAAGGCTGCGAGCGCCAGACCAGCGTAGCGCGAGAAGACACCGAGAAGAACGGCAAGGCCGCCCAGGACCTCAAGCGCGATTACGAGCGGAAGCAGGGAACCGGGTAGTCCGTGTGCTTCCATGTAGGCTTGCGTTCCGGCGTAGCCCGAGATCTTGCCGATACCTGCAGTGACAAAGATTGCAGACAGAAGGATCCGTGCGACCAAGCTTACGAGCGCGTGCATTGTCTTCCTCCCGAACGAGACATCTGATTAACGCGCCCGTTTCTCGAGCGCGTCACGCCCGCTCGCTTAGCACGTCCGCGCGTCCAAGGGCAGCGAAGACCGTTTCGATGATGCCGGAGGCGTTAAGGCCGGCGGCTTCGTACATGGCTTCGGGTTTGCCATGCTCGACGAACACATCCGGCAGCACCTTCGAGCGGACGCGCAGGCCGCGATCGAGCAATCCCTCATCGGAAAGGAACTTCAACACGAAGCTGCCGAAGCCGCCGACCGAGCCTTCCTCCACAGTCACCAGGACTTCATGGTTCGCGGCGAGCTCGCGAATGAGCGCTTCATCGAGCGGTTTCGCGAAGCGCGCGTCTGCGACGGTTGTCGAGAGGCCGAAGCTCGCGAGTTGATCGGCGGCCTTCAGGCACTCGGCCAACCGGGTACCCAACGAAAGCAACGCGACCTTCGAACCCTGGCGTACGATCCGGCCCTTGCCGATTTCCAGCGGAATGCCCTCTTCCGGCAGCTCGACGCCAAGGCCTTCGCCACGCGGATAGCGCAGCGCGCTCGGCCGGTCGTCGATCTGGGCCTGCGTCGCAACCATGTGGACGAGTTCTGCTTCATCAGCCGCGGCCATGATCACAAAGTCCGGCAGGCAGCCGAGATAAGCGACGTCGAACGATCCAGCGTGCGTCGCGCCATCTGCGCCGACAAGACCTGCGCGATCTATGGCAAAGCGGACCGGCAGCTTCTGGATCGCGACGTCATGAACGACCTGATCGTAACCGCGCTGCAGGAATGTCGAATAGATTGCTGCGAACGGTTTGTAGCCTTCGGTCGCGAGACCCGCTGCGAACGTCACGGCGTGCTGCTCGGCGATGCCGACGTCGAAGGTCCGATCAGGAAACTCCTTGCCAAAATCGTCAAGGCCGGTGCCGGACGGCATGGCGGCGGTGATCGCGACAATGCGCTTGTCCTTGCGCGCTTCCGCGATGAGGCTTTCAGCGAACACCTTCGTATAACTCGGCGCGTTGGGCTTCGGCTTGACCTGTGCGCCGGTGACAACGTTGAACTTGTTCACGCCGTGATACTTGTCGGGGGAGGCCTCCGCGGGTGCGTAGCCTTTGCCCTTTTGCGTCACCACGTGGAGGAGGATCGGTCCTTGCTCGAGATCACGCACATTCTTCAGGACCGGCAATAGCTGCTCGAAGCTGTGCCCATCGAGCGGACCGACGTAATAGAATCCGAGTTCCTCGAACCAGGCGCCACCCTGCCACAGATGGCGCGTATATTCCTCGACGCGCGCGGCGCGGCGTTCCCACGCCTTCGGCAGGAGCCTTGCAAGCTGCTTGGCATAATCGCGGAGATGGACGTACGTACCGCTGGATGTCACGCGCGCCAGATATGCCGAGAGTGCGCCGGTGGGCGGAGCGATCGACATATCATTGTCGTTGAGAATGACGATCAGGCGTTCATTCCGTGCGCCGGCGTTGTTGATCGCCTCGTAGGCCATGCCCGCGCTCATCGCTCCGTCGCCGATCACAGCGATGACGTTGTTCGACTTGCCTGCGAGATCGCGCGCCACGGCCATGCCGAGCGCGGCCGAGATCGATGTGGATGAGTGCCCTGCTCCGAATGGATCGTAAGGACTTTCACTGCGGTTGGTAAAGCCGGACAAACCATCCGGCTGACGCAGCGTGCGGATGCGGTCGCGACGGCCGGTCAATATCTTGTGCGGATAGGCCTGGTGGCCGACATCCCAGATCAGGCGATCGTCCGGAGTGTTGAAAACCCAATGAAGCGCTACCGTCAGTTCGACGACGCCTAGACCGGCGCCCAGGTGTCCGCCTGTGACGGAGACCGCGTCGATCGTCTCGGTACGCAGCTCGGCAGCAAGCTGTGGCAGTTGGCCTTCGGATAACTGACGCAAATCATGAGGCGTCTTTATGCGATCGAGTAGCGGAGTTTTGCTCACAGTCATGCCTTTGATGCGCCGATCCGGTTCATCTGCGAAATGTACAAGGGACGGTCTTCGACGGCGCCACGCTAGCATGCATAATGCCGATGTTCGATCCCCCAAAGGGCCCACCAGCGGCCGAGATGTCATGCGCCCGCGTGCCGCAGCTATATAAAAACCTCATTTAAGGCGTAACCTTGGAAATTTGCGGACGCGTATCAAAACGGTGCGTCGCTGTCCTTATCCAATGGCGTAGTACCCGTTGGCGTTCCGTCGGCACCAAGGGTCAGCTTTTCGACTTTCGCCTCGGCAGCTTTCAGCAGACGGTCGCAATGATCGCGGAGCGCTTCGCCACGCTCATAGATTTCAATACTTTCCTCAAGCTCGACATCGCCGCGCTCAAGCTTGCCGACGATGGCCTCGAGCTCTTTCAAGGCGCGCTCGAAGGTCATTTCCCTGATGTCGGAAAAGCTCTTGGCAGGCGCTGGTGTGGTGGAATTCATTTCGTCCTACTTTCGTGAGGGGACCAAGGCGGTCCGAACCGCTGCTCAAGCGCCTGCCTCCAGCAATGCCTTTACGTGCGCCGCGGTGGACAGGGCAAGCCCCTTCAAATCATAACCGCCTTCGAGCATCGAGACGATCCTGCCATTGGCGTGCCGCCGTGCAACGTCCGCCAGAGCTTCCGTCGCCCACTGAAAATCCTGCTCGGTGAGTTCGAGCCCGGCCAGCGGGTCACGGTGGTGCGCATCGAACCCTGCGGAAATCAGCAGCAGATCCGGGCTGAAGTTCTCAAGCGGACCGAGAATACGGCTGCGAAACGCGTCTTCGAACGGCTCGCGTCCGTCGCCCGACCGGAGTGGCGCATTGAATATATTGCCGACGCCTGTTTCCTGCAACGCGCCGGTACCGGGGAAGAGTGGCATCTGGTGCGTCGAGCCATAGAAAAGGTCTTTGTCGGACCAAAAAATCTCCTGCGTGCCGTTACCGTGGTGAACATCGAAATCTACGACGGCGACGCGCTCGGCGCCGTGTTTCGCGCGGGCATAGTGGGCGGCTATCGCGATGTTATTGAAAAAGCAGAAGCCCATCGCACGATTGCTCTCGGCGTGATGGCCCGGTGGACGGACCTGACAGAATGCATTCGCAGCTTGGCCCGACATCACCAAATCGACGGCGTCGAGGCCAGCGCCAACGGCCCGGCGTGCTGCTTCCCATGTGCCGGGAGAAGCGACGGTATCGGCATCGATGCTTTTGTGGCCGCCGGATATTCGCGCAAGCGTGGTGGACATGTCTGTCAAGTATTGGTGACCGTGCGCCAGAGCGATAAACATCTCGTCATCGTCGCGAAGCGGCGCGTCCCGCCGTTCGATCGACACGAACGTTTCGTCCGCCAGCGCTTTGTCGATGGCGCGCATCCGGTCCGGACGTTCGGGATGGTATGGGCCGGTATCGTGCCGAAGGAAGGCCGGATGCGTGATCAAGACCGTTGTCATATTTTGGACCGCGGCTCCGGGATCTCGTCAAGCCAATTCGGATAGACGCGCGATCTGAACACCGGGCGGCGGCTTGGTTTCGGTTGGGACGAAGAAGTCCGGCGCCAACGGCATCGATTTGTCCACGCGATAGCTGTCGAAATCGCGCATGCCCCCGGTCTCGTACAGAAACGTATCGTCGATCAGAAACTGCCCGGTAAAGGATGTCGCCGGCTGATTGAATACGAGGTAGGCCGCATCGCCAACGATCTCAGGCGTGCGGCTCATGCGCATGAGCTTGTCTCCGCCAAGAATGTTTTTTACTGCCGCTGTCGCGATGGTCGTTCGCGGCCACAACGCGTTGACGGCGACACCATCTTTCTTCAACTCATCTGCGAGTCCAAGGACACAAAGGCTCATACCGTACTTCGCGATCGAATACGCGACATGACCGGAGAACCATTTCGCGTGCATATCGAGCGGCGGCGACAGCATCAAAATATGCGGATTTTCGGCGCGCTTCAGATACGGCAGACACATCTTCGACGTCAGAAACGTACCGCGCGTATTGACTGCGAACATGAGATCGAAGCGCTTAATCTCGGTTTTGTCGATCGGCGTCAGGGACAGGGCGCTGGCATTGTTGACACAAATGTCGATGCCGCCGAACCGCTTGACCGTTTGTGCGACAGCGCGTGCAACGTCGTCTTCGCTGCGGATATCGCATTCGATGGCGAGAGCCGTCCCACCGGCAGCCTCGATTTCTTTCGCAGCGGAATGAATCGTACCTTCGAGCTTGGGATTCGGCTCGGCGGTTTTGGCGACGATGGCGATATTGGCACCATCTCTTGCGGCTCGCTTGGCGATCGCCAATCCGATCCCGCGGCTGGCGCCCGTTATGAAGAGGGTCTTGCCCTTGAGTGCCGCCATTCCAATGATCTCATTCCAACTGAAACTTCCGATAGCAGCCTAATCCCTCGCCGCAAATTAGGTAAGGGGTGACTCGACCCGCCGGAGCCTTTGCGCTGCCTGAGCCACCGGAAAGGCGGAAGGGCGTGTCGGAGCACAAGCGCTAGACGGATTTTCGGAAATTGGGTGGGCGTTTTTCGATAAAGGCGGTGAATGCTTCGAGGGCCTCCGGCGAGCGGAGGCGTTGACGGAACGCGGCCACTTCCTCATCCGTGCGCGC
This sequence comes from Pseudomonadota bacterium, assembly GCA_018242215.1. Taxonomy (GTDB): domain Bacteria; phylum Pseudomonadota; class Alphaproteobacteria; order Rhizobiales; family Hyphomicrobiaceae; genus Hyphomicrobium_B. Next base: position 150,726 of record JAFECG010000023.1, read on the forward strand.
AAGAATTTCCGCCGGATCACCCCGCATCAACTGCCGGGCGATCGCCAACGCTTCAGGCGGCTTCAAGGCCAGCCGCTTCGCGGCGTCGATCGCCGTCGCGTCGAGGTCATTTGCGGGGATGACGGCATTGACGAAGCCGGCCGCGACCGCTTCGTCTGCCGAAATCGGATCGCCCAGCGCCAGCATCGCGAATGCGCGGACGTACCCCATGCGGCGCGGCATCAGAAGGCTCGATGCTGCTTCCGGGACGACGCCGAGATCAAGGAACGGCGTCGCAAAAGTGGCATCGGGAGCCGCATAGACAAGATCGCAATGGAAAAGCATCGTCGTGCCGATGCCAATGGCGTTGCCATCGACCGCCGCAATCAGCGGTTTCTTGATGACCGGAAGGAGGCGAATAAACCTGAGCACGTCCTTGCCGAGATCGCCGGCACCGCGCGCGGTTGCGAGAAAGTCTCCGATGTCATTGCCAGCCGTGAACACTCCATCGGACCCGGTGATCACATGCGCCGCGATCGTCTCGTCAGCGTCCGCGACCTCAAGCGCATCGCACAACGCGGCGTACATCGCGCCGGTGAGCGCGTTTTTTTTGCTCGGACGTGCCATACGCAAGATCTGCACCGGACCGTCGCGCCAGATCGCAATTTCAGAGGTCATGCAAAAACCGCTCCGTGCGCATCGACGAGCACCGAATCCGCGCCGTGCTGGACGGCTTCGGCGAGACTCCGCGTTTCGGTCAGAAGATTTTCCGCGAAGAACCGCGCGATGGCGACGTAGGGCGACCCGCCTTCTTGCGCAAGCGCGCCTTTCGCGAGGTAGGAACCGCCCGCCGTAAGGCTCATCAGTCGCAAATAGGGAGTGGCCGAGGCAAGCGCTTTCTCCGGATTTCCCGGAAGCGTCTGCGCCATCCAGAGCGTCGCCGACTGGAGCGCGGTCAGCGCTTCCGTCAGTCGATCGGACATATGCCCAAATTCGTTGCGGTGCGCCGCGCGCGCGTCGGCAATGATGGCGCCGAGTTCGGAAAGAAAAGAGGTCACGGGTCTTCCACCGTCGAGCGTCAGCTTGCGCGTCACGAGGTCGATGGCTTGAATGCCATTGGTTCCTTCGTAGATCGGGAGAATGCGCGCGTCGCGCAGGTATTGTGCAGCACCTGTTTCTTCCACGAAGCCCATGCCGCCATGAACCTGAACGCCGAGGGACGCGACTTCATTTGCGATATCGGTCGAGAAGGCTTTCGCCAGCGGCGTCAGAAGGGCGGCGCGATTGCGGGCGTCGTTCCTTTCTTTTTCATCTGCGGCGCGGTGGGCAATGTCGAGTTCCCGCGCGGTCGCATAACAGATCATGCGCGCGGCCATCGTCAGCGCTTTCATCGTCAGAAGCATACGGCGCACATCCGGATGCTCGATGATCGGGCTCATGCCCGCGGCGCCATTCGCTTCGAAGCTTCTGCCCTGCCGACGCTCCTTGGCATAGGCGACGGCGTGTTGTGTCGCGCTTTCGGCGACGCCGACGCCCTGGGCACCGACGCCGAGCCGCGCTGCGTTCATCATCACGAACATCGTCGCGAGACCGCGATTTTCCTCACCGACGAGATAGCCGACGGCACCGCCGTTCTCGCCGAACTTCATCACGCACGTCGGACTCGCCATGATGCCGAGTTTGTGCTCGATGCCGGCGCAGATGACGTCATTTCTCGCGCCGAGTGAGCCATCGTCATCGACAAGAAACTTCGGAACCAGGAACAGCGAGATGCCGCGCGTCCCGGCCGGCGCGTCAGGCAAGCGCGCGAGGACGAGATGGATGATGTTCTTCGCCATCTCATGCTCGCCCCAGGTGATGAAGATCTTCGTCCCGGTGATGCGATAGGTTCCGTCACCCTGCGGCACGGCACGCGTAGCAAGGGGCCCCAGATCGGAACCTGCGTGCGGTTCCGTCAGATTCATTGTGCCGGTCCACTCGCCCGCCACCATCTTCGGGAGATATTTTGCTTTCAGCACATCGCTGCCGCCCGCTTCGATCGCGTGAATGGCGCCTTGCGTCAGCAACGGACAAAGCCCGAACGAGACATTCGAAGCGTTCCAGATCTCACCGACGGGCGTCGCCGCAATTTCAGGAAGGCCCTGTCCGCCGTACGTCTCGGAGCACGGCAGCGTGCTCCAGCCGCCATCGACGAACGCATGATAGGCGTCGCTGAATCCCGGCGGCGTCGTCACTTTTCCGTCAACAAGATTCGAGCCGACGCGGTCGCCTATTGCGTTCAAAGGTGCTAGGACCTCGGCGCTGAACTTACCCGCTTCCCGGATGACCGCGACTACGGTCTCGGGATCGAGGCCGGGATAAAGCTCGCTAGAGCCCATTTCTTTTAGGCCCGCAACTGTCTCGAGGGCAAAGACGATGTCGTCTATTGGAGCCTGATAGGTCATGGATCGTCCCTCGTATCAGTCGGTTTAGCATCCGGACACTAAGCCGAACAGAAGCATAAGCAAACCAAGTGAAGCAGCAAATGCAGGGCCGGATCGTTCCAGCCAACGCCGAATGGATTGCCGAAGCCGGTCAGATGATCCGGTCCGGCGCACTCGTCGCTTTTCCAACCGAAACCGTCTACGGTCTCGGAGCCGACGCGACCAACGGTGAAGCCGTCGCGCGAATTTTCGAAGCCAAGGGGCGGCCGACGTTCAACCCTCTCATCGTGCACGTGCTCGAACTGGAACAGGCTGTCATCATCGGCACCTTTTCGCCCATGGCGCGACGATTGACGGAAGCGTTCTGGCCGGGCCCGCTGACGCTCGTCGTTCCGCGTGCAGCTACGTGTGATGTCAGCGATCTCGTTTCGGCAGGACTTCCGACGGTTGCTCTTCGTTCTCCCAATCATCCCGTTCCGCGGGCGCTTCTCTCGGAGGCACGCCGTCCGCTCGCTGCGCCCTCGGCGAACCGGTCGGGCCACGTCAGCGCGACGAGCGCCGAGCACGTCGCTGCCGACATCGGCAACAAGGCTGCTCTCATCCTCGACGGCGGTCCGACGACGCTCGGCCTTGAGTCGACGGTGGTGAGCGTCGTCGACGAAGCACCCGTGCTCCTTCGTCCTGGCTCGCTGACCGTCGAAGCAATTGAAGGCGTGATCGGCGGGCGCATTGTCCGGCGCGAAGAAGCGGGTACACACCTCACGTCGCCAGGGCAGCTTGCAAGCCACTACGCACCCAGAGCGCGCTTGCGGCTCAACGCTCACGATTGGGAGCCTGAGGAAGCCGTGCTTGCGTTCGGTGCGGTGTCCGAGCGACCTGCGCATGCGTTCATCAACCTGAGCACGTCCGGCGACTTGGTCGAAGCTGCTGCGCATCTCTTCGCGGCTTTACGTACGCTGGATGCATCAGGGGCCAAGTCCATTGCAGCGACGCCCGTCCCGCCGACCGGGCTCGGTGAAGCGATCAATGACCGACTGAAAAGGGCCGCGGCACCGCGAAGCTAAGGTTGCGCCTACAGGCAGCTGATCACAACCACGACCTTGTTGACGAGCGGTCCGAGGATGGGGCTCTCCATGACATATCCCTCGAGCATGTCCTGAATGGATTGCAGGAAATGCATCGACGATGGGATCGCCGCGTAGATGCCGCCATACAGCAACGCTGTGGTCGTTCCATTGACGATCAAATACCGACGCAACATAGCAGGCTCACCACCTCGGTTAACGCTTCATTAACAAAGCACGGGGATGGGTGCCGCTCAAGGGCGCTCAGAAAGATTTGGTGAATCCTGGCGCCGTCAGGTGTCCGTTTGACCGACGACCTTAAGGCGGTGTTGATCTGCCTCGATCGTCGCCTTCGTCGAAGGCCAACTGGCGTTGATCCAGTCGTCGGTGCCAAACAGCCAATACATGAAGCGATGGCGGCGATGATAGCGCTCGATGATGAAGCGGTTCATCGCGTCCATATGGCTGTTTAGCGCGCTCAAGGTTTCCGCGGGCAACGCCGTGTCCCGGTCAATTTCGGCAAGACGATTCATGATGGAGGCGACGTCGCTTGCCGCTTCGGTGCGCCACTGGTCCATGGATCCGGCGAGCGTGTGCTGGTTCTGATTGACCTTCAGAAGCGCTTCATGAACCTCGGTGAGGTCTTGCGTATAGGCCTGATGCTTCGCCGCGGCAGTTTCGATTTCGGCCGCGACCGCGCGTTCGGCGGCTCCGACACGGTCTGCAAGATTGAGAACGAGTTCGGTCAATGATCCGTAGTGGGCATCGAGCTTGCCCGACAAGCCGTCGAGCCTGTCATCGCCTGCGGCAAGCGCGGCGGAGGAACTGTCTGCAGGCGACGTTGCAAGCACCTGGCCGATACCGTCCTCGACGCGCGCGAGCCTATCGTGGAGTTCGCCGAAGCCGCGATGATCGGAGCCGAGGAGAGCCTCTTCGATCATATCGAGTTTGTCGGCAATCGGTTTCAGATCGACGACTTGTGTAATGTCGTCGGGCGTCGAGCCGTCGCCGGAGACAACCTGGCGGTCCCGGATCGAGGCTTCCAGCTCTTGCAATCGCGTCGACAGGACTGCCCAGGACTGCGACATCTCCTGCAGGCGAAGTTCGAGCGCCGCTTCGATGTCTCCGAGCTTCGCAACGAGTGCGGAGGGCTCTCCGGGCGCCGCCGCACCGCCTTCACGCAGAGCGCTTTCGAGCGCTCCGATGCGGTCGAGCAAAATCGCATGTGTTCGGCCCTGGTCGTCCTGGTGGGTTAGCGTGTCGCGAGTCAGATCGCGAACGAGACCCGCGATGGCATGGCGTTCGCTGGTTAGATCGTGACCTAGGGCGCGTACCGCCTGCTCAAGCGCTTCGATGCGCGAATTCTGGGCGGCGTCGGTCGGCGTCGCAAGATAATCGGCCCGGTAAGCGGCCCGTGTGTATTCCGCCGGATAACGTAACGCGCTTGGCGCATAACGGGGCTCGGCGCGGGTCAGTGGCGGCAGCGGCTCGGCGAAACGCGAGGCGAAACGAAGAAGCAATTCCGATGCGCCGAACTCCGATCGATGATCGAACAAAACCTGCAGGACATCGTCGACCGTCACAGGGGCGTTGCGGCGCGAGGCATGCGCCACTGCAAACTTCAAGACGTCCGCCAGCTCGTCCGAGCGTCGTGGGGAAACGGCGCCGCTGCCAGGGACCGCCGGGATGTCACCCGCGATGATCGTCGCCGTCTCGCGCTTAAGGGCGACCACGCGGATGCCATGAGCTTCCAGCGCTGCCGCCGCCGCGTCGAGGCGTGTCATGGCATTGAGAAGGTGCTCGAGTCGGACTTCACCTGCGCGATGGGCGCAGGCGATATCGTAAGCCTGATTGAAGCAAGCAAGAACGATTTCATCGACGAGAACGGGACCGGCGAGGAACTGGCCCCGTTTGCCGTTCGCGGGCGATGGCTCGCCTGGCGGGATCACATCCGCCTGCACCGACGTCCACGTCTGCGGCGTCCTCAGATCGAGATCCTCACCATGATACGCCATGAAACTCTCCCCGTGTGTCCCTTCGGTGCCCCTTTTTGCACCGACCGCCTAGATCGCTCAAAGTCCGGACCATCGATCGCTCTATGCTCAAATATCGACAAGGTCTTGACTTTTAACTTGCCATTTAGGTTAGCGCCGTTTGGAGCGCGCCGCGAGTCTCATGGCTCGAGGCGTCTGCTTAGAGCAAAAGACCGGAAGATGCCGGTTCCTGGAGATCAGGGCCTTCGGCACGGGGATCGTTAAGCCGGGGATTGACCGTCGTGATGGTCATGCGATCGTCGGCAACGGGTCGCAGCAGATCGCGGATCCCCTCTGCCGTGCCGGAGCGGCAATCGAGCCAGCGTTCGAAATTCCCTGGGTCGATCACAACCGGCATCCGGTCGTGGAGACGCCGCATGTCGGCGTTCGATCCCGTCGTCAAAATCGCCATTGTTTCAATCTCGCTGCCGTCGGCGCCGAGCCACGATTCCCAAAGCCCGCCGAGGGCGAAAAGCTCGTGATCCTTCAAGCGAATAAGATGAGGTTGCCGCGCCGTGCGCTTGCCGCTCCATTCGTAGAAGCCCGTCGCGGGGATCAGACAGCGGCGATGCCTCAGGGCGCCGCGAAACGCTGGTTTCTCGGCGGCTGTTTCGGCCCGGGCATTGATGAGAGGAGAGCGAAGCGTCGACGGGTCCTTGGCCCATGACGGAATGAGGCCCCAGCGCACCAATTGAAGCTCCAATACGCCCCCGACGTCGTTTCGTGCAATCAGGACGGGCTGAGACGGGGCGATATTGTATCGGGGCGGGAATTCGTCGACGCCCGGCGCGTCGAAGAACGTGCGTACGGCTTCCGGCGGAGATGTCAGGCTATATCTCGCGCACACTGCGGGATCGTCCTTTTTGTGACGCATGGATCTCGAATATAAACTGTGCCGGATTCGCCGCACGACCATCAACGAGCTGGATCGATACGTGAAACATCACTTCCGCCATGCTTGCCAATCGCTTCTCGCAGTCGCCACCATGCTCAGCATGGCGTGCGGAGCTGCCAATGCGGCGTCCGACAGCAAGCCCTACGACGACCGACTGCTTCGCCTCTCCGAGGTGCTCGGTGCCATTCACTATCTTCGCGAGCTTTGCGGCGCGAACGAAGGACAATATTGGCGTGACCGCATGCGGGATTTGATGGACGCCGAGGGATCGAGTGCACTCAGGCGCGCGAAACTGACGCGAGCTTTCAACCAGGGGTATCGCAGTTACAGCCGCACGTACAATACCTGCAGCCCTTCCGCGCAAACGGCCATCACGCGCTTTCTTTCCGAAGGTTCGGACCTTTCGGATGGATTGCTGAAGGCCTATCCGAACTGACTTGTCCCGCCAAAATGGCTAACGCGCTCATCGGTCATTTCCAGCCGGTTTACTGTGAATAGTGGCAGCTACGACCTATCGCGAAAGCGCATGCTAGGTGACACTGAGTGGGGGCCGCCGGCAATCCGCGGTCAGGTTGAGGGAAGGAATGTAAGCAGTATGGAGTGTTTCGAGGATCTCGATACGAAGAATCCGACGTTGAAAGCGCTCGATCTCATTCTCGCAGCGTGGGATGAGGGCGTAGACACGGGGGTCGAGCCACAGCAGATGGCTTATGCAGCGCTATTCACCGCACTCACTGATCTCGTCGCGATCTATGGAGAGGATGCCGTCATTCATCTGACGCGCGGGCTTGAAAAGCGGGTCGTCGAGGGGGAATTCACTCTGGCGCGCCGCGATCAATAGCGGCCACCGTAATTAGAAGTGTCCGGCCTTCCAGATCACTTCGGCAATCAGCACCGCTCCAAAGATCGCGAGCAGCAGGCCCGCGATCCGGTTGACGATATTGATGGCGCGCAGGTTGATATGGTGCCGGTAGCGTCCGATCAAATTTGAGAGGGTGACCCACCACAGCATGCTTCCGCTGGCGATAGCCGCGACAAGCAGGAGGACATCAATTGTCGAGTGCACCTCGACGAAGGTGCTGATGCCTCCAAAGACTGCAAAGAGGCCGAGAACCGCACCGGGATTGGTTATCGTCAGGAAGAACGTCTGAGGGATATCCCAGACGAAGTCCTTCAGTCGCGCTGGCGGTTCGTCCTCGGAAGCCACCTTCAACCGGGGCGCGCTGAAATAGAGGCGCAGACCGAACACGACCAGCGCCAGTCCGCCGATCACCTGGATCACGGCACGATGCGTCTCGACAACGCCCGAAATCGATCCGACTCCGAGGCCCGCGCAAAGAGCGATGAGCGCGTCGCCGGCCACCGATCCGATGCCGGCCGCTATACCGCCCCAGAATCCGCGCTCGATGGCGCGCTGGATACACAGGACATTGACAGGGCCGACCGGGGCCGCAATGAGCATCCCCACAATCAAGCCGACCGGGATAATGAGCGGATTGGGAATGTAACTCAGCAAGGGGACGTTGCTCGATGTCGGAAATGGAAACCGCCGGCGACAGGCACGCCCGCATCCTTCATGGCGTCATAAGTCAGCGGAAGGCGCAACAACAACTGGGAAAACTCCCCGGGGCGATGTGGACCAGACATCAGCTGTTGGTACGGCTGGCATCTCGCAAAAAAGCGGCAGTGCTTATTCTACTCGTAGTGGCGGCCGCCGCACTTGTCCATGTCTCACGGCCACGTGCCGAAGACGGCGTCGATGGCCCGAAGCTTCCCTCCCATGTCGCGGATCTCCGCGACGTGCTTCTGACGGCGGCCCGCTCAGGCGACATCGAGGAACTCAAGTCCGCGTTCGATGTCAGCGGCTCCGTTCCGGATATGGGCATCTCGCCCCGCTCCGATCCGATCAAAGTCCTCAAGGACAGGTCGGAGGATCCCCAAGGGCGCGATACGCTTGCGGCGATCATCGAGATTTTGGAGATGCCGTCGGTCGCGCTGCCGCTCGGCAACGACATCGAGAACAATCTGATCTACGTCTGGCCCTATCTCGCGGAGCGCCCTCTGGACAAGCTGACGCCTTCCGAGCAGGTCGATCTCTACCGTCTCGTCTCGCCAGCGCTGGCGGCAGAAATGCGAGAGAAAAAACGGTGGCTCTGGTGGCGCCTGGTGATCGCGGCCGACGGCACGTGGACGGTGTTCAAGAAGGGTAGCTGAATTCGCGGCTTCGACCGGGGCTCGACTTGCATATCCCGGAAGGTAGCACCGCCCCGCGTTGCCGACCGCCGCCGCTTTACCTCAGCCGGCGTAACCTTCGAGGAAGCCGACGGGCTCGCCCTGTGCCGGAGAAAGGATTTCGCCTTCCCACATCACCTTCCGGCCGCGAACGAACGTCCCGACAGGCCATCCCTTCACTCTCACACCGTCATAGGGCGTCCAGGCGGCGCGGCTCTCGATCCAACGGTTGGTGATTGTCTCGGTGCGCGCGAGATCAATCACCGTCAAATCCGCATCGTAGCCGACGGCAATGCGGCCCTTGCCGCGAATGCCAAAGAGCCGCTGCGGCCCATGGCTCGTGAGATCAACGAAGCGTTGCAGCGACAGACGCCCGGCATTGACGTGGTCGAGCATGATCGGCACCAGCGTCTGCACGCCGGTCATTCCGGAATGCGTATCCGGATAGACGTGGTCTTTTTCCTCACGCGTATGCGGCGCGTGGTCCGAGCCCAGCACATCGACGACGCCCGACTCGAGCGCTGCCCAGATCGCCGCGCGGTGACGCGCATCGCGAACAGGCGGATTCATTTGAACGTAGGTGCCAAGACGCTCATAGCACTCCGGTGCTTCGAGGGTCAGGTGGTGCGGCGTGACTTCGACTGTCGCATAGTTTTTATGATCCTTGAGGAACTCCATCTCCTCCGCTGTCGAGATGTGCAAGACGTGGACGCGCTTGCCGTGTTTCTCCGCCAGCCCGATCAGCTTTTTCGTCGCGATCAACGCGGCCTCCGGATCGCGCCATTCGGGATGCGAAGACGGATCGCCTTTGCGGCGCAGATGCATTCTCGCCTTGAGGCGCGCCTCGTCTTCGGCATGAAACGATGCGCGCCGGGAGATCTTCGCAATGATCTTGTCGAGCGTCACTCCGTCATCCACCAGCAGATCGCCGGTGGATGATCCCATGAACACCTTCATTCCGGCGGATCCCTCGAGCTTCTCGAAGTGCGGAATGTCGGCGACGTTCTCGCGGGTACCGCCGACGAAAAAGGCGAAGTCGCAGAACATGCGATGACGGGCGCGCAGGATCTTGTCGGCCAGCATTTCGGCGCTGGTCGTCAGCGGTTTGGTGTTGGGCATCTCGAAGACGGCCGTCACGCCGCCCGCAACCGCAGCGCGGCTTCCGGTTTCGAGGTCTTCCTTGTGCTCGAGGCCGGGCTCGCGAAAATGGACCTGCGTGTCGATCACGCCCGGCAAAACATGAAGGCCTTTGCCTATGATAACCTCGGGAGCGGAAGCGTCCCGGAGATCTCCCAAAGCGGCGATCCGTCCCTGGGAAACAGCAATGTCGCGGATTCCCTCGCCATCGTGATTGACGACGGTCGCGCCGCGGATCACGAGGTCGAACGTCTCAGCCATTGCGCGGGACTCCTCGGGCTTGCCATCGGGAAGAACCCCGCATACGTAACTCTCTTCCCGTTTGCAACCGAGGCGTGAGCCCATGCCATCTGAAAAGATAGCGCATCTTGCCGATCGCGGCGTCGTCAGCGTGACCGGTCGGGACAGCGAGAAGCTGCTGCAGGGGCTGGTAACCAACGACCTTGACGCGTTGACCGAAGGCGAAGCGCGGCACGCAGCGCTGCTATCTCCGCAAGGCAAGATCCTGTTCGATTTCTTCGTCGTTCGTCATGGAGCGGATTATCTGCTCGACGTTGCCCGCTCCAAGGCCGGCGATCTCGTGAAGCGGCTGACGATGTACAAGCTTCGCGCCGATGTCGCGATCACGGACGTTTCGGCAACTTATGAAGTCTACGCCATTTGGGGTGGGGAATCAGCGACGCTCTTCAAGGAGCGCGGCATTGCTTACGTCGATCCAAGACACCCCTCGCTCGGCCTAAGACTTTTGGCCAGGAGTGAGATATCTCATCCGATCCGCAGCCGGGATCCGAGTGATTCGCTCGCTGCCTACGATGCGCTTCGCGTCCGACTCGGTGTTCCCGAAGGCGGCAAGGATTACGCCTTGGGCGATACATATCCGCACGAAGCAAATTTCGATCTGCTCAACGGCGTGTCGTTCGGCAAAGGCTGCTACGTCGGCCAGGAAATCGTCGCACGGATGCAGAACAAGACGATCGTCCGCAAGCGTGCAATCAAGGTTTCGGGCGTTGCTCCGCTCACGCCCGATACCGACGTCCTTCTCGGAGACGTTGCCATCGGGCATGTCGGAACGGTTGATGGAAATTCCGCGATTGCCATGCTTCGTCTCGACCGCGCCATCGAAGCCCAAGAAAAAGGTCAGGCGATCACCGCGGCTGGCGTTATCGTCATACCGGACGTCGATGCGCTTAATCGCTATCGCGTTTCGGCTGCGGCACGTGCATCGACAGTGCACCCCTCATCATGACGATATCGAAAGAGACCACTCGTTGCCCCTGGGCGGGCACCGATGCGCTATATATCCGCTACCACGATAACGAGTGGGGCGTTCCGATGACGGACGATCGCGCCTTGTTCGAGAAACTCGTACTCGAGGGATTTCAGGCTGGCCTGTCGTGGATCACGATCCTGCGCAAGCGCGAGAATTTTCGCGCAGCGTTTCACAACTTCGATGCCGAACGGATTGCGCACTACACTGTACACGACGTTGACCGCCTGATGAAAAACGACGGCATCATTCGCAATCGCGCAAAGATCGAGGCTACGATCTCGAATGCGAGGGCGTACCTCGCACTATCCGATCGCATGCCGTTTTCTCAATATATATGGGGCTTTCTTGATGGTCGGCCAATCGTCAATGCGATTGCATCAACGAAAGAAATTCGGGCGGAAACCGATATCTCCAGGAAGATGAGCAAAACCCTAAAGGCTGACGGTTTTCGTTTCGTCGGATCGACGACGCTTCATGCCTTCATGCAATCGACCGGAATGGTGAACGATCATCTCCTTACGTGCTTCCGGCACGCGGCATGTGCAAAGCTACAGAAAAAATTGAAGATCCCGGGACTATGACATCCTCACGCTCGTCAACGCCAAGGGCATGGCAGCGGATGCTCTCAGGCCGACGCCTCGATCTTCTTTCTCCCGATCCGAAAGATATCGAGATCGAAGACATCGCCCACGGGCTGGCGCGCGTCGCGCGATGGAACGGCCAGACGAAAGGCGACTATGCGTTTTCAGTAGCCCAGCATAGCCTTATCGTCACGGATATCGTTAATGCCCTTTGGCCCGAATTCACCTCGAACGAGCTCCTTGCGGCGTTGCTGCACGACGCGCCCGAATACGTCATCGGTGATCTCATCAGCCCTTTCAAGACGGCCATCGGGCTGGACTATAAATCCTTTGAACTCAAGCTCCTCCAAGCGATCTATTGCCGATTCAAAATCCGCGAACTAAGCGTTGGCGCCGCCGCTGCAATTAAGCAGGCCGACACGATCGCGGCTTACTATGAGGCGACGCGTCTCGCGGGCTTCGAAAGGGCGGAGGCGGAACTTTTTTTTGGAGATCCGGAGTTACCTTCGGAACTTCATAGCGTTTTGGCCGTATTGCAACCCGTATCGGCAAGTGATGCCCAGGCACGCTTTATTGCAAAGTTCGCGGATTTGTCTCCGCACTGACAATCTGGCGTTTTTGCGGCTGTTTCGCGGTTTTCGTTCCAAGGCTTATCTGAAAATCGCCATGATCGGCGACTAGCTCGCCTCATGGGGAGCACGGGGAACACACACATGAACATGGAACTTTCTGGCCGGAGAAAACCGACGCCCGACAAGTCTCAGCGAGCTCCTGACGATGAGCAGGACTACGAGATATCGGTTGGCATCGGCCTTAACGCGGCGATCGTCGCCGTGTCCGAGAACGAACCTGTTGCGCTGGTCGTCCGTGGAGAGCCGGACAGCATTGGTGCAACAGATGTGTTGCCGTACGGACCATTTAATCCGCGTGAGCATCGAACGCTCGAGAGCGGCCTTAGATCATGGGTCCAGGATCAGACAGGGCTGGAACTCGGCTATGCCGAACAGCTTTACACCTTTGCCGATCGGGGACGCCATGCCGACCCCGACGACACGAGTCCACACGTTGTTTCGATCGGCTACCTCGCCCTGACGCAGGCGATCGGCCACCATGGTTTGACCAACGGGCTGTGGCGCAGCTGGTATCAGTATTTCCCGTGGGAAGACTGGCGTCGGGGCCGCCCCGAAATCATCACGCGAGATATCGAGCCGCGGCTCAAGGCGTGGGCTGAGCGTCCTACAGCGGCGTCGACATCTCAGACTTCTATCGCGCGGGCAGATCGTGCGCGCATCTGCTTCGGCCTCAACGGTACGTCTTGGGACGAAGAAAAAGTTTTGGAGCGGTTCGAGTTGCTCTACGAGGCGGGATTGGCTGACGAAGCCGCCCGCGATGGGCGCGTAGCCGCCCGGGAATGGACGGACCGGCCAAAGCTCGGGCTTCCAATGCAGGCGGATCATCGGCGGATTCTCGCAACCGCAATCAGCCGTACGCGGGCGAAGATCAAATATCGTCCGGTGGTATTCGAGCTGATGCCGGACGAATTCACGCTGTACGAGCTGCAGAAGACCGTAGAAGCCATTCTCGGTCCGCACCTGCACAAACAGAACTTCCGGCGGCTTGTCGAAGGCGCGGGCCTCGTAGAGCCGACGGGAGATGTCAAAACGCGTACCGGGGGCCGCCCCGCGAAACTTTTCCGGTTTCGTAGAGAAGTCCTTCTGGAGCGGCCTGCTCCGGGGGTCAGGGTCTCGGCGCCGCCAAGCCGGGCTTAATCCAACCTTCGTCTCAATCCAGGGCGGGAACCACCGCCCTGGAAATCCGTTGGTATCTCCATTATCTTAAACGTGTTCAGGAATGCTCTAAATGAGCAATTCTGGGCGGGGTACATACGGCGCAACTCGCCGTCGCGTTTTATAAACTAAATATGCTCGTATAGAGCATATTGGAGGGCGAAGGAAATGGCGTCTGCGGTTTCAACTTTGGCTCCGGCTTCTCAGGTGCGCACCAGCGTCCAGGCGCCCCTGGCCTATTCCTGGTCGCCAGCGCTCGAGAAGGAAATGGCGCCCCTCTACGCGCGTGTAAAACACGTCATCACTCCGATGGAATGGCCGTTCTACGCGCCGCTCATCAAGTCGATCAACGAACTCAAGGTGCAGCGCGACGCAGTCATCCTCGCGCACAATTATATGACGCCGGAAATCTTCCACTGTGTCTCAGATTTCCGTGGAGACTCGCTGCAGCTTGCAAAGGAAGCAGCGCGCACCGACGCAAAAGTGATCGTTCAGGCGGGTGTGCACTTCATGGCGGAGACGTCGAAGCTGCTATCCCCAGAAAAAACGGTCCTCATACCTGATATGCGCGCCGGATGTTCGCTCGCGTCGTCGATCACACCGGAAGACGTTCGCATGCTTCGAGAAGCATATCCCGGCGTGCCGATCGTCACTTATGTGAACACATCGGCAGCGGTGAAGGCGGAATGCGATATCACGTGCACGTCTGCAAACGCTGTCAAAGTTGTGGAAAGCCTCGGCGCGCCACGCGTTTTGTGCATACCAGATCAGTATCTGGCGAAATGGGTGCAGTCGCAGACGAAAGTCGAAGTGATTGCCTGGAAGGGTGCATGCGAAGTGCACGAGCGCTTCACGGGTGAAGAACTCGAGCGCATGCGCGCCGATGAACCGGGCCTAAAGATCATTGCGCATCCCGAATGTCCGCCCGACGTCATCGCGGCTGCAGACTTCACGGGTTCGACCTCCGGCATGATCAAGTGGGTGAAGGACAAGCAGCCGGCGAAGGTGATGCTCGTAACGGAATGCTCGATGGCGTCCAATGTCGCGATTGAAGCACCGGACGTCGAGTTCATCCGGCCGTGCAATCTCTGCCCGCACATGAAGCGCATCAGCCTTGAAAACATCTACGATAGCCTCGTTCACCTGCGCCACGAGGTGACCGTGGACCCCGATGTCGCACTGCGCGCGCGCCGCGCGGTCGAACGTATGGTCAATCTGACGAACTAGCGTCTGGGTCTGCATCTGCCCAGGAGGGCAATCTGATGGCCGCACCAAAAAAGCGTCATGCAGTTCGCGAGTTCCAGGGCTTCACGGGGGAGCCGGGGCCAGGTGATGTCGTCATCATCGGCGCGGGACTTGCCGGACTCTTCACGGCCTTGAAGCTCGCCCCATTGCCGGTCACCGTCATCGCCGCGGCACCGCTCGGAGAAGGCGCATCGAGCATGTGGGCGCAGGGCGGCATCGCTGCCGCCGTTGGCGAAGGCGACAGCACCGCGAAGCATGCGGCTGACACTATTGAAGCAGGTGCCGGTATCGTCGATCCGAAGGTCGCGCACCTGGTTGCCGAAGAAGGACCGGACCGCATTCGCGATCTTCTCGGTTATGGCGTGCCGTTCGACCGCGATCTCGAAGGACACTACGTTCTCTCGAAGGAAGCGGCGCATTCGGAAAAGCGCGTCGTTCGCGTTTCCGGCGACAAGGCGGGTGCCGCGATCATGCAGGCGCTCATCGCGGCGGTACGCGCGACTCCATCGATCCGCGTGCTTGAAGGCTATGAAGCGGATGATCTCATCGTCACGAACAACCGTGTCGAAGGCGTCCGATTAATCCGTCCGACGGCACTCGGAAACGGTCGCTATGCCTTCGTTCCAGCTTCGGCTGTCATTCTTGCGACAGGCGGCGTCGGCGCGTTGTTCGCATTGACGACGAATCCCCCCTACGCGAAGGGCGAAGCTCTCGCGATGGCGGCGCGTGCCGGTGCAGTGATTGCCGATCCCGAGTTCGTGCAGTTTCATCCAACCGCCATCGATGCCGGGATCGATCCTGCACCGCTCGCGACGGAAGCGCTACGCGGCGAAGGCGCTACACTCGTCAATTCGGAGGGCGGGCGGTTCATGCTCGCGATAGATCCTCGCGGAGAGCTTGCTCCGCGCGATGTGGTTGCGCGCGCCGTCTACAATGAACTCAACGCCGGACGCCCTGTCTATCTCGATTGCCGCGCAGCGATCGGCGAGCACTTCGAAAAAGAATTCCCGACTGTGTGGGGCCACTGCCGGCGTGCCGGCATCGATCCGTCGAAGGATTTGATTCCCGTCGCGCCAGCCGAGCACTATCATATGGGTGGCATTGCCACGGACTCGAATGGGCGCACGAGCCTCACCGGTCTCTGGGCAGTTGGCGAAGTGGCGTCGACCGGACTTCACGGCGCGAACCGGCTTGCGTCGAACTCGCTTCTCGAAGCCGTCGTGTTCGGGGCGCGTGTCGCCAACGACATTCGCGATCTTCTTCCGCACGATCGTATCGGAAACTTCGTGATTCCACATCGTATTCCCGGCAGCGGCCGCGCAGCCGACACGGCTTCACGGCAGGAAGCTCTGAAGACGCTTAGGTCAATCATGACCAAGTACGTCGGCGTTCAGCGCTCCGGCACAGGCCTCAAAACGGCGCTTGCGAAACTCACGGCTCTGAGCGACGCGAGTTCGAATGATCGTGTTCTTTCGAATATGCTTCTTGCTGCACGGCTGATTGCGGCGGCTGCGCTAATGCGGAAGGAGAGCCGTGGCGGTCATTATCGAACCGACTATCCACATACCAACCCATTGCTGGCACATCGCACGTTCATAACTCTCGCCGATCTCGATGCGTTGGATGAAACGACGAAGATGCCGACAGACGCACTGCCTGTCGCCGCGTGCTCATGAGCGCGAAGTCCGATTTGCGAATGATACTTTCTCACAATCTTGTCCTTGCCGCCGTTCGCAGCGCCCTCGATGAAGATCTCGGGCTCAGCGGCGATATCACAACGAATGCGACCGTCGAAGCCGACGCGCGAGCGGATGCCCTGCTCGTGGCGCGGAAGGCAGGCGTCGTGTCGGGGCTCGCCCTCGCGGAAGCCGCGTTCCGGGAACTCGATCCCGCCTGCAGGTTCGAAATTGATATCGATGACGGCAACGCTGTCACGGCCGACGATGCGATCGCACGCATCAGTGGGAATGCGCGGGCGATTCTCTCCGCCGAGCGCGTGGCGCTCAATTTCATGGGTCGCATGTGCGGGATCGCAACGTTGACGCGGCGTTACGTCGAAGCCGTTGCCGGTACGAGGGCGAAAATCGTCGACACGCGCAAGACGACACCCGGGCTTCGGGTCTTCGAGAAATATGCGGTCCGCTGCGGCGGGGCGGACAATCACCGGTTCGGTCTGTTCGATGCCATCCTCGTCAAGGACAACCACATCGTTGCTGCGGGCAGCGTTGCGGAGGCGATAAAGGCAGCCCGGGCGTCCGCCGGGCACATGACGAAGATCGAGGTGGAGGTCGACACCCTCGATCAACTCGACATCGCTTTGCGGGAAAAGATCGACTGCGTGCTGCTCGACAATATGAGCCCGGCAGACTTGCGCACTGCAGTAAAGGCCGTAGACGGGCGCTGTCTGACGGAAGCCTCGGGTGGCGTTAACCTCGACACGGTCAGAGAAATTGCTCTCACAGGTGTCGATTTGATCTCGGTCGGTGCGCTCACCCATTCCGCACCGGTGCTCGATCTTGGGCTTGATTTCGTCACACCGCCGAAAAAGAGTTTCGCCAGACCTGCTTGAAATCGCCATAGTCGGTTCGCATCTGGCGAACTGTGGTAGAAGTGCGAGTCTCTCGCGCGGGTCGGGGAGGATCTGGAAATGTCGCTGGCAATGCAGTGGATCGTCCTTTGGGGCGTCGTCGCCATCACGGCGTCGATCGCCGCTGGTTTCCTGGCTGGCATTAAAAATCGCGATACATCTTACTGGATCGCCTGGAGCTTCCTGGTGCCGCCATTCGTGCTGTGGCTGCTGCTCCTGCCACGCAATAAAGGACCTCGTCCGCGCCGGCCGACTCTGGATGAGATCGACCGTCGCGAAAACGGTCCGCTCTAAGCGGGCTTCTGCTCGCGTCGCTTTCGGCGAATGACGGCCTGCGCAGCGGCCAACCGTGCAATCGGTACGCGGAAGGGCGAGCACGAGATATAATCGAGATCGACCGTTTCGAAGAAGAAGATCGAGCGCGGATCGCCTCCGTGCTCGCCGCAGATGCCCGTCTTAAGACCGGGCTTTGCGGACCGGCCGCGCTCAACGCCTATTTTCACGAGTTCGCCGACGCCTGATTGATCGATCGACACGAACGGATCGGTCGTAATCACTTCGTGCTCGAGGTAATTCGAGAGGATCGGCGCCGCATCGTCGCGGGAAAGGCCCAAAACGGTCTGCGTCAGGTCATTGGTGCCGAACGAGAAGAAGTCGGCCCCCTTCGGACCCAAGGCGATATCGGCTGCGCGCAGAGCCGCGCGAGGAAGCTCGATCATCGTGCCAACATCGTATGGAATTGCGACTCCCGTTTCCTCTTGGACGGACTTCGCTGTCGTCGTGACGACATCGCGAAGAATGTCGAACTCGCGACGATAGGCAATAAACGGGATCATCACCTCGGGGCGCACCGCCTGGCCCGTCTTCTTTTGGGCGTTGACCGCGGCCTCGAAGATTGCCCGGATCTGCATCCGCGTGATCTCGGGGAACTTGATCCCGAGGCGGCAGCCACGGAAGCCGAGCATTGGATTGAATTCCTCAAGCTCGGCGACCCGCGCTTTGAGACGCATAAGGTCCATCCCGAGCGCGGCTGCGACCTGAGCGGCCTCGCGATCTTCGTGCGGAAGGAACTCGTGCAGCGGCGGGTCGAGAAGGCGGATCGTCACCGGCAAACCAGCCATGATCTCGAACAGCTCTTCGAAATCGGCGCGCTGCACGGGAAGAAGTTTGTCGAGCGCCTGTTGGCGGCCCTCCTCGTCCTCCGCGCAGATCATCTCACGGACTGCAAGAATGCGCTTTTCCTCGAAGAACATGTGCTCGGTGCGGCAGAGGCCGATGCCTTCTGCGCCGAACGACCGCGCCTGTCGGGCATCGCGCGGCGTATCGGCATTGGTCCGCACTTTCATGCGCCGGGTTTTGTCCGCCCATTCCATCACGGTGGCAAACGTTCCTGAAAGCTGTGGCGGCAACATCTTGGCCTTGCCCGCATAGACGCGGCCCGTGCTGCCATCGATCGAGATGAGGTCTCCGGATTTGAATGTGCGAGTCCCGGCACGCATCGTTCCCGCGTTGGCGTCGATACGGAGCGTGCCGGCGCCCGAAACGCAAGGCCGTCCCATGCCGCGCGCAACAACTGCGGCGTGGCTTGTCATGCCGCCGCGCGCAGTCAAGATACCGACGGCAGCGTGCATGCCGTGCACGTCTTCGGGACTGGTTTCGGAGCGTACAAGAATGACTTCGCGACCCTTGGCCTTCAGCGCTTCCGCCATTTCGGAATGGAAGACGATCTCGCCGGATGCTGCGCCAGGAGACGCAGGCAATCCTTTCGCAATGAAATCGTGCTCGGCCGACGGGTCGATCGCCGGGTGCAGGAGCTGATCAAGCTGCACGGGGTCGACCCGCAAGATCGCTTCATCCTGGGAGATCAGGCCCTCCGCCGCGAGATCCACGGCGATCCGCAACGCGGCTTCCGTCGTGCGCTTGCCGGAGCGCGTCTGCAGAATCCATAGACGTCCGAGCTGCACTGTAAATTCCACGTCCTGCATATCGCGATAGTGGCGTTCGAGACGATCGAAGATCTGTTGAAGTTCGCGGAAGACGTCAGGCATCGCGACTTCGAGAGACGTTTCGGGCGTGCCGGAAGCAGCTTTTTTCGTGAGCGCGTGTGGCGTGCGGATACCGGCGACGACATCCTCGCCCTGAGCGTTCGGAAGGTATTCTCCGAAAATTTCCTTTTCACCTGTCGATGGATTGCGCGTGAACGCAACTCCGGTGGCGGAGTTGTCAGCGAGGTTGCCGAAGACCATCGCCTGAACGGTGACGGCCGTGCCCCAATCTTCCGGGATGTCGTGGAGACGGCGATACGTCTCAGCGCGCGGGTTGTGCCAGGAATCGAAAACGGCAGCGATCGCGCCCCAGAGCTGCTCACCCGTATCCTGGGGAAACGGCGCGCCGTGCTCGCGCTCGATTGCTGCCTTGTAATCGGCGATGATCTCGCGCCAGGCTTCGACGTCGAGATCGGTATCTGCGGCAAAGCCGTTCAGGTTCTTAAAATTCTCGAGAATATCCTCGAACGTGCCGTGGTCGACGCCGAGGACGACGTCTCCGTACATCTGAATGAAGCGACGGTAGCTGTCGAATGCAAAGCGGGCGTCGCCCGTCAAGGCCGCGAGTCCCTCTACCGTTTTGTCATTAAGGCCAAGATTGAGGATCGTATCCATCATCCCGGGCATGGAGGCGCGTGAGCCCGACCTGACGGAAACAAGGAGCGGCCGCGCTTCATCACCAAATTTCGCCGATACCGTATTGCCGACAGCGTCGAGAGCCTGCATCACCTCTGCCTTCAGCTCTTCGGGCAAGTTGTTGCCTGCGGCAAAGAAGGCCGCGCAAACCTCCGTCGTTATGGTGAACCCCGGCGGAACGGGAAGCCCCAGCGCTGCCATCTCGGCAAGATTGGCACCCTTGCCGCCCAGGAGCTCAGACATTTCGGCGCTGCCCTCGGCCTTTCCCGGCACGAAAGCGTAGACCCATTTCCTTTTGCCGTCGGCGTTCGGCTGTGCCATCAGACCTCCGCTGCGGTCTTCATGCTGCCCATCATTCCCGTCAGGAGTGATCGGCATCGGGGAGTGGTGCCATAGCAAATGCGGCTCGCCATTCCTAGCGCCGCCTCGCCGCTGCGCATTGGAGCAACACGTCCGAAAGTCTTACCACGATGAGCAAGCTCGAAACCGTTCTCGAAACCTTAGGTCAATCGAAGTCTGCCGGACTTTCCCGGCTATTCGAGCTTTTGCGCATCGATAGCGTATCGACCGACCCCAATCACAAGGCGAGCTGCCTCAAGGCGGCACAATGGTGCGCGGCGACGCTGAAGGACATCGGATTCGCGGACGCCAAAGTTGTGCCGACAAGCGGCCATCCGATGGTTGTGGCACATGACCGGCTCAATCGCGATCCGAACATGCCGCACGTCTTGTTCTACGGCCATTATGACGTGCAGCCACCGGATCCTCTCGAGCTTTGGACGTCGCCGCCCTTCGAGCCCAAAATCGAAAACGATCCCGCTAACGGTGAGGTGATCGTCGCGCGGGGCGCCGAAGACAACAAGGGTCAGCTGATGACCTTCTTTGAAGCGGCACGTGCCTGGAAGACTGTTGCGGGGGATTTGCCTGTCGCCGTTTCGGTCTTGATCGAAGGCGAGGAGGAATGCGGCTCGCCATCACTGCCGGAATTTCTCAAGACGCATGGCAACGAACTCAAGGCCGATTTGGTCCTCGTCTGCGACACGGGTCAGTGGGACAAGGATACGCCAGCCATCACGACGATGTTGCGCGGACTGGTCGGAGACGAGCTTGTCATCACGGGACCGACGCGCGACCTCCATTCAGGTATCTATGGCGGCCCGGTCGCGAACCCCATCCGCGTGCTTGCAAAGGTTATGGCCGCACTTCACGACGACACCGGTAAAATCGCCGTTCCGGGATTCTACGACGGCGTCCAGGAACCGACAGCCGAGCAGCTGGCACAATGGCAAGCCCTTGGGGTCAGAGCCAGATCTTTCCTCGGCTCCGTGGGCCTTTCGGTGCCTGCCGGAGAGAAGGGCCGTTCCGTCATCGAACAGCTGTGGTCGCGGCCAACGCTCGAATTCAATGGCGTGACCGGCGGCTATCAAGGTGTCGGGTCGAAGACCGTGATCCCAGCGAAGGCATCGGTGAAGATCACGTGCCGGCTGGTTTCAGGCCAGGATCCCGATCATGTCATGAAAGCGATCCGCGATTACGTCGCGACCCTCATTCCTGCCGATTGCAAGGCGACGTGGCTCGGTTCTCACGGTTCCGGCGCGATCATGTTCGACACGCACGATCCGACGATGCGCGCGGCCGCGAAGGCGCTGGAAGAAGAATGGGGCAAGCCCACTGTGCTGATGGGCAGCGGCGCGTCGATCCCGATCGTTTCATCGTTCCGCGATGCGCTTGGAATGGATAGCCTGATGATCGGGTTTGGGCTGGACGACGATCGCATCCATTCGCCCAATGAGAAGTACAACGTCCGTAGCTTCGAGAAAGGCGCCCGCAGCTGGGCGCGTATTCTTGCAGCGCTCGCCAAAAACCCTGCTTAATAGGCCTTTGACACTACACTGTCCTTCGAAGATCAGGCGTCGAGACACCGCAATGCTGAGGCCCCATTTCCTTCTGACGATCCTGATATTCGCAGCGCTCGGCGCGTACATGGTCCACTTTATGAGCGCTCAAGGGCGGCTGCATCCGATACCGGGCGGCACAGTCAGCGGTGGCAGTGCGACCACGGGCACAGGCTCAGGCACGAGCGGCAACACGCCGTTTGCGAACCAGCGTGCAGACAACGACGACTTGTCGAACGACCGATGGGACGACGACAATGCACAGCGCAACATTGCCGGGCAGTTCGATTATTACGTGCTGGTTCTCTCCTGGAGCCCGAGCTACTGCTCGGACGAAGGCAAGGATGATGATACCCAGTGCAACCGGCGCGACGGACGGCGCTATTCGTTCGTGTTGCATGGCCTTTGGCCGCAATACGACAGCGGCTATCCCTCGAATTGCCGGCTATCTCGACGACCATTCGTGCCTGATCCCGTGATCAACAGCATGCTCGACATCATGCCGAGCCGTGGCCTCGTCATTCATGAATACCGTGCGCACGGGACATGCTCTGGACTGGATCCCGTCCGATATTTCGCCCTGGCGCATCGGCTGTTTGAGGGAATCAACATCCCGAAACGCTTTCAGAATCCGTTCGAGTCGCAGATCGTGTCGGCTCAGGACGTCAAAAGATCTTTCCTTGAGGCCAACCCTCAGTTTCGGCCCGATATGATCGCCGTCGTCTGCGGCGGTGCTGGCGGCATGCTGAAGGAAGTGCGGCTTTGCCTGTCCAAGGACGGCGCGCCCCGCAACTGCGGCCAGAACGAAACGCGGCGTAACCTCTGCTCGGCGAACCAGGTATTCATTCCGCCGGCGCGCTCGACGGCCCGAAATTGGGGAAATGAGCAGCCAGTGACGTTGCCAACACCGCCGAACGGAGATGCAACGGGCGCGGATCACCTTCCGGGCCCGTCGATGAACTACGATTATCGTCGGGCGCAGTGATGCGTCAGATGACCTTCACGCCACTTTGCGCACGCGCTCCGGTCGCCACAAGCGCGGGGCATCAGCAATCCAGCCAGCACCTGGAGGCGAGGCTGACGATTCGATCGCCATCGGATTGAGGCTCCAACCGTCCGCGATCGCGAACACGTGCTCTTCGGTCGGGTACAGTTGCAGTTCCCCTCCGAGATCACCATGGCGTTCCCGAATGCCCCTAACCTCTAAGAAGGACAAGCCAAGTCGCCGCTCTTCTAAGGTGGGCTTTCCTGATTGCCAAATGACACCCGCTTCTCCGATGGCGAAAATTCGAAAGCGTCGCTTTTTCTCAAAACGGGCCCAGGCATAGAAATCTATAATCGGGAATGCCGCAAAATATTGGACGTTGGCGAAGTGGCCGCCGAGGCGCTGCAGGAGCGGCGTTACCTTGTCGACAAATCCTTCCCCGGCGGGAATTGGCAGCGATTCCCCGGCAACGATGGTCCAGCCTTTTATCGGCGGCGAGATGAAGACGATCGAGCCGGAAATTTCTGGATCATAGATTGCGCCAATCCCGGAGCTCCAATTGGCGGGGCGCAACTGGCCCAGCCCGAGCGCGGAAGCCAGGGCGGACGCGTCTTCGGTTCGAACGGCCAGCCAAGCCATCTCGCTTCCGAACGCGCGCGGCCGGTCGGCAGTATTTGCGAGGCGGATGTGGCGTGGAAGAAGACGCGGCCCGAGGACCGTCGCCGCGATCACGACGGTCAGAATGACGAGAACGACGACCGATAAAAGCACGGAATGAACCGTACGATGTCAAAAATCCCAAAGGCAATCATTGAGCCGAGTTGGGGCAATTCTCAAGCGCCGTGGGCCATTTGCGTGGTGAAAACTATCATCACCACAATGACAATCCCGCCGCAAAAAGAACCGGGGCCAAAAGGCCCCGGCCATCTGCGACGGAATTATGGGTTGGCTTTACTTAGATAATTACGGGAGGTTGACACCGGCTGTGAAAATAAAGTGGTTCGAGTCAACGACGGGTCCGCCATTTGCGTCAGAGATGTTCGTATCCCAGTAGCGGAAGTCCATAAAGTACTTGTCCACTGCCAGCTTCAGGCCCGCATTCCAGTAGGTGTAATTATCGGCTCCACATGCGCAGGGCGAGAAGCCACTTTCGCCTTCCGTATAACCAACGACACCGCTGATTGTCGGTGTGAACATGTAGAAGTTCGGTAACGTGTAAGCAGCGTTACCTTCAACCGTCCAGGTCTCACCGTAGTTATTACCCTGGTCGGGCGTGTAGTAGAATGTAACGCCTGTCGATAAGTTCGGAATTGGTGTCGTATACGTGCCGGCGGCTTTTAACTCGATGTAGTCACCATTATCATTACGCCCTAGAGAAAGGGGATTCAACGGGCTGATCGAGTTGTCCGGATACGTATAATAGAGAATACCAAAATCGAAAGCGAGGGGTCCTACCACTGGACGGACGCCTGCATACATATCCAACTCGACCGGACCAAGCGGATCGGCGATGTTCGAGCCCCAGAAATCCAAGTACCACGTCAGATCGGGCTTGCCGTACGTGAATTCAATGAACGGCTGGAAGGCCGGATCGCCGTTGCTAAAAGAGATACCGCGGAACATGTAGTCGCTAGTACCCGTGATGCTGATCGAGTAGCCGAACTTGTTCACGTCATCGTCGGCAAGCGCAGCCGTCGACATGCCCAGCGCGGCGACCGCCGCCACGCCTGCCGCGCTCAAGAAACTTCTGATATTCGTCATAAGACAACCCCCGTCCCAGATCTGCGGTTCGCAGCACCCGCTCTATGCGGACAACGCGACTCTCAACCGCTCCGAGGCTAGAGAAACTTTTTTGCGGGAGGCGCACAAGCAATTAGGCGCCAAAATGTGTGACTTGCCCCACCAATGTTACCTCTTAGCAACGGTGCCAGGATAAGAAGCCCACCGTCATAATATCTGCCTTGAAATTGTGCACGAAACTGCCTCTCGAAAGGCCAAGTTGCAGGCAGATTGCAACAGCGAGCGGCATTTTTGAACATCGATTTGACTCGGCCTCCCTGGAGCCTTGTATTGTCCCGAGGCAACACTTTTCGTATCCATCACCTACGGGCGTCCCGACCGCGAAGCTCAAGAGCATGACCCGACCTCAAGATGCGCCGCCCACAGCGCTGATTACAGGTGCTGCCCGCCGAATCGGGAATGCGCTTGCGCTGGACCTCGCGCAGGCGGGCTGGACGATCGCCATTCATTATCGGAAGTCGGCCGCTGATGCCGACCGTCTCGTTCAGGCCATCGAAGCGCGCGGAGGACAGGCCCGTTCGTTTCAGGCGGATCTCGCCGACCCGGAGGCACCGGAGGCCCTCTTCGCGAACGTTGTCCGCGAACTCGGGCCACCGACGGTTCTCATAAACAATGCATCGGAGTTTCTGCCGGATACGATCCAGTCTCTCGACAATGCCACGTGGGATCTGCATCTTGGGATCAATCTCAAGACTCCGGTTTTTCTCGCCCAGGCAATGGCCAAGAACCTGCCGACGGCATCAGAAGGCAATATCATCAACATCATCGATCAACGCGTCTGGAACCTGACGCCGGAGTTCTTTTCCTACACGATCTCAAAGGCCGGCCTCTGGACGGCAACGCGGACGCTCGCGCAGGCGCTCGCGCCACGAATCCGCGTCAACGCCATCGGACCGGGACCAGTGCTGCGCAGTATTCACCAGACGGATGATGACTTCGAGCGCGAGAGTCGGTCGACGCTTCTTGGACGCGGCGCTTCGACCGACGAAATCGCGGCAGCCGTCCGTTTCATCCTCGCGACGCCTTCGCTTACGGGCCAGATGATTGCGCTCGACGGCGGACAACACCTCACGTGACCCTGGCGGCCCGCCCCCCGGAATGTCCGGCCCACGGCTAACAATGCCGTAATCTCTCCCCGCGCCGCTCGTAATGCTGCCTAATTGCTTGGCGACTTTGGGAATCGGGTCCAAACGGGGGGCTCATCAACACTTTTTTAACGTTAAGCGCCTACGAACCTTAATGGTTATGTTGGGCGCCTTCACCGGGGGTGCCGCGTCTTATGGGTGTAACCATGCTTCGCCGCGTTCGGACGCCACTGGCGTTCGTCTTCGCCGCAGCCGTTCCAATGGCTGCCATGTCGCTGCCCGCACAGGCTGCGGGACTTCCTCAGGTCGAACTCAGCACAAAGAACAAGGTCCCGGCGTGCACGACGCCAGGGCGTCTGATGGGTTTTCTGGAAAGCCGAAACCCGAGCATCGATCCCCGTTTCCGGACGATCGCCGCTGACTACATGCGGATCGGCAACCAGCTCAAGATCCGCTGGGACATCGCCTTCTTCCAGATGATGCTCGAGACGGGCAATCTGACGTTCCGCGGCGATGTGCAAGCCAATCAGAACAATTTTGCGGGCATGGGGGCCACGGGCAGCCGTGTGCCAGGCGAAAGCTTCCCCGACGTTGCGACCGGCGTCAAAGCCCACCTTCAGCATCTTCTGATGTATGCAGGCGAGCACATCGACGATCCGGTGGCCGAGCGCACGCGCAAAGTGCAGGAATGGGGCATCCTGACCAGCTGGCAGAAGTCAATCTCCGGCCCCATCACCTACGATCAATTGGCAAAGCAGTGGGCTCCGACGTCGCGCCGTTATGGCCGCGAAATAGCGGGACTGGCCGAAGCCTTCTATGGCAGCCCCTGCAAGAGCCCCGATCCGCAACCGGAACTCATGGCGCTCGCACAGCCCGGCGGCGGTGCATCCAAAGCCACGGCTTCTACAGAGAAACCGCAGACCGATGGCGCGGCGACGCAAACGGCGTCGGAAACTGACGCGGCGGCCGATTCGGGAACCTATATCTCGGGCGCCGCGCTGGCGAAGCGTGCCGTTGAGGAAGCACGGAAATCCGGCTCGTTCGGGCGTTCGAGCCTTGGTGCGGAATCCTTGATCCCGGCGTCCGACACGGCTCCTGCCGTCGGCGAACCCCAGGCTTCCGACGCGGCGCCGACCTCGTTCAAGATCATCAACGCCGCCACGACACCCGAAGATGATGCATCTTCTGCTGATGCGCCGAACTCTGCGGATTCCGCAGCTATCGTGCCACCGGCGAAAAAATCGTCGAGCAAAAAGGTGCAAACGGCCGCCCTTGGCGCTGGAACGAAGACCGCAATGACGCTGCCTGCCGCTGGCGTCAAGCCGAAGTGCAAGGTCTGGACCGCGAGTTATGGCGGCAATCATTCCGTGATCATCAGGGCCCGTGGGGACGCGCAAGACAATTACACGGTGCTCGACGTCAATGAGGGATCGGAGAAGCGCGAAGCCGATGCCTATATCGCCGCTTATGCCAAAGGTGGTGTGAAGGTCGGGGAATTTGCAAACCCGTCACAAGCGCTCGACAAGGCCTTCGAACTCTGCCCGGACGGTTGATCTCAGACGCCGTCGCAGAGGGTCGTTCCAATGGCATCAATGCCGACCGTATCCCGGATTCTGACTGCGGCCCTGGCATCGGGGCTGCTTATAACCGGCCTGACCAACGCCGAGGCCGCTCCGCCAATCCGGACGGGCGATCGAAATCAGGTTCCCTCCTGCGTCACGCCAGAACGGCTCATGGCGTTTGTCGGCGAGCACAATGCGCGCCTTGATCCGCGGTATCGCGAGATCGCTCGGTGGTACAAATACTATGGCGAGGGCTGGCGAGTCCGTTGGGACTATGCGTTCTTTCAGATGCTGCTCGAGACGAATTACCTGAGCTATCGTCGCGGAGATGGACGGCGCGGAGACGTCTGGGAAACGCAAAACAATTTCGCAGGCATCGGCGCGACCGGTGGTGGCGTCCGTGGTGAGCGCTTTCCTGACGTCAAAACCGGGGTTCACGCGCAGATCCAGCACCTCGTCGCGTATTCTGGCGAACACCTGGCTGCACCGATTGCCAAGCGCACGCGCGAGAACCAGGACGACATCATCGCCGAATCCAACAGGCTCGGCCGCCCCGTGACGTTCGGAGATCTGGCACGACGGTGGGCAGCCGACCGGACCTACGGCAAGTCAATCGATTTTGTGGCGAACCTCTTCCGGCAGCACTACTGCGATCAGCCAGCACGCGCTGCCGAAACCGATGCGCCCCCGGCACCCTTACAAATGCGACGGGAGTGGCGGTATCCCTTCCGGCCACCTTCCGGTCTCGGCGGCCCGAAGCCGGAGGACCTTGCCAATCCGGTTCCCGATGCTCAACCCGAGGGGCGGGAAATCCTTCCGTGGCTCGCGAAGCCCAAGACGGCCAGCTCTCGGGCGGTCCGTGGCCATGCCGTTGCCGCGATCTCTAAAAAATCGGCGATAAAAACGCATAAACATGCGTCGAAGATTTCCAAGGAACGCAAGTCAGCTCAGAAGGCGAAGAAAAAGTCGGCGCCCCTTTCGACAGCGGACCGATCTGCGGAAGGTTCGTGGACAGCAACGACGGCGGTTCAACATGAGGATAGTGTTGCCGCTCCCACGCCATCGAAAACTGTCGACGCACAAACTCCAGAGCCCACGGAGCAAATCGCGGCGAAGACTGAAAGCACAAGCTTTCTTCCGTGGCTGCCGACATTCCGAATTTCTCCCGAGCCACCGCAGCCGTCGCGGCTTGGTGGGCCCTTGCCGGCCGAACTCGGCGCTGCTGCGAAGGCTGCGGAATCTGCTCCTCCTCCGCCGTGCAAGATCCTGACAGCGAGCTACGGCGGCCGAAAGACGCTCCTCATTCGCGCGCGATCGGGCGACGAAGTCCAATACACCGCGCTTACGATTATCGACGGCTTCGAAAAGCCGATGTTCGAAGCCTATGCTCGGACGGAAGCGGTCGGAGCCGAGATCGTCGGCGAATATGCGACACCCGATGCGGCGCTCGCCGACGCCAAATTCAACTGTCCCGACGACTGAACGTCCTCCCCGCGTCGTATCACTCTGAAGAGGGCGCCAGATACTTGAGCGCTGCGGTCGACGCCGCGCCGCCGACAACGCACGGAATGCCGGCCTCGACCTGGCCCATTACACCAGCCGCAACACAGCCCAGGGCGAATACCGTCTGCCCCGCCTGGCCCCACCAGTTGTAATTGCGCAGGTTTTCAGGACCTTTCGCTTTTAACTCGTCGATCGACGCCAGCGCGTCCTTGCGGAGCTTCGCGAGTTCCAGCGTCTCTGCCGCGTCGATGACTTCTTCGAGGGGTTTCCTGACCTTGGGATCGCAGTCGTTCGATATTTTCTTCAGCATCGTCAGAAGATCGTCATTGCGCGAAGCATTCTGCGCGAGCGTCCACTTCGCCATCGCGCCGATCGTCAGGTAGTCGACTTTGTCTTTGTCGAGCGACAGCACAAGAGCCGCGACAATACGCCGGACGGGCGCCTCCCATCCCGTTGCGAAGTAGTAACCCCAGTTGAGATCGATGACGCCGGAATCATCCTTGATGGAGAGTTCTGTCAGAGTCGGCTTGTTGCCGAAGACGTATCGGTCGATCAGCACTTTTCGTGCCGGCATACGCTCGACGAATTTCGTCATCGTGTCGCGCCAGTGCGGCATGCCCGAATACGCAATCGCCTTTATGACGATGACTTGATTTTCAGGCGGCAGCGGAAACATTTTCGCAACCAGGTCTTCCGCGATGCGCGGATTGGCGCCCAGCACTCCTGCGACGAACCCGATATAAACGCCGCTCTGGTCCGTATCCTTCGTGACGCCGAGCGACGACATTGCCTTCACGGCTTCCGGCAACCGCTGCGGATCGGGATGCATGCGGTAGATGTTGATCCATCTGAGGAGCTCTTCCGCATTTTGGAACGGCTTCGGCTGCTTGTGCTTTGCCGGTTTTGCCAGCGCGATTGCCGGCAGGACAACGAGAAGAGCGAGGCCAAGACTGGCGATGACGCGACGCATGACACCCCCCTCGGCGCATCCGGATATGCTGATCTTTCAATGAAATTGGACAGCATCCCTTCGGCGTGGTGTTTTTGTGGCGCACGGCACGACGCCTTGCTTGACCTCGGCGGCAGCCCAATTTTAGGTGCGCCATGACCGAAGAACCCACGACGACGACATCCCACCCCGAAACGCCCGCAAAGACGGGGCCGGAGGTTATCGCCGCCTATCTCAAGATGCTGCCGCAGAGCCCCGGCGTATATCGAATGCTCGATACGGCTGGCGATGTGATCTATGTCGGCAAGGCGAGGTCGCTCAAAGCCCGCGTCTCGAATTATGCGCGCCTCAACGGGCATACGAACCGCATCGCGCGGATGATCCTCGCGACGGCATCGATGGAGTTCGTCTCGGTCCGTACCGAGGCCGAGGCGCTGCTTCTCGAAGCGAACCTCATCAAGCGCTTCCGTCCGCGCTTCAACGTTCTGATGCGGGACGACAAGTCGTTTCCGTACATTCTGATCTGCCGGGATCATGCAGCGCCGGCCGTGATGAAGCATCGCGGCGCAAGGAACCGCAAAGGGGAATATTTCGGGCCGTTCGCATCGGCTGGCGCCGTCAACCGCACGGTCAACATGCTGCAGCGGGCATTCCTTCTGCGCTCATGCTCCGACAGCGTCTACGACAGCCGCACGCGACCGTGCCTGCTCTATCAGATCAAGAGATGCTCGGCGCCATGTACGGGCGAGATCAACCTCGACGATTACGACAAACTCGTCGACGAGGCCGAACGCTTCCTCAGTGGTGAAAGCCAGACCGTTCGCGAGATGTACCAGCGGTTGATGGAGGACGCGGCCGAGAAGCTCGAATTCGAGACGGCCGCGGAGTATCGCAACCGCCTCTGGGCGCTAGCGCACGTGACCGCCGATCAATCGATCAATCCCGAAGGCGTGGAAGAGGCCGACGTATTTGCGGCCTATCAGGACGGAGGCCAGACATGCATCCAAGTCTTTTTCTTCCGCACCGGACAGAATTGGGGCAACCGCGCATATTATCCAAAGGCAGACCGCTCGTTGAATGTCGAAGACGTGCTCGATAGCTTCATCGCACAGTTCTACGATGACAAGCCCGTGCCGCGGCTGATCTTGATCTCGCACGACATCCCCAACCGCGAACTGCTGGCAGAAGCTCTGTCGACGAAAGCCGAGCGCAAAGTCGAAATTCGCGTTCCTGCAAGGGGCACGAAGTCGACGCTTGTCGAGCATGCGCTGGCTAATGCGCGCGAAGCGTTGGGACGAAAGCTTGCGGAAAGCTCGTCGCAGGCGCGGCTTCTCGAAGGGGTTGCAGAGCGCTTTGGGCTGCCTGCCGTTCCGCGCCGTATTGAAGTGTTCGACAACAGCCACATCGCGGGCACGAATGCCGTCGGCGGCATGATCGTCGCCGGACCGGAAGGTTTCGTCAAAGGGCAGTATCGCAAATTCAACATCAAGTCGCCCGAGACAACGCCGGGCGACGATTATGCCATGATGCGCGAAGTGCTGACGCGACGGTTCAAACGCATTGCGGAGGCGGAAGTTCTCGATGAGATCGAAACGGAGGTCGAAGAAATCGCATCCGACGTCGGCGGCGGCCCGTTGTCACCCATCGTCGAAGAACCCAACGATTCCGCGGAAGAGGTCGCGTTTCCGGATAAGCCAGATCTTGTGCTGATTGACGGCGGTCTCGGACAACTTTCCGTTGCGCGCGAGGTTCTTGCCGGTTTCGGGCTTCACGACATTGGATTGATCGGTGTCGCCAAGGGGCCGGATCGCGACGCTGGACGCGAACATTTCCACATCCCCGGACATGACCGCCCAATTATGCTTGAGGCAAAGGATCCGGTCCTCTACTTCGTGCAGCGGCTGCGCGACGAAGCACATCGATTTGCCATCGGTACGCATCGGGCGAAACGCGCGAAATCGCTTGGCGCCAATCCTCTCGATGAGATCGACGGGATTGGGCCGACACGCAAACGCGCGCTTCTGAAGCACTTCGGTTCCGCAAAAGCGGTTTCACGCGCAGGTGTGGAAGATCTGAAGGGGGTCGACGGCATCTCGGCCGATATGGCCAAGAAAATCTACGATTTTTTCCACGAGCGGGCAGGATAGTCGCGGAAGCTTTTTAGTGGCTAGCCAGCCGGAGGTGCGCTGCCCTATTTTCGCGGCACTTCGGGGTGAAGGGGCTATTCCTTTTTTGCCACCTTACTGCTGTCATTCAGGGACTTCTGTTCTGCCAATGCTGAGACGCGCACTCGCGATTGCCGCCGTAGCCATATTATTCGCCGTTCCTGGCGTAAGCGCGGAAAATGCGCCCGCCAATGGTTGGGCGCCGGTGGCGCAAACCCAGACGCGCCCGACGCCAGCCGCAGCACCGGCGACCGCTGAAACGCAGACTCCGGCCCCGGCAGCAGCTGCAGCGCCGAACGCTGCGCCTGCTGGACAGGCGCCTGCGCAGCCGCCAGCTCAATCCGCGCCCGCTCAAGCGGCACCCGCGGGCGGGACCACGACAACTCCTGCAGCTCCCGCCCCTGCTGCTGCTCCGGCCGCTGCTACTCCCGCCCCTGCTGCTGCGAGTTCGCCGGCACCGGCGCCTCCACCTCCGGCTCCCGCCGCGCCACCGGCGCCGCCCGCGCTTTCGCCGGAGGTCAATTCAACGATCACCAATATCGTTGGCCAGATGGACGGGGCAGAAAAAACTCTCTCATCTATCAAGGGCGTCGATACCGATCTCGGACGTCTGCGCGACACCATCGACGATGTCATTTCAAAGACGACCCAGACCGCTGACGGACTGCGGCCGCGCCTGACAGACCTGCAGGCGCAAATCAAGCGATTGGGACCGCCGCCTGCGAAAGATGCGCCGCCGGAGACTCCTGCTGTGGCAGCCGAGCGCGCGCGCCTCGACACCCAGGAATCGGAAGTTTCGGGCGCGGTCAAGACTCTCGAGGTGACGTGGTGGCGCGCGCGGCAAGCGATCGACAAGATCACAGATATCCGCCTCAAGCTGTTCGTGCGCAACCTGACCGAGCAGATGACGAGTCCGCTGTTTCCCGATTTCTGGGACGATTTCGCGCATCGAAGAGCGAGCGTCGCGTGGCGGCTCGAATATAATGCCAGCGACTGGTGGTCGGCGGTCAGCCAGCAGAAGGTTCGCGCGCTCATTCTGCTCGCGGCAGTCGTCGGTCTTTATCTTCTGCTGAAAACCGTGGTCGTTGGGCTGACGCGGTATCGGCCTGGACCCAATGCCACTCCACCGAGTTTCTTCGAGCGCGCGGCATCCGCCGCATGGATCGCACCTGCCCGAGCAATCCCGGGAATTGCCGCGGCCTTTCTAGCGTATGGCGGCCTGCAATACCTCGGCCTTCTCTATTATCCGACAGCCGCTCCCGTCGGTGTCGCTTTACTCGAGTGCACACTTGTTTTTGTTGCCGTTTCAGCGCTGATAACCACTGTCTTTGCGCCACGCCGCCCGGAGCGGCGCTTGATGCACCTCTCGACGCGGAGTGCGCGGCGGGTGAGCCGCCTGCTGGTCATCCTGGCGCTGATCTATTCGATCGATCTCTTCCTCTCAAAATTCGCGCAGATCCTTTACTTCCCGCTGGCGATGAGCGTCGCGCAGTCGCTATTCACGAGTATTGCGTTCGCACTCGTCTTGATCGGGCTCTTGCTTACGCCCTTCGAAACAAGCGAGGCGGCATTCACCCGGCCGGTCGGGCGCAGCGAACCGATCTGGCTGAAGGCGCCGCTCTGGGTCGCGGCACTGGGCATCATCGTTCTATGCCTCACCGGCTACGTCGCTCTCGGCCGCTTCCTGGCCCAACAGCTCGTCATGACCGGCGTCGTCGGTCTCGTGGCGCTGCTTCTTTGCCTGGCGATACGGGCGTTCACACGCGGAAGCACGACATCGCGCGGTCAAATCAGCGTGCTGCTCGAAGAGCACATGGGCTTCGACGAGGTGCGCCGGCGGCAGTTCGGCTGGCTCACCGAAATCGTCCTGACATCGGGCGTCGCCTTTCTCACATTGCCCGTTTTGATGCTTCAGTGGGGATTCGCGCCATCCGACATTCGCGATTGGCTGCGGCGGCTGTTCTTCGGTTTCGAAATCGGCTCGATCCGGATTTCGATCGTCCGGATTTTGATCGGCGTTGCCATATTCGTCGCGGTGGTTCTGGTGACCCGGATGCTCCAACGCCGGCTTAGGGACAACGTGCTGATCGCGCCACGCATGGACCCTGGAATCGCGAACTCAATCGATACTGCGGTCGGGTATGCCGGCACCGGGCTTGGAGCGGTCATCGCCATCTCCTACGCCGGGTTCAATATCACTAATCTCGCCATCGTGGCCGGCGCGCTCTCCGTCGGCATCGGCTTCGGCCTGCAGTCGATCGTCAATAACTTCGTGTCCGGCCTCATCCTGCTGATCGAGCGTCCCGTCAAGGTCGGGGACTGGATCGTCGTTGGAAGCGAGCAAGGAACCGTCAGAAGCATCTCTGTTCGGTCGACCGAAATCGAGACGTTCGATCGCGCGAGCCTTATCGTGCCCAATTCCGAACTCATCACCGGGCGCGTTCTGAACTGGACACATCGCAGTGCCCTCGGACGGGTGGTGCTCAAATTCTCAGCAGGGCCAGATATCGATCCGAGAAAGGTGCTGGCGATTATCGTCGAGTGCGCAAATCGACATCAGAGCGTGCTGCGGGAGCCTGCGCCGCTCGCGACTTTTGACGGCTATACGCCGACGACGACGGAGTACACCCTGCGCGTGCTCTTTCCCGACATTGCGAATTCGCTCAGGGCGCAATCCGATCTTCGGATCGCAATCTACGAAGCCCTGCGGCGGTCAGGGATCGTCAGCCGGGAAGCTTTCGCGCCACCGACTGCGGTCGCGCCACCTCCTGCTCCTGCTCCTGCTCCTGCTCCTGCTACCGCTCCGGCAGCCGCCTCATGAGCCCGGGCTGCGGCTTTCTGCCCTGAAGCATTCACCTTTATCCGCTACACTGCGGTCTAGGGAT
The DNA here is from genome assembly GCA_018242215.1 of Pseudomonadota bacterium. Classification (GTDB taxonomy): domain Bacteria; phylum Pseudomonadota; class Alphaproteobacteria; order Rhizobiales; family Hyphomicrobiaceae; genus Hyphomicrobium_B. Next base: position 185,469 of record JAFECG010000023.1, read on the forward strand.
TGACGGCCCCTCGCTGCTGCGGCTACCCAAAATTATGGATCACGTCGCGCACCGCTCGCCTTCAATGAGCCTGCCAAACATCCTGACGTACGGAAGGATTGTGGCTGTACCCATCCTGGCGGGCGTGCTGTTCTTCGGCACGGGCGAAGTTTCGCGCTGGATCGCATTTGCGATTTTCGTGGCGGCTTGCGTGACCGACTGGCTCGACGGCTACCTGGCCCGCATCTGGGAGCAGCAATCGAACCTTGGCCGTATGCTCGACCCCATCGCGGATAAGCTTCTGGTCGGAGCTACTCTCCTCATGCTCGTCTATAACGGGACGATCGGCGGGTGGTCGATCTGGGCGGCCCTGACCATCCTGTCCCGTGAAATCCTCGTTTCCGGACTTCGGGAATTTCTCGCCGAATTAAATGTAAAGGTTCACGTGACGCAGCTCGCGAAATGGAAGACTGCCGTTCAATTCGTGGCGCTCGCGCTGCTTCTCGCAGGCCCGGCGGCGGGCAGTATTTTCGCTCCTACGACCGAAATCGGCGTTCTCCTGCTCTGGATTGCAGCGCTCCTTACGCTGGTCACCGGCTATGATTATCTAAAGGCCGGGATCCGCCACGCGATCTATCGCTGAGAGCGACATGACCGATACAAAAACCAACGCTGAAGTCACATTGCGCTATTTCGCCTGGCTGCGGGAACGCGCAGGACGTGGCGAGGAGCGTCTGAAATTGCCGCCCGACGTTCTCACGGTTGGCGATTTACTGCGCTGGCAGGCGGGTCGCGGACATCCCTTCGATCAGGCATTCGCAAAGCCCGAGGCGATCCGCGTCGCGATCGACCATGCGCACGTCAAACCCACGGCAGCCATCGGTGCGGCCCGCGAAATCGCGTTCTTTCCGCCCGTCACGGGAGGTTAGTTCCGTGGCCGCCCGTGTTTCGCGCGCTGATTTTGACATTTCCGCGGAGATGGCAGCACTCATCGGGGGTGATACAGGCATCGGTGGCGTGGCTCTGTTCGTCGGCAAAGTGCGCGGAGAGGTCAATGGCGAACCGCTTGTCTCGTTGACGCTCGAACATTACCCCGAAATGACCGAAGCCGAGCTTGAACGCATCGAAGCGGAGGCACGGGAACGCTTCGCGCTTTCGGCGTCGCTCATCATTCATCGTGTTGGCGAGCTGAAGCCCGGCGACAATATCGTTCTGGTCATCGCGTGTGCGCCACATCGGCAGGATGCCTTTGCGGGGGCGGAGTTCCTGATGGACTACCTCAAGACGCGCGCACCCTTCTGGAAAAAAGAAACGCTGGCCGATGGCAGCTCACGCTGGGTCGATGCACGCGAAAGCGACGAAGAGGCCGCCTCGACTTGGGTTTCGACGCCCCCGTAAGCGTCAAAATTTTCCAATCGACCCCCGGACTCGCGATGGGTGCTTAACGAGCAGTTAACCGCCTGAGCCGATAACGTTAATCCTCGTGCCACTCTGACCGCCAAAACGCCATCTTCCGTAGGCACACAGAACTGTCTGTGGCGCACGGGGTTGGGTGGGCGCGCCTTGGGGGAATGAAGGAATGCGTAGTCTGGCTCGACGCGCAATTTGCGGCGTCTTCGCGGCACTTCTCGCCGCCGCCGCAATGTGCTCGGCCTACGCCGACGAGCTACAGGTCACCGCGACAGCGGCGACCGCTGTGCCTGCGCCGGTTCCAGCACATCGCGTCACCGGTACACGGTTTGTCATGGGCCTCGACAGCAAGGTCGATTACCAGATCTTCGCCCTTTCAAACCCGAACAGAGTCATCATCGAACTGCCGGAGATCAACGTTCGTCTCCCCGCGCTCGACGGAAACGCGCCCGTCGGCCTCGTCAAGAATGTGCGAGCGGGACTCGCCGCGGCGGGCAAGATGCGCGTCGTGATCGACGTCACGCAGCCGGTGATCGTCGAGAACGCAAAGCTCGTCGCGGATAAGACCAACAAGTACCGGCTGTCTCTGGCGATCTTGCCCGCAAGCCTGGCTCTGCCGGGCCAGCATAAGAGCATCGTATCGAAGGCTGGGCTGTCGCCCGTCGCGTTGCAGCCGCCTCTTCCACGACTGGCAGAAAGCCCGAAGGAACGGGCGGCCCGGACATTCAGGCCGATCATCGTGCTCGACCCGGGCCACGGAGGCTATGACTCGGGCGCTGAGAAGAACGGAACGGTCGAGAAGAACGTCGTGCTCGCCTTCGGACTCGTCCTGCGCGATCTCTTGGAGAAGACCGGTCGCTACAAGGTGCTGATGACACGCAGCGACGACACGTTCATTCCGCTGGATGAGCGCACACGCTTTGCTGAGCGGAACAGGGCTAACCTCTTCATCGCGATCCACGCCGACTATTCCGACGAAGGTGCGCGTGCGCGGGGCGCGACGATCTATTCCCTCCGCGACGGTGTCGCGAAATCGCTCGAGCGCTCGGCGAAAGGCACCATCTCGCGCAATATCCTGACGGAAGACGAGATCGACACGGTCAAGAGCGTCCATGGCGACGTCAATACCGTGAAGAATATTCTGGCGGACCTGGCCGATCGAGACGTCGAACTCACGCATGAGCGCACCGGCATGTTCGCCAAATCGGTCATCGAGAACATGGGCGAGAGCACGCCGCTCCGGAATGAGCCGGAGCAACAGGCCGCTTTCCGTGTCCTGAAGACTGCACAATTTCCGTCAGTGCTGATCGAACTTGCCTACGTCACGAACCCGAAGGACGCGCACAATCTCAAATCCGATGAGTGGCGCGAGAAGGTCGCCCAGTCGATTGTCGCCGCGATCGACAATTACTTCTCCCGCGACATCGCAAGATTGCCGATGTGAGTTTTTGATTGTGGTTCGCGGCTCCTCTGCGGGGCGTCGCCGCGAGGCACCCTAAAAAAGGCCGGCTCATCAGAGCCGGCCTAGATATCGCAGTGTGGCCGGGGATCGTCGCACCGATCCCCCGCATTGCATCAGTTATCTCCTACATGGAGGATGCTTGCGGTGTTGCCGCCAGAGCAGAATCAACCAACGTTTTCTCGACATATCGCGCGAACGGAAGGGATCGCTTGATCGGAGAAAATCGGTTGGCCGGTGACAGCGCTTCTGCATGAGGCACTCCATCTTCCAGGTGACCGCCAACTCGTTCGATCGAACGAGTTCTTCGATATCGAGACAACGCACGCAGTCTCCCAGCACACGGGCTCACTGGTCGGCGCGCTAACGTTCCGGGTTCGATATCGAAGGAGCGGGGAGGGTTGGACAGAGACGCGAAGCCGTTGAGCCTGGGCAAGAGTGACGCTCCCTCGGGCAGCCCTGTCCATCGCTGCCACGCGCCGCTCGAAGCCATCTGCCGGTCCATTCGGAACCAGTTCAGAGAAGATAAGGGCATCGACCCTTGTGTCTCGCTCTGACGCTCGCACAATGTTGTATGAGCAGACACTGCCGGTCCGCTCAACAACGCTTCACACTTCGTAGGCTAAGCGATTCGCGTGACGATTCGTGAGATCAGCAACATAGCGAGCCGGAACGATGAGGCGGACGCTTCGGCCTTCTGCACGTACCTCCGCCGGCGAGTGGCCCGCGCGATCGCCATCGATTTCGATCGGCGCTGTGCCGAGGCGGCCAATGTGTGCCACTCTGACCGGAAGGACATGAACTCCCGATGGGCGCGTCTCCGGCCGCGCCAACCAGCCAAACGCCAGCGAAAGGAGGTTGGCCGCCGTTTTTATGCGCGTGCCCGCCTCCATGACGACTGCCATCAACCGGTCGCGTCCGACCCCGGCATCGGGCGCCAATTCGAACATGCTGGCATAGCGAGTTGCAAAAGATAGGATCGCCCAGCTTGCATCGAACGTTTTGCCATCTATTTCGATATCAAACCGTCGAGGGCCTTCCACCAGGGTCCTGAGAACGGGAAAGACGTAGGCTCCGCGCCCGAGAGCACGTTTCGTCGGATAACTGAGCCTCGATATCACTCGGGCGTCGAATCCGGCCCCAACCATGAGAAAGAATGGCTCGCCGTTGATGAGACCGCCGCGGACGTCGACTTCCTTGCCCGACTGCAAGACGGCTGCGACTTCTCTTGCCCTCTTGCGCAAGCCGATCTCGTTCGCAAGCACATTGCCGGTTCCGATCGGGATCACCCCGACCGGCAGGGCCGTCCCAGCGGCGCCCGTCGCGACGGCTCTGAATGTGCCATCGCCACCAGCGGCAATCACGGCATCGCAAATGCTTCGTTGAGCGAGCGCCGCGACACGCTCGGCGGCTTCCGCGGCGGTCCTGGCTGGAAGCTGGAAGATCTCCGCATTGTCGGAACGCAAAGCGCCGATAACTCCGTCGAGAAGTCTCGGAAGCGCAACGCCCGCTGTCGCGTTGAAGACGAGTGCAAACCGGCGGCGCATCGCGGTGTCGGAAACCCCCATAAGACAATGGCGGCGCCGAGCGGCGCCGCCAGAATGGCTCATCGAAAACCCCGTATGCGGCGTAATGCCCGCCGTCAAGAGCAGAAGACGGCGACGCCCTGCTTAGCGGTGGCCTGCGCCCTCCAAGGCCGCCGCAGGCGCTTCAGCCTGCCTAGCCGTGGCCGTCACCGCCTTCTGGACCTTCTCGAAGGCTCTGACCTCGATCTGCCGGATGCGCTCGCGGCTGACGCCGAACTCTTCCGACAATTCTTCAAGCGTTGCGGGCTCTTCGGCCAACCGCCGGGCCTCGAAAACGCGGCGTTCGCGTTCGTTGAGGACCGACATTGCGGACGATAGGTACGACCTGCGCCGTTCCAATTCTTCGTCCTCGACAAGTCGATCTTCTTGCGACGGCGTGTCGTCGACCAGCCAATCCTGCCATTCGCCGGATTCGGCTTCGGCGCGGATGGGTGCATTGAGCGACGCGTCACCGCCGAGCCGCCGGTTCATGTTCACGACGTCTTCTTCCGGAACCCCGAGCTTGGTCGCGATCGTCTTCACATGCTCGGGCTTCAGATCGCCCTCGTCGAGTGCCTGCAACTGGCTCTTGGCGCGCCGCAGATTAAAGAAGAGCTTCTTCTGCGCCGCCGTGGTGCCCATCTTCACAAGGCTCCACGAGCGCAGGATGTACTCTTGAATCGACGCACGAATCCACCACATCGCATAGGTAGCGAGGCGGAAGCCTTTATCGGGGTCGAAGCGTTTTACGGCCTGCATCAGGCCAACGTTGCCTTCGGATATGACTTCGCCGATCGGCAGACCGTAGCCGCGATAGCCCATCGCAATGCGCGCGACGAGGCGCAGATGCGACGTGACGAGCTTTTCGGCTGCGTCCGCGTCCTGGCGTTCCTGCCAGCGCTTCGCGAGCATGAATTCCTCGTCCGGCGCGAGCATCGGGAATTTGCGGATTTCTTCCAAATACCGCGTCAGGCCGAGCGATCCGCCGGCCAGTGTCGGAAGTCCTTTTGCCATTGCCCTCTGCCGGAACCTTAGCCCGTTTCCCGGTACGGTCCCGCGCTCCCTTCATACTGCTGGAGTCGCGGTACGCTCCCCCAACGTCGAGTGTTACATAGTAGTAGAATTCAAAATTTCATCAGCGGTTCCTGTCACTTCGGCTTGAATGCTCCGTGACGAGATCCCAGCTCTATGAGCTTCGTCAATTTTATCAACGCCGCCTGGGGTGTTTATCCGTCGGCAGTCTAGGCTTAAACCGCAGAGCCTCTCCAAGACGTTCGAGGTCCGGGGGCAATTTGCTGTAAAAATTCAGCTTTTTACCCGTAATCGGATGTTCGAACGCGAGGCGCTCGGCGTGCAAGGCTTGTCGACCCAATGCAGCTGCCGCGTCTTTCGCGTTCGCACGCACCGACGCAAGTCGAGTCTTGAACCCAGCGCCGTACGTTGGATCTCCGACTACTGGATGGCCGATATGCGCCAGATGCACGCGTATTTGATGGGTCCGGCCTGTCTCCAGAGCGAGCCTCAACAGTGAGATGTCTCCGGCGGATGTTTCCCCTGCAAAGACATCGAGTACTTCATAGTGTGTCTTGGCTTCGCGCCCTTCCTCTCCGCGCATAACAGCAATTTTCAGACGGTTCGCGCGGCTTCGGCCGAGGCGGGCTTCGATGACGCCGACAGGCCTCGGGAGCCTTCCCCACACAAAGGCTAGATAACTGCGATGTAGCCGGCCGTCCCGCCCGTGGCTCTTGAATTGTGCCGCGAGGCCCTGATGCGCCGCATCCGATTTGGCGATCACGAGGAGGCCCGAGGTGTCCTTGTCCAAGCGGTGTACGATACCTGGCCGCTTCACGCCGCCGATGCCCGACAGGCTCTCCCCGCAGTGCGCGATGAGCGCATTGACGAGCGTCCCCGCCTCGTGTCCAGCGGAAGGATGCACGACCAGACCCGCAGGCTTGTCGATGACGATGAGCTCGTCGTCCTCGAAGATGATGTCGAGGGCGATCTCTTCTCCGACGACGCCGGGCTCTTTCGCCGGGGGCAAATTGACGTTGTATGTCAGGCCCGGTTTGACCGGCGTTCGCAGCTCTCGTATCGTTCCGTCCGCGCTGACATGGCCGTCGCGGATGAGCGCTTGGATGCGCGCGCGGCTTATGCCATCGATCTTCGCTGCAAGCCACCGATCCACGCGCTGGCCAGCATCCTCTGGCCCCGCGATAACCTCGATGTGGCTGGATAATTTTTTTTCAATCGGCACGTAATTGACCAGAAAGATATCCTGAGAGATGACCCATCCGGAGCCACCCTCGGAAGAGTTGATGCGCGAACGGCGGCTTCAGCGCAATCTGAAGATCGTTGTCGCGGGGCTCGGCGCGCTCATTCTCGTAGGGCTCGGCGCGGTAGCCGTCCGGGTCGTTGGATTGGCGACCGGACCGGTCGGGGGCGGATTGTCCTCGCGTCCGGCGGCGACGGCGGCAGCAGGCCCAACGATTTCATTCGAATTGCCGAAAGGAGCCAAGATCGTTTCGATTTCCCTTTCTGGAAACCGCCTCGCAATCCATCACGACGGGCCCTCGGGGCCAGGAATTACGATCCTCGACGCCGAAACAGGCCGGCGCATTCTGGAGATGACCCCGACCGAGATGCTGCCACGTAATCCCTAGCTCTAGGAGCAATCATCGACGTTGCCCCGGCCCTGTTGCTTGTATATGCGTTCGGCGCTCCAACGTAGGTTTGGTTTGCCGCGCTTACAGGACTTGATCGGCTACCGACACTCGATTACACGTCCAGTGCGCCTGCCCCGTTCGTCTAGTGGCCCAGGACACCCGCCTCTCACGTGGGCAACAGGGGTTCGAGTCCCCTACGGGGCGCCAAACCTATTCAAGGACCTTTCCCAAAGGCCGGAAAACAAGGGTTGGCAAGACTTCGTGTTGTCGGTTCCTTAGTGCATTCATTAGTCGATTTTTGGCCTTGGCGCCAGCGATCTCAAGGCCCAGTGTTGCTATAAATACCACAGGTTGTAACAAGAAGCGTCGAAAGATTATTTCTCGGGTTGGACGGTCTGCTTCTCCTGCCAAGTCAGCGCACTTTTCCGCCTGTTGCGCGAAGATTGCTGCTCGTCTCCGGCGAGGCGCGCGGAAACTCGAGAACTTTCCCGATCGCGGCGCGGTCCGCGGTGCCGGCCGAAGTACAAGACCACCGAATGAAGCAATAATATAGTCCCTGAAGGTGGCTTCTGTCGGCCATATGCTGCAGCCAGTCGGTGTTTGCTTTTTTTGCGTCGAGTTCGCTCAGCTTCGTGTCAAGTACGGCGGCGCTGCCGAGAAGCAGCTCGACATTCTCGCCAATGAGCGGCGCAAGGTCGTAGGGATCGCCGGCGAAAACGGTGGTCGGCACATCCCCGTAATCACATCCGTGAGGCAATCTTTGAAGAATTCGCCCGGTCAGCGCGTCGTGAGTCTGTTCGGCGTAGGCGCTATGATCTCGAATTCATGTGATAGAGGAACCGCATGACGTTTTGCTTCCAGCTGGCGTAAAGTCGTTCGAGCCACGCTTGGCTTAATTCATGCTTTTGAATTTTATAAATGATTCCGGGCTCAAGAATGAACTCAAGCGGTTTGAGTTTCTCAATTTCATATATCCCATGTCTCGATTTCTCAATGATCCCTGCATATGTGTAGTGTCGTCCCCAAAAATCGGTCACTTGCGAATGTATTTGAAATCCCTGAAACCGCCCGATAATTGGGCCGCAGGTCGTTGCATCGCGAATGATGAAGTATTCCATCGTATCTCGCGGAGTGATTTGTCTGATCATCGCAAAACCCTCTTGTTACTGCGAAGATAATTTCATGAGCGCGATACCCGCGATGATCAAAGCGGCTGCGAAAATGCGATCCGGCCGGGCGGGTTCGCCGAGAAAAATGAGACCGATGAGAAACGTTCCGATCGCGCCTATGCCTGTCCACACGGTATATGCCGTACCCAATGGCAGTGAGCGCATCGACCACGAAAGCAGAGCAATACTCGCCGCATAACTTACAGCGACGATCACCGAAGGAAGTGGCCGCGAGAAGCCGTCTGAGAGTTTCAGGGCAACCGCCCAGGCGATCTCAAAGACGCCGGCGGCAGTCAAAAGTAGCCAAGCCATCGGCAAAGTCCCTCCGACCGCCGGGCCGTCCCGGACTTCTGTCTCAAAAAGAGGGAGGGCGTTGCCTCGCGATGTCAGATTTCGGCGCGACTATTATTGCCGCGTAGGTGCTTGGCGCAGGCCTAGCATATGGCAAATAGCATAGATGAGATCTGCTCGGTTGAGCGTGAAGAGATGCACTCGTGGAACGCCCTGACGAAACAGTCCATCGATCTGCTCCGCCGCGAGGACAGTCGCGACTATCCTTCGCGATTCAAAGTCATTGTCGAGTCCCGCTGCACGCGCGAGCAGAGTGGCAGGGATCGTAACATTGGCGCGCGCGGCGCTGCGCGAAATCGCACTTAAATTGTAGAGCGGGAGAATTCCTGGGACCACGGGGATTGAAATCCCGGCGCACTGCAACCGATCCTGAAATCGAAAAAAGACATCATTGTTGTAGAAATATTGCGTGATGCATGTGGTTGCCCCCGCATCAATTTTTGCCTTTAGAAGATCGAGGTCGTGGTCAAATGAAGGCGATTCGGGATGTTTTTCGGGATAAGCGCTCACAGCAATTTCGAATGGCGCGACGCATTTAAGCACGCCAATCATATCCGCGGTGCACGCAAAACCGTCCGCTGCTGATCGATAAAGGCTTTCATGCAGCGCATCGCCGCGTAAGGCAACCAGCGCTCTCACGCCTGCATTCCAGTAGACCTGTGCCAAATCGACGATTTCTGCGCGAGACATACCTATAGCCGTGAGATGCGCGGCGACCTTCACGTCAAACGACTGAACGATACGCTCGATAAGGACTCGGGTGCGGTCTCTGGTTGATTTCGTTGGGCGATGCGTGATCGCAATAGAGTCCGGCTGAAGAGGGGCGAGACGTTCAATTGACGTCCACACTTGATCTTCGCGGCGAAGGCTATCTGGGGGTAAAAACTCAAGTGATATTCTCAAGCGATCTTCGGACGACGAACTATCAATTCTTTTGGTCGCGTGAGCCTGAGCTGGCCTCGGTTGTTTTCGCGCTAATTCTATCAGCTGCATCAAACCGCTCCCACAGCCTTGACCAATGCGGCGGTAACGGTTGAGGTTTCCCCGGTTCGGATGCCATTGCCGTGCAATTTCAGGGCGTGCCCTGCCAGATAGAGGGAGCCGCAAATCAATATTCGGGGAGACGGATGCGATTGCGCTTGTGACATGAGAAGTGCCTGCCGAATTCCGTTCGCGGGAGTTGCGGCCAAACGATGTCGACGAGCGAATGACGCCAGTTTCACGGCGTCAAAGGATCCAACTTCGTCGGGAATTTTGACTGTGAAGATGTGATCTACGCAATTTCTAAAGGCTCGAATCGCATTGTCGGCATCCTTGGTCTCCATCATTCCCCAAATCAGATGCACCGGCCCGTCATTTCGCCAGCCGAACTCCTCGATGGCACACGCAATCGCGTTAGCGCCGGCAACGTTGTGGCCGCCATCCAACCAGATCTCCGTTCCTTCGTTGACGAAGGTGTGCAGACCACCCAGCGGGAGACATTCAAGGCGTGCAGGCCAGCGCGCGGATAGCATTGCTCGCCAAATCGCCGCTTTGCTAAGTTTACTGCCGTAGACCGTCTTCATTGCAGCGATCGCTGTGGCCGCGTTTTCTATTTGATGCGGACCTTTTAAGGCGGGGAGCGGCAAGTTGGCCTGCTGGCCTCCAACGTCTAAGAGCCACGATCCATCACGTTTCGCTGCCGAAAAGTCTTTTCGAAAGACCTTGAGGCATACATTCAAGTCCTCAGCCCGACGTTTGATGACTTGGAAAGCCTCATTGGACTGCGGACCGACAATGCAAGGCACTCCGCGTTTGAGTATGCCGGCTTTTTCGCGCGCTATCGCAGATAGTGACGATCCCAGGAACTCCATGTGGTCGTAGGAAATCGGCGTAATTACCGTTGCAGCCGGTGTGCTCACGACGTTGGTTGCGTCAAGACGGCCGCCGAGGCCTGTCTCAAGAAGCACGAGATCGGCCGGTATCGACGCAAATGCCAAGAATGCTGCGGCAGTTGTTATTTCGAATAAGGTGATTGGATCACCCGCATTCTGGCGTTCGACCTCAGAAAGGCATTCGATAAGAAGTGGCTCGGATATCGAGGCGCCACCCCCGAACTGGCCAATGACAATCCGTTCGTTGAATGACACAAGATGAGGCGACGTGTACACATGAACGCGCCTGCCGAATGCCTCGGCGATGGCGCGCGAGAATGCTACCACCGAACCCTTGCCGTTCGTTCCGGCGACGTGAATAACGGGCGGCAATTTTTGTTCTGGATTGCCAAGCTTAGTGAGAAGCCTCGTAATTCTATCGAGCGACAAATCGATCGTGAGGGGATGAAGTGTTTTGAGGCGCTCAAGCAAGGCGCTGCTCTTGCTGTCGCCAGAGCCTTTATCAAAGCTTTTCGACGACATGTTTGTAGACCGTATGTTGAAGCTTACGTCCCTCAGCTAAAAGAAAAGCGATTTGATCAGAGGTCTCTTTTTTGAACTTGTCGTCCTTGATGGAAGGAAGATTGATCTGGACGTTCATGATCGCGCCCTCGATGCCGGCAAGCGCTTGCTGCGCCGCAACCCCCAAATCGCTGATCGCGTTCTCGTTAGCCTTGCCGACGATCTTGCTCGCGAAAAACAAGACATCTCGGCACTCCTTCGCGATGGATAAGGGTGACTGGACTGCCTCCTGGTAGGATCTCTGGATTTCGGCGGTCCGGATCTTCTTTTCGTCGTCGGTCGCCTTCGGCATTTTGAATGCCGCCATGACCCCGTTAAATGCTTCGGTATCCAGATCGACACGCTTCAGAAGATTGGAAGACAGGGCATCGACTTTTTCCAAAGTGTCGGTAAGCGTGTTGGAATATTGATCAAACTCCTTGCGCCCTATGCTTAAGCGGCACACCATCGCGACCAGGCTTGCCGCCAAAGCGCCTGACAACGCTGCTACGCTTCCTCCCCCCGGCGCGGGTGCGTCTGAAGCAAGGATTTTGCAGAAATTGCCAACCGATAGCCCTACCAACATTCTTTCAATCTCCTTCACAGATAGCGTTTCCGAAATTAATCGATCGTCAGATTGATCGGTCTTCAAAACAGGCCCTGGATCTTTCCTTGCGCATCAAGGCGAATGGTGTCAGCGGAAGGAACCTTCGGCAGTCCCGGCATCGTCATGATCTCGCCGGTGACGACGACAACGAACTCGGCTCCAGCCGAAAGCCTCAGCTCACGGATCGGCACGATGAAGCCCGTCGGCGCGCCGCGCTTCGCCGGATCGGTCGAAAACGAATACTGCGTCTTCGCCATGCAGACGGGGAAGTGCCCGAAGCCCGCGGCCTCCAAATCCTTGAACTGGGTCTCGACGCTTGCATCACAAGAGATGTCGGCGGCGCGGTAAATCTCCGTCGCGATCGTCTTGACCTTGTCGCGCAGCTTCATGTCGTCGGGGTAGAGCGGCTTGAAGTTTGCTTTGCCCTCGTCGATCACCTTGACGACGTGGTGGGCCAGCGCTTCCGTGCCCTTGCCGCCATCGGCCCAGTGCGTGCAGAGGAACGCCTTCGTGCCCATGCTTTCGGCGGCCTTCTGAACCTCGGCGATCTCGGCGTCGGTATCGGTGATGAACTTGTTGACGGCGACAACGGCCGGAACGCCGAACTTGTTGACGTTCTCGATGTGACGCTTGAGGTTTTCGCACCCCTTGGCGACGGCTGCAGCATTTTCGGCCTTGAGGTCGTCCTTGGCGACGCCGCCGTGCATCTTGAGGGCACGGACGGTCGCGACGATCACGACGGCCGACGGCGCGATGCCCGCCTTGCGGCATTTGATGTCGAAGAACTTCTCCGCACCGAGGTCGGCGCCAAAGCCGGCTTCCGTCACGACGTAATCGGCAAGCTTCATCGCTGTCTTCGTCGCGAGCACGGAATTGCAGCCGTGCGCGATATTGGCAAACGGGCCGCCGTGAATGAAGACCGGATTGTTTTCGAGCGTCTGCACGAGGTTTGGCTGCAACGCATCTTTCAGCAGCACCGTCATCGCGCCGTCGGCTTTCAAGTCGCGCGCGCGGATCGGCTTCTTGTCGCGGGTGTAGGCGACGATGATGTTGCCAAGGCGGGTTTCGAGATCCTTCAGGTCCTTCGACAGGCAGAGAATGGCCATGACTTCGGACGCGACGGTGATGTCGAAGCCGTCCTCGCGCGGGAAGCCGTTCGAGACGCCGCCCAGCGAGTTGACGATGGAACGGAGCGCGCGGTCGTTCATATCGAGGACGCGCTTCCAGCCGACGCGGCGCTGGTCGATGCCCAGTGCATTGCCCCAATAGATGTGATTATCGATCAAGGCCGAGAGCAGATTGTGGGCGCTCGTGATGGCGTGAAAGTCACCGGTGAAATGCAGATTGATGTCTTCCATCGGCACGACTTGGGCGTAACCGCCGCCCGCAGCGCCGCCTTTGACGCCGAAGCACGGACCGAGAGAGGGTTCGCGCAGCGCGGCGATAGCCTTCTTGCCGATGTAGTTAAGGCCGTCGCTCAGGCCGACGGTCGTCGTCGTCTTGCCTTCGCCGGCGGGCGTCGGGCTGATCGCGGTGACGAGGATGACCTTACCATCCTTGTTGCCCTCGATCTGCTTGATGTAATCGGAGGAGACCTTGGCTTTGGTCCAGCCATAGGGAATCAACGCCTCGGCGGGAACGCGCACCTTTGCCGCTATCTCGGCAATCGGCTTCAGCTTCGCGTCGCGCGCAATCTCTATGTCCGTCGACACGGATACCTCTCCTCACATTGATCAGCAGATTGGTGGTTGGCTCTGAAAGCGGCGCTTGAGGACGCACGCTTTCATCCTGTGTCTGGGTTGCATCGAGGAGGCGTTACTTTGGGATGAAGGCCCCACTCCAGAAGATGTACCAACCGAGGAAGCAGAAAAATGCCCCGCCAGCTAAGGCAACATAGGGCAAATATCCGGCCCTCTTTGGTCCGACTTCCGTTTCGCCTTCGGGCCAAAGATCGCTCAGCATGTCGTGCGGAAAGACGCCCTTATCAGTGATGTAATGGCGGTACCAAAACACGGGTGCCGAAATGAATGCCGAAAGGAGACCGAGAACAAGAATGTCGGGACCCCACACATTCGACCCGGCTCCAATAAGGAAGGCATTAAAGAAGCCAAGTATTCCGCCGATAATGAACAAGGGCTGCGGCGCTACGTAGGGCCGTTTGACCCGGGGATTATCGATACGGTGGATCCAAGCTGCGTTTAAGTTGAGGTAGTGGAAGAGGATGTAATTCACGCTCGAGACCGCAAGGACGAACAGATAGTTCGACATGAGCAACAAAAGCGCGTTGAATGCCAAATCCGTCCACATCGCATAGGTCGGAATCCCATGCTGGTTGAGATGTCCTAGGTATTTAGGCATCCAACCGCCTTTCCCCCCTTCGTAGAGCGTGCGTGAGGACCCTGCCATGGCCGTCATGATGCCGAGGAAAAGCGTGAAGGTGAGAACGAGAACGATGGCCTTGGCTGCAACGGGACCAGCATTGACCATGCTCGCGAGTGCAACGCCCACAGTATCCCCGGAGACGATGCCGGGGGTCATCATATACTGGGTCCCAAGAACGCCTTGGAACACAAACGGGACGAGGACATAAAGGGCGATGCAAACGATACCCGACCAGATGATCGCCTTAGGCGCGTCGGTGCTCGGGTCCTTGAACTCGCTCATGTAGCATACGGCCGTTTCCGCCGCATAAGCTGACCATGCTGCCAACATCAACCCACCGACAAACAATCGCCAGCCGGTGAGATCCCAAGCGCCGCTCAAGGGGACGAAGGGTGAGAAGTTTGCCATATTAATTCGGCCAGTGAAAATCGGTATGAGAGATACGAACAGGAGCGGTATTAAGCCGACGATGGTGAGGATTGTCGCTGCACGCGCTGTTCGCAAAATTCCAACATGCTGGAAGCTCCAAACGCAGATCATCAAAATCGTACCGATGATGAACTGCGAATTTATTCGCACCTCTAGATCTGGCTGAAGCCAGTTGAGGTTGATGAGAGTAATCTTCCAGGTGTTGAGCCAATGGTCAGGAGGGACGAAGATGGATATTAGGTATCCAGACGCCAATCCCGAACCGATCGCGAGGATGGGACTCCAGGCCAGCCAATTCGACCAGATCGACATCGGCGCGATAATTTTACTGTATCGCACCCATGCGGTCGCCCCATGAACCGCTGTCCCTCCGGATTTGTTCGGGTGCAGACCGGCGATTTCAGCATAGACGAAAAGCTCTAAAAAGCCGAGACAAACCGAGCAGGCCCATACCAGAGGAGCGATCGTTCCAACGACAGCAGAAATGCCTCCGAGGTTGAACATAACAAGGGCTGGGGCCCCGGCTGCGATGAACACAACCAGCACCCATCCAACGTCCCGACGCATGCGTGGCCTGTCAATCGCGCCGGGTATTACGACATCCTTATCGGTGATTAATTGCTCCATTATCCATCCTCCCGGTTCCGGTGAAGGGAATTAAAACCGTCCGTTTTTTCTTTTGGGGATTGTGTGGGCTGCTCGATTAGCCTTCGAGTTCGAGCAGATGATTTTCAAGGATTTGCGATTTGTAATCCCATGGACCATTGATACCTTCGAGCTGGAGGTACCATTCCGCTGTCTGCACAAGCACCTCCGCGGCGATTGTTCCGCAAACCTGTCCGGCAAGAACGTTCACGCCGTAACGCGCGGCCTCGGCTTTCAAGAGATTGTAAATACGGTGGAGTGGTGTTTGCAGCGGATTGCTGACTTCAATCGATACGATTGACACGTCTTTGCCCGTCCGCCGGTGCTTGTTTGGAAGTCCAATCGTGCCTTGGATGTTGGTGAAGCCACCCGTTCTGCCCCGGATATAACTTGCAAGTTTCTTTGCGATCGAGACGTCGGTGGTATCGAGGACGACATTGAAGTAAGCATCGTGCTGTTCGAGAGCGCCAACGATCGTCGCGCCCGCGGTCGGATGTAGCTTGGCTGGTCCAAGATCTGGCGCGCGGCTTGGATCCTTCAACACCGCATCCCTCAAACCTTCATAATTGCCCTTACGGATGGCCGTCAGGCCTTCGCGGTCGGGGCGGCGCGCATTCTTCCCGGTGAAGAACACCGGCACTTGATGGCGTTTGAAGATTTCGTTGCCGATCTCCTCCGCAAGCTCTTTGCATTCCTCGATCGTGATGTCCTTGGCGGGATAAATCTCGATTGTATCGACCGCGCCAATACGAGGGTGGTGGCCCGTCTGCCTTTCCATATCGATGAGCTCGTAGGCTTTGGCGGCGGATTCGAGAATTGCGTCCTTCATCGCCTCCGGACGACCCAAGAGTTCCACCGGCAGACGGTCGAAGTCTGGATCCGGCTCGTAGCCAATCAGTTTCAAACCCGGTCGATTGCGAAAGGGGCCGACGATCTGCTCGATGACCTCCTTGCGTTTGCCATCGCTAAAATTCGGGTCGGACAAAATGTACTTCGCCATCCACTTTCCTCCTCTGTTTCGTCCCTAGCGGCGTTGATCGTAACGTTTAAAAACCGCGCATTTTCCGATTTTTTTTGATCGTCCGTCCAAAGCTCTCTCCGAGCTCGTGGCCGTTCCAACAATAAAATCCTGACACAAAAAAAATAATCAATCAATCGATTGATTAGTTTTTGTGGACGCTTGTACAGGGCTTGCGGTAAGGTCCCTGCGTTGGCGTGCGCAGCGCAAAAAGTAGATTTCGGTTTCAGTGCAAAGCGATGCCGCAATGCAGAAAGGTCAGCAGCAGATCGATGATGGATGGGAAAAAAATATTCTGGAACCTCTGGCGAAATGCGACACGACCCATTTACTTCCTTCAAAGGGCGCCCATGCTTACCGCGTGCCGCTCTTGTCGAAATTTCTCCATGGCTATAACGAAGCTGTCTTCGTCAGCCGCAAAATAATTTTGTCTTGAAAGATGATATGTCGACCATGACGAGCAAGATCGGAAAACCCAGGAAGAAACCGGCGCCCAAGCTCGGGCGTCCGCGAACGGGCGAAGCAGGTCCCGGACCAACAGAGCTTGCCCAAATTGCACTCGAGCTTTTCGCCGAAAAGCATTTTGCGTCGGTTTCCATTCGCGACATCGGGCGCGCTGCGAATGTCAACAGCTCCATGCTGTACTATTACTTCAAGGACAAAGAAGCGCTCTTTCGCGCGGCGATCGAAACAGCAATCGACGAAGCCTTTCAGCTCTTCGAGACTTTTTACACAAGCGATCGGCACGAGAATGCGGCGGATGCAATAGGGGAATGGTTTGATGTTCACGTTACCCTGCACAAGCAGTTGCGCAACGTCATCAAGATCAGTCTCGATTGCAAGGGCGTCATAGGTGTCAGCGATGCGGAAGAACCCATTCAGCGCTTCTATCGCCATGAAAACGAAATTTTGCAGAAGCTCATTCGCGAGGGTATGCGGGATGGCATTTTTCGGAAGGTCGACCCTTCAGCTGTGGCCACAATGATTTCGACGATACTCGATGGCGTCTTGGCTCGATCCTTCTTTCTCAGCGATTTCGACATGCCAAGAACTGTCCGAGAGGCCAAAGACGCGCTGTGGCAACACCTCGGATATAGCACTCCGAGTAAGACGAATCACCGAGAAGCTCGCAAAAGTGCCAATGGCCGTCGCCACCCTTAGTGGAAAATCCCGGAGAGAGAATGCCGAAGCCAATATTAATCGTACAAAATGACGCCCATGAAGGCGCGGGTACCTTCGACGGCTTGAGAATGGCGCGAGGCCTGGACCGTCATTTGGTGCTTGGGTTCGATACGAATTACGAAGCGTTGAGGGCCACAGACTTCAGTGGTCTCGTCATCCTCGGCGGGGCGCAGAGCGCCTATGAGACCGCGACTTACCCTTACCTCAGTTCGCAAATGGATCTGTGTCGCTCATTTGTGTCTACCAGCAAGCCAATAGCCGGCTTTTGCCTTGGAGCGCAAATTCTCGCCTGCGCTCTCGGCGGGAGTGTTTGTCCGGGAAATCGCAAGGAGATTGGTTGGTTCGATCTCGATCTCACCGAAGAGGGTGAGAACGACCCCTTGCTGATCGGCCACCCAAAACGGCTGATGGCTTATCACTTTCATGGCGATGTTATTCAACCATCGGACTCGTTTAAAATACTGGCTCGATCGGCTCTTACCGAATGCCAAATGTTTCGCTATGGTCCGCACGCTTATGGCTTTCAATACCATGCCGAGGTGGACGAAGCTCTCCTTCATAACATGTTGGACAACAACACTGGTTATTTGAAGGATATTGGCGTCGATCCGCAACTAATAGTCGAAGATGCGAGGGCGTTCCTGCCGGAGTTTGCTCAGCATTCCAGAATTATTTTGACGAGATGGCTCGGTCTGTTGCCCGCAGATGTGACAGATGTGTGAGCTCGTCGTGTACGTGAATGGCCATTCCGTATGCCTGTGTTAGGCCGTGGACAGAAACCTTGCGCTCGCTACGGCTCGCCTACCGGCATTGAAGAGCAGCGAAAGGAAAGACAAGTCCCGCTTACCAAACGCGACTGATACCATTGACCCGGGAAGCAGGTATCGAGGCTTGCCAAGCCCGTGATCGATAATGTCGTTTCCCACCGTGCGCCCACGCCGCACCGACGCCACATCCTAGACTTACGCCTTGCCGGTATCCATGATCAGCCATTGGGCGGCGTCGCAGGAAATGCTTTCTGGCGACGGATGGAGCACTTCATCAGTACTCGAGGGCCCGCTCGAATTCAAATACGGCTCCAAGTTGGTCCTTACCGCATTCAAACAATTCCACTGCCCCAATGCCTTCTTCAGACCTCTGGAGTTTCGCTAAATATGCCTCCGCATTTTCAAACTGGAGGCGTTGCTCATCACCGGGCAGCGAGATCATCACCACTAGGGCGCCGTTGATCTGAGCTCACGTCAGATGCTGGAACTCCTAATGGAGGCGGAAGGCGACGTTGATGGTCTAACTCGACCATGATGACGAATTGCCATGGGGGCCTAACCATCGATATTGAGCCCCATGGCGACGCACGTCACCTCGCGGCGCGATGCATTTTGACGACGGGCTTGATGACCTTGCCGCTCTCGGCGTCGTACACCGCGTCGTTGATGTTCTCGATATCGTAGAACTTATTGAGCTTGTCGAATGGGAAAAGGCCCTTGCGCCAGAATTCGATGAGCTGCGGACGAACACGTCCGGTACGCAATCGCCTTGCATGATCCCTTGGATTGTGCGCCCGAAGAGGATCGACGCCATCTCGAAGGTGACTTCAACTCCCAGCGGCGCCGCTCCGATGAGGCCGCAAGTTCCCGGAATCTGAAGACACTCGACCGCCTGCCTGAAGACACGGGACACCGACGTACACTCGAGAGAATTTCGGTCCTTGAGCGTCCTCGCTTTCGGTGTTCTCTAGATGAGCAAGAACAGTGGACAACCTGGCGCGCAGCACAAGTTGCTCATGGATCGCGTCCGCAAACTCGATGCAGCGTTTCTCTTGCGATTGATAAGTAGATTCCCGCGCACGACGAGCCTCTGCCTCTCTCCAAAGCCGCGCCCGCTCCTCCTCCACGGCTCTTCGCTCCTTGATGAGAGCGGCATGCTCGACGCACCCGACTATGACCTCCAGCAACAGATCGTCGAGCTTACGGGTCTTCGGCTCAACATAGGTGCGTCGGAGCCCTCCGTAAGGGTTTGCGTGGATCACGAGGGCCAGTCGACCCGATGCGGCGGTGCAGACAGCCAGAATAGCGGTCACTGAATAGACCGAGAACCAGAAGGCGATCCAATCGACGAGAAGAGCACAAGCGCGATGCCGATCTGCAATAGGCGATGACCTTAGTGGGATAGTGCTGCTTGCGGCTTCATCGGCTCGTTCCGCTATTGCGACGCCACCGCTACCTCGCGTCCGAGGCGAGGGAACAGGCGCACGGCATTGTCTCTCATGATAGCTGCGATGTTGGAGGGCGTGAATGTCGCAAAGTCCTGGATCCCGCGAATAGTGAGCGGCACGGCATCGCGCGTTGCAAAAACATAGTCGCTGCCAAACAGAATTCGGGAGCTGTCGACGACCGTCAGCAGAGACGCAAAAGTGTGCGGCGATGCGGACAGTGCGGTGTCGTAATGGAACTTTCTCAAAAAATATTCTGGTCCGTCGGGTATCACGTTTTTCTTGAAGTTGATGTAGTATTTCAGGAGTTCGGGCATCGAGTCCTTGAGACCCGGGAATATGCGTGAAACAAGGCCGGCAGCATCGCCGATGGCCGGGCCGATGCCATGTGCGTTCGCAAGCAACTTTGCGGTCATGCTTACTCGACCGGCGAGATACGGCAGAGTGCCCCCCGCATGGGACAGGATGAAGCTTATGTCTGGATGGCGCTGCATCACCCCGTGAACGACGAGGGAGTAAGCGGCGCGTGTCGTGTCGAAGCAGACATCCAGCAACGCCTCGGGCAGGCCGAGGTGGGATTGCTCCAGGCCTGGTGGAGACGACGGATGAATGAAGACGACGACCTTGCGTCGATTTAGTTCGGCGTGGAGCGCCTCAAATTTTGAATCTCCAAGGTAGTAGCCGTCGTAGTTGGAGAAAAGAGCGACGCCATCGAATTTCAGATGGTCAAGAGCGTATTCAAGCTCCCGCAATGCAGCATCGATGTCGGGAAGAGGCAGGGTGGCAAACGCACAAAAGCGATCGGAGTGGTCGGCGACGATCTCGGCGCAAATGTCGTTGGTGTCATGTGCTAGTTGGCGGGCGAAGGGTAGAGGCTCATCCACATTTCCGAAATAGACGCCGGGGGCGGAGATCGAGATCACTGAGGTTGCGATCTCGTTCTGGTCCATCACATCGAGGGTTGTGTTCAGATTCCATTTGGGCAACGGAACGCCCAGCGCCTTGGTTATGCCTTTGCGCGCAAGGGCCTTGACGTATTGATCGGGTACGATGTGATGATGGACGTCAATCAGTCCTGTCGATCCCCGGGTGCTTATCGATGTATCCGACATGATGGATTGTCCGCTCACGCGATAGGAGGCTAGGAGTTTGGGGCCGGCAGCGTGGCCATAAGGGCTTTGGCATAGCCTGGCTCGACGAGTTTGATGCTTTCGTCCGACAGTCCCAGAAGCCGATCGATGGCGATGCCGTGCAAGCGTAGGCGGCGTTGAAAGAGCGAGATCGCCTGGCGCCGTTCCTCAATTGTTTTTGCGTTCAGGGCCGCGGCTACGATGGGATATGTCGATGATACGAGCCGCTGAAGTATGTCTCCTACGCCCTCGGGATCAAAGGTATCGAAGACCTTTTCTGCAACGCCCGCTGCAATCAATTCTGTGACTGTTGGCCTGAAGAGCGTTTCCCACGCGTGGGTGATTCTTTGATACAGGAATTGGTTTTCATCGCTGAAAAGCGCGGCGAAGACCCGCCAGCCTTGGCTGGCCGTTTCAAGCTTGAACTGGCGCGATGCCGCGAGGAATGCGTTCAAACGGGCGAGTGGATTTAAGTCGGGCGCGTGGACGACATGGTTGACGGCTTCGAACGCCTGTCGAGCAACACGGTCTGCGAGGGCTTCGAGCAGCGCCTCCTTCGACGGGAAATAGTGATAGAAGGCGCCTTTTGATGCCCCGGATTCGGCGATGATGTCGTTGAGGCTCGTCTTGTCATAGCCGCGAGTTAGGAACGTTGCGAGCGCGTGCTCCAGGAATTCGGATCGCCGCAAATCTGGGTGTTTGATAACGCGAGGCATTATAGACCTCCCTCGCCAATCTCATCGCTTTCTGAAGAAGGCAGTGGCGACCGACCGCTGGTCGGTATAGTAGACCGGCGGTCTATAAGCAAGTCGGTACGACCCGATCAGGCAGCGAGGACTTGGAGACTGTGATTATGGTGGTGCGGCCGTCCCGCACGCTATCCGTGGAAAATGCTTTCCGGCGCCGCTTCGAACGAACAGCTTGCAATGCAAGATAAGTCCCATCATTAAAACACTAACAGGAGTGTTGTAATGAATGAGTCTGAGGCGCTGAGGGGATTTGCGGCGATCGCGCAGGAAACCCGGCTGCGCATCATTCGCATGTTGGTGGAGACCGGTGCGGACGGTCTGTCGTCGGGAGGGATCGCGGTGACGCTCGACGGCGCATCTCCGCAGCGGACGTCGTTTCATCTCAAAGAACTGGAAAATGCCGGACTGATCGAGAGCCGCCGAGAGGGCAAGTCCATCATTTACAGCGCGGTGTTCCCGGCGCTCTCAGATCTTGTCGCGTTTCTGATGCACGATTGCTGCGGAGGACACTGCAAGTTTTGCGATCGCGCCATTGCCCTCTTTGCCAACTGCACCGGCCGCCCGACGGGCAAGGCGGAGCCGCAGTAATGCGCGCCAAGCTCGAAAGCATCAAGTTTGGATTTATTTCGGCGCGGTTGCGTTCGCGGTCGCAATCGGGATTGCGGTGCCAGGGGCGATTGCGTTGGAAGCTGGCATCACGCCGGCGCTTGCGCTGATGCTTTTCGTCACCTTCCTGCAGGTGCCGCTGGCCGAACTCGGCCGTGCGTTGCTGCGTCTGCGTTTCCTGCTAGCCCTGCTTATGGCTAACTTCATCGCGATACCGCTTGTCGTCTTCGGGCTCATTCGATTCCTGCCGTCCGACCCCATGATCCGCCTCGGGGTGCTCATGGTATTGTTGACGCCGTGCATCGACTATGTGGTCACGTTTTCGCACCTCGGCCGTGGCAATGCAAAGCTGCTGCTGGCGGCCACCCCAATCTTGCTGATCGCGCAGATTGCCCTTTTGCCGATCTACCTGGGAATCTTCCTCGGTGATGCAGCAACGAAGCTCGTCCATATGGGGCCGTTCCTGCACGCCTTCCTCTGGTTGATAGCGATCCCGCTCACCCTCGCGGCTGTTGTCGGGTTCACTGCGGCGCGGTCCACGGCCGTCAAGCGAGTCACAGATACGCTCGGTGTGCTACCTGTGCCAGCGACAGCGCTCGTCCTGTTTGTCATTGTCGCCGCGGTGGTGCCGCAAATCGGGCTCGCCTTGCAGGGTGCGCTGATGGCGGTTCCGATCTATGTCGCATTCGCCGCGACCGCGCCTTTCATTGGCTGGGGCATCGCAAGAATGGCCGGTCTCGATTTGCAAGCCAGCCGTGCGATCGCATTCAGCGCCGGTACTAGGAATTCCCTGGTGGTGCTGCCGCTGGCCTTCGCCGTGCCCGGCGCGATGCCTGTGCTTCCAGCGGTCATCGTAGCGCAGACAATGGTCGAGCTTGTTGGTGAGCTCTTTTATATCAAACTCATTCCACTGCTCAGCAGCAAACAGTCGGTCACATGACCGAGCGGACGGCATTCTGCTGCTGCAAGTGTCCATGGGCAATGAAATCGGTGTCACTCAGCTTTGTCCCGGCGCCCATCTGGAAAAATTTATCAGATTAAGATGCGAAGATTAGCGTGCCAGTGCGGTAGGACCTTTGCTCCAATCGAAGAAGGCAAATGCGTCTATAGCCGCACCCTACGCTAGTTCCGCGCGTTGAAGGCAGCCCGATTATTCGCAACCTCGCGCTTGAGGGCGGCATAGTCCGGATCTTCGAGAAGGACACGATGACCCTGGTCGTCTGGATGGCGGACTTTCTGGCCGACACCGTCGCTGCCGACATCAATGTTCTGGATGGAGGCAGGCGCCAGGACGATGCTGGTGGGCTTAGATTGGTGCGCGCAGTAGCCATTATGTGAGAGCGCGTCATTGTAGCCGTCTTTGTCGGCCACGACGCCTATTTCCGTATCGGTTCCATCAACTCGATCCGGTTGCCGAATGGATCGTCGACATAAGAGCGATCGTAGCCTTCGAGCAGTTGGTCTTCGACCACGCGATAGCCGTGGTTCAAAAGTCGTCTTATGAGCACAGGCAAATCGGAAACGATCAGGGCGGGGTGCGCCTTCTTGGCCGGTCGAAACTCCTGCTCTACTCCCAGATGTATCTTGACTGAATCGTTGCCAAACCAGCATCCCCGCGTCTGGCGAGGTGTACAGGTTTCTGTTCTTCGCGAAGTCCTAGCATCTCGACATAGAACGCGCGTGCGGCTTCTTCGCCTCCGACAGGCATCGCGATCTGCACATGGTCCAATCGCTCGACCCGCATGGGGCGTCCCGTGCTTGAAAGTTGGCGCCCACCTTGGATGAAAACGACAACTATGTCCACACCACAACCATATGAAATAACTGCCTTAATTACGCAAGGACTAGCGTTCGGTACGAAATTCTGGGAGGGCACGATATAATTGGCATGCCGCGACTGAGAGGCGGAGCGCCTAGCCGGTGGTGCCAAGGCAGTAAGCGAGGTTTCCCCTCTGAATAATCCCCACCATGACAAAACCGTAAAATTTCGCGCCCCAGCGCGTCAACAAGGGATTTTACCCGTGGCAGCCTACAATGCGTGGCCGTGTTTCATTTCGGTGGCATCCAACTTCGTGCCGCTGTGATCTGCATCAGAGCTGCTCATCGCTCCGAGCGATTCCACCTTGTAGCAGTCGGCGCAATCGACGACCAATCAGGCCGGCCAACGCCTCGTCGAGCGCGATCTCAACGTGCAGCCGACGATCACCGTCAGGCCAGGTTGGCCGCTGCGCGTCATCGTTCACAAGGACATCGTGCTTCGCCCCTACCCGACAACCGCAGCGAACTGAGAAACAAGGAGAGTATCCCATGCCCGTGATCGGCACTTTCTCTGCCAGCAAGGATGGCTATGCGGGCACGATCCGCACACTCACGGTCGCAGCCAAAGTACGTCTTGTTGCAAACGATCGAAAAGACGGCTCCAGCGCCCCTGACTTTCGCGTCATGATCGGAGCGGCGGAGATCGGTGCCGCCTGGCGACGCACGAAACAGGGATCCGAAGAAAGCTACTTGCGCGTCAAGCTCGATGACCCGGCACTCCCGCAACCGATCTGGGGCGCGCTTCTCGAAGCCTCCGACGACGGCGTCGTGCGGCTTATTTGGCGGCGCGAGCAGACCGAGAAGGCCGATTGAAGATGACCCCGCACCCACTCGCTGATCCGCCTTTTCAAATATCGCGAATTCGCTTCGTTGGATGTGTTTTCCTTCCCTACGCCGGGGCCTATTTCTTGTCGTACCTATTTCGCAGCATCAATGCTGTCATCGCAGGCGACTTGACGGTCGAATTCCATCTCAGCGCCGCCGATTTGGGATTGCTCACGGCTGTCTATTTCTTGACGTTTGTCATCGCCCAACTCCCGCTCAGCTCGTTGCTCGATCGCCTTGAACCTAATGCCGTGCAAAGCGTGTTAATGCTTTTTAGTACCGTCGGCGCATTGCTCTTTGCGGAAGCTCATTCTTTCACCGTGCTTGTCATCGGCAGGGGACTGATCGGGCTGGGCGCCGCCGGGACTCTCACGGCTGCCTTGAAAGCTATCGTCACTTGGACGCCGACTGAGCGAATGCCTTTGGCCACGGGTCTGATGGTTATGTTTGGTGCGCTCGGCGCTTTCGCGGCGACGGGCCCTGCCGATGTCATTGCCCAGCACATCGGCTGGCGCGCCTTGTTCGCAGTTCTCGCTGCATCGATGGCGTTGTCAGCATTGGCGGTATTACTCAACGCACCGAAGGCAACAGTGCGCGCTCGACCACGGTGGACGGCATCAAGCCTATCGGCGGTTTACCGCAATCAGCGCTTCTGGCGCATCGCTCCCGTTTGTGCACTCGGCGTCGGGAGCTCTTGGTCTCTACAAAGCCTCTGGGCCGCGCCATGGATGCGTGACGTTCAAGGCTTCGACCAGACGAGTATCGTGCATCAACTCGGCGTCATGGCATTTGCCGTGTGCATCGGCGGACCAATATTCGGGTTGTTATCCACGCGCCTCCGCGGGTTGGGCATCAAAATAGAATATCTGTTGCTCGGAACGCTATCGCTCTCTTTCCTCGCTCAGATTGCCCTCATCCTCCGCTGGCCACTGCCGCTGCTGGTACTTTGGGTAACAATCTCAGCGGCGGGCGCGACAACCGTATTGAGCTCCGCACTAATCAGCGGCTATTTCCCGGAATCGTTATCGGCACGCGCGAACGGCTCTCTCAATTTTCTGCACGTCGGCGGCGCCCTCGTGCTTCAGTCGGCGACCGGCCTCATCCTCGCGCAGTGGCCGAACGAGCGCGGGGCATATCCCGTTGCGGCATATCAGGCAGGCTTGGCAATTCCCCTCATTCTGCAGTTCATCGCGTTGGCATGGTTTCTCACTCCGCGCCGACGATCGTTGCCTTCGATGCAATACGCAATCAGCGGACCTCACCGCGGCCCATATTTCCGGCCGGGGTCACGATCCCATTGCCCGGCGCCAAGCTTTTTGCTGTCGAGTTAGCGCAACCGCCCGACTTGCGAGCGCACCGGAGGCTGGGCGTTTGCAGCGCTTGCATCGACTGTACTCTGTATTGCGCTCGCAATCGCAGTCTTCTCGGCTCGGAGCTCGAGTTCACTTGGCATCTTCTCTGGGGTATCGCTCCATCCCAAGACCGGCACTGACCTCATATTGTCGTCAGTGGCCCCGCCACAAATCGTGGGCAAACTCGCAACAATGGCAATTGAAGCTAGGAGGTAGCGAAGGACGGCCATGTCGAAGCCCAACGAGAACACGAGTTTGGGTAGACCAAATTACGCTCTATGAGTGATCAGAATCACCAAAAGGATATTCAGCGTTTGCGCCTCATTCCCAAGGCTGAATTGCGCCGGATGGTACCCTATTGCGCGTTGTGGGCTTCTGAGACTAGCGCTTCCCAGAATGAAACCGACCCTTGATCATGCGCTCGACCTCGGCGCGAACGCGGTCGACGGTAAGGCCCGTGATCCCAAATCTCTCAAAGAGTGACGCAACGAGCGGGTGGACGGCCTTCGCAAGATCGTTTTCAACATCCAAAAGCGATATACTTGTCTCAAGAGAGGCTTCGTCGCTCCGCGCGGCTCCGCCTTCGACGAAGAGATCGGCGAGTGGATTGGCCCAGGACCGCAAGACGCGACCGCTCAAACCGGTATAGAGCGCGCGAAAGCGGATCGTCATTTTTTCTGGGTCCTCGGCTATCAGGCGCCCAAGGTTTTTGGCGTGCGTCAAAGCCTCGGCCATCCGCCAAATCGGCAGCGTCGTATCGAACACGGTGTGCGGTGGAAATGTATCTTGCGTGTCTTCCTGATAGCCGCGCATGATGAAGGCGCGCCCCTGGGGAGATGCACGCCAAAAATCACAATGCGCCGCATTGTCGAGCGCGCGCTCAAATTCGTCCGTTCCGGGCTTTAGCCAGCACTCAATCACATCGTCAACCTCATGCGGCTCGAGGATGTGACGGGTTAGAAAGAGGAAGAGGGGCCAGCCAGTGAAGGGCACTACCGCCTCTTCAAGGCGCTTTTTGAAGGTCTCAAGATCGAGCTCCTTCAGATCACCTTCCAACGCATAATCGAAACGATACCAGCCATCCGGAAATCGTGCTGGCGACGTTTGCGGCAGCGATGCCGTCAATTCACGCCAGCGCTTATAAGCGTCTTGCACGAAGGCGCCTTGCGTGCCCGCTTTATCCGGCTCGATGACGAGGCCAACGACGCGAAGAATGTCGAAGGCTTTGCCAAGGCTAAGCGTTACTTCCCCGCGGTCGAACGCGACGATCGTGGGAACGCTAACCCCGGCCAGGGCGGCGTGTTCCTTCTGGGTCATTCCCTCTTCCTTGCGACGGCGGATCGCTTCGCCGACAACGCTGCGCCAGTCGAGAGGATTTATGTTTCGAAGATTCGGAGGCATGCGTTGTTCACGATTTCCTGGTAGCGATGGAAGAATTCGCCCGGCTGCTCTCCGCCCGGCGGCTGTAAGAGAGGAGCAGCACGCGTCACCCGCCGCTCCAGATCCTCCAAAATCTGTTGGGTCGCACGGGCGCCAAGGCCTATACGCGCGGCAAAAGCGACAAGATCGCCGCGCGTTAGGCGGCTAAGCTGCATACGCTGACCCCCGAGCCGCAGTGCCAGGGTTTGATCGAAGCCGTCGTATAGAGCGGTGTTAACGATGTCATAGGCGGGCGAAAGCCGCAAACCGCTCGCCGTTTCGAGCAACGAGAAATTCTTCAAATGACCATCGCAATTACCGATGAGCACGAACAGCACGATTCTGCGAAAGAGTCGGGCGAGATCAATCGCCGGGCGTGCTGAATGCTCCTCAACCGCCCGGGCCACGTCCTCATAGCCGGCATCGTATTTTCCAGTGAAGTCGTTGCCGCGCGGTTTGTTCAGGATTTGCGCGAAGTCTTCCAGGCGGCGTTTTTCGCCATCCGGGCCGCGATCAAAGCGCGTAACGATCAACGCGGGTTCACCCTCGACCTTCCCAAAGACGAAGCTGTTGACTTCTTCCTCGCCAAGGACCGCAGCGCTCCAGCGCAAACTCAAGCCCTCATTGCGAATGAGCTGCTCAGTGGTCTCGCGTTCGGAATTGAACTTGGCAATATAAGGGGCGGGGCCAGTCAAAGCGGCAGGGACGAAAGCCGTGCCTTGCTTGATCACCAGCATCTTGCGCTGAATGCCGGAAACAGTGCGACCAGGATTGACGTCAAGTTCGGTAATCGGATCTTCAGGGACCGTGGCGCCTTCGAAAGGCCTTATGCCAACGGCTCCAATGCAGTCGGCGCCATAACGAAGGAGCAACCCAAAATCATCTTCTTCCGCGACATGGGCGACGCGCGCTTGCCGCTCGCGAAGCCAGCCTTCGGGACCAAGATGCTGAAAGAACGGATGGACACCCTGGCGCCATTCGTGTTCCCGGCGCAAAATAGGGAGAGCGCACGCAATCGGCTCTCGCCAGTCGGCATCATAGATAAAACGGGTCCCACCCGCCGCCGTCTCTTCGAGCGTTCCGGCAACCTCCCCCTTGAAAGTTATCTGCGCTTTTCTAATTGTCATGCTTCGCTGTGGTTTCTCTTTCCGATCCTTACTCGATACGTACTAAAATATAACTTCCTTGTACGGTCCAAAGCGTTGCTTTGGCTTTATAGGCAATTCAAATTTAGCATATCAACCGTATTATGTCATCAACTAAGTTATATATTCCTTTTTTCTGCCAAAACAGCCTGTTAGGTCGCCAACTAAGGTTTAGCTTCTTGAAAAGCCGGACATTTTGTTTATGGAATCCGCCGATCGCGATGCTCAGAACGAGCTTAAGGAAATCCTGCAAACCGAGGGCAAGCCGTCGGATCTGGAGCACCTCGGAGCGGCGCTCATCAGCCGGTTGCTGAACGTACCTGTGGCTGTGGCGCGTGGCGGTTTTCAGCACGGCGGCGATGCGGGTCCGGCCGGCCAACACGGCCGACGGTTTCGCATCGAGTGCAAGAGATACCAAGACACAACGAGCCTCGATGATCGCGAGTTACAAGGTGAGATCGACGATGCTTTGCGCGCCGACGAAGCGCTTGAGGCCTGGATTCTCGTCTCGACCAGAGTTGTTACAGAACAAACAGTTCAAAAACTGATCCTCAAGGGCGAACGCCTTGGCGTTCCCGTTCTGATTATCGATTGGCGTGACGATGATCTCGCCCCGCTCGCGGCCCTCTGTGCCTACGCACCTGATGTTCTCGAGCAGTATTTTCCGGGCCCAGCCGCGTCACTCGCGCGTCGCCTTCGGCCGGTCGCTCAAGATGCTCTGAAATCTTTCGAGCGTGAGTTTCAATCCTGGTGCCTCGGATTTAAGGCGCTTCGCACCCTATCGCATGAGAAGCTCAACGAAGTCTGGACGTCGCCCCGCGAGGCCAACGCGGCCTTCGGCCAAAACGCCGCCGGCGGATCCCAGCATCACCGGATCCGAAGAAAGGCGATCCATGCGGGGCTGGATGGCTGGTGGCAAACGCAGACCCAAACAGACGCGCCAGCTACCGTTGTCGGCTGGGACGGCGTCGGCAAAACCTGGGCGAGCCTCGATTGGCTCGTAGATCGCCGCGATCAACACCCCATCACTTTAATCGTGCCCTCCTCGGCCGTGGCCCCGCTGACTAGCGCCTCGGAAACCGCACTCAAGCAGTTTCTCGGAACCCGTCTTCACGAATTGACTGGGGTTCGCGATGCGGAGCATTGGACAAGACGGCTGGATCGGTTGCTGCAACGGCCAAGCGATGAAGGTCCCGTCATTACACTGTTTTTAGATGGGCTAAACCAGGAAGCCTCGGCGCCATGGCTCGGTCTGTTCAAGCAGCTCCAGAGCAAAAACTTTACGGGCCGTATCCGTGTAATGTCCAGTGTGCGCACTCATTTTTTTGAAGATCGGCTTGCGCGGCTGAAAGGCCTGATTGTCGCCCCGCAGCGTATCGACATTGGCCCCTACGATATGGCTTCGGGCGGCGAATTCGATGAAATGCTTGCATTTGAAAAGCTCGCGCGTACGGACCTGCCTCCTGATCTGATCGAACAAGCGCGCACACCTCGCTTGTTCAAATTAGTTGTGCAGTTTCGCGATCGTTTTGTCGAAGCCGGCAATATCACACCTTATCGCTTGCTCTGGGAGTATGGCTGCGATCGCTCCGGCGAACGAGCAGGGCGATCCTTTACCGAAGAGGAATGGCGGGAGTGGCTGCAGGAGGTCGCAAATAATTTCCGCAGCGGCTTGAGAGCTTTTTCCAGCAAAACGCTTTCAGAACAGGCCAACCGCCCCGATCGGTCGCCATCCGAAGTCTATTCACGCTTAAGCGAAATTATCGACGGGCGCTTCGTCACGAAAGATATATCAGGACGCTATCAGCTCTCCCCAATACTCGCGGCCTATGGCCTGGCATTGGCGCTTCTCTCGGATCTTGAAAGTTCGCCTTCGCCCGATAGCGACGTCGTGACGGGAAAACTCGACGCCTGGCTCGATCCGATCGCCGGCTTAGATGAGAGAGCCGAGATCCTGCGCGCCGCCGTATCGATCCTCATTGAACGCGCTATTGCCGATACGGCCTTAGCCGGTGTCCTCGTTACGGCCTGGCTCCAGACGCAAAATGTGCCCGACCAGCATCGGCAGGAGCTCGTGGCCCTTGCCTCGGAACTGGTTGATCCCCTGCTGGACGCGATCGCGCGTTCCCCGAACAAAGCGCAAGCCTCGGCGCGCAGCTGGGCTATGCACGCCCTTCGCGGTTTGCCGAAGGTTCGAGGAAAGGCTTACGAAACCATTCTTTCACGCGCCACGTTATGGCTGTCGCGCGTTTCGCGCATGGCGGAATTTGCCGGAAATGAAACGGCCGAACGGCGGCACCTTGAGCGGCTAAAACGTACTCTTGGCACAGATCAACCAGGGCGCATCGACGTTCTTAGCGTTCCTCTGGAGCTCGTCGATGAAGGCGAAAATCTGCATCTCGTCGTCCCTTCGCTGCTGGAAGGCTTTCCGCTGGCCAATGCGCTTTCGTGCTTCGAGCGAGCCGCCATGGATTATGCGATACGCGGTTACACCGAGGTCTGGGGCGGGCTTCGCTGGATCGTGCATCTCAACGAAGTCGATCCCCGGGAAACAAACGAACAAATCCGCGCCGTCGCCGGCGCTCTTCCATCGCGGCCAAAAGAACCGGGTCTCGCTCACAATTTTTCCCAGCGCGTTGCGGCGTTACTTTTGTGCTTAAGCGGCCTTGAGGTTGACGAAGATGCGTCGGCCGATATCAACAAAAAGATTCCTAACGGCCGAAGCTATGAAGAAGAGTATCTGGACGATCCCGTGCACAGCCCATTTCAGCTGGAACGGCGGCATGCCGAGCAAGTGTTGAAGGACACCTCGCTACCTCTTCTGAGGCGCATTCAAAAGGTCAGTAAGTTCTGGCCCGATCCTTCCTTTGCGGCGCCGAGCGAATTCATCGACGAGATTGCCGCGGCCGCGGATCATTTTGATGTTGAAAAACTCTATCGCGACCGCTCGTTCACGCCGGAAGAGCATAACTTTGAGGTTCTGCAGCCGGCTCTCGCACGCTGCGCACCGGATCGCCTCGCTGCGCTTCACCGAAGGTGGCTGCAAAGCTTGAGCCGATCTTCCTCAGAAGCCCGTTACTGGTCGGCGCTCCGGGCAACGAATAGCTGGCTCCTCGCCCGTCCAGAGGAAGGAGAATCCGCGCATACCCTTCAAATGCGAGCACGCGATTCCGTTTCATCCGACGAAGCCATCGCCTCCAGTCGTCTTGTTGCCCTGGAATTGCGGGCGCTTGCTACGCTTGCACAGTTTAGGCGTGTTCTGGAATGCGATCTCGCCTTCATACCAAGTGATCTGGGGTTGCTATTAAATCGCCCATCGCCCGAAGACGTCGATCTCTTGATCACTGAGTACAGCGCGGCCTCAACGAAACAGCAACATGATCTCATCGTTCTCCTATCGGTGCACTGTATCGAGTTCAGCGAAATGGCGTGGTCTTGGCTTGTCGCCCACGCGCGCGACAAAGAACGCTCCGATCGAGGCGTTCTCTTTCGCCTCCTTGCAAAATCGGATGCAGAAGGCTTCGGCCGCTTGCTACTTGCCGATGGCTGGTCCTGGCAGCCCGATGCCGACATGTGGATCAACCACTATGGATCGCTCGCGCTCATCGAGGCGACGTCAGCGCTTCCTTTCGACCAGATCGTTCAGCGGATAGCGCCATGGCGCGTGCTCGAAGCCGCAAGACTTCGCGGCAGCGACGCGATCGAAACACTGCTTGCGGCCGAAGTGGTTGTCAGAATTCTCAACGCCGATGGCCTCGCCGAGCCAGATCTTGGTTCCGATCTCGTTGTCGAACGGCCAGGAGACCTGTTTCACTACGCCTCGATCGCCGCCGAGCCTCGGCCAGACCCGAAAGACCGCGACGATCCATTCGCCGCGATGAAGCGAAATCTGGATGATCCACAAGCGCGCGTGCGCGAATACCAACGTGCCGGCGCCGTCGCCAGGTCCCGCAGCGAGGCTGTGCGCCAACAGGGCGGGAGCCTTTTTCTTGCCAATGTCAAAATGGCGGATATCGAAGCTTCCTACCTCCAGACACCCGAGATCTGGAAACCGGTTATCGAGGGGCACAGCGCTAAAACGAGCGATTTTCGCAGGCGCCTTATCCTTGCCGAAGAATGCATCTTCGCGCTTTGCGAGGTTTTACTGAAGCACGAACCCGGCACGGGCGTCTCTCTTTGGAAAAGCATCCGCGTCTTAGCGCAGACAAAGCGCATTGGGGGCGCGGACATTGACGAAACGCTCCATATGATCTTTCGGGTGCCGGACTCAACGCCAGTCTTGCAAGCGCGCGAAGAGCTCCTCTCGCTGGCTGCTGCTCCGACCGATCAGGCGCTCTTTCAAGTAGCGATTGCAGCGGGCTTCCACTGCAAATCGGACTGGCTTCAATCCATGATCGCGCACGACCGCGCTTGTGAAGTGGCCTGGCGCCGGAAACGCGCGGAAGTTCTGGACGGCTTCACAGTCTTCAATCCGCTTCCCACCGCGGACGCGTGGGCTTCAGGCCCAGCCTATACCGATCACGAAACGCTTCGGCGTTCCTCAGCAATCGAGCGCTGGAACGAGGCTTTCGCGCGTCATTGGTGGAATGAATACCTCGACGCTGAAAATGACGAACAGGCTTTTGCCGCGTGGACAGTTTTTCTGGATTGCGTCGATCAACGCGCCGGAATCTGGATGAGCCGCGAAGCAGAAGGGCGTCGCAAATCAGAACGACTCGATTCGCGCAGGATCATCCATGCGAATCTGAACCGCGCAATTATCGATCAAAAGATTCGGAAGGCGACGTCGGGCCAAGCCACATACTATCTGCGCAATACTATTGGCATCGGCGTGGGGCCGTGGGCGTGAAGATACGTAATGATTCAGGATGCAGCTCCATGCCCTAGGGGCAAGGAATTATACGTTAACGCTAGCTTTTAGCCGCTGCATAGCACGCTTGCTTCAAGCACACTTCTGGGCGCAACGTGCTCCGTCTACCGTCCCAAGGTGATCGGCTGATGTTCGCAAGCGATGCCGCACTATATTTTGTATTCGGTGCTTGTCCGCTTCTCCCTGAAGTGCAGATGGAAATCCTTCTGGCCCCAGTGCGCTTCGATATCTCGGCGTTCAAGATCGGTGATCACGGCCGTCTGTCAGAGGAATGCCGTTGGCACGTACCGTCGGTCCGTCGCGATGAACTCATGAAGCTGGGTCGGCGGCATCGCGTTCCAACGGTGGCCCAGAGCTACGGCGAAAGCGGCCGGTCCAGCAAAATACAACTCGATAGCGGCAGGCTTGAGTCGCGTGGCGGCGGCCGATACCGCAGCCTTCACTACGGATACTGCTGCCTGCGCTGCCCGGCCCGATGTCACGGGCACGGGCATCGAGGCGCCGAGGATATTCGATTGAAAGACCCCGCTTGCAACAAGATCGGCTGTCGGATCCCGCAATATGCCCACGCACACGACCAGCCGGTCACCGACGAGGGATGCCGGTTCGCTAATGGCGAATGTAGGATAAGTCTCATCGGGGCGTGGGCGGTCATCGGTCAGCCAGATCCCACTTCGTGCCTCGATCTCGAGTTCGAAGCCGGACGCAGCGCGGAAAGCTTTTCCGAGCGAAAACGCCGTCGTCAGGCGGTACGATCCGCCGATAGCCAGTCGGGTAACACTGCGCGATCGCAACCATTGGCCGGTGTGGTCCATCGGGGTGATAAGCTCGTCCTGCCATCGTGCCGGTTCAGGAAACGGGGCCGAACCACCCGAGAACGCGCTCGCATCGATCTCTAATGCGGTTTCGTCGACTTCATTCCGATCCGACCGCACGTGAATACGGGGAACGGGATTTGTGAACAGCGCCTGCCCAAGGGCGCTCTCAATCTGACCGATCAGAACATCGCGCCTGAGGGGCACGCCCTGACTCTTGCGAGCAAGTCCGCTCAGGGCCTCGAAGGCCTCCTCGGTCTGCTTCGAAGTCGCAGTGATGTGCTCGAACGTGCGGGTGAGGAACAACGCGAATGTGTGCAGTCCGCTGTCGCGATCCGGTATGACCCGTTCCGAAATCTCGACGGAAGAGGCGATGAATTGACCAAGATCGGCTCCGAACTCCTCGGCGAGATCTTCGCGCAGCTTATCGTCGCTCGCCTTCGTAACGTCGGCGAACGGCGCATAGAAAGGGCGCGCCTTGCGCACGCGCCCGGGATCGCGGGCGAGCCAGTTCAATGTGGCCGGCAGGCGAGGCGTAACGAGAGTGTGCATCCGAGCAAGCCCGGGATAAGCGTTTTCGAATGTCTGGAAGGTTGCGAAGACCTCGCGGACATCCTTCGGCGCAAGGTTGCCCGACTTCGCCTGATAGCGCTCGAGCAGTCGGTAGCGCGGGGCTTGCGGCGCGAAGAAGCGCGCTTCGAGATCCTCAAGCCCCTCGAAGATCAGCTCCTCGAATGCAGGATTGGCCAACCATGCCGGCAGCCGGGCCAGCCCATCCCACAACTGATAGTCGAACCCGTCCTGCGCGATGACGCCGCCAAGCGACTTCGCATCGCTGAGGGCCGGTGATTGGCTCTTAGCTCCCACTGGCGCTCTCCAAATTTATTGCCCGCGCCGTACCCTGAGGGTCGAAAAGGCATGCGCCCATCGAGACGTGGTCACCGTCGAGGCGCACAATCATCAGGATTGCGAAACTGCCCTTGAACGCCGGATCGGTCACAAGCTTCACCATGGTCTCGACATCCTGGGGGCTCGGCTTGAGCTCGAAGCTCGGGTGGCTGTGCCACTCACCGATGTAGTTGAACCGCTTGTACCGGTGCTCCGTGCGGTCGAAGAAGCGCAAGGCATTGCGGCCGGCTTCCACAAGATCGACCAGGAAACGGGCGAACGATCCGCGACGTGCCTGGATCGCGATCTCAGTGACGCGGAAATCCGAGGGCGCCAGTTGCTCTCCGAAAAGCTGCCCGCCGATCTCCTTCGTTCCTGCCTGTGCAAGCGCCGATTTGAGCTTCGCAACTTGATTATTCGCCAGTCGCATTCGCACCAAAATACTCCTTGGCCAAGGCCAGTACGAATGCCTCGGCTTCTGCATCCTTTGTGTCCTCAGCGGGCGCCGCGGGGTTGCCGACGTTGAGCAACCAAGTATGACCATGCGCCTCAAATACCCAGGACTTGCGGAATCCGATCAGCATCCATGCGGCCTCGGACGCGGCTGGCCGACCGTCGAGGACATCAAGCGCAACCCGTGCCGCGTGGCTGGCTGTCATGGTGGCAGCGGCATCGTCCGCAACCATGAGCGTTCCATCTTCGGCGAGTGCATCGTATGCCCGTGCCGCCGGACGGGGCGGCGGCATGTTCTTCTGATCGCACCACGCAAAATAAGCCGCCCGCGCCGCAGCGAACGGCGGATCACGCCCGGGCAGGCAGCTCGCAATGAGCGCCCCGATCCCGCCCTCGTAAACCTCGACGCTGATGAACGGTCGATTATTGGCTGCGGCGACGGCGCCAAGGAAGAGAGACGTGGCGGCATCGCCAGTGGCATCGATAATCAGATCGCATTCGGCAATCTGCGCAGTTTGCGATGCATGGACGTGTGCGGAGCGCTGCCAGTTCAGGTTCTGGTCGATAACCGTGATCTCAGCGCCCGGTGAGATATGGAGTAGATGGCGCTTGAGGCCATGCACCTTGCGGAAACCAACATCACGCCAATCGAGCGTGTGCCGTTCGGTGTTTCCCGGCAACATCACGTCGCCGTCCACAAGTGTCAAACGGCTGATGCCCGACCGCACGAGCATTTCGGCAATCTTCGATCCGACCGATCCGGCGCCAATGACGGCCGCATGACAGGCGACCGCCTCAGGCGTGCGACCTGAGCGTGATTCCGCTTGGTCCGGCAGGACGAATATCTTGCGTCGATGGGGTTTGCCCTCGTCCATAAGGTGGAAGGCCGTCGGCTCGGGTCCTCCGGTGAAGAGCCAGATTGCGGCCCCGCGTTCAGCGATCTGCTGGATCAAGCCGGCATCGAGCCCGAGGGCGGTAAGGAACCCGTGCCTGTTGTCTGCGATATCGGCGGGAGCCGGACTAGCAAGCACATAGATTGGGATTTCAAATCGCCAACTGTTGATGTCCATGCTTGGCGGTCGGCGCGGCGATGTCCTGTCCTCTGCGTCGTGGATCATGATGGGCCAGACTTCGTCCATGGCCATCCATCGCAGCGCCTTGGGATCCTGGACTGTGCCAGCCTTGATGCGCTCAAGGCAACCGACTCCGATCAGGACGGGATGCGTTCCCCAATCATATGACTGCACCTCGCCGACATCGTGTGCCGATGGCACGCCGCTGACTTTCGGGTCTTGGGCGCTCGCTTTCTCGGACACCAGCAAATTGTAGGCGCTGCGCAAGACATCAGCTCCAGTGGCCGATGCCACCCAATTGTCCGGTCTCAGTTCAAGGCAGAGCGTTCCGCCCCTCCCATATTGATGTGTCGACCATCTGACGTCTTCCTGCGGCTCGACCCATGCGGGTACTTCGGGAAACTGGTCGGGATACAGCAAGAGCACGGGGTAAGGTTGCCCCTCCACGAAGATCGTGCCCAACGCGGCCAGCTTGCCCTCGCGAAAGCACCACCGATCGAGCTTGAACCACGGCTCGCGGAGCGCGATTGCCTCAACGGCACGTTTTTCCTGCCCCAGCCGAGCGAAGTCGCCGAGCCACCAGAGCTTCACGCGAACCCTCGCGGTGTGGTCGGCGCCGCCATGGCATCAGGAAAGGTGTAGCCGGCAGGCGCCACGGCCGCTGCAGTGGTACTGTAGTTCACAGCCTTGGCCGGGTTGGCCGTGGTCTTGAAGCGGTCGCCAAAGACCTTGCGCCACAGGCGCGTGGCCTCCTCCATGTCGTCTTCATCCTGCGCACGTCGGGCGTAGTCGACGTGAACCCGCACCTTCTCGATGAAATCCTTCCACTGGGCGACCGTCACCTTGCTCAGGATATCGTTGCCCTGGGCGGCGGGGTCGGCAATGAAGGGCTTCTGTCCCATCGCGGCTTGCTGGGCGTAGCTGCCGTGGATGTTCGCAAGTAACTGCGCGAAAGCCTCGCCATAGTGGGTCTCGTTGCGTGGCGCGTGCATTGCCACGAGTACCTCCAGGACAAATCCTTTCGGGCGTTTGCCTGACGGGTTCTCACGACGCCACCATTTCAGCAGCTTGACCAGCTTCTTGAAACGGCCGTCGAAGACGGTGTTGCGTTCGGAGCTCCACCGCGTGTGCTCGGGCGGGTTCGTGAACTTCCAGGTCCCGACATCACGATCGGCGATCATGTAGCCATTCCAGGTCTCGAAGACCGGCACGACATCCATGTCGGCCTGCCAGGTCACGACGCGGACAGAGCGCTTGTTGATCCGCTCGACGGGATAGCCGTCTTCGCCATCCTCGAGCGCATCGCGAACCTCGGTCAGGACATCGTCCGGGTGGTCGTTCTCCGTGAAATTCGTCACTACGATGATGTCGACGTCGGGACGTTCCTGACCATCGCTCGACGACCGCGGGCGGATGGAAGTGTCCCGCGCATAACTGCCGGAAAGGAAGCTGGTTACCCACCGATCGGAGAACGTGTCGTGGGCCTCCAGATGCTCGCGAACACCATTGTGGGCGGATGATGCGTGGCCCTTCGTGGTCGGGCTTGGCTCAATATCCGTGAGTAGTTCATGAAATCGTGCATTCGGTACCATTCGGATCTTCTTTCAGCATCCAAAATTCGAATATGGCGATCAACTCAGTCGGAAGCGAAATCCCAGTTTCTCTCGAGCAATTTTGTTCAAAGCGAAAAATGAAGCGCGGTCACCCAAGTTGTCGCCAACCTTCTCAAGGTACGACATTTGCCAGTCTCGCAACTCGTCTTCATCTCGTGCAAGCCAATGCCATCCCAGCTCGAAGGCGGCGGAAAAACAGCGAGTACGGGCATACTCGGCGAATAGCTTCGCCACCTCGGTCCGCTCCAATTCGCGAGGATCGAGAAGAAGAGACTGCGCGATTTCCGGCGTTGCGACGCGCGCCACATGATCTGCTATCAGCTTCGGTTCCCTATCCCTGAAAATTGCGAGAGCACGCTCAAACCGATCTTCGTCTTCCGTCATGTTTTCCACCGCTGCCCGTCATCGCCCGACACGTTGCGCTGCCGCATCAATCCATGCGCCGATGTTGCGATGCCCTTCCTGAGCAACGAAGTCGTAAGTAGGAACTGCGCTCGACAGCTGGCGCACGTAGCCCGGTGCCGGCGGCGTCATATATGCTGGCAGCGACACAGGCTGTGAGTAATGGAGATATCGGTTCCAGCCGTGGCCTTCGCTTTCGCAGAGATAGTACTGCGTGGTGCCCAGGTAGGCGTTATCCTCGCGATATATCCCGATATATTCGAACGGGTTTGGGCCGTTGGGATGGGGAAATCCCATAGTGTGGTGCTTGAGCCCGTTGATGTAGACGCCAAGCAAACCCCGATTGTCGATGATCGCGCGCGCGATCTCATATCGCACCCACTCGCGCGACCACGTTTCGCTTCCGATGAGTACGCAAATCGCCGACGTATTTTGTGCACCTTCGCGGATGAGCCGTTTCAGCGCTTCGGGCCCTTCAAGTTTCCGGCTCTCCCAAAGGCTGCTGTCGTAAAAGCTGCGCCTCGCAGGCGTGTCGGGATGATCGATCTTCCACGCATTGCGCACGTTGTTCACACGCATGATATCGTCGTAGTGAAACGAGAAGAACGCCTTGCGTTTCTTCACTTCGACAAATGGCGAGAGGAAGGGGTAGCTAGCGGCCATAGGTCACTCCGGCAAAAAGGGTTACGGCGACCACGGCGACAGCGAGTGGCGCGTAGAAGCCGAGGATTGCCCAGCGGAAGAGACACGAGACGAAACTCTCGGCCGGCGCGGTGCTCAGCGAGATTTCAAAGGATGGCCGCTCGGCCCAGTCTTCATGTCTGATCTTGTCGTAGAGTCCTCGGAATCGCCGCTCATTGCACAGATACCGTGCGTCTAGGACTGCACAGACAGCGATCGGCAGCAGGGCAAGGAAGCCCGCCCATGGCTTGCTCAGAGTGGTGGCGAAACCGCAGACGGCGGTCGTGAGCGTAATGCAGTAGTTCTTGAGCGTGGCGCCGTAGCTCGCCATGCGAGCGATTACGACCTGCAGCAGCTCGAGATGCTTGGCGCGCAGGTCCGCAATCTTGTCCGCTGAAATCGTCATAGCCTGATGACGGCTCTCTGTGGTTGAGGTGATAAAGACGCACGAGCAACGGACTCTTGACGTGTCGTATACACCTGCATACGGTTTGTGTAAACGGAGTTCGACAGCCTTATGCTGAAACCTGTGGAAAGACGAGCCCTCACCTTGATCCGTAATCGGCTGGTGCATTTTGGACAGGCGCCATCAGTACGTGAGTTGAGCAAGGAACTCGGCTTCCAGTCGCCACGATCGGCCGCGCTGATCATCGGAAGACTGATCGATGAGGGGTACTTGAAGCGGCGCGACGGGGACCGTGCTCTTCAGTTGCTCAAG
Organism: Pseudomonadota bacterium; assembly: GCA_018242215.1. Lineage (GTDB taxonomy): Bacteria > Pseudomonadota > Alphaproteobacteria > Rhizobiales > Hyphomicrobiaceae > Hyphomicrobium_B. The sequence goes on from JAFECG010000023.1 coordinate 225,511, forward strand.
ATGCCGAATGACACGGATGATCGTGTGTCCACCGTGTCGGTTCCTCTGGTCGGCAGCGCTCCTTGTGGTGCGCCGCTGCTGGCAGAGCAGAACATCGAGGCATGGTATCCCGTGTCTAGTAACTTAGCTCGACAGGGAGCGAAGTACTTTCTTGTCAGGGCGAGAGGTGATTCGATGGACGAGGCCGGGATTGCCGATGGCTCGCTTGTACTAGTCAAACAGCAAGAAGTTGCCGAGACGGGCGATGTCGTCGTGGCGCTCGTGGATGACGAGGTGACGATAAAGGAGTTGAGGTTATCCTCCAGCGCGGCGGCGCTGATTCCGCGAAGCTCGAACAAGTCACACAGGCCAATTTTAGCAACGCGAGAGATGCGCGTTCAAGGCGTAGTGGTCGCGTCTGTTTCTGATGCGTTGGAATGACCACCACCGCCAATCATCGGAGACGGCACTAATGTAGACGACGGCCTTCGCCTTGTTGGCGTGGACGGCATCCCGGACGGCTGAAATAGAAGCTCTGCAGTTAGTCATTCCGGCGGTTGCGGTCAAAGAACGAGCGCTCGGCAAGTTCGAGGGTGCGTTGTATCACTTAGTGGGTCTTCCTTCATTCTCCCGCGTCTTCCCTCACAATCCGGCTTTTCCCGGCGTTTCCCTATTGACTACGCCACCTGCAATGTTCATGTTGGTCGGCAGTCGAATGCGCTGTCCTAACCCAAAGCCATGCGATCTCTGGAAATAAAACTGCTCTCGAATTTTTGCTCAAGAATTGCGGGTGATTGGTCGCCGTGTTAATATGAGCTGCAAAAAACCGCCAAGTCCCGTCACGATAGAACGCCTTGAAAGAGGGCTTTGGGCTGCGGCGATGCTCGTGAAAAATCTCGGCGACGAATATGGCTTCCTGATTGACCGGCTGGAGAAGGAGATCGAACTCCTGAAGCGGGACAAATTCTCGTCCCGCGCTCAAGACATCCTGGCTCGCTACACGGCCAAGGGACAGCGGTAGGCCATTTTAACGAGAAACGCCTGCTTGTACTCGAGCGAATACCCTTCGCCATAATCAGCACGAACGCCGTCGGTTTCATGGCCCATCAAGTCATCCATTAGCTCCTGGGTGGCGTGATGGTGACGGAGGCGGTCCTTGAAGCTGTGGCGGAGCGAGTAGAGCGATTGGCCCTTTATCGGTCGGAGCTTATTTTCTTCAAGGAATTTGTTGATCGCCGAGGTCATCGAGTCTGGGTTGTGTTTGTACCGCGGAAATCCATCGGGTTGGAGTTTCATCGCCTCAAGCGCTACTCCCACCAGTGGAATCTCGCGAATTGCATTTTCGGATTTGACCTCCCTGTCTTCGTCCACAATGCGAAGGTGTGGAATTGGGTGGTCAAGAAGGATTGTGTTTTTGCTCAGGGCGCAAGCTTCGGATGGCCTGACCCCGGTTTCTACCATCACGTAAACGATCCGGCGGGCTTCGTCGTTTAGGCCCGCCAAGGCACCTTCGGCGAGAATATGGCTCTGGATATATGCCGTTTTGTAAGGAATTCTGGGGTTTTTAGGCGCCTTACCGAAATTCATCTTAGTGAAGATGTCTGTGAGGCCGAGTTGATAGTGGGTGTTGAAGGCACGATACATGGTGGCTATGCGCAGTACGTACTTGTTGGCAGCATCTATGCCAATCTCCTTGTCCTGTACGCGCTTGGCTACGGCTTTGTGATGGTTGACAACATCTTGGCGTGTAAGGGATTCGATGGAGCGGTTTGTGCCTGCCGTAGCAATGAAAGCGTCCAGGGCTGTTTGTCTGGATTGGCGCCAGCGGTGCATCTGGTGGTCGGATTTTCTAGCGTTGGCGGCTGACTGAATTTGCTCGTACTCGGTGAGGAGGTTGGTAAGCGGATGGTGTAGGGGTTCCTTTGTGCCTAGCAGGGCGGCGCTCTCGGCGGCATTATCGAGAGCTCGGCGTTCTATCAAAAGCTCAAGACGCTGAAGAACCTCATCGGCTGACAAGGATTCGAATTGCGCTTTTGCCTGAAACGGGTAGCCGTTGGATTGCATCAACGCCAGAGCGTTCTTGTAACGCAGCTCCGCTTCGGCATCTTTCCCACTTTGACAGGCCCGCCAGAAGGCGAAAGTTTCCTCGTCGAGCTTTCGGACGATTTCCGTCGCCCGGACATGAAGCGGGTCGTCCGCAACTCGGATCTTGGTGCTGATCAGGATTTGCCCCCGGCCGTCGAACGGCCGGAATAGCGTGGGTACGTTGCGAATATAATACCAAATGCCATTTCGGTTATGTGGCTTGGCGAGTTGCAAGGGTCTTGTCATATGTGTGCTTTGTCCCGCTTCGAGGAATGACAATTACCGCTTTCGTTAGTGCGTTTATTAGTCAATAATTCTCGCTTATTTGAGGCCGTCTTCCTGTAAGTCCGGGAATAAAAGGGGATTGGAAGGGTAGTTGATATAAAAAATGACGCCCCTACGGGGCGCCAATTCAAGCTAAGCCATTGATTTTATAGAAGCCATTGAGAAACAAGGGCTTTCTTTACTCGACTGCTACCTTTCGCTGCTACTCTGCGAGGTATGGTCGACGTGGCAAAATACCCCTTTCTGACCCATCGGTCCGGTTCCGAAAACCTCTACTACAAGCGATCGGTGCCGGCCGAATTGCGTGCGCCTGGACGACCGAAGCAAGTCTGGAAGTCGCTAGGAACCCCTGACCGCAAGAAGGCACAACGGGCATACGCCGCCAAACATGCTGAGATCGAGCTACTCTTTGAGGAGTGGCGCACCATGGACAATCGGCCGGTCGCAAAGGCCGATCTTGGTAAGGCTGCGCCCAGCGCATCAGAATCACCTACTACGCCCCTGACCCCGGTTCTTCTTCGTAGGTTGGCTGACGATCATTATCTTAATGTCTACGAGAATGATTTCGCCTGGCGCGGCAGCCT
>JAFECG010000024.1 GCA_018242215.1 Pseudomonadota bacterium
CCGGCATGAAGGTCTGCTCGGGCGGCATTGTCGGCATGGGCGAAGAACGCCAGGATCGCGTCGATATGCTGGTGACGCTCGCGAACCTCGAAGAACATCCGGAGAGTGTTCCGATCAACATGCTGATTGCCATTCCCGGCACGCCGCTTGAAAACGCGGAGCAGATCGATCCGATCGATTTCGTTCGTACAATAGCGGTCGCACGCATCATGATGCCGAAGTCATTCGTTCGCCTGTCGGCCGGTCGCACGGACATGAGCGATGAGATGCAGGCGCTCTGTTTCTTCGCGGGCGCGAATTCGATCTTCGTCGGCGACACCCTGCTGACCGCCGACAACCCGGGCGAAGACAAGGACGGCAAGCTTTTTGCGAAGCTCGGCCTCTCGGCGCTCGAACTCGATATCGCCCCTTCTCCGGAGCACGCGCCTGCGGCGTGTGCGGAACACCAGGATGTCAGACAATCATGAGCGTGCGCTCGATGCGCTCTCACGCCGTGGGCGCCTGAGGGCGCTCGAGACGGCGCGCGGGATCGACTTCACCTCGAACGACTATCTCGGTCTTGCGCAATCACGCGAGCTTGCACGGGCGATCGAGGCCGCGATCGCGCGCGGCGTTCCGGTCGGTGCGGGTGGATCGCGGCTGTTGCGCGGAAATCATCCCGAGCACGAAGCGCTCGAAGCGGAAGCGGCGGCGTTTTTCGGGGGCGAGACGGCGCTTTATTTCGGGGGCGGCTTCATTGCCAATACGGCGATTCTTTCGACGCTGCCGTCGCGCGGCGATCTCATCGTCTATGACGAGCTGATTCACGCCAGCGCCCACGATGGCATGCGCTTATCAAAAGCCGATGCAAAGCCGGCTCGCCATAATGATGCGCAGGCCGTCGACGATGCGATCCGGGAATGGCGCGCATCCGGCGGCGTCGGTCAGCCTTGGATCGCGATCGAAAGTCTTTACAGCATGGACGGCGACCGTGCACCAATCGGACCGCTTGCCGAGATTGCCGATCACCACGACGCGATGCTCGTCGTCGATGAAGCACACGCGACGGGCGTCTTCGGTCCCGACGGCCGGGGACTTGCGGCCGAGCTCGAAGGCCGGGAAAATGTTGTCACGCTGCACACGTGCGGCAAGGCGTTGGGCGCGATGGGTGCGCTGGTGGTTGCGCCGCGCACGATCCGTGATTTTATCATCAATCGCGGGCGCGCTTTTATCTATGCGACCGCACCATCGCCGCTGATGGCGACAGCGGTGCGCGCGGCACTCGATATTTGCCGTTCCGATCCAGCGAGACGCGCGCGTTTGCATAATCTCGTTTCGTTTACCGCGCGGGAACTGGCGGCCAAGACACGCTTCGTGCCATCGGGGTCACAGATCCAGCCGCTCATCGTTGGCAGCGATGGCACAGCGGTGTCGCTTGCGACAACCATGAAAGCCCGAGGCTATGATATCCGCGCAATCCGGCCGCCGACGGTTCCCGAAGGCACGTCGCGATTGCGCCTGACGATCACGCTCAATGTCGACGAAGCGCAGATTGCACGGCTCATCGATGACCTCGCCGCGGCTGAAGCGGAGAACGCGGCATGACGATCCGCATCGTCATCGCAGGAACGGACACCGATATCGGCAAGACCGTGTTTTCCGCAGCCCTAACGAGCGCGCTTGACGGCTATTACTGGAAACCAGTGCAGGCGGGACTTGCGGGAGAAACAGATTCCGATGTCGTCGCGCGCCTTGGTGACCTTGCAGCGTCCCGCATCCTGCCGGAAGTCTATCGCCTCAAAACACCGGCGTCTCCGCATTATGCCGCCGAGATCGACGGCATGGAAATCGATTTCAGAAAGCTTTCTCCTTTCGGCTTGCCGACGCCTCTCGTGGTGGAAACGGCCGGTGGTCTCATGGTGCCGCTGACGCGACGCCTCTTGCAGGCCGATCTTCTAGCCCAGTGGCGTCTGCCAGTCATTCTCTGCGCATCGACAAGGCTTGGCACGATCAATCATTCACTTCTTTCCATCGAGGCTTTGAAGCGGCGCGCCATCCCGATGCTGGGAATTGCATTCATCGGCGATGCGAACGCCGACAGTGAACGGACGATCACATCGTTCGGTGGGGTCCGGCACCTCGGGCGGCTGCCCAAACTTGCCGCGCTCGACAGCGAGAGGCTGCAGAAAGCGTTCGCAGAAAATTTCTCGGTGGCAGACGTGCTCGATATTGGGGCCGTCGGTCCATGACATCGTCGCCGATCTGGCATCCCTTTACGCAGCATGCGCTCGAGCCATCGATGCGCCGCATTCGGAGCGCGGAGGGGGCATGGCTTGAAGCGTCCGATGGGCAGCGGATTTTCGACGGCGTGTCATCGTGGTGGGTCATCACGCACGGGCACCGGCATCCGAAGATCGTCGCGGCGATCGAGAAACAGGCGGCGACACTCGACCAGGTGATTTTTGCGGGCTTCACGCACGAGCCTGCGGAAGAGGTTGCGGCGGGCTTGGTGGAAATTGCGCCCAAGGGACTGTCGCACGTCTTCTTTTCCGACAGCGGCTCGACGTCGGTGGAGGTCGCGCTGAAGATGGCGCTCGGCTACTGGAAGAACATCGGCATCAAACGTACGCGTATATTGGCGCTCGAACACGCCTATCATGGCGATACCATCGGCACGATGTCAGCGGGTGCGCGCGGCGTCTTCAATGCAGCCTATGAACCGCTGCTGTTTGAAGTCGGACGGATTCCCTATCCAAAGCCGCATCATGCGCAACCGACGTTCGATGCTCTTGAAATCGCCTGCCGAAAAGGCGACGTCGCGGCCTTCATTTGTGAACCGTTGATCCTCGGCGCAGGCGGGATGTTGATCTACGACGCGGAAACGCTGAAAGAGATGCATCGCATCTGCCGCGCACACGATGTGCTGTTCATCGCCGATGAAGTGATGACGTGTTTCGGGCGAACAGGAACGATCTTCGCCTGCGAGCAGGCAGGTATTGCACCAGACATCATGTGCGTCGCCAAAGGACTGACAGGGGGCTCGCTGCCGCTAGCCGTGACGCTCTGCACCGCGCCGATCTACGATGCGCATCTTTCGAAGGATCGGACGCGAACGTTCTTTCATTCGAGTTCGTACACGGCCAATCCGATCGCGTGTGCCGCGGCCGCGGCCAATCTCGAAATCTGGCGGACAGAGCCCGTGATCGAGCGCATCGTCGCACTTTCGCAGAACCAGGCGCTGTGCCTCAACGATTTGCAGCCCGACCCGCGGTTTTCTAACCTTCGTCAGTTAGGTACGATAGCCGCGTTTGAATTGTCGACTGTTGCGCCGGGCTATCTCGCCGATGTCGCATTGGTGCTGCGGGCGCGCCTCTTGGAGCGCGGCGTGCTGCTGCGTCCGCTCGGCTCTACGGTTTATATCATGCCGCCTTACTGCACGACCAAACATGAGCTTCGATCTGTCTACCGCGCTATCAGCGACGCCGTCGATGAGGTGCTGACATGACGGGCGTTGCCATCATCGGACAAGGGCACTACGCGCCGGCGCGCATCGTTCCGAATAGCGAAATAGAGGTCCGTCTTGGACTTGAAGCGGGATGGATCAAGCGTCGAACCGGCATCGACGCGCGCCGTTATGCTGCCGATGGCGAAGCACTTTCCGATATCGCCGTGAAAGCGGGCGAGATGGCATTGGCGCGCTCGGGTTTCAAGCGCGACGATGTCGGTTTGCTGCTGCTCGCGACGTCGACACCGGATCACCTCTTGCCGCCGACAGCGCCGCTCGTCGCGCATCGGCTCGGACTGCAAAACACGGGTGGAATCGACATGGCTGGCGCCTGCGCAGGATTTCTCTATGCGCTGACGCTGGCGGATAGTTTCGTTCGCACGCACGACATGCCCGTGCTGGTCATTGCGGCGAACATCCTATCACGGCGCATCAACGAGAGCGATCGGGCGAGCAGCGTTCTATTTGCCGATGCCGCCGGCGCCGTGCTGCTGGCGCCGACCGCGCGAGATGACGCAGGCATTCTCGGCGCGCACCTCGCCGCCAGAGGTCAGAGCTACGATCTGATCACGATTCCGGGGGGTGGCAGTCGCAGGCCGTTTTCGCAAATTCGCGATCCCCACGAGGTCCTAATGGTGATGAACGACGGCAAGGCGGTCTATGCCGGCGCTGTCGGGATCATGACGGAGAGCGCCGAAAAGGCCTTGGCGAAGGCAGGCGTGGGTGCGGCCGACGTCGATCATTTCATTCCGCATCAGGCCAATGCGCGGATGATGAGCACCATTGCGCACCAGCTCGATATTCCTGCCGAACGGCTGCGATCGACGATAGCCGATTTCGGAAACAGCTCGGCCGCGACTATTCCGTTCACGCTGTCGGCGACCGCGGAAGAGGGGCCTTATAAGCCCGGAGACATCGTCCTAATGGCAGCGGCGGGCGCCGGCTTGATTGGCGGCGCCGCCGTGTTTCGGTGGTAGCAGAAGCGGAACGTTACTGGCGGATGCCTTCGATGTTGAGGATCAGCTCGACGTCCTTTGTCGCCGGCCCGAGATTCCGCATGATACCGAAATCGGCAAGCGTGATCTTCGTCGTACCCGTGAAACCGTCGCGATAGCCGCCCCACGGGTCCTTGCCGCCGCCGACGTGATCGGCATCGATCACAATGTCTTTCGTGACGCCGTGCAGCGTCAGCTTACCGGTGACCGTTGCCTTGTTCGGTCCCGTCGATTTGACGCTCGTGCTTTCGAACGTGGCGGTCGGAAACATGTCGGTGTCGAGAAGGTCTGCTCCGCGCAGATGCTTATCCCGGAGCGCGAGATTTGTGTCGACGCTGGTGGTGTCGATATCGACTTTCACTTTCGACGCATCGGGATTCTTGTCGTCGAAGGAAAACGTGCCGGAAAATTTATCGAAGCGGCCGATGATCCAGCTGAAGCCGAGATGGTTGACCTTGAAGGTGATCGACGCATGGGCGTTTTCGGTGTCGATCTTGTAGTCGGCCGCGATCGCCGGTGCCGACAGACTAACTGCCGACATCGAAATGAGCATCGCGAAAAGCTTGGACTTCATCGGTGATTTTCCTTTTCTGAGACGGGAGGCGAATTCAGTGGTCCAGACCACATCCGCGTCATGACCGCGCTTTTATCGATGAAGTGGTGCTTCAAAGCGGCAAGCGCGTGAATGATCGCGAGGCCGATGATCGCGTAAGCCAGGATGCGGTGGACGTTGCCGGCAGGCGTTTCGAGCCCTGGCATCTTGATCAGCGCGGGCACATCGAACCAGTCAAAGATGCTGATCGGATCGCCGTCCGGCGTGGAGATGAGATAGCCACTGATCATCAACGCGAGGAGAAGAACGTAAAATCCCCAATGGACGATGTAGGACGCTTTCTGTTCGAAGGGTGAAAGATCAGCGTCGGAAGGTTTGGGATTGATTGCGCGCCAAGCCCAGCGCAGAAGCAGCGCAAACAGTAGAATCATTCCGACGCTGCGGTGAATATCCGGCGCTGAATTATAGTAGGGACTATAATAATCGAGCCTGACCATCCACACGCCGAGGATGAACATTGCGACGATCGCCACGGCCATCAGCCAGTGGAAGAGGCGTGAAATGATCCCGTAACCCTCTGATGTATCTCGAATGTGCATTGCAATCCGGTCGAGCGCATGACACGCGACATCGCTGCCCCGCGGGACAGATGCAAGCGGAACGCCGCCCTTTCAAGAGGGCACAGAAAAGTAACCGTCCTGGGAAAGCGTCAGTGGCTGTTCAGCGCATCTGCCGACGATGCGGCAACCATGTTGACATCGACGCCCACGGTGACCGTGTGTTCGCCGCCTCCACGTAAAACCCCGCTGATTGGGCTGACATCATCGTAGTCGCGGCCGAATGCGACCGTGACGTGCTCGTCGCCAACAATGATGCCATTCGTCGGATCTAGATCGACCCAGCCGGCTTCCGGCGCCCATACTGAGATCCATGCGTGCGATGCGTCGGCACCTTGAAGCTTCGGACGGCCGATCGGCGGATGTGTGTGCAGATAGCCACTGACGTAGCGTGCCGGAATTCGAAGTGCACGGAAGCACGCCAGCGCCAGATGGGCGAAATCCTGGCAGACGCCGCGGCGCATCGCGAACACTTGTGTGACAGGCGTCGAAACGTCCGTCGCGTGCGGATCGAAGCTGAAATCGTTATAGATCCGCATGACGAGATCCATCGCGCCGTCGAGGACGGGCCTCGCAGGGGCGAACGACAGCGCGGCATAGTCAGCGATCTCCAACGTCGGTGTCGTCAAGCGCGAGGCACAGCGAAAGAGCGAAATCTGCACGTCACGCTCGTTCTCTGGTCTAAGCAAACGGCGATCCAGCGCGTCCCAGGGCGTCGTCGCTTGGAGATCCACTACCGGCGGAGACCATTTCTCGACCGTGCTTCGGGCGAGCAGAGCGAGTTCCTTATGCGGCGACTCGATATCAAGGATAACGTCGATGTTCCCGAACGAGTCGATCCCGTCCTGACGGGATGCGGGGGCGGGCTCGACGAGCAGACTGTGGTGACGGATGACCTGCCCCGGCAGTGCGCGCGGAGACATATGGACCAAATGCAACGACTGCACGACCGTCGAGCGGTAGTGGTAATGTGTCCGATGAGCAATATCGAAGATCATGGTAACGGCCCGACCCTCGTGTGCGCGCGATGGGGTGCCTCGTCCATGACATTGAAATAGTGACGCGAGATTTCGTTCGACAGTTCCGGCAGCATGTCGAGCTGATCCATTAGCAGCCGTTCCAGCATTGCGCCGTTCTCTTCGCGCGCCATCGCCTCGATGTCCGCCAAGCGAATCGAGGTCAGAAGCGCCAGGATGAGACGTCGATCTTCCGGAAGTGCAGATCCCTGATGAGAATCGGGAAGGCTTTCGAGGTGACGTGCAATCGCCGAAAGCTGGAAGGCCAGACTGCGGGGATTTGTTTCGTCGAGCAGCAGCAGATCCAGTACCAGCGGCAGCATCGGATCGAGACGATAACGAGATCGATAGGTGATGAAGCTGTCGGCGAGTTCGAGAAGCAGAAGCAGGCTGCTCGACGTCTCCTCGGGATCCGGCGAAACAGGAATAAAGAGCGTCAGGACTGCTTCGGCGAGATTCTGCGCGCGTTCGATGCGGCGCCCCATATCGAGGAAGGACCAGCCGTAATTGCGTGTCATATTTTCATGCATGAAGCCATTGAATGCCGCTAGCGTCGCCAGTCCTTCATCAAGGATGTCGAGGACCTCGACGGGACGGGCGGAGTTCAACGTCTGCCGCCACGTCTCGCCGGAACGGAACTTGCTCAGCGTCTGCCAAGCTTCGAGCGAGAGGCGATCGCGCGCGAGATGGGCGACCCGATAGAGGCCGTCGAGGGTGCGTTCGAGCGTGCGCGAGCCGAGGCCGCTCGCGATAAGACGTGCACAAAGCCGTTCGATCTCTTCGTCCGGCGGCGTTTTTCGGGATCCGGTGACGGCGCTTAGATCCTTGCCGAGAAGCACTTCGAGGCACTTGCGCGCCGCGCGGCGGCCGGTGTCGGGACCGCTATCTTCCTCGACCCGGCGCAACGCTCCTCGCAGCACGCGCATCGTCCAATCGGCACGCTCGCAGTAGCGGCCGAGCCAGAACAGATCGTCTGCAACCCGGCTTTGAATCACGCGTTGCGATCTGTCGACACGCGCCGCCGCAAACGTCGGGCGCCACAGGCTGATGTGAGGCGCCTGCTCACCTTCACCGAGAACCCAGACGTCGCGCGTCTGACCGTCAGGCGCGCTGAGGGCGACCGCACGCTTCGGATCGATGCTCATTGCCAAACCGCCTAGCATGACCTGGTAACCCGATTCCGTCCGCGAGACATAAAAGCGAACTGCGAACGGCTTTGGGACAAGACCATCGGCGCGGAGAACCGGAGCCGAGCTGAAGCCGATTTTCTCTTCTGCGACGAGGGTCGCGCCGTGGAGCGCGACTTCGCGCTTCATCTTTTCGCGTTCGGGCGTCGAAAGAGCGCGCGCTTCCCAACCGAGCGCGGCTTGGCCCGGACGGCCGGTGCCCTCCTGTGCTTTTCGGATCGTGAAATGGTCCGGATTGGCGAAGAGCTCGTGTCGCGCCTCCGGAGATCCGAGCCAAAGGCGCGGAGCATCCACGAGTTCAAGATCTTCATCGAGAATGTGATGGGCGAGCCCCGGCAGGTAAGGACCGAGACCGCGATTTTGGGCGAGCGCCGTTCCTATGGCGTTCGCAATGACATGGGGCGAGCGGCGGCACACGCGGAGGAGGCCCGGGGGACCGACGAGTCCGGTCGGATCAAGTTCCAATGGGTCACACGATCGGCCTTCGACGCAGCGAATGATCAGGTCGATCTCTCTGAGGCCTTCGAGCGTCTTGAGATAAACCTGCCCGTTCCGCGTCTTCAGATCATGGCCTTCGACGAGCAGATAGCCAAGATAACGTGCGAGATAGGCATGCGAAAAATAGTCTTCGTGATGCGGCCCGGGCGTCAGCAACGCGATGCGCGCATTCTCGCGCCCACTGTGGAGCGTCAACGTCGTTTGCAGTTCCTGAAAATAGGGGGCGAGGCGGCGCGCATTGCAGTCGTTGAAGATATCACCGGAAACGTGCGTGTGGACGACACGATTGGCCAGCGTGAAGCCGATCCCGGCCAGAGTTTCGGTGTGATTGTCGATCACGCGCCATTTGCCGTCGTCACCGCGTGCGAGATCGGCGGCGTAAAATCTCAGACCGCCAGCTCTCGGCAAAATGCCGTTGCAGGGAAGGAGATAAGCCGGATCGGAAAATACCAGCTCTGACGGGATCAATCCCTCGCGCAACAATCTCTGCTCGCCGTAGAGATCGTTCAAAAGTGAATCGAAGAGGCGCGCGCGCTGCATGAGCGCGCGCTCCAGCCAGCGCCATTCGTCGGCGGAAATCACGATTGGCAGGAGATCAAGCGACCAGCGCTGTGCGGAGGTGTGGGGATCAGCGAATATATCGTAAGCGATGCCTGTTTCGCGGACGCGGCGCGCGAGCCGCGCTGTACGAAGCTCGCGCTCCGCCCCGGACAATCCTTGCAAGCCATCGAGGAGCAAACGCCAATGGTCGCGAAGCCCGCCGCCACCGTCGAGGAGCTCATCAAATCCAGAGATCTCCCGGCGCCGGTAGGTGCTCAAGAGGTCGGACGATGGTGCTTCATTCCTTGCCGCTGCTGTCGTCATTTCGACTGATCCACGCCGCGACGGCCCCCAAATCAAGCGATTAAACGACGCACACTATCATGCGGTGAGTCGCCATCCGCAAGCGAGCGCGGACTGCAAAGCGGGGGAATGGCTGCGAAAACTCGCGGGACTGTCACTTCAGCTTGGCACTTTCAACCGGGATTGCGCCTCAGGTCGAGTGTGCACGGGTAATCCGGGTTAATGCTTTCTGTCCGGATATGCATCGCTCCCGCCGTATGTCCTTCGGCATCGAAACGGGCCAGGCGGCGCCCTTCGGCTTCGTAGGCGTTAATCGGGAACACCTCGAAGTTGCGACCGCCCGGGTGTGCGACGTGATAGCGGCAGCCGGCGATGGACCGCCTGCTCCAGGTATCGAGCACGTCGAATGTCAAAGGCACGTGCGGCGGCACGGTCGGATGCAGCGCCGAGGGCGGCCACCAGGCGCGGTAACGCACGCCGGAGACCATCTCGCCCCAATTGCCCGTCGAAGCCAGAGGCAGCGGTCGTCCATTGCAGGTCACGACGTAGCGGTCGCCCGTCTGGCCTTTGACCTTGACCTCCACGCGCTCGAGAGACGAATCGACATAGCGCGCCGTGCCGCCGGCGATGCTTTCTTCACCAAGCACGTGCCACGGCTCCAACGCCTGCCGGATTTCCAGCGTCAGCGTCTCGGCAGAGATGGTGCCGAAAAGCGGGAAACGAAATTCGAAATGCGGCCGGAACCATTCGATCTCGATCGGCAAGCTCGCATCCCTCAGATCGGCGACGACATTCGCGAGGTCGGCCCAGAGGTAATGCGGCAGCATGAAGCGATCGTGCAGCGCCGTTCCCCACCGAACGAGCCTCTGGCGATAAGGCTTCTCCCAAAACATGGCGATGAGAGCGCGCAATAGAAGTTGCTGCGCGAGGCTCATGCGCGCGTGGGGCGGCATCTCGAAGGATCGAAACTCGACAAGTCCAAGCCGACCGGTCGGGCCGTCAGGCGAGTAGAGCTTATCGATGCAGATCTCCGCGCGATGCGTGTTGCCCGTGACGTCGACCAAAAGATTTCGGAAGAGACGGTCGACGAGCCAAGGTGGAATGTGCCCGGCGCCGCGATTTGGCACTTGGGACAGCGCGATCTCCAATTCGTAGAGCGATTCGTGGCGTCCTTCGTCGGCGCGCGGTGCCTGACTCGTTGGGCCGAGGAACATCCCCGAGAAGACGTAGGAGAGCGCCGGATGGTTCTGCCAATATGATATGACCGACGCCAAAAGATCGGGGCGGCGCAGAAACGGACTGTCGGCGGGGTTGATGCCACCCAGCACGATGTGGTTGCCGCCGCCCGTTCCCGTGTGGCGGCCGTCGAGCATGAATTTCTCAGCGCAGAGACGCACATCATGCGCTTCCTCGTATAGCGCGGTCGTAATCGCGACCGAACTTTCCCAGCCCGTCGAAGGGTGAATGTTGACCTCGATGACGCCGGGGTCGGGTGTCACCTTGATGACGTTGAGCCGGGCATCCGGTGGCGGATTGTAGCCTTCGACCTGGACGGGCACGCCGGTCTCTTTCGCCGCTTCCTCGACGGCGGCGATCAGCGCCGCGTAATCCTCGGCGTCGGTCAGCGGCGGCATGAACACACAAACAGCGTTCGCCCGTGGCTCGACCGTCAACGCTGTCCGAACGGACCCTGCGATCTCCGGCGTGATCTCAATCGGGGTGTTGGGCTTTGCTGCTTCCAGCGTCACGACACGCCGCTGTTGCAAAAGAACCGCTCGCTCGGGCAGCGGTTGAGATGCTCCCATCGGGTCGCGCGGAATGACGTGGGGCTGATCGAGTGCGGCGAGCACGGGAAAGGATTGCAGCGGCAAGCGGAATCCGGCGGGAGAATCGCCAGGGACGAGGAAAAGATGCTCGCGGCGAAGGGCCCAACGTTCTGTAACCCATCGGCGGCCGCGATCAGCCGTCTGCCAAGCTTGAATGGGCAGGACATAACTTGCGACGGCGCCAAGGCCGCGATCGAAGACCCGTGCGATCCTTTCTCGCTCAGCCGGGTCTTCGAGCTTGTTGGCACCGACGGTGACGTTGATCGGCAGCTTGCGTTCGGCCAATAGGAAATGCGCCGGATCTTCATATGCCGGCATGGCGCTGTCCGTCGGCAATCCTAACTTCGCGCAAAGCCCGCGCATCAGCTTATCGGCATCCTCAACCTGCGCCGGTCGCGCGATGCTTTCGCTGACGATCAGCTCCTGGTTTTCCCAGAGCGGCAGGCCGTCGCCGCGCCAATAGAGAGCGAAAGCCCAGCGCGGCAACTGTTCGCCCGGGTACCATTTACCCTGCCCATAGTGGAGCAGGCCGCCCGGCGCAAAGCGGTGCTGCAGACGGCGAATGAGTTCATCGGCATAACGACGTTTCGTCGGCCCGACCGCGGCGGTGTTCCATTCGGCGCCTTCCATGTCGTCGGCGGAGACGAACGTCGGCTCGCCGCCCATGCTCAGGCGCACGTCACCCTTGGCGAGGCGCTCATCGACGCGTTTGCCGCTCTCCACGATCGTCGCCCACGTCTCATCATCGTAGGGCTTCGTCACGCGCGGTGTTTCGCGAATGCGCGTGACGGCCATCTTGAAGTCGAACGCGACCTCCGCCTTCGAGTGGCCGCCGCTGATCGGCGCGGCGCTGATAGGATGTGGCGTGGCGGCGAGCGGAATGTGGCCCTCGCCCGCCAAGAGGCCGGATGTGGCGTCGAGTCCGATCCAACCAGCGCCCGGAATATAGACCTCCGTCCAGGCGTGGAGGTCGGTGAAATCCGTATCGGCACCGGCCGGGCCGTCGAGCGGCTTCACATCGGGTTTCAACTGAATGAGGTAGCCCGAGACGAAGCGCGCGGCGAGACCGACATTGCGCATCACCTGCGTCAGCAGCCAAGCGCTGTCGCGACACGATCCTGACGCCTTCGTCAGGGTTTCTTCCGGCGTCTGGACGCCCGGCTCCATCCGAATGAGGTAGCCGACGTCGCCTTGAACCATGCGATTGAGGTCGCAGATGAAATCGATCGTCGTCTGCGGCTTGCGGCTGATTTTCTCGAGATAGCGCTTCAGAGCCGGCCCGACGGCATCGGGTACGAGGTAGGGTGCCAAATCCTTTTTCAGCAGGTCGTCATACGCGAACGGCCAATCCTTCGCAGCCTCCTCGATGAAGAAATCGAACGGATTGATGACGGCCATGTCGGCAACGAGATCAACCGTGACTGAGAATTCCGTCGTCTCCTCCGGAATGACGACACGGCCAAGAAAATTGCCGAACGGATCCTGTTGCCAATTGAGAAAGTGCGTCTTCGGCGTGAGCGTGAGCGAATAGCTCAGGATCGGTGTTCGACAGTGGGGCGCCGGACGGAGGCGAATGACTTGCGGCCCCATACTTACCCGTCGATCGTAGCGGTAGCTCGTTTGATGGGTCAGCGCGACGTGGAGGACCATGGATGCGGCAGTATCCCTGTTTGATCTCGCGAGGAACGCTACTCGAGACGGCGCACGGCAACGAAATACGCCCAATTGCGTTACCGGGCGGAAACTTGTGGTACAAGCGCGCGACAGCCTAAAAACTGCCCAGGAAAGCATTCTGCCGCAGGTTTAGGCAGGTTGCTAAAGAATTGGGGGGCTCTGTGCGATTTATAAGGGCAACTGCGTGGTTATTGGCAAAATCGTAGAAACAGACATCGCGTTGCCATCGCAGCAGTTCTCGGCGCGGCTCGCGACCGACTGGGCCTCGCTCGTCACGTCTTATCGGTATTCGGAATGAAGAATTTCGCCTGCTCGAACTGCGGAAACACCGTCTATTTCGAGAATGTCAAATGCATGCAATGCGGTAGCACGCTGGGATTCGATAGCGAGGACCTCGCCGTCGTGGCGATCACGGATGCGGGATCGAGCGAGGCCACGCCGGAGGTTCCGATTTTCCGTAAGGTCAGCGCTCGTCCTGATGAAGGACTTCTGCGCTATTGCGCGAATGCCGAATTCGGCGTCTGCAATTGGTTGACGCCTGCGGGCGAAAGCAACGTATTCTGCAAGGCCTGCGATCTCAACCGCCTCATTCCCAATCTTTCCGAATCCGGCAGCTTGCTCGCATGGCGCGCGCTGGAACACGCAAAGAAACGCCTCGTCTATTCGTTGATGCGGTTCGGGCTGCCCTTCGACGGTACTGCTTCAACCAAAGGTCCGCTGACCTTCGATTTCGTGCGGAACGCGCTGACAGGCCATCTCGACGGCGTCGTCACGATCGACGTCAGCGAGGCCGATGCGGTCGAGCGCGAGAGGCAGCGCCAGCAGTTCGACGAACCCTATCGTTCACTCCTCGGGCATCTTCGTCATGAGAGCGGACATTACTATTGGATGGTTCTCGTCGAGGAAGGCGGCCGGCTCGATGAATTCCGTAAGATCTTCGGCGACGAGCGGGAGGATTATGATGCCGCGCTCTCGCGCCATCACGGCACCGGGCCGGCTCCAGACTGGCAAGAAAAACACGTTTCTGCCTACGCTAGCGCGCATCCCTGGGAAGATTGGGCCGAGACATGGGCACATTATCTCCACATGGTCGACGCGCTCGATACGGCCGCGGCTGAAGGCATGGAAGGGCACGGTCTGCGGCTGGATCTGCGTGACGACATTTATTCGGGCGTGACCTTCGAAGCTCTGATGGCGCGCTGGATTCCACTGACGATTGCCTTGAACAGCTTCAGCCGCAGCATGGGGCACGACGATTTCTATCCCTTCGTAATTCCGAAGCCTGCCTACGCCAAGCTGGCGTTCGTGCATCGCGTTATCCACGCACACACCGAGCAGGCCGCAACCACCGGCAAAACTTTAAACTTGACTCTATAAGTATAGATTAGCTTAATGGCACATCTGCCATTTGCGGGGCCTTGAACCCCGATACTGTGGAGAAAAGCCATGAGACGCTCGCACCTTGCCGGTGAGCGATTGGATGCGCGCGATATGTCGAGCGCCGTCCTTGCCGCTTCGATGTTCGCCGCATCCGTCGGAATGATCTGGGATCTGGCAACGGGCCATGCATCTGCCTTCGACCGTATGCTCGCGAACCTCTCCGAGGACCGGGACGCCGAGGACGAATTCTGACCGTCGCAGAACAGACAGCTTCTTTCCTTCCCCCAGATCAACGCGCGGATAGATCCTCATGCGGAACAAACTCCCGAAATCAGAATCCGGCCCGGCAGCAAGCGAAGAGGTTTGTGCGGGACATGCCCTTGGATTCCCGCTTCGCAGCGAACTTGGATTTTCTCCGATCGAGAACCTCACGGTCGATGTGTTCCGCGCCGCCTGTGAAATCTACACGAGTGGATCGGCGCAGCCGTGGGAAATCGCGCACAAGATCGCGGACGAAAATCTCGGCGCCATCGAGGGCCCCCTTTTCGTGGCGCGCGTCACTGCGCTCCTGCGCGCGCTTCGCTCGGAGCGTAACATCGGCTTTTCCTATCTGAGCATCGGCTGCCAACACATATCACCAGATGAACTCGCCATTGCGGGACTTCTGAAGGCGGTGCGCGTGCGCGATGCGCTCGGCATTCGGCGAGGCCTCACGCTGGCACTGGACAAATCGCGGACGTCTGCGCGAACCGAGGCGGCAGCCCGCGCGCTTGGCGCCCTTCAGCTGCAGCTTTCGACGTCGAAGGGCGAGAGCGGCGCCGACGTCCAGGATCTCCAGACCCAAACCGTCCAGGCCATCTATCTTCACTGACGTGGACGTCGACCGACATGTCCGCCTCGACCTTCATTGTATCGAATCTGCGTATGCCGCCCAAAAAGACGCTTTCTCTTCCTGTCCTGCGCCAAGGAAGCCACGACGCTAGCCTGTTCACACCCGCGCCCGATTGGCAGCAAAGTCTACAAGGTTCGAACGTCCGATATCGCGTCGATGAACTGCTGAAGGGCGGGCGAGAGGCCGTCCTTGTCCATCGCGGCCAAGAATATCGCCTGCGGATCACGTCCACGGGAAAACTCATCCTGACGAAATAACACTACTCACTCGCATTCAGCCGGGGACATTTATCAATGCGCGTCGCCACACGTCTTTTCATAACTGGGGGTGCAGCACTTCTATTGGGCGCAGTACCGTTCGGAAGTGACCATGCCTTCGCCGCCGACCCGTCGGCAGTGGCATCCGCGCCCCGCATTCTATCGATCGGCGGCGACATCACGGAAATTCTTTATGATCTCGGCCAGCAGGACAAACTCGTAGCCGTGGATACGACGAGCCAATATCCTGCCGATGCCCTTAAGAACAAGAAATCCGTCGGTTATATGCGTGCGCTCTCGGCGGAAGGCGTTCTTTCCGTCAACCCGACACTCATCATCGCGTCCGAGGAAGCCGGTCCGCCGGAGGTCGTCAGCGCCTTGAAGAGCAGTGGCGTCCGCTACATTGCCATCGATGACAAGCCGACGGCCGACGGCGTTCCCGTGAAGATCCGTCACGTCGGAAACCTCGTCGGTGCCGACAACGCAGCTCAGGCGCTCGCTGCAAAAATCGAGACGGAGTTTGCAGCGCTCAAAGCCGCACGCAAAGATATCAAGACCCGGAAGAAGGTGCTTTTCATCCTTGCGATTCAAAATGGGCGGGCGACTGTGGCCGGAGCGGGAACTGCAGCCGATTCCATCATGCAGCTCGCCGGTGCGGACAACGCGGCCGTCGGCGTTTCCGGCTACAAACCCGTCAGTGACGAGCAGCTAACGGAATTCGCCCCCGAAGCCGTCGTCGTCATGCGCCGTGGCGAAAGCGATCAACATAAGGCCGAACAGGCGCTGACCATCGCCGGTCTCAGGCAGTCGCCGGCCGCAAAGACCAATAGTCTTGTCGAGATGGACGGCCTTTATCTCTTGGGCTTCGGCCCGCGGGCACCGTCCGCCGCGCGCGATTTGATGAAGGCCATCTACCCGGAGGCAGGTCAAGCTGCCACAATGCCGTGACGATCGCCGATAGCAAGCTCAAGTCGGCGACGGTGACACCTTCCAGACCGTCGCGAAGCAGCGTCTTCATCGCGCTTACAGCTCTGTTGTTTTTTGTAGCGCTTCTGTCGCTCGCTATCGGGCCGACAGGAATTTCTCTGCACGCATTGCCCCGCGCGCTAGCGGCGTATCTCGGTTATGCTTCCGATTCCGCGGCGGAGCGCGACCGCCTCGTGCTGATTGATCTCCGATTGCCGCGTACTCTTCTCGCGGCTTTCGTCGGCGCGGCTCTCGCCACCTCCGGAGCAATGATGCAGGGCCTTTTTCGCAATCCATTGGCCGATCCCGGACTTATTGGCGTGTCATCAGGAGCGGCCTTGGCAGCGATCGCAACTATTGTACTCGGGCACGGCATCGCCGCGTCGCTTATCTGGCCGTTGGGAATTTACGCGCTGCCGCTCGCGGCTTTCGTCGGCGGTCTCATTACAACGCTCATTCTCGTCGCGATCGCGGGGCGTCATGGCCAACTTGCGGTCGGAACTCTGCTCCTCGCCGGTATCGCGGTCGGAGCGCTCGCGGGTTCCATCAGCGGCTTCATCGCATATGCGAGCGACGATCGGGAACTTCGGGATTTGACGCTCTGGTCGATGGGCAGTTTATCGGGAGCGAGTTGGCAAAAGGTGTTTGCAGTAACGCCATTTGCGCTTGCGATAGGGCTCATCATTCCGCGTCTCACGCGCGGGCTCAACGGCTTTCTCCTGGGAGAAGCAGAAGCCCTGCACCTCGGGATCGATACGGAGCAGATCAAGCGCCTGACCATTGCTACAACCGCGGCGGCTGTCGGCGCCGCCGTAGCGGTCGCGGGCGTCATAGGATTCGTCGGTCTCGTGGTGCCGCATGTCATGCGCTTGATTTCCGGGCCGGACAATCGAATTGTCCTTCCAGGTAGCGCGCTTCTCGGAGCAATACTCGTCATGGTCGCCGACATGATCGCGCGCATGGCCGTACGTCCGGCGGAACTTCCCATCGGCATCGTGCTTGCGCTCATCGGAGCGCCCGTTTTTCTGCATCTCGTCCTGAGACGCGGCATGGGCGGATGGGAGTGAGCGCGATGCTCGAAGCGCAACATGTCACCGTCCGGCGCGGCACCAAGGTTCTTCTCGCCGATGCGTCTCTTGCGATCGTTCCGGGAAAGCTCACGGCTATCATCGGACCGAACGGCGCCGGGAAATCGACGTTGCTTCGCGTCATGGCGGGAGAACTTCGGCCCAGCGAGGGTGCCGTTTCACTCGACGGCAGAGACATCCGCGATATTCCGGTGGCGCGTCTTGCGACCCGACGGTCGGTCGTGGCGCAATCGACTAATCTTTCATTTCCATTCACCGTGCTTGAAGTCGTCATGTTGGGCGCCATAGTTCCTGGCTTCGGCGTCAAAGACCCAGAGGCTGCGGCGGCCGCGCGCGATGCGCTCGCAGCAGTGGGGTTGAGAACGTTAGAAAACCGTATGCTTCATGAACTTTCGGGCGGCGAGCGCCAACGTGTTCATATCGCGCGGGCGTTGTGTCAGTTACACACGGCCCCGCGCCGTCCTGGAGAAACGGCGGCGCTTTTGCTCGATGAACCGACGGCCAGTCTCGACCTCAAACACCAAGACGGTGTTCTCACGGTCGTCAAAGAGCAGTCACAAAGCGGCCGGGCAGTGATGCTTGTTATTCATGATCTCAATCTCGCCGCGGCTTTCGCCGATGAGGTCGTGCTGATGGCCGACGGCCGAATTGTCGGACGAGGTACACCCGATGAAGTCTTGAATGATGACCTTCTCAGCCACACCTTCGGGTGTCGATTGCGGATCGTGGCGTCCGGAGATGGCAGGCGACTGGTTCTGCCCGCGGCAATCGCCCGCAGAGCGAGAACGGGAGCAGCAGCAGGATGATGACATTACCCGATGAGATCCATCATACCGGGGTGGCCGTGCCATTGGCTATTCCCGTCTTGATTTCAACGGATATCGAGCGGGCAGCAGAGACGTATGGCAGCAAAGGATTTGCTGTCGTGAACGCCGCACACAATTATCTCATTCTGCGCAGGCGCGCGGTCGAGCTGCACATTTCGAGCGTCGCGCAAATTCCGGAGCCTCAATGCGTCTCTGCATACATTCGTGTAAACGACGTCGACGAATGGCACTTGGCGTTTAAAAACGGCAGCTCAAAACGCCTTTCGGGGGTCGAGGACAAGCCGTGGGGCATGCGTGAATTCCATTTCGTCGATGATGACGGCAATCTGCTCAATATCGGACAGATGTTGCCAGCACACGTGAGAATGGACGCATAAACCGCCGCATATAATGTTGACTTTTTATGTGCACAATTTTAGTGTTCCGCGGCTGCGCATAAAGGGGGCCTTGTCGGGCCGCGCATCCGAGAACCATCTTCGCGCGCAGCAGATTTCTGGATCTAGAATGCGTCTTGGAGCACACTGACTTCCCGTGTCGTCGCCGCTCTAAGATCGTAGACAGCGGGCCGGATCCGCAAAGAAATCCCAGCTCCCGGCCCGCTGTTTCATGTCACAACGAGGTGCTCCCACATGTACATTGCAATGAACCGCTTCAAAGTCGCACCGGGCGCAGAAAAGGATTTCGAACAAGTCTGGATCACGCGCGAGGTGAACTTGCACAAGGAGCCGGGCTTCGTCTCGTTTCATCTGCTGCGCGGTCCGACCAAGGACGATCACGTCCTCTATTCTTCGCACACTGTCTGGCGTTCGTTCGCCGACTTCGAAGCCTGGACGAAGTCCGAGTCGTTCCGGAAATCGCATTCGGGCGCAGGCGGCTCCAAAAAGCTTTATCTCGGTCACCCGGAGTTCGAAGGTTTCGAGGTCGTTCAGGAAGTCGGCCCCGATGGAACGAAGTCGGTGCTGGCGGCGGCTGAGTGAGTCTCATGACCGGCACAGCAGCCTCGGACACGTTGGCGCGGCCCCCTCTTCGAGAGCGGCTCGCCAATAACGCCGACGGAATTCTCGAGCAGATCGCACGCGAGTACGGTGTCAGCACATTCGAAGTCGTCGAGGCGCTTCCTGCGGCGCATCGCACGATTTTTCCCGGAAGCGATTTCGAGCGGATATTGTCTGCGCTGACATCGTGGGGCTCGGTCGTTTTCATCGTGCACACACCCGAAATCGTCCTGGAATGCGAGGGCCCGATCCCGCCCGGGACATCCGGGCGCGGATATTTCAACCTGCATGGCGACAGTCCGATTGGCGGGCATATCAAGGCCGAAAACTGCACATCCATCGCCTTCGTGATGCGGCCGTTCATGGGACGCGAGTCGCGCTCCATTCAATTTTTCAATGCGGCCGGAGAAGCGATGTTCAAGATTTTCGTTCGCCGCGATGAAAAACGCGAGATGATCGCGGAGCAGGTCAAACTGTTCGATGAGTTGCGTGGACGCCTCGCTGGCTGAGGCACGCAGATCCGGAGATGAACCGGGGGGAGATCGGGCGGCGCGGATAAGACTGCGCCGCCCGTTTTTTTCCGCGACCACACGGCTGGTGTCGCTAGACGCTTGGAAATTTCACCTCAACTTTGAGACCTGGACCGCCGTCCGAAAGCTCAATCTTGGCGCCGTGGAGTTCGACGATCGCGGCGACCAGACTGAGGCCCAGGCCGCTGCCGTCGGTCGATCGTTCGCGTTCCAAACGGTAGAGCCGGCGAAACACGTTTTCCCGTTCGTGCTGAGGGATTCCGGGGCCCGTGTCCGTGACATCCACGATGAAGATGCCGGGACCGGAGGTCAGATGAAACTTGATCTCCGTTCCCTTGGGGCAGTGACGGATGGAATTCTCGACGAGATTGGCGAAGAGCTGCACGAGCAGTTCGCGATCGCCTCGTACCTGGGCCGGACCGGAGCAACCTGTCGTGTAGATCAGCCGGTCTCCCGCATCCTCGGCGACGATATCGTAGACATCGCGGACGTCCGCAAGGACGGTTGCCAAATCGACTGTGACGAAGCGGGATTTTCGAGCGCCCGCTTCGATCTGCGTGATGCGCAGCAAAGCATCGAACGTTTCGGTTATCGAGTCGATATCACCGAGCGCAGCGTCGATTGCCATCCGGGACTCGTCTTCATCGACCGCACCGCGGCGGGCGTCCTCCAGACGTTGGCGCAGCCGGCCCAACGGCTTTTTGAGGTCATGCGCGATATCCGACGACGATTGGTTCACGTTTTCGATCAGTCGTTGCAAATCCCCAAGCATCTCGTTCACTTGCAACGCCACCTGATCGATGTCGTCGTGCAGGCCTGAGATGGGGACGCGAGCGGTAATCTCCCCGCCCGAGACGCGCGCCAGTGGCCGCGCGAATGCATCGATGCGGTGTTGCGTTTCCCGCGCGAAATAGGCTGCACACAATGCAATCGCCAGAAACGCCGCGAGCAGGCCGTAACCCAAAAGCTTTTGCAGGAAGGACTTCATCTGTTTGACTTCGCTGTTGTCGCTTCCGACCAACAGCTTGCCTTTAACGAGCGGCCTCCAAATCGCGAGGAACTCGTCGTCGGGTTCGCCTCGATCCAGCGTCAAAAACAGATCGGAGCGCTTCAAAGTCATCCATTGGTTCGAATCCTTGACGCCGCGAACGTTGCCCGCCAGAAAATTCCCCTTTTTATCGACGAGTTCCATGATGAAATCCGGATCGCGCACGGATTCACTTTCGCTCGCGACAAGCGCGACGAGATCATCGAAGGTTCGCTCACCGTCGAGCGCAGCGAGGGAATCGAGCGTCGTTTCCACGCGATCACGAATATCGGCGACGAGACGCGCGCTGGCGACAAGATAGACGACGGTGAAGAGCGTCAGAATTGTCGTAATGAAAAAGAGAGAAAATGTTGCCGCCAAGCGAAACGGCGTGCGCTTCAGGAGATCACGAACCGTCATGGACCGTGTATCCGCTCCCGCGAATGGTATGGATCAACTCCTTGCGGTAAGGCTTGTCGATCTTGGCGCGAAGGCGCGAAATATGCGTTTCAACGACGCTCGTTTTCGGATCGAAATGGAAACTCCAGACACGCTCGAGAAGCATCGTGCGCGTGACGACGCGACCACGATTGCGCATCAGGACTTCCAGCAAACGAAATTCGCGGGGCTGCAGGTCGATCACATCACCGCCGCGCGTCACCTTCCGGCTGACGAGATCGATCTCGAGATCGCCGACCTTGAGGCGCGTTTCCTCGCCCTTCGTATGGGGGCGGCGGGCCAGGGCGTTCACACGTGCGAGAAGCTCCGAGAAAGCGAACGGTTTCACCAGATAATCGTCGGCGCCCGCGTCCAATCCTTCGACACGGTCATCGACGCCTCCGAGCGCCGTCAGGAACAGGACCGGCACGCCGCGCCCGGCACTTCGTATCGTTTTGATGATGGCCAGTCCATCGAGGCTCGGGAGCATACGGTCGAGAATAATGACGTCGTAATTTTCCGAGATCGCCTGGGCAACGGCATCCCTGCCGTCCGCCAGATGATCGACCGTGTGGCCCTCTTCCTCCAAGCCTTTCAAAATATACGCTGCCGTATTGGCATCGTCTTCAAGCAGGAGAATTCTCATGCTTCTCGCCTCGCGCTTTGCGAATCCGGCAGTCAGCATACCGCCTCACGGGCGTCATTTAGTCTATGACGCCACGGAAGCGCGAGCGTCCGTTTGCGCGTTACAAAAATTTTAGGCGTGCACGCCTCATGCTGGGCGGTTCCGGCCGAAGAGACCTGCGGTGCCCTCGATGCCCCAAACAATCGATCCGGCAAGGAGACTGCAGATCGCAAAGCCAGCGGCAATCGGGATGATCGAGCCGTCAAAGGCGTGCGCAACCAGCCCGCCGGCGACCGCCCCGACTGCGGTGCTGAGCGCGCCGACGATGGATGATGCCATTCCGGCATTATGGCCTTGCGGCTCCATCGCGATCGCATTGAAATTCGGTGCAATCAGGCCAAAGAGAAAAAAGCTTATGCCGACGGCGATTGCAAACGTCGCGAAACCCGCTGCGCCTACTTCTGCCAACCACGTCAGCGCCGCGGAAACGGCGATAAATCCCAATAAAGCTGTGTGAGAGACGCGCCGCATTCCGAGGTGCCCGACGAGCTTCGCATTGAGGAACGATGCAAACGCGATCGCCGATGCAATCGCGCCGAAGACGATCGGAAAATCGTCACCTATTCCGAACACCTCGACAAAGACCTGTTGCGCGCTTGCGACGTAGGACAACAAACAGCCGAACATAAAGCCCCCTGCTGCTCCGTAGCCTACAGTTTGCGGGTTGAAGATTGCGGTCAGCAGCGCCTGATGGACGGTCATGGCGCGTTCCACGCCTCGCGCTGCGCCCGCTGTTTCCGGTAGCCGCGCGCCTGCCCATAACGCCGCAATTGACGCCATGACCAACAATACAAAGAAGATCCAGTGCCAATTTCCGACATGGACGAGCGCTTGGCCAACGGACGGCGCCAAAACAGGAATGGTAATAAAAACCATCATTGCGAATGACATTACGCGCGCCATTTGGCGACCCGCGTAGAGGTCGCGGACAACTGCAATTGCGATGATTCGCGGGGATGCCGCTCCGATTCCTTGGACGAGCCTTGCGACCAACAACATCTCGAAGGACCCGGCCCAAAGCGCGCCGATCGTTCCGAAAATGAAAACGACAAGGCCGAGCATCAAAATCGGCTTACGGCCGTAGTGATCCGATAGCGGTCCAAAGATGATTTGGCCCGCCGCAAAACCCGCCATATACAAAATCACGATGAGCTGGCGATCGTTTTCATTTGCCACGCCGAAGCTCGAAGCAATTTCAGGCAACGCCGGCAACATGATATCGATCGACATCGCCGTCATTGCCATGAGGCAAGCCGTCAAGCAGACGAATTCGACGAAGGAAATCGAAAGCAGAAGAGGTGACGAATCCGGACGCGATGACGCCGCAGTCTGTTCTGGGCGTACGGATGTGGACATTCATTTTCCTTGACGTGACGATTTTCTTGCGCAAGCCCCGTATGCGAGCGCTAGGCCCGGTTCGAAGCGGAATCTGATATATGTGATACTTGGCGCGGTCGCGCCGGTTACCATGCAGGATTTGCATCGTCATCATATTTTTCCGCGATGCACTTTCTCGGCTTAAACGTTTCGATTCGGGCGATGAGTTTGGAAGTTCTCTAAATGGATCCCATGGCGCTGCTGATGGAGTCTACGCGAGACTCGGCGGCACTCTCGCATGGTCGATTCGTCAATGAATACCTTTAGACGACAAGGCGTTGTCCGACGTCGAACCGTTTACGACCAATCTCGGAAAATCGCTGCGTACAGATGATCGCCTCGCGGCTATGTGGGCGTCCATCTCCGGAATGCCCGGCATCTTTCAAATGTAATGGGAATAGCTGACGTGCGCATTGACTTGAGGGGTCCTTGCCGAAAATACTCTCGTTTATAACAACTGGGGCGCGGTTATGAATTTTTATCCGACGGAGCGTGTCGCATTATTCATCGACGGCGCCAATCTCTATGCGACGGCGAAGGCTCTTGGTTTCGATATCGATTACAAAAAGCTGCTCCGTTTTTTTCGCGGGAGAGCCGTGCTCATACGAGCCCTGTACTACACTGCGCTGGCGGATGAGCAGGAATATTCTTCCATTCGTCCGTTGATCGACTGGCTCGACTACAATGGCTTCTCGATGGTCACGAAGCCGTCGAAGGAGTTCGTGGACAGTGCGGGACGCAGAAAGATCAAGGGCAATATGGATATCGAGCTGGCCGTCGATGCGATGCGGCTGGCGGGCGTCATTGATCACGTGGTGATCTTTTCGGGCGATGGGGATTTTCGCAGCCTCGTTGCGGCCCTTCAGCAGATGGGCAAACGCGTCAGCGTCCTCTCCACTCTACAAACGCAGCCACCGATGATCGCAGATGAGCTGCGGCGGCAGGCAGACCAATTCGTGGATCTTGCGGATCTCGAAAAGGAATTTGCACGCAGTCACGTGGCGGCACCGATTGCGCCGTGATCTCCGCTTTCACGTGATCATTCGCACCGTTACCGAGGGCGGCGGTCGTCTTCGTCATGCGCCGCCGACTCGGCCTTCAGTGTTTACTTCCCGGATTTGACGTCTTGATCGGTTCGGCGTCGCCCAGCACCGCGGAGTGTCTTTCGCCGGGAAACTTGGCGGAGGTGTCCATCGTCGCCGGCGGAATGATTGGCTTCTGAACGATCGGCAATGGCGTTGCGTCGCTCGGCCGCTCGCGAACAATGACGTACCAGCCACCAAATGCCGCTATCGCCAACAAAACAAGAATAACGGCACCTGAATTACCCGTGTCCGGCGGGGGCACCGGACGGCTGTCTCGATGGGGAAAGTCAGAGCCTGTCACGAGCGGGAACTTTCAAATGCCGACTTGGCACCACTCTCAGTATTTTCCCGGAAGAGACCGGAGATCCCTTTCCGCAGAGCTTCATCCTACATCATTGGTAATATGAAGTCGGAGTCTGGGTTTCAATACCTGCCGGTCGAGCCTGTACGTTTATCACACGAAGCTCAAACGTATCGCCGGATTGAACTCGTTAAATTGTAACGTTCATGATGCTTTGACGCGCACTCGAAAGGGCCGAAAAAATTCGTCGAACGTCTTTCTGTGTCGTTGCTATGGGAACGTCATCCGATGATGGTCTACAATACCGACGGGACAAAACGGCGGTATCGGGCAACATATCTTGAGCCGGCCACTTGTCGAGGAAGCTTTGCTTCAGGTTCGGATTCCGGTCAGTTGGCGATGTGCTTATCAAATGGCGTATTCAAGAGTGCTTTCTCGACGGCACTCTTTAATCCGGTCAGCGCCTTGTGAAGGACGATCAGAAGCTCGCGGTCAGCATCGGAAAGATCCGTCTGCACGCCTTCTTCGACGGCGCGGCATAGCTCCAAAAAGTTTAGTCGATCTGTAGCCATAAAAGCTCCATCGAATAAAACAGACGACCGTCTGATCATAAGACGTCGTTCGAAATAAAAACGGCGCGCATCAATCTTTTCGCCAAACGCTATTTGCAACGATTATGCTCTGGATTTTACTATGGTGATTCCGTGAATGCCATGGTCCAAATATGCCAAATTCGTGCGCGCTAAGCCTTTCGTTGTAAAAGCCATGCGACCAGTGCCGCCTGGCGATTTGTTCCGGTTTTCGCGAAAAGCGCCGCGAGCTGTTTTCGCGCCGTATTAATCGATATGCCCGTCTGATCGCAAAAATCGGAAAGCGCCTGTCCCGTTAGAAGCGCTTTCGCGAGCCGTGTTTCCGCCGCCGTGAACTGAGCGCCCGTGAGATCGACCGGACCCCCGGGCTTCGGCAGGAGGAGGACCAGAGCGCGGCGCGGATCGACAGCAGGAAGCCTCAATACGACAATCGACACCCCCCCATCACCTAATGGCGGACGACAATGAACGGGACCGCCAATGGGCGCCTGGCGATGAAACACGGAATCGACGGCCACCATGAACGCAGCCTGGCCTTCGGGCTCCCGGACGCGCAATTTCCCAAGAGGATCGATTGTCAGAAGTCGCCCCTCTTTCAAGACCATTTCAGCGTGGAGATTGATGGATTTTACGGCACGGCTTTCGGAAATGAGCATTGCGCCGCAGGAAAATTCTGCGGGGAGCGCCATTCGCGCGTACGGAGGCCGCGAAACTCTAGACAATGCAACGGCGCGTTTGAGGTGCGGTGCAAGGAGTTCCAGTTGCTGAGTGTAGCGTTCAACGTTGCTCGCGAGATTTCTCTCGCTCGGCGCAACTGCCAGGACGACCATGGTGTGGCCGTCGTTATATGCGGTGCAGCCCAAGTGATCCGGCGTGATGCCCTGAGGACGCATCCAATCGTTATAGAACTCCGTTCGCAGAGCTTCGTCTTTACTCAAAACGGCTATGGCAGGCCGGACCTGAAGGATGGGAAGTTTTTCGAAAGTCTGAACGGGATAGGGATTACGGTTCGAGAAATGTTCCTGATAGCTCGCCAGGTAATCGGCTTCGAGACCGAAAGTGTACGCAATGGGCGTGGTCTGAGTCTCGATATCGAAAAAATGGAGTACGCCGTTCGCTCCATCAAAAGGTTTCATCAGACCCTGGAGAAATACGGGCCATTGCTCTTCGTCCAAAGCAGCGCCGTAGAGCAAATCCAGAAGCCACGGCAAATCCTGCGCAATGAAAGCGCTCAAGGTCATAATCGAAAAACTTCATACACACAGAAATGGTGGCTCGGCGGGGAGCGAAAATTATTGTGCGAGATTGGCTAGGCCTGAATTGAAATGCAATAGCCCTCACGCGCCGATCATTTGTGACACGATCGTGAATGACATTTTGTTATTGGACTGTGTTACGGCGCCGTTGTCGCGTCAAACGAACCGGTGATCGAGATCAAAACTTAGACTGCGCCGTCTTTTTTATTTCGTAGCCGGTGCCAATTCGTGGTCCAGGTCGAAGGCTTTGCAGCCGCCCGCTTGTAACAAGGCATTCACGCCGTCAGCATCATAGCGCAGTTCCGAAATCTGAGCCGATCGCTTTTCTCCGGAGTCGCTCCGGCCTCCCAGCATATTGAACAGGGATGCGTTTCCGCTGTCCGTCGTTGCCTGGAGAGCCTTTATCCGATTGATATGATCACTCACATACGCTCTCGGAGCGGCGCACGGATCTGGGTCTGATTTCTGGACGGCATGGCGCTTTTTTGACCAAGCGGGGTTTGCGGTGCTGAGAAATGTGAGCGCGACCAGAGAAAAAAGGATCAGAGATAAAAACCCTCGGCCCCGCATTCCGTCTCCCCCGGCTTTCCCACGAAGCTACTCAGCACCCCCAAGCGGAAATAATATCGTGTGGCGCCGCGGCGTCTCAATAGGCTCGATGGTCGAGTTTGGGGAGAACCAACTTCCCGACGAAAGACCGCGAAAGCCTGCTCGTTCGAATCTCGACGCAAAACTCTGGGTTTCGGAGCTCTACGATGTTCGTTTCCCGAGCGCGGCCGACAGCCGGTGTTCGGCGCGACCTTGGTCCGGCATGAAACTGGAAGGCATTGACCGACCAGCGACTTTTCGGGCGTTCTAGAAAGCCTTGGTAGATTACCAAAGCCTAAGTTCAACTGGCGTCGACACCGCTATAGCAGGATCCTTCGGTGGCGGTGCTCGGAAAATTCGGACGGTATTTGGAATGGCTGTGAAGCAGAATGAGGCTCCCCAGCCGACCGCATCGGGACCGGGGTTGCTCGAGCGATTCGACTGGTCAGTTCTCGGGGCGATCGTTGCGCTGGCAGCATTTTCCTATGCGGCGACGGTCCTTTACCGAAATCTTGAAGATATCTCGTGGCCTCAAGTACGCGGGACCATCACGACGTTCCCGGTCGCAGATCTTAGCCTCTCGGCCTTCTTCACCATGCTCTCCTATGCTGCGCTTGTCGGGTACGATCTTATTGCCCTTAAGGTCGTCGGCGCCGATCGGGTCCCGCTTCGCATCACGGCGATCACGTCCTTCATCAGCCATGCCGTCACATTCACCTTCGGCTTCGGAGTGCTGACAGGAGGCGCTGTTCGACTGCGGCTCTACCGGGCGTGGGGCGTCGATACCGATCGCATTCTCGGCATCGTCATGCTTTGCGCGCTCAGTTTCTGGGCGGGACTAGCTGCAATTGCCGGAATTTGCCTCGCGCTCGATCCACAGTTGGTTGCTGCGTTGGTGGGATTAAGCGTTCCGTCGTGCCGCCTTGCTGGAACTCTTATTCTGGCAGCCATAGCAGCCTGGCTCGTATTGATTACTATTCGTCCCTTGCGGATCGAGGTTGCCAATTGGCGCCTGCCCCTCCCCGGCGCGGGCGCCACCGTCGCAGCGATCCTCGTCGGCATGATCGATGTCATCGCGGCGGCGTCCGCTCTCTGGGTGCTGCTTCCGCACGATCTGCACATCACCATTCCAGGGTTCTTCGTCGTATTTGCGCTAGCGACGGTGCTTGGGGTCGTCAGTCATGTTCCCGGCGGACTGGGCGTCTTCGATGCCGTCATCCTTCTCGGCGTCGCGAAACATCCGACCGGTGAACTGGTCGGATCGCTGGTCCTCTTCCGGCTGATTTATTACATCGCGCCGGTGATCGCGGCCCTGACGATGCTCGTCGTTCATGAAATCCGCAGTCGGAAAGAGGGTGCGCACCAGGATAGCAGTACGTCGGCGACGATCTTTGAACCCATCATTCCGCCGCTCTCCGCAATCGTGACATTCTCCGGCGGATTGCTCCTGCTGATCTCCGGGACCCTTCCCTCTCAGCGCACGTGGCTCCTCAGAGAAGTACTGCCGCTGCCGTTTGTCGAAGCATCGCATTTCATCGCAAGCCTTGTCGGAACGATGCTCCTCATAATCGCAAATGGCCTTGCCCACCGACTGCGGTCGGCTTGGCAGCTCGCGGTCATCCTGCTGCTCAGCGGCGCCGTCTTCTCTGTCACGAAAGGTCTCGATTTCCTGGAAGCTTTCGCGTGCCTGATCGCTGCGACCGTTCTCATCGCCGGACACCGGGAGTTCTACCGCAAGGGCGGCGTGCTGGCTGGACGACTGTCGACGCCCGCGACTCTTGCCGTCTTCATCGCTATCGGCGCATCGATCCTTATCGGTCTCGCAATCTATCGCGGCGTTCCCTATGACAATTCGCTCTGGTGGCAATTCGCTTATCACCAGGATGCATCGCGTTTTCTGCGTGCGACCCTTGGGGCTGCGATCATCGTCATGATCATCGCGACGTATCAGCTGCTGCACCGGCCGCCAGATACCAGCCACAAAGCTTCGCTTGCAGAGCTTGAGCGTGCGGCCGAGATCACGCGGCACTCCGAACAGGTGACAGCCGAACTAGCATTCACCGGCGACAAACGCTTCCTCTTCTCACAGACCGGGCATGGTTTCGTGATGTATGGCGTTCGCGGTTCAACGTGGATTGCCATGGGCGATCCGATCGCGAACGAAAGTGCCGATTTCATCGACTTGGTTTGGCGTTTCAAGGAAAGCGCTGACGAGCAAAGAGGGACACCCGTCTTTTACCAGATCACGGCCGATCATCTTCCGGTCTATCTCGACGCCGGCTTCTCGCTCATCAAGCTCGGCGAGGAGGCCTGGGTCGATCTCGAAAACTTCACCCTTGAAGGAAAAGCCGGTAAGCGCCTGCGTCAGACAAAAATGCGAGCCGAGCGTGCAAATATCACATTCGAAATCATTCCGGCTGCAAGGATCGATGGCTTCCTTGGCGCACTAAAGCGCGTTTCGGATGCGTGGCTCGCGCAGCGCGGACATCGCGAAAAGGGATTTTCGCTCGGATTCTGGAACCCAGATTATCTCAGGCGTCATGACATCGCCGTGCTTCGACATGATGGCCGCCTCGTGGCCTTTGCGAACCTCTGGGGAAATGCAGCCGCCTCTGCCTGCACACTCGATTTAATGCGACATGTCCCTGATGCGCCGGAAGGAGCGATGGAATATCTCGTCCTGCGTCTCCTGGAGCAGGCGAAGGCCGAGAGATACAAATGGTTCAATCTTGGCATGGCTCCGCTCTCGGGTTTGTCTGAACACCGACTTGCGTCGCGATGGGCGCGTGCCGCGAGCCTCTTCTTTCGCTATGGCGACAGGCTTTATCACTTCGAAGGCGTCCGAATCTTCAAAAGCAAATTCAAACCGGAATGGCGACCCAAGTATCTCGCATACGAGCATGGTCTACGTTTGCCGCAAACGCTCTTCGATGTCGCTTCCCTCATCAACGCCAGCGCCCGACGCGCGAGATCTGATGGACTTCGAGAATGACTTTAAAGATGCCAAATCTTGGGAGCCCGCGGTTCCTCGCTATCGGTACGGCTTTCGTGAGCGCCGTCATCCTATCCGTGTACGCATTCACCCCCCACGCGGGAACGAAGATCGTTTCCCAGAAGCGGTTCGGCGATGTTCCCGTGCTTTGGCCGGGAAAGGAGCCGCGCGCCTTTGTCGTTCTGATTGCCGATCCTGATGGCGGTTCACGCTCGTACAAATCTATTGCGGACCAGCTCGTCAACCGAGGCGCAGCCGTTGCCATTCTCAGTCGCGCAGTCGTCCGGAGCATCCTCTCTACGGCTGGTCAGGCAGGGCAGTGTATCCGGCTCTTCGGGGATATCGAGGACCTCGTCCGTTTGTCCGAGCGCGACCTGAAAATGCCCGCGTGGGAATCGCCCGTTTTTTTTGGTCTTGGACGTGCCGCGACCGTTGCCTATCTCGCGCTGGCGCAGGGACCTCCCAACAGCGTGTCGGGTGTCGTCAGTGTCGGTTTTTCTCCTGATCTCGCTTCAAGCGCACCGTTCTGTAGCGGGGCTCCGCTCGTCGGATCGAAAGACGGCCATTTCGAATATGGGCCGACGGCACTCAACGGGCAGTGGATCACCTTTGCGAAGAGTACCGATGACCCGACTCTCAAACCGTTCGTCGGGGCGACGCCTGGCGCAAAGCTTGAAGTCGGCTCCGTGAACGATCACGCGACGTTGGAAAAGGCCATCACGTCCGTCTTCCAATTAGGTATTGCGGCGAAAGCCTCACTCAGCGATCTGCCGCTGACTGAACTGCCGGCCGCGACTCCGACCGGCCTCGCAATTTTCATTTCGGGTGACGGCGGCTGGCGTGACATCGACAAGCAAATTGGCGAGACGCTTTCAGAGCGGGGCATGTCAGTCGTCGGCGTTGACGCTCTTCGCTATTTCTGGAGCAAAAAGGATCCGCAAACGATTGCATCAGACATCGGACGGATCGCGCGGCATTATGGCAGCGCCTGGCATGTGGGCGATATCGCGCTGGTGGGATATTCGTTCGGTGCTGCCACCATTCCGATGGTTTGGGCAAAACTCGATCCCGATCTGCAAAAGAAGATCAAGCTCATCGTTATGCTCGCACCCGAACGGGTGGGCCGGTTCGAAATGTCGATGTCGGGCTGGCTCGGAATTCGCTCGGCGGAAGATATCAGCCTCCGTCCGTTTCTGGCGGAACTGCCAAAAGACAAGGTGGTGTGTATCTATAGTGCCGAGGAAAAGACCGACGGAACGACCGGATGTACGTTGCCCGAGCTGTCCGGCGCCGCGCTCATTGAAAGAACCGGAGGGCACCATTTCGGCGGGGCGTATAAGGCGCTTGCGCAATTGATCCTCGACCGCTGGGCCGTCATCGAAGCAAAACGCTAGACTAGTTGCGCTTCCGACGGCGGGCGGCCGTGCCGGAAGCCAGTTCGATGATCTCGTCCGTGATCTCGTCCTGCCGCAGAACACGCTGACGTGCCCTAAGCGTTTGGAGCTGTCGATCGATCTCACGATGTGCCGATGCCATCGCTTCCATACGCGCCTCGTTTTCGGCCGCAAAGGCGTTGAGTGCGGCGGCGCAGAGCTCGGCGTGGATATAGTCCGCTGTAAGATCTGCAAGCACTGCAGAGGGTTTCAAATTGAGTAGCGGCGCAGCGCCACCACGGTTCCTTGCGAACGCTTGGGGGTCGAGTGGAAAAAGCGGGCGCCGCTTAAGACCTTTTTGGGCGTACCATGCTTCGAGACGTCCGACTTCCCCCGATGCGATACGCGCATAAAGCTCTTCGACCAGGCGGTCGGCGAAACGCGGGATGCTTGCGGGATGCGCGGGCATCGCGCCTTGCCACAAGGGCTTGAGACCTCGTTCAATGGCAAGCATTGCTCCCCGTGTCCCGACGATGAAAACATTATCGTCCCTAAGGTCCGTAATGGCCGCGTCCAACAGCGCTCGGCTAAATGGTCCTGCAAATCCCTGTTCGGCGAGAAACAGAACCACGAGCCGTTGGCCGCTCGAGGGCGCATTATCGCTCGTCGGTAAGAGCGCC
This sequence comes from Pseudomonadota bacterium, assembly GCA_018242215.1. Lineage (GTDB taxonomy): Bacteria > Pseudomonadota > Alphaproteobacteria > Rhizobiales > Hyphomicrobiaceae > Hyphomicrobium_B. The sequence continues at coordinate 32,021 of JAFECG010000024.1, forward strand.
AACGTTCGTCCGATCGCGTTGGCAAGGCTCTCGGCATAAAGATCCACTGCTACAAGACCCATTCGCGCCTGCTGCGCACGGGCACCGGCGATTCCCCGCATCGCATTCACGACCGTTCCCAACTCACGGACGCCTTCGATCCGAGCGGTGATCTCGGAAAGTCGCTCGGTCACTGCACGAGATCCTTCAGCATGGACCGCAACTGCGCTTTTCCAGCGTCGTCAAGCCTGCCTGTCGCGTCAATTTGGCGAAGAGCGTCTTCTGCCGAGGCGGTGAGAGCCTCCTTCAGTTTTCCGCGGAGTTCCACAATTTTTGTGACTGGCATCTCATCCAAAAGCCCGTCTTGCACTGCCGTTACGAGTGCGATCTCTTCCGCGAGCGACAGCGGCGCAAGCTGAGGCTGAGCGAGGATCGCGCGAATGCGCTCGCCGCGCTTCAACTGCTGCTTCACTCGAGCGTCCGGCATTCCGCCAAAACGCGTGAACATCTCGAGTTCGAGGAACTGTGCGTAGTCGAGCCTCAAGGTTGCTGCGGTATCCCGCAGGGCGTGGGCCTGCGTCTTGCCGCCGACACGACTGACGCTGAGACCGACGTCGACTGCGGGCTTCTGTCCTTCGTAGAAGAGGCGCGCATCAAGCACGATTTGCCCATCGGTGATCGATATGAGGTTCGTTGGAATGTAGGCGCTCAGGTTGCCGGCATCCGTTTCAGCAATCGGCAGCGCCGTCAGCGATCCACTGCCCTTCACCTTCGAGAGCTTGGACGCCCGCTCGAGCAGTCGTGCATGGACATAAAATATGTCGCCCGGATAGGCTTCGCGGCCCGGCGACTGATGTGTTAGAAGGGCAATTTCGCGATGGCTTGCAGCGTGCTTTGTCAGATCGTCGATTATGACGAGAGCATGCTGGCCCTTGTCCCGAAAGTATTCCGCCATGCTGAAGCCGGCGAAGGGAGCGATCCACTGCAATCCGGGTGTGCTCGCGGCTTCAGCGACGACGACAATCGCCCGCTCCATTGCACCGTGTGATCGCAAGGCCTTGATGACGCGTGCAACGCTCGCGCTTTTCTGACCCACGGCGATATAGACACAGACCATATCGCTCGATTTTTGACTGATGATCGTATCAACCGCGATGGTCGTTTTGCCGGTCGCCCGGTCGCCGATGATCAGCTCGCGCTGGCCCCGGCCAAGTGCGAACAAGGTATCGATCACCAACGTTCCCGTCTGCACCGGTTCGGTGACGAGATCGCGTTCTATGATGCTTGGAGCCGCGCGCTCGATCGGCAACCATTCCTTCGCAGTGAAGGCTTCGCCACCGTCGAGCGGGCGCCCCAGCGGATCGACAACGCGTCCGAGCAGCATTTCGCCGACCGGGACCCGGACGACGTCACCCGTGCCGAAAACTCTATCTCCTGCTTCAACGCTGTCGGCATCATCGAGCAACACACAACTGATGCGCTCGGCGTCGAGTGCTTGTGCAAAGCCGAATTGACCCTTCTCGAAGCGAAGCAATTCGTCGAGCCGCACGTCGGCAAGTCCTGACACTTCCGCAATCCCGTCGCCGGCCTGTTCGACCCGGCCGACCGGTTCCACGTATGGTCCGACCGATGCGGAAGCCGCCTTTCGGCGCGATCTGGCGAGCCAAGCATCGGCCTCACTCATGCGCCAACTCCGAACGAATGCGATCGAGATCATGCCGCCAGCTGTTGCCGACGACGACGTTGGGCGATTCGAGGGCGAAGCCCGCGATTAGGTCCGGATTGAATGCGAACGAAAGGTCGGGCCTTGTGCCCAGGGCGTCCTCGATAGCCCGCAGGCATTCCTGCTCTTGATCGGGTGTGAGTTCAGTCGCAGCGCTAAGCTTCAGCGGCTGTCCAGCGAGAGACTGGCGTTCAGACGGCGAAAGCGATTTGATCTGTTTCGCAAGGCCGTCAAGAAACGGAGATTTAAGTACACGCGCGTCGAGTCCGTTCAAAAGGCGCGTCGCGATTGCGATAGCGAGCGCCGCTGCCTTGTCGTTCAATGCCTTGGTGACATCCAACTTCTCCTTCGCGACGGCAGCCTCCGACGCCGCGCGCAAAATTTCGATTTCGTCCTTGGCTTTGTCGACTCGAAGGCTTCGTTCTCTCTCGCCGTCCGCGACGGCCTTCGCCAAAACGCCTTCGCGTTCTTTCTGGATTCCGGCGCGCTCCGTCGCGACAGCCGCCAACGCCGTCTCGGCAGCGGAGCGCTTCGCCGCTGCATCCGCCAAATCATGAGCTATCGCTGTCTTCCGTTCATCGAGGAGCGCTGCAACGGGCTTCCAAAAGAAGTGCCCGAGCAACGCCATCAGAACAGCGACGTTTATGGCCTCGAGCGCCAGCGTCGACCAATCGATCGTCATTTGAGGAGAGGGTTCGCAAACAGCAGCAATAGCGCGATGACAAGGCAGTAGATCGCCATCGTTTCGATCATCGCCAGTCCGACGAAGAGCGTACGCGATATGGTATTCGCAGCTTCGGGCTGGCGGGCGATTGCATCCATGGCGGCGGCAACGGCCCTGCCCTCGGCAAGCGCAGGCCCGATGGCGCCAAACGACACGGTAATTGCGGCGCCAATGATACTCGCGAAGGATAGCCAATTCATGCAGTCGGCCTTTCATGTTCCTTTTCGCGTGGTTTGCCTTCACTGAGCGCGCCAGCGATGAAGACCATTGCGAGCACCGCAAAGATGTAGGCTTGCACGGCACCGGTGAGCAGATCGAGCGCCATCAGCGGAATGGGAACGAGAAGGCCCGCGAGCGACAACACGATCCCGATGACGAATACGCCGCTCATCACGTTACCGAAGAGGCGGACCAGTAGCGAAAACGTGCGCGTCAGGCTTTCGACGAAGTTGAGCGGAATCATAAGGGGCGTCGGCGAAGCGAAAGTCGCCAGATATCCCTTCAATCCGCTCGCGCGCACGCCGAAATAGATAACGGCAACGAATACGAGAAGCGCGAGAGCCGCGTCGGTTTCAATGTGGGCGGTCGGCGGTTCGACGCCCGGTATCAGCTCGGACCAGTTCGCCACGAAAATGAATAGGAACAGCGTGCCGATGAAGGCGCGGTATGGCCCCGGTTCGACCTGCATCGTGTCGCGGATCTGGCCGTCGACCGTTTCGACGATCAATTCGAGAAATGCCTGAAGGCGCGATGGCTGGAAACTCAGTCGCCGCGTCGAAAGCCACGCCCCGACGGTCAACAGCGCCATGATGATCCACGTCACCAGGACCGGTTCCGTTATGGGCAGAGGACCGATATGGAAAAGAACTTCGAGTGTCAGCGGCGATTTCACGATGCGGCCCTCAGCGCCATGTGCCGCGCAGCGAGAAGTCCCAGCGCGGTGAGCAGAAGCGGGAGTGCGCCTTCGAGCGCAGTGCAGGTCAACGCAAGCGCGAGAAGGCCGAAACGGAGTGCTGTCGACATGAGTGCCGCCGACGGCCGCTTTTGAATAAGATTTGCGGTTCGCCAAACGCCATAGAAATAAAACCGCCCGATGCCAATGCCGACGATCAGGTGCAGCAGCAGGTCAGGCCCTTTCAGAACATCAGGCAGCGATGCGAAACTCATGCGGTGTTCATCCATCTCCATGCCGACCAACACCCGAGGGCGAGCCCCACAAGAAGGAGCGGGGCGGTCCAAAAAAGTCCGGTCGAGAACTGCCGGTCGAGCCAACGACCGGCGAATAAGCCGAGCAGCATCGGCGTGACGATGATCCAGCCGAGTACACCGATCTGTGCCAAGCGGTGAGCGACCGTCGGTTCGCCTTCTCGAAGCCAGCGACGGTAACGCGCGCCACGCACTTCTGCGCTCTTTGCCAAAGGATCCTCGTCTCGGCGGTCATCGCTCATTCCAGCAAGCCGTCCTGACCATCAGGGCGCAGCCGCTGCATAATCTTGCGTATGGCTGCGAGTTGGAGTTGCGTGCCGCCGACACGCTCGTTGCGTTCGGTTTCAAGTTCGTCATGAAACTGCGCGAGGACCACGTCATGCAGCTTCAAAAGATCGTCGCTGGCAATCGCTTCGCGCGCGGCGATCGCGACATCGCAGCCATTGATCACGTTCAGAAGGCCACCTCGCACCGCGCAGTAATGCCGACTGGCGTCGGCGCGTTTCCAATCGACTATGGATATTTTCAGTCGCGTCAGAAAATCCGCGTGACCCGGCAGAATTCCGAAGCTACCGCTTTCGTCTTCCGCGCGGACGGCGAGGATGTCCTCCTCCTCGACGGCAACGGTCAGGGGCGTGATGATGTGAAGCTTCAACATCATGCCGCTTTTTTTCCTGCTTGCTTTTCTTTAGCGCGCGCTTCTTCGAGCGTACCGACCATGTAGAGCGAGGCTTCCGCCCACGTATCGGTCTCGCCGTCGAGGATCGCGCGGCATCCGGACAAGGTCTCGGCACGTGAGACGCTTCGCCCCGGCGTTCCCGTGAAGGCTTCGGTGACAGTGAATGGTTGGCTCAGGAATCTTTGCAGACGGCGGGCACGCTTGACGATCAACCGATCCTCGGTGCCGAGTTCGTCGACGCCAAGGAGCGCGATGATGTCCTCGAGGTCTTTGAAGCGCGCGAGCGTTTCCCGTGCGCGCTCCGCGATCGCGTAGTGCTCGGCGCCGACGATCAATGGATCAAGCAGAACGGACGATGACGCCAAAGGATCGACGGCGGGATAGAAGCCTTGAGCCGCGAGGCTCCGTGAGAGCATGATCATGCTGTCCATATGGGTCGAGATCGCCGTCACCGCGGGATCGGTAAAATCGTCTGCGGGCACATAAACGGCCTGTATCGCAGTGACCGCCGCCCCGGATACCGATGCGATCCGTTCTTCCAACGCAGCAACTTCACTCGCAAGCGTGGGCTGATAACCAACGCGCGATGGCAAGCGCCCCAGCAAGCTCGATATTTCGCTTCCCGCCTGGACGAAGCGGAACACATTATCCATCAAGAGCAGAACGTTCTGGTGACGCGCATCGCGAAAGTACTCTGCGATGGTCAGAGCGGTCATTGGCACCCTCCACCGCGCGCCCGGAGGTTCGTTCATTTGCCCATAGACCAATACGGTGTGCGCCAGAACGCTCGAGCCTCGCATGTCGGTCAATAATTCATGTCCTTCGCGGGAGCGTTCGCCGACACCTGCGAAAACAGAAATGCCCTTGTATTTCTCTGCCATGGCGTGGATCAGCTCCATGACGAGCACGGTTTTGCCGACACCAGCGCCGCCGAACATCGCTGCCTTTCCACCTTGCGGAAGCGGCGCCAGGAGATCGATCACCTTTATTCCGGTTTCGAAGATTGCCGACGTGCCGGTTTCATCCTTGAGACTCGGGGGCGGCGCGTGAATGCCGCGCCGAGGAATGTCTGGGGGAAGGGGTGCTCCATCGTCGCCGATGTTGCCCATCACATCCAGAAGGCGGCCGAGAATGGCTTGGCCGACGGGCACTGAGACTGCTGCTCCAGTCGCGTGAACAGGGGTCCCGCGTTTCAATCCTGAGGTCGCCTGCAGCGCAACGGCTCTGACAGTTTGCTCGTCGAGATGGCTATGGACTTCCAGAACCAGCGGGTGTGGCTCATCCCACGCCACGTTCAGCGCTGTCTCGATCTCGGGCAAGCCATCCTCGAAGCGGACATCGACAACGGCGCCGCGAACTGCGCGTATTGTGCCAATTGGAAGCGGCATCGAAACGCCTCGCGAAACACGCACTTTCGTCCCATTGCAGTATGTTCCCCACCTTGATGCCGATCAAGATGAGGAGACGGCGAGCCGCGGACATGATTTCTTATTTCTTGATCCACGCGGCGATGGCGGGCCAATCATCTTTAAGCGTTCGCGATCCCATGAATAAGCCGATATGGCCGCCGGGCACGGTCTTCTTCTCGATGAGCCCAGGAGACGTGCCGATGCATTTGCTGGCATCCAGAACCTGCTCTGGCGTGGTGATATCGTCCGCCGCACCGGCCAGGAGATAAGTAGGACAAACGATCGAACGAAGATCGAGCCGTCTTCCCAGCCCCACGAATTTCCCCTTCGCCAGCCGGTTCTCTTTGAAAATTTGCGTGATGACTTCAAGATACCATCGGCCCGGGAGATCGATTGGATTTTCGTACCAGCTTTCGAAATCTTCCTCTTTTGCGACGTATGCGGGCTCGTCGATATGCTCGTAGAGGTCGACATAATTTTTGAAATAATGTTCTTCGGGATGCATGCTTTTCCAGCCCTGCAGCATGTATCGTCCCCGCATCAAGCCGCCGCCCAATTCAACAAGCTCGCGATAGAACGAGATCGGATAGGTCTGCGCCATCCGTTTTATGGGCCCGTTGCCTGCATCGGTATCGATCGGCGCCCCGGCGAGAACGAGCTTATTCACTTTCTCGGGAAAGCGTGCGGCCAACATCGCGGCCACCCATCCGCCTTGACATAGGCCGATCAGATTGACCTTACCGCCGAGGTCATCGATCGCGACGACCATCGCCGCAAGATAATCGTCGATCTCCAGGTCCTTCATGTCGTCTGTCGCTGATTTCCAATCTGTCAGCGCGACGTGCTGGATGCCATTGGCCATGAGCGTTTCGACGAGGCTCTGGCCCTTGTGATAGTCAGCGATCATCGCGGTGTGACCCGCGAACGGCGCATTCACGAGGGCCGGAATTCCAGACTGCTCACCATAATCCCGGAGCTCCATGACGCGCAGGTCGAGACGTACTTTGCTGGGGGTCGCGAGTTTCGGCCGCAGTTGCGTGTCGATTTTCAGCTCTTCGCCGAGAAATTCGAGGTTCCTGACGTAGAGGTCGACACCTTTTTCAGCAAGCCGCTCCGCCAGGATCATCGGCCAGAAGACCGGGACGCTAGGGGACGTCTCGTGCGACGATGAAATCGGCTTACCGGCGGTTGCCGATCGTTTTGCAGGTGTGTTCCTCATGGCGCGGTTTCACCTTCGCTTCACGGTTGAATGAATGGCCCCGAGCAGATCGCCGGGAAAATCGAGCCTCGTCATTGAGCGAGGTCAGTTTTCGGGTGCGTTTCAGTTAGGTTCGACAGCCGCAGATCGCTACCCATCGGGGGGATGGCAGCCATTCTCGCGTGCGGGCTGATGCGAAAGCAGAAGCGGTACGGCCGACGGCGCAGCGCGATTATGCGCCTGTCACGGTCGCAGATGGACGCGCCGTGCTTGGCCGCGATTGATGATTAATCCGCTTTTGTTGTGGGATGCCCTGCGCACCGGTTGCCCCGATGAAATGCAGGGATTGTTTGCCGCAATGAACGCGGCCGTCAAAGTTGGTGGAGCCGAGGGGAATCGAACCCCTGACCTCTGCAGTGCGATTGCAGATTCGCCAATCGCCATGAATTCGCAGTATTACGAATATGAACGTATAATCAGTATGTTAAGGCGACAGCATTTCTCAGCCCACGTCGTAAATTCGCCGCAAAATGTTAGCTAGAAGTTAGCTACGGCTGAACCCTGCAGTGATTCTGCAGGGACGCCGTTTGGGGGCGGATCATGGGCAAAATCACCAAAGCGGCCGTCGAGCGGCTGAAGGTCGGCGAGACCCTTCGCGACTCCGAGCTTAAAGGCTTTGGGGCGCGGCGCCAGGCGGACGCGACAAGCTATTTTCTCCTCAAGCGCATCGATGGCCGGCTGCGCTGGATGACCATCGGCAAGCATGGCCAACCGTGGACGGCGGAGACCGCGCGCAAGGAGGCGCATCGGCTGCTCGGCCAGATTGCCAGTGGCGGCGACCCCGCCACCTTGAAGCAGGAACGGCTCGAAAACCCCACCCTCAAGGACGCGTCGGCACAGTTCATGGTCGATCACGGGCCGAGGCTGAAGCCCGGCAGTCGCACCAAATATGAGATCCTGCTGCGCCTCTACCTGGTCCCCGCCTTCGGGTCACGGCGCCTGGTCGACATCAAACGTTCCGATGTACTGCGCTTCCATGCAAAGCATGCGGGTAAGGCCTCCACTGCCAACTATTGCGTCGCGATCCTGTCGAAGATCATGAGCTGGGCGGAGGAGCACGGGTACCGGCCGGAGCGAAGCAATCCCTGCTTCGGCATCCAGAAGTACCGTGAGAACAAGCGGCAGAGGTATCTCTCGCGCGAGGAGCTGGCGCGGCTGGGCAAGGTGCTGGCGACCGTGGCGGCGGAGAGTCTCGAGAGCCTTTATTCGGTCGCCGCCATTCGCCTGCTGATGCTGACCGGCGCGCGTGTGGGCGAGATCCTCACCCTCAAATGGTCCTTCGTCGACCTTGAGCGGCGGGTTTTGCTGCTTCCCGATTCCAAGACGGGTCAAAAGACGATTGCGCTCAACAGTCTGGCGGTGGACGTGCTGCGCGAGCTTCCGCGCGTGAGCGGCAATCCCTACGTCATCGTGGGCCGCTATGACCGCGCGCACCTGATCAACCTGCAGAAGCCCTGGCGGCGGATCCGTGCCATGGCCGAGCTCGAGGGCGTGGTGCTCCACGACCTGAGGCACCATTTCGCGAGCGAGGCCGCGCAGGCGGGTGGGTCCCTTCCCATGATCGGGAAGCTTCTCGGCCATAAACACGCGATGACCACCGCGCGCTATGCCCACCTCGCCGAGGATCCTTCCCGGCAGCTCAATCAGAAGGTCGGGGATGCCATCGCCGAGGCCATGGGCGACAGCGCCAAGACCGAGGCGGAGCGGCTCGCCCACGACCCTGCTCGGCTCGACGCGATGCGTCGCCTGCTGGCCGACGCGCAGCAGCTTTTGAGTGCCAATCCCGCAGACGGCTGAGCATTTTCCCGGTGTCCAAATGTGCACATGTACACTTGGACACCTGTGCTCTTGTGCGCTTGTCCAGCTGGCCATGTGAACATGGACACCTGCACACTTGGACATGTCCATTTGTGCTCCTGTGCATTTGTCCATCTGTACGCATGGACATTTGTGCATCTTCAAAACGCGCGAAAACTTGGGCGCAAATTCATCTTGTCCATTTGCACACTTGTACGCTTGTCCACTTGGACAGCTGGACAAATGGACAAGTGTGCATCAGCATCATTTGCAACACCCCCCTCACTTATATGCCCGTCTCTTGACCTCTTCGCGTTGACCGTCGCCGGTGTTGTGCACACGATGCGGTCATGACCACGCACACACCTCCGACCATCATCGCCTTCGCGTCACCCAAGGGTGGCGTCGGGAAGTCCACCGCTTGCCTCAGCATCGCCGGGGCGCTGGCCCACATGGGCCACAAGGTTCAAATCATCGACTTCGACCAGACCCAGACGCTGTGGCGCTGGTATGCGACCAATGACGCGGCGCGGAACATTCCGGGGCTGACGGTGGAGCAGGGGCCCCAAGGTGACATTTCGTCGTTCGTGGAGGATGTCTATTATAAGCGTGATGGTTATGTGCTGATCGACCTCGCTGGCACACTTACGAACCAGATGCTGCATCTGGCGGTGTTCGCTAACCTCACCATCACGCCGGCTCAACTTTCCGAGCCGGACATCCTTGAAGCTAACAAGCTGTCCGTGCAGCTGCAGGAAATCGGCGTCCGCATCGGCAAGCCGATTGTTCACCGCGTGCTGTTGAACACGGTGCCGTTCATTCTGGCGAGCTCGCAGGCGTACATGCTGGAGCAGATCGATGCGAACGGTATCGCGCGCTTTGAAACGCTGATGCACTACCGTCCGGCGTATTCGGAATCCTTTCTCACCGGGGTGCCACCGCACTTCGCCGATCGCGGGCGCCCGCCGATGGCGAAGGCCGCCCAGGAACTCGACAGTATCGTGAATGAGGTGCTGTTCGCGATCAGTCAAGACCAACAGAAAGCCGCCGCATGAACGTATCCAAGCCCACCTTCAAGCCGATCGACCTGAAGAAGATGCAGACGGTCGTCGACCAATTCGCCGCCGAGAAGAATGTGCCGGCGTTGTCGTTCCCGGCAGATGTTCCTGCGGTGGCGGCCGTGCCCACACCCGCGCCGGTGGAGGAGGGGGCGGCTGCCCCGGCGGCGGAAAGCTCACCGAAGCCCGTGGCCAAGCGGGTGCGCAAAAATTCGCAGCCGGCACCGGTCCGGCGTCTCGCGGTGGAGCTGCCCGACTATCTCTTCACCGCCATCTCCAAGAAAGCCGCCGAAGAGGGGACGACCAAGCGCTTCATCATCCTCGAGGCGCTGCGCGCCCATGGGTTTGTGGTGAACGATATCGATTTCAGTGAGGACGGGCGCCGTGTTCAGTAGATCATGCACACTTGTACATCTGTCCACTTGGACAAGGGTCCGTGACAGGGAGGGGGTCAAATGACCCTCGGCCTCGACACCCTGCCTCAGGTCCGCGACGCGGATCTGGTGCAGCGCGTTGCCGAGGCGACACCGTTCCTCCGCGACAGCATCATCTCGAGCTGCGTGCGCGAGCAGGAGCGGCGGGATAAGTTATCAGCCATGCCACCTGGTCAGCGCCGCCGCGTGGCAACCCAGCGCCAGATTGCAGAAGAGACCGGAATCCAGCGCCAGGATTTGCGGCACATTCATAGCGTGCTGGCAATTTGCTCGCTGCCTTATACGGCGCAACCGCTCTCGGTTCGCGAGTGGCAGCGCCGGCAGGGGCGCATGAGCCTGATGGTGAGCGCCGGCAAACTCGTCGGCCGCAACGGTGAGTGGGTGGATCAGCCGTTGCCTTACGGCTCGCGGGCGCGCCTGCTGCTGCTTCACACCTGCAGTGAAGCGTTGCGGCAGAAATCGGCGACGATTCAGATCGAGGACACGCTCACCGGGTTCATCAAGTCGATGGGATTCGCGGTGACCGGCGGCAAGAACGGCACGCTCAATTCGTTCAAGCAGCAGATCAACGCCCTTGCGGCCTGCAACATGAAAATCGGCGTATGGGACGGGGAGCGCGCCAAGACTGTGAGCACGCAACCGTTCTCATCGATCGACGTATGGTTCCCGACGCAGCCGGAGCAGAAGATGCTGTGGCCGTCGACCGTGACCTTCAGCCAGGACTTTTATCAGACGCTGACCAAGCACGCGCTGCCGGTGAATATTCACGCGGTGAAGGCGTTCTCGAGCTCGCCCCGCAAGCTGGATATGTTGTTCTGGCTTGGCTACCGGCTCAACAACCTTGAAAAGCCGCTCAGCATGTCCTGGGAGGCTCTCGGGGAGCAGTGGGGGACGGGGTACAGCCGCTCCACCAACTTCCGGCGCGACTTCGCCCAGGAGATCGAGCAGATCAAGGAAGTGTTTCCGAAACTGCCGGTGAAAGTGACCGACCTCGGTATCACCATTTCCCCCGGGACGTCGGAGATGCTGGCTCTTCCAAGCAAGAGACGGAAACCATGACGAAAGTTTACGCATAAACGGTAGCGCAGCGGACTCTTCGCGCACGCATAATCGGTAGCAGACCGATGCGTTTTTCTGCGCCCGTTCTCATTCTTCGCCGGACTATGTCTCGTACGTGGCGGCACGCCATCCCTTCCACGCATAATCGGTAGCACGGCTCAGATTCGATCACGCATAAACGGTAGCAACGGGTTGGTCCGGCATGCCTCACTCCGACCTGGTGACGTCCACGCATAATCGGTAGCGATAGCCTTCAAAGAATACCGCCGTCGCCTTGGGTTTGAGAGGAGGTCACGCATAATCGGTTGCGGCCTCGCGCATGATCGGTAGCGGTGAACCGGGCTTCAACGCATAAACGGGAGCATTGGCGCGCATAATCGGTGGCGCCTCCACGCATAATCGGTAGCCGCTATATATAGAACAGAACATCCCAGAACATTGCGGAACATCTTCTTCAGATCATTTCCATTTCAGAAAAGCGATTTTTGAATTCGATTGGATATGACGAATAGAATAAGCGGGCGGCTGATGGGCACAGGTATTTTGTCCAGACCTGCAGTCGATGTAACATCCTCATCGCACAATGAAGGTGGATGACGTGATCGAGAGCTACGGACTGCATTGGCATATCGACAAGGTCTTTTGGGGTCGGCAAAACAACGCCGGTTCTCTGCGCGGCGCCGCATCGCGAAGCCCCAACGCCGTTCCCGTAGAGTTTAGGGACCAACGCGGCATCTATGCGCTCTATGCTGATTATGAGCTTGTCTATGTTGGACAGACCGGCGCGGGCGATGATCGTCTCTTCAAGCGCCTCAAGACCCACAAGACGGACCATCTTGCCGAGCGATGGAATAGATTTTCGTGGTTCGGAACACAGTGGGTGACGCAGCAGCACAAGCTATCGGTCGACACCGCGAAATTAAGCGCGACGGTGGAAAGCGCTTTGAACATCATGGAAGCGGTGGCCATCGCAATCTCCGAGCCGCATCTCAATTTGCAGCGTGGCCGATGGGGGGACTCCAAACAGTATTACCAAGTCCGCCCGGATGAAGACACCGACTAGCCCGGGTTCACCCGCACGGGCTTAACGAGGGTATTCCGACGTTGATCCGAAGCTTTTTGATTCGAGCCAGGCCAGCACCTCAGACTGCCTATACAGCACCCTGGAGCGTTTTCCGGGTCCGGCCTTGAGGTAACGGGGCCCGGTGCCGTCAACGCGCATACGCTCGAGCGTGCGCTTCGAGATGCGCAGCATCGTGGCAGCCTCGGCTGAAAGCAGGAATACCAACTCCGGATTGGTCAACGGTTCCCCCGCAAATCACGCCTGACGATAGCGCGTCGTGGGAGGCCATTCACGTCTTTTTGCCGGGAGAGGGTCGGGGGAGGGGCTCCGTTGCGCATCCGCGTCTCCGCCTGTGTCGGGTGCGGGACTTTCTGTTTGCCGGTCGTTCCCGTTCGATCCGAGCACACGTCACATCTCGGCTATCCGTCGGGCAGAGTGCCCGGCGCGGCCAAGACCGCCAAGGGCCGGCTGCAGACGGGTCCCATCCCATCTTCGCCGCCGCGTCGCGGTGTTAGCCCGTCGTTCCTGTCCTCAGCGCCGTCCCTCAAGAGCCCACGGGCCGCGAGAGGCGTGGCCCGAAAACCGAACGAAAGTGACGACCATGAAGCAAACCGCCAAGCCCGAAACCGTCTACAGCGCCTACGCCGTACAAGACGGCCGCAAGGGCCAGAAGTCCTACTGGACCCGCATCGGCCGACTTTTCCCGCACGAAGACGGGAAGGGGCATGACCTGCTGCTCAACGCGCTGCCGGTGAACGGCCGCATTGTGATCCGCATCGAGGAACCGCGCGACCAGGCCGAGTGATAGCGCCTGCACAAAGACCCGGAACATCCGGGTCTTTTCGTCTGTTTTACGATTCGAACGCGCCATGACAGCGCCTAATGTCATTTTGAGTTCGTTGAGAACAGGGCGCCGGGAAGCTCTTCTAAACGCGACACGATTGCTAGTGCCTCGACATGGCGTGGATGCTGTAAGTGTTCATCCGCGGCTTTCGAAAACATATCCAGTAATTTGTTGTAGTATCCTTTTGGATTGATGATCACTAACGGTTTGCTGCACTCGCCAAGCTGACGCCGTGCAGCTACCCCTATTATTTCGTCGATTGTGCCTATGCCCCCCGGAAGTCCAACGAACACGTCAGCGCGCTGCTGAAAGACGCGTTTTCTTTCGTCGCTTGAGCTCACAATCTCTAAGGTATGCAATCCATCCAGGAGTTTTGCGGCTTCATATTCCTTGCGAAGGATCACACCACAGACGGTCCCACCCGCGCTGATGCATGCCTTTGCAAATGTACCAATCAGACCCTGACGCACTCCCGCACAGAGCACGACGGTCGGTGTTCGACTTAGCAATAGCCCTAGGTTTGCAGCGAGACGTTGGAGGTCTGGATCTTTAGGATCGCCCGATCCGCCGAAAACAGCGATGCACTTGGGCGAATTGGCCAACTCTGGCATGCGGCCCCTTCTGAGAGCGACCCGTTAACCCAGGCCGATGAACTCGGCCGCGAGGAGAAACTCATCAAGCGATCCTTTCTTGAGGGCTTTCTGTACCTCCTTGGAAAACTGCATAATTTCAGAAATTATTTCATCGCGTTTTATATTGGCCCTGCTGTTTATTGGAGCTTCTGGAACTGAGTCCTGAATGCGCTTCACCAACTCATTTGCCAATTTTTCTTTATCTCCGTCGTAAGTAATCGGCTCGATTACGCCCTTCATATTAGATAGCTGTGAGTCAAATTTTCGGACGCGAACCGAGTCGGCATTAGTTACGTACTTTTGGTCAACCAACACGAATTGATGCCCGATGCGGCCTAGCGCCATTGAGTAGCCAAGTTCAAAGGGCATGTTGTGCAGCGTGGAGTACGATAGGTCAGTCAAACAATATTTACTTTGCTGAATCATCTCGCAAATTTTGCACAGCCGATGCGCACCACTCGATTTTAATGCCGCCATCTGAGGTCGCAGCCCGCATTTGAATAGCGTGGCTATGACGGTACATGCGATAGGCTGATAGGCCTTATCGTAGGGGAAATTCACAAATACGTTGAGCGGCCGGTACTTGGACTTAATACGATTCCACGCCTCGACTTCACACGCTTCAATGCGGCTATTCGCGAGTATAGCTTTTGGACATCGGGCTGGTCTGTCTGACTCGCTTAGCTGCTGCATCCGCGATTTAAATTGCCCCCGAGATCAAAGTTCATTCCCGTTCAATCAAAACTCTGAAAGTCTCTTTGTTAATCTTCTCAATGACGAGCGTTTTCTGGCAATTTACGTCGTCTGTTGGCAGGGGAAAATGCTGACGCGATTTCTTTTTCATTCCGGAGAGGATGGACTCGGCAAACCACCGAAGCTTGTTGCGTCCTTCTTCTTTCGTGATGCCAAGCGCCTTGGCGTAACGATCGCCCTGCAGGGCCGCAAGTTCGCCTGTGGTCATAGTCCTGGCGCTCTGCTCAAGAATTGTCATCGGCTAATCTTTTCGTTCAGGTATGCACTTGGATGCTGAGGTTTGATCCCCTCAATTATGGCGAAAATGAGTGCAATGTGTCAACCTCTGGTTGAGCCGGAGCGCGGTCGGTTCATCCACGGTTCTTCGATAGCTCCGATTATGCGCCTACGCCAGTCCCCCGATTGCTGAACCGCGATTCATGATCTTCGCGGCAGGCGCCGCAGATAGGTCTCCTGTTCTACTGCGGCGATGCGTTCCTGAAATGTGGGGTGGGTCGACAACAGATTTGCGATCGAAGACAGCTTGCCCCGCGCCATGAAGCGCGCATGGGTTTTCTCTTCCGTGGTGAGGGGTGGGGCGCGCTCGAGTTTGCGGAGCGCGGAGATCATGGCGTCCTTGCCGGCGAGGGCGGCGCCGATAGCGTCGGCGTAGAATTCCCGCTGCCGGGAGCTGCCGAGGATCATGAGTTCCGCTGCCCAGCAGATGACCCAGCGCGCGAATTGCTTGCCGCGTTGGGTGAGCATGTAGAAGACGGTGGCGTTCTGGAAGGTCCGCATCAGCATCATGCGGCGCATGTCGCCGTTGACGACGTGGCCGAGCTCGTGGCCGATGATGGCGGCGACTTCGTCGGGGCTCAAAATCTCAAGCAGCGGCGTGCCGAAGGAGATGGTCGCGTCGGTACGCCGGGTGCCCATGGCGAAAGCGTTGGCCACATCCATGGTGCCGATCCTGGGGGGAGGGAGGTCGAGGTCGCGGGCGAAGGCGCCCGAGATGACCGCGAGGGGGTGGTCGGGAGGCACGTCCTTGAAGTTCATCGAGCGCAGCGTGCTGTCGCGAACCGCGCCCATGCCGAGCCAGCTCCACAAGGTGGCCCATGCAGGCACGGTGATGAAGCCCACCATCATCGATGCGAACACCGCAAGGCCGATGCCGAAGGGGAGGGAGATGATCGCACCCCAGATGAGTGCGACCCAACTCATGGCAACCAGGAAGATCCAGGTCGGGACCGCCGACTTGTGCATCGCGCGTCCATTGAGGCGCAGGCGCGTTGTAGGCGTTTTTGGGCGTGAGGGTGGTGTCTCGACAGGCGGAACCGCTGCTTGATTATTGTACGATTGCTGGGGCGGTGGTGTTGGCTTCGTGGTCGCAGCGCGCGCGATGCGGTTCCAGCATTCGAGGATTTTGGCGGAGGCACGGGATGGGTTTTGAGTCCTTATTTCTTTCTCGGCCAGGTCGTATTTGGCCAGAAGTCGGTCCAACCCCTCGAGCGCGCGGTCGACATCCTGGTCGCGGTAGACGGCGCGCAGTTCTTGCGAGAGGCCGGTGAACAGGCCGTCGAGCCATGAGGGCTCGATGGCATCCTGATCGAAGTGCTGGCGCAGCGCCGAGAGGTAGGGCGCGGCGACGGCGCGTTGGTCCCAATCCGGCGGTGGTTTTCGCAAAACGGCTTCCATGGCTGATCCTCAGAGGTTGACGGGGAGAAGGGTGGTCGCGCGGCGGCGCGTGTCGTCGGTGGCGGCGGCCTTCCAATGCCGGCGGCGCAGCAGCAGCGGAAAACCATTTGCCTGCTTCGAAAACATGATGCTCACCGAGGGGTGCGTTTCGCCTGGGCGGCGCTGGCCGAGGACTGTTCCCACTTCGAAGGGCGTGAGGAGTTGCTTCGGTGCCAGCACCACGGGATCGCCGACGTTGATGCTTTGCCCGACGTTGCGGCCGCTGGAGATGCTTCCCGCCTGCATCCCCGCCGACTCGCCGTCATTGATGCCGATGCTTTGCGACCAGCTGAGCTGCGCATCGCGGTAGGCGAATGTAGAGGTGCCGAGGTTCTTGGAGATGAAGGCGCGGGTCTTGGCGTCGGACACCGAGCCGAAAAACACTTGGTGGTCGGTCTGCGAGAGGAAGACGTTGGCGGCATCGCCGTAAATGGACTCCAGCTGCGCCACGTCCTGCACGAAAAACCAGAACCATGCACCGGAGGACCGCATCTGCGCCACGGCCTCGCGCATGAAGGGCATGTCCCTGAGTGCCGCGAACTCATCAAGGATGAAGAGCACAGACGCTTGCGTGGCCTCGCGCTGTTCTTCGAGCGAGGCGAAGGCCATGCCGATCATGGCGCGGAGATACCGGAAGCTGATCAGGGTGTGCTTGAGCGGGATGGTGAGATAGACGGTGGCGGGCGCCTTGCTCAAATCGGCGAACCTGAAGTCCGACGACCCGGTCACATCCGCGAAACCGGGATGGCCATCAAAGAACGCCATGTTCGCGTTGATTTCGGAGACGAAAGAGCTCAGCAGCTTGTGCTCGTAGCCGAGGAAGGTGCGGCCCTGGTTCGCGAGGTAGGGATTGTCGAGCTTAGCCATCGCCGCGAAGACGTCCTGGAGATACTCGCGGATGCCGGGCTTTCGTTTGCCGTCGTCCGTCAGGTGCGGCAGGCTGCAGATGCGGCGAACCTCGGCCATGGTGCGGAAGGCGCGGCGCTCGGGCTTGCGGGTTGTCTCGACCACCAGCACGATGATGGCGGTGAGCAGGTTGACGGCCTCGTTCTCGAAGAACTGCGCCTCGCCGCCGCCGCTCCGAACAATGAGCATTTCGGCCAACTGGCGGGCGCGGGCGCCGAGCTCGCGTTCGTCGTCGAGCTCATCGAGTGGGTTGTATCGGTCGGAATGCTCGCCCTCGCGCGCGTACGGTGCGAGGCGCCAGACCTTGCCGAAGCGGGCGCGGTGCCGATGGGTGAGATCGTAAAGTTCGCCCTTAGGGTCGAGCACCACGACCGAGCCCGCGTAATGGAGCAAGTTCTCGACGATCTGTGTTGCGCTTTTGCCCTGGCCTGTGGCGGCGACGGTGAGGATATGGCCCGGGTATCTCGCCCGCACATCGAGGCCGGTGTCGCCGTCGTCATTGATGAGGCCGCCGAGGCGGAGGGTGTGGGACCCATGCGCGTCTGGCTCCTGGCACAGCGCGGCCGCATCCAGCTCATGGCCCCATCGCGCTGAGCCGTGAATCGGGGGAGGAGAGCGGAGTTTTGACTCCTGCGCGGCGACGATCTCGCGGGCTTTGCGGCCAAGTGCGGATTCCTGGGAGGGCAGGCCAGTATTCAACGTGGCGTTGATCTCACGGCCGGTCTGTTTTCGCCGGCGGCGTTTGCCGAACAGCGAGAAGATGAACATGACGAAGAGGAAGGCGATTGCGACTGGTCCCATGCGCGCTCCGCACTTGCATTCCGAATTGACGACGCAACTCGCGTATACAATCGCGCGGGGGCGACGCGCGGCGATGACCGCGCGGGTCTCCCCCGGACCCCCTCTGGACGCCCACCGTCTTCGAGACGGTTGTGCATCCTACCTGCCGACGCCGAGGCCATCGCGAAGCCGTTTTCTTGCCTCCGCCGGGACTCGCTCCCCGCTTACGCTCGTGAGTCGAGTCCCATCTCCGGCCGTGTCTTTGGCAGTCAGCTTACGTTTCGTCGGCAGGTCCCAGGGCGCACTTATGGGTTTGGGCCTTTTCGGCCTCAAACCCGTGCGCCAGACAGCCGTGGAAGTGCTTCTCGAATTGGCGAGGCAACATGCGCCCCATGGAAGAGAAATACCCGCTCATCAAAATCATTGATCGGCCGGGAAAGCCGATTGCGATTCGTGTTTTTCATTATGGTCACATTCCAAATATCTTGAACCAATTTCCCGATGCGGTGCTGCGAAGAGCTGTGAATAAGGGCCGGACGCGCGAGGAGCATCGCATCCTCAAAGCCGCGCGAGGTCTGTCGCGGACCGCTTACAGGATCGTCGAGCAGCATGTGATCTACCAGCGGGCCCTGAAGGTCCAAGACGAGTTGTGGCGGAAAAATCTGCGCGCCATCCGGGTGAGACGGTTTCCCAGGCAACAAAACTCCCGGTTGTCGATCGAGCTGCCCGGGACATGCCCCACATTCTCGTCCGCCTCGGTGTGCGCGCAACAATTGACGTTGACCGAGCGGCTTGCGCGCGACGTGGGGGCCGAGCCTTACACGCCGTCTCGCAGCACCCCTTCGCGGTCGAGGGGGCGGTAATGGCGATCTACAGCCTGAGGCTTTTGCCTGTCGGCAAAACCACCCAGCGCCAGCCGTACACCGCCGCCGCGCATATCCGGTACATCATGCGGCGTGGTGCGGTTTCGCATCACATGGCGGAGCGGATGCCGGGAACGGCGCGTGAGGCCATTCGCTGGCTGCGGACGGAGGAACGCGCCGATCGTAAGAACGCCCGAGTCGCGGACAAGTTGGTCCTCGCGCTCCCCATTGAGTTGACGCCGCAACAGCAGATCGATCTCGTCCGGGATTTCGCCGAAGCGTTGACGAAGGGACGGGCCTCATGGTTTGGCGCCATTCATGCCAACGGCAAGGACCGGAAGAATCCCCACTGCCATCTGCTGGTCCGGGACCGGGATGTCGCGACGGGAGAGCGGGTGGTGATGTTCTCCGCCGGTACCAAGGAGATCAAATCGCGGGCGCTTCGCGGGCAAAGCCCGCCCACGACGTTGCGGATGATCCGTGAGCTCTGGGCGACCCATGCCAATACGGCGTTGGCGAATGCCGGCCGCCGCGAGCGCGTTGACCATCGGCGGCTGATAGACCAGGGCGAGTTTCGTCCGGCCCAGGTGCATGAAGGACCGAACGTGCGGGCGATGCATGGACGTGGCGTACGGCCGGTGTCGAAAGAGCGGGTGATGCGAAATCCGGCAATACGCAGGAAAGGCATGCCGGCGACGCGCGTCGTTGCCTACGGCGAGATTGATCAAGGCCTGTCCCGCGTCGAATACAACGCCTCACTGAAAGACGCGCCCGCGCTGTCGTTGACAGAGATCTTGGCGCGGGAGGCGCGGTCTGCACCGGTTCGAAGGGCTTCGCGCGAAAATGAGGGGCGTGGGCGGTAATCGGTCTTGGCTGGTGTGTGAAACCTTCCTAGTGTCGGCGCATGGCGCAAGATCTTGAAAGCGTTGTTTCCGCACTCGACCGCGAGACCGCCGCGTATGAGGTCAAGCGTGGGGAGCTTGAGCGCGCGCTTGCAGGTCTGGTGCCGGATCCCTCGGATGCGGTTGGGGATTTGCTGTCATGGTCGGAAGAGTTCGGCCGGGAGCATGCGATCGAGCTCTTTCAGAATGACCTTCACACCTATCCGGCCGATCCTGAAATCACTGACGAGCTCTGGCCGCAGCGGCTGATGGATGTGAGTCAGCGCATCGATGGGTTGTTGAATGCGCAGGACCGACTTGATGAGCTGACGCGCGAGCGGGAGTTGATCCAGGGCCGGGCGCCGGTGGATGGTCGGCGGCAGGTCAACTTTCAGGGTCAGGAGTGCGAGCTCGATGCGGCCGCGTTGGAAGTGCGGGACCGAGATGGGCAGACGTATGCCATCTCCGAGCAGGCGACGCTCACCCAGTTGAATGCGCGGGAGGTGGGGGGGGAACCCCAACAGCCGGATCATTCGGCTCCGTCGCGGGATCGGACGAGGTCGCGATAGGGGGCGGACCCATTCGCGCCAGCTTTTTCTCGCGGATTTTGGCCATTTCGGATCATTCGCGCCAAATTGGCGTGAATAGTGCCAGAAGACTTCGCGGATAAGTGAAGTGAGGGCTCACCAAAAAGCAGACCTTTGCCCGCTTTTCGTCGCCGCCCCGCTGGCGCGTGGGTGAGGGCGGCTCCGAAAAGCAGGCGAAGCGACACATGATTGCCTATGGCATGGGCGTAAACGCTCTGAGTGCTGTAGATGCGACTCGCTTGCGCCCTTAATGTCCAGCCATGAGCGGAGAGCACCAGAAGTTCGAGAAGAAATCGCTGCGCAAGGTAATAGGCACAAGTGCCGACTGGCAGGCGCTAACCGACAGCTGTGTGGCGTTCGCAACCGCGATCGGCGGCACAATCCACATCGGCATTGAGGATGGCGACGGCAATCCTCCCTCTGACCAGTATATCCCTGCTGACCTGCCGGCTACCGTTACCAGGCGAGTACGAGAGCTTAGCGTGAATGTTGCGCCCGAGGCCGTGGTTCGCACGGCCGAGAATGGCGGCGAATACATTGAGCTGCACGTTCCGCGCTCCGCCTCTGTCCCATCAACGAGTGGTGGCAAATATTATTTGCGGGAGGGCGACCGCAATCGTCCGATGGTCGGCGACGACGTCCTGAGGCTCGCGAAGGATCGGGCCACGCTCTCTTGGGAGTCGCTCACGTCCGCTCGTATTCCGCGCGGCCAACTCGATACTGCCAAACTCACCATTTTCGCTGGACGTATCCGTGCGTCTGACCGGGTCAAGGACTCCGTGAAGGAAAAGTCCGATGATGAGATTCTTGACCATTACGGTTTTGCCGATGGTGAGTATCTGACCAATCTGGGAATCATGTGTGTGGGCCGGCGCCAAGACCGCGCCGCTCTTGGTGTTGCGCCGGTAGTTCAGTTCATCAAATACGATGAGCGCGATGCCAAGTTGAACAAGCTGATCTGGGACGACTTCAGCCTTTCACCAATCGAGTTAGTGGATGCGATCTGGAATGATGTGCCTGATTTCCGTGAAACCTACGAGTTGCCAGATGGGCTTTTCCGCAAGCTTGTTCCGGCGTACGATGAAAAGGTCGTGCGCGAGCTGCTCGTCAATGCGCTTGTGCATCGACCGTACACTCAGCGCGGTGACATTTTCATCAAGTCTTATCCGGATCGGCTAGAGGTCGTGAACCCCGGACCGCTTCCGCTCGGTGTGACGCCAGCGACCGTGCTTCACGCGACTGCCCGGCGCAATGAAAGCCTGGCTCGCGCGTTCCATGATCTGAAGCTCATGGACCGCGAGGGTTCGGGATTCGACACGATGTACGAGGTCCTCCTCGCCCAAGGGCGCGGCGTGCCCCGACTGCGCGAGGGCCAAGATCGCGTTGAAGTCACAGTCGGGCGCCGCATTCTCAAACCAGAGGTCATCGATCTTCTGGGGAAGGCGGCCCAAAGTTATCAGCTGAAGCAGCGTGAAATGATTTGTTTCGGGCTGCTGGCGCAAGTCGAACATTTGACGGCGCGAGAGCTGGTGGATGGGTTGATGTTGGAAGATGTTGAGCAGCTGCGCCCGTGGCTTGGACGGTTGCAGGATCTTGGCTTGGTCAAGAGCGTGGGGCGAACCAAGGCCACCCGGTATTTTGTGGCGCCAGACTTCCTTCGGGATACCAAGATTCCCGCGACAACCAGCCTTGGCCGTATCGAGCAGCACCGGCTGGAGGCGCTGGTGGTCGAGGACCTCAAGCGTTACCCACGATCCAAGATAGGCAAGATTCACTCCCGTATCGGAGGCGAGATTCCTCGGCAAAAGGTCAAGGAGGCGCTCGATAGCCTGGCGGGCGCGGGTACGGTTGGCCGGGAAGGGGAGCGCAAGGCGCGTGTCTACTGGCTGATCGCTTAGTTATCGAAAAAGTCGACTTGTATCCGGCTCGGTTTTATTGAAGCTGGCGCAATAAATAACGCAAGCAACTGATTAAAAATGGTATTTTATAGATCGTTCGTGCTTGCTTTTATCAACCGTGATTTTGTTAAACGGGCGCAGGTGCCTCTTGACAAAGTTGTGCGATATAACAAACATAGCAAACATGACACAAAATGATTCCGCCCACCTCCTCCGCGCGATCCGCGCCAAGCTCAATCTGACCCAGGAGCAACTCGCCGAACGACTCGGCGTCTCGTTCGCGACGGTAAACCGATGGGAGGGCGGAGCCAACGCCCCTCAAAAGGCCGCGAGAGAGACTATTGCAGCGCTTGCGCAGGAGGCCGGCGTCGGGCCCGAAGACGTTGCCGCAAACCCCGCTGAAGCAGCCTCGGGGGTAACTCGGCGCCGCAAGGCTGTCGCTGCAGCCCCCACGACGAAGCCTATGGAGCAGATGCTCTGGGATGCCGCGTGCTCGATCCGTGGCGAGAAAGATGCGGCGAAGTTCAAAGACTACCTACTGCCACTGCTATTCCTGAAGCGGCTGTCCGACGTCTTCGATGACGAGATTGCGCGTTTGGCCGAAGACTACGGCGACCGCCCGACGGCGCTCGAGATCGCCGAGGGCGACCATAGTCTCTTGCGGTTCTATCTGCCGCCGGAGTCGCGGTGGTCCATCATCAACGGCCGCGAAGCGTATGACTGGCCGCTGGATGACAAGGGCGAGAGCACAAAGCCCAAGGACATCGGCGAGCATCTAACCAAGGCCGTGCGTGCGGTGGTCAAGCACAATCCGACGCTATCCGGTGTCATTGACGTGGTCGACTTCGCCGCCGAGCGCAATGGCGAGCGTGACATCAACCCGGCCAAGCTCGCGGCCGTCATCGAAACATTTTCGGATTCTCGCTACCGGCTTGGGCTTGCCGATGTCCAGCCGGACTTCCTCGGCCGCGCGTACGAGTATCTGCTGCGGAAGTTTGCTGAAGGCTCGGGGCAGAGCGCCGGCGAATTCTTCACGCCGACCGAGGTTGGCTTCTTGATGGCGCATATTCTGCGACCGAAGCCGGGTGAGGAGTGTCACGACTACGCCTGCGGCTCGGCCGGACTTCTCGTGAAGCAACAGCTCGTCGCGCGCGAGCTCGATCCGACAAGCAAGGTGCCGCTCAAGCTCTACGGCCAGGAGCTGCAAGCGGAGAGTTATGCCGTGGCGCAGATGAACGCCATCATCCACGACATGGATATCGAGATGGCGCGTGGCGACACCATGATCAATCCGAAATTCCGATCGGGTGACGGCGGATTGAAGACGTTCGACATCGTTGTGGCCAATCCGATGTGGAACCAGCCGTTCAATCCCGACGTGTTCGCCAATGATCCGTTCGACCGTTTTCGTACGCAGGGCGGCGTAACGACCGGCAAGGGCGACTGGGCTTGGCTGCAGCATACGTTGAGCGTGATGGGCGAGCGCGGACGTGCGGCCGTCGTTCTCGACACCGGCGCCATGACCAGAGGGTCAGGTTCCAAGAACGAAGACAAAGAGCGTGCGATCCGCAAGTGGTTCGTCGACCACGACTACATCGAGGGCGTGATCCTGCTGCCGGATAACCTTTTCTACAACACGTCCGCTGCCGGCGTGATCGTGGTGCTGAACAAGAAGAAGCCGGCGGCGCGCAAGGATAAGATTGTGCTCGTCAACGCGAGCAGGCGTGTGAAGAAGGGGCGGCCGAAGAACTACATTCCGGAAGAGGACATTCGTCCGTTGTCGGCCTTGTTCGTGAAGGGGGATGAGGTCGAGGGCGAGGTTGCAATCATCACGAGCAGGCAGGCGGATGAGGCTGACTATAATCTCAGCCCGAGCCGTTGGGTAGGGAATGGGGCAAGTGATGACGCGACAGACTTAAAGGACATCCTTGATCGCTTTGATGCCGTTGTTGCTGGTGAGACCGCAGCCACTGAAATGCTTTCGTCGGCTCTGGCAAAGCTTCGGGTGTTGGTATGACCTCTCCTGATACCGTCAAACTGGCTGACCTTTGTGATTTAGTGGCTGTCCAAGTTGATCCAGTCGAGCATGCGGGCTCGCTCTACGTCGGGCTTGAACACGTCGCCTCGGGCCAGTTCGTACGTATAGGCGGCGGGGCTGGCGCAGACGTCCAGAGCAGCAAGTTCGCATTCGAGAAGGGCGACATTCTCTACGGAAAGCTCCGTCCATATCTTGATAAGGCCGTTCTAGCGGACACGGGAGGGATTTGCACGACTGAGCTTCTTGTCCTTCGCGCCAAGGCTGGAGTCGATCCCCGTTTTCTTATCGGCGTCGTACATGCTCCGCGTTTTATTGAACAAGCGGTGGCCGGCACCACCGGGGTTCAACACCCGCGAGCATCTTGGGCACACATTTCAGAATTCGAGCTTCCTAAATTCGACACTCATGAGCAAAAGCAAATCGCTGAGCTTCTGTGGATGGTTCACGACGCGATCACGGCCTGTGATGCGACGATCCGGTCGGGCGCAGCGCTAAAACGAACGTCGATGCGCGAGCTGTTCACGCGCGGACTCAAGGGCGAGCCGCAAAAGGAGACTGAGATTGGCCAAGTTCCAGATGGTTGGACGTTTGAGCGTCTCGGGGATGTTGCAGAGATAGAATACGGCGCCCAAGCCGCTGTAGCCAATGCAATTGACCCGACGATTGGAACGCTGATCCTGACAAACGTCAACTTGGACCTAGATGGCCACATCAACTTAGAGAAACGGCGATACTACAAGGTTCCCGAAGCGCATAAGGAACGACTCTCGCTTCGAAAGGGCGACGTCTTATTCAACTGGCGTAGCGGCAGCGCCGATCACGTCGGCAAGACGGTCTATTTTGATTTGGACGGCGAATATACTTACTCATCATTCATCTTGCGGTTTCGACC
The DNA here is from genome assembly GCA_018242215.1 of Pseudomonadota bacterium. Lineage (GTDB taxonomy): Bacteria > Pseudomonadota > Alphaproteobacteria > Rhizobiales > Hyphomicrobiaceae > Hyphomicrobium_B. Next base: position 57,197 of record JAFECG010000024.1, read on the forward strand.
GCATCGGTGCGTTGCGAACAAGTACCTATTTCGTTGGCTAACTTATCTTCGGATCAACGGCTTCTTCGTGAGTCAACGCAATGTCTCGTCGATCAATTCTGTCTACAATGCGAGCTTGTCATCAACGATCCCAATCTGGTTTCCGCCCGAAGACGAGCAGAATGACATCATCGCTATCCTCGATGCCATTGACCTTAAGATCGACCTCCACAGGAGAAAACGGGCGGTTCTTGATGAGCTTTTCAAGACGCTCTTGCACAAGCTGATGACTGGCGAAATCCGTATCTCTGACCTTGACCTGTCGGTGCTCGATTTGGAGACGAAGGCGGAGGCCGCCGAATGAGCGCGCTCGCTATCGGTGAGGCCATCTCCGTCCAATTTCCTATGGTCCGACATGCGTCTGAGATCGGCTGGACCCCTTTGCCACCCGAGGTCGCCAAGCAAAAGCGGGGCGGCGAAGCGGGCATGCTGTTTCGCGACGAGTTGGAGGCCAAGCTCAAGGCTTTTAACCCTTGGATGAGCTCAGAGGCGGTGCGCCAGGTTATCGAGACGCTTGAGGCCATTCCTCCGACCATCGAGGGAAACCGGGAGATGCTCTCCTGGATGCGTGGTGAACGCTCATGGTATGACGAGGCCGAGAAGCGGCACCGCCGCGTTGAGCTTATTCGCTTCAACAAGCCGGCGGACAATGTCCTGCATGTGACGTGGGAGTGGAAGCTCAAGCCGCCGGCACGCAAAGGCAACCGTGCCGATGTGATGTTTGTCGTCAATGGCATTCCCGTCGCGATCGTCGAGCACAAGAATCCCAAGGATGGTGACGCCATAGAGCGCGCCATTAAGCAGCTTCGTCGCTACGAGAAAGAGACCCCCGAGCTTATCGGCGGCCCACAGCTGTTCAACATCACCCATCTCATTGAATATTGGTACGGCGTTACCTGGAACGCCTCGCGCCGCTACCTTGCCCGGTGGAAGGAGCGCAACGACGAATCCTACAAGTTTGCGGTTCAGTCATTCTTCGAACCGACGGATTTCCTGCGCACGTTGCAGCATTGGATTCTGTTTTTTGTTGAGGATAGCGAAACCAAGAAGTCGGTGCTTCGCCAGCACCAGCGCCGCGCCATCGATCAGATCATCGCTCGCAGCGAAGACCCCAAGAAACGTCGTGGCCTGATCTGGCACACCCAGGGCTCGGGGAAGACATTCACCCTCCTGACGGCTGCGCGGCTCATCCTGGAGCAAAAAGAGCGGTTCAGAAACGCGACCGTCATCCTGGTCGTTGACCGGACCGAGCTCGAGGGACAGCTCAAGGGATGGGTAGAGAAGCTCCTCGGCGAAATGCAGCAGCAGGCCATTCCGGTCTGGCGTGCCGGGTCTAAGGCTGAGATCCAGGATCTGCTAAAGACCGACAAGCGCGGTCTCATCCTTTCGATGATCCACAAGTTTGAGGGCGTCGAGAAAGCCGCCAACACGCGTGACAACATCTACGTCTTTATCGACGAGGCGCACCGGTCGGTGGCGCGAGAGCTTGGAACCTACATGATGGCGGCCGTGCCCAATGCCACCATAATCGGCTTCACCGGCACTCCCATCGACAAGACCGCCCAGGGCGACGGTACGTTCAAGATCTTTGGCGTCGATGACGACAAGGGCTACCTGGACAAATACTCGATTGCCGAATCCATCGAGGACGAAACGACTCTGCCCATTCGACACATGATGGCGCCGAGTGAAATGACCGTTCCGGCCGAGCAGCTGGATAAGGAGTTCTTTGCGCTCGCCGAAACCGAAGGTGTGACCGAAGTCGAGGAGCTTAACCGCGTCCTCGACAGAGCCGTGGGCCTCCGGACGTTTCTGACTGCCGACGACCGGATTGAGAAGGTCGCAGCGTTCGTGGCCGCGCACTTCAAAGAGAACGTGCATCCGCTTGGCTACAAAGCGTTTCTCGTCGGGGTGAATCGCGAGGCGTGCGCCAAGTATAAAAAAGCGCTTGATAGGCTCTTGCCGCCTGAGTGGTCCGTGCCGGTCTACACCGAAAATCCGAATGATATTGTCGAGCGTCCACTCGTCGCCGATTTGCAGCTATCCGAAGACCAGGAAGCCGATGTCCGGATCACCTTTAAGAAGGCCGCGAGCGACCCCAAAATCCTTATCGTCACCGATAAGCTGTTGACGGGCTACGACGCGCCGCCGCTCTACTGCATGTATCTCGACAAGCCGATGCGCAACCACGTGCTGCTGCAGGCGATAGCGCGCGTAAACAGGCCGTATGTCGACGCCAACGGGGTGAGCAAACGTATCGGCCTGGTCGTTGATTTTGTCGGTGTTCTGCGAGAGCTCAAGAAGGCTTTGCAGTTTGACTCTTCTGACGTCAGCGGCGTCATCGAAGACCTGGATATCTTGCTCAAGGACTTCCTTGAGAAGATCGCAAAGGCCAAGGCGGATTATCTGGACGAAGGGGGCGAGGGCTCGCCTGACGAGCGCCTGGAGAAAATTGTCTACGGCCGCTTTTTGGAAGCCGAGCCTAGGAAGACATTCTACGAGGCTTACAAAGAGATTGAGGCGCTCTGGGAAATCCTTTCACCATCGCCGGAGCTCCGCGACCACATCAAGACGTTCCAGCGTTTGGCGCAGCTCTACGCGGCGGTACGGAACGCCTATTCCGAGAAAATCGGATTCATCGCCGATCTTGCATACAAGACCCAGCGGCTTGTGGAGCAAAGCGCGACCCAGCAGGGCCTTGGCCAAATCACCAAGAGCGTGACGTTCGACGTCAAGACCTTGGAGGCGATGAAAAAGGACCCGGGTTCGGAGGAGGGGAAGGTTATCAATCTTGTCCGGGGTCTGCGGAAAGAGGCGGATGACAACCCTGACATCGCCCCAATCTTGCAGTCGCTCAAGGATCGCGCGGATCGAATTGTAAAGGACTTGGAAGAGCGGAAGACGTCGGCCCTCGCCGCGATGGACCTTCTTGCGTCGCTTGCCGCCGAGAAAGACCGCGCGATGAGGGAGGCCAAGGCAAGCGGCCTGTCCGAACGCGCTTTCGGCGTTTACTGGGCGTTGAAAACTCAAGACGCCTTATCGGCTGCCGGTATTGATGCGAAATCCGTTGCTGCAGACGCAGACGCCATGTTGGTGCGGTTCCCCAACGCCGGCGTCAATATGGATGAGCAACGCCGTCTCCGCGCGGCGCTTTACAGGCCGCTCCTTAAACTCTCGGCCGAAGACCGTCCCCGCATTGTTGAACTGATTATGGACACGCTATTCCAATGAAACGGCGCCGCTCTTTAGATGATTCAACGCCCGCAACGCGACTACGGCATCGCGTCGATCAATGGGCTGTGCGTCTCAAAGTGTCGCCGAGGCAGGTCCGCATCATTTCTATGCGGACCAAGTGGGGTTCATGCTCAGCGAAGGGGATCGTGACACTTGCTATCGACCTCGATGACCAGGCCCGGGGGTTCCAGGACTACGTCATCGTCCATGAGCTCTTGCACCTCAAGGTCAAGAACCACAGCAAATTATTCAAAGCATTAATGTCTGCACATTTGCCGGGTTGGAAAAGTATTGAACATCACCGCCTCATGAGAGCGGCATAGGGGGCTTTCTTGAAGCAAGTTGATTTCCAGGATTATTTGGCAACTGCTGCAGAGATGCTCGATGCCGAGGGGATGCACGACGCATCCTCCCTATTGCGGCGCGCTGAGTATCGAATTGAAGAAACCGGATACGATAACTGGGATGGCGGCACGACCATTTGGACGATCCACTTGTTCGTAGAACCTGCGGAATTCAGCCGTTTGGGAGCCCAGCGTGAGGTTCTCCAGGAACAAATTGATAATCGTATGAAGCCCGTTCTGGAGCAGTTTACCCGGGACTGGTATAGCGTGAAGATTGCACCCAAAGTTGAAGCCCGGCCGGACTGGCGCTTGCCAGGAGGTGGGATATCTCGCGCAACACGGCAGAAAATCATCGATGGCCTGAAGATCGAGAAGACGCACTGGAGCGGCACCCTCGGTGATGTCGAGTTTCTTGGCAGGCTCTACGACCTCTCCGCTTTACCCTCCGAAGATGCCAGGTTTAAGGACGCCGCTGGCGATATCTGGCAGCATCGCTTCAATAACGATGATTGGGATGATGACTGGATTTATTCGGACAAGCGCTTCAAGTTGCTGGATGGCTCAAGCGATGCTTTTCTCCGATTCCTTTGCGAGATCGTGAATCCTGTCGTGCGCCCCGATCGCAATGAGGCACTTAAGCTGGTCAGCCATTTCAATGATCAACTACGCCGCGAAGGATGGCTCCTGATCGAAGAGGAGAAGATTGCCGGCCGCCCAAAGTTTATTGCACGTCGGGCCAGCATTACGGATCATTCGGTGTCCCGCGCGCGTACGGTCGCGGATGCACTTGATGCGGGCTGGATGCAAAAAGAAATTGAACGACTAGAGAATGCAGTGGAGCGCGATCCGGCGCTCGCCATTGGCACCGCAAAAGAACTCGTCGAAACGTGCTGTAAAAGTATCCTCACTAAGCGCGGTGTTGCGATCACGAAGAGCATGGATTTGCCGGACCTGACGAAGCTCTTAGCCAAGGAGCTCAAGCTTGTACCGGAAGGCATCACCGATAGCGCGAAGGGTGCGGAGACGATCCGGCTGATTTTGAGAAACCTCGCAGCGTTGACACAGTACCTAGCCGAACTGCGGAGCCTTTATGGCTCGGGCCACGGACGTGATGGCAAGCACCGAGGACTTGAACCGCGGCATGCCAGGTTAGCCGTCGGTGCGGCTGTTGCCTTTATTGATTTTGTCACCGCCACGCATAACCGTCGCGCAGAACCTGTGAAAGATGATCCCAAAGCTGCCTGACGAAACAATCGCTGGTTCGATGGTGCCAGACGGCTTTTGTCCAACTCCCTTAATCGTGACCACGGACACCATTTGATGTAAAATAGATGGCCTTGAGGGACCAAGGCCGAATCTCTACCCTTAATCATGTCCCCATCCAAAATTTGACTTCTATTCGGGTCCTATTCCGGAATTGCCCTATTTGCGGAAGCGCGGCGTCCAGCTCTCAATGAGCTTGTCTTCGTCATCCTCCTCGGACCCGTAGGCTTCTTCTTCAATGCCAGGGCAGGTTAGGACTGTAAGCGTCCGGCCATAGCTTCCTAATCCAATGACTTCTTCCTGCGCCATCACGCGCCGCGTTCCACCTAACCAGTCCCTGATGTCGATTTCGGTTTCGTCACGCTTGGCGTGGGCAACATAGTCCTCATTCAAATTGAAGCTGGATGTGAGAGTGCCCCCGGGTAGAGGAGTTCCTTTTTTAAGCCACTGAAGGCCCTTCAGTAGCTTAAGGTTTTCTGACATCCGGCAGAAATCGATGGTCGTCCCTGTACTGACGATGACCGCACTGGCCGCGCGCGTAAGCTCCGCATACCGAATGGCTGTTGAGGTCATGGAGGTCACACACAAGGCCGCCATCTCCTCAATTCCCTTCAGGCCATCGGCCCGTTTTCGCAGTTCACGCTGGAACGGTCCTGTCGGCATCAACAGACCGACAGCGAATGCGTCAGCTTCTTGCTCGTATGTATCGACGGACCGGAATTCAGCGAGAGATTGGTGCGCGCCATTCTTGAGGACGTGATCCGAGTGGCCGGCTAAAAAATAATGACCCAGCTCATGGGCGATGCTGAAGCGCTGGAACCCCTGGCTTTTGATGAAGGTGGCGTAGAGAATGCCGAAGTGGTTCCCATGCCGCACGAGCATGCCGGATACACCGTCGTGCGTATCGGGCTTGGGTTGAACCAGGATATTTCTGCTCGCTGCAATCTCAAGGACGTCCACCGGCACAGATTCCAGGGACTCATCCCGAAGGAGTTTTTCCGCTTCCTGTTGGGCTCTCTTGAGACGCAGGGCGAGGTTCAAGATTTTTTACCCCCATCTTTGTCCTTCGCCATTTGCGCGAGCATCTTCATGAATTCATGCGTCATTTTACGATCGTGCTCGGAGAGCTTGGACACCTCGCGGTACAACGGATCCGCATCCTTGGACTGGGTTGGATCATCGGTCCGTCCAAGCAGATAATCTGTCGTGACGTCCAGGGCGGCAGCCAGATTGCGTAGATTGTCGAAGGACGGCTTCCGCGCCCCCCCCTCGAAGTGAGCGATGGAGCTCGGCGGGAAACCCGCTTTCTCGGCCAGCTGCGTTTGATTCATTTTTCGCAGCTCACGCGCGGCTTTGAGACGGACCTTAAAAAGATCAGAAGGATTTTGGTCGGTCATGGCGGTATCGACATTCCAAGCTTGACGTTACAGACACAGTGTGGTACCTCCGACATAGTTAACATGGCGGTACCGACACCCACAACAGGCGTTGTGGGGGTGAGCCGACGAAATTGCAAGGGGGTGTGGCATGGCCCAGAACAACCAGAAAGAGAAGGGCCGGAACCCCTGCGCCGAGGGGCTCGACAAATTCCTGCAGCGCTTTTGCCCCGATCCCGGCCTTGTCAAGAGCGCGCTGGAGCGGGTGGGCATGGCCGAGCGGATGCGCTGGCTGACCGACGGCAAATACCTCTGCCAGAAGGGCGATGCAGCGGATTGTTATTGGCTGATCTGTCAGGGCCAGATCCGTGTGGAAGACGAGGACACGCTCGTTGTCACTCGCCAGGCCGGCGAGATCGTGGGTGAGCAAGCGTTTTTCCGGATCGGGAATGATCCGAAGTCTCTTCCTGCACGCGGAAGCGCACTCAAGGCGTCCGGCGACGCCCATGTCCTTCGCATCGACCGCGCGCTCGTTCATGAGATGGGCAGTGATGAGAAGGCCGCCTGGAATGAAACGATCTGCCGCGTTCTGTCCGCCAAACTGGACGAAGCGACCCACCAGCGCGTGGGCCTCCACAAGGACCGCGCCACCTTCCAAACGTTGATCGAACGCTTCGTCTGCTCGGAAGGCCATGAGGCGGCGCTGGCGGCCCTTACCAATGCGGGCATGCGGGGCCCTATCACGCCGGAGGCGTGCGATGCGGTCATGTGGTTCAGCGACATCGCGGGTTTTTCCAGTTTCGCTCTGAAGCTGCCGCCGAAGGAAGCGGGCGAGATCGTCCGCGCCATCATGGACGTGCAGGCGGAGGAAATCGCATCCACGGGCGGCCAAATCGATAAATTCATGGGCGATGGCCTTATGGCCTTCTGGCGTGGGCCGGATGCCCAACGTCTGGATGCGGCATGCACCTCGGCCCTGACGGCCGCGCACCGGACCGCCACCCGCCTGGATGAACTCTTCAAAACGCGCGGTATCCCGCTTGATATTCGCATCGGGCTTCATGCCGGCCGCGTCATCCTCGGGGATTTTGGCGGCAGTGATCGAATCGCCTTTACTGCCATCGGCGACACCGTCAACGCGGCCGCGCGCTACGAGCAAGCTTCCAAACGATCTGATGGATCCTCTCTGGGCCGCGTGCGGGCAAGTCCTGCCGTTTTCAGCCGAGTGTCCGACGCATCGCTCCTGGCGCACTTCGAGGAGCAACCGGCCGCGTTCGAGGACAAGCACGGGCGGTCCTTCGAAGTCCACGTAACAAAATACTGAAAGGAATAATGAAATGTCTTGGTCACGGAAAAAGAGTCTGGAGCGCATCCAGCAGTTCAAAGAAAGTGTCCCCGAGGGGAATATCGACGTCCGCAACTTCAGCAAGGAGCTCCTCATCGAACGCCGCAAAGTCGTGTCGGCAAACAAGGCTACCGACGGACGCGATGAAGATCTCATCTTCAACGTAAGGCCCAGCGAGGCAGTGCTTGTCGACGGCGTCCACGTCTACGTGCAGCTCATGGACTACCATGACATGCTCATCGACAAGGTCTTCGGCTACGAAACTGAGGCCTCCCATGCCCGCCTCCTCGGCATGCTCCACCTCCACTACATCGCCTGCGACCGGATTGCCGAAGAGTTCGAGGCCCAACGCGTCGATTACCACGGACCGCGCATGCATGCCGTGATTGTGTCGCCGGCGGGACCTGACGGCGTGAAGGAACGCGCACGTAAGGCACTTGCGTTCGCGCACATGCTTCAGCGCACTCTGAAAGCAGCGGCAGCCCAGATTGGCGACGGGAGCCTTGCCACACGCGTGCGGATCGGCATCGACTCCGGTCGGGCCGTCGCGGTCAACAGCGGACGAGCAAGTGAACCGGAACCCTTGTTCTTGGGGAGTCCGGCAAACTATGCCGCCAAGTTGGCCGACGGCAACGAAGAAGGAATCTTCATCAGCAACAACGTCCGGCGCGACTTGGGGATGCCGTTGATCACGAACGACATCTACTCACAGCGGGCAGCCAACATCTCCGGGTCGGTCACCGACGCGGCCTTGATCCAAGCTGGTACCGATGCACTTCCCATCGGCGAAGCCGCACTCGATCGTGCCGTGAAGAAAGTGCTCACGTCGCCTGAACTGGGCTCATACGACGCCGTCACGTCTTTCACCTTCCACCACCGCGAACCGCCCCTGAGTACATTGAAATTTTCTGAACTCTCGCCCAGCTATTCGGTACGGATGCCCTTGGCCTCAATCTTCGCCGACATCGACGGCTTCACGAGGTATGTCGACGAGGCGATTGCGAACGCCCGCGTCGCAGAGATGGTCTCTAATCTCCATGTGCTGCGCATGGAAGCCAACGCCACGCTGCGGGACGATTTCGGCGGACGAAAAGTGCGCTTTATCGGCGATTGCATTCACGGCGTGATCGCCGAAGGGACTAGTGTTGAGACCGACAAGGGCAAGACCGTACGTTCAGCCGTCCGCGCCGCCGGTGGCTTCAGGTCAAGCTTCGAGCTTTGCCAAGAGATGCTGCCGAATATTGCGAACCTGGGTCTCGCAATCGGAATTGAACTTGGCGCAACCCCCATGACTCGTCTCGGCATTCGTGGCGATCGCAGTGTTCGCTGCTCCTCCAGCAGGGCCGTTTCCATGTCCGAAGGCCTGCAGGCCAACTGCAACGGTAACGAGACGTCCTTGGGACCGGCTGGATTGGCTGCTGCGCCTGCGGACATCAAAAGGCTCTTCGACGACATGGGAAAGGCCCAGGGGCTTGACTATGACGCTGTGGAGCAACAGGTGGCCGCTCCGAGCATCATCAGTAGTGGTTCGGTCACCCGGGTTGGCCAACCCCACGCAAAATGATCGTACCGCCACCTCTTGCGCTCCTTCAGGCCACACGCCCTTCCTGGTTCACAATCAGCCTGAGGGCTTCCTCAAGGATCGAGGGCGTGGCGACCATCATTCCCGATGGCGCGGCCAAGGGCATCAGTCTGGATCTCGCTATATCCGTCGGGACCGGAGGCGTCGGTGTCGGGGAGAGCGGGACGAAGGTTCTTCCGAAATTCTGCCCCGACCGTCACATCAACAGCGACGGAACATTCTGCCTTGGCTATCCCGCGCCTCAGGTGTCGACAACTGACGAAGCGGTCGTGTGGTGGGGACTGCTCAAGGACTATATCGAATTGCAACGCGTCGCGAGCCGGACAGGCAGATGGCCGCCGAAGCGATGGCTCTCGCACGGCGATGCCGGCGGCTCGTTCCATATCAAGGCGCTTGAGACTGCCAAACGCCTGGGAATTGAGGAAGATTACTACCGCAATCTGCAAGGAGAGGCGGTGTGGTTCACGGACCCTTGGCTCCGGTTGGATCGCACTAAAACACGCTTGGTCAATGGAAGATCTCCTTGCCCCATGGGCTGCCGGGATCGCCGTGGCTATCCGATACTTCGGCGGAATTGCCTGCACAAAGATGACGTCGTCACCTTGGTGCGGTCGGAAGCCCTACGAAGAAAAGGCGAGGCGGCATTCTGGGCGAAGATGAGAAGCGAAGGCGTGAAATGCTGCGGAACGATGAAAACCTGCCCTCTTAAAATCGACGGCAAAGATCAGAATGTTTGAACGGCTCACTACTGGTAAGCACCGTCAATCGAGGAGATTGCTTTCATATCCCCAAAACGACCCGGAAGTTGATTTAACATAACGATCATTATGCGCTTTTAAGTCATTGAAATGAATCACATCGCGGCTTGAGTTCGAGATGCCGCTAGAACAATCGCCACGTTGCTCGAATCCGGTGCTCTAAGCCTGACGGCCTACCCTCGCTTTATGAGGGGGCCTAGCAAAAGCGCCGCGACGCCAGCGCAATAGTAGGTTTGGGGGGATGCCGGCGAAGGACCTCCCGGACGTGCGCAATGACAAGGCGCTGTGAGAAGGGTGTCGGAATGTATCCTTCGGCTTCCAGATCCGTGCCTTTGTGTTCCTCTTCCAGCTCTTCCGCCCACGCCGAGAGGAAAATCACCGGCATGCGATGGCGGGCGCGCAGGCGCTTGAACAGTTCGACGCCGCCAAGCGGTGGGTTGGTCTTGTCGAGGAACGCGAGGTCGGCCGGATCCCCGAGTAGAGCAAGAGCAGAAGCCGTGTCCGCGTAGCCGCGTACCTTGAAGCCTTCGGCCTCGAGTGCCATGCGCAGCGATGTCACGATGTTGCGCTCGTTGTTGACGATGGCGATGGTGGTCTTCGAGTTCACGGCAGCCTCCTTTGCAAAGGCCGTATGCTCCTCGCTGAAACCGGCCAATCGATGGTCGCCAAAGCCAATACCTCACGCAAGTGCTTCAGGCCACTGAGTCATTCACACATTGAATTCGCCGTCATGCTTGCGGACCGTAACTTGGCGAGTCACAATGCTTTTCATTTGCAGTGTCGCAACGCGGGGGGCGGCCGCTTATGCTGATGATGAATGTTGCTTGATTGGTTCCCGGGTATCAAAGATCTCGTGATGCAGCTGATCACCGCCGCAATAGGCGGCATGGTGGTCGCGGCTTTCACGTTCATTCTTCAATGGTACAAGCGCCTCGAAATCGAGCGCCGCTTTCCCGTGTCAGGAACATACCTATCGTTTTTCGAGGACATCGATAAAGGGAAGCGCGTTGTGGTTTCCAGTGTGGCCGAGCTGAAGCAGCGCGGTAAATCGATTTCCATTTCCAATGAGTTGTCAACGGGACGCAGCTGGACATTGGATGGGACCATTTTGCCGGGAGGGCATATCTCCGGTGTTTATTCAGCTGACGCTACCTTCGATGAAGGCGTCGGCACATTCTATTTGAGGATCCAGAACAACGATCTTGACGGTCTTTGGAGCGGCTATGATCATATCAATCGAATTACAAATTCCGGTCGCTACTGGTTTAGGAAAATGAAGTCCGTGGATATAGAAAATGCCGTAGCTAGCGACATAACCGACATACTCGCTATTTCTACGAAAGTCTTCGGCAATGGCTATCTAGGCGACCTTGACCGTTTCATCGATTCTCCCCACTCCTCTCTGCTGGTCGCCAAATCGAAAAAGAAGATCGCGGGCTTTTGCCTTTCTTATCTGAATCCTAAGCCGCTCGAGGACGTTGTCGACGGGTACAATGGCCCAATCCCGGACGACGTCATGCACGCAAACAACGGGGGACGGTTGGGCTTGATAAAGTCCATCGCCGTTGACCCGAGATATTGGCGGCGCGGCGTGGGAAGCCGTCTTTTCTCCGAGGCCGAAAATGAACTTAAACGTCTCGGCGCTGAATGCGCTATAGTGCCGGCTTGGGTCTATCGGGATACGGCGAATATTGGCGGAATATTGAAAAGACACGGATACGATTTCTGGTTTTGGAACCGCACATATTGGAAGCATGCTTGCGAAAATCGAGAATTCACCTGCGTTAAATTCGACGGCCAGTGCAATTGTTCCGTGGCGTTTTATAAGCGCAGCCTCGTCTAGGATAAGCGGAGCGCCCCGACTTTGAACCGAGGCGCCTCACCTGCACGGTCATCGCCTTCCCAGGCTGTACCGTGCCTCGAGCCTAACATCGGGAACAACACGCCGAGCGCCTACTGCGCTTTCTTTATGCAGATATGTGGTGTCACCCCTGCCGAAGCCGCGTGCGCAGTTCCTCGATGTCCATCAGACCGTCTCGATGCAGTATCCGGTGGCAATTCGAGCAAACCGGCCGCAAATCTTCGATGGGGTCAATTTCGTATTCTTCGGTTGTTGAACCGATGGGATCCAAATGGTGGACTTCGATAAAGCCAGCGCCCAGCTCGCCGTAGGTCTCTTCGAAATCAAAATCGCAAACGAAACATGTGACTCCATAGTGCTCGATGCAGAGCCGGCGGGCCTGGCCGTTCCTTGAACGCTGAATCAGCGCCGCCTCACGTTGGCGGCCTTCCCAGAAGCTGGGGTTGCGCGCCTGATGGTTCTCCCAAAACTGTCCGAAGCGCCGGCGTGCTTCTTCGCCCCAGCCAATCAGCTCAAGGGCTTTCACGAGGGGCTTGTGCATCGTGGAATAGTAGAAGCCGTCTTCGTGGTGCTCGAACCACGAAAGCGCGTGGCTCACCTGCGCGCGGTCTGGCAGCCTCAAGGAAAATCGTTCGATAACTTTGCTGCCCAATCGCCCGTAGGCGCCGTTGATGATGAGAAGTTTCCGACCCAGCGCATCGCCGATGACCATGTGCCGTGCGCAGTGGTCCGGCGCCGCCCACTGCACGAGGAGTATGTCGCGCTCGAGATCCGTGACTGCGTCCGACTTCAGGAAATCCGCATATTCCTCAACACTGGGAATATAGGTCGGGTTCTCGTAATCAATTTCACTCTCGTCTTCGGCAATCGACATGGTTCGCCCCCAAGCGCTTGAAGCCGGAGCTGTATACATAAACTCTCCTCACCTGCTCCAAATATCCCACAGGGGGCGCGGGGGACGTGAAGTCCCCCGCCCCGCCATTCGCGATGTCGATTTGTGATGTTCGTGCACGGTGCCTGCTCATAGAGCAGGCAGCTCGCTTGTATGCAGCACGTATAATCGAAGAGGATAGAAGGGACGGGGCGAGTTATGCCTTTGACCACAAAATAGGGTCAAAGGCGCCGCGCCGGAGCGCGTGGTCGCGGGGCCACGGCCCCTGCTCCCCTCCCCGTCCCTTGAAAGAGAACGCAACGAGATGCCACGACGGGGTTATCGCAAGGGAGTTACAGATGGGAAGGAGCCCCTTCCCCATTTTGTGCGCACACGGTTGTCGGCGAATGACTTCAAACGGTTTTGCGACGAGGCGGACGTGAGGGCAAGCGGGCATTCCGATTTGGCGCGGGCTGTTCTTGTGGCGCATTTGAATAAACAACGGGCCGAGCTTGCCCGGCCGCGTAGTGCCTCAAACGAGCTTGTTCGGGAATTCCGCCGCATCGGCAACAACCTCAATCAGCTGGCGCGGCAGGCCAACCTTGGACTTGTAGCGGTATCAGCGGAAGAGATTGCGCGTTGCATCGCCGGGCTCAATGCATTGGCGGCGCGGTTGTAGCGATGCTGGCCAAGATCGCGCCCTGCACCAATGATTTTCGTGGCTTGGCGCGTTACCTGGTGCAGGGGAAAAGCGGCAAGCCAGACCCGAAGCGGGTGGCCTGGAGCTTTACCCAAAACCTTCCGACGGATGATCCCGAATTGGCCGCGCTCTACATGGCGGCAACGGCGGAACTGTCCACGCGGGTCCGCAAAGCGGCCTATCACCTGATGATCGGGTGGCATGCGCGGGAGAACCCCTCGCCTGAGGTCATGAAAGAGATTGCGCAGGCGACGTTGGAGCTTGCCGGCCTCGCGGAACATGAGGCGCTGGTGATGGGCCACGGCGACAAGCCGAACCCGCACCTGCACATCCTGGTCAATCGGATCCATCCCGAAACCGGGCGCGCCTGGAAGACCAACCATGATTTCGTGCGCTTTGAGAAGATCATGCGGAAGCTGGCGGAGGACCACCGCTTTCGATATGTGCCCTCCCACGCCTTCAATCGGGAGCAGACCGAAGCCCTGCCGATGAAGCCGGATACGCCGGCGACCTACGCGGCCAAGCGAGGAGCGGCGACGAGCCGGCCGCAGTGGAGCCGGACCAGTGCGCGGATGTTCGGCGAAGAGCTCTCCGAGTGGTTAGCGCCCGATGCGACATGCGAGGATCTTGAGGATGCCTTGGCCGAGCACGGTCTGCGGCTGGAGCCAAAGGGCAAAGGTTTCGTGGTGGGCGACGACATCAGCTACACCAAGCTCTCGCGGTTGGAGCTGACGGCGGATGTCGAGGCGCGGTTGCTGGCGCGAACGGTTCTTCTCTCGGCTTCCCGCCTGAAAGATCCGGCGCAGCTGGAGCTGGTCGACGGCATCGACATCCTGCGGGCGCTGGCGTCGTGGGGGTTGGCGGACCGGGAGGATGTGACCGAGGCCATTAAGGAAGAAGTGGCGCGGCGGGAGGACGTCCGCGCGCGGCGGCCCAGTCTCTCAGGTCAAGCTCTTACCCGGCGCAAGCCCCCCTCCCCCTGGCGGCATCCGCTTGAACGCTAATCCATCCGCATGCGGCTTGTGTTAGTCTTGGGATGTGAGCTTAACCCCTGCCCCTGTGGATCGGCGCGCCATCCGTAAGGAACTGCGGACGGCGCTGCAGAGCGTCTACATGAGTGCCACGACCTTTTTGAAGGTCTTTGATGAGACGCCGGCGCAGGCGATCAAGGCCTTTCGGCAAAAGCCCGAGGTGTTCGGGACGCTGCGCGGTTATCTGGGGCCCAAGACGCTGGCCCGGTACAAGGCGCGGGTGACCAAACTTGCCAAGCTTCTGCTTGATATCGAAACGTCGAAGACGGATGCGAAGTCCTAGGGGAAGTTGGCCGCCCCGGCGCTTCGCGCCGGCCGCGCTGTCGTGAACCGAGCCCCTTACGGGTCTCGGCCCTTCGGGCGTCCATCGCTGGCGGGAAGAGAAATCCTCATTTCCCCCGACGGGCGTACTGATCCGTAAAAACCATAAATGAGGTGAGCCATATATCAAGGTCCTCCCTGTGATACAGGACCGGGGCTTTCCTCGCAGGACCCATCTTGTAATAGCGTGGACCGATCTTTTGGACGCGCCAGTCGGAAAGTGTGCTCGGGCTTAAGCGCATATATCTCGCCGCTTCCTTTGACGACAGATACACGGGTCCATCGGCCACAAGATCACTTTTTGCATATTGCGCGGGATTAGCGTCGTCGCCTTCCATGAAATACCTCCTCTGTCATCGTGACGTCGCCGCATCCGCGATCGACGCGGTCGCGAGAAGGCGCCAGATGTTGGACGAAATCCGGACTTGCCGCCGGGCTTTTCCACCGACATTCACGGACGACGTCGCTTGAATCCATTACTCGGCAGTCGGTTCGGCTTGTCTTTCGCCGATCCCGCCGACGGCTCCACGTCGCACGGTGACGGAGGCCGCCGCCGCGCCAAGGCCTGCTGCAGACAGGGCCCCTTCCCCATCTTCGCCGCCTGACGGTTTCAGCCTGGTCGCGCCGGCTTTTGAGCCTCCGTCTCTCCGCCAGCGACGGAGCCGCACTGGGCGGGTCCTTTCACTATGAAAGACAAAGCAATGACCCTCTCACCCCTCGAACATGAATTCCTGGCGGGTCTCCTTCCGTGGGAACGACGCGCGCTCAGCGATAGGGCGTTTGGTGATCTTGTCGACGCTTGGTACGCGCAGGATCAATTCGACGGCAATCACGCCTATCAAGGCGAACTGGAGCTCTTCGCATGAGCTTGCACCCCCTCGCCGCTCGTTTCGCGGCTCCTATCGCCGGCTTGGCGAGACCCCCCTCGGTGAGCTGGTCTGTTGGCCCGAGGATGATCCTGCGCAAGCGACACGTCTCACCGCTTCCCATCGCTACTGCTGGGTTGTGTGGTCACCTCACGCCGGTGAACGAACCGCGCTGCATTGGGTCAGAGCGCGAGACTTCCGCGCGCTGCGCTGATGTTAGCTATACGTTAGCTATCGAATTGGAGGGAAAAGTCAGCGTCCCGATAACATACTGGAAATACTGGTGGAGCCGAGGGGAATCGAACCCCTGACCTCTGCAGTGCGATTGCAGCGCTCTCCCATCTGAGCTACGGCCCCGGATGCGCGGCATTTAGTGTTCACGTTCCCTCCTTGTCAAGAAAGTGCGCAGGGCGACCGGGCCGGTCGTCGGGGCCACCGAGCACACCTGCCCGAACCGCGGGTTATCTGGCTCAGGCTCGCCCGAACCTCAGGAGAAGCTGCGTCAGATCGTGGTTTGTCCGGGAAAGTCGCAAGACAAGTCGGCTCACGGACTTGCGGGCCGTGGGGTGTCGGGGCTACATGGCGCAGCGGCACTTCACTTGCGGGACGGCGAATGCTCGAATTTCTAGGATTCATCAGCTATCTCATCACGCTATACACCTACGTTGTCATAGCGGTGGTGATCTTCAGTTGGCTCATGGCATTCGGGGTCATTAACGCTTACAACCCGATGGTGCGCTCGATCTGGCAAGCACTCAATGCCGTCACGGAGCCGCTATTGGCACCAATCCGGAACGCCATGCCGAATATGGGCGGGCTCGACATTTCGCCCGTCATCCTGCTTCTCGCCTGCTACTTCATCCAGACGGTTGTCCTGCCGAATATCGCCAAGGCGGTGGTGTGACGGCCGATTCCGGCGGAGAGAGCCGAGCCGAAAAAGCCTGGCGGCATGACACCGCGTGCGTCATTGCGCGCTTCCGTCTGACGCCAAAATCTTCCAAAGAGGCGGTTGACGGGGTGGTCGAAACCCCCGACGGTCCGGCCTTTCAAGCGCGCGTCCGCGCCCTTCCCGAGGATGGAGCGGCGAACCGGGCTCTCGAAGAGCTCGTCGCCCGATGGCTTGGTGTCGCGAAACACTCCGTTTCGCTCGCCAGGGGCGGGAAATCGCGGCTCAAATCCTTGCGGATCTCCGGCGATCCGGATGCGCTCGAGAGGCTATTGCAGGACCGAACTAGCGAATTCAAAAAATAGGACACGAGGAGGGAGGAGCGGAATGTCGGCTCATGTGATCGACGGAAAGGAAATCGCGGCGAAGGTTCGCGCCGAAGTGGCCGCGGAAGTGGCGCGGCTGCAAAAAGAGCATGGTCTGAAGCCCGGCCTTGCGGTCGTGCTCGTCGGCGAGGATCCGGCGAGCAAGGTCTATGTCGCGAACAAGGCGAAGCAGACGGTCGAAGTGGGCATGAATTCCTGGGAGCATCGCTTGCCTGCCGAAACCAGCGAAGCCGACGTGCTGGCGATGGTCGACACGCTCAACAAGGACCCGGCCTGCCACGGCATTCTGGTGCAGCTGCCGCTGCCGAAGCATATCAACGCCGAGAAGGTTCTGAATCTCATCAATCCGGATAAGGACGTCGACGGGTTTCATCCGGTGAACGTCGGCCGCCTCTGGGTCGGCGAGCGCGCGCTGGTGCCGTGCACGCCAACGGGATCTGTGATCCTGGCGAAGACAGTGCATTCGAACCTTTCGGGCATGAATGCCGTGGTGATCGGCCGGTCGAACATCGTCGGCAAGCCGGTTGCGGCGCTTCTTCTGCGTGAGAACTGCACCGTGACGATCGCGCATTCGCGCACGAAGGACCTGCCCGGTGTCGTCAAAGGTGCCGATCTCGTCATCGCCGCCGTCGGCATTCCGGAAATGGTCAAGGGCAGCTGGATCAAACCCGGTGCGACGGTCATTGACGTCGGCATCAACCGCGTTCCCTCAGAAGGCGGAAAGACGAAGATCGTCGGCGACGTCGCTTATGCGGAATGCGCGGCCGTCGCAGGTGCCATCACGCCGGTTCCGGGTGGAGTCGGGCCGATGACGATTGCGTGCTTGTTGCGGAATGCTGCGCAAGCGGCGGCGATGCAGGCGGGCGTCAAGTCGGTGTTCGGTTGAACACTGACCGTCCGCAGTAAGGATTTCATCCGGGGCCTTCGGTCCCGGATTTTTTTGTCCAGACTTACCGATGTTCGCGGCTTGCATACTGATCGCGAATTTGCGTGTTGAAATATTCGCCCGCAGATGGCGCGACGATCAAGAAGTCGAAGATCTGTTCTGGGACATCGAAATATGTGTAGTGGCGGCCGCTTCTGAACATGACATCGAGCGTGTGCGCATCGGGATCGTAGTCCGCGGATTTGATGACGGAGGAGCGGGGAAAATCCATCTGCGGCCTCGCGCTCAGATCTCACTACGCTGCCCTTGCCTGACGTAGCGTTTCGCCACGATAGCTCAAGGCCTCCGCGACATGGCCACGAGATACTTTTTCTGAACCTTCGAGATCGGCAATCGTTCGCGCGACCTTCAGCGTGCGATGGAAACCCCTCGCTGAGAGGCCGAGCGTCTCAGCCGCATGGCGGAGGAGCGCGACGCCGGCTTCGTCCGGCATCGCGGTTTCTTCGAGCAGCGCGGCCGAACAATCGGAATTCGTGCGGACCCCACGGGCCCCCAGCGCTCCAAAGCGGGTGAGTTGCCTTTCTCGAGCCGCGGCGACGCGCGCCCGGACGTCAGTGCTTCCTTCGGAGGGCGGCGGAAGAACGAGATCGGCGGCGGAGATTGCCGGAACCTCGATCTGGAGATCGATCCGATCGAGGAGCGGCCCCGACACACGAGCCTGGTAATCGGCGGCGCAGCGGGGTCCGCGGCGGCATGGCTCGCCGGGATTGCTTCCGCCGCACTTACACGGGTTCATCGCGGCGATGAGCTGGATGCGGGACGGATAGGATATGCGGTGGTTAGCCCGTGCAATGACCGTTTCACCGGATTCCAACGGCTGACGTAATGCATCGAGCACGTTCGGCTGGAATTCGGGCAGTTCGTCGAGAAAGAGCACGCCGTGGTGGGCGAGCGAGACTTCGCCGGGCCGCGGGCGCGAGCCGCCACCCACGAGCGATGCCATGCTGGCGGAATGGTGCGGCGCGCGAAAGGGACGTTCGACGGTCAGCTTGCCGCCCATCAGTTCGCCCGCGAGCGAATGCACCATCGAGACTTCCAGGATTTCCTCGGGTTGCAGCGGCGGCAGAATAGACGGCAGACGCGACGCAAGCATCGATTTGCCGGAACCGGGTGGTCCGATCATCAGCAAATTGTGGTTTCCGGCCGCTGCGATTTCGAGGGCGCGCTTCGCGGTTTCCTGACCCTTGATGTCACGAAGGTCAGCCGCGTAGCTCTGCGCCGGGAGCACGTTCGGTTTCGGACGCGACAGCGTTTGCAGGCCCTTGAAGTGATTGACGAGCGACAAAAGGTGCGGCGCCGCCAGGATGTCGATCTCTTCGCTTGCCCAGGCGGCTTCCGGTCCTGTCGCCGCTGGACAGATCAAGCCCTTTCCCAGTGCGTTGGCGCCAATGGCAGCCGGCAGCGTGCCCGGTACCGCCCGGATCGAGCCGTCCAATGCCAGTTCGCCGATGGCGGCATAATTGGCGATCGCATCCGGGGCGATCGCCTCCATCGCCGACATCATCGCAAGGACGATCGGCAGGTCGAAGTGGCTGCCTTCCTTCGGCAGGTCAGCGGGCGCGAGATTGACGGTGATATGCTTGAAGGGAAGCCCGAGGCCTACGGCATGGAGGGCATTCCTGACCCTCTCACGGCTTTCCGCGACGGCTTTATCCGGCAGTCCGACGATCGCGAACGCCGCGGCGCCAGGCGTTACCCGAACCTGCACCTCGACGGGGCGCGCCTCGATGCCGATGAATGCGAGTGTCGAGATCTGGCCGTACATGCGTCCCCCCTCCCCACAGAAGGACGCTTATCATGACCGAGAGCCCAAGGAAAGAACAAAATAGGAACTATAGGGCCGTCCGCCGATTCAACCTTTCGTCATTGCCAAAGTCATGCCTAGGAGCGATTGCGAGTTCACGAACTGGATTTCCACGGCCTGCCGCTCGCCGTGAACATCGATGTCCATGTTGGCGGAGACGTCGGACCCCTGCACGAGGACATGGAAGCCTTTCGGTGTGATGTTACCGGTCAAATCACCTTCGAAATTGTGGATCGTTTCCTTCCAGTGGCCCGACAGCTTGCCGCCCGATTCCTTGACGTTGCTGATGATTTCGACGTTGCCGCCAGCAGTTGCGCAGCGGATCGTTTGCTTCATTTCGTCTTGAGTGTCGGTCAACAGATACGTCGCGCGGCATTTGATTCGTTCCGGCGGGCTCGCCTTGTATCCGATCATGCCGACGCCGGTCCAACGTCCGATCAATGGTGCGAACGGCGACGCCGTGACGGCATGTCCTGTGTCGATTGTGATCGCCGTCGTCAAACAAAATACGGCTATCGCGCCAATTGCGATGATCATCGATCTCATCGTGATACCCCCGTTCGCTGACCGCGCGCCTGGAATCCGCGCGTCATGCGTTTGACTGTCTCTTTTCTTCGATGACGTCCCAGATCATCGCGGCGATATCGTTACCGCCGAACGCCTTCACCTGCCGGATTCCTGTCGGCGATGTGACGTTGATTTCGGTGATGTACGGTCCGATGACGTCGATGCCTGTGAAAATCAATCCGCGCCGTTTGAGTTCCGGGCCGAGGCGGGCGCAGATTTCGCGATCGCGCGCATTGAGTTCGGCTGGAACAGCAGTGCCGCCGACGTGCAAATTCGAGCGGGTTTCGCCTGCCTGAGGAACGCGATTGATGGCGCCTGCGACCTCGCCGTCGACGAGAATGATGCGCTTGTCGCCCTCTGTCACCTCGGGGCGATATTCCTGCACCATGAACGGCTCACGAAAGACAGTTTGGAAAAGCTCGACGAGCGAACCCAAGTTACCGTCGTCCGGCTTGATGCGAAAGACCGCTGCGCCGCCGTTGCCATAGAGCGGCTTCACGATGATGTCCTTGTATTCCGCACGGAACGCCTGGACGTCAGCGAGGGAACGCGTGACGAGCGTCGGCGGCATGAGGTCGAGAAAATCCAGGACAAACAGTTTCTCAGGCGCATTGCGAACGTGTGCCGGATCGTTGACCACGAGCGTTTTCGGATGGATGCGTTCAAGCAGATGCGTCGTGGTGATGTAGGCCATGTCGAACGGCGGGTCCTGGCGCAGCAGGACGACGTCGCGTTCACTCAGATCGATGACGCGCGGATCTGAGAGCGCGTAATGCGCGCCGTGCCGGTCTTCGACTTTCAGAGTTTGTCCACGCGCCAATAGTTTGCCCTGGCGCAGCGACAGATCGGACGGCGTATAATAGAAAATGTCGTGCCCACGTTTTTGCGCTTCGAGCAGGATGGCGAACGTCGAATCGCCCTTGATGTCGATACGATCGATGGGGTCCATCTGGACGGCGATACGGAGCGGCATTTCAGGCTTTCGAAGCGCGTTGCGACCGTTCGTCGTTTAAACGATTTGGACGGCGCACGGAATGACGTGAAGGCCGCGCGGTCATAAGCCTCCGCAGTTATGGCAAACATGCCGCAGAATGCCGATTTCGCTGCACCAATCAAAGGAAATTGTAGGGATCGATATCGACAGTGATGCGGACATCCGACTTCAATTTTGGAATCGTTCCAGCCCACGCGCGGAGATAGCTCTGCAGATCGATGTCGCGCGGGGCCTTGACGAGAAGGCGCCAGCGATGACGGCCGCGAACGACAGCGATCGGGGCCTCGGATGGACCGAGGACGGAGATGGCTTCGCTCTTTGGTGCGCGGCGCGCGATGTCGCGCGCGACCGTTTCCGTCAGAACCTTGTCGCGTGACGACACGACGATTGCAGCGAGCCGCCCGTATGGCGGCAGCAGCCCGGCCTGCCGGGTGCGCACTTCGTAATTCAGGAACGCATCGCGGTCGCTGGCGACGATGGCCTTCATCACCGGATGATCCGGCGAATAGGTCTGCACGAAACCGCGGCCGACGAAGCTTGTGCGCCCAGCGCGCCCTGTCACCTGATGCAGCAGTTGGAACGTGCGCTCCGCGGCACGCGGGTCGGCGCCGTGGGCCAAGCCAAGATCGCCATCGACCACGCCGACCATTGCGAGGCCTGGAAAATTATGGCCCTTGGCGACGATCTGCGTGCCGATGATGATGTCGAACTCGCGAGCTTCGATACTGCGGATGATTTCGCGCATTTCGGTCAAACCGGGGATCAAGTCGGATGAGAGCAGGGCGACACGAGCGTCCGGAAAGCGCTCCGCGACTTCCTCTTGCACACGTTCGACACCCGGGCCGCAAGCGACAAGAGAACCCGGGCTCGCGCACTTCGGACATTTTTCCGGGAGTGCAAGCTGGAAGCCGCAATGGTGGCACGTGAGCTTCTTCTTGAAGCGATGCTCGACGAGCCAGGCCGTGCACTGCGGACATTCGAGGCGGTGACCGCAGGAGCGGCACAACGTCAACGGGGCGTAACCGCGCCTGTTCAGGAACAACAGCGTTTGCTGGTCTTTTTCGAGCGTTTCAGTGATGCCCTGCACGAGGCGCTGTGACAGCCATTTCCCGGGCTCGAGCTTTTCGGCGCGCAGATCGATCGCGGAAACGTCAGGCATTTCGACGCCGGAAAAACGTCCGGGTAGCACGGCGTGGCGATAGCGTCCCGTAAGGGCATTGACGTGGCTTTCGATGGAGGGCGTCGCGGAGGCGAGCACGACGGGGAACTTGCCGAGATTGCCGCGCACGACGGCCATGTCGCGACCTTGATAATGCACGCGATCATCCTGCTTAAATCCCTGGTCGTGCTCCTCGTCGACCACGATCAAGCCGAGTTCGCAAAACGGCAGGAAAAGCGCGGATCTCGCGCCGACGACGCATCGGACATCGCCGCGCGCGACGCCTTTCCAGATGCGGCCGCGCTCGGCGGAGCTGAGTGCCGAATGCCATTCGACGGGCTGCGTTCCGAAACGCCGCTCGAAGCGATCGAGAAATTGGCTGGTCAGCGCGATTTCGGGAAGCAGGATGAGGGCCTGTTTCCCGGCTTCGAGCGCACGGGCGACGGCTTCGAAATAAACTTCGGTCTTGCCCGATCCCGTCACGCCGTCGAGCAGGGTCACGGAGAAGTTCTCGGCGTCGACTGCGCTTACAAGCGATTCGACTGCGCGCGCTTGATCGGCAGTAAAGCTTGCGATGGCATGGCTCGGCTTCGGACGCGGAAAGACCCGTTCAGGGATTGCGACCTCGACAAGCGTGCCGGCAGCGGCAAGGCCATCGATCACGCCCGTCGAACAGGCGGCGAGATGGGCTAAATCCGATTTGGAACGGACGAGGCCGTCGCCGGCGATCTCAAGGACACGCGTGCGCGCCGGAGTCATTTTCGGCGGGAGCGTCGCGCCTTCGACGATCGCGACACCGAAGCGGTGCTTCGGCGGCTCGAAGGCGGCATCCGCACTCATCATCATGCGGACGACCATGCCCAACGGCGCTAACGTGTAGCGCGCTACCCATTCCGCGAAGCGCATGGCGCTTTCGGGGAGCGCCGGTGCGTCAATGCGGCTCGTCAGCGCCTTCATTTTCTTCGGATCGACCGGCTTTCCGTCCCCGCGGGGGCCGTCCCAGACGATACCGATGCGGGTTTGCGGCCCGAACGGCACGAGCACGAACGATCCGGGTGTCGCGTCGATTCCGTCAGGCACGAGATAATCATAGGTCTGGTCGAGCGCCACCGGCATCAGCACGGGGACGCTGCGGACGCCGGGCTCGGCGCCATTATCCAGAATTTCAAGCAGGCTATCCAAAGAGGCGTTCAACGGACTAGAAGCTTCCTCCGAGAATCGGTCGTGTTAGGTTTGCCCGGGAGTTGCGGCGCACCCAAGGCAGATTCGCAAGACTTAAGTGACGTGATGAGGAGAAAGAAATGAAATTCTTCGTCGATACCGCCGACGTGGCCGAGATCAAGGAGTTGGCGGCGACGGGCCTGCTTGACGGCGTCACGACGAACCCGACCCTCGTTGCCAAGGCGGGCCGCGATTTCAAGGAGATCATCAAGGAGATCTGTGCCGTCGTGCCCGGTCCAGTTTCCGCGGAGGTCGCGGCGACGGACTACGCCAGCATGATGCAGGAAGCCGAAGTCCTCCGGAAGATTGCCAAGAACGTGACCATCAAGGTGCCTCTTACGCTCGACGGTCTCAAAGCCTGCAAGGCGCTGACTGGTGACGGAACGATGGTCAACGTGACGCTGTGCTTTTCTGCGAACCAGGCGCTGCTCGCGGCGAAAGCGGGCGCGACGTTCGTCTCGCCATTTATCGGCCGTCTTGATGATATTGGGTTGAACGGCATGGACGTCATTCGCGAGATCCGCGCGATCTACGACAACTATCCGGATCTGTCGACGGACATTCTTGCGGCGTCGATCCGGACCGTCAATCACGTCAAGGAAGCAGCGATGATCGGCGCCGACGTCGCGACCATTCCTCCCAGCATTCTGAAGGCGCTGGTGAAGCATCCGCTGACGGACGCCGGGCTCGCGGCCTTCGTCAACGATTGGAAGAAGACCGGGCAAAAGATCGCCTGAAGCAGACGCGACAACGTGCGAACAAAAACACCATCTCAAGATCTGATCGCACGTTTCGCTGACATCGTCGGCGAAACGAACGCGTTGACGCGACCCGAAGACCAGGCCGGATATCTTCGCGAATGGCGCGACCGATATACAGGCAAGACGCCCGTCGTCTTGCGCCCCGGATCGACGGACGAGGTTTCGCGCATTCTCGCGCTCGCTTACGCGGAAGGCATCGCGATCGTACCGCAGGGCGGCAACACCGGTCTCGTCGGCGGACAGATTCCATCGAACGACGGAAATGAGATCGTGCTGTCGCTGGCGCGTCTCAAAAACGTTCGCAACGTCGATGCCGTCGGTGGTACGATGGTCGTCGAAGCCGGTGTGACACTGACGGAGGCTCAGAACGCCGCAAAAGCCGCGGGCCGTCTCTTTCCGTTGAGCCTTGCTTCCGAAGGGAGCGCACAGATCGGCGGCGTGCTTGCCACCAATGCTGGCGGTACGGCGGTCGTCGCCTACGGAAATGCGCGCAGCCTGACGCTTGGACTCGAGGCTGTTCTCGCGGATGGCCGCGTTTGGAACGGTTTGCGGCGGCTCAAAAAAGACAACACCGGCTATGACCTTCGCGATCTTTTCATCGGGTCGGAAGGCACGCTTGGTGTCATAACGGCTGCGTGCCTCAAGCTTTTTCCGATACCTGCGGAACGCGAGACGGCGATCGTGGCGTTCAAAACACCCGAGGCTGCGCTCAAACTCTTCCGCCGCGCCGAGGCCGAAGCGGGTCAGTCGCTGACGGCCTTCGAATTCTGGGCCGATCGCGCGCAAGAGTTCGCGCTTACATATATGCCCCATCTGCGCGACCCGTTCACGGACCAGTATCCATGGTACGCGCTGATCGAACTTTCGCACGGCGGCAGCGGGGCGCGGGCCGCCAACACCATCGAGCCGCTGCTGACGTCGGCGCACGGACAGGGGCTCATCCTTGATGCGGCCATCGCGCGTTCGCTGCGGCAGGCCGAAGATTTCTGGCGGCTGCGCGACGCGTTCTCCGAAGCGCAAAAAGGTGCGGGCGGCAGTATCAAGCACGACATTTCCGTGCCGATCGCGCGCATTCCGGACTTTCTTCGCCGCGCAGCCGACGTCGTCGAGCGGATCGCGCCGGGGGCCCGTCCAGTGCCGTTCGGTCACTTCGGCGACGGCAATCTCCATTACAATGTTTCCCAGCCCGAACGGGCGGATCGCACCATGTTTCTCGCTTTATGGGACCCAATGTCGGACGCGATTTTTGAACTCGTTACCGAGCTTGGAGGCTCGATCTCGGCGGAACACGGGATCGGGCAAATGAAGCGTGATGTCCTCAAGCGCTATAAGTCCGCGATCGAACTGGACGTGATGCGCGCAATCAAGCAGGCGCTCGATCCCAAAGGCATTTTGAATCCGGGCAAGGTGCTGTGAGTTTTCCGTTAACGGCTTGTTAACCGAACCCCGGAAGGGTTTGTTTGCTTCTCATGGTGAGCCCGTGGCGCAATCGCTCGATGATATTTTGGCGGGGGACGCCGAACTGCCGCTCGGCAGTGATCTCGGGCTGGCGGTCGAGGGCTGGCTCGCGCACCTCATTGCCGAGCGCGGGCAAAGCGCCGCGACACGCGAAGCCTACGAGCGCGACACCCGGCAATTCCTATCGTTCCTCAAATCGCATCTCGGGCATCCGCCCTGCCTTCAGGATCTCGAGCGGCTCGATGCGCGGACGATCCGTGCCTTTCTTGCGAGCCGCCGCAAAGCCGGAGTGACGTCACGCTCTCTGGCGCGATCGCTATCGGCGTTGCGCACGTTCTTCCGCTGGCTCGAACGCGAAGAGACACTCAAAAATCGCGCCGTTCTGCAGGTCGCGGCGCCGAAAATCCCGCATTCCATTCCGAAGCCGTTGACAGTCGCGGGGGCGGGCGCGCTTGTCGAACATGACGGCGGCGGCGCAGCGGAATGGATCGTCGCCCGCGATACTGCAGTTCTTCTGCTACTCTACGGCGCGGGGTTGCGCATCAGCGAAGCTCTCAGCCTCACGCCGGGGACCGCGCCCATCAATGGCCGCGACATCATGCACATCAAGGGCAAGGGCGGGAAGGAACGCCTCGTGCCCGCACTTCCCATCGTCTCGGATGCGATTGCCGCCTACATACGGCTTTGCCCGCACGCCCTTGCGGCGGGCGAGCCGCTTTTTCGCGGGGCACGGGGTGGCCCATTGTCGCCCCGTCTCATCCAACTCGCGATGGAAAAACTGCGCCTCGAGCTTGGCTTACCGGACACCGCAACGCCGCACGCGCTGCGCCACTCCTTTGCGACGCATTTACTTTCGGCCGGGGCGGATTTACGCCAAATTCAGGAGCTTTTAGGTCACGCGTCGCTCTCGACGACGCAAGTCTATACGGAAGTCAACCGAGACCGGCTGCTGGCGGTCTACGATCAGGCGCATCCCAGAGCGGCGCGCCGCTGAGAATTTTTTCTGCTTACGACGACGAGTCCCTCATGACGCTTTCAGCCATGCCGATCCTTATTCGCCGCTTCATCTGCGCGCTGACGTTCCTGCTTTTTCTCTCGCCTGCTGTCGCCGCTGCCGCCGAGGGGACGCCGGCCCGGTGCCAAGGCACGGACATGTTGGGCGAAATGAAAAGCAAGGATCCGGATGGCTACAACAAAGTGATGGCCGAGAGCCAAGCACTTCCCAACACGGAAGCCATGCTCTGGAAGATCGAGAAGCCGGGCACGCCAGCCTCTTATCTTTTCGGCACGATGCATCTCAGCGATCCGCGTATTGCAACTTTATCGCCAACGGTCAAAGACGCCATCGCGCATTCGACCTCGGTGGCCCTCGAAGTCGCCGACCTTTCCGACAAAGCGGTTGCCGCAGCGATGGCGAAGACGGCGTCGCTGATCATCTATACCAACGGCGAATCGCTCAAAAGTGCGCTGACGGCGGATGAATACAAAGACGTTCAGCAGACCGTCGCGAAAGCCGGCATGCCCGGAGAGCTTGCGGCAACGATGAAGCCATGGCTCGTCAGCATGCTGCTCGCGACATCCGATTGCGAGCGCAAGCAGTTGGCGGCGGGCAAAACGGTGCTCGACCTCCAAGTGGCGGCGGAAGCGCAAAAGCACGGCATTGCAATCAAGGGGCTCGAGACGATCGAAGATCAGTTGAACGCCCTCGCATCGATTCCCGACGATCAGCAGATCGCCATGCTAAAAGTGGGTCTCAAGTTCATCGAACGCGCCGACGACATGACCGAGACGCTAGTGCAGATGTACACGAAGCGACAGATCGGCGCCGCGATGCCCTTCCAACTGGCGCTCGCGGCCGAGAGCGGGATCTCGCCGTCCGTTTTCGACGGCTTCAAGAAGTCGCTGCTGATCAACCGCAATGCCAGGATGCGCGATGCGGCCCTGCCGCTCCTCGACGAGGGCAAAGCGTTCATCGCGGTTGGCGCACTGCATTTGCCGGGGCCGACCGGCCTCGTCGCGTTGCTCAGGCAATCGGGCTTTACCGTTACGCCGGTCGAGTGAAGGCCGTATTTCCGGCCCTTATTCTCTCTCGGATCAGGAGAGGTAGATTCCGCGCTCCTTCGGGAAAAAGATAAACTTTTCGCCGCGCGCGCTCTTTGAACGGGAACCAAGCGAAGCCGATATCGTTGGCTCGCTGCCAGTCCCGTTAGAGGAGACGCTGCCATGCGCCGGGAAATTCTTGCCCTAGGAATTTTCATGCTTACCGCGGGAGCCGCGCTTGCGGATACCGTCCCCCGGGCCACCCAGGACTTCATCGACAAAGCGGCCGTGGCCAATAAGTTCGAGATCGACACGAGCCAGCTCGAGCTGAAGTATGGCAAGAAAGCCGACGTGAAGACCTTTGCCCAGCAGATGATCGACGATCATACGAAGATTGGGCAGGATTTTAAGGCGACCCTTTCCGAGGCGAAGATAGAAGCGCCCAGCGACTCCTTGGACGTCGTACACGCCGCGAAGTATGCGAAGCTTCGCGTCTTCACGACTGAAAATGGGTTCGACGCGGCTTATACCGACGAACAGCTTCAGGCGCACAAAGAAGCGGTTGGGCTGTTCAAGGATTATTCCGCCAACGGTCCGGAAGGGCCGGTCAAAACCTTCGCTCAAAAAACACTGCCTACGCTCGAGCATCATCTGGCGATGGTGAAAGATCTGGAGAGCAAGATCTCGAACTCGAGCGCGACCGGCGCGTCGTCGGGAACGTCGGGCGACATGAAGCACTGAGCCTGACCGACACCGAATAGATCGAATAGGCACACCCATCGGCGGCTCGCTCCTCGAAAGCGGAGCCGCCCGATGACGTATGATAAAGCGAAGGGGCAGATCGGCGACGCCTCGCGTTTTTCAGTTTTGGTTTCGGGATGCAGCCTTCGCCGATCCGCAGCGTGCAACGGGGGTGGGCCCCCATTTCGAACCGTTGAAACCGCCATCCGCCCGCGCATTCCGAGTTCGAACGGGCGTTGAACCTCGGCGCCTCTCGTTGAAGCTACCGCGGCCGGCAGAGAACCCCGGTTCCAGCTGATGGGCCCCGGCAGTCCGGCACGCTCCCACCGCCCTCAGGATCCCAGCTCGAGCCTTGAGCCCTTCGCATGCGGCAGGATGGGGGAAGTATGCGGGAGGGTCGGAGAGCGGGGATAAGTTTTTTTTGAGTAGGTAAGTGGCATTATCACTCGAATGTTGAAAAATGACGAGGTTTGATGTAAAAGAACTGCAATTCAATGCTCGTTGCGTTTTAGCTGCGGGCTTTTTTTGTGCGTGCGTCCTCGCAGAGGCTCACTGGGATGAGCGCAAGAAATTTGAGCAGGGAGGCGGAACTCAACGATCGATACGTCGCGCTCACCGTTCGATCGATTGAGCTAGAGACATCGGATTCACAACATGCTGCCGCCCGTGCGAATGCCGATCTAGAAAGTTATTTCGCGACGTTGAATGAGAGGGATCAGCATTCGGCCAAGGAAGATTTCAATAAAATGGTGATCGACCATTCACGCTGCTATTGCGATGCTGTAACCATCGCCCTTCAAAATTCTTGGAAACGTCGGCCGGAACTCCAAAAGACGGTAGCCGCGCGAGCCACCGCTAAGAAATGCTCAAGTCGTGATGACTAGACACTCCAGTCATGCGGACGAAGGTTGGCACCCAGACAACGATCATCACGCCGATTGTCGAGGTTTGACTGGATCCCGGCCTTCGCAGGGATGACGAAGGAGAAAAGACTTAGCGGCGCAACCCGACCTGCACGGCATTTTCGAGGACTTGCAGAAACTGCGAGCGGTCGCGTGGCGTGAAGGACGCGTTGAGCCCGCGGCTTTCTCCGGTCTCTCGAAGGTGGCGCTGCATATCCCGCATCGCGAGGGCCATGCCGATGTTGGCGTCGCTGAACGGCTTTCCCGTCGGGCCGATGCATTGCGCGCCTGCCTTCAGGGCGCGTGCAGCCAAAGGGATGTCTGCGGTCACGACGATATCGGACGGCATGACGCGCTCCGCGATCCAATCGTCGGCGGCGTCAGCCGAGTCGCCGACGATGACGCGTTTGATGAGCGGATTTTCCTCAAGCCGCATCCAGCTGTTCGAGACCATGTGGACGGTGAGATTGTGCCGGGTCGCGACGCGGAGGACTTCCGCCTTCACCGGACACGCATCCGCGTCGACGTAGATTTCCATTCTTCGGTTCACTTTTCGTCATCCTCGCGCAAGTGAGCATCGCGAGCGCCGCGGGGGATCCAGGACAAGACTCGCTTTGCAATATAGCGCCTTCGGCAAGTCTTGCGCTGGATCTCCGGCCTTCGGCGCGCCGGACCGGGCTTGGGCGAAGATGAGCAGGGCTTCAAAAATGGATCGCGCGTTTGCCGACGGCGAGGGCCGCTTCTTTCATGGCTTCGGAGAAGGTCGGGTGTGCGTGGCAGGTGCGCGCCAGGTCTTCGGCCGAGCCGGAGAACTCCATCAGCACGGCGGCTTCGGCGATCAGTTCGCCCGCGACGGCGCCGATAATGTGGACGCCGAGCACGCGATCGGTTGCGGCGTCCGCCAGAATTTTCACGAAGCCTGCGGTTTGGTTGATCGCCTTGGCGCGGCCGTTGGCGGTGAACGGAAACTTGCCGACGTTGTAGGCGATGCCCGCCGCCTTCAACTCCTCTTCCGTCTTGCCGACGCTCGCGACTTCGGGACTGGTATAGATGACGTTTGGAATGACGTCATAGTTCACATGTCCCGCCTGGCCTGCGAGGATTTCGGCGACGGCGACGCCTTCGTCTTCGGCTTTATGCGCGAGCATCGGACCGGCGATGACGTCGCCGATGGCGAACACCCCGGTGACGTTGGTTTGATAGTGGCCGTCGACGAGCACGCGCTTTTTCGCATCGAGCGCGACGCCGGCTTCGGCGAGGCCCAGTCCTTCGGTGTAGGGCACGCGGCCGACAGCGACGAGCACGGCATCGGCTTCGACGGTTTCGGCGACGCCGCCCGCCGCCGGTTCGACCTTGGCGACGACGCCGGTGTCGGATGTTTCGACGCCCGAGACCTTGCTCGACAGGCGGAAGGCGATGCCTTGTTTCTCCAAGATGCGCTGGAACGAGCGGGCGACCTCGGCGTCCATGCCGGGCAGGATGCGGGGCAGAAATTCAATGACGAGAACTTCCGATCCGAGCCGCCGCCAGACGGAGCCGAGCTCCAGGCCGATGACGCCCGCGCCGACAACGAGCAGCTTTTTCGGGACGGATGTGAATTCAAGCGCGCCGGTTGACGACACGACGCGCTTCTCGTCGATCTCGATGCCGGGAAGCCGCGTGACGTCCGAACCTGTGGCGATGACGATCGCTTTCGTTTCGAGCGTCTGCGTTTCGCCGCTTGGCGATGTGACCGCGACCTGACCCGACTTCACGATGCGGCCGGTGCCGAAGTGATGGTCGATCTTGTTCTTCTTCAAAAGGTAGGCGACGCCGTCGGTGTTGCCTTTGACGCCTTCCCGCTTGAACGCCTGCATCTTGGCGAGATCGAGCGTCGGGTCGGTGCCGATGCCCATCGACGCGAATTCGTGCTTGGCTTCGTCAAAGCAATGGGAGGCGTGAAGCAGCGACTTCGACGGGATGCAGCCGATGTTGAGGCAGGTGCCACCGAAGGTCGAACGCTTCTCGACGACAGCGACTTTCATGCCCAACTGCGCGGCGCGAATGGCACAAACATAGCCACCCGGGCCCGTGCCGATGACGATCAGATCATATGCGGCCATTCCTCAGAGCTCCAGGATGAAGCGCTGCGGGTCCTCGAGGCATTCCTTGACGCGGACCAGGAAGGTGACGGCCTCCTTGCCGTCGACGATGCGGTGATCGTAGGACAGCGCGAGATACATCATCGGGCGGGCGACGATCTGGCCCTTCACGACGACCGGGCGTTCCTCGATGCGGTGCATGCCGAGGATGCCCGACTGCGGCGCGTTCAAAATCGGCGTCGACATCAGCGAGCCGTAGACGCCGCCGTTCGAGATCGTGAACGTGCCGCCCTGCATGTCTTCGATCGACAAGCGGCCGTCGCGGGCGCGCTTGCCGAACTCGTTGATCTGCTGCTCGATGCCCGCCAGGCTCAAGCGGTCCGCGTCGCGCACGACCGGGACGACGAGACCCTTGTCGGTGCCGACGGCGACGCCGATGTGATAGTAGTTCTTGTAGATCAGCTCATCGCCGTCGATCTCGGCGTTGACGGCCGGCACATCGCGCAGCGCCTGGATGCAGGCCTTCACGAAGAGGCCCATGAAACCGAGCTTCACGCCGTGGCGCTTTTCAAAGATATCCTTATACTGCGCGCGGAGCGCCATGACGGCGCTCATATCGACGTCGTTGAAGGTCGTCAGCATCGCCGCCGTATTCTGCGCGTCCTTGAGGCGGCGGGCGATGGTCTGGCGCAGCCTCGACATCTTCACGCGCTCTTCGCGAGCCGCATCATGGCCGGGCGCCGGGAGCCGAGCCTCCTGGGGAACAGCCTTCAAAGCGGGCGCCGTTTGAATTGCGACGACGTTCGTTGCCGGCGCCGCAGCTGGCGCTTCCTGGATGGGCGGTGGGCTTGATGGCCGCGGGGCCGTCGCGACGGCGGCAAGGACGTCCTCTTTCAGGACCTGTCCGCGCCGGCCGGAGCCCTGGATTTCGGATGCTTCGAATCCGGCTTCCGTCAGCGCCTTCTGCGCAGCGGGCGGGGGAGGGGGAGGAGCACTTGCCATTGCGGGGGACGGAGCGGGCTGCTGAGGAGGCGGTGGCGGTGCTGCTTTCGCTTCGCTTCTGGGCTGTGCGGCCGCGCCGCCCTCTCTCAACGCTGCGAGGAGGGCGCCGACCTCGACCGTCGATCCTGTCTGGACGAGTATGTCGCCGAGAACGCCCGCGGCGGGGGCCGGCACTTCGACCGTGACCTTGTCTGTCTCAAGCTCGACCAGCGGCTCATCGGCGTTGACGGCATCGCCTGCGTTCTTGAACCATTTGCCTACGGTCGCTTCCGTGACGCTCTCTCCCAGCGCGGGAACGCGAATCTCGATCGACATCGTCAGCCCTCATAGCGTTTTGTCGCGATCGGCGACTCCGCTTCGCGGAGCCGGCCGCCGATCGCAAGCGTGTCAAATTCCGAGCGCGTCGGCGACGAGCGCGGTCTGCTCCTTGATGTGCTGCGAAAGCAATCCGGTGGCCGTTGCCGCAGACGCCGGACGTCCGGCATACCGCGGACGGCGGTGAATATAGCCGAGATGGTTCAAAACCCACTCGATATTCGCATCCATGAAGTACCAGGCGCCCATATTCTTCGGCTCCTCCTGGCACCAGACGATCTCGGCGAACTTGAAGCGGCCAAGCTCGTTGATCAGAGCGCGCGCGGGAAACGGATAAAGCTGCTCGACGCGCAGAATGTAAATGTCGTCCCGCCCCGCCGCATCGCGGGCGTCGAGAAGGTCGTAGTAGACCTTGCCCGTGCAGATCACGACGCGCTTGATCTCGTCGTCGGGTTTTAGCGTGACCGTCGAGGAGCCGCGCTCCGCATCATCCCAGAGGAGTCGATGGAAGCTGGTGTTCGGACCAAAATCGTCGATTTTGGAAACGACGCGCTTATGGCGAAGCAGCGATTTCGGCGTCATCAGAATAAGCGGCTTGCGGAAGTTGCGATGCAGCTGACGGCGCAGGATATGGAAATAGTTCGCCGGCGTTGAGCAGTTCGCGACCTGCCAATTGTCTTCCGCCGAGAGCTGCAGATAGCGCTCGAGTCGGGCTGAGGAATGCTCCGGCCCCTGCCCTTCATAGCCGTGCGGCAACAGGCAGACGAGGCCGGACATGCGCAGCCATTTGCGCTCGCCGGAGGACAGGAACTGATCGAAGATCACCTGGGCGCCGTTCGCGAAATCGCCGAACTGGGCTTCCCAGACCGTCAAGGCATTGGGCTCGGAGAGCGAGTAGCCGTATTCGAAACCGAGAACCGCTTCCTCCGACAGCATCGAGTTGACGATCTCGAAGCGCGCCTGGTTCGGTGAAAGATGTTTCAGTGGCGAAAACCGGCGCTCGTTTTCCTGGTCGATGAAGACGGCGTGGCGCTGCGAGAAGGTTCCGCGCTCGCAGTCCTGGCCTGAGAGCCGGACGCGGAAACCTTCCATCAATAGTGAAGCGAAGGCCAGATGCTCGGCCATCGCCCAGTCGATGCCCTGACCGGTGTCGATCATCTCGCGGCGCCGTTCGACCAGCTTGCCGACCGTCTTGTGGATGTGGAAGTCGTTCGGGACCGTCGTGACGCGGTGACCGATGTCCTTCAGCTTCTCGATCGAGACGCCGGTGTTGCCGCGCCAGTCATCGCTGTCGGGACGTGTGATGCCCGACCAGCGGCCGTCGAGCCAATCAGCCTTGTTCGGCTTGTATCCGTCCGAAAACGAGAATTCCTTGTCGAGGTTGGCGCGCACCTCGTCCTTCATCGCGCCGAACTCGGCGGCGGTGATTACGCCTTCGTCCACCAAGTTCTTCGAATAGAGATCGACGACGGTCGGATGCGATTTGATCCGCCGGTACATCGCGGGCTGCGTGAACATCGGCTCGTCCGACTCATTATGGCCGTGACGGCGATAGCAGAACATGTCGATGACGACGGGCTTCTGGAAGCGCTGGCGGAACTCGGTCGCGATTTTCGCGACGTGGACGACGGCTTCCGGGCTGTCGCCGTTGACGTGGAAAATCGGCGCTTCGATCATCAACGCGACGTCCGAGCAGTAGGGCGACGAGCGCGAGTGATGCGGCGCCGTGGTGAAGCCAATCTGATTGTTGATGATGAAGTGGATCGAGCCGCCAGTGCGGTGGCCACGGAGACCCGACAACCCAAAGCATTCGGCAACGACGCCCTGGCCCGCGAACGCGGCGTCGCCGTGGATCAACAGCGGCATCACCGCGGTGCGATCGTTACTTGGACAATTATGTTGATCCTGCTTCGCGCGCACCTTGCCGAGGACGACCGGATCGACGATTTCGAGATGAGAGGGGTTCGCTGTCAGCGACAGATGGACGGTGTTGCCGTCGAACATGCGATCTGACGAAGCGCCGAGGTGATACTTCACGTCGCCCGAGCCTTCGACATCATCGGGCTTGAACGAACCGCCCTTGAACTCCTTGAAGATGGCGCGGAGCGGCTTCGACATGACGTTCGCAAGAACGTTCAGTCTGCCACGGTGAGCCATGCCCATCGCGATTTCCTGCACGCCCAAATGGCCGCCGCGCTTGATGATCTGTTCCAGCGCCGGAATGATCGATTCCGCGCCGTCGAGGCCGAAACGCTTGGTGCCCGTATATTTGAGATCGCAGAACTTTTCGAACGTTTCCGTCTCGATCAGTTTTTTCAGGATCGCCTTCTGGCCTTCCGGCGTGAAGCGGATGTCTTTTTCCGGACCTTCGATACGCTCCTGGATCCAACCTTTCTGCGTCGGATCGGTGATGTGCGTGAACTGCACGCCGATCTTGCGGCAGTAGGTCCGGCGCAGAATGCCGAGAATCTGGCGCATCGTCGCCGTTTCAAGGCCCATCACCCGATCGATGAAGATGGGACGGTCGAGGTCGCCTTCAGTGAAACCGTAGGTTTCCGGCATCAGTTCGCGATGAACGCGGCGGTCGGCAAGGCCCAACGGATCGAGATCGGCGGCGAGATGTCCGATGACGCGATACGCGCGGATCAACATCAGCGCGCGGATCGAATCCTGCGTTGCGCGAAGCGAGGCAGCAGGCGTCAGTTCGAAGCCCGAAATCTGGGCGCGGCGTTCGATCTTGTCGCGAAGGGTGCGTTCGGCCTCGCCGTAGTCGCCGGTCAGGGCGCCGACGAGATCGCGGTCGGTGCCGTTCTCGTTGAGGAGCGCGGAGAGCGGGGGGGCCCATGCCGGCCCACCCGAATAGGTGACGACGGACGACGGCGGCTCCTTGATGCTTTCGAAAAATCGGCGCCACTCGTCACTGACGGCGCCGGGATTGCGCTCATACTCAGCCTGCATGTCTTCAATGTAGGGGGCGTTGGCGGCACTCAGGAAAGAGGTGCGCAAAAACGCTTCATTCTGGCCGTTTCGTGCCATGACGTTCGTCCTTAGCTCATTCTCCGCGAGCGTCGCCTCGACGCTCCGGATGACGCGGACAGCGACCGGATAGAAGTTGCCGCCGGTCTCACGGCTCCAGTTTAGCGGGCGCCTCTTAAGCCTTTAAGACTTCGACAAGAGTACGACCGAGTGCAGCCGGACTTGGCGCGATTGCAATGCCGGCGGCTTTCATCGCCGCGAGCTTGTCTTCCGCCTTGCCCTTGCCGCCGGAGATGATCGCGCCCGCATGGCCCATCCGCCGGCCCGGCGGCGCCGTCACGCCGGCGATGAAGCCTGCCATCGGCTTTTTGCGGCCCTTCTTTGCCTCGCGCATCAGGAAGTCAGCCGCGTCCTCTTCGGCGGAGCCGCCGATTTCGCCGATCATGATGATCGACTGCGTTTCGTCATCGGAGAGGAACATGTCGAGGACGTCGATGAATTCCGTGCCCTTGACGGGATCGCCGCCAATGCCGACGGCCGTCGTCTGTCCGAGCCCGACATCCGTCGTCTGTTTCACGGCCTCATATGTGAGTGTTCCCGAGCGGGATACAATGCCGACGGAACCAGACTTGAAAATGTTTCCCGGCATGATGCCGATCTTGCATTGGCCGGGCGTCAGAATGCCTGGACAATTCGGGCCAACGAGACGCGATTTCGAGCCGTCGAGGGCGCGTTTCACACGGACCATGTCCATGACAGGAATGCCCTCGGTGATGCAGACGATGAGAGGGACTTCTGCATCGACCGCTTCGAGAATGGCATCGGCCGCGAAGGGTGGCGGAACATAGATCGATGTCGCCGTGGCGCCTGTCTTGGCGACGGCTTCAGCAACGGTATCGAAGAGCGGAATGTCGGCGAGCTCGGCGTCCGGATGCTTCGAGCCGCCCTTGCCCGGTGTCACGCCGCCGACGATCTTCGTGCCGTAGGCCCGCGCCTGCTTGGTATGGAATGTCCCCTGGCTGCCGGTAATGCCCTGGCAAATGACCTTCGAATTGCTGTCGACCAGAATAGACATTCCATCCCCGCGTATGAACGGCTTTGAGGTTAAATCTCGCGCATTTTTTGCGCTGCAGCAAGCAGAACTGATGTAGGAGAAGCCCGGACGTCCGAGCGCCCGTTGCCGTCAGGCGGCCATCTTGAGTTGATCGGTGATTTTCTTCGCGGCGTCAGCAAGATCGTCGGCCGGGATGATCTTGAGCCCCGATTCCTCCAGAATTTTTTTGCCAAGCTCGACGTTCGTCCCCTCGAGCCGGACGACGAGCGGGACTTTGATGTCCATTTCGCGCGCGGCAGCGACGACGCCCTCGGCGATGATATCGCACCTCATGATGCCCCCAAAGATATTGACCAGGATGCCTTTTACCGCCGGATCTTCCAGAATGATCTTGAACGCCGCCTGAACTTTTTCCTTCGATGCGCCGCCGCCGACGTCGAGGAAGTTCGCGGGCTCGGCTCCGTAGAGCTTGATGATGTCCATTGTCGCCATGGCAAGGCCGGCGCCATTCACGAGACAGCCGATGTTGCCGTCGAGCTTCACGAAGGCGAGATCGTATTTCGAGGCTTCGATCTCGGTCGGGTCCTCTTCGCCGAGGTCGCGCATCGCGACGATGTCGGGATGGCGATAAAGGGCATTTGAATCGAAGTTCATCTTGCCGTCGAGGCAGATGAGTTTGCCCTCTTTCGTGACGACGAGGGGATTGATCTCAAGGAGGCTCATGTCCTTCTCGACGACCATGCGATAGAGGTTCTCAACAAGTTTTCCACAGGCTTTCACCTGATCGCCCGCGAGGCCCAGCGCGAATGCGACCTTGCGGCCGTGGAAGGGCTGATAGCCGGTCGCCGGATCGATCGTCAGTGTGTGGATCTTTTCGGGCGTCTCGTGCGCGACGTCCTCGATATTCATGCCGCCAGCCTGGCTTACGATGAACGCAACGCGCGAGGATGCGCGGTCGACGAGGGCGGAAAGATAAAGCTCACGGTCGATGGCGGAGCCATCCTCGATGTAGAGCCGGTTGACGGCGCGGCCCGATGGCCCGGTCTGCACGGTGACGAGCGTCGCCCCGAGCATTTCCTTGGCGAACGTCTCGACTTCATTGAGTGATTTCGCGAGGCGAACACCGCCTTTGTCTCCGGCGGAGGCTTCCTTGAATTTGCCTTTGCCGCGGCCGCCCGCGTGAATTTGGGCTTTGACGACCCAGACAGGACCGGGAAGTTTTTTCGCAGCAGCGACGGCTTCTTCCACCGAGAAGGCGGGAAAACCGTTCGGCGTCGGAACACCGAACTGACGATAAAGCTCTTTGGCCTGATATTCGTGGATGTTCATAATTCCGTCCCGTTCAACAAAAGTCCGTCGTCTCTTGCACTGGCGCACGGCGCGCCGCTTTTACGCCCAATTTTCCAGCGGTAAGATGGCCCTCGTGGGCAAATGTCGACGCGCGATCGGGCCGCCTCTTGTGTCGACACTGGCGCCGCCGTAAATCGGATTTCAACACGGGTTCAGTCAATAACGGGGAACGTCTATGACCTTTGCCTGCATCAACATCGACGGCCTCAAGGCCGCTCGGACCGGCCGCGATCCGTTCAACTATCTGGTCGGCGAGAACTTCATTCAGACGCCTGCGGTCGATCCGCTGAAAAAAGACTTTCCGGATCTCAAGGAGCCGGGGTTCCTGACGGAGACCGACATCGGCGCCGGCATCCACGGCGCTTTCCAAAAGCTGCTCGAGGATTTGAAGAGCCCGGAAGTTTCGAAGATCGTTTCCGAGAAGCTCGACATCGACCTCGTCGGCAAACCGAAGATGATCACCATCCGCAAGCTTTCCGCGGCAAAGGACGGGCGCATCCACACGGACGGCGAAGCGAAAATCGCGACGATGCTCACCTACTTGAACGACAAGTGGGATGGCACGGGCGCCGGCTGCCTGCGCGTTCTGAAGAACGACCACGACTTCGAGGACTACGTCGAGCAGGTCAGCCCGCTGACCGGGACCGTCTTCGCATTCCGCCGCTCCGACTGGTCGTGGCACGGACATACGCCCTTCGTCGGGGAGCGGCGCGTGGTGCAGATGACGTGGCTCAGAAGCGAAGCGGACGTAGCGCGAAAAGAAAAGCGCGGCGCGCTCTCTCACAACCTCAAAAAGATGTTCAAGTTCGGCTGAGGCCGGCGAACACGACAGTTCCGAGGGGTGGCGTGACGGCACGGTTGCGCCGCTCCTTTTTATTTTGCGAGCGCGGGACTGAGCTTCTTGCAAGCTTCGATCAGTCCCTGCACAGAGGCGACGGACTTTGCGAACATAGCTTTCTCGGACTCGTCCATCTCGAGCTCGACGACCTTTTCGACGCCGCCCGCACCAATGATGACCGGGACGCCGACGTAGGTATCCTTAAGGCCATACTCCCCTTTGAGGCAGGCGGCGCAGGGCAACATCCGCTTTTTGTCCTTGAGATAGCTTTCCGCCATCGCGATCGCAGAGGCCGCCGGCGCATAGAAAGCCGATCCGGTGCCAAGCAGGGCGACGATCTCGCCGCCGCCGCCGCGCGTGCGCTTGATCATCGCGTCGAGCGCTTCCTGACTGAACATGCCGAGTTTCACGCAGTCGGGTAGCGGCACGCCACCGATCGTCGAATAGCGGACCATCGGCACCATGTCGTCGCCATGACCACCGAGCGTCATGGCGCGAACGTCTTCGATCGAGACGCCGGCTGCCTGCGCGAGGAAGCATGAAAAGCGGGCGCTATCGAGCACGCCCGCCATGCCGACAACTTTGTTGGCCGGAAGGCCGGTGAACTTCTGAAGCGCCCACACCATGGCGTCGAGCGGATTGGTGATGCAAACGACGAACGCGTTTGGCGCGTGCGTTTTGATGGCCGCGCCGACCTGCTCCATCACTTTCAAGTTGATGTCGAGAAGATCGTCGCGGCTCATGCCCGGCTTGCGTGGAACGCCCGCGGTGACGATGCAAACATCGGCTCCCGAGATCGCTTCATAAGCGTCCGTTCCGGCGCCAGAGAGATTGGCGTTGTAGCCCTCGACGGAAGCCGCCTGCGCGAGATCGAGCGCCTTCCCCTTTGCGACGCCCGCAAGCATGTCCGTCATGACGATGTCGCCGAGTTCCTTCAGGCCGGCGAGGAGGGCGAGCGTGCCACCGATCTGCCCCGACCCGATCAGTGCGATTTTGGTGCGCGCCATGCTTGCTTC
Source organism: Pseudomonadota bacterium (assembly GCA_018242215.1). GTDB lineage: Bacteria > Pseudomonadota > Alphaproteobacteria > Rhizobiales > Hyphomicrobiaceae > Hyphomicrobium_B. The sequence goes on from JAFECG010000024.1 coordinate 97,285, forward strand.
CCCCAGGGATCAATTAATATCGAACGTCTATGAATTCGCCGATGACGAAATGCTACGCCGTTGCTGCCTAATCAAAATCCTTGAGCCGTCAAGCGCAAGCCGCAACTTTCATCCGAAAGTCTCATCGCATGCGAACATTTCGGGCGCCAGGGCAGGATTCGTTCAAAACGATGCAATGGAAGAGGCCATTAGTGCCGGCTTCGGCCACCCGAATGGCCTGTCAGATAGGCCTCAGATCGCATCTCTGTCAGCCGGGAGGCCGTCCGCTCGAAAAGATCGACGCCGTCACCCTTGGGATAGAGCGCCGACGGCTCGGCTGCAGCGGAGGCAATCAGACAGATGCGATTGTCATAAAGCGCATCGATGAGATTGATGAATCGGCGGGCGACATCGCGGCGATCCGGGGTCAGCAGTGGAATATCATCGATCAGAACGGTGTGAAAGGCATGGGCAATATGGAGGTAGTCGTTGGCGCCGAGCGGCGCGTCGCAGAGATCCTTGAAATTAAAGCGCGCGACGCCCATCGATGCGAGCGGCACCGAAACCTTGCGCCCGAGCACTTCGATCGTCTGAGGCTTTCCCGGATGATTGCCCGTCAAGCGCTCCCAATGGCGATCGAGCGCGGCCTTCGCAGACGCACCCGCAGGACTGAAATAAAGCGGCAGCCCTGAGAGCTTATCGAGCCTGAAATCCTTCTGCGCGCCAAGCTCGATGACCTCGAGATGCTGCTCGAGAAGCGCGATGAAAGGAAGAAAAAGCTGGCGATTGAGGCCATTCCTATAGAGATCGGATGGTTTCGCATTCGATGTCGTCACCACGACTGTCCCGGCCGCGAAAAGCGCCTCGAAGAGACGCCCCAGGATCATCGCGTCGGCGATGTCGGTGATGTGCATCTCATCGAAGCAGAGAAGGCGCGCTTCGTCTGCGATCTGCTTTCCGACATGGGGAATGGGGTCGCCCGGAACGGCGGTCCTTGCCTTGGCGATGCGCGCGTGAACGTCGGCCATGAATTCGTGGAAATGCGCACGCCGCTTCGGTTCGAATGAGGTCTCTTCGAAGAAGAGATCCATCAGCATCGTCTTGCCGCGACCGACGGCGCCCCAAATGTACATGCCCTTTGGGGGGACTTGCGGTCTGCCGAAGAACTTGAAGAGGCCGCCATTCCGCGTCCGATAGGCGGCAAGCTGTGCTTCCAAGATATCGAAGCGCGTTGCCAAAGCAGCCTGGGCAGCGTCGCGTTCGAGTTCGTCCTGTGCGAGACGCTGGCGATAGCCCTCGGAAATCGTCCCCATCATGCCCTCAAGTCACCTTCTCCTTCTCGGTAGTCGGGCGAACGCCGTTGGCGCAACCAGGGCCGGCCGCGGCGAATCGCGGGTCCTCTGGGCATTCTGAGCCGAATGCCACCGTGCGGCTTCGGCACTTCGGCTGGGCCGAGTGTTTCCGTCGCATAAAAATGCATTGCTGCTTTGCAGCATTTTGCCTCGCGCCGCACAAATTCCTCGCCATTTTCAGTCTCTAGTCCAACCGGTTAGCGACTGGCGGCGCAATCGGACTTGAGGAGAGTTCACCATGTTGAAAGAGTGCCATGAGGGGAACACGGAGCAACTCGGCTTCATTCGGCGCCTGGTTGCGAGCGAGGCCTATCTGTTGCGCGAACATTTACATCGGCTCGACGGTGATGCGCGTCACCGCCGCTTCGGCCACGATGTTTCCGACGATTTCATCAGCCGCTACGCGTCACATGCGGGCGATTTCGGCAACGTCACCTTCGGATACTTCGTCGACGGCGTTGTGCGCGCCGTGGCGGAGCTGCGCCCGGATATCCTAATGTACAAAGATGGAGCGGAGGTTGCGTTTTCCGTCGAAAGATCTTTCGTCAATCGCGGCATCGCCACGCAACTGATGGGGCGCATCATCCAGACCGCGCGCAATCGCGGACTGCGCCATCTCATTCTCGTTTGCCTGCCCGACAATGCTAAGATGCAAGCGATCGCTCGTCACTATGGCGCCGAGCTCAAAGTGTCGGATGGATCGGTCATCGCCGACATCATTCCGAAAGAACCGGATTACCAATCGTGGTTCTCGGAAATTCTCGATGAGCGGATGACGTATCTTCAGTCTGCAATCGATTTCCAGAGACGCGTGCGCGGATCTGCGCAAATTTAATCGCGCGTAATTGGCGAATATCGCATTCGCCATTCCGGAATTGCGATGCACTGGACATGTGCGCGCTGCGATAGTTCGGGAGTCCGAGTCCAGCCCGTGACCACTAAAAGTGGAAAAATAAGAAAAATTGCGACATTAAAGTCACAGGAAGGCGTTAATAATCTCCTTTTTGCCCATGATTTCAAACTTCTTCGTCTACAAGCTTCTCGAATTTGCTCATGTTTGCAGTGTTCGAGCTGATTCGAACTCCTAGAGGGAGATTAAAACTATGGCTAAGGCAGTTAAGAAGGCGGCGAAGAAGACGGCAGCGCGCAAGAAGCCCGTTGCAAAGAAGGCCGCGAAGAAGACGGTAAAGAAGGTCGTCAAGAAAAAGCGGGCCGCCTAAGTTCATTCGCGTCTCGGAGCCTCGGACTGGGCATTCAGGCTTCGAACGCAAATGCAAATGGCGATTGGGCGCGAGATGCGCCCCTTCCTTTCCGAAATGGCCGGGAGACAGCGATAAGCGTCACCGGCCATATTCTTTTTTTGGTTTTATTTGACCGCCGATCCCATCGATTTCATTCCGTTAATTCGATTTGCTCAATTCCCATTTCGCGCAAAAAAGCTGGACGGGCCGATTTCTCGGCCCGTCCAGTTTCATAATTTTCGTCAGCCCATACGGAAGACGGCACCGGCAACCGACCTCGCCCGTTCGCGAACGGCGTTGCCGTCGTTTCCGGACTTGACGATCCACATGCCGTTAGAGGCACGACCCGTGATCATCCCGACATGATGCGGCCAGACCACCACGGCACCGACCTGCGGGCCGCTCGGGCGTCCGTAATGGCGCCAGTTGGCGGCGAGATTGTATTCCGGACCGCCGCCGAGCTGCGTGCGCATCCACCATCCGCACCACGCGCGCGGACGACCTCCGGCCGAAGCATACCGACGGCCGCTGTATACGCGGCGCTGAGCATACTGACGATGCACGCGGCCGCTATAGGCATAGCCCCGGTGGGCATAGCCGCGGCGCACGCCCGACCGATAGGCATAGCGGGATGCCGACCTGCGGTATGAGTACTGACGGTGGGCATACCGGCGCTGTGCATATGCGCGGCCCGAATAGTGCCGCTTGCCGGTCCACTGCGCGTGAGTGCGTTCATAGCGGTCACCCTTGTGACCCTCATACTGACGCGCCTCCGCCGATGTCGTTCCGGCCACCCCGGCCAGAAGCACTCCCACTGCGATTAAACCCAATCGCATGTTTCCACTCCTTCACTTGTCTTCACAAACGGCGCGCATCCACCGTCGCAATGGGGCGAAAACAAGAGAGGATTGGACGCGCGACATATCGTCAGAGTGCTGCACAACTGGCGCGCGTAAATCGATTTACACCTGTTTATTAAAAAGTTAGCTCAAATCGTTGGCACATTAATTTAACGGTGCTCTACCATTGAGCGAAAAAATTGTGAAGTTTGCGTACGGAACACTGCGAGATGTGATCGCATTTTTTCTCGCGAAATCGATCCTATCTCCTCTTCGGCTGCGGCGACGGTTCGCAGTCTGACGCCACAAAATCGCACATTCGGAAAAGGGACTTCCATGGAATATCGACGGCTCGGCGCGTCGGGTCTCAGCGTGCCGCTTCTGAGCTTTGGAGCGGGGACGTTCGGGGGCACCGGCGAATTCTTCAGCGCCTGGGGTTCTTCAGATGTCAAAGACGCGCGCCGCTTGATTGATATCTGTCTCGATGCCGGTGTCTCGCTTTTCGATACTGCCGATATCTACTCGAAGGGCGATTCCGAGCTCATTCTCGGCGAAGCGCTGAAGGGACGTCGGGACAAGGTTCTTATTTCCACGAAAGCGACATTCCGTTTTGGCGGCGATGCGAACGATGTCGGCTCGTCGCGGTTTCATCTTTTGAAGACCTGCGAACAGCAGCTCAGGCGCTTGCAAACCGACCACATCGATATTTTCCAGCTGCACGGCTTCGACGCGATGACTCCGCCGGAAGAAGTTCTGTCGACGCTCGATCAACTCGTCCGCGCGGGCAAAATCCGCTACGTCGGCGTATCGAACTTCTCGGGCTGGCATCTGATGAAATCGCTCGCCGTCGCGGACCGCTACGGCTATCCGCGCTATATCGCGAACCAGACCTACTATTCGCTCATCGGACGTGATTACGAATGGGAGCTGATGCCGCTTGGATTGGACCAGGGGCTCGGCGCCCTTGTCTGGAGCCCGCTTGGGTGGGGCCGTCTTACCGGCAAGATTCGGCGGGGCCAGCCACTCCTCGAGGTCAGCCGCCTTCACAAGACCGCCGATCAGGGGCCACCTGTTCCGAACGACTATCTCTACACCGTCGTCGCCGCGCTCGATGAGGTCGCGAAAGAAACCGGCAAGACAATCCCGCAGATCGCGCTCAACTGGCTGTTTCACCGGCCAACCGTGTCGAGTGTCATCATCGGCGCGCGCAATGAGCAGCAATTGAAGGATAATCTTGGCGCCGTCGGATGGCGGCTGACGCCGGAGCAAATCGCCAGGCTCGATGCGGCCAGCGAGCGGCCGAAAGCTTATCCCTACTGGCACCAGTCGGATTTCGCCGAACGCAATCCTTCGCCGGTCTAAGCGACGAAGGCTCGGCGTTTCCGCGAGGTCGGTCAAAGGCCAAGCTCGTCACAGCGTTGTCACACGCCTCGCGTGTTTATCGAACGGATAGATCAAGACGGCCATGACGAAGAGGTGATCGGGCGATGACGGACGAGCAGGACAAGAGTGACGCCGCACGCGCGCGGATCGAAGCCGAAATCGCCGACAGCTTCGATGAAGAACTTGAAATGGAGATGGACGACAGCCGTCTCGAACGTCTCCTCGACGAAAAGGATCGCGACCGGGAGGCAGGGCTTCTCGACCGGCAGTTCTATTTCAAAGAGCTTTTCCGTTTGCAGCACGAACTCATTAAGCTGCAGGACTGGGTGGTCAACACGAAAGCGAAAGTGGTCGTCGTGTTCGAAGGGCGCGATGCCGCCGGCAAGGGCGGCGTCATCAAGCGGATCACGCAACGCCTCAATCCGCGCGTCGTGCGGGTCGTCGCGTTGACCACCCCGAGCGAGCGCGAACGCTCACAGTGGTATTTCCAGCGCTATGTTCCGCATTTTCCGGCCGGCGGCGAGATCGTGCTGTTCGACCGCTCCTGGTACAATCGCGCCGGCGTCGAGCGCGTGATGGGCTTCTGCACCGAGGACGACGTCGAAGACTTTTTCCGCACCGTGCCCGAATTCGAGAAGATGATCGTGCGGTCGGGCGTCAAGCTCATCAAGTATTGGTTCTCGATTTCCGACGACGAGCAGCACTTTCGATTCCAGATGCGTATTCACGATCCGATCAAGCAGTGGAAGCTATCGCCGATGGATCTCGAATCCCGCCGCCGATGGGAAGACTACACAAAAGCCAAGGAAGCGATGCTGGAACGCACGCACATTCCGGAAGCGCCGTGGTGGGTGGTTCATGCCGATGACAAAAAGCGGGCGCGCCTCAATTGCATCCATCACCTCTTGAACCAGATTCCGTATCAAGAGGTGCCGCGGCCGCCGGTCGTGCTTCCTCAACGCGTCCATCACCCCGACTATCACCGCGTGCCGGTGCCGGACGAGATGTATGTGCCGTCGATCTATTAGATCAGCGACGATGCGGAACTTTTTTCCGGGCTGAGCGTCAATGCGGGGCCGGCGCCTATTGAGGGTGGGCCGGCTTGGGAGCCCGTCATGCTATTGCGTTCGATTATCTTTATCGCAGGCATCACTTGCGTTTTCACGCTGTGGGCCATCGCGGTTTCGGCTGACGACGCAAAGAGGGCCGGGATCGAGTCCGGGCAAGGTCTTTCGACTATGCAGGACGGCTACTAAAAGGCACATCAGCGGATGCGGCGCGGGTTCATGTAGAGATCGGCTTCCTGGCGCTGAATATCGGGTTTCAGCCGACCGTCGTGGATGTCTCGCGCGATGCTCTTGACGTGATGGCGAGTCTGCCGATTGAACGAAATCATGCCGGTGAAGAGCTTCATGACCTGCAGGAGCCGCGGCTCGACGTGATCGCCCCGCACTTTACAACGCCATCGGCCGCCTATCGTCAGGAGGGCACCATCGATGTGCCCGACGTGATCGTCATGCTGATCAATCAGCGTGTAGTCGCCGCCGAGATTGATCAGATCGCGCCGGAAGCGATAAAATTTAGGCTCGCCCTCGTGCATCAGAAAGAACGAAAAGTTTTCCGGAAGCAATGGCCACTTGTGCGCCGAGCGTTCGAGGTAAACGAGGTAATCGTCCTCGCTCGTATTGATTGAATAGGTCGTGACGGGAAGGCCGTTGGCAGCGAGTGTCTGCTGGATCGATCGACCGAGCATCATGTCCATGCTCGCCTTCCAATTCAGATTTTCCGAGAAGAGCTTGAGGACGAGACGCTTGTCCATGCCGGTCGCGTCTTTCCAAAGTTCCTTGCGGTAACCGAGGACGCCGGTGCGCTCGCCGTTTTCCGTAATCTCGGCGAAAATATCCATATCGGTCGTGAACTGCCGTGACTTGCCGCGGTTGCGTTCGCGCTTCCAGGGGCCGAATTCGATCGAGTTGAAGGGCGTCAGCCACACATCGACATTGAAATCGTGCCAGGATTTCTTGGCGTCGTTCGTCGCGCTTTTGCTCGCCTTTTCGAGCTTGGAAACAGCGGCCTTCGAAGGCTCTTCCTTTTTCGCCTGATCGAGCGCTTCCGAGCGTGCGACAGTGGCGGCTTCAGCGGCGGCGGCCTTCGCTTCGGCCTCGGCATTGTCTTTCTTCCAGGCATTGGCAGTCATGAGAAATCCCCGCGCGCGTCGGTGCACACTTCCAAGCGAATCACTTGAGGACGGTAGCACCGCTGCCGTGCGCGACTGAGGTAGGGCAAAAATTTGCGGTGGGAAAATGCGTTACCGCGTGCCGAAGATGGCCGAGCCGACACGGACGTAGGTCGCGCCGAACGCAATTGCCGCCTCGAAGTCGCTGCTCATGCCCATGCTTAGGCCGGACAGCCTAAGCTCGCGCGCGAGTTTCGCGAGAAATGCGAAATGCACAGCCGGCTCTTCATCGACCGGGGGGATGCACATCAGGCCTTTGACCGGCAGCTTTAACTCATCGCGACAGAGTGCAACGAACGCGGCTGCGTCGCGTGGCATGACGCCGGCCTTCTGCGGCTCCTCTCCGGTGTTGACCTGAACGAACAGCTCGAGCGTGCGGTCCTGCTTCGCCATCTCGGCCGCAATGGCACGCGCAATCTTTTCACGGTCGATCGTGTGGATCGCATCGAAAAAAGCGACGGCCTCCTTCGCCTTGTTGGACTGAAGCGGCCCGATGAGATGCAGCTTCAGATCAGGATGGGCCGCGCGCAGCGGCGGCCATTTTCGTTCGGCTTCCTGGACGCGGTTCTCACCAAAGATGCGCTGGCCGGCCTCGATCACCGGGCGAATGGCCTCGGCGTCGAAAGTCTTTGAGACTGCAATCAGTTGGACGCTTTCGGCATCGCGATTGGCAGCTTTCGCCGCCGCAGAAATTTCGTCGTTTACGCGCTTTAACCTGTCGACCGCGCTTTCGTGATAACTGACACCCGTCACGTTTCCCTCAATCCGCTGTTTGCTTCCCATAACCATTCCGGCACGCAGTGAACAAGTGTCGCAATTTTGTGGTGAGGCTTCCGCACTACATAACGTCTCCATCCCCCACCCCCAGAGGACATCCCGCCATGCTGAAACTCGCCGACGCTCGCCGGATCATCGATGCTGCAGAAAAGAAGGCAAAGGAAATCGGCCAGCCGATGAACATCGCCGTTGTCGATGAGGGCGCGAACCTCATCTCGCACATTCGGATGGACGGTGCCTGGATCGGATCGATCAATATCGCGATCAACAAGGCGTTCACCTCGCGTGCGTTCAACATCTCGACCAAAGAGCTTGCCGACAACAGTCAGCCTGGCGATCAGTTCTACGGCATCCACGTCTCGAACCATGATCGCGTCATGATTTTCGCAGGCGGCATTCCGCTGAAGGATTCCGAAGGCAACGTCGTCGGTGCCATCGGCGTCTCGGGCGGCAGCGGCGTGCAGGATCAGGCCGTCGCAGAAGCCGGTGCCGGCGCACATACGTGCTAACGTCTGCGCACGTTTGTCGCTGACGAAGTTCGAAGGTGCGCCCCAGAAGGGCGCACCTTTATTTTTTTCAATGATTTACTTCTATTTACTTCAGATTTTCTTGCAACAAGGCACGCCCCGGGTGCGTGGGCGGAGTGCCTTTGACGCGCGGGCGGCTTGACCGGCTTTACCATTCGGGCTCTTTACGGCGTTCCGGCAATTCCTTGAATGAGATACAGGCCCCATGGCCACTGAACGCTACAACGCGCCCGAGCGAGAAAAACACTGGCAGTCGGTCTGGGAGAAGGCCGACATCTTCCGCGCTTCGGAAGATCACAAACGGCCGAAATCCTATGTCCTCGAGATGTTTCCCTATCCGTCGGGCCGCATCCACATGGGGCATGTCCGCAACTACGCCATGGGCGACGTGGTTGCACGCTTCAAGCGGGCCAGGGGCTTCAACGTGCTCCATCCGATGGGGTGGGATGCGTTCGGTATGCCAGCTGAAAACGCCGCGATGGAACGCAAAGTTCACCCGGGCGCGTGGACTTACGCCAACATCGACACGATGCGGGGGCAGCTCAAATCGATGGGGCTATCGCTCGACTGGTCGCGCGAGATCGCGACGTGCTCGCCAGCCTATTACAAGCATCAGCAGAAGCTCTTTCTCGACCTTTTGAAAAAGGGCCTCGCTTATCGCAAATCATCGAAGGTCAACTGGGATCCGGTCGACCACACGGTGCTTGCGAACGAGCAGGTGATCGACGGCCGCGGTTGGCGCTCCGGCGCGCTCGTCGAGCAGCGCGAGCTGACGCAGTGGTTCTTCAAGATCACCGATTACGCCGAGGAATTGCTCTCCGATCTCGACACGCTCGACAAGTGGCCGGAGAAAGTGCGCCTGATGCAGGCGAACTGGATCGGCCGTTCGGAAGGCATGCTGGTTCGCTGGGCGCTCAACGAGAAGACGGCGCCCAAAGGCTTCGGCGAACTCGAAGTGTACACGACGCGGCCCGATACGCTCTTCGGCGCTTCGTTTCTCGCTGTTGCAGCCGATCATCCGCTGGCGAAGGCAGCTGCCGAAAAGAACCCGGAACTCGCGGACTTCTGCGACGACGTCCGGCGCATGGGCACGTCCGTCGCGGAAATCGAAGCGGCGGAGAAGCGCGGTTACGACACCGGCATCCGCGCAGTCCATCCGTTCGACGAGACGTGGGAATTGCCGGTTTACGTCGCGAATTTCATTCTGATGGACTACGGCACCGGCGCGATTTTCGGATGTCCGTCGGGCGATCAACGCGACATGGATTTCGCACGCCGCTACGATCTTCCCGTCGTTCCGGTGATCCTGCCCCCGGGAGAAAAAGCCGAAACGTTCCAGTTGACGGACAAGGCCTACGTTGACGACGGCACAATGATCAATTCGCGCTTTCTCGACGGGCTTTCGACGACGGCCGCGTTCGACGAAGCGGCGAAGCGGCTCGAAAAACAAAAGCTCGGGGCAAAGCCACAGGGTACGCGCAAGGTCAACTATCGCCTGCGCGATTGGGGCATCTCACGCCAGCGCTACTGGGGCTGTCCGATCCCGGTCATTCACTGCAAGACGCACGGCGTCGTGCCTGTGCCGGAAAAGGATCTACCGATCGAGCTTCCGGAGGATGCGACCTTCGACAAGCCGGGTAATCCGCTCGACCGACATCCGACGTGGAAGCATACGACGTGCCCGATCTGTGGCGAAGCCGCTTTGCGCGAGACGGATACGATGGACACGTTCGTCGACTCGTCGTGGTATTTCGTGCGGTTCACGGCACCGGAGGCGGAGACAGCCGTCAATAAGAGCGCGGCGCAGTATTGGCTGCCGGTCGATCAGTATATCGGCGGCATCGAGCACGCGATTTTGCACCTGCTCTATTCCCGGTTCTTCGTCCGCGCGATGTGCGACACAGGGCATCTGTCGTTCGCGACGAACACGCGCGAACCGTTCGCGGCCCTCTTCACGCAAGGCATGGTCACGCACGAGACCTACAAGTCCGATGAGGGGTTCTGGCTGCTGCCGAGCGACGTGCGCGTCGAGGGGGAAGGCGCAAGCCGGCAGGCGATCGAGATTGCCACCGGCAAGCCCGCCGCGATCGGGTCGATCGAGAAGATGTCGAAGTCCAAGAAGAACCTCGTCGACCCGGACGACATCATCGCGCATTACGGTGCTGACTGCGCCCGCTGGTTTATGCTCTCCGATAGCCCGCCGGAGCGTGACGTCATCTGGACGGAAGCCGGAGTGGCGGGGGCCGGGCGCTTCATCCAGCGCGTCTGGCGGATCATCGATGAGATCGCGGACGCTTACCCGGAGAAAAACGGGCCGAAGCCGCAGTCGTTCGGACCCGACGCCTTGGAAGTCCGGAAGGCCGCGCACCGGGCGCTCGACGGGGTCGGGCGGGCGATCGAAGCCCTCCGTTTCAACGTCGCAGTCGCCAATATCCACGAGTTTTCCAATGTGCTCCAGTCGGCGCTATCCAAGCGTGGTCCTGATATCGCGTGGGCAGTCCGGGAAGCGGCGGAGCTTCTTGTTGTGATGCTCGGCCCCATGATGCCGCATTTGGCTGAAGAATGCTGGGCGCGGCTCGGATACAACACGCTCGTCGCGAACGAACCGTGGCCGACGCCGGAACCGGAGCTACTCGTTGACGATCACGTGACCATTGCCGTACAGGTTAACGGTAAGCGACGGGACGAACTCGTGATTTCACGCAATGCGAAATCCGAGGAGGTTGAGGCGGCGGCGTTGAAGCTTGATACGGTTGCGCGTGCCCTGGACGGTAGGCCGCCGAAGAAGGTGATCGTCGTTCCGCAGAGGATCGTGAATGTCGTTGGCTGAGGGTCGGTTTGGACTGGGGGGCAAGTACGGCCTTAGGGCTGTGCGTGGCCTGTTCTTGATGTCGTCCGTCCTCGTTGTTCCTTTCCTCGGCGGCTGCGGCAGCAGCGGCTTTCATCCCCTTTACGGTTCAGCGCTAATCAATGGCGATGCGGTCAACGAGCGACTCGCCGCGATCGATGTCGCGCCCATTCCGGGCCGCGTCGGACAGCGCATTCGCAATGAGCTGATCTTCCAGACGACCGGGGGCGGCACGCCGAAACCTCCGCAGTATCGTCTCGACATTGCCATTCGCGAATCCGTGACGTCGATGCTTGTCGCGGTCGATGGTAATGCCGGCAGCCAGATTTACGGCGTCGACGCCACCTACAGCCTCGTGCGGCTGTCGGACAAAAAAGTCGTCGCCCACGGCTCGAGCTATGGCCGCGCCTCATTCGACCGCGTGTCATCCGTTTTCGCCAACGTCGAAGCCCGCCAGGATGCCGAGAACCGGGCTGCCGAAACGGTCGGCGAGGAACTCCGCACGCGTCTTCTCGCGGTTCTCGCCAGCAACCAAGCGTAGCTCTTATTTTTCGGCCAAGTGCCCTATAAGAGCGGCACCATGGCTATCATCAAACCGCAGCAAGCCGCGGCCTTCCTGAAGGCGGCACCCGCCGATCTCGCAGCCGCGCTCTTTCACGGCTCCGACCCCGGCCTCGTGAGCGAACGCGCGGCGGCGCTGGCGCGCGTTCTGGCGGCCAGAGAGACGCCTCCCGGCGAAGTCCTCAAGATCGACGAGACGGAACTCGACGACGATCCCGGGCGGCTTGAGACCGAGCTTCAGACGCGGCCGATGTTTTCGGGGCGGCGGATCGTTCGCGCCATCGCGGGAAGAAAAATCTCGGCGGCGCTGCTGAAGCCCATCCTCGCATCCGTGCCGCTCGAGGGGTTGCTGATCGTCGAAGCCGGGAACCTCAAGGCCGATGACACGCTACGTGCTCTCTTCGAGAAGCAGGCATCGTGCTATTCGGTGGCGTGCTATCCTGATACTGCTGCCGATATCGATGAGCTGATTTCGGAAGTGCTTGGGTCGTTCAAGCTCAAGATCGACGGCGATGCCCGCGATCTGTTGCAAAGCCGGCTCGGGGCTGATCGGGCGCTCTCACGATCGGAGATCGAGAAGCTCGCGCTTTACTGCCTCGGGCGTTCACAGATCACATTCGAAGACGTCGATCACCTCGTCGGAGATGCTGCGGGCCTTGCGCTCGAACGCATCGCCGAAGCCGTTGCCGATGGCCGCACAAAAAACGCGATCAGCGATTTCGGACGCGCGCTCGCATCAGGCGAAAATGCGCAGATGATCATTGCAGTCGTGCAGCGCTATTTCCTGAAGCTGCATCGGGTGCGGAGCGATGTCGACGCTGGGCAACGTCTCGACGACGCCTTGAGAGCCATGCGACCGCCGTTGTTCTTCAAGCAGAAAGACACGTTTGCGCGTCAGGTGCGCGCCTGGTCCCGCGGCCAGCTCGACCAGGCACTCCGGCGGATTGGCGAAGATGCGAAGGCTGCCCGCCTCTCGTCAAATCTCGAAGACGTCATCGCCGAGCGGCTGCTGCTTCGTCTTGCCTCGATGGCGGCGATCTCCGCGGCTGCGGCGGGCGGCCGCTAGGGGGCGGCTTGCAGGCGACCGTCACCTCCCTATAGTGCCCACCGCTCATCCAATAAGGGGGTTCTCATGACTGATGCGCGTTACGACGTCATCGGGATCGGTAACGCGATCGTCGATATCATCGGCCGATGCGATGAGGCTTTTCTCGCCAACGTCGGAGTGGCGAAAGGCAGCATGCGCCTCGTCGATGCCGATGAGATCAGGAAGATCTATTCGGCGATGGGACCCGCAGTCGAAATTTCGGGCGGCTCGGCCGCGAATACGATTGCCGGCATCGCGTCGTTCGGTGGACGAGCGGCTTTTATCGGCACCGTCGCCGACGATGAGTTCGGCCGAATTTTCAGCCACGATATTCGCTCAATCGGCGTGACGTTCAATGCGCCTCCCGTTTCAAACGGCACGCCGACATCACGTTCGCTTATTCTCGTTACGCCCGACGGCGAACGCACGATGAATACATATCTCGGAATTTCGACAAATCTCGGAGAAGCGCAGATCAATCTCGACATGATCCGCGCGGCCTCCATTCTTTATCTCGAAGGATATCTGTTCGACGAGCTGCAAGCGAAACAAGCATTTCGCACGGCGCTGGACGCTGCAAAACGCGCTGGAAGAAAAACGGCGCTTACTCTTTCCGATGGTTTTTGCGTCGATCGTCACCGCGACGAATTTCTAAAACTCATTCGCTCTGGCATCGATATTCTTTTCGCGAATGAATCCGAAATCAAATCTCTCTATCAAACAGAATCGTTCGAATTCGCCGCGCAAAACGCGCAAAACGACGTACGGTTGGCGGTGCTGACGCGCAGCGGCAAAGGTTCCGAAATTTATTACGAGGGACAACGCATTCAAATCGCGGTTTTCCCCGTCGAAGATGTGGTCGATACGACGGGGGCGGGTGATTTATATGCGGCAGGATTCCTATTTGGATATTCCAAGGGTCTGCATTTGGAAACGGCGGGACGGCTCGCGAGTTTGGCGGCGTCCGAAATAATCGGCCATACCGGCGCCCGGCCTGCCGTTTCCCTGTCGGGATTCGCGCGCCAACACGGCCTTATCGCGTGAGCTAATTATGGATCCGATTCCGGCGATCGATGCCTCAATTCCGAAATTCGGAATATCTCTATTTTTCATGAACGGCGTTCAATATGAGAATGTTTAGGGGGTATTTCGTGTCCAATTCGGACTCACAATTATTCTCCCTGGAATTGCAAAATTTCTTGCCGCAATCTCGAATTCAACGAATCGCTTCGTTTCGAGGTTCGCAAAATGCTTCACTCTCCCAGCCGACGCGGCCGTCCGAAAGGGACCGGCATCGATGATAGCGACCGGATCGCACGGCTGGACGAATTGTTGCGAGTTCATCCCGAATTGAGGCCGACGACCGCCATTCGCCTGATGGGCTATTCAAACCCTTCGGCCATTCGCCGCCTTCGGGATAAATACAAGGTCTTTACGCTAAGGACCCGGATTGAGCTGGCGAAAGAAGCGCGGGCTTCCTCGCAGGCGGCTCCGGCATTCGTTGCGGAGCCGATACCCGCTGCCATGCAGCCCATCCGCTGACACCGTCAACACTCATTGTCCGCACACCGATCAGTCAAATATTTTCTTCTGTAAGAGCGATCTCCTGTGATCACTCGTGAGGGCCGCTAATCCCCAAGCGGCCCATTTTTTTGCGCCTCAGCGCACGATGCCTAAAGTTTGCGAAGCGCCGCAGACTCGACGCGATGGCTCTCGCTTTTCTGCAGAATGAGCTGCGCGCGGCGGCGTGTCGGCAGAATATTTTCGGTGAGATTTTTGAGGTTGATCTCGCGCCAGAGCTTCAGCGCAATCCGACGAACGTCATCCGGTGCGAGCGCCGCGTATTTATGAAAATAGGCGCCAGGGTCGCGGAACGCGGTCGAGCGCAAGCGCATGAAACGCGTGAGATACCATTTCTCGATAATCGCCGGGTCGGCGTCGATATAGATCGAGAAATCGATGAAATCGGAGACGAATGGAATGGTACCGCCGTCTTTCGGCATTTCCGCCGGCTGCAGGATATTCAAGCCTTCGATAATCAGAATATCCGGCTGCTCGATGAGCACTTCCTGGCTCGGCAGAATATCGTACCGGAAGTGCGAGTAGACCGGTGCGGCGACGCTCGCGACGCCGGATTTGATATCGCCCAGGAAGTGCAGAAGCCGTTCGGTGTCGAAGCTTTCGGGGAAGCCCTTTTTCTCCATGAGGCCGCGCCGTTCGAGCTCGGCGTTCGGATAGAGGAAGCCGTCCGTCGTCAAAAGATCCACCCGCGGATGATCCGGCCAGCGCGCGAGAAGTGCGCGCAGAACGCGCGCCGTCGTGCTCTTGCCGACCGCGACCGACCCCGCGACGCCGATGATGAAAGGGACCTTCGTGTCCTTGCGGCCCAGAAACTCCGAGCTGACGGAATGAAGCTTCTGCGCGGCGGCGACATAGAGATTGAGAAGGCGTGACAAGGGCAGATAGATCTGCTCGACCTCGTCGACCGACAGCTCCTCGATGATGCCCGATAACTGCTCGAGCTCGTTCGGCTGCAGCGTCATCGGCGTGTCGGCGCGAAGCCGCGCCCATTCCTCGCGCGTGAAAATCCGATACGGGGAAAATGCGAGGCTTTCCTCGCGCTCGTCATCGCGCGCTTTGAGCTTCTTTCGTGGTGCGGCCCGTGTTTTCACGACGCGCCCTTGTCTCGGGAGGCTTTCTCTTCGAGGCCCGAGGTTCCCATGCGGCCCTTGAGAACCATCAATACATCCTGGAAGGCGATTTCGCGCGATTCGAGCAAAACCAGAAGGTGATAGAGGACATCCGCTGCTTCGGCCCTAACGGATTTTGCATCGCTCGCCATGGCCGCGATGACCAATTCGACGGCTTCTTCGCCGAATTTCTTGGCGCAGCGCTCGGTCCCTGCTGCCAACAACTGGGTTGTATAGGATTTTCCCGAGGTGTCGGACCGGCGCGCATGGATAAGCGCGGCAAGCCGGTCAAGGGTGTGCTCTTCGCTCATCTTTGTGTCTCACGCGGTTCCGTTCGGCATCCGAACCTTTGCGCGCGCACACCATCAAGCCCGCGCCGGATAATCAAGCGGTACCCGTCCAAAAAGCCGATAAAGGCTTAAATTCAGCCGCCGCCCAGGCGCTGCCGGATATAATCGAGCTGATCGAAATTGCCATAGCGGATCATCAGGGTGCCGCTTTCGCCGGACGCCTTGCGGACTTCGACCTTGAGGCCCAGGAGGTCCGTCAGCTCTTTTTCGAAGGCCTTCGTGTCGGCGTCCTTGTCGCGCGCCCGCCGACTGCCGCCCGTCGGGCCGGGTTCACCGAAGGTTTGAACGAGATGCTCGACATCGCGGACGTTCAAGCTTTCGTCGATGATCTTTTTCGCGATCGTGCCGGCGTCATCGCGGCCGATCAGAGCGCGGGCGTGGCCGGCGCTGATCTGACCGTTCTGGACGAGCGATTGCACTTCGGCCGGGAGTTTCAACAGGCGCAGCGTGTTCGCGACATGGCTGCGGCTCTTGCCGATGATCTCGGAAAGCTGCTCCTGACTATAGTCGAAGCGTTCGACCAGCTCGCGATAGCCCGTCGCCTCTTCGATGGCGTTCAGATCCTGCCGCTGGACGTTCTCGATGATGGCAAGCTCGAGCAGCTCACGATCGCTCAATTCACGGATGATGACCGGGATCGTGTGGATGCCAGCCTTCTGCGCCGCACGCCAGCGCCGTTCACCGGCGACGATCTCGTAGCCGCCTGACATGCCGTTCGGGCGAACGACGATTGGCTGCACGAGGCCTTTGGTACGGATCGATTCCGCAAGCTCGGCGAGTTCGTCGTCGCGGAAATCCTTGCGCGGGTTGAGCGGACTCGACTGCACCTCCGCGATCGAGACCATGCGCTGCTCGCCTTCGGGCGGCAGGCGATGTCCGAGCGGTGCCGGCTCTCCGATGAGAGAGGCGAGGCCACGGCCCAGGCGGCTCTTCGGCACCATCGAGTTCATCTGCTTATCTGTCCCCTGCTTGACGTTTGTTCTTTGAATTGGCGTGTTTCTTGTGCCCTATGCCGCCTTGAAGCGGCGCTCGCGCTCCATGATCTCGGTCGCGAGCCGGATATACGCCTGGCTTCCCGAGCAATCGTAATCATAGAGAAGGATCGGCTTGCCGTGTGAGGGGGCTTCGGCAATGCGCGTGTTGCGCGGGATGACCGTGTCGTAGACTTTCGAGCCGAAAAACGCGCGGACGTTATCGGCGACTTCGCGGGACAGCGAAAGGCGCTGATCGTGCATCGTCAGCACCACGCCCTGGATTTCGAGGCGCGGATTGAGCGTCCCGCGGATCTGCTCGATCGAATCCTTGAGCTGCGAAATACCTTCGAGCGCGAAGAACTCACACTGCACCGGCACGATCACCGCGTGTGCCGCCGACATGGCGTTAAGCGTCAGCAGGTTCAGCGACGGCGGACAGTCGATCAGCACGTAAGTGAAATGCGTTTCGGGATCGCGCGCGCGCTGATGGCCGATCATCGCGGTGATGGCGTCGCGCAGCTTGAACGGCTTGTTCTGGTCGGCCGAAAGGATCGAATCGATGCCGACGAGATCGTTGTTGGCAGGCACGACGAAGAGGTTCGGAACCGCAGTTTTCAGCACCGTGTCGAGGATGGTGGCGTTGCCCGTCAGAATGTCGAACGAGGTGTTGAAGCGCTGCTCGATATCGACGCCGAGGCCGGTCGAGGCATTGCCCTGGGGATCAAGATCGAGGACGAGCACCCGCTCACCCACGGCGGCCAGAGCCGTGCCGAGGTTGATCGCGGTGGTCGTTTTGCCGACGCCGCCCTTCTGATTGGCGACAGCGACGACGCGCGGACCCGCGTTTGCACCGCCCGCGCCTGATACGTAGCCGGCCACGGGATTATCCCTCCGTCCTAGGCTTCAACGCCCTCGACTTCAACGCACTGAGCAACACAATCCGACCGCTCTCTTCCGTCACGCTCGGAATCAGCTCAAAGGCAAACTGCCAATCCTGAGCCGCCGTGTCGATCTCGGTCGCGACGTCGCGACCCTTCAAGAACATACCAAGCGTAGACGACATGAAATACGGCGCCGCGATCTCGATCAGCCGGGAGAGTGGAGCGAGAGCGCGCGCAGTGACGCAGTCGGCCACGCCTACCTTAGCGTGAGTCTCGGGATTTTCGATCCTCGTGCACAGGATGTCCACAGCAACTCCGGTCGCACGGGCGACCTCACGGAGAAACGCGGCCTTTCGGCTGTCGCTTTCGACCAAGATATGGCGGGTTCCGCACTTTTCGGAGCTCAGGATCGCGAGGACGAGGCCCGGAAATCCGGCGCCCGAGCCGAGGTCGAGCCAGGTTTTCGCTTCCGGGGGCCGGAGCAGCCAGAGCTGGGCGCTATCGGCGAAATGGCGGTGCCAGATCTCTTCCAAGGTGCTCGGTGCGACGAGGTTGATCGTCTTCTGCCATTTTTTCAGTAGCGTTTCGTAGGTCTCAAGTTTCTCACGGGTTTCGGCTGAAATGCCGAAACGGGCCTGAAATGCTTCCGGAGTGTCGATTCGCGAAATGGCCATCAAGCGGACTTGCGACCCGACTTCCCGGCCTGCGCCGCTTTGATGCGGGCAAGAAGCGTCAGAAGCGCGGCGGGCGTCATGCCCTCGATGCGGCCCGCCTGTGCGATCGTCGCCGGGCGGTGACGCACGAGTTTCTGGCGGATCTCGGCCGAAAGGCTTGGCAATGCCGCGTAATCGAAGTCGTCGGGGATGCGAACGGCTTCATCGCGCTTCAACTGGGCGACGTCTTCGTCCTGCCGGCGCAGATAGGCCGCATAGCGGGCATCGACTTCCAGCTGGGCGGCGATTTTCGGCGCGATATTGCCAATCTCGGGCCAGACGGCCTTCAGCCGGTCCAACGAGATCTCGGGAAAGGCCAGCAGATCGAAGGCCGAGCGGCGGCGACCGTCGCGATTGACGGAAATGCCGTGCTTGGCGGCCTCGGTCGGGGTGAGCGAGAGTTGGTTCAACAAGTCGAAGCCGTCGCCGAGGGCTTTGGCCTTGGCCTCGTAGGCTCGCGCCCGTTCAGGGCCGACGACCCCCAGGCGAATGCCCTCGGGTGTCAGGCGCTGGTCGGCGTTATCGGCGCGGAGCTTCAGCCGGAACTCGGCGCGGGACGTGAACATCCGATAGGGTTCGGAAACGCCGCGGGAGACGAGATCGTCGACCATGACGCCGAGATATCCGGATGTGCGGGAAATGCTGACTGTTTCACGTGAATCCATTTCTTGACGAATCGTTTCACGTGAATCGGTTGTATGTGAATCTATGGTTAAACTTCCGGCTGTCCGGGCGGCATTCATTCCTGCCAGCAGTCCCTGGGCGCCCGCTTCCTCATATCCCGTCGTGCCGTTGATCTGCCCGGCGAGGAAAAGGCCCGGCAGGCGCTTCACTTGGAGGCCAGGAGTCAGCTCGCGCGGGTCGACATAATCGTACTCAATGGCGTAGCCTGGCCGCCTGATGACGACGTTCGCAAGCCCCGGCATCGTTTTGAGAAACGCTTCCTGGACCTCGGCGGGCAGCGACGTCGAGACGCCGTTCGGGTAAATCGTGTCGTCGTCGAGGCCTTCGGGCTCGAGGAAAATCTGGTGCGCCGAGCGGTCAGCGAAACGCACGATCTTGTCTTCAATCGAGGGGCAATAGCGCGGGCCGACGCTCTCGATCTGGCCCGAATACATAGGCGACCGGGCGAGATTGGCGCGGATGATGTCGTGCGTTTCCGGCGTCGTATAGGTGATGCCGCAGGCAATCTGGGGCGTTTCGATTTTTTCGGTCAGGAACGAGAAGGGCACCGGCTCGGCGTCGGCCTTCTGCATTTCGAGGCCGGACCAATCGATGGTCTTGCCGTCAAGACGCGCTGGAGTGCCGGTCTTCAGGCGGCCGAGCTGGAGGCCCAGCGCATAGAGGCGGTCCGAGAGCTTCAGAGCCGGGGCTTCGCCCGCGCGGCCGGCCGGGATTTTCTGCTGGCCGACGTGGATGAGGCCGTTCAGGAAGGTGCCGGTCGTCAGAACGACGGCGCCGCAGCGGATGGGCTCCCCCTTGGCTGTGATTATGCCTTCGACCCGGCCATTTTCGACGATCAGGTCCTCGACCCCACCTTCGATAACGTCGAGGTTCGGAATCGCGACGATTTCTGCCTGCATAGCCTGTCGGTAGAGCTTGCGGTCGGCCTGGGTGCGGGGGCCATGGACGGCCGGCCCCTTGGAGCGGTTCAGAAGCCGGAACTGGATGCCGGCAGCGTCGGCGACGCGGCCCATCAGGCCGTCAAGCGCGTCGATCTCACGGACCAAGTGGCCTTTGCCAAGACCGCCGATGGCCGGGTTGCAGGACATTTCGCCGATCGTCGCGAATTTGTGGGTGACGAGGGCCGTGCGCGCGCCGATGCGCGCCGCGGCGGCCGCAGCCTCGGTTCCGGCGTGTCCGCCGCCCACAACGATGACGTCATATCGGTGCATTGCCGGGGTCTAGCGCATTTCGCGCCGGGTTTGAATGGCTCGGAAATTCCCGAGCCCTGCCCGCCCGGCGCTTTTTTTGATTGCGGCTTCCGACTCTCCTTTCGTCGAGCCGGCCGGAAGCCACAGAATCGGGAGTTTGGCCGGGAGGGAGAAAAATCCAGGCTTGCGAATCCAAAGAATCATTTCACGTGAAACCTTTTGGACTCACTTCCCAATGCAGAAACGGCTGAAGATCTGGTCAAGGACGTCCTCGACGTCGACCCGGCCCGTAATGCGCCCCAGCGCCTGAGCCGCGCGGCGCAGATCTTCGGCCCGGAGTTCGATGGCATCAGCATTCCCGGTCAAGAAGGCGCGAATGTCAGCCAGGGCCGTTTCGAGCCCTTGGCGGTGACGGGCTTGGGTCAAGGCGGGGTCGGTTCGAGTGCCGACAGCCTGCTCGGCGCGCTCTGCGATGGCTGAGATCAGGCGGTCGAGGCCCGCGCTGGTCTTCGCGGAAATCGCGAGATCGCCGAACTCGGGAGCGTTCTGCGACTCATGTGGAAGATCCGCTTTGGACCGAATTACAAGACTTGTTTCACGTGAAAAGCCAACCGGCGGAATCGACTCGGGTTTTTCCGTGAGCCAGAGCACGAGATCGGCGTCTTTGGCGGCGGCGAGGCTACGGCGGATGCCTTCCTGCTCCACTTCGCTCGACGCTTCGCGAATGCCGGCGGTGTCGGAGACGATGACGGGCAAGCCTGCAAGATCAAGACGCACTTCGATGACATCGCGTGTCGTGCCGGCTTCGGCAGAGACAATCGCAGCGTCACGACGGGCGAGTGCATTCAAGAGCGAGGACTTTCCGGCATTCGGTGCACCGAGAAGCGCGACGCGGAATCCCTCGCGCAGGATTTCGCCGCGATGGCCATCGTCCAAATGGCCGGCGATCTCTTTCGCCAATGTTTCCGCGCGTTTTCGCGCTTCCGCGAACGACGATGCCGAGACGTCGCCTTCGTCCGAAAAATCGATTGCCGCTTCGGTGAGCGCCGCAATCTCAATCAGGCGTGCGCGCCAGCCATCATAGAGTTTCGAGAGCGCGCCGCCTGCCTGGGCGAGCGCCTGACGGCGCTGGGCATCGGTTTCCGCTTCGATCAGATCGGCGAGACCCTCGACCTCGGCGAGATCGAGCTTGCCGTTCTCGAAGGCGCGGCGCGCGAACTCTCCGGGCTCGGCCAGGCGGCATCCGGAAATCTTTCCGAGTGCGGTCAGGACCGCCGCAACAACCGCGCGGCTGCCGTGGGTCTGGAACTCGACGACATCCTCGCCTGTTTCGCTGTGTGGCGCCGCGAACCAGAGCACGACGGCACGGTCCAGCGCCTCACCTGTGTGGGGATGCTGGATCGTGCGGTAGACCACCGAGCGGGGCTTTGGCCGCGGCGCCACCATCGTCTCGAGAATGTCTTGCGCGGCGGGTCCTGAAATGCGGATGACCGCAACGCCCGCGCGGCCGGGTGCGCTCGACAGCGCGAAGATCGTTGAAGCATTCGCCATCCGGTTCGCGTACTCGTAGATGCCGCCCGCCGCAACTCGATCGCCAAATCCCTCCTAACGCCGGCTGACCCTCCATGAGCGAAAACCGCCTGAAGTATGAGACGAGCCCCTATCTGCTGCAGCACCAGGATAATCCCGTGCACTGGTGGGCGTGGGGGCCGGAGGCTCTGGCGGAAGCCAAGCGGACGGGAAAGCCCATTCTGCTGTCCGTCGGCTATGCGGCCTGCCATTGGTGCCACGTGATGGCGCACGAGAGCTTCGAAGACGCCGGAACGGCGCAGGTGATGAACGACCTTTTCATCAATATCAAAGTGGACCGCGAGGAGCGCCCGGATATCGATGCGATCTACATGGGCGCGCTGCACCGCCTTGGCGAACAAGGCGGCTGGCCGTTGACGATGTTCCTCGACAGTGAGGCAAAACCATTCTGGGGCGGCACGTACTTTCCACGTGAATCACGCTACGGCCGCCCGGCATTCACCACCGTCTTGCTGCGCATCGCGGAGGCCTACCAGAACCAGCGGGAGGATGTGCGCAAGAATACCGAAGCGCTGATCGACTCGTTGAAGGAGGAAGCCTCTGCGAACGATCGCGCTACACAGAGGCCAGATGTCCGCGATCTTGTCACGCGGATCGCGCGTGCCGTCGACCAGGAGCATGGCGGACTGTCGGGAGCGCCAAAGTTTCCGCAGTGGAACATCTTCTGGCTTCTGTGGCGCGGCGCCATTCGCTTCGGCGATGAGCGCGCGAAGGAAGCCGTCGTCACGACGCTGCGGAATATCTGCCAGGGGGGAATCTACGATCATCTCGGTGGCGGCTTCGCACGCTATTCGGTCGACGAATACTGGCTCGTGCCGCACTTCGAGAAGATGCTTTACGACAACGCGCTTCTGATCGACCTGATGACGGAGGTCTGGCGCGAGACGCAGGAGCCGTTGTTCAAGATCCGCATTGCTGAAACCATCGCGTGGCTGAAGCGCGAGATGATCGGAGAAGCGGGCGGATTCGCCGCGTCCCTCGACGCCGACAGCGAAGGCGAAGAAGGCAAGTTCTACGTCTGGAATGGGGAAGAGATCGCGGACGTTTTAGGCTCGGAAGACGCGGCTTTCTTCGCGCGCATCTATGGCGTTACACCCGCGGGAAACTTCGAAGGCCACACCATTCTCAATCGTCTCGATACGCAGACACTGTTGTCGGATGAGGAAGAGGCGCGCCTTGCGGAGATGCGCACGAAGCTTCTCGAGAGACGCTCTTCGCGCGTCCGTCCGGGATGGGACGACAAGATCCTCGCCGATTGGAATGGACTGATGATCGCAGCGGTATCACGTGCGGCCGTGGTCTTCGATGAGCGTGAGTGGCTGGCGCTTGCAGAGCAGGCTTTCACGTGTGTCACGACGAAGCTCTCCGCAGGAGATGACAGGATCTATCATTCCTATCGCGCGGGACTCGCGAAGGCACCCGCAACCGCATCCGATTACGCCAATATGACCTGGGCGGCGCTGCGCCTCTATCAGGCCACGTTATCCGATCGCTATCTCGCGCAGGCTCAGCGCTGGGCCGATGTGCTCGACCGGCATTACCGGGACAACGCCAGCGGCGGATACTTCACCGCGGCGGACGATACAGGCGACGTCGTCGTCCGCTTGAAGTCGGCGCACGACGATGCGACGCCCAGCGCCAATGCGATCCATCTCTCCAATCTCATCGCGCTCGCGGCGCTGACCGGGGATACGCGCTACGACGACCGGGCGGGAGAATTGGCGCAGGCCTTTTCGGGCGTCGCGGCGCGCGGACCGACCGGACATTGCGGCCTGCTCGCAGCGGAACTCAACCTTGGCCGGCCGGTTCAAGTTGCTGTGATCGGGAATTCAGGATCCGATCTCGGCGCATCCCTCAGAACGACGTCTGCACCCGGCGCGATCGAATTCGTCACGGATGCGGGTTCCTTTCCGGCCGGGTCGCCCCTCGCCGGCAAGACTGCCATCGGCGGGAAATCAACTGCTTACGTGTGCGTCGGACCGGTCTGTGGGCTCCCCATTCAGGACTCAGCCACGTTCAAGAAAGAACTTCTGATCGCGCGCAGCTAAACTATTGATCGACGTCAATCTTTACCGCGTTGAAACGTCTCACGGCCGATACGCTTGGCGCATGTATCCTCGGAGCGATATAGAGGGTGCTAAGAAAGGCAGCCCCAAGATGACATATCTGCGTAACGTCGTTCGCTACGGCTACGCCCCCTTCATGATGTTCGGCTTGACCGGCGTCGCCTACTGGGTGGTGAGCCAGCTCGTCGTGGCCGAAGGCAAGACCTGGGCCTACCTCTGGATCTTTCCTCTGCTCATCGTCGCTTATGCAACCTCTTTGGCGGCCGAGCGGATCGCTCCCTACTTTCCGGAATGGAACGATCATGAGACGCACGGCGACATGGTCGCGAATACGGGGCATATCGCGCTTTACGAACTGAGCGCGATCAACGGCGTGCTGCTCATTCCGGTCATCTGCTGGCTCTTCCCGTTCCAGGGTCTGTGGCCGACGCACTGGCCGATGTGGGGCCAGGTTCTGATGGCGTTTCTCGTCGCCGACTTCGCCTTCATGTTCATGCACTACCTGAGCCATCGGCTGCCGCTCCTTTGGAGGCTGCACGCGGTCCATCACGGCGTCGGGCGCCTCTATGGCTACAATGGCGTGATCCGCCATCCGCTGCATCAGGTCATCGACATGGTCATCGGCAACATGCCGCTCGTTATCATCGGCATGCCGGTTCCGGTGGCGGTCGTGCTTGGCTTCCTGATCTCGGTGACGCTGATCGTCCAGCATTCAAACGTCGAGACGGCTCTCGGGCCGCTGCAGAAGCATCTTGCGATTGGTCGCCTTCATCACCTGCACCACGTCAACTGGGGCACGGAAGGCGATTGCAACTTCGGTCTGCTGTTGACCGTCTGGGACAGGCTGCTCGGGACGTATGCCGAGAAGCTCAGCCGTGAGGTTACGTCCAAGGACATGGGCGTCGACGAGTTGCCGAACTTCCCGAAAAGCCTCTGGGAACAGTTGATCCTTCCGTGGGTCTACGTCCCCGGCAAAGGCGAGCCGGAGCGTTACAAGAAGATGGCCGAGGCTGCGAAGGCCAAGACGCCGGCGCAGGAAGCGCGCGAGCAGATCCTCCACGCGGCGGAGTAGGCGTCTTCCGTCCCTGAGGATGACAAGATCAAAAGGCCGCTCATTTTGGGCGGCTTTTTCTATTTCACGTGAATCATTGTGGCGCTCCGAAAGTCGGAATCGAACCGTCATCTTTTGGCGACAGATCCTCTGCAGTGACAGTGCCCGACGATCGAAGTCTTCGGAGGGCCTATTTTGGATCGCCGATCTTTTGTTCTTGGCACGATGACGCTCGCCGCGAGTTTTCCGGCCGGCGCAAATGACAGCGCATTTGCAGCCTTGGAAAAGCACTATGGCGGGCGTCTCGGCGTCGCTGTGCTCGATACTGCAACAGGTCAGCGCATGGCCCACCGTGCCGATGAGCGCTTTCCAATGTGCAGCACTTTCAAGCTGCTTGCGGTCGGGGCCGTTCTGCACAACGTCGATAAGGGCTCAGAACGGCTCGACCGGGAGGTTGCGTTTAGGTCCGCCGACCTCCTCGACTACGCTCCGGTGACGAAAGCGCAGGTCGGCCGGGGCGGCATGACGATGGGCGACCTTTGCGCCGCCGCGATCGAGTACGGCGACAATACCGCTGCCAATCTCATCCTCAAAGCGATCGGCGGACCGGACGGCCTAACGCGCTACGTTCGCTCGCTTGGTGATGGCGTGACGCGGATCGACCGCTTCGAGCCCGATGCCAACACCTGCATCCCCGGCGACCCGAGAGATACGACGACGCCGGCGGCGATGCTTGCAGACCTCGATGCGCTGGTGCTGGGAGATGCGCTGGTGCTGGGAGATGCGCTGACGCAAAATTCGCGCACGGGGCTCCTCAAGTGGCTGAACAACTGCAAAACCGCGGCGCGGCGCATTCCGGCAGGTCTGCCGGCTCACTGGAGCAGCGGAGATAAAACGGGGAGCGGCGCGAACGGGACGGCTAACGATGTCGCCATCATTCAGCGGCCAAACAACAAGCCGCTACTGATCGCGGCCTATTCGACCGGT
The DNA here is from genome assembly GCA_018242215.1 of Pseudomonadota bacterium. GTDB lineage: Bacteria > Pseudomonadota > Alphaproteobacteria > Rhizobiales > Hyphomicrobiaceae > Hyphomicrobium_B. Next base: position 123,291 of record JAFECG010000024.1, read on the forward strand.
GTCGCGATGCAGCCTGCGGGACGAGATCCGCTATTGGCGGACGTTGGCCGGATCGTTGCGCGGCAGTTCGGCTAGGCGCGAATGGATATGAATGAAAAAAGGCCGCTTCGATTGAGCGGCCTTTTTCATGTGAATCGTTGTAGAGGCAGCGCCTACAGTTATCCTCGGACTTGTCCCGATGATGATGATGCTCTGAGAGACGAGCCTCAGGTGTTCATCGACTGGAAGAACTCGCCGTTGGTCTTGGTCGAGCGCAGCTTGTCGATCAGGAACTCGATGCCATCCATCGTGCCCATCGGGTTCAGGATGCGGCGGAGGACGTAAACCTTCTTGAGCTGATCCTTCGGAACCAACAGGTCTTCCTTGCGGGTGCCCGAGCGCGAGACGTCGATCGCCGGGAAGACGCGCTTGTCGGAGACCTTGCGGTCGAGAATGATTTCCGAGTTGCCGGTGCCCTTGAACTCTTCGAAGATGACTTCGTCCATGCGCGAACCGGTATCGATGAGAGCCGTCGCGATGATGGTCAGCGAGCCGCCTTCCTCGATGTTGCGAGCCGCGCCGAAGAAGCGCTTCGGCCGCTGCAACGCATTTGAGTCGACGCCGCCGGTTAACACCTTGCCGGAGGACGGCACGACCGTGTTGTAGGCACGACCGAGGCGCGTGATCGAATCGAGCAGGATGACGACGTCCCGCTTATGCTCGACAAGACGCTTAGCTTTCTCGATGACCATTTCCGAAACCTGCACGTGCCGTGACGGCGGCTCGTCGAAGGTCGAGGAGATGACCTCGCCTTTGACGTTGCGCTGCATGTCGGTGACTTCTTCCGGGCGCTCGTCGATCAGGAGTACGATCAGATAGCACTCTGGATGATTGGCGGTGATCGAGTGGGCGATGTTCTGGAGAAGGACGGTCTTACCGGTTCGCGGCGGCGCGACGATCAAAGCGCGCTGGCCTTTGCCGAGGGGTGCGACGATGTCGATGACGCGCGATGATAAATCCTTGATCGTCGGGTCTTCGATTTCGAGCTTCAGCCACTTCGTCGGATAGAGCGGCGTCAGGTTATCGAAGTGGCTCTTGTGTTTCGCCTTCTCGGGATCCTCGAAGTTGATGTTCGAAACCTTGAGGAGGGCGAAATAGCGCTCACCCTCTTTCGGGGAGCGGATCTGGCCTTCGACCGTGTCGCCGGTGCGAAGTGCGAAGCGCCGGATCTGGGAGGGCGAGACGTAAATATCGTCGGGACCGGGCAGGTAGTTCGCTTCCGGGGACCTGAGGAATCCAAAGCCGTCCTGCAAAACTTCGACCACACCGGTCGCGGTGATTTCCGTCTCTTGGGTTGCGAGCTGCTTCAGCGTCGCGAACATCAATTCCTGCTTGCGCAGGGTCGAGGCGTTCTCGACACCGGCCTCTTCGGCAAAGGTGACGAGCTCGGCGGGAGACTTCCGCTTCAAATCCTCGAGCTTCATTTGCTTCATTGAAAAAGAACTCCACGGAGCGCCGCATATAAGCGGTATCGGGTGGTGAGGTGGGGTGAATGAGCCTGGCATAACGGCGACGAGGCGGGCGCCCCGTCATAACCCAGCGAACGCTGACGCATTAAAACGTCGATACGTGCCGTTTGCCAAAATCCTATGAGGACTTGGCTTGTATAGCAGATCGGCGACGACCTGAAAAGCGTCAAAACGGTTTTACAATCACGAGGATGACAATGCCGATCATCAGCACCGTCGGGACTTCGTTGATAATGCGCCAGTGACGCGCTGGTTTCGTGTTGCGGTCTTCACGGAAAGCGCGCGTCGCAGCAGAGAGGTAGCCATGCAACCCGGAAAGAACAAGGACGAGCGCGAATTTCGCGTGGAGCCAGGGAGCCATCCAGAAGCCGCTCTGCCAGGCGAGCCATAGCCCGAGGACCCAGGTGACCACCATCGCCGGCGTGGTGATGATGTTGAGGAGGCGCGCCTCCATCACTTTGAAAGTCTCAGACTGAGGAGAACCGACGGGAACCTCGGCGTGATAGACAAAAAGGCGCGGCAGATAGAGCATGCCCGACATCCACGCGATGACAGCGATGACGTGGAATGCCTTGATCCAAAGATAGGCACCGTTTCCAAGCAGACCGATCAACAGAAGTGCGGCAGCGGCGGTCACGACGAGCGAGATTCCTGCGCGGCGGGCCGGTGAACTGGCATCGGGTGCGTCTGTCATGATTTCAATTCCGATGCTGGCGCACGCGGTCGACTAAGCGTGCGACGTTTTCCGGCGGCGTCCCCGGTACGATGCCGTGGCCGAGGTTGAAAACGAAGGGGAGGCCCGTCATGGCGCTGCAAAGGGCGTCGGCGCGCGCATCGAGGGCGTCTCCACCGGTGACCAGCAACAGCGGATCGAGATTGCCCTGCACGGCTGTGCCGGTCTTCGCGATCGTCTGCATCACGCTCAAGGGACAGGACGTATCGCAACTGACGCCGTCGACGTCCGTTCCTTCGATGTAGGGTTGAAGCATCGCCGCGGCCCCACGCGGAAAGCCGATGATCGGAACATTGGGAAAGCGTGTTCGCAACCCTTTGACGATGCGCGCCGTCGGAGCAACGACCCAGCGCATGAATTCGTCGTCGGCGAGGCTTCCGGCCCAACTGTCGAAGATCTGGATCGCGTCGGCGCCGGCTTCAATTTGCCCAGTCAGATAAACGATCGAAGCTTCCGTCAGGATGTCGATGAGCTGTGCAAACCCGGTACGATCGCGATAGGCCCAGCTGCGTGCAGCTGCCTGATCGGACGATCCCTTGCCTTCGGCCATGTATGTCGCGACGGTCCATGGGGCTCCACAAAATCCGATCAATGCCGTTTCACGCGGCAAAGCCTGGCTCAACCGCTCGACCGTTTCGCAAACACGAGCAAACTTGTCGTTGGTGTTGGATAGGGCGAGTCGGGCGAGGCCTTCAACGGATTTGATCGGATCGAGGCGCGGGCCTTCGCCTTCGGCGAAGCGAACGCTTTGGCCCAGCGCGTCGGGCACGACGAGAATATCGGAAAACAGGATTGCCGCGTCGAAGCCATAGCGGCGGATCGGCTGCAGTGTCACTTCGGCGGCGAGTTTTGGCGTGTAGCAGAGATCGAGGAAGCTTCCGGCGTCGGCGCGGACTTGGCGATATTCCGGCAGATAGCGGCCGGCTTGGCGCATCAACCACACCGGCGGAGGAGACACTGCCTTGCTCGCAAACGGTTGCAGAAAGCGTTTTTCGAGCAAGTCCGGTTTCACGTCGCGCACCTTCGTTCTTCCCTTCACTTCAAATCAGATCAGTTTTCTTGAAGCTTATTTTTTTGACTCTTAGGGCAGGGAGCATCGGGGATCGGTTGAGCGTCCACGCTTCACCCACACGATTTCCAGTGACGGGCTCGTGTACCACGAGCGGTAGCGCTTGTGGGCCGCCACGCGCAATAGGGCCATAAGGCCCTCGTTAATCAATGGCTTGTGCACCGCGTGCAACGGCAACCTCATGATGAGTCTTGTTGAAAACTCCTGGACAAGGACAGGAGGGCCGGATTGTTCCTTGGGACGGCCATTTGCTGAACAACATCTTTCCCTTTTGCGAGGATGTGGGTATCGCCGTGGGCAGGAGCATGGTTGTTCTCTCAACCCGAGGCTCTTCCACCGGGACCGGGGAAAACCTTCGGGTTATGAACATGCTGCCCTCCGCCTCTCATGAGATCGCTCGCCATGACGCTCCCTAGTCTCTTTCACATGCATCTGGTTTCAGATTCGACCGGCGAAACGTTGGTGGCGATCGCGAAGGCTGCGACGGTTCAATATCAAAATATTCGCGCCATCGAGCATGTGCATCCGCTCGTCAGGACGCAGCGGCAATTGAAGCGCGTGCTCGCCGATATCGAGCAGGAGCCCGGGATCGTTCTCTATACGATCGTCAACACCGCACTGGTGGCGGAACTCGAAGCGCATTGTCAGCGACTCAAGATTCCCTGTCTCGCGGTCTTGCAACCGATCATGCAGGTTTTCGAAAGCTATCTTGGCGCGCCGCAGACTCCGACCGTTGCCGGCCAGCACGTGCTCGATGCCGACTACTTCCGACGCATCGACGCGATGAATTTCACGATGGCGCACGACGACGGCCGGCTTCCTGACAATCTCGATGATGCTGATATCGTGCTGCTCGGGATCTCGCGGACTTCGAAAACGCCGACGAGTCTTTATCTGGCGCAGCGCGGGTATAAGACAACGAATTTGCCTCTTGTGCCGCAAGTGCCGTTGCCGGAACAGCTGTTCAAGCCGCACACCGCGTTCGTCGTTTGCCTGATTGCCAATGTCGATCGCATTGCGGACGTGCGGCGCAACCGCGCCGTGTTGATGGCCGATCGCGATCTCGATACGTACGTCGATCGCGATCTGATCTCGGCCGAGATCGCATACACGCGGAAAATCGCCGCGCAATACGGATGGCCGATCATCGACGTGACGCGACGTTCCATCGAAGAATCGGCGACGATGATTCTCAAGCTTTTACAAGATCGCAAATCGGGCACGCGATCGGAGGCGGAACCGAGCAATGCCTGAGACAACGCGTCTGGTGCTCGCGTCGGGAAGCGCAGCACGGATACATTTGCTAAAGGCCGCCGGGCTTTCCTTTGAGGTCGTGCCGGCTGAAATCGACGAAACTGCCATTCGCGATGCCATTCTCGAACAGACGTCGGGTGCTGAAGGCAGCGACATCGCGAGTGTGCTTGCGGCGGAAAAAGCCCGTGTCGTATCTGTCGCCCATCCCGACGCGCTGGTGATCGGTGCCGACCAGGTTCTGGTGCTCGGTGGGAAGATTTTTTCGAAGCCTCAAAGCATCGCGGAAGCGCGCGAGCATCTGGTCATGCTGAGAGACCGAACGCATGATCTCGTCTCGGCGGTCGCGCTCGCACGCGGTGGTACTGTTCATTGGCAGACGTTCGCGGCGGCAGGGATGTCGATGCGTGATTTCTCCGAAGAATTCCTCGCGGCGTATCTCGAACACATGGGAGAACGGGTTCTGAAAAGCGTCGGGTGTTATGAACTCGAAGGCGCGGGCATACAGCTCTTCGAGCGTGTCGAGGGCGATTATTTCACGATCCTCGGCATTCCTCTTTTGCCATTGCTCCAGCGCTTACGTGACGAAGAGATGCTCACGGGATGAAGAAAGCATGTGTCATTGGCTGGCCGATCGCGCAATCACGATCGCCGCTTATTCATAGCTATTGGCTGCGCAAGTATGGAATAGAGGGGTTTTATACGAAGGAGCCCGTCGACCCGGCAGACTTGGTGACGTTTCTCGCGACGATGAAAGATCGTGGGTTCGTCGGCTGCAACGTCACCGTTCCGCATAAGGAACGCGTGTTCGGATCGGCAGACATCAAGGATGCTTCCGCAGTCGCGATCGGCGCGGCAAATACGCTCTGGTTCGAGGGCGACGCGCTGGCGTGCGCCAATACCGATACGTACGGCTTCATGGCCAATCTCGATCAGTCGGCGCCGGGATGGCGCGATATCCCGGGATCCGTGCTCGTGCTCGGTGCCGGAGGTTCGGCGCGGGCCGTGGTTTACGGTCTATTGGAGAGCGGGCGGGACGATGTCCGGATCTTCAATCGGACCGCCGCGCGGGGCGAGGACATTGCGCGGCACTTCGGCGCAGGCGTCACGGCGTTGCCGTGGGATGTCCGAAATGATCACGTCGCGCAAGCATCTCTTATCATTAACACCACGACGCTTGGCATGAATGGCGTCGGAAGCCCCGAGATCGACTTTCGGTTGGCGAAAAAGGACGCCGTCGTCGCAGATCTCGTTTACGTCCCGTTGGAAACTCCCCTTTTAAAGTCTGCTCGCACGCATGGATTGGTGGGGGTCGACGGTCTCGGCATGCTGCTCCATCAGGCTGTTCCCGGATTCCAAAAGTGGTTCGGAGTTCGGCCTGAGGTCTCTTCCGAGCTTTATGCCCTCGTTGCTGAGAACATTCGCGAGGCATAATGCTTGTCGTCGGACTGACCGGGTCGATCGGTATGGGAAAATCGACCGCAGCAGCTCGATTTCGCGCGCGGGGCATCGGCGTTTTCGATGCCGACGCGGAAGTCCACCGGCTCTATGAAGGTCCGATGGCTGGCGAAATCGAAGAGGCATTTCCCGGATCGCTGACGGACGGCGTCGTCGACCGCGCCAAGCTTTCGCAACACCTCATCGCGGAACCTCGCCGGTTCAAGGAACTCGAAGACATCGTGCATCCGCGCGTGCACGAGGCCGAGCGACGGTTTCTCCAGGACGAATATGCGAACGGAGCGACCATGGCAGTTCTCGAAGTTCCCCTGTTCTTCGAAGGCGGTCACGACGAACGCGTTGACGCCATCGTGGTCGTGACGGCTTCGCGCGAAGTTCAGCGCCAACGCGTTCTGGCGCGGTCAGGAATGACGGACGTAAAATTCGAGGCGGTCATCGCGCGGCAGCTTCCGGAAGCTGAAAAAGAGGCGCGAGCCGATTTCGTTGTGGACACGAGCGGATCCGTCGAAAACTGCAACAGCCAAATCGATGTTGTCATCGCTAAACTCCTGCCCCTGAGCGCCACGGCTTACGAGGAGTTCTGGCGCGATTAACGGCTAGGCTGCAGGATCACGATGCGCGAAATCGTTCTCGATACCGAAACGACGGGGCTCGATCCCAAAAAAGGGCATCGACTGATCGAGGTCGGCGGCATCGAGATGATCAACCGGATACCGACCGGCCGCGAATTCCATTGCTTCATCAATCCCGAGCGCGATGTGCCGAGGGACGCGCAGGAAATCCATGGCATCTCGACGGAATTTCTTCTCGACAAGCCGCTTTTCAAAGACGTCGCCCGCGATCTGATGGCATTTCTCGGTGAAGACATTCTCGTCATTCACAATGCCCAGTTCGACATCATGTTTCTCAATCATGAACTCGGGCTCCTGGGCGAGAGAGCCATCAGCTTCGAACGGGTCGTGGATACGCTTGCGCTTGCCCGCCGCCGGCATCCCGCTGGCCCCAATACGCTCGATGCGCTTTGCAAGCGTTACGCGATCGATAATTCCCAGCGCACGAAGCATGGCGCGTTGGTCGATAGTTTGTTGTTGGCGGAGGTCTATGTCGAACTGCTCGGCGAACGCCAGGCAGCGTTCGGTCTGCAGACGGCGAGCGCGACGACAGCGGCAGGTCAAGGTAGGGGCGCAGGTCGCAGAGTGGTTCTCACACGGCCAGAGCCGCTAGTGCCACGCATCGCCGAAGCCGATTTCGAGGCGCATCGGTCCTTTATCGAAAAGATGAAGGCGCAAGCTTTGTGGCTGCGATTCTGGACCGAGACCTCGGCCTGACGGCATTTCTTCAGACGATGGTCGACCCCGCAGCCTGCGGGCGTTGCCGCTGGCGCTGCATGTAAAGCGCGCCGAAATCGATCGGGTCGAGAAGCAGCGGCGGGAACCCGCCTTCGCGCGTGACATCGGCAACCAGACGGCGCAGGAACGGGAAGATCATCGATGGACCGGAAATGAGCAGGAACGGTTCGATCGCGCCCTCCGGAATGCTTTCGATCTTCAACAGGCCGGCATAGACCGTCTCGAGCAGATAGATCGTGCCGAGATTGTTGGTTGCGGTCGCCTTGAACTCGATCGCCGTCTCGTAAAAATCTTTTTCGATGTGCTGCGCGCCGACGTTGACCTCAACCTTCAGATTCGGCTGATCTCCGATTCCCGCAATCAACTTGTGGACGTTCGGATTCTCGAAGGACAGATCTTTGATGTACTGATTGACGATCTTTGCCTGGATCGGAATTTGGCCGTCGGGCCGCGCTGCCGCGGAAGCACCGTTTCCGTTAGTTCCTTGATCGGCCATCGGTCCCTCTTCAAGCATTGCAAATTTCAGGCGATTTGACGCGGGTCGCTAGCACGTTGCTCGGCCGTGCGCAACGCACCCACATGCGCTGAACGGTGCGACGATGATGCTTTACCGGCGCGAACGGCGCGGCTGAACCGCTTTGCCGGGGTAGAGCGGTTTTTCACTTACGCGCTCATACTCCCCCTCGATCACGATGCCGTCGTCCTCATGCCTCGGAGATTCGGTCGAGGAGGCTCGAAACGTTTCACGGCTCACCTCGGCTTGATAGTGGAACAGCGTCACGAGCTTCAACAACCCGGTTCTTATCACGACGCTGCGAATCTGCGGAACGAGCAATACGAGCCCGATCATGTCGGAGATGATGCCGGGAAAAATGAGCAGCAGACCCGCAAGAACCTGCACAAATCCATCAAAAAGCGGCGAGAAGCCTTCCCGGTCGGAATTCAGCCGGGAAAGCGCCCTTTCGAAGACGGATAAGCCGACGCGACGGATGACATATGTTCCAAGAACGGCGGTTCCGATGATGATCGTCGCCAGCCACCAGATACCGATCAGCTGGCCGAGACGGATCAGCAGGCCGATCTCCAACAGGGGAAGGGCCGCAAACGCCAGGATCAATGCGATTTTAAAGGGTTGAGACATACGCTCTCGCCAAACTGTTGCGGCACCTTAACGCTGTTGCAGGCCTGCAGTCCCACATCCTGCCGAAGGCGCGCCGAGAGTTTCAACACTATTCACATTACGTTTCAGGCCGCCGCAGGCCCCGAAGCGCGGCAAAGATGGGCGGAAGACGTGGCAACCCTAAGGTGTTATAGGTGACACCTTCAAATCGTCCGCCCGCAACCTTAGATACGGTGCTACGATAGCAGGCAATCGATGTTGATGCCTAGACTCGGCATCCTGTCCCACCGGAGGCACTGACCTTAAGAATGTACGGTCAATTCGATGTCATCACACTGATTGCCCTTATCGTCGCCATAGCTGCGATTATCAAGCTCAGAAGCGTTCTGGGCCAGCGCACCGACGAGGACGAGCAACGTGTCGAGCGCTTGAAAACGCGCGAGCGTGAGGCGGGCCAGCGCGCGGCAGCGGAGGCTGCGTCCGCAGATGTCATCGCGATGCCGCGGCGCGACCGTGAGCCGCTCCCGTCAGCGCCGGTGCCGGAAGTTGCCGGTCCGAGTGTCGAGGCGCGGATCAGAGCCTATCCCGTGCAGGATCCGGCCATTACGGATGGTCTTCTCGATATTGCCAAGCTCGATCCGTCTTTCGAGCCCGACTCGTTCCTTGCCGGTGCGGGCCGCGCCTATGAGATGATCGTTTCAGCCTTTGCCGAAGGCAATCGTCGGTCTCTCAAGGATCTCTTGAGCAAAGATGTTTATGACGGCTTCACGGCTGCAATTGCAGAGCGCGAAGCCCGCGGCGAGACGATCGAACAGCAGTTCGTGGGCATCAAGAAATCCGAAATGGTCGAGGCCGAGACTAAGAACGGCATCGCCTATGTAACCGTCCGGTTCGTGAGCGAACTCATATCCGTGACGCGGGATAAGGCAGGCGAAGTCATCTCGGGTGATGCGAAAAAGATCAAGGATGTCACCGATATCTGGACGTTCAGCCGGGATATCTCGACAGCGAAGGCGCGTAGCAATCCTAACTGGCGACTGGTTGCAACACAGGCGCCGAATTAAGCCGCAGTTAAGCAGTTCATGGCTTTCTGAGGGGCGGTGAACGTCCCTATCTAGATCGTTGAGTTCAGTGTGGGTCGGGCACCGGGGGGCGCCTGTGACCGAGTGTGCGTATCACCCAAGTATTCTGAGGGTCAGCCACGTGCTTGTGCTGGCCGCCGGTCTTTTGTTGCCCCAAATTATCGGACAAAACGGCGGGAGCGTTTTTGCCGCGACCGTTTCTCACGATTCTCAGAGCAAACCCCAGCCCGCCATGACACCCCGCGCGGTCACGTTCGAGCCGATGGCGTTCAGCGATCTTCCCGGCTGGGCTACAGACGACCATCTGGCGGCATGGAAAGCATTTCTCGCCTCGTGCAAACCGGTGCTGAAAGCGGGCGCACGCCCAGCGACGGACGGAGTTGCGGGATCTCCCGAGGCGCTTATCAATATTTGCGCGCAGGCGCTCGCGATGGCGAAGTCGGTCCGCACGCGAAGCGAAGCGCGGCAATTCTTCGAGGCGAACTTTCAGCCGCACCGCGTGGTCGGCGGCGATCCGGAAGGGTTGCTGACGGGGTATTACGAACCACTGATCAAGGGTTCCCGAACGCCAACGCCGGTCTACAAGGTTCCGATCTACCGAAGGCCTCCTGACCTTGTGAACGTCGTCGCGGAAAGCGAGCGCGGCGCCAAGTCCGGGTCGTTCACCCACCAGCGCAAAACAGAAAAGGGACTCGAGCCGCATCTTACGCGAGAAGAGATCGAGCGCGGCGGGCTTGCCGGGCACGGCCTCGAGCTTTTGTATCTCAAGGACGAGGTCGACGTTTTCTTCATGCAGGTGCAGGGGTCGGGCCGCATCGAATTGCCAAACGGCGAAAAAGTGCGCGTGACCTATGACGGTAAAAACGGCTACCCCTATACGTCGATCGGCAAAGCGCTGATCGAAGATGGCAAGCTCACTGCAGACGAGATGTCGCTCAAATCGCTCAAGGGGTGGCTGAAGTCTGATAAAGATCGCGCGCAACCCGTCATGTGGAAAAACAAGTCCTACGTTTTCTTTAAGGAGCTTTCGGGCGCGCAGGCCAAGGCGCCAGTGGGCGTCATGGGCATTCCGCTGCAAACGGGGCGCAGCCTTGCAGTCGATACGAGTTATTACGCGATCGGAACGCCCATTTATGTCGACGCGCCGCACATCACGCATGCAACGAAATCCCGCGTTTTTCAGCGTCTGATGGTTGCGCAAGATGTCGGATCGGCGATCAAGGGTACGGAGCGCGGCGACATCTATTTCGGCTCCGGCGATAAAGCGGGGCGGCTCGCGGGTGTCACGAAGCAGCCCGGGCATCTCTACGCGCTGCTGCCCGTCGATGGGGAAAACGTCGCCGTTCCCGATCCGAAAACCGCGAGCATGGAGCCGTGAAGAAGCCGCAGGGCCGTGGCGGCGGCAAGGGTGGTGATCCGCCCGACGAGGATGATCACGCCCTATGGCGGCACGCGGCCGCGACGATCGAGCCGCTGAAACGCGCCAAGGGCCGCTTTCACCCGGCCAGCGACGCGGTCAAATCCGATGTTCCTCGGGCGAAGCCCACAACGGGCGCCGACAAGGCTGTCAAACATCGAAGTCACGCTGTGCATCCCGAACCGCCGCCCGCGCCGCCACGCCGGCCATCGGCTCCGGATCTGGCGGCCTTCGATCGAAACAATGCGCGCAAAATCCGCGGCGGCCGGCTCGACATCGAAGCACGCGTCGATCTGCACGGTATGCGCCAACACGAGGCGCATGCGGCGCTACGCCAGTTTCTTCTGAGCTGCCAGAGCCGCGGCCTACGCTACGTTCTCGTCATCACGGGCAAAGGAAAGGCAATGGCGTCATCGGCGTCTCACGTCGGCGAGGCCGATCGCGATCGTGGCGTGTTGAAACGCAACGTGCCCCGCTGGCTCGACGAGCCGGAATTGCGCGCCGTTGTCGTGAGCTTCACCACGGCTGCAATTCAGCATGGCGGTGAGGGTGCGATCTATGTCCACCTTCGCGCCAAACACCGAATGTGAAAATCAGAAACACGTTTCCTGCAGCTTTTGAAGCGCCATGCCGAGACCGATGAGCGAATAGGTGTCGGTGATCGTTGCGCCCGCGTTGGAGGTCGCTGCGACCGTCATTGTGCTGCCTTTGCGCATGGCTTCGACGAGTTTCAATTCGCGCGTCGAATCGGAGACGTAAGCGCGATCGCCGGAGCCGAAGAGGCGAAAGCCGGACGGGCTTATCGTCGCCATCCCCGGCGTATTCTTTTTGATCGGAAAGCCCATGCGAAAGCTGACCTCGGTGCGAATGCCGTCTTTGGGCCACGCCGAGATATAGGCTCGTGGCGCCTGGCGCTGGGCGTCGGTCGGAACGCTCGATTTCGGCTCGCTGGTCACGAAGCAGAAGAGATGCGGATCGTTGCCATCCGCCATCAGCGTCCAATCTCCGTAGCTGTTGACACGCGCGACTTGCTCAGCGGCGCCGGCCGCCAGCGGAACGGCAAGACCGAGAAACAAAACAACGATGCTGCTCGCGAAATTCCGCATTTAAGGCCCCCCTTCGCCGATCGGGCGATCAGCGAACCGTGCCAGCGATTTGATGCGATCATACATCACGATGGCGCCGGCCATCGCGACATTGACGCAAAAGGCTGTCGGGATCTTGACGACATAGTCGCAGCGTTCGAGGAGAGGTTCGGATAGCGAGCCGAGTTCGGGCCCGAGCACGTAAGCGGCTCTCAACGGATGGCGGAAGCTCGGAAGATCAATCGCGTCTTCCAAAAGCTCGATGCCGACGAGCTTGCAGCCGCCGGGCAGCGCCATGTCATCGAGGGTCGCCCAGTTGTAATGCGGCAAATGGAGCTGACTTTTCGAGGTGTCGGCATGGGCTTCGATCGCCTTGTAGGTTGCGCCGACGGTGAATGTGAAGCTCGCGCCGAAAGCGTGTGCCGAGCGCATCAGGTTGCCGAGGTTCAGCGACTTCGACATGCGTTCGGCACCGATGGCGAAATAACCTTTCGGATGCGGCGGCCATGTGGTCGCTTTTCTTGACATCGGGCTCCGCTCGTGTGTGTCAGAGGTATGCAGCGCGTGGGACGTCACACATGAAGGCAGCTCTTTGCAAGAGCCTAGACGGACCGAAGGGTCTGATCGTCGATACGGTGCCCGAGCCGACGGCTCGGAAGGGGGAGGCGATCGTTCGGGTTGCGGCAGTCGGTCTCAATTTCGCCGACACGCTGATCACGCGCGGGAAATACCAGTTCAAGCCGGACTTGCCGTTTTCGCCGGGGGCTGAGATTGCCGGCGTGGTCGAATCACTCGGACCCAACGATCTTGGGATTCACGTGGAACAACCGGTCATGGCCTATGTGAATTGGGGTGGGGCAGCCGAAAAAGTCGCGGTCGACGTCGGCAAGCTGATCCCGATTCCCGATGGGGTTTCGATGACCATCGCGGCGGGTTTATCGGTGACCTATGGCACCGCGATCCACGGACTTGCCGATCGCGGCAGGCTTACGGCCGGGGAGACGGCCGTCGTGACGGGCGCGGCGGGCGGCGCTGGGCAAGCCGCGGTCGAAATCGCCAAGCTGATGGGTGCGCGCGTCATTGCAGTCGTCTCATCAGTGGAAAAGGCTGCAATCGCAAGGTCGGCGGGGGCCGACGAGGTCGTTCTTTTTCCGGGGTCGGACCTCAAGACGGCCGTTCGCAACCTGACCGGCGGGAACGGGGCCGACGTCGTCTATGATTGTGTCGGCGGAGAAGCCTCGGAGCCCCTCGTTCGCGCTCTTGCTTGGCAAGGCCGGTTCCTTGTCGTCGGGTTCGCGGCGGGGGAGATCCCGAAAATTCCGCTTAATCTGCTATTGCTCCGGGGCGCGGAAATGGCGGGTGTGTTCTGGGGGGAAGCGGTCAAACGCGATCCGGCCGGACATCGCGCGAACATGCAGCGGCTTTTGGCGTGGGTGCATGACGGGCGCCTCGTGCCGCGCATCCAGGCGACCTATCCGCTCGAAGATATTGTCCAGGCGCTGGGCGTGCTCGATCGCCGCGAAGCCACCGGGAAAATCGTCGTGACAATGCCCTGAAGCCACCTACCAGCTTGCTTCGCCCCCGCCTTCGTCGGCGAGAAATCCCATGCCGCGCATCGGGAACCGATCTTCTATCCCGTACGGACCGCCGCCGACGCTCGGGCGCGACGACATCAGCACCGTCCGCCCGACGAAAAAAGGTTCGGAGCGATAGCCGCCATATCGGGACAGGTAGCGGGCGACGGCGTCGACATTCGTGTGTTTCAAGCGGGCCAGCGTGACATGCGGCTTGAACACGCGCGTTTCGGGTGCGAGGCCGGCATTGCGGGCGGCCTTCTCGTGCGCGCGGGCCAGCTCCTCAAGCTCGGGCTTCGGCTCGACGGCGGCCCAGATCGCGTGCGGGTCGTCACCTCCGAACACGCCGAGCCCCGACAATCTCAGTTCGAAGCCGTCCGGTTCAATGCGCGCCAGATTGGCCACGAATTCGCGCGCCTCGGCATTGCCGATGTCGCCCGCGAACCGGAGCGTGATGTGGTAGCTCTCCGGCGCAATCCAGCGGGCGCCTGGCAAGGGCATCCGCAAGCGATGAAGCTCATCGCAAATCTCGTCGGGAAGCTCGATGGCGGTGAACAAGCGGGGCATTTTTGCTGTCCTTGTTCATGAGCGGGCCTCAAGGGGCGGCCGACGCTTTAGAGGCTTGTTTCTGCTCGGCACGCGCGACGAGCGCTTCGACGTCGGGCAGAATGCGTTTCACGATCTCGGCGACGCCCTTTCCCGTGGGATGCAAACCGTCGGGTTGGGTAAACGACGGATCGAGCGCGACACCCTCGAGAAAAAACGGGTAAAGGGGAACGTGGTACTTGGCGGCGAGATCCGCAAAGATGGCGTCGAACTTTTTGGCATAATCATCGCCCCAGTTGTTGGGGGCTTTCATGCCGGTCAGAAGGACGGGAATATCCTTCGCCTTCAGATCGGCGAGCATCTTGTCGAGATTTTCCCGCGGTATTTTTGGATCGAGGCCACGGAGCGCATCGTTGGCGCCAAGCTCCATGATGACGGCGTCGGGCTTGGGGCTCAATGCCCAATCGAGACGCTCCACGCCACCGGACGTCGTATCCCCCGAAACTCCCGCATTCACGACGGTGACCTTGTGCCCCTTGGCCTCGAGCGCCATCTGAAGCTGCACGGGGAACGATTCGCTGGTTTTGACCCCATAGCCGGCGGTAAGACTGTCTCCGAAAGCGACGATCGTGATCGGTCGCGACGAATCGGGAGCTGCGGAGGCGGTGTGTGGAGCAATCATCGCAGCAAAGACGATCAGGCGAAGCGCGACTTTCGCGAACCGGTGCAGGGCAAGGGAAACAACGACGTTCATCATTCGGCCCCACACATCACACAATGCCATGAGCTGACGTAGAGCCTCATTGTGAACGGCACAAGTCCGACAAGACAATCCAAGGCGTTTTAACTTGAGCGAACCGATCATCAAACTCGACGATGTGCATCTGACTTTAACCAGTCGGGCCGGGCCCGTGCACATCCTGCGCGGCGTCTCGCTGGCAATCCCACGCGGCCAATCGGCAGCCGTCGTCGGGCCGTCGGGATCCGGGAAGACGTCGCTTTTGATGCTGATGGCCGGCCTTGAACGGGTAACCCGCGGCCGGATCACGATTTCCGGGCGCGACCTCGGGCCGCTTTCGGAGGACGAGCTTGCCATCCTGCGCGGCGCGGAGATGGGCATCGTGTTTCAATCGTTTCACCTCGTGCCAACCATGACGGCACTTGAAAACGTTGCTTTGCCGGGAGAACTGGCAGGCGAAGCCAACGCCGTCGAGATCGCGCGCGATCTCTTGTCGGAAGTCGGGCTTTCGGCGCGCATCGATCATTTTCCAGCAGAGCTTTCCGGCGGCGAGCAGCAGCGCGTCGCCATTGCGCGGGCATTGAGCCGCTCGCCAAATATTCTTTTTGCGGACGAACCGACGGGCAATCTTGACGGGCGGACGGGCAAGCAGATCATCGACCTGCTTTTCGGATTACGCAAACGGCGCGATGTAACGCTGGTCATCGTCACGCACGACAACAAACTCGCAGCCATGACGGATCGGGTGATCCGCATGGCAGACGGCACGATCGTTGCCGATGAGGGCACGGGCTCGGGCATTCATGCGGTGTCGTCGTGACGGCTGTGATCGGGTCTGAGCGGGGAATGCCGCGTCGCCGCGCAGGCGCTGCGACTGTTTTGCGTCTGGGGTTGCGCGAGCTGCGCAACGGCTTCGACGGCTTTCGGATTTTCATCGCGTGCCTCGCCTTGGGCGTGATGGTGATCGCCGCCGTCGGCGCGTTGGCGGACGCCCTTCGCGCAGGTCTGACGAAGCAGGGCGAAACCATTCTTGGCGGCGACGTCGTTTTCGCGCGGATGCACGTCCGCGCCCCGCCGCAGGACCAGGACGTCTTTCGCGGCCTCGGGCAGGTGAGCGAAACCGCAACGATGCGGACGATGGCGCGCCGCATCGACGGATCTGATCAGGCGCTCGCGGAACTTAAAGGGGCTGACTCATTTTACCCGCTGGCAGGAGCGGCGACGCTCAAAGGCGGCGGCTCGTTTGCCGATGCGTTGTCCGGCGGCGGTGCTGTCGTCGATGCGATGCTTCTCGAGCGTCTCGGACTCAAAGTCGGCGACAAGATGCGCATCGGCAACGAAGACGTGCCGATAGCGGGCGTTCTCGACAACGAGCCTGACGCGATCGTCGATAGGTTGACCTACGGGCCGCGGGTGTTCGTGTCGCTCGCCACACTCGGCAAGACCGGTCTGGTGAAGCCCGGTACGCTGATCCGCTGGCGCTATGCAATCAAGCTTCCGAGCAACTTGGCGAATGATCGCGAAGCTCTCGCGGATTTGCGCAAGAGCGTCAGCGAAAAGCTTCCCGCTGGCGGCTATACGAGTGCCGACCGCTTTGACCCCTCGCCGCAGATCAGCCGTGCGCTCGAACGGCTCAGGCAGTTCCTGATTCTCATCGGGCTCGCGTCGCTTCTCGTTGGCGGAGTCGGAATCGCCAATGCGGTCTCGACGTTCATCGACAAGCGCATGAAGGTGATCGCGACGCTCCGGAGCATCGGTGCGTCCGGCGGTCAGATCATGGGGATCTTTCTCGTTCAGCTGGTGGCGATGAGTTTGGTTGGGATCGCGATCGGTCTGGCGCTGGGAGTCGTGGCCCCGAAACTCATCGACGTGTTCTACGGCGATCTTCTGCCGGTGCGGCTCAATGTGGCGGTATCGTTGCAGAGCCTCGGGCTTGCCGCGCTCTATGGAGCGCTCGTGGCATTGTTGTTTGCGCTTTGGCCGCTGGGCCGGGCGGAAAATGTTTCCGCGACCGTGCTTTTCCGTGACAGCGTCAACGCCACCGGAGGCCGGCCGCGCCGCGCGCTCATCGTGCTGATGATCGGTCTCGCGGGCGCTCTCGTCGCGATCGCCGTTTTGACATCGGAGCCGCGTTCGATTGCGCTCTATGTCATCGCGGGGCTTGTCGTCATGCTCGTGGTTTTCGGCTGGCTCGGAGGTTTCATCGCGCGGCTCGCGCGGCGCCTGCCCCGGCCATCGCGGCCGGAACTTGGTCTTGCTTTGCGCAATATCGCGTCGCCCGATGGCCTTACGCGGTCCGTCGTGCTGTCACTCGGGACCGGGCTCTCACTGCTCGTGACCGTGGCGCTTGCCAACGCTGCGCTCGTCGCCGACCTGCAGGACCGCCTGCCCGAAGAAGCGCCCGACTATTTTCTTCTCGATATTCCGCCGTCGGATCTCGACGGGTTGAAGGCCCGCGTCGCGCAAGATGTACCCCACGCGTCGCTGGTCGACGCTCCGATGCTGCGTGGCCGGATCGTCGCGCTCAAAGGCAAGCCCATCGAAGATCTGAAACTCCCGTCGGATGTCCAGTGGGTGTTGAACGGGGATCGGGGCCTGAGTTACGACGATCTCGTTCCCGAAGGCTCGACGGTGACGAGCGGGTCCTGGTGGCGCAAAGACTACGAAGGTCCGCCGCTCGTCTCGTTCGAGGGCGAGATCGCGAAGAAGCTCGGTCTTGGACTCGGCGACACCGTCACCGTCAATGTGCTGGGACGCAACATCACCGCGACGGTCGCTAATCTGCGCGAGGTGAAATGGGAGAGCTTGGCTCTCAACTTCATCATGGTGTTCTCGCCGAACACGCTTCGCGCGGCGCCGCACAACCTGCTGGCGACTGTTCGCCTGCCGCAGGGGACGTCTCCGGATGTCGAAACCAAAATGGTACGCGATATCGGGCGGTCGTATCCGTCCGTGAGCGCCATTCGCGTTCGAGACGCCATCGATCAGTTCAGCAAGATCTTCGCGAAAGTGATGGTTGCGGTTCAAGTCGCGGGCAGCGTCACACTGACCGCGGGGGCGCTGGTGCTCGCGGGGGCTTTGGTTACGGCGCAGCGTCGCCGGATCTTGGAAGCGGTCATTTTAAAAACGATCGGCGCTCGCCAGAGACAAATCCTCAAGGCCCACGCCTGGGAGTACGCGCTGCTGGCGAGCATCGCAGCCATTGTCGCGATCGGCCTCGGGAGTGCGATCGCCTGGGTCGCGGTTACCCGTGTCATGGAGCTCGATTACGTGTTTTCCATGAATGCCGTATTCATCACTCTTGGGGTCGCCGCAGCGATGATCGCTGTTTTCGGCGGTATTGGCACCTGGAGCATTCTGAGGGCGCCGGCCGTTCCTTCTCTCCGTTCAGAATAAAAGCATTCTTCCGGCGTTTCCGGGGCCTTGAAAGGCTGTGACGCTAGGATCATATTCTCGGCAGAACCGGTCGTTTGGCCGGATAACACGAGGATACGAGGATTATGGCTGAAGTTTTTACGCGACCGAATAGCCCGTACGGCGGCGCACGGACATCTGGCGCGATCGACCAGGGGCTGCGCTCGTTTATGCTCGGCACCTACAACTATATGGCACTCGGCATTGCCGGCACGGCTGTCGTTGTCATGCTTCTCATGGCCAATCCGCAAGTGATGGCGGCGATCGCCCTCGGCCCGATGAAGTGGGTCGTGTTCGCAGGCGTCCTCGGTCTTGGCTGGTTTGCGCCGCGGCTTTTCTTCGGCGGCAGTGATGTGATGGCGCATGGCGCCTATTGGCTCTACTGCGCGCTCTGGGGCGCGTTGATTGCGCCGATGATCTCGCTTTACGTTTCGATGGGCATGGCCGGCCTTGTCGGTCAGGCGTTCTTCATCGCCGCCGCGATGTTCGGCGTGACAAGCCTCATCGGCTACACGACGAAGAAGGACATGACCGGCTGGAGCGGCTTCCTGTCGATGGCGTCGATCGGTCTGATCATCGTCATGCTCGCGAGCTACTTCTTCATCACGGATCCGGGCACCAGCAAGATGATGAGCATGGGTATCTCTGCCGTCGTCGTGCTGCTCTTCTCGGTTGTGACGGCTTTCGAGACGCAGGCGATCAAGTCGATGTACATCGAGAACGTTCAGTATGGCGGAGAGGCGCAGCTGAAGCGCTCGTCGATCTTCGGCGCCTTCATGCTCTACGGCTCGTTCATCACGCTGTTCATCCACATCTTGAACCTGCTCGGAATGGCGAACCGCAGTTAAGATCGGATCGTCTGAAGCGGACAGAAGGCCCCGGTTTCCGGGGCCTTTTTTATTTGGCGCTTACGACGCGCCGATGGCGAACCGGCCGCAAGCGCCAAAGGGGACTCTTAGAGACTTACGACGCCGGGGCGGTCTTCGAGGACGCTCAGCACACGCTTCAGGTCGTGGCCGCGCTTCATGATCAGGCCGCCCGCGGCGATGACGCTATAAGCCCCTTGCTTGCGGGCGAGGCGCATATCTTTCTCGATGCGGTAGAGGGCATACTCGCTCGCCTTGCGATAGACCGAAAAGACGGCCTTGTCGCGGAGGAGGTCGATCGCGTAATCGCGCCAAGCACCGGCCGCGACTTTCCGACCATAAAGATCGAGAATCGCCATCAGCTCATAGCGATCGAATGCGGTTCGCCGGCTTGGGTCCGAACCGACGTCGGAAGATCCAAGCGTGCCCGCCGAGCGCGGGCGAAAAACTATCGGGTCGGTTGTCTCGCTCAAACGGCGCCGTCCAAATCGTTGAGCATTAAAGATTGCGCCAATGCCCGCGGAAAGCAAGAGAGCACGCGAGAAACCTCCGGCTCAAAGTGCCCGATGAACAGGATGAACAGACTTAGAGAGCAAGCACGGAAATACCGCCGCCTCGACAAATTCGCGACTCAGGCACGGCTCCAATCCGCCGTATTAAAACGCGATAGAGATAACCGTTGCCTTTGGGTCCGATTTCAAAGGACCGGCTCTGGAAATTAGCCCCCCAGCCCCCCGGGGCCCTAGTTTCGAAGTCGGGTCCTCAGGCAACGCTCCCTGTGCTCGCACATCTGCTCCCCATGCGGATGTGCCCTCTCCCCAACCCGTCACGTCCCGAAGGGCCGGCTCCGCAAAGCCGGTCCTTTCGGCATTGCGATATTGCAACGGTTTCATTTGAGCACGCCGTGCATTTTGTGCGTATATATAGTTACAATGCGGGGAATTCGGATATAGATCTCAAAATGATAGCAAAACCCAAGTCGGCCTCGAAGCCTCGTTCCAAGCCCAGCGTCAATCCGTTGATGACGAAGTGGAACGGTGAATTCGCGATGCCGCCTTTCGAAAAAATCGAAGCGCGCCATTTCAAGCCGGCGCTCGAGTCTGCGTTTCGGGACCACAAGGCGGAAATCGAAAAAATCGCGCGCAATCCGGCGAAGCCGACGTTTTCGAATACGATCGTGGCACTTGAGAAAAGCGGTTGGCAGCTTTCGCGAGTTGCATCGATCTTCTGGAACCTCGAAGGCTCTGACGCGACGCCGGAATTGCAAGAAATCGCACGGGACATGGCGCCCCGCTTTGCGGCGCATGAAACGCAAATTCTGCTCGACAAGGCCCTCTTCAAGCGCATCGATGAGCTTTATGAGCGGCGCCATGCGCTGAAACTCAACGACGAAGACCTCCGCGTGCTCGAGCGGCATCATCTCGAATTCGTTCGTGCGGGCGCGAAACTCTCTGCGGCGGACAAGTCTCGGGTCAAGGAAATCAACGCGCGGCTTGCAACCCTCGTCACGCAGTTCATGCAGAATGTCTTGAAGGACGAGCAGTCGTGGCGACTCGTGCTCGACGGCGAGAACGATCTTACGGGTTTGCCCGAGACGTTCAAGGAGAGCGCCCAGCGTGCCGCTGGCGACGCAGGCCTTTCCGGCAAAGCGATCATCACGCTTGCCCGGTCGAGCGTCGAAGGTTTTCTCACGTATTCGGCGCGGCGCGATCTCAGGGAACAGGCATTCAACGCCTGGATCAGCCGCGGCGCACGGGAGGGTGACACCGACAATCGTCAGATCGTTGCTGAAGCCGTGGCGCTGCGCGGCGAATATGCGCGCCTGATGGGCTTTCCTTCGTTTGCGGAATTCAGTCTGCAAGATACGATGGCGAAGACGCCGACTGCCGTTGACGAACTGCTGCGGGCGGTATGGGACAAAGCGGTCGATCGCGCGCGCGATGAACGGGATGCGCTTGCTGCGGAAGCGCAGCGCTCCGGCGACAATTCCGCAATCATGCCTTGGGACTGGCGCTACTACTCGGAAAAAGTGCGCAAGGCGAAGTACGACTTTGACGAGTCGAAGCTTCAGCCCTATCTCGAACTCGATCACATGGTTCGCGCGGCCTTCGATACGGCGACGCGTCTTTTCGGGTTGAAGTTCAAGGAGCGTAAGGATCTGCCTCGCTATCACCCGGACGTGAGGGTCTGGGAAGTGCTCGACAAAAAAGGCGCTCACGTCGGCATTTTCATGGGCGATTATTTCGCGCGGCCGACAAAGCGATCCGGCGCCTGGATGTCGTCGTTCCGCTCACAGCACAAGCTCGGCAAGGGTCAGACGCCGATCATCGTCAACGTCTTGAACTTTACCAAAGGCGGCGCGGGTGAACCGCCGCTTCTCTCGTTCGATGACGCCCGCACGCTGTTTCACGAATTCGGACACGGCTTGCACGGGCTGTTGTCGAACGTCACGTATCCGTCGATCTCGGGAACGTCGGTGACGCGCGATTTCGTCGAGCTTCCATCGCAGCTTTATGAGCACTGGCTTTCGACGCCGGATGTGCTCGAGAAGCATGCGTTGCATTATAAAACGGGAAAGCCGATGCCGAAGGCGTTACGCCAACGGCTGGCTGCGGCGCGGAATTTCAACCAGGGTTTCGCGACGGTCGAATATACATCATCGGCGCTCGTCGACATGGCGCTCTATTCGGCGGACCTTCGAGAGATCGGCGATGTCGAACGCTTCGAGCAGGATACGCTTCAAGGCATCGATATGCCGAAAGAGATCGTGATGCGTCACCGGCTGCCGCACTTCATGCATATCATGTCAGGCTACGCCGCAGGCTATTACAGCTACCTGTGGTCGGAAGTGATGGACGCGGATGCCTTCGCCGCCTTCGAAGAGACGGGCAACGTCTTTCATCCGGCGACGGCCAAAAAACTTCACGAGTTCATCTATTCCGCGGGCAACCGGCGTGACCCGCATGCGGCCTACGTGGCGTTTCGCGGACGGCCGCCGAAGATCGACGGTCTGCTCAAAAAGCGCGGATTGGCCGCTTGATTAGGTTGAGCCCTTCGTCCGCCCCTTCGGGGCGCCTTCTCCCTTGGGGAGCAGGGAGACCTCCTGTCCCGGAAGGGAGAGGATGCCCGCAGGGCCGGTGAGGGACTTTGGCCGGAAATGAAAGGCGGCACTTGCGATGGCGAGCGTGCTTACCACAGTCCTGCCATCGTCGCGCCGATGATCGGGCCGCTGCGACCCTCCTGGACGAGAACGACGACCTTCTGAACGTTCGCCTGCATCATCTCGGCGCGAGGCAATTGCACCTGCATCGGCTGGCCTTTCCAGATCCCGATGGGGGTCAACTCATGCACGATGTTGGTGTAGGTCAGGTCCTTGCCGGCATTTTCGCCACCTCTGATGCGAACCGACCCCGACATCTGCACAACGCCAAGCCAAATCGTTGCTTCGCGTGGGGCGTGGCCCTGTTCTTCCTGTCCCAAAGCGAAATTCAATGTATTGCGTTCCTGCCAGAAACGGACAGGAATTTGCTGAGGGCCGCCGGCCTTCGACGTGGTGGCGATGGCCTGCTCTATTTCGTCTTTCGAGGCTCCGTTCACGGGAATGATGCCATTGACGACGGCCTGGGGCGTATAGATCGCCCCATCGCCGCGGGCGCGCGCATAATTTCTTTGGCGCTCGGTGTTTCGCGGGGACGCAAACGTGTCCTTCCAGCCGAGGTAATTCCAGTAATCGACCGGCAGCGAAATCGCGATGACCGACGGATCGTCGGCAAACGTTTTAAGCAGCGCGTCGGCTGGCGGGCAGGAGGAACAGCCCTGGCTCGTGAAAAGCTCGATCACGGCTTTTGGCGGCTTTCCAGTCTGTTGCCCAACAGGAACTTCTTGTGCCGAGGCTGGCAGGGCACCCGCAATGATGAGGAGGGCTGCCAGCAGGATCTTGTGAAAACGCATTTTATTTTCCGATGCCGCCCACCCAGCCATTCGACCTATTTGACCCACCGCCCGAGTTTGCACAAAGTGAAACGCGCGTAAGTAATCTCACAAACCAGTGACCCTGCACGAGAAATTCAGTCCAGAGGTTATCACAAAACGGTCGGTGCGACGTCGCGCAGTGATATTGCTTTTTCGAGGCCGTAAAGAAACCATCAGAGCCGCCTTTATGGACCTTCCCCGCCGCGACGGATCATCATGAGATGAAGAAAAAACGCATCGCTCTCGTCCGCAGCATTCTTATTACGCTCGCCGCCTTCGTGGCGTTACCGGCGGCGTATGCGGGCATCGAGATTAGCGGAGGCAATTTTCACGAAGTTATCGCCGGAGAACTCTATCGGTCTGCACAGCCGCGGGGTGAGGATATCGATCGGTACGTGCACACCTACGGCATCAAATCGGTGCTCAATCTGAGGGGAACAAATCCGGACAAATCCTGGTATCGGGACGAGATTGCCGCTGCTTCACGGAACGGGCTCGCGCATGCCGATCTTGCGTTGAAAGCCGACCGGCCGCTGGACGACCAGACCGTCGCGTCGCTGCTGGCTTTGTTTGCGAAGTTGCCTAAGCCGCTCCTCATTCATTGCGAAGGCGGCGCGGATCGAACGGGACTTGCGACGGCCCTCTACCTGGCTTCCGTCAAGCATGCGACCGAATGGTCGGCGGAACTGCAACTCTCTATTCTCTATGGGCACATCGGATTGCCCATGACGCACGGATGGGCGATGTCCACGACCTTCGAGCGGCTCGAACCGCGGCTTGGATACCCCAATTCTTGAAGGTGCCAAGCTCCTACAGTTCCTCGCTTCCGAGAACAGCAGGAGCCGAGGCGGCCATTCCGGTCAAGCTGCGAGGTTGCGCAGCACGTAGTGCAGGATGCCGCCGTTTTTAAAGTACTCGATCTCGTCGAGCGTATCGATCCGGCAGAGGATGGGCACCGAAAGCGTCGATGCGTCGGACCGCGTCACGGTCATGGTGATGACCTCGCGCGGTTTGACGTTGGCGAGACCCGGAATGGTGATCCGCTCGTCGCCCTTGAGACCGAGTGATTCCCAGGATGCTCCCTCGGTGAAGACGAACGGGGCAACACCCATGCCGACTAGGTTCGAACGGTGGATGCGCTCGAACGACTGCGCGATGACGGCGCGGACGCCAAGCAGGTTTGTGCCCTTCGCCGCCCAGTCGCGCGACGAGCCGTTGCCGTATTCGATGCCGGCGAACACGACGAGCGGCACGCCCTCGGCCTCGTACTGCATCGCGGCGTCGTAGATCGGCATTTCGTTGCCCGACGGATAATGAATCGTCAGGCCGCCTTCCTTCACGTTGCCGTTTGCATCCTTCACCATGTGGTTCTTGATGCGGATGTTGGCGAAGGTGCCGCGCATCATGATTTCATGGTTGCCGCGGCGCGTTCCGTACTGGTTGAAGTCGACGGGCTGCACGCCGTGATCGAGGAGATACTTTCCGGCGGGGCTCGACGTCTTGATGGAACCGGCCGGTGAGATGTGGTCGGTCGTGATCTTGTCGCCGAAGAGGCCGAGGATGCGCGCGTTGACGACGTCGCCGACAGGCTTTGCCTGGCGTGCGATGGTCTGGAAGTATGGCGGATTCTGAACGTAGGTCGAAGACCCGTTCCAGCCGTAGGTCAGGCCGCCGCTCGTCGCGATGCCCTGCCAGTTGCCGTCGCCCTTGAAGACGTCGGCATAGCGCGATTTGAACATCTCTCGCGTGATGTTCTCGGTGATGAACTTCTGGATTTCCTGCGTCGTGGGCCAGATGTCCTTCAGGAAGACGGGCTTGCCGTCATTGCCGACGCCGAGGGGTTCCGTCGTCAGGTCTTTCTGCACCGAACCAGCGAGCGCATAGGCGACGACGAGGGGCGGTGAGGCCAGATAGTTCGCCTGCACGTCGGGGCTGACGCGGCCTTCGAAGTTGCGGTTCCCGGAAAGGACGGCCGCTGCGACGATGCCGTTATCGTTGATCGCCTTCGAAATCGGCGGAGCCAGCGGACCGGAATTTCCGATGCACGTGGTGCAGCCGAAACCGACGAGATTGAAACCGATCTGGTCGAGGTACGGCTGAAGGCCGGCGTCTGCCAGATAAGCGGCGACGACCTGCGATCCAGGTGCAAGCGATGTTTTTACCCAGGGTTTGCTCGTCAAGCCGGCTTTTACCGCGTTGCGTGCGAGAAGGCCGGCTGCGATCAGAACGCTTGGATTCGATGTGTTGGTGCAGCTCGTGATCGCAGCGATCACGACATCGCCGTGGCCGATGTCGAAGGATTCTCCTTCGACCGGTACGCGCTTTCCGAGTTCGTCGGGCTTTTTGTACTCGTTCGCAAGAGCCGTTGCGAAGCCGCTCTTGATGTCGGGAAGCGCAATGCGTCCTTCCGGACGCTTCGGCCCCGCCATCGAGGGCACGACCTCTCCGAGATCGAGGGAGAGTGTATCGGTGAAGACCGGATCCGCGGAGCCCGTCTCGCGATAAAGGCCTTGCGCCTTACAGTAAGCTTCGACGAGCGCGATGCGATGCGAGTCGCGGCCCGACATCGTCAGGTAATTCAGCGTTTCCTTGTCGACCGGGAAAAAGCCGCAGGTCGCACCGTATTCCGGCGCCATGTTGCCGATCGTGGCGCGGTCGGCGAGCGTCATAGAATCAAGACCAGGGCCGAAGAACTCGACGAATTTTCCGACGACGCCCTTCTTGCGCAGCATCTGCGTGACGGTCAGCACGAGGTCCGTCGCGGTGACGCCTTCCTTCAGCTTACCGGTCAGGCGGAAGCCGATGACCTCCGGGATCAGCATCGACTGGGGCTGGCCGAGCATCGCCGCTTCGGCTTCGATGCCGCCGACGCCCCAGCCCAGAACCGCGAGGCCGTTGACCATTGTCGTGTGGCTGTCGGTGCCGACGAGGGTGTCGGGATAGGCGATGGCCGACCCGTCGGCCATTTCGTTCGTCCAGACCGTCTGTGCGAGGTATTCGAGATTGACCTGGTGGCAGATACCGGTGCCGGGCGGGACGACGCGGAAATTCTGGAACGCGCCCTGGCCCCATTTCAGAAAGTTGTAGCGTTCGCCGTTGCGCGAATACTCGAGCTTGACGTTGTCGGTCAGAGCTTGCGGCGTGCCGAATTCGTCGACGATGACGGAGTGATCGATGACGAGATCGACCGGCACCAGCGGATTGATCTTCGTCGGATCGCCGCCGAGCTTGGTCATGCCATCGCGCATGGCGGCTAAATCGACGACGGCCGGGACGCCGGTGAAATCCTGCATCAGGACGCGGGCGGGCCGGAAGCCAATTTCCTTCTCGGTCTTGCCCTTATTGTCGAGCCATTCGGCCATCGCCATGATGTCGGCCTTCGTGACCGAGCGGTTGTCCTCGTGGCGCAAAAGGTTTTCAAGCAGCACCTTCATCGCATAGGGAAGGCGCGAGATGCCCTTGAGGCCGTTGGCCTCGGCGTCGGGCAAGGAATAGTAAACGTAGGTTTTGCCCTCGACAGTGAGGGTCTTTTTGCATTTGAAGCTGTCGTCGGAAACAGGTGTCAGGGCGCTCAAGGTCAGGCCTCCGAAAGATTATGACGAAGGGCTGCGCCGCCGGAGTGCCGGCGGATCGAGGATGTCCCGCGGCACGAGCTTGTCGGTCCGCGCGACCCCTCGCTTTTGCGCTAGCGAAGGATACAACGTGCCTTTTATATAATCAGCCGGAAAAGAAAACACGAATCGTTCCGGCGGCGAAATTGCGCGTAATTGCCGCCGCTCTTGCCCAATCTCACGTCACGGATTCTCATCCCTGTGCAGCTCATTGCCGAAGACTTGGTCATAGATCGCGGATCGCGCCGGGTCATCGAGGGGCTGTCGTTCGCCGTGCGACAAGGAGAAGCCCTCGTCCTGACCGGCGCCAATGGTATCGGCAAGACGACTTTGCTGCGGACTCTGGCGGGCTTCATTCGGCCCTTTCGCGGATCGGTCCGGCTCGATGGCGGCGATCCGGAACTGAGCGTCGGGGAGCAGGCACACGCTATCGGGCATACGAATGCGGTGAAGACGAGTCTGACGGTGCTCGAGAATGCCTCGTTCTGGAATGCGTATCTCGGGCCTGACGCGCCATCACGCGCGCGCGTCGATGCAGCTCTTCGGCATTTCGGACTGGAAGAACTCGGAGAATTTCCCGCCGCCTATCTCTCTGCGGGACAGAAGCGGCGGCTCGGGCTATCGCGGCTGCTCGTTGCCGGACGGCCGCTGTGGCTGCTCGACGAACCAACGGCGTCTCTCGATGCGGCATCGTCGGAGCGATTGGTTGCGGCCGTCGATGCACACACCGCGACGGGCGGTATTGCAGTGA
The DNA here is from genome assembly GCA_018242215.1 of Pseudomonadota bacterium. Classification (GTDB taxonomy): domain Bacteria; phylum Pseudomonadota; class Alphaproteobacteria; order Rhizobiales; family Hyphomicrobiaceae; genus Hyphomicrobium_B. The sequence continues at coordinate 150,836 of JAFECG010000024.1, forward strand.
TCGCGACGCATCTGCCACTTGGGCTCGAACGCGCGCAGACGCTCGATCTCGCGGCACAGAGGATAGCGGCGTGACGCGAGTCTGGGCTCTTCTTCACCGAGATTTGCGGCTTGCCGTTCGCGAAGGTGGTGCGATCGGCACGGCGCTGGGCTTCTTTCTCGTCGTCGTTTCGCTGATGCCGCTCGGGCTCGGGCCGGACCTCAATCTCCTAGCGCGGATCGCGGCGGGCATTCTGTGGATCGCGCTGCTGCTGGCCGCGCTCTTGTCTCTCAATCGCATCTTCGAAGCGGACTACGAGGACGGGACGCTCGACGTGCTGGCAACGGGGCCGTTGCCGCTTGAGCTTGTCAGCGCGATCAAGGCGCTTGCGCACTGGATCACGACGGGCATACCGCTTGCCATTCTCGCGCCTGTGCTCGGCATCCTGCTGAACCTTGATCTCAATGCTTATCCAGTTCTCGTCGGAACCACCTTGGTCGGCACGCCGGCCGTGAGTTTCCTTGGGGCTGTGGGCGCCGCATTGACGATGAAAACGCGCCGGGGCGGCCTCCTTTTGGCGCTGATCGTGCTGCCGCTTTATGTTCCGACCCTGATTTTCGGAATATCGGCGGTGAGCGCGAGTGCGGGACCTTCCGGGGCCGGATCATCGTTTCTCATTCTGGCGGCGGTTTCGCTCGTCACGATGGTCCTCGGGCCCGTGGCTGCTGCCGCGGCGCTGCGCATCCAGATTCAATAAATGGTAATCTCAGGCTTCATTGCGCCGGTCCGGTTAAAGGCTTAAATCCCGCCCATGCAGACGCTGACCCAACGCCTCGCCAATCCGACCCGTTTCATGGAGCTTTCCGCGCGCCTGTTGCCCTGGTTCGTGGCGGCGTCAGCCATACTGTTGGTTTACGGGCTTTATTTGTCATTTTTCGATTCGCCGCCCGACTATCAGCAGGGTGAGACGGTCAGGATCATGTACATCCACGTGCCGTGCGCGTGGCTCTCGATGATGATCTACGGCCTCATCGCGCTATCGAGTTTCGGTTTGCTCGTTTTCCGGCATCCGCTGGCGGACGTTTCGGCGAAGGCGGCGGCCCCGCTCGGCGCCGCTTTCACGTTCCTGGCGCTCGTGACCGGCTCGCTTTGGGGCAAGCCGATGTGGGGGACCTATTGGGTCTGGGATGCGCGCCTGACTTCCGTTCTGCTCTTGTTCTTTCTCTATCTCGGATTGATCGCGTTGCGCTCGGCGCTCGAGGATGAAGGGGCGGCGGCGAAGCTGACCGCCCTACTGGCGCTCGTCGGCGTGACGCTGCTGCCGATCATCAAGTTTTCGGTCAACTGGTGGAACACCCTGCACCAGCCTTCGACGGACTTCGGTGCGACGGTTGATCCGAGCATGCGCCTGCCGTTGCTCGTCATGGCGCTGGCGTTCACGCTGATGTTCTTTGCGATGCACCTCAAAGCGATGCGCAACGAGATTTTGCGGCGTCGGGCCAAGGCGCTTAGGACGCAGGTCATCATGGGGCGCGACAGGCTTGCGGCCCAAGGCGCTGCGGAGTGACACCCATGGATCTTGGACCGCATGCGGCGTTCATTTGGATATCCTATGCCGTCGTCGCGGTGACGGTCGCCGGGCTCATTGTCTGGCTTCTTGCCGACGGATGGAAGCAGCGGGCCGACCTTGAAGCGCTTGAACGCCGGGGCGTGAAGCGTCGCTCGTCCAACAAATAGAGAGAAGCTCGTGGCTCAAAGTCGATCGAATTATCTGCGGCTTCTTCCCATCGTCGTGTTTGCCGTCATTGCCGGATTTTTCGCGATGGCGTTGAGATCAGGGGATCCGTCGTTGCTGCCGTCGACGCTTGTCGGCAAGCCCGTACCGAAAACAACGTTCCCGCCGATCGAAGGTCTCGAAGTCACGGCGGGAAAGCTGGAGCCCGGTTTCACGTCAGGCGATCTCGCGAAGGGGAAGATCTCGGTCGTCAACTTCTGGGCGTCGTGGTGCGTGCCGTGTGTCGACGAGCATCCGATGATCGAGCGGCTGAAGGAAGCGTCGGGTGTCGATATCTACGGCATCAATTACAAAGATCAGGCGTCGGCCGCGCGGCGGTTTCTGGGACGCTACGGCAATCCCTTCACGGCAGTCGGCACGGACGCGGACGGTCGCGCCGCCATCGACTGGGGCGTTTACGGGACGCCTGAAACGTTCGTCGTCAACGGCAAGGGCGACGTGATTTATAAACACGTCGGCCCAATCACCGAAGACTCGCTCAAGTCGAAGCTCTTGCCCATCATCGAGAAGGCGAGGACGGAAGCGTCTGCGGCGTCCGGCTCCTAGAGCGGATAGAACAGCCCGCGCGAATGATTGAGAACCGTCAGCGTTCCACTCTTGATGTCGAAGTGCGCGCCGTGCAGCGACATGCGGCCCTTTTCTTCCTGCTCCTTCACGAATGGAAAGGTGCGAAGGTTCGTGATCGACTGCTTGATCGCTTCCTTTTCGAGAGCTTCCTGGCGCACGCTCGATGAGCTGGTCTGATGCGCGGCCAGCACAGCCAGTCGGGCATCGTCCAGCATCGACATCCACTTCGAAATGAAGTGCGCTTCCGTCTGGATCGCGGCGCTCTGGTCAAGGGCTGCCTTCACGCCGCCGCAGCCTGAATGGCCCATGACGATCATGTGCTTGACGCGCAAATTGAGCACCGCGAATTCCATTGCGGCGCTGACGCCGTGATATTTGCCGCTGATCTCGTAGGGCGGAACGAGGTTCGCGACATTGCGGACGACGAAGAGCTCGCCCGGCATGGCGCTGAAGATCGTCTCCGGATCGACGCGGCTGTCCGAGCACGAGATGATCATCGTCTCGGGGCTTTGGCCATAGGTCGCCAATTCCTCATACTGATCAGCATGGGCGACGAAATGGCGGTGCCGGAAACGACGGTAGCGATCCGTCAGCGTTTCGGGAAAGCTGCTCATTGTTTCTTCTGTCTCCTCGAACTCTGGTCCGCGCTGCTTGTAACCAAAACGATGTAGCCGACAAGAGCCGAAAATATCGAGCCGGCAAGAACGCCGAGGCGAACCTCTGCGCTCGCCTCCACGCTCGGGAACGCCAACATGCCGATGAACAAACTCATGGTGAAGCCGATCCCACCCAAAATGGCGGTGCCAAAGAGCTGGATCTGCGAAGCGCCGTGAGGCATCGCCCCCAGGCCACTGGCGAGCGTCAGCCGAACGGCGGTGTATATGCCGAGGGGCTTGCCAAGGAAAAGACCCAAAGCGATGCCGACGGGAATTTGCGAGAGCATGTCGTCGGTAGAAAGACCCGACAATGAAAGGCCGGCGTTGGCAAAGGCGAAGATCGGCAGGATGACAAAGCTGACCCAGGGGTTCAAGCTATGCTCGAGCGCGTGAAGCGGGCCTTCCTCGCCTTTCTTTTTGCCCGTGAGCGGAATGGCCAACGCCGTTGCAACTCCGGCGAGTGTCGCATGGACGCCCGATTCCAGCACGCAAACCCAGACGAATACGCCGACGACGAGATAGGGGAGAACGCGCATGACGCTCAAATGGTTGAGCAGGGCCAGTATCGCGACGCCCGCTGCGGCGAGCGAGAGGGCCGACAGCGAGAGGTCCGCCGTATAGAAAAAGGCGATGATGATGATTGCGCCGAGATCGTCGATAATGGCCAGCGCGAGCAGAAAGACTTTCAGCGTCGGCGGAACGCGCTTTCCGAGCATCGCCATGACGCCGACCGCGAAGGCGATGTCCGTTGCCGCAGGTATGGCCCAGCCGCGCAGCGCGACGCTGTTATCCCAATTGACGGCCGAGTAAATCACGGCTGGAAGCACCATCCCGCCGAGAGCGCCGACGATCGGCAGCATCGCCGCCTTAGGGTTCGATAGGGCCCCGCGGAGGGCTTCGCGTTTAATTTCGAGACCGACGAGGAAGAAAAAAACGGCCATCAGCCCGTCGTTCACCCAGTGGACGACCTCCTTCGACAGCACGAAGGGCTTGATGCCGAGCTGGACGTGTGTCGCAAGGGTGCGCGCGTAAAGATCCTGGAGGGGCGAGTTCGCAACGACAAGTGCCGCGACAGCCGCGAGCAATAGCACCAGCCCCGCCGTGACTTCCATCTTGACGCCTTGAGCGCTCGATTCTGGTTCCATTTTTCGCGCGTTTCCTCCGGCTCCGCCACCCCTGGAGCAGGTATGCCGTCTCATCAGGATTGCAGCAAGCCGAAGACGAAAATGCGCGGATTTGGCTCACGAAACTCGTTCGATGGGAACGGGCGCTATGTCGTGGGCCCAGTCGACGAGGTGCGGCAGGAGATGATCGAAGCCGCGACTGACCTCGAGTGCGGTCCGGACGCCGGCGATCGCGTATCCGAAGGCTTCTTCGGGATTTTGTCCGAGCATCAGCTTGGCTGTGAGGCATCCTGCGAAGATATCGCCGGTGCCGTGCGGAACGTCGTTCCATTTTTCTACGCGACCGATGAAAGTTTGGCCAGCCGCGACGAGCACGGTCGCGAGCTGAGACGGACCGTCCGGGATCGAGGTGCCGGCAACGATGGGACGGTCGAGCTTTGCAACCGCTCTGATCGCGTCCAATGGAGAGGCGATGTCGATGCCGGTGAGCCACGACAATTCGAAGCGGTTTGGTGTCAAGATATCGGCTAGCGGCAGCAACAAATCGCGAATGCCATGGGCCGATCGTTCGTCGATATAAAGGCCAGCCGGATCGTCTCCGAAAATCGGATCGCAGACGAACGTGATTGCAGGCTTCAACGCGCGCAGCCGCTTCACGGCTGAAGCGACGACCTCGACGTGCTGGATCGACGGCAAATACCCTGAGAAGACCGCATCGAAAGAGCCGAGCCAGCCGTTGTCTCCGAGTGCCCGGACCATGTCATCCAGCAGTCGGGGATCGAGCGTGATTCCGGCGATGTGGGCACGGATCGGATGGTTGGACAGCACGACTGTCGGCAGTCCGACCACCTCAATACCTGCGTGTAGCAGCGGCGGCATTGTCGCCGTCAGACCCACAGGATCGCGAGCGACATAGGATGAGATCATAAGGATGCGGCGCATGCGTTCGACCGTCTCGCGCTGGGCGTTCTCTCGCAGCCGCGGAAATGCCGGCGGCGTCGAGACTTGCGATTTATTCGAAAGTTCAGTCGCGGTCGATGTTGCAAACGTGCATGCTGCGATGCAAAATCAAATTCATCTGGATGGGAGTCGATGCGATGGCCATGAGACCCAGACGCAGCGTCCTCTATTTGCCCGGCGATAACGAGCGGGCGCTCGAAAAAGCAAAAACGCTATCGGCTGATTCGATCATCATCGATCTCGAAGACTCGGTCGCGCCTCCCAACAAGGAAAAGGCGCGTGCGCAAGCAGTCGCGGCCATTCACGAGGGGGGCTTCGGCTCGCGCGAAGTCGTTCTGCGCGTCAATCCGATCGAGACGCCATGGGGAATGGCCGATCTTCATGCCGCCATCGCCGCCGTTCCTGACGCCATCCTCATTCCGAAGGTTTCGAATTCCGGCGACATCACCGGCACGGCAAAGGTCGTGAAGGCCGCCGACGCCGATCCGAAGATCCGGCTTTGGGCGATGATCGAGACACCGATGGGCATCATCAACGCAAAAGAAATCGCGGCATGTGCGCCCGATCGCGACAACCGGCTCGTCTGCTTCGTGCTTGGCACGAACGATCTTTTGAAGGAGAGCCGGGCTTTGGCGAGCCGCAATCGGTTCGCGGTCGTGCCGTGGCTCGCGATGACGCTCGTCGCGGCGCGCGCCTATGGGCTCGACGTCATCGATGGCGTCTACAACGATTTCAAGGACGAATCGGGCTTTCGTGCCGAATGCGAGCACGGCCGCACGCTCGGCATGGATGGAAAGACGCTCATCCACCCGTCGCAGGTCGTCCCGTGCAACGAGGTCTTTTCGCCGACGGTCGAGGAAATCGCCTGGGCGCATAAGATCATCAAGGCGTTCGAAGAGCCGGAGAATGCGCGCAAGGGTGTCATCACCGTCGAGGGCCGGATGGTGGAGCGGCTGCATCTTGTCATGGCGAGACGGGTTGCGGCGATTGCGGAAGCTATCAATGCCCGCTTTAAGGTCGAGGAGCCCTGGTTTTAGTAAACGCGCGCTCGAGCCTTCTGCGGCCCTAGATCGCGTCCTTGTCTTTTCGAAAGGGGTTGCGGTCGGCGGCCGACATCCCGAAAAGGACAGAAAAGTCGAAGCCTGCAGCTGCGGGTTTCCCTAACCATAAGGCGGGATGATGGCCGGAACCAAGACGAACGCTGGGAATTTCTTCGAAGATTTCACCTATGGCCAAGTCATCCATCATCCGACGCCGCGCACCGTGACCGACGGCGACGTCGCGCTTTATACGGCGCTTTACGGTTCACGCTTTGCGGTTCAGTCGGCCGATACGTTTGCAAAGGCCATCGGTTACCCCAAAGCGCCGCTCGACGATCTCCTGACGTTTCATGTCGTGTTCGGGAAAACGACGCCCGAAATTTCTCTCAACGCCATTGCGAACCTCGGCTATGCCGATTGCAAGTTTCAAAAGGCCGTCTATCCCGGCGATACCTTGTGGTCGACGTCGGAGGTCATCGGTCTCAAGGAAAACTCGAACGGAGAGACAGGCACCGTTTACGTGCGCTCGACCGGACGCAACCAGGACGGCGAAGTCGTCTTGGAGTATTGCCGCTGGGTGATGGTGCGCAAGCGTTCGAAAGGATCGCCCGCGCCGGAGGCCGTCGTGCCGAAGCTTCCCGAGCGCGTCGATCCGAAAGATCTGGCGCTCGCAGTTCCGCCCATCGACGTCAGCAAATACGACTTCGATCTATCGGGTTCCAAGCATCGCTGGGACGACTATGAACCCGGCGAAAAGATCGACCATGTTGACGGCATGACGCTCGAAGAAGCCGAGCATCAGATCGCGACGCGGCTCTATCAGAACACAGCGAAAGTCCACTTCAACCAGCACACGGAATCGAAGGGCCGCTTCGGCAAGCGCATCGTCTACGGTGGCGTCGTCATCTCGCTCGTGCGCGCACTGTCTTACAATGGTCTTGGAAACGCCTTCCACCTGGCTGCCATCAATGGCGGGCGGCACGTCGCGCCGACGTTCGCGGGCGATACGATGTATGCGTGGTCGGAGGTGCTGGAGAAGGCGGAGATTCCGGGCCGGAAAGACATCGGCGCATTGCGGGTCCGTCTCGTCGGCGTCAAAAACCAGGATTGCGCGTCGCTCCCGCTCAAGACAGAGAGTGGGGAGTACGCGCCGGGAGTTGTTCTTGATCTCGACACGTGGCTTGTGCTCCCGCGCTGAGCGCACAAGCCGCAAGGGGCTGCAGGGGAGCAAGTCGCATGAATGTCCAAGCGATCGGAAGCGTGCTGGCCGGGGTCTTTGTCCTGGTGGCCGCAAACGGAGCCAATGCCGCAGGCGAAAAGGCGAGCGCCGAGATCAAGCTCGCCAATGGCACAAGTGCTGGTACCGTTACCCTCAAGGACATGGCAGCGGGCGTGCTTCTGACATTGGATCTCAAGGGTTTATCGCCGGGCGCGCATGGGTTTCACGTCCATGAGGTCGGAAAGTGCGACGGTGATTTTTCGTCCGCCGGCGCGATCTACAACCCCCTCGGCGCCAAGCATGGGTTCGTCAATGACGAGGGCCCGATGGCGGGCGATCTCCCGAATATCGTCGCCGGGCCCGACGGGACGGCACGGGCCGAAATGATGACAACCTATCTGCATTTGAATCGAGATACCGACGAAACCCTCTTCGATGCAGATGGCTCGGCCCTCGTTATCTACGATAAACCCGATGACTATCAGACCGATCCCGAGGGTGGCAGCGCGACGCGGATCGGCTGCGGCGTGATCAAGGCACCCTGATTTCCTGACATTTACACGTTGCTCACCAAGGGCCTCGGCGCTTCTTGAGTGCACGGCCTGCAGCGGTCATGTAATGCGTGCGAAAAACGTTCAAAGAGCTCGAAGCGAAGCCATCGTGGCAAAGAAAGTTGCGATCATCGGAGCCGGTTTGGCAGGCTTGTCCTGTGCACGGACGCTGCGGCAGGGTGGTTTGTCGGTCGACGTCTTCGAAGAAGCGGCGATCATCGGGGGACGCATCGCCACCACGTGCATCGGACCTGACCGGTTCGATCATGGCGCCCAGTATTTTTCTCCGCAATCGGATGACTTTCGGAACTACATCAAGGGTGCCTTAGACTCCGGCCACGCAGCGCAATGGACGCCTCGCGTCGTTGCAAAAGGCGGCAGGCGCGCGTTGCCGAACGACGCGTGGTTCGTTGGTAGGCCGGGCATGTCCTCGGTGCTTCGGCCGTTTGCGGAAAATCTACGCATCACCGTCGGGCAGCGCGTTCAATCCCTCGAGCAGCGCGAAAATGGCTGGCATCTCTGGTTCGGGGACGAAACGTCGGCAGGACCCTTCGATGCGGTGGGCGTTGCGGTGCCAGCACCCGAGGCGTCGGGTCTTGTCAGTGGAATTCCTGCGCTTACCTCCGCTCTATCGCGCGCGCGCATGCTGCCGTGCTGGGCGCTGATGGTGCGCATCGACGGAAAGAATTTTCCGGACCAGAACGTTTTCTTTGACGTCTCCGAGATCGTCCATTGGATTGCCCGCGACAATACAAAGCCCGGACGCGATCCTCACGGGGAAACGCTCGTGGTCCATGCTTCTCCTTTCTGGAGCCAGGCCGCGCAGCAGGACGATCCCCAAGACATCGCCGAGGAGCTTTGGCACGGTGTCAGCGAGGCCCTGGGTCTACCCCCGGTGAGGCCGTCACGAATGACCGCCTATCTCTGGCGCCAGGGCGTCGTCGATCAGCCGTTGGGCCGGACGCATCTCTATTGCTCCGAGTCCAAAGTCGGACTGGCCGGGGACTGGTGCCTGGGCGCTTCTGCCGAGCACGCATTTCAAAGTGGGCGGCATCTCGGTCGCGCGATCACCGCCGCGCTGGGCTAGGGCAGAGTTCGCGCTGTCTGTGGCATTTGGCGAATTGCCGCGCCCGTTTCGAGACGCTACACATTCGCACCACGAAAAAACAAGAAGGACGTCCGATGGCAGTCACATCCGGCCACGGCGTGCGCCCCAACCGGCCGCTTTCGCCACACCTTCAAATCTATTCTCCGCTGATCAACATGGTCATGTCGATCGTGCATCGCATGACCGGCGCGGCGCTTTATGCCGGGTCGCTTCTCTTGGCTTGGTGGCTGATCGCGGCGGCGACGGGCCCGGATTACTACAGCTATTTTCTGAGCTGGTGCGATACATGGTTCGGCAAGCTCGTTCTGCTCGGCTATACGTGGGTGCTGATGCATCACATGATGGGGGGAATTCGCCATCTCATCTGGGACACCGGGCATGGGTATGACCTCAAGACGGTCGACCTTCTGTCGTGGGGTTCGCTTGCGGCTTCTCTTCTGCTGACCGCAATCGTGTGGGTGTGCGTCGCGATGGGAGGTGCCTGATGACCTCGATGCGGACACCACTGAAGAAGGTTCGCTATCTCGGCTCAGCCAAAGAAGGCGCCGATCACTTCTGGAAGCAACGGATGACAGCCGTTGCAAATATTTTTCTCGGCATCTTTCTGGTTTGGCTGATCGTGTCGCTGCTCGGCGCAGACTACGCGACCGTGAAGCAGAAGCTCGGGCATCCCTTGATTTCAGTGGCTTTGCTCGGACTCGTCGTGTCCGGTACGATCCATATGCGCATCGGCATGCAGACGATCATCGAGGACTACGTGCACGACGAGGGCCTTAAGGTTGGGGCGCTGGTGCTCAATACGTTCTTTGCGGTGTTTATCGCCCTCGCGAGCCTGTTCTCGATCTTGAAATTGAGTTTTGGAGCCTGAGGCCATGGCAGCAGTAAACGGCAAGGCCAATGGGGCGGGCGCCGCGCCTTCGCAGATCGGGAAGGCCTATCCATTGCACGATCATGTTTATGATGTCGTCGTCGTCGGTGCGGGCGGCGCGGGTCTTCGCGCGACGCTTGGCTGTGCCGAAGCTGGCCTCAAGACCGCCTGCGTGACGAAGGTTTTTCCGACGCGCTCGCATACGGTCGCCGCGCAAGGGGGTGTTGCTGCCGCGCTCGGAAATATGGGCCGCGACGACTGGCGCTGGCACATGTACGACACGGTGAAAGGCTCCGATTGGCTCGGCGACCAGGACGCCATAGAATATCTCTGCCGGAACGCGCCCGACGCGGTTTATGAGCTCGAGCACTATGGTGTTCCGTTTTCACGCACCGAGGACGGCAAGATTTATCAGCGTCCCTTCGGCGGCATGACGACCGACTACGGCGAGGGGCCGCCCGCGCAGCGCACATGTGCTGCCGCCGATCGTACCGGCCATGCAATGCTGCATACGCTTTACGGGCAATCGCTCCGGCACGCCGCCGAGTTCTTCATCGAGTATTTCGCGCTCGATCTGATCATGGACCAGGACGGTGCGTGCCGGGGAATCATCGCGCTCAATCTCGAAGACGGAACGCTGCACCGATTCCGCGCGAAAAAGACCATTCTCGCGACGGGCGGCTACGGGCGCGCCTATTTCTCATGCACATCCGCGCACACGTGCACGGGTGACGGCAACGCGATGGTGCTGCGCGCGGGGCTGCCGCTGCAGGACATGGAATTCGTGCAGTTTCATCCCACGGGCGTGTACGGCGCGGGCGTTCTGATCACGGAAGGCGCGCGGGGCGAAGGCGGTTATCTCACGAATTCAAAGGGCGAGCGCTTCATGGAGCGCTATGCGCCACATGCGAAGGATCTCGCCTCGCGCGACGTCGTCTCGCGCTCAATGACGATCGAGATCCGCGAAGGCCGCGGCGTCGGCCCGGAAGCGGACCACATCTATCTGCATCTCGATCATCTCGATCCGAAGATCCTGGCCGAACGCTTGCCGGGTATCACCGAGAGCGCCAAGGTTTTCGCAGGTGTCGATCTCCGGCGTCAGCCGATTCCGGTGTTGCCAACGGTCCACTACAATATGGGTGGCATTCCGACGAACTATCACGGCGAAGTGCTGACGAAGAAGAATGGCGATCCGGATCATGTCGTGCCGGGGCTGATGGCAATCGGCGAAGCGGCGTGTGTTTCGGTGCATGGCGCGAACCGGCTGGGTTCGAATTCGCTTATCGACCTCGTCGTTTTCGGGCGTGCTGCCGGACTTCGTTGTGCCGAGACGATCGAATCGAGCCTCGCGCAGCCGGATCTGCCGAAGGATGCGCACGAGCCGGCGCTTGCCCGTCTCGATCATTTCCGCAACGCGAAGGGCTCGACGCCGACTGCGGCGCTGCGGCTCAGAATGCAGAAGACGATGCAAGCAAACTGCGCCGTTTTCCGCGACGGGCCGGTACTGAAAGAGGGGATCGAAAAGATCGCGCAGGTCTGGCGCGATGCGGCGGACGTTTCCGTCACGGATCGCTCGCTCGTCTGGAACTCGGATCTCGTCGAGACGCTCGAGTTCGACAACCTGATTGCGCAGGCAGCGGTGACCGTCGTCGGCGCGGAAAACCGCAAAGAAAGCCGCGGCGCCCATGCGCGCGAGGATTTTCCGAAGCGTGACGACGTCAACTGGATGAAGCACACGCTCGCCTGGGCCGATTACGGTACGAAATCCGTCAAGCTCGACGATCGGCCGGTGCATACCAAGACGATGACGAACGAGGTCAAATACATCGAACCCAAAGCCCGCGTTTATTGAGCCCTTCTGCCTTTTTGGTTGGTTCGCGCTTCTTATCGGAAAACCGGTGCTTCCTTCTCCCGGAAGCGCTCGGGGCGAGTAGAAATAGCGCCGTCTTGCGAAGTCTCCTATGGTGCGGCCGCTATCCGAAGGGGGCGTTATTTCCGTGAGCAAAAACGCGACCGACGAAGACGATACCGACACCCGCATGCCGCCCGATCCGTTCGCGGCTGTGCTGCCGGCGCTGGCGGCGCTCGGAGCCATCGCGTCGATTGCCGCCATCAACTGGTCGGGCGAGGAGAAGCTCGCGGCTCGGACGCGGACGAAGCGCAAGACCGGCGCAGCGTTGCGCGATCTCGAGACGTGTTGCATGGGGCTCGCTGAGATCTTCCGGCGGTTCCAGAAGCATCCGCGGGTTTTTGCGGGCGAAGGCGGCCAGGCGGCGGCGCCGCTCAAGTTCGGAGTGCACGGCCAGCGCATCCGCGCGGATGCGCAGCGGCTTTACCTGCAGCTGATGAACGACATCGCGTCGATGCTGGTGCTCGCGACGCAAAATGCATTCGACGTCATGACGGCTATAGAAGACGGAGACATCGAGGCGCCGGAAGAGATTTTCTTCGGCTTCGGAGAGCAGCAAGAGCGCCTTAACGGTGTCATCCAGTCGCGGGTGCCGCTGCGCGCGGCTGTCGATACCGGAGGCGAGATCGCGGATCGGCTGGTCGCACTCGTCCGGGAACTGAAGAAGCACCAGAAATCCGGTTAAGGCCAAAGAACCGCATGCGTCGCTGCCGCATGCCGTTGACAGGGAAGCATGATCAAGCTTCTGTCTTCGGCAGTGAATTTTCGATGACGGGACACCAGACGTCTCATGGTTCAGCTCACGCTTCCGAAGAATTCGAAGATCTCCGAGGGCAAGACCTGGAATCGGCCGGATCGCGACGGGGATTGGAAAGAGTTTCGCATCTATCGGTGGAATCCGGATGATCCGCGGAATCCGCGCATCGATACCTATCATGTCGACCGGAAGCAGTGCGGACCGATGGTGCTCGACGCGCTGATCAAGATCAAGAACGAAATCGATCCGACGCTTACGTTTCGCCGGTCATGCCGCGAAGGCATATGCGGTTCCTGCGCGATGAACATCGACGGGACGAATACGCTCGCGTGTCTCAAAGGGATCGACGACGTGAAAGGTGCGGTGAAGATCTATCCGTTGCCGCATACGGAAGTCATCAAGGATCTCGTGCCCGACCTCACGAACTTCTACGCACAGCATCGTTCGATCGAACCGTGGCTCAAAACCGATACGCCGACACCGCCGAAGGAATGGCGGCAGTCGCGCAGCGACCGCGAAAAGCTCGATGGTCTCTACGAGTGCATTCTTTGCGCCTGCTGCTCGACGTCGTGTCCCAGCTATTGGTGGAATTCGGATCGCTATCTCGGTCCGGCGATTTTGTTGCAGGCGTACCGGTGGGTCAACGACAGCCGCGACGAAGCAACGGGTGAACGCCTCGACGACCTCGAGGACCCCTTCCGCCTCTATCGCTGCCATACGATCATGAACTGCGCCAAGGCCTGCCCGAAGGGATTGTCGCCAGCGAAGGCCATTGCCGAACTCAAGAAGCTGATGGTCGAACGCCGCGTCTAAATCGACATTTCGATCGCACAAATCCTCGCAAAAAGGAGCGACCGTGTTGGACATCCTCGATCACATCGGCTTTCCGGTGACGGACTATTCCCGATCGCTGGCGTTCTACACCAAGGCGCTGGCCCCGTTGGGCATCAAGCTGCTCAAGGAAATGAAATTTTCCGAAGACGATGATGACGGCTACGCGGGCTTCGGGCGGGAACGGCCGCAATTCTGGATCGGCACGGGTTCGGCACTGAAAGGGCGTTTGCACGTCGCGTTCGCCGCGCAGAGCCGCGAGGAAGTGAAAGCCTTCTACGATGCGGCGCTGGCGGCGGGCGGCAGGGACAATGGGCCGCCCGGTCTTCGCCCGCACTACCATGCCAACTATTACGGCGGCTTCGTCTTCGATCCCGACGGACACAACATCGAAGCTGTGACGCATCTGCCGGAATAGCAAAGTTTTAAGAGCTTAAGCTCACCTGATGCCGGCCATGGCCAATCAGCTTTCTTCCCTCACCTCCGGCGCGATTTCGTCGCCGTTCAGCCAGCTGCGCAAGCTTCTCGCGGGCGTTGCGCCGGGGCACGCGAGGCCCATTGAACTGACGATCGGCGAACCCCGCGAGGCGATGCCGGATTTCATCCAGGCGAAGCTTGACGAGGCGACGGCGCTCTACGGCAAGTACCCGCCGATCCGCGGTTCGGAGGAGGCCCGTCAGGCCATCTCGGAATGGCTGACGAAGCGGTATGCGCTCTCCGACGGCATCGATCCCGACAAGGATGTGCTGATGCTATCGGGCTCGCGGGAGGGCTTGTTCTATGCCTGCCTTCCGGCGGTCGGTCGCAAGGACGTCAAAGGCCAGCCCGCGATTTTGATGTGCAACCCGTATTATTCAGCCTACGTTGCAGGAGCGATCGCGGTCGGCGCCGAGCCGGTTTATCTCAACGCGACGAAGGCGACGGGCTTTCTGCCGGATCTCGATGAGGTTGCGCGGGATGAGGCGCTGCTGGCGCGCACCGTCGCGCTCTTCATCAATTCGCCGTCGAACCCCCAAGGCACGGTCGCCGATCGCAGCTACATCCTGAAGGCGCTGGAGCTGGCGCGTACCTACGATTTCATGCTGTTCTTCGACGAGTGCTATTCGGAGATCTATACCGAAGCAGCCCCCGTCGGCGGTCTCGAAGTCGCAGCGTCGACGCCGGAGCGCTTTCGCAATCTGGTCATTTTCAACTCGCTGTCGAAGCGGTCAAACCTGCCTGGGATCCGGTCAGGCTTTTGCGCCGGGGACCCGCAATTCCTCGAGGCCTACGGCGAAGTGCGGAACATGTGTGCGCCGACGGTGCCGTTGCCTCTCCAACATGCATCCGCTGCCGTCTGGCGCGACGAAGCCCATGTCGAGCGCGCGCGCGATGCCTATCGCGAGAAATTCCGCATTGCCGACAATGTGTTAGATAGCCGCTACGGCTATCGGCGGCCAGCCGGCGGCTTCTGTCTCTGGCTCGATATGAGTCACTTCGGCGGCGGCGATCAAGCGGCGGTAACCTTATGGCAACGCGCAGGCGTCAAGGTTATTCCCGGTAGCTTTCTGGCTCAGACGGGAAGGGACGGGACCAATCCCGGCGCGGAGTACATCCGCGTCGCCATGGTGCAGGACTCCGCGACGATCCAGGAAGCGCTCGAACGCACGATTTCCGTGCTGCGTTAAAGAGTACGTTCGCCGAGATGTCGCTGGATACGCGAGGAATCGATCCTCAGCGGCTGTTGCCGCAGTCAGTAGAGGACCGGCTGTTGAGCTGGCTGAGCCGTTTCGGCGGCCTGCTTCTGCTCGGCTCGACTCTGCTCATCTGGCTGAGCCTCGTCTCGTGGTCGGCGCTCGATCCAAGTCTCACGCACACGACGACGGCGACTGCTCACAATTTTGCCGGGCCGGTCGGGGCCATCGTTTCCGATCTTCTGTTCCAGATGCTGGGATTTAGCGCCGTGCTTGCGCTGGTCGCTCCCATTGTCTGGGGCATCGACATGCTGCGGTCGGAACGTGTCGCCGATGGACGGCTGAAGCTCGGGTTCTATCCGCTGTCAATCGCAGCGATGACCGGCGCGATTTCCGCCCTTCCGGTCTTGAGCGGCTGGCCGTTGCGCCATGGCTATGGTGGCCTGGTCGGCGACGGCGTCTATCATCTGACGTTGAAAATCTTCGCGATGCTCAATGAAGAGCGCGCACCCGTCGCGGCCGGGCTTGTGCTGCTGGCCGCCGCCGTTCAGACGTGCGGTAAAGCAATCGGATTCGAGGCTGAAACGGTCATAAGGGTTTTCCTGCGATCGCTGAGTTCCGGTCTTCGATATGCGTCGAGCCGCGAACGTTTCAACGATGCTGTGGCCATCGGCTCAACGCTCGCGGGGGGCGCGGAGCGCGTGCGCGGCGGCTGGTTCAAACGGTCGAGGGCAGCTGACGGCAATGCCGAGAATTATCGCTCGCTTGATGCGTTCGCGAGCGAGCCGACGCCGACGCTCGATCTCAATCCCGAGCGTACGGTGCGCGCGCGCCGTGCGGATGTGGCACATCGGAGCGATCCTCCGCGGGCGCCTCTGAACGAACAGGCAGCTGCTGCCTTGGATATTGATCCGCGGACCCACGGCCTTGATCACGACGAGGTTCTTGAAGGGCCTCGCGACGATTTCGCCGATCGCGGATTGGAGTTCGACGACACGACGGAAGATTCGAGCCGTGCGATCGCCAAGCGCTTCGCGCCGGCCTCTGCTCAAGCAGCGATGGCGGCCGATGACGACGGGCCGGAGCTGGCTATGCCGCCTCCCATGCCGAAGGCTGTGCCGGCTCCGCCGGTTGCGCCGGCGAAGCCTGCCGTGAGCAATGGCCTGCTCGGCGGTATGGTGCGGGCGCGAACTCAGCCGGTATGGAAGCGTCCCTCGCTCAACATGCTGAAGCGGCCCGGTGCCCAGAAGCCCCGTCCGGAGCTGTCGCAAACGGTCATGCGCGGTAACGCCCGGCTGCTTGAAGATGTGCTCGCGGATTTCGGCATCAAAGGCGAAGTGAAAGATATCCGGCCTGGTCCGGTCGTGACGCTCTATGAGCTGGAGCCGTCACGGGGCACCAAGTCTTCGCGCGTCATCGGACTTGCCGAAGACATCGCCCGTTCGATGAGCGTCGCGAGCGTGCGCGCCGCCGTTGTTCCAGGGCGTAACGCCATCGGTCTCGAATTGCCGAATGTGCGACGGGAAACTGTGCTCCTGCGCGAGATCCTCGAGGCCGACGCCTTCAAGTCGGATACGACCGGACTGCCGCTCGGTCTCGGCAAATCGATCAGCGGCGATCCGGTGGTCGCCGATCTCGCGCGCATGCCGCATCTTCTCGTTGCGGGTACGACCGGCTCGGGCAAGTCGGTCGGCATCAATGCGATGGTTCTGTCCCTGCTTTACCGGCATTCGCCGGACGATTGCCGCGTGCTGATGATCGATCCGAAGATGCTAGAACTCTCGGTCTATAACGATATCCCGCATCTCTTGACGCCGGTCATCACCGATCCGCACAAGGCCGTCGCCGCGCTCAACTGGGCGGTGCGGGAGATGGAAGAGCGCTACAAACGCATGGCGGCGCTTTCGGTTCGCAATATCGACGTCTTCAACAACCGCGTGCGCAATGCGAAGAAGCGTGGCGAGATGCTGTCCCGCACCGTGCAGACGGGTTTCGACAAGGCGGGTGCCGCGCGGTTCGAAACGCAGCAGATGGATCTCGAGCCGTTGCCGCGCATCGTCATCATCGTCGATGAATTCGCAGACCTGATGATCGTCGCGGGACGCGAGGTCGAAGCCTCAGTACAGCGCCTTGCGCAAATGGCGCGCGCCGCCGGCATCCATCTCATCATGGCGACGCAGCGGCCGTCCGTCGATATCATCACCGGCACGATTAAGGCGAACTTCCCGACGCGCATCTCTTTCAAGGTCACCTCGAAGATCGACAGCCGGACGATTCTGAACGAGCAGGGCGCCGAGCAGTTGCTGGGTCAGGGCGATATGCTCTACTCGACCGGCGCCGGACAGCTGGTGCGGGTGCACGGCGCGTTCGTTTCGGACGAAGAAGTCGTCGCATTCGCCGATGCTTTGCGGCGCGAAGCGTCTCCAAAATACGTCGACGGAATTACCGATGCGCCGCAGCCCTCAGACATTCCGGGCGGCATCCGCGAGGCGAGCGAGGATGATCTTTATGATCGCGCCGTTGCCATCGTGCTTCGTGACGGCAAAGCCTCAACCAGCTACATCCAGCGCCGTCTTTCCATCGGTTATAATCGCGCCGCAGATTTGATCGAGCGGATGGAGCGCGAGGGACTGATCTCGCCGGCAAATGCCGTTGGAAAGAGAGAAATTCTGATGACCCGCGGCGGCGGGGCCGATGCGGCGGCCTGACATCCGCGCGGGGCGGCCCTCGTGCAGATAACCGTGGAGCGGACCTTTCCGCGCCTTGCCTCCGATGTGCGATTGGCCCTACCCCAGACTCAGCGCAATGGGGTGCTCCGCCTAGTTCTGGACGCAATCTTTGGTGAAACGATAGCGACGTACAAAGCTCCGAGAGGGAGCTTCGGGGCTGTGGGGGGCCGCGATGGGACAAAGCATGAGGGAATATCTGCGTGCGGCCGCCATTGCGACGGCGATCAGCATCGCGTTTTGTGGCGCTGCCGGGGCTCAAGATCCGGATGGTCCAACCAACACGATCGTCAATCCTCCGGCCCAGAAACCTGCGGTAAATGGGTGGTCCAGCGAGGTCGCGCCAGCGGATGGTGATCAAGGCCTCACGCTCAACGCGCATCAGACAAAGCTCGTCAACGAGGTCAGCGCCTATTTCGAATCGCTGCAGAGCCTCAAGGGCTCGTTCGTTCAGACGGACGCCGACAACAAGCGGATGAAGGGTAAGTTCTTCGTCAAACGGCCTGGTCGCTTTCGTTTCGATTATGCGCTGCCATCGCGGCAGATCATCATTTCCGACGGCGTCAATCTCGCCATTCAGGATCTCGATCTCAACAACGAAGATCGTGTTTCACTCGATCAGACACCGTTCCGGCTTCTTCTGCGCAAGGACGTCGATCTCGTCCGCGATGCCAAGATCATGGAAGTCCAGCAGTCAGACGATTTGATCGTGCTGACGCTCGAGGACAAAGACCCTAATTCTCCTGGCCGTATTAAGCTCTATCTGGCGACTAAGCCGGCGATGGAATTGAAAGAATGGGTGACGACGGACGCCCAGGGTCAGGACACCCGAATCGAGCTGTCGCAGCTGGAAAAGACCGACGATCTCGATGGGAATTTGTTTAAAATTCAATCGCTTTGGCCGAACAAGGCCATGCAATAAGGGGTTTCGGGAAGCAAATCAGCGTGTTGCGCATTTGACGCCTTGCAATACCCATCCTGTGGATAAGTTTGGGTAAGTGTTCACATTTTCGTGAACTCGCCCTTCGGGCCCTGTTGAATTTTTCCAGCTTGCGCTTAACTCTCAGTCATGCAGGTGGCGTCACCCTGTATTCGGTAGTGCCCCCCGTCTAGCCGAAGACGCCGCCTCTGGTACCGGCTTCCCTCCCGGTGCCGAGCGCGAAAAGCGCATAGCGCCCAGTTCCTCCCCCCGGGACTGGGCGCCTTCTTTTTCGGCCCACAAATTCCTAAAAAGCACGGCCAAGAGATGGTCGGCTGTAATTTCTGACTTCTTCCTATTTCGTCAGCTCACGCGTGCAGCGGCTGCCAGCTCGGCGCTCTCGGACGGCATGAACTCGCGCGCGATCGTAGCGTCCTCTGCGGCGGTATCAATAGCTTTCAAATCGTTCGCCAACAGTTTTAATCGAGAGATGATCCGAGCACTAAAATGTTGGGCAAGCGACGGGTCTTCTTCCATCAACTCAGACATGCGTTGCCGCGTCAGACGCAGCGCTTTGACCGGCCCCTGTGCGATAACAGTCGTGGTGTGGACGAGGTCGATCAGCATCGCGAGTTCGGCGATCATCACGCCTTCGGGCAGTGTCTCGCCTCCGGATTTTTGTGATGGATCACCGTTATCATCAATGCGAATGCAATTTCCGGCAATAATGACGATCGCCGCGTCGCCCGGTTGATTTTCGACGACGATCGCGTCGCCGGAACGATAAATGACGCGCTCGGCACGGCGCACAATTTCCGTCAGCTGCAGCGGCGATAGGCCCTGAAAAAGCGGGAGTGCCAAGAGAGGCTTGACGAGGGCATCGATCGCCATCGTTCGGAAAACTCCAAGTGACTAAAGGCAGCTGAGGCAGTGCTAACTGTGGCTCGCGATGAAGCGCGTATGCCTTCAATAACTGACTCGCGCGATCGGCCGTACCTTATGCGCACGTACACAACACAATGCGTTGTGGATGTTTTACGGCCGCTTCTATCCGTCATGGCGGAGCGACAAAACGCCCAAGCTCTAACTGCGGATCAAGGTGCGAGCTTGTAGCCACCACTCTCGGTGATGAGAAGCTCGGCGTTGGAGGGGTCTTTTTCGATTTTCTGACGCAGGCGATAGATGTGCGTTTCAAGCGTGTGGGTCGTGACGCCGGCGTTATAGCCCCACACTTCGTGCAGCAGCACGTCGCGCGAAACGACTTTGTCTCCGGAGCGATAGAGATATTTGAGGATCGATGTCTCTTTTTCGGTGAGACGGATCTTGGCTCCCGAGGCGTCGATCAGAAGCTTGGACGCAGGCTTGAACGTATAACTGCCGATCGTAAAGACGGCATCTTCGCTTTGCTCGTGCTGTCGAAGCTGGGCGCGAATGCGCGCCAGCAGAACCGCGAACTTGAACGGCTTCAAGACATAGTCGTTGGCGCCCGCGTCGAGGCCGAGAATCTGATCGGCATCCGAAGTATTGCCCGTCAGCATGACGATCGGCGTTTTAAACCCCGCTTTCCGCAGGAGCTTGACGGCCTCGCGGCCATCCATGTCCGGGAGGCCGACATCGAACACCACGAGATCGAAACGCCCCGTTTTTGCGGCTTCTATGCCTTTGCTTGCCGTGCCGGCTTCGGAAACCTCGAATTCATCGTGCAGGACGAGTTGATCTTTCAACGACGTACGCAAATCTTCATCGTCGTCGACGAGGAGGACCTTTCGGGCCGTGCTCATGGACGGGGGCTCCCGGGTTTCTTGCTTTCTTTTGGAGTGGGACACTAGCATCGCAGTCGCCGGGAACATAGGCTCTGGTAACAAACAGGCAAGAGGAATGGCAGTTCCTTGAGGAGCAAGTCCATCGGCAGGCGCCGCAAACCGATCGGGACGCTCTTCGTCAGGGTATTGTCGCAGGCGGCGCGGCGCGGCCATGTGCAGTTTGGAACTCTGATGCTGCCCTGTGCCCTCGGTCGGTCCGGCATCAAGGCGCTCAAGCAGGAGGGCGATGGCGCAACGCCGCGCGGGCGGTTCCGTCTGCGGTACGGGCTTTATCGCCCGAGCCCCGGGCGACCTCCGACGGTTCTTCCCTTCCGTGTCATTCATCGCGACGACGGCTGGTCTGACTGTCCTCGCGACCGAAACTACAACCGGCCCGTCAGATTTCCGTATGCCGCCAGTGCCGAGCGCCTCTGGCGGGACGATGGCCTTTATGACCTCATCGTTGTGCTCGGCTATAACGACGTGCCACGCGTTCGTTATCGCGGGAGCGCCATCTTCCTGCATATCGCTCGCGATGATTTCCGTCCGACGGAGGGATGCATCGCGCTTCGGGCACGTGATCTGCGGCGGCTTCTCACGCTTCTGCCAAAAGAGAGCGAGATCAGCATTCTCGTCTGAAGACATAAAAAAGGGCCCGACGGCTCGATGCGCCGGGCCCAAGTGGAGCACGTCTAGGTGGAGACGCGTGCTCGGGAGACAAAGAGAGATCCCGTGGCCCGCGTAGGAGCCACGGGAAAAGTCGTCCTTCAGTAGTGGTAGGCGCTCTCGCCGTGATCGACGAGGTCGAGACCCTCGCGTTCTTTCTCCTCCGACGGACGCAGACCGATGACGATATCGACTAGCTTGTAGAGGATTGCGGAGCCGATGCCCGACCACAGCAGCGTCATGCCGACCATCTTGGCCTGCGAGATCACCTGAGCGACCATGTCGTAGGTTCCGGACACCAACTCGCCCGGCTTCGAGGTGTAGTCGGCGATGCCGGCGCCACCCCAATCAGGATTGACGAGAAGGCCCGTGCCGATCGCGCCGACGATACCGCCGATGCAGTGGACACCGAAGACGTCGAGCGCATCGTCATAGCCGAGCGCGCCTTTTACTGCGGAGCAGAAGAAGAAGCAGACCGGGCTGACGACGAGGCCGAGGACGATCGATCCCATCACGCTCGCGAAGCCGCAAGCCGGTGTGATTGCCACGAGACCGGCAACGACGCCCGATGCCATGCCAAGCGCCGAAGGCTTGCCCTTCACGATCCATTCAACGATGCACCAAGAGAGGCCGGCTGCGCACGTTGCGATGAAGGTGTTGATGAAGGGAACGCCAGCGAACTGGTTGACTTCGAGGTTCGAACCGACGTTGAAGCCGAACCAGCCGACCCAGAGAAGGGCAGCGCCGATCATCGTCATGACCAGCGAGTGCGGAGGCATCGCTTCCTTGCCGTAACCGATGCGCGGTCCGATGATGAGACAGCCGACCAAGCCAGCGATGCCGGAGTTGATGTGAACGACGGTGCCGCCGGCGAAGTCGAGCGCGCCCCATTTGAAGCCGATGCCCGCATCGTTCATGACCGAGTCGTACGCAGCTTGGGCCGCGGCCTTGCCGTCACCCGTGGCTGCAGCAAGCTTCTTCGCGGCATCGGCGAACGCGTCGGGACCGCCCCAATACCAGACCATGTGTGCAATGGGGAAGTAGATGAAGGTAACCCAGAGCGCCATGAACACGACCATCGCCGAGAACTTCGTCCTCTCGGCGATCGAGCCGAGGATGAGGCACGGCGTGATACACGCGAACGTCATCTGGAAGATGATGTAGGTGTACTCTGGAATGTAGACGCCGTTGGAGAACGTTCCCGCCAACGAATTCGAATCGACGCCTTTGAGGAATGCCTTCGAGAAGCCGCCGACGAAGTCATTCAGCGCGCCTCCATTCGTGAAGGCCATCGAGTAGCCGTAGAGAACCCAGAGGATGGCGACGAGGCAGAGCGTTGCGAACACCTGCATCATCATCGACAGCATGTTCTTGGTGCGGACGAGACCGCCGTAGAACAGCGCGAGACCCGGAACCGTCATCAGAAGAACGAGAACCGAGGCGATGTACATAAAGGCGGAGTCGCCCTTATTCGGCACCGGTGGCGGAGGTGCTGCGGCGGCGACTGCAGGCGCGGTGGTCGCCGCGTCCTGAGCCCACGCCGGTTCTATCATCAGCACAATCGCGCCGAGGGCCCCCAAGACCCCGGCAAACTGCGCTATTTTCTTAAATGTCATGCTGGATGCTCCCTGACATACGTGAATTGCGGTTTTTGAACTTAGAGCGCGTCGTCGTCCGACTCGCCGGTGCGGATGCGAACCGTGTGCTCGATCGGAGAGACGAAGATCTTGCCGTCGCCGATCTGACCCGTCTTCGCGGCGCGCTGGATCGCGGCGAGGGCCTTGTCGACCTGAGCGCCGGGAACAACCACCTCGATCTTGATCTTGGGTAGAAAGCTCACGGCATATTCGGCGCCGCGGTAGATTTCGGTATGGCCCTTCTGACGGCCGTAGCCTTTGACTTCCGTAACGGTCATGCCCTGAAGACCGAGGTCGGTCAGCGCTGAGCGAACCTCCTCGAGCTTGAAAGGCTTGATTACCGCGGTAATGAGCTTCATAGGGCCCCCTTTTCTCTTTGGACCGGCCGTGACCGGGTGCTCGACAAAACAGGTCTCCGCCCTCACGCTGGAGCGCAGACTTCGCGTAGTGGGAGTCAAGACGCGTGCCAGTTTGCGCAGGAGCGTCCAACGCCTTGATTAAGCAACGGAAAGTTTACACCTGACTGAAAATTATGCGGTCATAGCCTGGCAAATAAGCAAGAAAATTGTGCAATTTGAAAAATATGATCACTATTTGAGCACAAATGCGGTTTCTCTGGGGCGCATCAGGCCTTCCTGCACCGTCGAGGCTACCAATCGGCCCTGACGGTCGAAGATCGCTCCCCGGCAGTAGGCGCGGGCGCCGGCCGCACTCGGACTGTCCTGAGTGTAGAGAAGCCAGTCATCGGCGCGGAACGGCCGGTGGAACCACATGGCGTGGTCCAGGCTCGCGAGCTGAATATCCGCGTCGAACAGCAGCTTGCCATGCGCGACGAGCGCCGTATCGAGCAGGGTGAAATCAGACGCGTAGGCCAGAACTGCTTGATGGATATAGTGATTGTGCCCCAGAGGCCCATTCGCTTTCAGCCAGATCGCCTGGGCGGCCGGTCTCGGTTCGCGGCTGATGTAGCGAGATGCATCGACAATTCGCACTTCGATGGGTCGCTCACGCCGCCAATATGCCCGCATAGCCTCGGGAAGATCGGCGGTCGCGGCATCCATCAGCTCTCGCGCCGTCGGGAGCTCTTCAGGAGGCGGAACGTCGGGCATCGGCGATTGGTGCTCGAATCCGGCTTCCGGCCTGTGAAACGATGCGCTCATCGAGAAGATAGCGCGGCCGTGCTGAATGGCGCGGACACGCCGCGTGGTGAAGCTTCCGCCGTCCCGGATGCGTTCGACGTCGTAGACGATTTCGCGTTCCGGATCGCCCGCTAGCAGGAAATACCCATGTAACGAATGGATCGGTCGGCTCTCGTCGACGGTTAACGCGGCGGCAACGAGAGCTTGTGCAAGCACCAAGCCGCCGTAAACACGTTGCCAGCCCTCGCTGGCGCGCGGGCCGCGGAAGAGGTTGTCCTCGAGGGGCTCGAGCGTCAAGGTCTGGAGAAGCCTGTCGAGGGCCGCATGTGGACGGTGCGAAGCTGTCATGGAGACTTTCTCGGCGACTTTCCGGTTGCTATCGGTTAGGGCCTTTTAGGCTGCCATCGCGGACACGAAAAGCGGGTTACAGCAGCGTCAGGTAACGGTCGATATATGTCAGAACAGAACTTCGATATCGCGATCGTCGGCGGAAGTTTCGCGGGCCTCGCAGTGGCGCGCGGGCTCTCGCAGGCACTTGGACCGGGCTTGCGGCTCGCTGTCATCGACCGGGCAGATCCGGCTCAATCGGCATCGGACAGCCGCGCATTCGCCATCTGGGCAGGCGCCAAACAAGTTCTCGAGGGGCTCGGCGTGTGGGACGCCATCGGCAGCGACGCCGAGGCGGTCACCTCGATCGAAATTTCGGATTCAAAGCTCAATGACGCGTTTCGCCCTGCGCTTGTCACCTATGACGCGCGAACGGACGACGGTCTACCGGCAGCCTATATCGTGCCGGCTGCGACGCTGGCGGCTGCGCTCTACCGGTCCGTCGCCGATGATCCGGCGGTGACGTGGTTCGCGCCCGCAGAAATCGCACATGCCCAGTGGAGCGAGAGCGCCAACGAACTCACGCTCGATGATGGGACAGTGATCCGTGCCGCGCTGACGATTGCAGCCGACGGCCGCCAGTCGAAGCTGCGGGATGCCGCTGGCATCAAAACGATCGGCTGGCGCTATCCGCAGACCGGCATCGTGGCACGCGTGAAATTCGAAGAGCCCCACGGCGGCGTCGCGGTCCAACACTTCCTTCCCGGTGGTCCTTTTGCGATTCTTCCGCTCAAGGACAACCGCGCTTGCATCACGTGGAGTTCCGACCAGGCGGAGGCCGAGCGGATCATTGCGCTCGACGACGACCGTTTTCTGGATGAACTCGACCGGCGCATTGGCGGCCGCTTCGGTAGGATTACGCTCGATGGACCGCGGCAATCCTGGCCGCTCGATCTGCGCCTTCCGCGCCGACTGATCGCTCCGCGATTCGCGTTGGTCGGAGATGCGGCGCACGGCGTACACCCCGTCGCCGGGCAAGGCGTCAACCTGGCTCTTCGCGATGCGGCTGCGATCATCGAAATTCTTGCCGATGCGGGACGTATCGGTCTCGATTTCGGCAATGGGACGCATCTGGAGCGCTATCAGCGCTGGCGGCGCTTCGATTCGATTATGTCTGCTGCGCTTTATGATGGGCTCAATCGCACGTTCGCCGTCGACAGCATGGTTCTTCGCGCAGGCCGTAGCGTAGCGCTCGGTGTGCTCGACCGCCTTCCGAGCTGCAAGGAGGTGATCATCGCGGAAGCGGCGGGCGTCACCGGTGATCTGCCGAAGCTCGCGCGGGGCATCGCCGTTTAAGGCGCATCGCCGCTTTCTTCCGATTCTTCGTCTTCAGGCGTTGGCGTGGGGCGCTTTATGACGAGCGTGCCGGCGTCGAGATCGATCTTCGGGACCCATTCGTCTCCGAAAGGAATGAATTCGGTCTCTGGGCCTTCGAGCGGCTTCAACTCAAGCAAATCACCGGCGCCGAAATTTTGGACGGCGACGATCTCTCCAAGGGGGCTGCCATCGCCGGATATCGCGCGCAGGCCGATAAGATCGGCGTGATAGAATTCCGCGGCGCCGGTCTCAGGCAGCTTTGCGCGTTCGACATAGAGCTTGGTCCCACGCAGAGGCTCAGCTCCATTGCGGTCGTCGATGCCGTTGAGCCGCGCGACCACGCCCTTGGGCGTCACGCGCACGACACGCAGCGAGAAGCTCCGTTGCCCGGCCGCGTCCGTCAGCGGCCCGTAGGCAGCGACGGCCTCGGGCGTCTCCGTATACGTACGCACAAGGACATCGCCGCGGATGCCGTGCGCGCCGGCGATCTCGGCGATCAGAATACGACGTGGTTTCTCAGGCGTTGACATGGGGCCTTGATGGCGTGCGCCGGTCAAGAGGGCAAGGGGCCAAGGTAGGTGATCCGAATCTCAATTTTGCGGTTGCCGACGTGGATGATTGCCTCCTGGGTGCGAGCCAGAGGGTCGACCTCCCCGGTGACGGGCAGCCGGACACATCGTCTCTGTTGCAGCGGCCTCCGCATGGGGCGCCGTTTCAGCGGAATTTCAAAGACGCCTTTCAGGAACGATTTGCTGGCTGACTGCTTTGGCCGTGACACGAGCGTTCCGAGATAAATCCGGCCTTTGGGGTCCGCTCCGAAAAGACGACCGCTGCGACATACCAAAATGAGTCGGCTGGTTCTGGCCGGGTTCGCTCTGACAACTTCAAAAAAGCCATCTACGGTCAATTGCTGGTTCAAATTCGCACCTTCGCATCCATAAAAATGATCAAAGGTTGAACATCGTCCAAAAGTCGGGCCAGTCAGATGTGCAACAAAAAGCCCCCCGGAAAATTCCGAGGGGCTTTTGAAAAATCGCGTTTGAGCAGGCTTTTTTAGGCCTGCTCGCCCTTAGCGGCTTCGGCGGCCTGGGCTGCCTTTTCGGCAGCGGCAGCAGCCCGCTCCTGAGCCTTCTTCTTCGGCTTCGCCTTTTCCGGGTTGTTGGAAGGTGTGCGCTTCGCAAGACCCTTGCCGTCGAGCAGGCGGAGGACGCGGTCGGTCGGCTGGGCGCCAACGCCGAGCCAGTGCTTGACGCGGTCTTCGACGAGCTTCACGCGGTTCGGATCATCCTTCTTCAGCATCGGATCGAAGGTGCCGATCTGCTCGATGTAGCGGCCATCGCGCGGGCTCGTGCCGTGAGCGACGACGACGTAGTAGTAGGGACGCTTCTTCGCGCCACCGCGCGACAAACGAATTTTCACCGACATGCTTTTCTTCTCCTATTCAAATCGAATGTGTTCGTGTTGGGGTTATCTTTTCTTTCCGGGAATTCCGGGGAATTTCGGCATTCCGCCTCCGAGTCCCGGCAAGCCTTTGGGAAGTCCGCCGCCGAGGCCCGGAAGGCTGCGGCCCAATCCCGGAGGAAGAGCGGGCGTTCCGCCGGACGGCGCCGAGCCGCCTTTGGCGAGCTGTTCTTTCAATTCCGCGGGCAACTGTTCCAGCGCCTTCGGATCGAGCTTCGCGAGCTCGGCCTGCATCGATTGCAATTCGGCTTCGGATGGGCCGGCGCCGGTGCGGCCGAGGAATTTGTTCAGCATGCCGCCGTTGCGGCCCATCGACTTCATCATGTCCGCCATCTGGCGATGCATTTTGATGAGCTTGTTGATGTCTTCAGGCTTCGTACCCGAACCTGCCGCGATGCGGCGCTTGCGCTTGGCATCGAGAATTTTCGGGTTGCGCCGCTCTTTCGGCGTCATCGATGAGATGATCGCGCGCTGATGGACAAGGCTCTTATCGAGGCCCGCTTCGTTGATCTGGCCTTTGATCTTGGCGACGCCTGGCAGCATGCCGAGCACGCCACCCATGCCGCCGAGCTTCTGCATCTGCTGCAATTGATCGGACAGATCTTCGAGGTCGAACGACCCCTTTTTCATCTTCTCGGCGATCTTCGTCGCCTTCTCGACGTCGATCGTCTGCGCGGCCTTTTCGACGAGCGAGACGACGTCGCCCATGCCGAGGATGCGCGAGGCGATGCGCCCGGGATGGAAATCCTCGAGCGCGTCCCACTTTTCACCGACGCCGATCAGCTTGATCGGCTTGCCGGTGACGGCGCGCATCGAGAGCGCGGCGCCGCCTCTACCATCGCCGTCGGCGCGGGTCAGTACGATGCCGGTGACGCCGATGCGGCCGTCGAATGCTTTCGCAGTGTTGACCGCGTCCTGGCCCGTCAGTGCGTCGGCGACAAGAAGCGTTTCGTGGGGATGGATCGCAGCTTTGACGTCGCGGACCTCGTCCATCAGCTCTTCGTCGACCGTCACGCGGCCGGCAGTGTCGTAGATGACGACGTCATAGCCGCCGAGCTTGGCGGCATCTTCGGCGCGGCGCGCAATCTGCAGCGGGTTTTGTCCGGCAATGATCGGCAGTGTCGCGACGCCCGTCTGCTCGCCGAGCACGCGCAGCTGCTCCTGTGCAGCCGGACGGCGTGTGTCGAGCGACGCCATCAGAACTTTTTTGCGATCGCGGTTCGTTAGCCGATAAGCGATCTTGGCGGTCGTCGTCGTTTTGCCCGAGCCCTGGAGGCCGACCATCAGGATGCCGATCGGCGGGGCGGCATGGAGATCGATCGGCTCGGCATTCGAACCGAGCGTCGCGACAAGCTCGTCGTTGACGATCTTGACGACCATCTGACCGGGCGTAACCGAGCGCAGCACTTCCGCGCCGATGGCCTTGGCTTTGACTTTCTCGGTGAAGTCCTTGACGACATCGAGCGCAACGTCGGCTTCAAGCAGCGCGCGGCGAACCTCGCGCATCGCCTCGACGACGTCGCTCTCGGTCAGGGCGCCGCGGCGGGTGAGCTTATCGAGGACGCCTGAGAGGCGTTCTGTCAGCGATTGAAACATTCTATACGCTCGCGGCGAGGTCGCTTCGTTCCCCGCGTACGCGGGTGCAGCGCAACGTGCCGGCGGCCCCTGGCCGCTCGCCTCGCTGCGCTCGTCGAAGTGATGTCGTCGCCCTTCTCCTTAGTTCAAGGCGCAAAGCACAAACGCACCCGGAGGCGCCACGCGCTGCCGGATGTTGACCCCCCTGCCTCCCGGACATTTCCGAGGAAAAGCCATGTGCAGGGCGGCGGCTCTGAGGTTCAGGGCCGTCGGAATGTGCGGGGTATGAGGGAAACGGGGAGCGAAGTCAATGCCGACGACAGGGCTGGCTATCCCCAGGGAATTCGACTTGGCGGGCGTGGGCCCCTCATGTTCGCTGCCCGAGTCAGATTGGATGGGCATCAGAATGATTCACGTGAATTCTTATCGTTAAGAGAACATTATGAGAATAAATCGTGGACATAGAGATAACACTGCTCTAGCCTCCGGCGACAGTCGGAGCCATTTGCCAGAAGGATGCTCGCGTTGACCGACACCCTCATTGCTTGCCCGAAGTGCAAACACGAATTCCCGCTTACAGAGTCGTTGGCGGCGCCTCTGATCGCGCAGACCAAGCGGCAGTTCGAGGCGGAGGCTGCGGAGAAGGATCGTGAGATCGCGGCCAAAGAGTTGGCGCTGCGGGAGCAGGCTGGCGCTTTGGAGAAAGCGCGTGCTTCTGTCGAAGCGACGGTTGCGGAGAAGCTTGGCGCCGAGCGGCAGCGTATTGCGGCGGAAGAAGCGCAGAAGGCGAAGCAGCTCCTCGCCGGTGACCTCGAGGAGAAGAGCAAGGCGCTCCAGGAGTTGCAGAGTGTTCTGAGGGCGCGCGATCAAAAGCTCGCCGAAGCGCAGAAGGCGCAGGCGGAGTTCCAGAAGAAAGCGCGCGAATTGGATGATGCCAAGCGCGAGATGGACTTGAACGTCCAGAAAGGCATCAGCGCCGGTCTTGAGAGCGAGCGGGCGAAAGCGAAGCTCGAAGCTGAGGAGGCGCTGAAGCTCCGCGTCTCGGAAAAAGATCAGATCATCGCGTCGATGCAAAACAAGATCGAAGAGCTGAAGCGCAAGGCCGAGCAGGGTTCGCAGCAGTTGCAGGGCGAGGTGCTGGAGCTTGAGTTTGAGAACATTCTTAAGGCGAAGTTCCCATTCGATACTTTTGAGGCCGTCCCGAAGGGCGAGTTTGGAGCTGATCTCATTCAGCGCGTCGTAAATGCTTCGGGTGCGTCGTGCGGTTCGATTATTTGGGAGATGAAGCGGACAAAAGACTGGCGGCCAGCCTGGATCGGGAAGTTAAAAGACGACCAGCGGCGCGCCAAAGCCGATCTTGCGATCATCGTTTCGAGTGCGTTGCCCAAAGACATTCAGACGTTCGATAATCTCGACGGGATTTGGGTTACCGACTTCAGGTGCGCTGTGCCAATTGCACTCGCGCTTCGTCAACTTCTTTCCGATGTCGCAACCGCCCGCGTGGTCGGTGAAGGCCAGCAGAGCAAGATGGCACTTGTCTATGACTATCTGACGGGGCCGCGTTTTCGTCACCGCATAGAGGCGATCATCGAGAAGTTCGACGAGATGCAGTCCGATCTCGATAAAGAGCGGAAGGCGATGATGAAATCGTGGGCGAAGCGCGAGGGGCAGATCACGGCTGTGCTGGACGCGACGGCCGGCATGTATGGTGATCTGCAAGGCATCGCCGGCAAGGCGCTGAAAGAGATTGAGGGCTTCGAATTGCCGGGCATCGAAGACAAGCGCGACGAAGACGACGAGCCGATCGCCGCTGAGTAGTGCCGCTAAACGTTTGACGGCGGCTCGGCTTTAGAACCGATAGCCATAGCGGACGCCGATGCGATCCATGCCCTCGTTGTATTTCTCGGTATAGGCGTTCGACATGTGCTCGAAATAGACCGAGACGTCGTTGTGCTCATCGAGGTGGTAGCCGACTTCCATCGGAATATGGAACAGCACGCGCGAGCCGAGCCACTTCTTGTCAGGGTCCGAGCCCGGACCGCCGATTTCGCCGTCGTGGATTGCAGCGCCGAGGCCAAGGCCGAAGAAGAGACCGGACGGGCAATCGCCCTGCCAGCGGGCATCGATATAGCCGTCGCTGGTGTCGCCGCGCGTATTGATCGAGCCGCCGACAACAGGCCGGATGGCGCCCCACGGAAGCGTCCAAGCGGCGTTGAACTGCGCCTCGATATTGATGTCGACGGCGTTCTGCTCAACCTGGAAGCCGCTCCAGAGACCCGGCACGTCGTGGGCCAGCGCGCCGATTTTCAGGGCGTAGAGCATGTCCTCGGCGGATGCGGTGCCAACAGCAGCGCAGGCGACGAAGAGGGCAGCAAGGCCGGACGCGGTCACTGTGCGCAGAACACGTCTCATTCGGAAAGCGGCCCTCATCTGCTTTGAAGCCTCAACGTGTGCGCCGATTTCGGGTGTGCGGCAAGGCGGCGGCGGTAAATTTCCCAAGCGGCTGGCGGGCTCGTCACACCGGCTGTTCGACCTAGCGGAGGGCCCTGCCGTCTTGATGCGCGTGCGTGCGTCTCGCCTGTTGTCCCCAGGCGCGGGCGAGCCTGAAGACCCGGCGCTCATACGCGCGCTCATCCGGCGTCAGGCAAATGCAGCCGTAGCAATAGCAAGGGCGCGAGCGCGCGAAGGCGACCCGGAAAAGCAGCGAATTGTAATTCGATTGCGCCATAGGCGTCCCAAAGGATAGGAGCGACAAGTCGAGGCTGGCTTTCCGCCGACCTTAACGGATCGTCAAGATCGTTTGTTCCGCAGTTGCACGCAGCGTCCAATTGAGGTTTCGAGGCGAATCAGGGGCTTGGCCGCCTGGGACGGGTTCGGAATTGTCATTTTTGGCGGTTCTCGCCATATAGGCCCTCATGAACAACGCAACGACCCTGCCCTTCCTGAAGATGAACGGCCTCGGCAACGAGATCGTCGTTGTCGATTTGCGGAGCAGTTCCAAGACGTTCACGCCGGAGGAGGTGGCTGCGGTGGCCGCCGAGCGGATGTCCCGGTTCGACCAGATGATGGTTCTGCATGCGCCGAGGACGAGCGGGACCGAATCTTTCGTCCGCATTTATAATGCCGACGGCTCGGAAGCAGGGGCGTGCGGCAACGGCATGCGCTGCGTTGGCTGGCTCCTGTCACAGAGCGGAACGCGGGACCGGTTTCTGGTCGAGACCCGCGCCGGCGTGCTCGATACGATCGTCAAAGATCAAAGCTCGATTACGGTCGATATGGGCGAGCCTAAATTCGGCTGGCAGGACATTCCGCTCGCTGAGGAGTTTCGGGACACGCGCGCCATCGAATTGCAGGTCGGGCCGATCGACGAGCCGGTCTTGCATTCGCCATCTGTGGTCAACGTCGGCAACCCGCATGCGGTGTTCTGGGTCGACGACATCGATGCCTACGATCTCGGTCGTTTCGGGCCGCTGCTCGAAAACCATCCGATCTTTCCCGAGCGCGCGAACATCTCGCTGGCGCAGGTGACGTCGGACTCTTCTCTTCTCCTCAGGACATGGGAGCGCGGCGCGGGGTTGACGATGGCCTGCGGTTCGGCCGCGTGCGCCTCTGCGGTTTGCGCCGCGCGGAAGAAGCTCACGGGGCGCAAGGTCATTGTGACGTTGCCGGGCGGCGATCTCGAGATCGCGTGGGCAGCGAACAACCACATTCTGATGACCGGTCCCGTCGAGTTCGAATACGAGGGCGCGATCGATTTTGCCAAATTGACGAAAGTGTCCGTCTAGTCCGGCGGCCCGACGGCGCCTCATAAGAAAGACGACGATCGCATTCATGTCCGAACCTCAGGTGATCACGCTCGGATGCCGGCTCAATACCTACGAGTCCGAGGTCATGCGCCGCCATGCGCGTGAGGCGGGGCTCGATCACGCCATCATCGTCAACACATGCGCCGTGACGGGCGAGGCCGTTCGCCAGGCCGCGCAGACGGTGCGCCGGCTTCGCCGCGAGCAGCCCGACGCGCGCATCATCGTGACCGGATGCGCGGCGCAGATCGAGCCCGAGCGCTTTGCGGAGATGCCGGAAGTCGATCACGTCGTCGGCAACGCGGAAAAGATGAAGGCGGAAACATTTGCGGCATTGTCGATTGCGGACGGTGAACGCGTTCAGGTCAACGACATCATGGGCGTGCGCGAAACGGCGCTGCACATGATTGATGGGTTCGGCTCGCGCACGCGCGCCTACGTGCAAATTCAAAACGGCTGCGATCATCGCTGCACGTTCTGCATCATTCCCTATGGCCGCGGTCCGTCGCGCTCTGTCGCGGCGGGTGAAATCGTGGCGCAGGTGAGGACGCTTGTCGAAAGAGGCTATGCCGAAATCGTGCTGACAGGCG
The DNA here is from genome assembly GCA_018242215.1 of Pseudomonadota bacterium. Taxonomy (GTDB): domain Bacteria; phylum Pseudomonadota; class Alphaproteobacteria; order Rhizobiales; family Hyphomicrobiaceae; genus Hyphomicrobium_B. Next base: position 183,895 of record JAFECG010000024.1, read on the forward strand.
TCGATATCACGTCATACGGACGCGATCTGCCCGGCGTCGCGAGTCTCGGTAAGCTCGTGCGGCAGGTTCTGAAGCATATTCCAGAGCTCAAGCGGCTGCGCTTGTCGTCGATCGATCAGGTGGAAGCCGATGAGGATCTGATGATCGCGCTTCGCGATGAGGAACGACTGATGCCACACCTGCATTTGTCACTGCAGGCGGGCGACGATCTGACGTTGAAGCGCATGAAGCGGCGCCATTTGCGTGCAGACGCCATTGCGTTCTGCGAGACGGCGCGACGGCTCAGGCCCGACATCGTTTTCGGGGCCGACATGATCGCAGGGTTTCCGACGGAAACCGATGAGATGTTCGAAAATTCGTACAAGATCGTCGAAGAATGCGGCCTGACGTATCTGCACGTCTTTCCGTTTTCGTCCCGGCGTGGGACGCCCGCGGCACGGATGCCGCAAGTGCATGGAACTCTGATCAAGGAACGCGCGGCGCGGCTGCGCAAAAAAGGAACTGAAGTGCTGTCCTCATATCTCAACTCTCAGCGGGACCGCTTGGTCGATGTGCTCGTCGAAGGCGACGGCAAGGGACGAACGCCGCAGTTTGCGGAAGTGCTGCTCGACGGCATGCACCAAGTCGAGGCGGGTGCCATCGTCCGAACCCAGATCATGCGTGTTGATGCTGATCGTCTGGTGGGCGAGGCCTGCGCGTGAGCGAACAGAAAGAAAAAGGCAAGGGGCTCTTCGGGCGGCTGTTCAAGGGCAACGCTCCGGCGCCGGCAGAATCGGAGCCGGAGGAAACTCCGATCGAAAGCGAAGCTTCTGCTTCCGTGTTCGTGCCTGAGTTCGATGAACCTCTTCCGGCAGCGCCTATCAAACAGACTTGGTTTCAGCGTCTGAAATCCGGGCTCGGCAAAACCTCGACGAAGCTTACCTCCGGAATCACCGATCTCTTTTCGAAGCGCAAGCTTGATGCCGAGACGATCGATGATCTCGAAGATCTTCTGATCCAATCCGATCTCGGGCTGGAAACGACGGGCCGGATCACGGCGGCGATCGGGAAAGGCCGGTTTGAAAAAGGGATTTCGGGCGAAGAGGTTCGCAGTATTCTTGCGGCGGAAGTCGAGCGCGTGCTTACCCCTGTCGCGAAGCCGCTCGTCATCGACCCGTCACACAGGCCCCACGTCATCATGATGGTCGGCGTCAACGGGACGGGCAAGACGACGACGATCGGAAAGCTCGCAACCAAATTCAAGGCGGAAGGAAAATCCGTTGTGCTCGCGGCGGGTGATACGTTTCGCGCCGCGGCGATCGACCAATTAAAAGTGTGGGGTGAGCGAACGGGGTGTCCCGTTGTCGCGCGTGAGGTCGGCGGCGATTCGTCCGGGCTGGCGTTTGACGCCTTAAAGCAAGCGCAAGCGTCGGGCGCAGATGTGCTTTTGCTCGATACGGCAGGGCGGCTCCAGAACAAGCAAGTGTTGATGGAAGAACTCGAAAAAGTTACACGCGTTCTTAAGAAGATCGACCCAAGCGCGCCGCACGACGTTGTTCTTGTGCTTGATGCGACGACGGGTCAGAACGCCCTGCAACAAGTCGAGGTCTTTCGGGATCGCGCCGGTGTGACAGGATTGGTCATGACGAAACTCGATGGAACCGCGCGAGGCGGCATTCTCGTTGCAATCGCAGCCAAGTTCGGGTTGCCCGTTCATGCGATCGGAATTGGTGAAGGCGCCGACGATTTGCAGCCTTTTTCCGCTGCAGATTTCGCCCACGCCATTGCCGGAATTTAATGACCGGGGGAAACGGACCGCCAGATGACGCAAGACGTAAACATTCGCAATGCCTCAGCGATACCCGCAAAGAAGAGCTGGTTTCCGTTCAACGCTGAGCAGACAATCAACATTCTGAGCGAATTCGGGCCGCTGGTGACGATGTTCGTCGTCAATGCGGCTCTCGGAATCGAGGCCGGAACCTGGGGTTTGATCATTACGACGCTGATGGCGATCGGCGTGATGTTCTACATGTTCCACCGGCCGCCGATCTTCCCGTTGATCGCTTCGAGCGTGACGGTTGCATTCGGGACATTGACGCTGATTACCGGCGATCCGATGTGGGTCCAGATCAAGGTCACGATATTCAACGCGTTGTTCGCCCTGTTCCTGATCGGCGGTCTGGCCGTTAAGCACAACTTCTTTCAGTATGTCTTCGAGAAAACGTTCCGCTACACGGACGAAGGCTGGAACAAGTTCACGTGGAGCTTTGCGCTTTTCTTCATTCTGACGGCGGTCGCGAATGAATATGTCCGCAGGGTCTATGTCGAAGACCATCTCTATGACATTCTGGGTCATGAAATGACGGGTGTGAACGTTTGGATCCTGTTCAAGGTCGCGATCGTTCTCCCCGTATCAGGTATCTACGCTTGGGTGCTGACGCGGCTGATGCAGAAGTATCGGTTGCCCGACCCGGCTCATGAGTAAGGGCTGAGAGGATGTCGGAGCAAAACAAGCTGTCGGATGCGAACGAAGGGCCACAGCTCGATCGCAAGCAAATCATCAAACTCTTCGTTGAGCTCGGGCCGCTGCTCGTGTTTTTCATCACGAACAGCCACTACGGCATTTTCGCGGGCACCGGAGCTTTCATGGCGGCGACGGTCGTCTCGCTTGCGGCTTCTCATGCATTGCTTGGGCGCATCGCGACCATGCCGCTCGTGACCGGCGTCTTCGTTCTCGTCTTCGGCGGCTTGACGCTTTATCTGCAAGACGACCACTTCATAAAAATGAAGCCGACGATCGTGAACGGGCTATTCGCCGCCATTCTCTTCGGTGGGCTGATGTTCGACCGGCTGTTCCTCAAGACGGTCTTCGGCGACGTCATGCGCCTCACGGAAGAAGGATGGCGCGTTTTGACGATTCGATGGGCCGTATTCTTCGTGCTTCTCGCCGTTCTCAACGAAATCGTATGGCGGGTTTTCTCAACTGACACCTGGGTCGCGTTCAAGGTGTTCGGCATCATGCCGCTGACGTTCCTTTTCGCCTTGGCGCAGATCGGCGTTCTGAAAAAATACGAAGCCGCGGAGTCGGGCAGCGCGCCAACACCGTCGTGAGGCAAAATGAAGAGGCGCGATGGACGTCAAGCAACTCGAGACGGATTTCATCCCAAGATTTTTCTGAATTACTGAACGACGTTGGTCTTTTTGCTGGACGCGCCGCCTAGCGTCGTGTTTCTTGTCAGGAACCAGCGGGGCTAACCGAGTGGTTTTGCTTGTTTATCCGAGGTCAAAGCCTTGGCCAAACTGGCAAAATCCAGGGACAGGGGAATGGCACGAGAATCTGCAAACAACAGACTGGAACGCTCACCTTTGCATCTTCTGCATCGGGCGGGGCAGTGCGCATCGGAAATCTTTCAAGTCGAACTCGGAAGCGACGAGCTGACGCCGCGTCAGTACGCGATCCTGCTGACGGTCGCTCAGAATGAGGGGCTGAGCCAGACGCAGCTTGTCGAACTCACCGGCATCGATCGTTCCACGCTCGCCGATGTCGTGCGCCGGATGTTGAAGAAGGGGCTGCTGCAGCGTCGCCGAACGCGCGACGACGCAAGGGCCTATGCCGTCAAATTGACGGACGAGGGAGCGCGGATGCTGAAGACGCATGATCCGATGGCGCGTCGGGTCGACGAGCGCATCCTTTCAAGCCTTCCGGCACAACAGCGCGATCGCTTCCTGCAGGATCTGAGCGCCATCGTCGAAACGCTCAATCGCATCAGGGAAAAGAATAGCGCCGGCAAGTAATCGCCGGCGCCTACGTATTTCTGGATGTTGCGAAAGGGTCAGGCTGCCTTCTGCGGCAGCAGATGTTGGTTCACGATCGTCTCGGCGATCTGGACTGCATTGAGCGCGGCGCCCTTCAGAAGGTTGTCGGAGACAATCCACAGCGACAAGCCGTTTTCGACCGTCGCGTCTTCACGGATGCGCGAGACGAACGTCGAATATTCACCTGCTGCCTCGACCGGCGTGATGTAGCCGCCCGGCTCGCGCTTATCGATAACGAGGATACCGGGAGAGGCGCGCAGGATCTCGCGCGCTTCTTCCGGGCTGATCGGCTTCTCGAACTCGAGGTTGACGGCTTCGGAATGGCCGACGAATACTGGCACGCGAACGCACGTTGCCGTCAGCTTGATCTTGGGGTCCAAGATCTTCTTGGTTTCCGCCAGCATCTTCCATTCCTCTTTCGTGTAGCCGTCTTCCATGAAGACGTCGATTTGAGGAATGCAGTTGAATGCAATCTGCTTCGGGAATTTCTTCGGATCGACTTCCTGGCCCGGAACGTATTTGCCCTTCGTCTGCTGCCAGAGCTCGTCCATCGCGTCCTTGCCGGCGCCTGATACCGACTGATAGGTCGAGACGACGACGCGGGTGATCTTCGCAACATCGTGGAGCGGCTTCAGCGCGACGACGAGTTGAGCGGTCTAGCAGTTCGGGTTGGCGATGATGTTCTTCTTCGCGAAGCCGCGGACCGCGTCGCCATTCACTTCCGGTACGACGAGCGGCACGTCCTGGTCGTAGCGCCAGCAGGACGAGTTATCGATGACGATTGCGCCCTGAGCACCGATACGCGGGGACCATTCCTTGGACACCGTCGAGCCGGCCGACATGAGGCAGAAGTCGATGTCGGAAAAATCGAACGTTTCCAGATCCCGGCATTTGATGACCGAATCACCGAAGGAAACTTCGGTGCCGATGGAACGCCGGGATGCCAATGCGTAAAGCTCGCTGATCGGAAACTTGCGCTCGGCGAGCACGTTCAGCATCTCGCGGCCTACGTTGCCGGTGGCGCCAACGATGGCGACCTTGTAGCCCATTTTATTTATGTCCTTGAAATTCAATGGCTTTGTGCCGCGACTCGACCTGAGCGCGGCATAGACTTTGCTGGGCGTTCACATACGCGGCTCGGGCCTCACTTTCAAGGACCGTCGAGGCCCGAGTTGTTGTGCCTTGCGCATGGCCCTTCCAAGGCGATCTTACGCCTCGCTCGGTTACAAAATTTGAAACGGTGAGGCATAAGCTGGCCGCGAAGGGGCCAATTTATTGCGCCATACGACGCTTCTCGTTGTGCGAGGGTGGCGAAGGACAAACGGGGGTTCGCCGTGAATTTCTCACGAAAGCTGGTGGCGCTCGCCATCGGACTGCCGGCACTGTGCGTGGCGGGGCTTGCGTCGCGTTCGTCGGCGATGACCGCATGGCTCAACGATGCGGAGCTTCAGCGCTTCTCGAACGTGACGATCGACGGCCGCTATGCCGACGGGAAGCCATTCACGGAACACTACGGAAGCGATGGCCGACTGAATTATGTCGAGCACGGCATGACGCTCGGCGGACATTGGTCGATCACGCAGGGCGCATTCTGCACGATCTACGACATCGATGCGACGGGCGGGTGCTATCGCGTGATGCGCGTCGACACGAATTGCTATGAATTTTATTTTGTCTCCCGCACCGAGGAACAGGCTCCCGGCCCGAACGACGGCAAGCCGCGTTGGACGGCGCGCGGTGCGATCCAGGGGCAGGCGAGCGCCTGTCGCGACGAGCCAGCTGTTTAATGGCGCGGCGACTCGCGTTCCGCGAGGGGGCCGTATTTTTCCGGCGCTTGCCGACTCTCCTTCGTCGAGCCGGCCGCCAAGCGCGAGATGTTGGTTGTCATCCCGTCCGAAGCGCAGCGAAGAGCCGGGACACAGCGAACGTACGGCCCGTCAGGCTGCCAATGTCTGGAGTTCTTTTTCGATGGCTTGGCCCATCTCGGACGTCCCGACCTTTGTCATGCCGGGCTGCATGATATCGGCGGTCCGGAGGCCCTTGTCGAGAACCTCGGCGATCGCCTGATCGACAAGATCGGCTTCCTTGCCAAGATCGAACGAATAGCGCAGCGCCATGCCGAACGACGCAATCGTCGCGATCGGATTGGCAAGGCCCTTGCCGGCGATATCGGGCGCCGAACCGTGGATCGGCTCATAAAGCGCCTTTGGGCGGCCCGTTTCCGGATCGGGTGCGCCAAGCGACGCCGACGGCAGCATGCCGAGCGAGCCGGCCGCCATCGAAGCTTCATCGGAAAGAACATCGCCGAACAAGTTGTCCGTGACGATGACGTCGAACTGCTTCGGATTGCGGATTAGCTGCATGGCGCAGTTGTCCGCGAGGATGTGCTCGAGCTTCACGTCCGGCGCATAGGACTTGTGAACAGCGGTCGTCACTTCTTTCCAGAGCACACCTGAGCGCATGACGTTGTGCTTCTCGGCGGAATGGACAAGGTTCCTGCGCTTCCTCGCAAGATCGAACGCGACCTTGGTGATCCGCTCGATTTCGTGCGTGGTGTAGACTTGCGTATCGACGGCGCGCTTCTCACCATTTTCCAACGTCACGATTTCCTTGGGCTCGCCGAAATAGACGCCGCCGGTCAGCTCGCGCACGATCATGATGTCGAGGCCTTCGACGAGCTCGCGCTTCAGGCTCGAAGCATCGGCGAGTGCCGGATAGCAGATGGCGGGACGCAGGTTGGCGAAGAGGCCGAGATCCTTCCGCAAGCGCAGAAGCCCCGCCTCCGGGCGATGCTGATAAGGGACGTTCGCCCACTTCGGACCACCAACGGCGCCGAAGAGAACAGCGTCCGCTTTCTTCGCCTTCGCCATGGCTTCTTCGGTGATGGCGACGCCGTGCGCGTCATAGGCCGATCCGCCGACGAGATCGCGCTCGATGTCGAAGTGGACGGCATTGCTCTTGGCGTTGAAGTACGCGATGAGCCGCTCAACCTCCGCGATCGTTTCGACGCCAATGCCGTCGCCGGGAAGGAGGAGGAGGGTGTGCGTCGTCATCGGTTAACAATCCTTGGCCAACTCAATGGGGAAATCCGTCGGGGGGAGTGCTAGCGTTTGGACCGCCGCCGGGCAAGCGCTCCGGTCGCAGAAATGGCACTTTGGCGCAGAGGCTTCCTATGCAACCCCAATGGCGCTGGCCAGCGTTTCCGGTTTTTGGGGCCATCTTGGGCTCGCTCTGCGCCGAGCCCGGAGTGGCGGACGGCCGGCCTGAGCTTTCCCTTCCGCTTGCGTGCCAGCCCCATAAGACGTGTTTCATCCAGACCTATGTCGACGTCGATCCGGGCAAGGGTGCCAAAGACTATCGCTGCGGGATGGCCACCTACGACCAGCACAGCGGCGTCGACTTTCGCTTGCTCTCGGCAGCCGCGGCGACGAAAACGCCGGTTCCCGTCCTTGCATCCGCCGACGGTACCGTGAAGGCCGTCAGAGATGGCGTCGCGGATGTCTTTTTCACCAAGGCCAACGCCAAGGGGGTCGCGGGGCGCGAATGCGGAAATGGCGTCATCATCTCACACAGTGATGGTTGGGAGACGCAGTACTGCCACATGCGCAAGGGCAGCGTGCGCGTCAAGAAGGGCCAAGCGGTAAAGCGGGGCGATCCGCTCGGCGAAGCGGGGTTCTCGGGAATGGCGGACTTCGCGCAGGTTCACTTGAGCGTGCGTCATGACGGAAAGATCGTCGATCCGTTTCTGCCCGATGCGGTCGACGGCACGTGCGACCCGAATGCGCGCGGGCCGGGTCTCTGGGAGCCGTCGGTGGCGGCGGCATTCCCGTACACGAACGGCGAAATGATCGGTGCGGGTTTCGCCGGTGCTGCGCCGAGCGTCACCGCGCTCGAAGTCGACGACCATGATGTCGTGCCGTTGACCGAAACGTCGGCGGCGATCGTTCTTTATGGCCGCTTTATCAATCTCAGGAAGGGCGATCACGTCCAATTCGTCGCGAATGGACCGGGCGGATCGATTTTTGACGAAGGTGCCATGCCACTTGATCGCGACAAGGCGACGTATGTCGCGTACGTCGGAAAGCGGCGCGGAAAGGATCCTTGGGCCAAAGGGACTTACGAAGGGCGGGTCGCGCTCGTTCGCGACGGCGGGGTCATCGCGACAAAAGTCGTGAACTTCGACGTGAAGTGAGCTTCAGGACATGAACGCGGGAAGCGGGAACGCAAGGGTGAAGCCGCCGACGGTCAGCACGGTGCCAAGGCCTCCGAGAACGAAGCTTAGATAGAGCAGCATATTGCCACCGGAAATCAAAGCGACGGACGCAAGCACGATCGCGATCTGGAGCAGCGCCTGGCCGTAGTCGAAATAGGGATCCTGCTTCAGAGCTTCATCTCGTTGGGCTTCGAGCGCTTTGCCCTTGGCGAAGAGCTCGTCGAGGCCTTCGCCGGTTTTCGGATCGGTAGTCAATTGCCGATCCTGCACCTTGTAGTCAGCGATCTTCGTTTCGATCATCGTCTTGGCATCATCCGACATCGACGGCGACATTTTCAGCAGCGCGTCGAACTCTTCCGCGTGCAGCCTCAGGGCTTGGCGCCGTGCGTTCTTCGCCTGGAAAAAAGACCAGACGTTTGATGCTGCTATATTTCCTTGAAGCGCGTTCTGCTCGGCGTTGCTGCCGCCCATACTGCAGATGGCCAGAATGACGGCGAGAATGCCGACGTAAACACCGATGAGCTTCTCGCGCGTTTTCAGGTTCGCGCGATCGGCGTCGAGGCCGAGTTCTTCCAACGCCATCAGATATTCCCCCGACTGATCGTCAAGCGATCAGATGATACGATCTTCGGGCGGCGCTGCAAGGGATCGTGCGGGGAGAAGGTCTTTCCGGTCGATGGCGCGGCCGTCGGCTCCGAGGCGGTAGAGAATGGGTGCGCCGGTCGCAAGCTCGCGTTCGAGGATTTCGTCTGGGGTGAGGTTTTCAAGGATCATCACCAGCGCCCGGAGCGAATTGCCGTGGGCAACGATAATGACGTTTTTGCTGGCCGTGATCTGAGGCCAGATCGCTTTATCGTAGTAGGGACGAACGCGCGCGAGCGTGTCTTTCAGGCTTTCGCCCTCGGGCGGAGCGATATCGTATGAGCGCCGCCACGCGCGTACCTGTGCTTCGCCCCATTTCTTCCGGGCCTCGTCCTTGTTGAGCCCCGAGAGAGCGCCATAGTTGCGTTCATTCAAAGCGGCATCGCGGATGATCGGCACATCCGGCTCGTTGATCTCGGCGAGAATGATATCGAGGGTGTGCTGAGCCCGTTTCAAGGCGCTGGTGAAAGCGATATCGAACTTGACGCGATGATCGCGGATCATGCGGCCTGCGACGCGCGCTTCGATGACACCTTTCTCCGTCAGGTCTGGATTGCGCCAGCCGGTAAAGAGATTGAGTTTGTTCCACTCACTCTCGCCGTGGCGTACGAGCACCAGAATGTTGTCCGTCAGAGCATCAGTCATTTTGTGGTCTAGGCGTCTCCAGTCGCGCAGCGCTTACTTCTCTAAAGCGCAATGCCCAATACGTTCTTCATATCGTAAAGACCTGGTGCACGGTCCTTTGTCCAAAGCGCGGCCTTCACGGCGCCCCGCGCAAAAATTCCCCGGTCGGTCGCCCGGTGAGTGAGTTCGATCTGTTCGCCATTGCCTGCGAAGATCACCGTGTGCTCCCCAATGACGCTGCCGCCGCGCAGCGTTGCGAACCCGATATCACCGCGCCGGCGCGGGCCTGTATGACCGTCACGGACGCGCACAGAGTGCTCATCAAGATCCAACCTGCGTCCTGACGCGGCGGCTTCACCCAGCATCAAAGCCGTGCCTGATGGGGCATCGACCTTCATGCGGTGATGCATTTCAACAATTTCGATGTCGAAGTCGTTCCCGAGCGCGGCTGCGGCTTGGCGGGTGAGGGCAAGCAGGAGATTGACGCCAAGGCTCATATTTCCAGCCTTGACGATAGCGGTGCGCTTCGCAGCCTCGGCGATCGCTGCTTCGGATGCGGCATCGAAGCCGGTCGTCCCGATGATGTCGGCGGTTCCTGAATTGGCGGCGAGGCGGGCGAATTCAATGCTCGCCTTCGGCACCGTGAAATCGACGATGGCGTCGGATGCCGCAATGACGGCCGCAGCGTCGCTCGTGACTGCCACGCCGATCGGTTCAAGGCCGGCAAGCTCGCCGATATCCTTGCCGAGGACCGGAGAGCCGGCCGTCTCGGTGGCACCGCTGATGCTGCAGTCCGGCTCAGCGGCAATCGCGCGGATCAGTTCGCGGCCCATACGGCCGGCCGCGCCCATGACGGCGATTTTCATGACGTCTCCGGTCAGCTCGACGTTTGCCATTCGGCGGGCCGATATAGCAACGGCATTACGCGAGCGTAAAGAGGAGGCATTCGAAAATCGCCGAGACAGATCTTGGATGCTTGGCTTTTCCGGCGGCGATTGCGCTTTAAACCGATGTTTTGACGCGTTCCAACGCCTGCACGATCAAGTTCTTGGCCTCGTCGGCGTGGCCCCAGTGGTCGATCTTGACCCATTTGCCGGGTTCAAGGTCCTTGTAGTGGGCAAAGAAGTGCTCGATCTGCTCCAACGAGATCTTCGGGAGATCGGTGTAGGTTTTGACCCCTTCGTAGCGTTTGGTGAGCTTACTCGAGGGCACCGCTATGATCTTTTCATCGCCACCGCCATCGTCCTCCATCACAAGCACGCCCACGGGCCGGCAATTGATAACGGCGCCCGGGACGATAGCGCGAGTGTTGCAAACCAGAACATCGATCGGATCGCCATCCGAGGACAGCGTATGCGGAATGAAGCCGTAGTTTCCGGGATAGCGCATCGGCGTATAGAGGAAGCGATCGACGTGAAGGGCGCCCGATGCCTTGTCCATCTCGTATTTGATCGGCTCGCCGCCAACGGGGACTTCGATCACGACGTTGATATCGTCGGGTGGGTTTTTGCCGGGCAGAATCGCGTCAAGACGCATCGGTGTTGACCTCAGGACAATCATTCAGTTCGGGGGCCACACTTGCCGCGAAAGGACAAGCCGCACAACCGCTCTTAGGTCGCATGTCGGCGGAAAACTGCGGCAGTGAAGGCCCACGGCGGTGGCGCCCAAGCCAGCTTTGCGATTACCACTCGAAAGCGATGCGGGGCGTAAATCCTTTGCCCAGACGGACGCAGGAGCGGCGGGCGGCCCGGCCGCCACACCGGACGTAGAACGCGTGTGCTTTTTCGTTGGCCTCGAGTGCCCATACGATCAAGCGTTCGAGGTCCAGAGCGTCGAGCGTCGCGCGGCACGCCTCGAACAGGTGCGTGCCAAGGCCAAGGCCTTGGTAAACAGGCGCCAGATAAAGTTCGTAGATCTCGCCGACATCGCGTCCGCCGCCGCGTGCTCTGCCGCAGGTCGCATAACCGGCGATCGTTTCATCCTGCAGGATCACGAGGAGATTTCGCTCGGCGGCGATGGCGCGTCGCCACCACGTTGCGTCCCGGCGCAAAATTTCACGTTCAAGATAAAGGGGTGGAAGAATGCCCGTGTAGGCCAACCGCCAGGAGTCGCGAAAAACTTGCGCAAGCGCACCAGCGTCAGAAGGACGGGCGTTGCGGACAGAAACCTTCAGGCTCTGGTTCAGCATATGAACACCTTAACCCGGAGCCGGGGAAAACGCATCAGGACTCGTCAGTCTTACGAAAATAAAAAGGACGCGGAGATATGCTCCGCGCCCGAATGCTTGAACGGAAGTGCCCCACTCGACGAATGCTGGCGCAATCGTCGTAAACCGCATCGATTAGCCGACGCTCTTGAATTGCTCGAACGATTTCGTCGTCGCGGCGCCGACAGTTTCAAGAGCCTGCTTCGCGACCTTGCTCGAAAGTTCGAAGAGTTCCTTCGACTGCGAGCCGGCTATCGCAAACTGCTGCTGGAAGTAGTTGGCCTGAAGACGCGCGATCTCCGGGAAGGTGCGCGCACGTGCCATCGCCTGAGCGGCTTCGAAAGCGGCTTCGGTATTTGCGAGCGTATTGGCGACGATCTTTTCGCCGATCGACTTGGCACCGGCCTGCGACGTCAGCATCACTTCTTCCGCGACCTTGGCGTTGTCTTTCGCGAATGACGTGAACTTATGATAAGCGTCGCGCGACTTGGCGATCGCGTCCTCGGCGAAGGCCGACAGATTTTCGGGAACCTTGGCGTCCTTGCCGGCGGTGAACATTTCCTGGGCTTGTTTTGTGAAATCTTGAACTTGACGAGTGAAGGCGTCGGTCATGGGGGTCACTCCTGAATTTTGCAGTATCGACTGGTGCGTATTTTCAAAAGGGCTGTCTGGCTGGCGCCCGACGGCGAAACCATTGACCAAAATATACGCAAAATGATTGTGCATTGCAACACGATTTTGCCGTGCACCCTCGATACCAGGGTTTTCGACTCTTAAATCGCGTCCTTATGCCTCAAATATGTCAGTACACTGACCCGGGTGGGCAGGCAATCCCTATCCTTTTGTTCGCACTTGCGAAAAGGTTTGCGACGACATGCGACAGTCCGTCAAAGCCTCGCGAAAACATCCCTATACGCGACGGCGTTCGGATCGAACATTATGTCGCGGCGGGTGAGAGGGCGGGCGAGGGCCAAGCCTTCCAAGGTCCGGCAACGGGACAGCGCCACATAGGTTTGGCCGTGCGCGAACGTGCCGGTGCCAAGGTCGATATACACTTTGTCGAGTGTCAGTCCCTGCGCCTTGTGAATCGTCAGGGCCCAGGCGAGGCGAAGTGGAAACTGCTTGAATGTTCCGGCGACGGTCTCGACAATTTTCTCCTGCGACTGATCGAAGGCATAGCGGCGGTGTTCCCACGCGACCTGCTCGACTTCGTATTCCTTTCCCGAGACTTCGACGAAGATTTGCTTTTCCGTCAGCCGGGACACGCGCGCGATGGTGCCGTTGACCCATCGGCGATCCGGATCGTTTCGCAGCATCATGACTTTGGCGCCGGGTTTCAGCTCCAGCGCCGTTTCGGCCGGCTGAACGTTCGCTGCGAAATCTCCAGTGATGTTGGCATCGAAGCGGTTGGCTCGGCCGGGAAGTGCGTCAAGATAGGCGGTGTTGATGCGTTTCGCGGCGGCGTTCGTCGTCGTCAGGATGACGTAGGGCTCGCCTTCGGCGAGCGTTCGTATCGGACTGACGCGCTTATTGATGAAGGCCAAGTCTTGGTCGCTGACGTTGCCGTCGCGGACGGCATTCAACACGTGAATGAGATCGCCGTCCGTCTGGCGGAAGATCTGCTCAAGCTCGAGAAGTGCGGTGCCGGCGCCTTCGCGCAATGCCGGAATCGAAAAGAAAAACGGACTGCCGTGTTCTTCCGTGAGGTGAGCCAACACCTCGCGTTCCTGAATCACCGGCGGTAATTGATGCAAATCCGCGAACAGCAAAAGACGCGCGCCGCCGAACGGCTCGCGCGGCCGACCGCGATTGATGCGCAGGGATCTGTCGATCGCCCACATCATGTCGGAGCGCACCATCGATGCCTCGTCGATGACGACGAAATCGAGCTTGCGCATCACGCGGCCATTGCGGCTTCGTCTGATGTCGCTCTCCTGGATGAGCCGCGGTGGAAAGCCGAAGAAGGAATGGATGGTCTGGCCGCCGATGTTGATGGCGGCGAGCCCCGTCGGCGCCAGGACGACCATGCGGTCGTCGTAAGCGTCGCGGAGCGCTTTGAGGAGCGTTGATTTGCCGGTGCCAGCGCGCCCGGTGACGAACAGATTTCCGCTCTCTTCGCGCATGAAGGCTGCGGCGCGTTCAAAAGCTGGGGTGGGCTTGATGCTCTCAGGCCAAGTGATCACGCGAGTCTCCTGACCATGGAGGCTTCGCTACCGAAAAGGAGAGCTTGGAGCATTCTCAGCGTGTTCCGCCAGCGGCCTGCGCGCACGATGATCCGGCCTGGGGCAAACACAAACCAAACGCCATCTGCGAAGTCAAATCGCGGCGCAACGAGTTGTAACAGGCGCCCTGATCAGCGCCACCGTCGCGGAGGCGGCGGTCTACGGCAAGTGGTTTAAGCACGGGCAATCGCGTGAATGGGGGGCTGCGCGGCCATGACGGTAAGCTGGATTTTGCTGCGAACTCTAGCTGACGATAAAACGCGGACGGCGCCCATACCGTCCGCGTCATATAATTTCGAGGGGAAGTCAGTCGGCGCCCATGTCGAGGAGCTTGAAGTACTTATCGAACTTCAAGTCATATTGGCCACCCTTGCACTTGGCGTCATCCAGCTCAAAGACGCCGGTCCCTTCCGTTTTCTTTTCCCATTTTCCGCCTTCGCATCCCCACGCTGCTGCTGCGGCGGTCGCGCTCTTCGTTTCTTCGTCTGTGAGCGGCGTGTCTGCAACCGCCGGAAATGACAGCGCGAACACAGCTCCGGCAGCGACGGCAAAACGTTTCATCAGATCTCTCCTGTGGCATGTTCTCACGGAGTTCATTTGGGTGAGATTTTAGCCATCGCAACCCGGGAATTTCTCCCGAGTGCTTGCCATCGCAGGGAAATCGATTTTGTCACGCGACGCCGTCAGGCGGCGGTTTCGCTCTTGCGGCTCTGTCGCTTGCGCTCGTTCGGATCGAGCCAGCGCTTGCGCAGACGGATCGACTTCGGTGTGACTTCGACAAGCTCTTCGTCGGTGATGTAGCTCATCGCCTTTTCGAGCGTCAGGCGCATAGGCGGCGTGAGCAACACGGCATCGTCCTTGCCGGAGGCGCGAACGTTGGTGAGCTTTTTGCCCTTGATGACGTTCACTTCGAGATCGTTGTCGCGCGAGTGCTCACCGACGATCATGCCCTCATAGACGCGATCCTGCGGATTGATCATGAACGGGCCGCGATCCTGAAGGTTGAAGATCGCGTAGGCAACGGCTTCGCCCGGACTATTTGAGATCAGAACGCCTGTGCGCCGTCCGGCGATCTCGCCCTTGAACGGCTTATAGGAGTGGAAGAGCTTGTTCATGATGCCGGTGCCGCGCGTGTCGGAGAGAAGCTCCGACTGATAGCCGAGAAGGCCACGCGTCGGGACGTGGAACACCATGCGCGTGCGTCCGCCGCCTGAAGGCCGCATCTCCAAGAGATCGCCCTTGCGCTCGGACAACTTCTGCACGACGACGCCTGTGTAGTCGTCGTCGACGTCGATGATGACCTCTTCGATCGGCTCCAGGCGCTGCCCGGTCTCTGCATCGGTTTCGAAGACGACTTTCGGACGCGAAACAGTCAGCTCGAAGCCTTCGCGGCGCATGTTCTCGATGAGGATCGCGAGCTGAAGCTCGCCACGGCCTGAGACGGAAAAGCTGTCGCGGTCTTCGTTCTCGGCGACGCGGATCGCGATGTTGCGCTCGGCTTCCTTCAAAAGGCGGTCGCGGATGACGCGACTCTGCACCTTGTCGCCCTCCTGGCCGGCGAACGGTCCATCATTGATGCGGAACGTCATCGACAGTGTCGGCGGATCGACAGGCTGGGCGGGCAACGGCTCTTCGACCGACGGATCGGCGAGCGTATCGGCGACGTTGGCTTCACTCATGCCGGCGAGCGCTATGATGTCGCCAGCCCCTGCGGATTCGACCGGAACGCGCTCGAGGCCGCGGAAGGCCAGCACCTTTTGCACGCGGAAATTCTCGAGCACCTTGCCGTCGCGGTCGAGGGCCTTGAGCGCCTGGTTGGGTTTGACCGTTCCCGACGTCACGCGGCCCGTCAGGATACGGCCCAGGAACGGATCGGCGTCGAGTGTCGTCGCGAGCATACGGAAAGGACCGTCATCAACGGCGGGCGGCGGCACGTGCTCAAGGATCAAGTCGAACATCGGTGCGAGGTTCTCCGCCGGGCCGGACGGATCGCGCGCCATCCAGCCATTGCGGCCTGAGCCGTAGAGCACCGGAAAATCAAGCTGCTCGTCGGTTGCGTCGAGATTGGCGAAAAGGTCGAAGACCTCGTTCAAGACTTCGAGGTGACGTTCGTCGGGACGATCGATCTTGTTGATCGCGACGATCGGGCGGAGACCGCGTTTCAAGGCCTTCGAGACGACGAACTTCGTTTGCGGTAGCGGACCTTCGGACGCGTCGACCAGCACGATGACGCCGTCGACCATGTTCAAGATGCGTTCGACTTCGCCGCCGAAGTCGGCGTGACCCGGAGTATCGACGATGTTGATGTGCGTGCCCTTCCATTCGACGCTGGTGCATTTCGCCAGAATGGTGATACCGCGCTCACGTTCGAGGTCGTTGGAATCCATCGCGCGTTCGGCCACCTTCTGGTTCTCGCGGAAGGAGCCGGACTGCTTCAGAAGCTCGTCGACGAGTGTCGTCTTGCCATGGTCGACGTGCGCGATGATCGCGATATTGCGAAGGGCCATTTGAAACCTGAAGTTAGGGGAGCGCCGCGGGCCTTGCCGCTGCGGCGCAAATATCGGCTCGGACTAGCATGGCGGCATGGCGCAGGGCTAGGCGGCTTGGTTCATCTGGGGTGCGGCTTAACAGTCAAAAAGGGGTTTGTCCGGGGCATTTGGCACGGATTTTGTTCAGAAGCCGGAGAATTGGGCCGGAAGACCGGAAATCGCGTCGCTCAAGAGCAACTTCGAAAGCTGCGGGTCCTTCGACGTGCGGACTCCGCGGACTGCTTAGACTTTGTCTTCCTCGTCGCGGAGGTTCGTCAAAAACGCGTCAATGTCGGGCCGGAGGGACGGAGCGCGTTCAAGGCGTTTGCGTTGATGGTCTTCGAGCAGTCGCGCCCAGACTGCGGCGCCGGGCGTTTTGAGGCGGCGGCCGCCCGCGACGAGCAGAGGATGCTGGGGCTCTTCCAGATCGAGCTCTTCAAGAAATGTTTCGCGGAGGGCGTAGAACGACTGAAGGATTGCGTCACGCACGAGGGCCTTCCTCTCGCTCGTTATATCAACGTCGATGCGCGGATCGAGCGTCTGCAGGGCGCGGCGCATATCGTGCAGCGGCGCGTAAGGATAAAGGCCGACAAGGCCCTCTGTCTCGCCGGCATTCCGGTAGACGATGCGCATCGTGTCGATGGTCTCGCTGATTTTGTAATAGGCGGCGAGATAATCGTCGGTTGCGAGATATGGCTTCTCGCAGGTGGAAAGCAGCACGGATTTGGTGCGCACGATGTTGCGCCATTCCTCTTCCAGGCTTTCGACGAAGTTCGAACGCTTCTGGTAGATGTTGGTTATGTAGGCGACGCCGCCCGTGGCGATCAGCAACGACATGTCCCGCATGAAGTCGTAGAAATTGTTGGCGGCGGAGATCACGAACGGCGGGATTCCCGGTACGTCGTTGGCGAATTTCGACGCGAGAAGCATCAGGAGTACGATGCCCAGCAGCCAATAGAGCCGCGACAACGTGCGATTGACGGAGACGCGGGTCATCTCGGGCTCCCAGCTACGAAACTACGACGGGGGCCAGATATGCACGGACGAGCGACGGTTTCGCAATGCCTCTGCTAGCGGTCTTCCGCGTCCACAGGTTGTTTCAGGATCGCCCAGTTGATGATGGCGATCTGGGCCCCGATCAAAAGCAGGACCAGGCTGATCTTGAAACCCACGAAAGCGCTCCAGAGGCCGATGCCCACTCCCAAGATCGCGATCGCCCGGATGGCGAGCCCTCGGGGCATCACGGCGCCGAGCATGTCCCGGTAAATGCGCCCGCCATCAAGCGGAAAAGCCGGAAGCAGGTTGAAGATCAGCATCGCGAGGTTGATGCGTGTCAGCATGAACGCCGCGTAGATTCCCCATGGATTGTCGGAGAGCCATGGCAGCGGATCGATCGGGCCGAACTGCCCGGTGAAGCTGACTTCCGGCTGGCCGAGAACATACCAGCACAGAAGAAAGATCAGCCCGTTGGTCAGCGGTCCGGCAAACAGGATCAGCACGTTCGCTGCTGTGGACGGCGGGGCCCGGACCATCCGGGTATAGCCATAAAATCCGCCGACAAGGATCTCTCCGACAGGCACGCGAAAGAGACGGGCGATCATCGCGTGGCCGATCTCATGGAGCAGCACGGACAGGAATACGCCGATAACAAGAATCGTGAATGTGCTCGGCGACTGCTGGAGGAGCGCGAACAGAAAGATCGGCACCAGGATGAATGTGATGTCGATCTTGATCGGGATTCCTGCGAGGCGGAAGAGTTCCAGCCTCGGCATGTCGGAAAGAAAATTCATGCGGGCCGCGGGGTGCGGGACCTCTCAGGATGTCTGAGGTTTCTAGTCTGCGTGGCGGATGGCAAACTTGATCGTGTCGTTCTTCATGTTGCTGAACTCGATCGTAATCGGTCCGGCACCGATGTTGAAGCGCACGCTCTTGCGAATGGCATCGCAATCCGATTTGCCGCTATGGGCCGTCGTTCTCAACGTTTTTCCGTTCTGGGCGACATCGACCCAGCCTCCCGTATGAACCGAAATCTGATAGACGCCCGGTGGCCCGACGTTATCGAATGTGACGAACCCGCCGTAGACATCGCCCTTGGGCTTGAGCCGCCCCGTTGGCTTGGCGGGAAACGTGACTGCGTTCATCGGTTCAAGCGAAAATGATATAGCCTTTGCAGGCGGAGCGGGGAGCTTTGAGCCTGAGGCGATCGCTTCGCTGTCTGCGGCGTTCATCCATTGAAGTTCGGTGGTCAGCGGCCACGCGAAGCTTTCGCAGCCGCCCGTCTCCGCGGCAAAGGCCGCGTTGGCTAAGGCTAGCGACGCCACACCAGCCAGAACAGCAGCCAGAATTCCGGATTTTCGCATGTCAGTCGACCGCGATCATCACGTCTGAGGATTTGATGACGGCCGAGGCCGACATTCCCTTTACGAGGCCGAGGTCTTCGACCGCCTCGTTGGTGATCGATGCCGTCACGATCGTGCCGCCGACGTCGATCCGGACATGAGACGTCGTTGCGCCCTTCGTGACCTCCACGATCTTTCCCTTGAGCACGTTTCTGGCGCTGATTTTCATATTCCGCTCCTCCGCCGTTTCAAGTGATCAGATGATGCTCCTAGCATAGAGATCCGTGCGGCGGTCGCGGAAAAATCCCCAATCGGCGCGATAGCTCTCGATTAGATCCAGATCAAACGTGTGCACGAGCACGCCTTCATCGTCCGCGCCGAACTTTTGCACGAGTTCGCCCCGGTGATCGCTGATGAAGGAATGACCGTAGTATTTCTGTTTTACGCCGTCGTTGTCTTCGAGGCCGATGCGATTTGCGGCGACGATCGGTACGGCATTCGATACGGCGTGACCCTGCATGGCGCGTTGCCACTGCAGGTGCGTATCGAGGCTCGAATCATAAGGTTCCGAGCCGATGGCCGTCGGATAGAACAGGACCTCGGCGCCCTGCAGCACCATCGCGCGAGCCGATTCCGGGTACCACTGATCCCAGCAGATGCCGACGCCGATCTTGCCGTGCCTGGTATTCCAAGCCTTGAAGCCCGTATCGCCGGGGCGGAAATAATACTTCTCCTGATATCCCGGACCGTCAGGGATGTGGCTCTTGCGATAGACGCCAAGAATTTCGCCGTCCGCGTCGGCGATGGCGATGCTGTTGTAATAGCGCGGACCGTCCTTCTCGAAGAACGAGATCGGGATGACGACGTTCAGCGATTTCGCCAGCTCGCGGAGCCGCAGCACGGAGGGATGTTCCGTCACAGGACGCGCGGTTTCGAACCACTTCGGGTCCTGGCGCGTGCAGAAATAGATGCCCTCGAACAGCTCCGACGGCAAAATCACCTCAGCGCCACGGTTCGCCGCTTCGCGGACGAACATTTCCGTCTTGGCGATATTGCTTTCGAGATCGGGGCCGTAGGAGGTCTGAATGCTTCCGACGGTGATCGAGCGGCGCGCCATCTAGAGAGGCTCCTGTTGGGTGATGCAGTGGAAAGAGCCGCCGCCCGCCTCGCCGCAACCGAGCAGACCGCGCGAGGAGACGCCGACGACGGCGCGGGTGGGGAAGACGCTCTGCAGCGCTTTCAGCGCTTCGGCCTCCGTAGCTGTCCCATAAATCGGGACGACGACAACATCGTTCGCGATGAGGAAGTTCATATGGGACGCGGGCGAGATTTCTCCAAGCGCGTTGCGATAGAGCCCGACGCCCGGGATGCGGACGACGTCGAGCTTGCGGCCCATCGCATCGGTTGCTTTTTCGAGCGATGCTGCAATGGCGTTCAAAATCTCGGCGTTGGGATCGTCCGGTCCTGCTGGCGCCTGGCAAACGACGCGACCTGGCGCGACGAAGCGAGCGATGTTATCGATATGGCCGTCGGTGTGATCGTTCTTCAGACCCTCGCCGATCCAGATGACTTTTCGCGTGCCGAAGGCTTCGGCCAGTGCCGTTTCGGCGGCGTCTTTCGTCCAGCCGTTGCGGTTCGGATTCAGAAGCGTCTGTTCGGTCGCGAGGATCGTGCCTTCTCCGTCGTGGTCGACGGCGCCGCCTTCGAGGACGAAATCGTAGCGGCGGACCGGGGCGTCGGCGAGACGCGCAACGTCGTCGCCGACGGTGGCATCGTCGGGCAGATCGTACTTGCCGCCCCAGCTGTTGGTCTTGAAGCGGAGAGCGACTTTGTGGCTGCCGGCGTGCGCGAATATCGGACCGGTGTCGCGCAGCCAGATGTCTCCATACTTCGCCGGAATGATTTCGGCAGCGTCGCCGAGGGCCGCGGTGGCGGACGCCTTGGCTTCGTCGCCGTTGACCAGGAGCCGGACCTTGTTGCCGGCAATAGCCAGTGCCCGGATGAGCGCTGCAACGTCGCGACGGGGCGCCTCGAGGTCGCCGTTCCACTCGTTCGCATCGGCTGGCCACGCGGTCCAGACAGCTTTCTGGGGTGCCCATTCAGCGGGCGTCACCATCGCCAAGCCATCCGCAGCGACTGTCATAATCCGGTTCCTCGTCAATTCACCTTGCGAAAGGCATCCTCATGGAATCACGCGATGTCATGGATGGCGCACCCGACGTCAAGGCCGGATATGCGGCCCGCGCAAAAATTACGCGTCGCGCAAAGGGATCATTTACCAATCCCGCCATTCGACGCGTTGATGGCGCTATACGCGCCTGGCGAACACCGTCCCGATGAGGCCGACAATGAGTGCTGCCGGGATGACGACGAGGGCGATCGCGCCGATCGTCAGCGCTAGGCCGAACATCACGAATGCGATGACGCCGAACAGGAGCACGCACGCCATGAAGATGACGAGCTTGACGAGCCATTCGCGCCAGCCGGTCAGCACCGTCGTTTCGCCGTTCCTCGTAATGACGATCATATCCGCCTCCCACATTTGATGTGTCGGGATCAAGACGCTCAATCCGGGGTCTTGTTCCGCTGACCGAGCGTGCGCAAACGCAGCGCATTGAGCTTTATGAAGCCTGCGGCGTCCTTCTGGTCGTAGGCGCCCTTGTCGTCCTCGAAAGTCACAAGGGTCGGCGAGTAGAGTGACTTCGGGCTTTCGCGGCCAACGGGAATGACGTTGCCCTTATAGAGTTCGAGCGTCACTTCGCCTGCGACGTTTTCCTGGCTCTTGTCGATCAGCGCCTGCAGCATCTCACGCTCGGGCGAGAACCAGAAGCCGTTGTAAATGAGCTCCGCATAGCGCGGCATGATCTCGTCTTTCAGATGCGCGGCGCCGCGATCGAGTGTCAGGCTTTCGATGGCGCGATGGGCGGCCAGCAGAATCGTGCCGCCCGGGGTTTCGTAGACGCCACGGGATTTCATGCCGACGAACCGGTTTTCGACGAGGTCGATGCGGCCGATGCCGTTGTCACGGCCGAGGTCGTTCAGCGCTTTGAGAAGCGTTGCGGGGGAAAGCTTCTTGCCGTCGAGAGAGACGGGATCGCCCTTTTCGAATCCGATCTTGATCGTCGTCACCTTGTCGGGTGCGGCCATCGGCGAGATCGTGCGCTGGTAGACCACCTCGGGCGGCTTCTTGGCCGGATCTTCCAGCACTTTGCCTTCCGAGGAGGAATGCAGAAGATTGGCATCGACCGAGAACGGCGACTCGCCTTCCTTGTCTTTCGCCACCGGAATCTGGTGCTCGCGGGCGAACTTCAGAAGTTCTTCGCGTCCCTTGAAGCTCCATTCGCGCCAAGGTGCGATGATCTTGATGCCCGGCTCGAGCGCATAATAACCGAGTTCGAAACGCACCTGATCGTTGCCCTTGCCGGTTGCACCGTGGCAGACGGCATCGGCGCCGACTTTGCGGGCGATCTCGATCTGCTTCTGTGCGATCAGCGGGCGGGCGATCGAGGTCCCGAGGAGATAGACGCCTTCATAGACCGTGTTGGCCCGGAACATCGGAAAAACGAAGTCGCGGACGAACTCCTCGCGCAGGTCTTCGACGAAAATGTTTTCAGGCTTTATGCCGAGCATCAGCGCCTTCTTGCGCGCCGGTTCCAGCTCTTCGCCTTGGCCGAGATCGGCCGTGAACGTCACGACTTCGGCGCCATAGGTCTCCTGGAGCCACTTCAAGATGATCGAGGTATCAAGGCCGCCCGAGTAGGCGAGAACGACTTTCTTCACGGATTTCGGCGCGGCGCTCATGGGTGGTCTGGCTCTTGGGGATTATGGATCGGGTTGGAAACGCGCGGCACTATAGGGTCGGCGGCGCTACCCGCAAGTGCGGTAGACGCCGTTACGCGACTTGTCGCAAGTAGAACGTGCGTATCGTGAAGGGGGCATATCCAAATATGAAGCCAACCATCGTCTTCTGGTATGAATTTGCGTCGACGTATTCCTATCTCAGCGCCATGCGCATCGCAGACACGGCGGCACGCGAAGACGTTGACGTCATATGGAAGCCGTTTCTGCTCGGTCCTATCTTCAAAGCGCAGGGATGGGAGACTTCGCCCTTCAATCTCTATCCGGCGAAGGGCCGGTACATGATCCGCGACATCGAACGAATCGCGGCTGCGCGTGGTCTTCCCTTGCGCATGCCGGCAACATTTCCAGGCAACAGCCTCAAGGCAGCCCGCCTTGCGATCGCGGCCGAGCCGCTCGGCGCGACCGCCCCATTCAGCCGCGAGGTCTTCGCAGCAGCCTTCGGACGGGGATTGGATGTTTCCGAGGACGCCGTGTTGACGGAATGTCTGATCGCCGTCGGGGCCGATCCGGATGCGACGCGGGCGGCGGCTGCCGAGCCCCAGGTTAAAGCGGCGTTGCGGGCCAATACGGACGCGGCGCAGGCCCACGGGATTTTTGGGGCGCCGAGCTTTACGACGAGCGACGGCGAGCTGTTCTGGGGTGACGATCGGTTAGGCGCAGCCCTGGCGTGGGCAAAGAAGGCAGCGCCCCGAAAATCGTAAGCCAAATCAATTCGCCACGGGGTGCTGGCGGCCTCACTCAGGGGGCCGCTTGGTGCGGAAATGCCTCGCGATTTTCGCTTCTGCACTGCACCAAATTCGTGAACACAAAAAAGGCATGTCAAGGGTGTTTGCGGTGTTTCTACTCATCGTTAGCTGGTAGAAGCGCGGGAAGATATCTCAGCTGGGGGGATAGCGTCATGGCCGGGTCGGTTCGAATTTTGGGAAGGCTCATAGGGCTCGGGCTCTTGAGCGGAGTGCTGGCCCTTCCGCTTTGCGCTGAAGAGATCACCGTAACCGTTCCGCCGGATGATACCCCTGCGCAAGCGCAGCCGGCTCAAGAAAATTACGACCCGACGGCACACCCGACCGATGCCGCTCCGTCGAACTCGGCGCAGGCGGAGCCGGCCGAGACAGCTCCATCCGAGCCAGCGCAATCGCAGCCCGCGCCGGCTGCTGAGGCTGCTCCCGCCGCCGCGCCAGCGGCTGCCGAGATGACGCCTCCTGCCGCCCCCGTCAAAAAGCACAAGGCGAAGAAGGCAGCCGCCGCGGCGGCCGCAGCAGCGAAGAAGAAAACTGCGGAAATGCCTGCCGGTGACGCCGCTGCTTCCGCAACTCCTGCAAAGCCGGTCAAAGCTGCCGCGAAGAAGACCAAGACCGCGAAGGCTTCGTGTCTCAATCTCACCGAAGACGCTTGCGGCGCCAACAGCGCGTGCATCTGGGTGGCGGCCGGGACAAACGATGCCGGAAAGGCCGTCAAGGCGCGCTGCCGTTCGATGGCAATTCTCAAAAAGGAAGCCGAAAAGGCCTCGAAAGCCGCCAAATCGGGTAAGCCGGAGGTGCTCCCGTGGGCAACCGGTTCGACCGGCGCAGCGGGCGCATCCACGACGCCAGGGGCAAAGACGGCTTCCGTCGAGTCGAAGCCGGTGAAGAAGAAGACCGTCGCCAAGAAGACGAAGCCAAAACCTGTCGCGCCGTCCACCGCTGCAGCGGCACCGGCTTCGGGCGGTGGCGAAGGCTCCGGGGCCGCTGCGCCGCCGGCTGACGCTGGCGGAGCCGATTAGGGCGGCCCTCTATCGCGACGGCCGCGCCGCACGGGGCCCGGTTTTCAGTGAAGGTATGTGGTCCTGCCGACCGCCATCGTCACAGGTGCATTGCGTTCGAGACTTTTACGACCTTCCGTGCTCCCGAAGATGAGGCGCCACTGGGTGCATGCGGCGTCTGCTGCATCCATGGCCGAGGTGCTTGCGCGGGCCGTCGGGGCCGCGACGGCATAAGGCACGCCGTACGCAAGCATCATGGCCACCATCGGTCCTTGGTAGAAGGTCCACGGCGATATGCCCCAGAATGCCTGAATCGATGAAGGGAATGCGCCGATCCCGAACGGCTGGCTGAACGTCTGGCCCCATGCTGGCGTCGGCGCCACCGGTTGAGGGGCCGACCAATACGCCAGAGAGCAGGCGCTCGCCATTTCGAACCACGACCGCATGAGATCGGACTGGACAGGCATAGGGGTCCGCGCGGGCGGGCTCCAATCGCGCAACCAAGCTTCCCAGGGATTGACCGGCTCAAGGGGCTGAAGTTCGGCGGGCGTCATGTCGTCATAGACACGCCGCTGACACGCGAGAGCGGCGGCTACCGACGCCTGACCCATCTCGAACATCGCTTCCGTGGCTTTTTGCAGGAAGCGAAAATGCAACGCGCAATCGAACACCAGCCTCATCCCTCTATCGCTGCGACACTGTAGCAGCATTGCTGCATTGCAACAACAGCGAAGCCGCGGGGGCACAGGCTCCATTAATCACGTCTTCGAGAGCGAGGGCTGCGAAAAAGGTTCACGATCTCGGGTCGGGGTTCCCCGTGGCCGCATCCCGATCTTCGTCAGCGTGAGCGAAAGCTCCCTCCGCTTCACGGTTTGCAAATTTCAGCCGTTCGAGCCTCGGCATTCGCCACCGCGGCTCGTCGCCGACGCTTGGTGGCTTCGTGATAATGACCTCTACGGTCTCGCCGTTTCTTTCCGCCGACCGCTTGGCGACTTCCGGGACAGAGCCTCGCGGGGGGAGAGGTACAAGTGCGCGGCCGGCGAATTGTCCTGCCGCGAGCCAATAGACGAAGCCGCCAAAAAGGCCTGCAGTCAAAAATGCTTTGACGGCATAATTGTTGAAGATCGTCGGTTGGCCCGCGACCTCGCTCATGTATTGAGCGGTAAACCCCAGGAGACCGATGATTACTCCGGCGAGCAGGTAAAACGAGAGCATCCGAAGCGAAAACCATTCGCCGATTGCCGCCGCGATCAGCACGAAGATCGCTGAAAAAATTGCGATGTGCGTTGCGGCCAGAAGCGCGAGGTCTATCGTCTCTCCGACTGTTTTCGGGAGGTCATCCGTCCGTCCTGAGAGGACGTCGATATCGACGAAAAGAACCGTGATGAGGCCTGCGGCCAAACTCGCCAGCGCCCATCCGAACATAACGCGCGCCAATGTGCCGACAAACCTGAGCACAACCCGTTCCACCCTAAGCCACCCAGGGTAAAGTGTATAAAGGTCGACGCAATCGGCTCAATAGGAATAACCGTCGAAGGACGCTGCCCGAGAGGTCAGGGACTTGCCGGGATATTGCGATCCTTGGCCGAAAGCCGCTGACTTTCCGACCTAAGTTGCCCGCAGGCCGCCAGAATATCGCGTCCGCGGGGCGTTCGAACGGGGCTCGCGTAGCCTGCCCGGTTCACCACGTCAGCAAAGCGTTCGATCGTTTCCCAGTCGGAGCATTCGTAGCGCGTGCCTGGCCACGGATTGAACGGGATCAGGTTGATTTTTGCGGGAATTCCCGAGAGCAGCTTCACCAAGGCGCGGGCTTCCGCAAGGCTGTCGTTCACGCCTTTCAGCATCACGTATTCGAAGGTGATGCGCCGTGCGTTCGAAAGGCCGGGATAGTTGCGGCAGGCCTCCATCAGCTCAGCGATGGGATACTTCTTATTGATCGGCACCAGCTCATCGCGCAGCGCATCGTTCGTCGCGTGCAGCGAGATCGCAAGCATCGTGTCGGCTTCTTCGCCCCAGCGAGGAATTTCCGGCACGACGCCGGACGTCGAGAGCGTAATGCGCCGCTTCGACAGTGACAGGCCATCACCATCGGCCGCGACGTCCATCGCAGCTTTCACGTTGTCGAAATTATAGAGCGGCTCGCCCATGCCCATCAGCACGACGTTGGTGATCTTGCGTTCCGCGTTGGGAAGCAGGCGGTCGTCGTCGGGGCCTTTGGCGCCGGGCCAATCGCCGATGCGGTCGCGTGCCAGCATGATCTGCCCGACGATCTCTTCCGCTTCGAGATTGCGGACGAGGCGCTGGGTGCCGGTATGGCAGAACGAACAATTAAGGGTGCAGCCCACCTGGCTCGAGATACAGAGCGTGCCGCGGTCGCTTTCCGGGATGTAGACAGTTTCGATCTCGGGCGGACGCGCCTCGTGGCTGCGCTTGGCCAGACGAAGGAGCCATTTGCGCGTGCCGTCGACGGAGATTTGCTCGGAGACGATTTCGGGGCGGTCGAGCGCGTAAACGTCGGCGAGCTGGCGACGGAGGTCTTTCGAGACGTCCGTCATGTCATCGAAGCTTGTCACGCCGCGGACGTAGATCCAGCTCCAGAGCTGGCCGACGCGCATGCGCAGCTGTTTTTCCGGAACACCGGCGGCGGCGAGCGCGAGCTTCAAGCGGTCGCGCGTCAGCCCTGCGAGCGAGGGCTTCGTGGCTGGCATTTCCGGGGCGATTTTCACGAGCGGCGCGGCGGTCATAACTAAAAAATCAGCTTTGGGTTGAGGAAGTGGCCCCTTTTACAGGCGTTTGGCGCGCAAGGATAGCTGCGGGTTGCCGCGCTCTTTGTTCGTCGTCCTCGAACCGGCGAGCGAAGCGAGGCTGTTCGGGGATGACGGAAGCTACAAAATAAACCTACTCAAGTCGGCGTTTTTCGAGAGTTGCCCGACGCGCTCCGTGACGTAGGGGCCGTCGATGACGACGGTGGAACCGTTCTTGTCGGAGGCGTCGAAAGAGACCTCGTCGAGCACGCGTTCGAGCACCGTCTGGAGCCGACGCGCGCCGATGTTCTCGACCGTCGAATTCACTTCGACGGCGGCATCGGCCAGGGCATCGATGGCATCCGGCTTGAACTCGAGCGTCAGGCCTTCGGTCTCCATCAGCGCGACGTACTGCTTGATGAGGCTCGCCTGCGGCTCAGTCAGGATGCGCTTCATATCCTCGCGCGTCAGAGCGTTGAGCTCCACGCGGATCGGCAGGCGCCCCTGCAGTTCGGGCAGCAGGTCCGACGGCTTCGAGACGTGGAAGGCGCCTGAAGCTATGAACAGGATGTGATCGGTTTTCACTGGACCATATTTTGTCGCGACCGTCGTGCCTTCGATCAACGGCAGCAAATCGCGCTGAACGCCTTCGCGCGAGACGTCGGCGCCGCCGCGGGTGCCGTCGCTGCGGGATGAAACCTTGTCGATCTCATCCAGGAAGACGATGCCGTTGTTCTCGACGGCCGCGATGGCTTCGCTTGAGATCTGATCAGTGTCGATTAGCTTGTCGCTCTCTTCGGCGATGAGAATTTCGAAGCTGTCGCGAACAGTAACACGGCGCGATTTCGTGCGCTGCCCGAGCGCCTTGCCCAGCATTTCGCCGATGTTGATCGTTGCCATCGAGCCCCCCGGCATGTCGAATGTCGGGATCGGCGACGACGTGTCAGCGATGATGATGTCGATTTCCTTGTCGTTCAACTCGTTGTTTCTGAGCTTCTTGCGAAAGCTGTCGCGTGTCGAGGGCGAGGCACCTGATCCGACGAGGGCATCGAGCACGCGTTCCTCGGCGGCCTTTTCGGCTTTCGCGCGGACGCCTTGGCGTTTCGATTCCTTGACGAGGCTCATGCCGACTTCGACGAGGTCCCGGATGATGCTATCGACGTCGCGGCCGACGTAGCCGACTTCGGTGAACTTGGTCGCTTCGACCTTCAGGAACGGTGCGCCGGCGAGCTTTGCAAGGCGCCGCGAGATTTCGGTTTTGCCGACGCCGGTCGGGCCGATCATCAAAATGTTCTTCGGCAGAACCTCGTCGCGAAGCTCCCCCGTCAGCTGCTGACGGCGCCAGCGGTTGCGAAGGGCAATGGCGACGGCGCGCTTGGCGTCGGATTGGCCGACGATGTAGCGGTCGAGTTCGGATACGATTTCACGCGGGGAAAAATTGGTCATTGTCTCGCTTGAGGAAGATAGGGACCGATA
This sequence comes from Pseudomonadota bacterium, assembly GCA_018242215.1. Lineage (GTDB taxonomy): Bacteria > Pseudomonadota > Alphaproteobacteria > Rhizobiales > Hyphomicrobiaceae > Hyphomicrobium_B. The sequence goes on from JAFECG010000024.1 coordinate 212,286, forward strand.
GGGGTCGCTTTGAGAGCCGGCAACAGGCGGTTGCGCAACGGATGCCAGAAGACGCCGAGGATCAGGACGAAGCCGCCGACGAGCGCCAGCGTCAACGTGAAGGACGGCGGAATGCCGCCGCTGTCCGGCAATCCCACGCCGCCGCTCAAAAGGTCGTAGACGGCGCCGCAGAAGTACGCGAGCGACGCCACGAGCAGTGCACGTCTGTCGATGGCAAGCGCGAAAAGGCCGAGCAGCAGAACTGTCAGCAGCACGACGGCCGATGTCGCGAGGCCGTTCGTCGATTCCTTGATGAACAGGATCATCGGCGAGACGATCAGCGCGGCCGCGACGAGGTGCAGCCAGAAGGCACAATCGGAAAAGCGGGTGACGCGTCTCGTGTCGCGGGTGTCATAGTAGAGGGCGACCGCGAGGACGACGAGGCCATAGCCGAATGCCGCGAACGAAGGGCCGACGCCGACATTGAATAGGCTTTTGCTGACGACCGCGTAGCCGAAGAAGGCGATAAGGGCGAGCGCGAATGGCAGGCGAAAGCGCATGTAATAGACAAGCGCGGCGATCAGCGCGGGCAGCCCGAAGATGAGCGTCGGGTTTCGCCAGAAGACAAGCTCGGAGGCGACGTCCCAGTGCGATGACTTGAAGTTGTCCCAGTGCAATTGGACGACGACGGCGGACGCCGCAAAGGCGACGAAGAGCAGCGACAAAACCATTCCCGGCAGTACGGCGCGCAGGCGGCCGACCAGAATTTCGCTCAAGACCCAGAACGTCGCGGCAGCGAACGCGAATGTTGCGACAAAGCTGATCCCGAAGAGGCTCGTCGATGTTGCAGCCAGAAACGCCGCAGCGACCAGCAGCACGCCGATCGTCAGGAAAACGTCGTTGAAGCCGTTCAGGAAGCGGAAGCGTTCTTCGTCCGCGAGGACGGATGGCTCGCCATCCGATCCGAGTGGCGCGGGGGACGCCATTCGCATGGCGCGCAGTTTTTCGGCCTGTGCCGTGTCGATGACACCGGCTTCGACGGCGGCTTTCAGATCATCGGTCGGCAATCCGTTGGCCATGGCCGGTTCTCGGTAACGGTTCAGGAGGTTTTGGTGTCGAGGCTTTCGACGACGATGTTCGCATTCGTATAAACGCAAATCTCGGCGGCAATGGACATGGCCTTGCGGGCTATGGCTTCCGCATCGAGCGGCTGGTCGATCAGCGCTCGGGCGGCGGCGAGGGCGTAGTTGCCGCCCGAGCCGATCCCGGCAATGGCGTTCTCCGGCTCCAAAACGTCGCCCGTACCGGTCAGGACGAGCGTTGTCGTCGCGTCGGCGACGATCATCATCGCTTCGAGGCGGCGGAGGAAGCGGTCGGTGCGCCAGTCTTTCGCGAGTTCGACGGCGGCGCGGGTCAGTTGGCCTGGGTATTGCTCGAGCTTGGCCTCCAGGCGCTCGAATAGCGTGAAGGCGTCGGCCGTCGCGCCCGCGAAGCCGCCGATCACGTCGCCCTTCCCCAGGCGCCGGACTTTCTTGGCGTTCGATTTGATGACTGTCTGGCCAAGGCTGACCTGGCCGTCGCCTGCAACTACAACTTTACCGCCCTTGCGGACCGTCAGGATCGTCGTGGCGTGCCAGCTCGGAGGCCCGGCATTTTGGCTCTGGTGCGTCATATGTATCGCGTCAGTTAAGCTTTTCGCGGGAAGATGCAAGGGAAGGTGTGTCCCTTGGCCCTCGGCGCCCGAAGCTGATAAACGCTCGGAGCCTCGCGGGCAAATTTAGGTGATTTCCTGGCCGGCGCGGCCGGCTCCCATAACAGGAGTCGCCAGGGCCAAACGATAAAGGAACGATTCACGTGAAGCGGCAGGCGACGATCACGCGCAAGACCAGGGAGACCGAGATCTCCGCGACCGTCAGCCTCGACGGCTCGGGCGCGTATGACATTTCGACCGGGATCGGGTTTCTCGATCACATGCTGGAGCAACTTGCCCGGCATTCGTTGATCGACATCACGCTCCGGGCAAAGGGCGACCTGCACATCGATTTCCATCACACGGCTGAGGATACCGGCATCGTTCTCGGCCAGGCATTGGCGCAGGCGCTCGGCGACAAGGCTGGCATCGTGCGCTATGCGGACGTGCATCTTCCGATGGACGAGACGCTGACACGGGTCGCGATCGACGTCTCAGGCCGGCCCTTCCTCATCTGGAAGGTCGAATTTTCGCGGCCGAAGCTCGGGGAGATGGATACCGAGCTTTTCCGCGAGTGGTTCCAGGCCTTTGCGCAGAACGCGGGCATCACGCTGCACGTCGAAAACCTTTATGGCGAGAACAATCACCATATCGCCGAGACCTGCTATAAGGGTCTCGCGCGGACGCTGAAATCAGCCATCGCCGTCGATCCGCGGCAGGCGGGACGCGTGCCATCGACAAAGGGGACGCTCTGAAGCGGGCGAACCCGGGCCGAAGTCCATTCGAATGGAGCAAGGAGCTTTAGTCCCGTGACGACCTATACCGTGCACGAGCCGCCCGAAGCCGATTCCGACCGTGTCGACCGTGGTGTCGAGCTGGAGTTCGTGAAAGACGGGTTTTCCTGGCTGACGGCCATCTGTCCTCCGCTCGGCTTTCTCGCCAACGGCATCTGGCTCATGGCGATTGCCTATCTCGCCGCAGCGGGCTTTCTTGGTTATGTGCTCAACGCGGCGAAGGTCGATCAGGGCTGGATCAGCCTCATCTTTCTGGCGATCAATATCTATCTCGGTTTCGAGGTTTCGACGCTGAAGCGCTGGATGCTCGATCAGAGGGGCTGGCAGATGGTCGGCGTCGTCAACGGGAAGTCGGAAGCAGAGTGCGAGCGGCGGTTCTTTGAGACGTGGCTGCCAGAGCAGCCCGTGATTGCGAGCGATGCAGCCACCGGAGTGCCGACCATAACGATGCGCGGTTCGCGTTTCTGGCCATTCGGCTCCGGGGCCTAGTCTCAATTGTCATCCCGGCAAGCCCATTTGCGAGACCCGGGAACCCTATCCAACTTGCAGCTCTGGTCCCGGCTAGCTGCCTCATGTCGGCCGGGATGACAAGCGCGGCCGTTTCCGTCATTGGAAGCGCGTGCGGATAATCAATGGTTTTTCCTAAGGCCCGAACCTTCCATGCAAAACGTCGTCATCATCGATTACGGGTCGGGTAATCTCCACTCGGCCGCGAAGGCCTTTGAAAGCGCGGCGCGCGAGAGCTACGCCGGAGCCAGAATCATCGTCAGCCCGCGCCCCGAAGATGTGCTGCAAGCGGACCGGATCGTACTGCCGGGTGTCGGCGCTTACGGCGACTGCAAGCAAGGGCTCGAACGCGTGCCGGGATTGATCGACGCGCTGGAAGAGACGGTGCGGCAGAAGGGACGGCCGTTTCTGGGTATCTGCGTCGGCATGCAGCTTCTTTCCGAGCGGGGGCTCGAGTTCGTCGAGACGCCGGGGCTCGGATGGATCAAGGGCGAGGTGCGCGCGATCGTGTCAAATGATCCCGAGCTCAAAATTCCGCACATGGGGTGGAATACGCTCAACGTCGTCCACCCGCATGCCTTGCTCGACGGTATTCCGACCGGCCCCGACGGCTGGCACGCGTATTTCGTGCACTCGTTCGCCATGGTGCCGACGGAGCGGCGCGTCATCGTCGCCGAGACCGATTACGGCGGCCCCATCACGGCGCTGGTTGCGGACGGCAACATCGCCGGCACGCAGTTTCATCCTGAGAAGAGCCAAAAGCTCGGGCTGAAGCTGATTGCGAATTTTCTGAAGTGGACGCCGTAACTCCAACATTGTCATCCCGCGCCGCGTGAAGCGACGAGGCGGGACCTAGAGGGGGGTCCCGGGTCTCGCAGGGGAGGCTCGCCCGGGATGACAAACGTCGCAATGACGTCAGTCACCGGGCCAACGTGCCGACAGCGGACTGGATGGCGGTCCAGACCCCGCGCGGCATGTGCCACGAGGCGTCCGTGTCATCGTCCTCAAGACGGCCTTCGAGCCAGCTCAGCCGGGCCGTGAGCGCAGCGTCGGTACGGCCAAGCTCGTGGACGACCAGCTCGTCGGGGTGATCGAAGAGGATCGCGAGGCGGCGCCTGATCTGCTCGGCGCCGAGCCAAGTCTTGACGTACCAGACGCCGTTTCCGGCAGGAGCATATTGAGTGGCGATGTAGGGGAGCGAGAAGGTCACCGTCCAGGTGTCCTGGTTGGCGGATCGGGGGGCGTGGTGGAGAAGGAAGGTCTTCATGGCGTTCATCCGGTCGGGGGCTCGGGGAGGGGATTACGGATACGCAGGAACGCAACGCGACGGGGGCAATTTCGGCTTTTAAAGGGGAGCCGGGGATCATGAACCGCTGAGGGAGATCTTGGGCATGATCCCCGGGTCTCCAACGTCGGCCTCTGGACGGGACCCGTTGGGAACGGCAGGGGGGAGAAGGACCCGCCCCGCCCAAAGACCGGAATTCGTCTCGTCTCAGCCCGCTTTTGCGAACGGCAGCTCGGGCTCCATCGGCTCGGCGGCCGGAGTTGCCGGCGACGGGAACGCGATGATGTTGCCATCGGGCGCGAGATCGAAGCCCGGGCGGCGCTGGCGGAACCAGCGAAGCGAGGTGTTGGTCATGGCAGCTTCGCGCTTCGTCGCCTGGATCAGGAGCCCATCGTCCTCCGCAAGCATCTCCCGGAGTTCCGTCTCAAGCTCGACTTCCTCACGATCCGACATCACGTACCAGGTGTTCGAGAGAGGGCGCGCCCACTTTTCCCCGAGGCCCATGATGACCTGGGCGAGGACGTGCTGATTGCGGGTCGGATGGGCGAGGTCGTACGAGATGAGGTAAGTGCGCATGGGGGCTCTCCTAGTGTTGCGGGGAGGGTCTAACACGCTACTCTGACCCGGGATCGGCGCCTCTTTTAGGGCGTCGTGAACATAGGAAGAACATGCCACGACTCAGGACGGTTGTCCAGCATTTGTTCTAAAATTGTTCTTTCTAAAACCTGGCGATATTATACTTGCCAAACCCACAGCGAAGCACTACATTGGGATCAATAGGAGATTCCAATGTCGCTCATCAGCCAGAAGCACCTGCAAGACGAAGCCGAAGCCTACAAGTGGGTGGAGGCCCGGATCTGGCCGAACGGCGCCCAGTGCCCCCACTGCTTTGAGCAAAAGCGCGTCTCCAAGATGGAAGGCAAAGCCACCCGCTTTGGCCTCTATAAGTGCTACGCCTGCCGCAAGCAGTTCCGGGTGACTGTGGGAACCATTTTCGAGAAGTCCCACGTTCCGCTGCACCTGTGGTTGCAGGCCTTCTATCTGGTCGCCGGATCGAAGAAGGGCATCAGCGCGAACCAGCTTCACCGTACCCTGGGCGTGACCCTCAAAACCGCTTGGTTCATGGGCCATCGTATCCGGGAAGCCATGCGGTCAGGCTCTCTTACCCCTCCGATGGGCGGCGAAGGCAGCGTTGTGGAAGTGGACGAGACCATTCACGGCCGCGCTGCGACCCATCCCAAGGGCCGTGGCAAGTTCCATGTCTCGCAGCACAAGAACATCATTCTGTCGCTGGTCGAGCGTGGCGGGAACGTCCGGAGCTACCACGTGTCTGGTGCGACCGTCGGTGAGGTCATCCCGATTGTGAACGCCAATGTTCGCAAAGAAACCTTCATCATGACTGACAGCGCCCAACTCTATAAGCGCCAGCTTTCAAACTTCGCCCGTCATGACCGGGTGGACCACACTTCGAAAGAATACGTCCGATATGTCGAAGGAGCACCGACCATCCACACCAATACTGTCGAAGGATATTTCAGCCTCTTCAAGCGCGGGATGCGTGGTGTCTACCAGCACTGCAAAGAGAAGCACTTGCACCGTTATCTGGCGGAATTTGACTTCCGGTATAACAACCGGATCGGCCTTGGCGTGACCGATGAGGCCCGCGCCATGAAAATGGTCAAAGGTGCTCAGGGCAAACGGTTGACCTATCGAACGACTGGTCGGGCCTGATCCCACGGTTGATGATCGAGCGCGCAAACGCCAGAACAGCCGCGCCAAATAGTATCTATGCAACCCGACTGCTACATATAGTGATGCGCGCGAAGTCAAGACACCAATGCCAAAAGTTGGTGCGTTGACGCTTTTTCAATACCGACAGATATTGTCCGTGCTCGAATCATTCGAGCAAAAGGAAACCCCACCCGTTTCTGAGACGGATGGGGCCGATAGAAACCGCTTGGTCGGGCGGCGTTTTGTGATCACGAAGCAGAGAGTGAGTCACCCGTGACTCAAAGTCAAGCCCGACCAAGCCTTTTTAAAAAGGCTTGTAATATGAAAGATATACGTAGACCGAGTTACAAGCTCACATTTGAAGATGCGGTGGAAATTTGGCTGAGACTTTGGCGAGGAGATTTTCAAAATCGAATCGCCGCTGACTACGATGTGAACCCTGGCAGGGTGAATGAAGTTGCCAAGGAACACACGCATGTTGGCAGCCGCTTGGCCGCTCTGTTGAAGTTGAAAAAATCGGCGTAAAGTTATTGTCGGCGCAGTCATCATCGGCTGCGCCGAATTCCGATATGGACGCCATGCCCAAACGCAAAGAACCTGAGCTAGACCCCAAAGAGCAGTTCAAGCGGTTTCAGGAAACCGCGAAGGAACATGGGGTAGATAAGCGCGAAACGGAAATCGAGTCCGCGTTCACCTCGATCGCTGAGCGATCGGCAAAACAAAAACTAAAGAAGGGCAGCTAAGTGGCGCATGAACACTTTGCATGCTTCAAACACCTCCGACGCCTCATCAGGAGTGTACTTTTCCAAGGGGTGCATCGTCTTGTTACGCCAAGCCTGTTTAACGTGGTAGAGATTGGCGTGAACTTCTGACCAGCCATCTCGGCTATCGCCCTTGGGCATTAGTTCGATTTTTCCTCCAATGTCGCTCAGTAGCTTGCCCCACTCCTTTTCGACCTTTCCCACGCCAAGTTTTGCGGCCAATTTTTGAACCGCTGATTCCATCGCGCGCATAAGATGGAGGACGCTTGCTGTGCCCTGCTCTAGCGCAAGGCACCTCGAAGCACTTTCGAGATCGTATGCGCTTTCAGAAAACTTCTCGGCTAAGAACGCAGCGGGCGCATCTGATTGCGTTTGCGGCGTCGGCCAATACTTCGAGTATGTATCCGACATGCAAAACATGAGCTTAGATTCGAATTCCGTCTCTATACGTGACCTAAGCTCCCGGACATGAGACTTAACTAGTCCGCTAACGGCGTCAAAATCGGCGGGAGTAATAACGGCTCCCTTGAAAATGAACTCTATCTCTCTGGCCTTTTTCAGCGAAACAGGCATGCGGAGCTCTTCAAGTTGGCTGCACAGACCGGCCACCTGTCTCGCTAAATATCCCCGTCTCGTTGGCTCTAAGACCGAGTTGGAGTCTTGCATCAGCTCCAGTTGTCCTAGAGTGCCCAAGACGCCTACGAACTTGTCGGCGTAAAATCTCAGCATATCCCAACGGCTCATACGCCCGTGGGGAAGCGGTTCGCACTGCTGCGACGGGCTAGGCGCTAGCGCATTCATCTAGCGCGAATTCTCCGACAGTCGCTTGTGAAATCGCTCAACGGCGCTCTTCATTCCACCGCCGGAAAAACACCCTCCGAGGCTGGCGGTCATGCTGTTCCGCGAAATGGCGCGCCATAAAACTGGGCGGTCCACCAGGCGGTGCCGGTCAACCGGATATTCCGTCTCACGCCACCAATTGTAAAACTCATAGGCCAGCAAATCGGCCATCTGCAACGGCATCACCGCACGCGGGGAATCGATGGCCAGCAGGCCGATGTAGTCGGAGAAATCGCCGTCGGCCCGATACCGCTTGTGTACATCGCTGACCCGCTGGTTATATTCGCCGTGGGCGATCATGGGGGTGACTTTTGGCGCGTTGACGCCTTTCGCCCAGTAATAGAGCGCGCCCATCGCGTAATCGAAGCAAAGATCAAACGGAGTGGGAAACCGAGCGAGATATTCAGGTGTGGCGTACCTGTAGAAGTCCTCGTTCACGACCGCCGCCCAGATCGGTTGATACGAGTCTTTGCTCATCGCCGTGGCAAACCGCATAGGCGCATCGCGACAGACGTGAAGAGAAACCTTCTCCCATTCCTCTTTGCAGTTGGCGACGTCCACGGCGTGGAACCATGTTACGCCATACTGGTGATAATCCGCGAGCGTATCGGCCCATTGGGCTTCCAGGGCTGCGATATCCTTTTCGCTGGCCACGAAGCCGCCGATCGCCGTGACCCGGGAATCCGCGTGCGTGCCGCTGTCGTCAAAGAATGCCCGCACCATGGCGATCGCCTTCACCGGATCGGAAGGATCACAGATCAGCGCCACAATCTCTGAGATGGATAGATGACGCATTAGACGTCACCGTATCGCAATTTTTGGGTTTGGGAAGTATAATATCGCCTAAAACCTTAATATCGATGTGCACGCAACTCTTAAAAAATGCGCAAAAGAGGGGCTTTTCAGGGCCTTCAGACCTCGGGGAAGAGGCTCAACTGATTCGGGTGCGGCGCCGTCGGGATGCGCCGGTGCGGGCCCGGATCGAAGCGGCCATCGAGGCCGGGAAAGCGGCGCTGGAATTCGGCGATGGCTCGGGTGCGGCTGCCCGGAAAGCGTATCTCTTCCCAGATTTCGTAAAGCCGGCGCGGGTCGCAGGCGTAGCGGCGCTGGAGATCCGTCGGGCGGATGCGCATCCACCGCGCGATCCAGATGTCGACGGCGTCGTCCTCGGTCAAAGGGCGCCGGGCAACGGCGGGCGGGGGCTCAACGAGAAACGCGGTTGTCATCGGTAGACTTCGCAATGCTGAACTTGATACGGACGCGAGGTTGCCCATCCTTGGGCACTAATCAGCGCTTTAACCAGTGGTTCGTGGCATGAAGCACGATGACATGCGATCTATCGCTCACAATGTCGCCGATTCTTTGGCAAGTGGTTGCAGTTTATTGGTCGGCTATTACCACACAGGGTTGTATTACCGTCAATTTTTTGACAGGCGCGGTGTCAAAGGGTCTGGTTTCGCCGGTGCTGGCGGGTGCCATAGCTGCTTTTCCTGATGCCGTGTCGAAGCTTTGCTCCAATCACGGCGGGTCGCTTAGCGATTTTCAACGGCTTGAGGCCACCTATTGGGCGGGGCATCTGCGGCGCGTTACGGTTTGTATCGAGGATAAGCTGGGCAATCGGTCATCGGACGAGTATGCGGGAGTACCGGCAGCACGGGTGAAAAGCGTCGATGCTCTGGGGCGTGCTCGAAAATTTCCTACACAACGGGGCTAACCACCATTGATCCTATTTCCTGCCATTGATTTGAAAGACGGCCAGTGCGTTCGGCTGAAGCTCGGCGCGATGGATGCTGCAACGGTGTTCAACGACGATCCGGCAGCGCAGGCGGCGAGCTTCGAGCGCCAGGGCTTCAAGTATCTGCATATCGTCGATCTCAACGGCGCGTTTGCGGGGAAGCCTGTCAACGGGGCCGCCGTCGAAGCCATCCTCAAGGCGATCAGGATGCCGGCACAGCTCGGCGGCGGCATTCGCGATCTGGCGACCATCGAAGCGTGGCTCGACAAGGGCATCCGGCGCGTCATCCTCGGAACGGTGGCGGTGCGTAATCCGGCGCTCGTCAAGGAGGCGGCAAAACGCTTCCCGGGTCGGGTCGCCGTCGGGATCGATGCCAAGGGCGGCAAGGTCGCGGTCGAGGGTTGGGCGGAGACGTCGGAACTAACGGCTATCGACCTCGCGAAACGGTTCGAAGATGCTGGCGTCGCGGCGATCATCTACACCGACATCGAGCGCGACGGGGTGCTCAAGGGCCTCAATCTTCCGGCAACAGCCGCGCTGGCGCGAGCGACGCGCATTCCGGTCATTGCGTCCGGGGGGCTTGCCTCGATCGCCGACGTGCGCGAACTGACCAAGCCCGATTATCGGATGCTCGAAGGCGCCATCACCGGGCGCGCACTATATGATGGTCGACTCGATGCGAAGGAAGCGCTCGAACTGCTGGAGACGGTATGAACATTGGTGACAAAGTGCGCGTCCTCGGCGTGCCGGACGGTGTGCCGCCCGATAACAAGATGCTGTTGAAGCTGTTTCAGGGCTGCATTGGCAAGACGTTCCCTATCGTCAAGTTCGACGATGGCCTGGTCGAGCTGCATGTGGGCGAAGTTTTCGGAAAACCCGCCGAATATCATCAAATCTGGCTCGAGCCGAGCCAAGTGCAAGTCGTTGAGGCCTGACCGTTGAATATCATGACGCAAGCTGCGTCGGCCGACGCTGCGTTGCCGCCCGAGATTGCACGGCGGCGCACGTTCGCGATCATCTCGCATCCCGACGCCGGCAAGACGACGCTGACCGAAAAGCTCCTTCTGTTCGGCGGAGCGATTCAGATGGCCGGGGCCGTCAAGGCACGCGGTGAGCGGCGCCGCACGCGATCCGACTGGATGCAGATCGAGCAGCAGCGCGGCATCTCGGTGACGTCGTCGGTGATGACGTTCGAGCGCAACGGTATCGTTTTCAATCTGCTCGATACGCCGGGCCACTCGGATTTCAGCGAAGATACTTATCGCACGCTGTCGGCGGTCGATGCCGCGGTGATGGTGATGGACGCGGCGAAAGGCATCGAAAGCCAGACGCGGAAACTGTTCGAGGTTTGCCGCCTGCGCGACATTCCGATCATCACGTTCATCAACAAGATCGACCGCGAAGCCGAAGATCCGTTGACGCTGCTCGATCAGATCGCGGCGGATCTCGCGCTCGATCTCGTGCCGATGGCGTGGCCGGTCGGAATGGGCACCGATTTCCGCGGTGTGCTCGATCTCGTCGGCAACAAGATTTTGCTGCCGGAAAGCGACGAGCGCGGCGCGTCGTATGGGCAGTCGCAGCCGCTTGAGACATTCGAAGGCTTGCGTCGGATCGAAGGGATCGACGAGCGGATCGCGGACCGGACGATCGAGGGCGTGGAGTTGGCGCAGGGCGCGCTGCCGCCGTTCGATCTCCAGGCCTTTCGCGAGGGGCATCTGTCTCCCGTCTTCTTCGGAAGTGCGTTGAAGAACTTCGGTGTCGAGCAGCTTCTCGATGCGCTCGGCAATTGGGCGCCGGGGCCGCTGCCGCGAGTGGCGACGCAGCGGATGGTCGCGCCGGGAGAAGACCAGGTCACAGGCTTCATCTTCAAGGTGCAGGCCAACATGGACCCGAACCATCGTGACCGCATCGCGTTCATGCGGCTCTGCTCGGGCAAGTTCAAACGCGGCATGAAACTTCTGCACGTGCGCGACAACAAGCCGATGACGGTTTCGTCGCCGACGTTCTTCTTCGGCCAGGGCCGAGAGACTGCGGACGAAGCGTGGGCGGGCGACATCATCGGCGTGCCGAACCATGGGACGTTACGCGTCGGGGATACGCTGACCGAAAAAGAAAGCCTGAAGTTCACGGGCATCCCGAATTTTGCGCCGGAGCTTCTGCGCCGCGTCGTCATCCAGGATGCGATGAAGGCGAAGCAGCTCAATCGCGCGCTCGATGATCTTGCGGAAGAAGGCATTGTGCAGGTGTTCACGCCGATTGCAGGCGGCCGGCAAATTCTGGGTGTCGTCGGGCAGTTGCAGTTCGAAGTTCTGCAGTCGCGGGTCGCGAACGAATACAGCGTTCCCGTGACGCTGGAGCAGTCGCCATTCGAACTCGCGCGGTGGATTTCGTCAGACGACCCGGCCAAGCTTCAGAAGTTCGTCGATGCGCATCGCGGTGAGATTGCGACCGACCGCGATGGCGCGCTCGTGTTCCTGGCCGAAAGCGCGTGGATGCTGAAATACAAGACCGAGCGCTTTCCCGAAATCAAATTCGCCGCGCTTCGGGAGCGCGGCGAAACCTAGTCTGGGTCCGATCAATTTCCTTGCGTCTCGGTAGGAGCGGGCCGCCGCAGCGCCCGATAGAATGGGTTCTGCAGACAAAATTGCCGCCTACGGCGACGGCCCTCCCGCGTTCTCTGGGCGGGATGGACGACCGCGCGGTTTGATTCCCGTGAAACGTCAAAAGATTCGACTCGGGACTTTCTGGTGCGGGTGATCAGACGGAAATGTTCGGGCCGCGTCGAGGAGGGCTGTTGAACGCACCTTCGATGCTCTCGAGCCAGCGGTGCAGCGCGGATTCGAGGGCGTCCGTCTGCGCCGTCGCCTTGCTGTGCTGAAGTTCCGTAATCGTCCCTTCGGCATCGAGCGAGCCCCGAATGGCATCATGCTGGTCGATGAACTCCGTCAGGGTATCGGCTTGGTCGCCGATCATCCCATGGGCCTCGAGCTGGGTCCTGGCCTGGGCAATGCGGTCCTGCATTGCGGCCAACCGGGCGCGAAGGTTCTTGGGGGCAAAGTCGTCGACCATCTGTATTCGTTTCCCTTGTCAGTTTGCGCGGAGCACCGCAATACGGCTCAACCAGGATCGGCAGCGAGAGTTCCCTTTTGGAAACGTTAATATGCTCGACGCTCAACGATGTGCCGTGATACTTGGGCTCCCGAGTTCCTAGGAAGTCGCATCTTATAAATATGCTGAAAGTTCGCATCATTCCATGCCTGGATGTCAAAGACGGGCGAGTTGTAAAGGGCGTCAATTTCGTCGATCTCGTCGACGCGGGTGACCCGGTCGAGGCTGCCGCGGCCTATGATGCCGCAGGGGCGGATGAGCTTTGCTTTCTCGACATCACGGCGAGCCATGAAAACCGCGATACTATCTTCGACGTCGTCGAGCGCACCGCCAATCGGTGCTTCATGCCGCTGACCGTCGGCGGCGGCGTCCGGACGATCGATGATATCCGGAAGCTGCTCGAAGCGGGCGCCGACAAGGTCTCGATCAATACGGCCGCGGTCAATAACCGTGTCTTCGTCAAGGAGGCGAGCGAGAAGTTCGGCGCCCAGTGCATCGTCGTCGCGATCGACGCGAAACGGGTTTCAGCCGAAGGCGAGCCGCCGCGATGGGAGATCTTCACACACGGCGGCCGGAAGCCGACCGGTATCGATGCCGTGAAATACGCGCGGGAGGTCGCGGCACTGGGTGCCGGCGAGATCCTGCTGACGTCGATGGACCGCGACGGCACGAAGGCGGGCTTCGACGTCGAGCTGACGCGCGCGATCTCCGACGCCGTGACAATTCCGGTCATCGCGTCGGGCGGCGTCGGAACGCTGCAGCATCTGGTCGACGGCGTCGAAGGCGGCCACGCGAGCGCGGTGCTCGCCGCATCGATCTTTCACTTCGGGACGTATTCGATTCCTGAGGCCAAGGCCTACATGGCGAAAGCCGGTCTGGCGATGCGGATGGACGGTTAGGATCTTCCTTCTCCCGTTCCGGGGAGAGGAAAGGCCGATCAGGGGGCGGGCGTTTTGTCAGGGAAGCGGCAGATGTCGGCTATGAGGCAACGCCAGCATTCAGGTTTGCGCGCCTTGCAGATATAGCGGCCGTGCAGAATCAGCCAGTGATGCGCGTGCATCGCATATTCCTTCGGCACGACGTGCATCAGGTCTTCTTCGACCGCGAGCGGTGTCTTTCCGCGTGATAATCCAATGCGGTTGGCGACGCGGAAAACGTGCGTGTCGACGGCCATCGTCGGCTGATGAAAGGCGATGTTCATGACGACGTTCGCGGTCTTGCGGCCGACGCCGGGCAATGATTCGAGGGCGTCACGATCGGACGGGACGACGCTGTCGTAGTCATCGATCAGGCGTTTTGATAACCCGATCACGTTCTTCGCCTTGGCGCGATAAAGGCCAATCGTCTTTACATAGTCGCGGAGCTTGTCTTCGCCGAGCTTCAGCATTTTCTCCGGCGTGTCGGCGACCTTGAAGAGGGCGCGCGTCGCCTTGTTGACGCCGGCGTCGGTTGCCTGAGCCGAAAGGACGACAGCAACGAGCAAGGTGAATGGGTTCGTGTGCTCCAGTTCGCCTTTGGGCTCGGGATTTGCCTTGTGAAAGCGCCGGAAAACCTCACGAATTTCTGGTTCACTCAAGAGAGCCGATTTGCGGGCCTTCCTTGCGGCAATTGCGGCAGGTTTTGCCGTCTTGCCTTTTGAAGCGGAACTTCCGATGCTTGTAGGACGTACATCCGGGGAAGCTTTGGCCATCAGAGTTCCGTGGTTCGGGGCGAAGGCCCAACGCGATGTGGGTGAGACGGGTATCCGGCCACGAGACATGAGCGATATTCAGACCGAAATGCAATCCACGAAAGACGCGAAGTTCGTGCTTCATCCGCACCGGTCGCTGCCGCCGCGCGGCTTCCTGATCATGATGGGTCTGATCAGTCTCATCAGCTTTGTCGTCGGGATTGTCTTTTGCCTGATGGGCGCATGGCCGGTGTTCGGATTTTTCGGTCTCGACGTCGCGCTGATCTACTGGGCCTTCAAACGTAATTACCGGGACGGGCTTGAGTACGAGACAGTGGACCTGACGCCCGATGTATTGACGCTCACGCACGTCGATCCCGCGGGAAAGCGCGACGTGTTCGAGTTCAATCCGTATTGGGCGCGTGTGAATTGCACGGTCGACCGGCCGGACGGGCGGACATCCCTCTGGCTGTCGGCGCAGGGAAAGGCGGTGCGGTTCGGGAAGTTCCTGACCGACGACGAGCGCCGCGACTTCGCCAATGCGCTGACCGGCGCACTCGTCACTACACGCGGATCGCGGTTTTAGGCGGTCCTTGTCGAGCCTCCGTCATGCCAACGAAGATCGGCACCCGGACAATTTCGACACATCGTATTTCCATGGATGACTGGATTCCGATCTGCGCAGGCCGACAGGTCGTGCTGAGCTCAATCATTCAGCATCGTCAGCGCGGCGCGGCGGTCGCCGGGTTTCAGGCGCAGAAATTGGGTTCGCGCGGCTTTGATATCTTTCTCGCTGCCTGTTTCAGCGGCGGCCTTCAGGGCTTTCGTTGCGGCGTGATCGGCGCCGACGACGAAAGACAGCGCGCCGGCCAAACGTCCCAGCATGGCCGGATCAAACTTGAAATCATCGTCGGCCATCTACGTCGCCCTTTGCGTTACTGGAAACGCCCGCCGCGCTGCAGGACCTCGATCTTGTAGCCGTCCGGATCGTCGATGAAGAAGAACGTGCCGAACGGCTTGCCGGCGTGCGTCATGTTCTTGATGTCCTTCGGCTGATAGCCGGCGGCGGCGATCTTGGCGCGGGTCGCTTCGAGATCGTCGACGGCGAAGGCAATGTGGCCATAGCCGTCGCCGAGGTCGTAAGGCTCAGTGCGGCCCTTGTTGACCGTCAGCTCGATCTCGAAATCGTTCTCGGCGTTTTTCATGTACGTCAGCGAAAAGTCCGGCCAATCTTTTTTCTCGGAGACTTTCAGGCCGAAGGACGTTTCGTAGAATTTCACTGAGCGCGCCTCGTCGAGCACGCGGATCATCATGTGGATCGCTTTGGCCATTCGTCTTCCTTCCAATCAGAGCCAGGGCCGCGAAGATGCTGTCGTTTTTTCGAAGGACGAGATCGTGCTGCCCTTCTCGAGCGTCAGGCCGATATTGTCGAGGCCGTTCAGCAGGCAGTGCTTGCGGAACGGATCGATGTCGAACTTGATGACGCCGCCGTCGGGGCCGCGGATCTCCTGGTTTTCGAGATCGACGGTGATCGTCGCGTTGGCGCCGCGATTGGCGTCGTCCATCAGCTTGTCGACGTCTGCCTGCGGCAGCTTGATCGGCAAAATGCCGTTCTGGAAGCAATTGTTGTAGAAGATGTCGGCGAAGTCTGTCGCGATCACGCAACGGATGCCGAAGTCGAGGAGGGCCCACGGCGCGTGCTCGCGAGAAGAGCCGCAGCCGAAGTTGTCACCGGCCACGAGGATCGTCGCCTTGCGGTATTGCGGCTTGTTCAGCACGAAATCCTCGATCTCTTTTCCCGTCGCCGGGTCGTAGCGCATTTCATAGAACAGCGACTTACCGAGGCCCGTCCGCTTGATCGTCTTCAGGAACTGCTTCGGGATTATCATGTCGGTGTCGACGTTGCGGATCGGCAGCGGAGCGGCGACGCCGGTCAGAACCGTGAATTTATCCATGTCTTTAGTCTCCTCGTCAGGTGCGCAACGTATCCGCGAGCGCCCGGAAATAGCCTTCGGCCGAGACAAGCTGCCGTGCGTGCCGGAAAGCGCCAAACTCCCGGATGGCAGCCTCAAGATCGAAGGGCTTTAAGTTTTCTAGCCGCCGTTTAACGCCAGCCCGCTTGCGCCCGTCAAGATGATGTTCGAGTGTCGTGACGATCGTCTCGACGTAGCCTGCGGTGCGGCCGAGTTCCCGGGTGGCCGAAAGCAACGCAAGGCGGTTATGGGGATCACCTTCCAGGGCGGCAAGACTGACCGCAGCGCGGGCTAAAGTCCCTGCAACTTCCTCGGCATAGAGGGCGACCTTCTCGCGCCTCTGCCCGTCAAGCTTGGCGGCGAGCGCCAGCCAGCGGTTAACGGTCCGGGCCAAATCTGAGAGGCGCTGGGCATAGTCGGCAAGCCGCATGGCAGATCCTTCGTGTCGGATCTGCAAGCTTAAGCCCGTCCCAGAGGCCGGGGATAAGTTTATGCGCTTTTTGACGGGCCCATAGCGTTTCCCCCAGCGGCGGCGACGGCCGTCACGGGCAAAGGGCTGGCTTCAGCGGATATTCGGATCGTCGTAGCACTTGCGCATGTACTGGCAGCGGTAAGATCCGGAGAAATGCATGGCATCGCCTTTGGCGGGCGTTATGAACGTGCAGATTTCGTCGAGGCCTTCGGGCTTCAGCCATCCCTGCCGGCGGCCGCGCTGTACGGCGAAGCAGTCCGCGGTTTCTTCATCGGGGCCGCGAAACTGATGGCCGCACTCGTGGCCATAAATCCATTGCTTGACCGGCGTCGAGACCTTGTTGAGCAGCCGCGGGTTCATGATGAGAAAACCCGGATAGGCAGCACCATAGTCGTCGAGCTTGTTGTCGATGACCGTCGGGCGCGAGCCACAGTATTGCGGATGCCCGTCGAGCAGGAACTTGCCGGGCGCCACGATGTGGGCGTCGCCGCCAACGGTCGCGACGTATTGCTCCGGTGTCGGAATGCCGTCGCGAATGGCGGCGGAGGTGTCTTGAGCTTGAGCCGATGAGATGATTCCCAACATGCTCAAGCAACCACCCAAGACGAGTCGGGAAACGGCTCGTCGAACGTTGATCCGATAAAACATTCCGTACGTGCCCCGCCTGCCTTTGGCTTGCCCCCTACAACATGACGCGAAATGCCTTAGGGCTCAAGCTGAGCCAAGTTGTGGCACAAATAGAGTTAAGCCGACGTGACTTAGAATGACTGATCAGTCTGTTACGCGGGATTCGATGGTTTCCATGTCATCATCGGAGAAGCCAAAATGATGCCCTATTTCATGAATCAGCACGTGTGCGACCAGATGGCCGAGCTGCTCCTCGCCCGCTGCCCATTCGTCGAGGATGGCACGACGGTAGAGAAAAACCATGTCGGGCTCACGCGTCGCGTCGGCGTTGCTTTGCCGATCGAGGCTCACACCTTGGTAGAGGCCCGTCAATTCGAAGGGATCTTCGATCTCCAAATCATCGAGAACGTCGTCGGTGGCGAAATCCTCGATGCGGATGACGATGTCACCTGCCAGCGAACGAAACTCGGCGGGAAGCTTGTTCCAAGCGATTTGCGCGAGCGCTTCGAAATCCGCGAGGCTCGGGGCCATCGCGTTGCTCCAATCGGTCGACATCGGGCGCACTCCTCTCGGTTGAGGGGAGGAGATAGGACCGCTCGCGCGAAATAGGAAGGCTGTTTTCGCTCAGCTTTGCTTGTCGGCGACAAGCAGCAGTTCCTGCAACGTGAAATGCAGAGCGCCTTTGTCGTCGCGCCGCGGCTTCAAAAACGTTCTGAGATGCGCGGGGCCAGCGGTCAAAATTCGTTCGAGCTCCGCGACGACATCAGGTGCGCAGCGCATGCGCGCGACCCACGACGCGAAGTCAAGTTCCTTTTCCATCTGCTCGTGCGCCGCGATCTTGAAGCCGTTGGAGGTCAGAAGATCGATCCAGACCTCGGGCGGCGGTGCGAAGCCGTGGCTCGGGTCGCGCAGTTTTTCGAGACTGTTGTAGTCGGCGACGCACGCCGTGATTTCGGTTTCGCTTGCGCCGGGGATGCGCGCAGCGTCAGGCGCCACGTTATCGACGAGCGCGAAGCGTCCGCCCTTTTTCAAGACGCGACAGGATTCGCGGACGAAGGCTCGGAGATCCGGAAAGTGATGCGCGGCGAGGCGGCAGCAGACGAGATCGAAGCTTTCGTCGGGAAACGGCAAAGCGTCGGCTGCGGCCGGCACGGTCATGATGTTCGCGATGCGGCGGGCGTTCGCGAGTTTCGCCGCTTCGAGCAGCATTTCATCGGTGATGTCGCTCGCGATCATACTTGCGACGCGCGGCGCGAAGATCGCCGCGGTGTGTCCGGCGCCGGTGGCGACGTCGATTGCGGCCCACGTCTTTTGCGGCGCCGTCAGTTCAACGATGCGCGCGAGGCTTTCGCCCTGGGCATGAACGGACGACGTCGCATAGTCGGCGGCGGCGCGGCCGAACTGGGATTGGACAGAGGCGGTTGCGTCGTCGGCCATGAGCTACCCTTTCGATGGTTCCTTTCCCATCCGGAAAGACTGGGATGCAACGCGTCCCCTCATCCGGCGTTCGGCCACCTCCTCCCGAGAGGAGAAGGAAAGACACTTTCCTCTCCCGGAACGGGAGAGGATGCCCGCAGGGCAGGTGAGGGACTTGGGTTACCTTTGATCGTTCCGGTGAAGCGGAGCGTCAACAACGAACGCCCTTTTACATTTGCCACTCTCTCACGTCGACGAAGTGGCCCTCGAGCGCGGCGGCCGCGGCCATAATCGGCGAAACGAGATGCGTGCGGCCCTTGTAGCCCTGACGGCCTTCAAAGTTGCGGTTCGAGGTCGAGGCGCAGCGCTGGCCCGGCTTCAATTGGTCGGGATTCATGCCGAGACACATGGAGCAGCCCGGCTCGCGCCATTCGAAACCTGCGTCCTTGAAGATCTTGTCGAGGCCTTCCGCTTCCGCCTGCTCTTTGACGAGCCCGGAGCCCGGAACGATCATCGCGTAAGCCAGGCGCGACGAGATCTTCTTGCCGTCAACGATCTTCGCCACGGCCCGCAGGTCTTCGATGCGGCCGTTCGTGCATGAGCCGATCCAGACGACGTCGAGCGGAATGTCCGTCATCTTCGTGCCCGGCGTCAGGCCCATGTATTCGAGCGCGCGGTGCATCGAGGCGCGCTTGTTTTCATCATGGACGTCGGTGGGGTTGGGCACCGATCCGGCGACCGACGTGACGTCCTCAGGGCTCGTGCCCCAAGAGACGATGGGCGGCAGCTTCGCGGCATCGAGGTGAACCTCTCGGTCGAATTGCGCGTCGTCGTCTGACCGCAACGTCTCCCAGTATTTCATCGCCATATCCCAGGCCGAGCCTTTCGGCGCCTTCGGGCGATCCTTGATGAAGGCGAACGTCTTTTCATCCGGCGCGATCATGCCCGCACGCG
Source organism: Pseudomonadota bacterium (assembly GCA_018242215.1). Taxonomy (GTDB): domain Bacteria; phylum Pseudomonadota; class Alphaproteobacteria; order Rhizobiales; family Hyphomicrobiaceae; genus Hyphomicrobium_B. The sequence continues at coordinate 231,827 of JAFECG010000024.1, forward strand.
CGCCGCCTTCGATCGACATGTTGCAGACCGTCATGCGGCCTTCCATCGACAAGGCGCGGATCGCTTCGCCGGCATACTCGATGACCGAACCGGTGCCGCCAGCGGTGCCGATCTCGCCGATGATCGCGAGCGTGATGTCCTTGGCGCCGACACCCTTCGGCGCGACGCCGTCGACCGTCACGCGCATGTTCTTGGCTTTTTTCTGGATCAGCGTCTGCGTCGCCAGCACATGTTCGACCTCCGACGTGCCGATGCCGTGGGCGAGGGCACCGAATGCGCCATGCGTCGAGGTGTGGCTGTCACCGCAGACAATCGTCGTGCCCGGAAGCGTGAAGCCCTGCTCGGGGCCGACGACGTGGACGATGCCCTGACGCTTGTCGCGCTCGTTATAGTACTCGATGCCGAAGTCACGGGCGTTCGTCGCGAGCGTTTCGACCTGGACGCGGCTCTGTTCGTCGGCGATGCCCTTCGTGCGGTCGGTCGTCGGTACGTTGTGATCCACGACCGCCAGCGTTTTCTCAGGTGCGCGAACCTTGCGGCCGGCCATGCGGAGGCCTTCGAAGGCCTGCGGGCTCGTCACTTCGTGGATGAGGTGGCGATCGATGTAAATGAGGCTCGTTCCGTCCGGCGATTGCTCAACCACGTGGTCGTCGAAGATTTTGTCGTACAGCGTCTTAGCCATGACTTTTCATAAGCCTTTTCGGGGCAGCGGATGAAACGAAGCGGTTAGATAGCGTCAGATGGCCAATTCCGCAAATCAGCCCTCGTCGCAGCCGCCATCAGCAAAACGCCGGGCTGCGAACAGCCCGGCGAAGGAGAGTGACATCTTGCGCAGGGCCCGGCCCGGTGGTGGCAGACAACCGTCCCACGCCCCGCTCATAGCTTTATATTTGGTGCTTATGCGGCTTTGGGACAAGCCCCTGCGCCTCAGCCGCCGCGGTTTTTTACGATCTTCGAGATCAGAAAATCGCGCAGAAGCTGGACCTTTTTTGAGGATTTCAGCTCTTCGGGGTAGGCGTAGACCATAAAGAGCGACGGCTGCTCGATTTCCGTCAGCACAGGCACGAGGTCGCCTTGATCCTCGGTCAAGTAATCCGGGATCATTCCGACGCCGATGCCGGCGCGGATCGCGTATTTAATGGCGACGACGCTGTTGACCCGCAGCACCGCTTCCCTCCGCTCGCCGTTCTCGCGACCGGCCATTTCGATCCAGGACATGGCGTCGAGATGCTGGGCGGAAGGTCCCGTATAGCCGATAATTCGATGCTGATCGAGATCGGCAAGGCTCTTCGGCGTTCCATGCTTGCGGATGTACTGTGCAGATGCGAAGGCGCGGACGCGGCTTTCGAAAAGCGGGCGGCGGATCAGATCGGCCTGCTCCGGTTCGCGCGTCCAGATCGCAGCGTCCGCGGCGCGCATGCCGATGTCGACCTGATCGTCGTTGAGGATCAGCTCGACGCGGATCTCGGGGTAAAGCTCACCGAACTCTCTGAGGCGCGGGGTCAGCCAGATCGTGCCGAAGCCGATTGGAGCGGTGACACGCAGCTCACCGGAGGGCTTGGTCGTCGAATCGGAAAGGAGGGTCTCGGCCGTCTGCAGCTTGGCAAAGACTTCGGCGACTGTTCGGTTCAAAAGCTCGCCCTGCTCGGTCAGAACCAAGCCGCGGGCATGGCGATGGAACAGGGTGACCTTGAGATTGGCTTCCAATGCCGAAATCTGCCGGCTGACAGCCGACTGACTCATGTGAAGCTGCTCGCCGGCGTGCGTGAAGCTGCCCGCCTCCGCTGCGGCGTGGAAGATGCGAAGCTTGTCCCAGTCCATATTCGGAGGCTCACCAGCGGGGGGTTACTGGATTCATGCTTTGTAGCTATGCGCTAGACGCAATGCAATGGAAGCATGGCAGGAGCAAGCCATACGCAGGTATGAGCGCGATCATGTCGCGCGAACGCAGAGATCGAATTGATCTCAATGGAAGATAAATGGCATTCGACAGCTATTCGGCGGCGTCGGCCTGTTCATCCATCAGGGCAACGTAACGTTCGGCTTCGAGCGCCGCCATGCAGCCCATACCTGCCGCGGTCACGGCCTGCCGGAAAACCTCGTCCTTGACGTCGCCCGCCGCGAAGACGCCGGGAATCGCGGTCGCGGTCGAATCCGGTGCCGTGACGAGATAGCCGGACGGGGTCATTTCAAGCTGGCCCTTGAATAGCTCGGTTGCCGGCGCGTGGCCGATGGCGACGAAAAAGCCGTCGGTCGCAAGCTCCGACGTCATGCCGGTTTTCAAGTTCTTGAGGACAACGCCTGTCACCGATTTCGGAGAATGGGCACCGATCACTTCTTCAACCGCGCTATCCCAGATGACGGCGATCTTCGGGTTCTTGAAGAGGCGTTCCTGCAGGATCTTTTCGGCGCGCAGAAAATCGCGGCGGTGCACGAGTGTCACCTTGTTGGCAAAGTTTGTGAGAAACAGCGCCTCTTCGACGGCCGTGTTGCCGCCACCGACCACGACGACGTCTTTTCCCTTATAGAAAAAGCCATCGCATGTGGCGCACGCCGATACGCCGTGGCCTTTGAAATGCTCTTCGGACGGCAGCCCGAGCCAGCGGGCCTGTGCACCCGTTGCGATGATGAGCGCGTCGCAGGTGTAATTGTCGCCGCTGTCGCCTTCGAGCCGGATCGGGCGGGCGCGCAGATCGACCTTGTTGATGTGGTCCATCACGATGTGCGTGCCCATGTGCTCGGCCTGGCCCTGCATCTGCTCCATCAGCCATGGCCCCTGGATCGGATCGGCGAAGCCCGGATAGTTTTCGACGTCAGTCGTAATCGTGAGCTGACCACCCGGCTGCGAACCCTGAATGAGCGTCGGGGAAAGCATCGCGCGCGCAGTGTAGACGGCGGCGGTATATCCGGCGGGGCCAGAGCCCAGAATGATAACCTTGGCGTGGTGAGGCATCTTGGTCATGGTTTTCGGCTCCGGCCGGGCCAGCGGATCAGGGTCTGCTTATTAGGGAAGGCATAACCCCATCGTCAACGTCACCGGCTGCAGCGCCAACGTTTCAGGGGATGATGTGCGGCAGAGCGGCGCGGCGCATGTTACGGTCACCCTAAAATGGGGAATACGAGTCGTGCATGATGTCAAAGCCGAGCCGGGACTGAGCTTCGGGGCCCGAATCAAAGCCATTCTGATCGGGTCTTCGGGCAATCTGGTCGAATGGTATGATTTTTACGTCTATGCAGCGTTCTCGCTGTATTTCGCCAAGGCCTTTTTTCCTGAAGGCAACCAGACCGCGCAGCTTCTGAACACCGCAGCGATTTTTGCCGTCGGATTTCTGATGCGCCCGATCGGGGCATGGTTGTTCGGGCGGATGGCGGACAGGCACGGGCGGCGCATTTCGCTGACGCTTTCGGTCCTGCTGATGTGTTTTGGTTCTGCGATGATTGCGGTAACGCCGGTCTATTCGACGATCGGTGTCGCGGCGCCGGTCATCCTGCTTGTTGCGCGCATGATCCAGGGTTTGAGCCTCGGCGGCGAATACGGAACGAGCGCGACGTACCTCTCGGAGATGGCGACCTCCCGCCATCGCGGCTTCTATTCGAGCTTCCAATACGTCACGCTGATCGGCGGGCAATTAACGGCGATGCTCGTGCTGATCATCCTGCAGAAGCTAGTGCTGACGCCAGCCGAGCTTGAGGCGTGGGGATGGCGGATTCCGTTTGTGATCGGGGCGCTTCTATCGCTCGTGGCATTTCTCATGCGGCGGGATCTCGTCGAGACGGAATCCTTTGCGCGCGCGAGGCGCCATGAGGGTTCGCTGAGAGCGCTTTTTCAGCATCCGCGCGAAGTCGCCATTGTCATCGGGCTGACGCTCGGTGGAACGCTGGCGTTCTATACCTACACGACCTACATGCAGAAATTCCTGGTCAACACGTCGGGCTTTTCGAAAGATACCGCGACTGTCATTTCGGCTGCGGCGCTGCTCGTCTATATGCTGATGCAGCCGCTGGTCGGGGCGCTGTCCGATGTGGTCGGGCGCCGACCGGTTTTGATAGCCTTCGGTGTGCTCGGCACGCTCTGCACTGTGCCGCTGCTGATGGTGCTGCAAACGACGCGCGATCCGTTGCATGCCTTCTTTATCATCGTCGTCGGTCTCGCGATCGTCTCTTGCTACACGGCGATCAATGCCATCGTGAAAGCCGAGCTTTTTCCGACCTCCGTTCGGGCGCTGGGCGTCGGCTTGCCCTATGCCTTGACGGTCGCACTATTCGGCGGCACTGCGGAATGGGTCGCGCTTTGGCTAAAGCAGGCAGGGCATGAAACGTTTTTCTATTGGTACGTCTCGGGGTGCATCGCGCTCTCGCTCATCGTCTATGCTACGATGCGAGATACGCGAGATCGCTCAGCGATTGACTAATGAGCAATGCATCGCGTCTTTGATAAGTCTTGTGCTGGATCTCCGGTCTTCATTCGCTCCGCTCATTCGACCCAAGATGACGGATGTGAATTCCAATCAGATCAGCCTCAGCGCTTTCAGGCTCGCGTGGCCGTTGCGGCCGACGATGACGTGATCGTGCACGGTGACGCCGAGTGGGCGCGACGCTTCGATGATCTGCTTTGTCATGTCGATGTCGGCGCGCGACGGCGTCGGATCGCCCGACGGATGATTATGGACAAGAATGATCGCAGTTGCGGAAAGCTCGAGCGCGCGCTTCACGACCTCGCGGACGTAGACGGGCGTATGATCGACGGTTCCTTTTCCCTGCACCTCATCGGCGATCAACTGGTTCTTCTTGTCAAGGAAAAGGATGCGGAACTGCTCGCGTGTTTCGAAACCTTGCGCCAAGCGCAGATAATCGATGACGCCGCTCCAGGATGTCAGCGCCGAACGCGCCTTGATCTCGCCCTTGGTCAGGCGCTCGGCGGCGGCCTTGATCAGCTTTAATTCGTCGATGGCGCGATCGCCAATGCCTTCGACTTCCTTCAAGCGTTCCACAGGCGCCGAGACCACGTCGGCAAAGGAGCCGAATTTGGCAAGCAGGCGTTTTGCCAAAGGCTTGGTGTCGATCCGCGGAAAGGCGCGGAACAGGATCATTTCGAGAAGCTCGTAATCCGGAACCGCATCGGCGCCGCCATTTTGAAAGCGCTCGCGCAGACGCTTGCGGTGGCCGTGGCGATCATCGGGCTCGCTTTTCGGCTTCTTCTCGGGTGCGGCCGCGAAAAACGTCGCCTGCTCTTCGGCGCTTGTCTTGTCGCGCGGCCCCCCGGAACGCGACATCGCCTGTCCTCCGTTAGGCCGCGGCGCGGATGTCGTAAGGTGGAAGATGATAACCGGCGGGTGATTCCGTGAAAATCTCGCAGCCGGTTTCGGTGACGCCGATGGTGTGCTCGAATTGGGCCGAAAGCTCCCGGTCGCGTGTCACGGCGGTCCAGCCGTCAGCCAGAATTTTCACGTGTGGTTTGCCGAGATTGATCATCGGCTCGATCGTGAAGAGCATGCCGGGTTCGAGGACGGTGCCTTCGCCCGGCTCGCCATAATGCAGGATGTTCGGCCGATCGTGGAAGACGCGGCCGAGGCCATGACCGCAAAAGTCGCGAACGACGCTGCAGCGCTCGGCTTCGGCATAGCTCTGGATGGCGGCGCCGATGTCTCCCGTGGTGTGGCCGGGTTTCACGGCGGCGATGCCGCGCATCAGCGATTCATAGGTGACGTGCATCAGCCGCTCGGCGCGACGCGAAACATCACCGACGGGATACATGCGGCTGGTGTCGCCATGCCAGCCGTCGACGATCAGGGTCACGTCGATGTTGACGATGTCGCCAGGGCGCAGCGGCTTATCGTTCGGCATGCCATGGCAGACGACGTGGTTGATCGACGTGCACGTCGCATAGCGGTAGCCGCGGTAGTTCAGGGTCGCGGGAATGGCGCCGTGGTCGAGCGCGAACGACAGCACCAACTCGTCGATCTCCGCGGTCGTCACGCCGGGTTGCACCACAGGTACAAGCATGTCCAGCGCTTCGGCGGCCAGCCGGCCAGCTTTGCGCATCGCGGCGAACGCCTCCGGGCCGTGCAGCGGGATCTTGCCGTCACGGCTTGCTGTTTTGCTGACTTCGATGTTGGACATGTCACTCCGCGGCGAAACTGGCAGTTGTATATTTAGTGCGAAATCGCGCTCAGCAAAATACCCGGCAGCGTCGCGGCTAAGACGAAAAAAGCGCCGAGAAATCCCGGCGCTCTCTTAATTCCAATGCGGACTTCGCGAGGCCGCTTATTCCTTTGCTTCTTCCGCGGGAACCTCGGCAGCGGTCAATTCCGCCAGAAGGCGCTGTGCCTGCCCTGTCCAGTCCTGCTTCTCGATGGCGCCTTTGAGCTTCAGCGTCTCGTCGATGTTGGCGATATCCTCGTCGGAGAGGTTCGCGATCTGCTCGATCTTGTAGCAGTTGAGCTGCTTCAGACGGTTCTGCAGATCAACGTCGATCCCCTTGATCTGCGTCAGATCCTCGGCCTCACCCTTCGGCTTCTTGAAGCCCTTCCAGGCGGCGTTGAGGCGGCGGGCGCGAGCGTCGGTGCGCTCGAAGATGCGCGCGGCCTTACCGCGGCGGCCACGGAGATAATAGAGCTTGGCGCGGCGAACTTTGCCGCGGCGGAGCACTTCGATCTCGGCGATGAAGGGCGAATAGACCGGGAAAACGCGTTCCACGCCTTCGCCGTAGGAAATCTTGCGGACCGTGAAGTTCTCGTTGAGGCCAGCACCCGAACGGGCGATGACGACGCCTTCATAGGCCTGGAAACGGACCGTCGGCTCTTTCTCGACCTTCTTTTTCTTGTCCTTGGGGTCGGCTTCGGCGGCTTCGACGACTTTCACCATCACTTTGACGGTGTCGCCGGGGCCGAATTCGGGGACGCCTCGCTTGGCGAGAATAGCGTCCATCTGCTCGCGCTCGAGCTGCTGGATAAGGTTCATCTTGTTGATTCCATTTCGTTTTTTGATGACGCAGAGGATCGGCTTGGCGTCCATCAGAGCCGAGCCGGTCATGCAAGCCCAAAGGGCAACCCGTTTGAGGGGAATTGTTGTTGGGGCGGGTGATAGCCGAAGAGGCCGGATTTGTCGAGAGAGGCTCTTCGCCGTTCTCACGAAAATCATCGCGGGCCCTTCGCGCCACATTACCACAGCGGAAGCCCGGACTGACGGCCGAAAATCTTTGAGTCTGCTATGATTCCAAGCGAATCACTCTTGGAGGCGCGGAATGGCCGATTGTCCGCTCGTCATCATTCGCTGGCTCGATAGCCGGCAGCCGTGCGGTCAGTGGCGCTATCTGTCGTCGTTGCCGGAGGCACGGCCGGTCGAAGTGGCGACGGTCGGTTGGCTCGTCAAGGATACGAGCGACGTGAAGGTCGTCTGCCAGAGCGTCGGCGATCTCGATCACCCCGAAAAAGCGCAAGCGAGCGGGATCATGACGATACCCGCTCGCTGCGTTCTGTCGATCGAAGCACTCACGGAGGAGGAAAGCGGACCTAACGCTTCTGCTGACCTTGGTTCTGCTGGTTCGGCTGATTCTGAGCGTTTTGCTGCGATCTCTGATGATCTGGAGCTTGTGACAATACGGATGCCGCGAGCTCTTTGATCTCTTCCGAGTTCAGTGATTGAGGATTCTGGAGCGCCCGTGAGGCGATCGAACTTACCCGTGCAGATGTTTTCTCATTCTGAGCCATGACGATACTCACTTTCTCAAGATTGAGGAACGAACACTCTTGCACAAGCAACTGACCACGTTGCGATCGGTGAGTCCTCTGCCGTCGTAAAGTTATCCACCGATTAGTTCGTATACGGTGTGAGGACGGCTAGTGCGTGGCCGAACCGGTGCCCTCATTTCATTTCAATCGGATTGATGAGTAGTCTTAATAACTTAGGCCGAGGGCGTTGCCGATCATGTCGCCCACGTTGGCGTTTTTCTGGGCAGGATACTCGTCGTTTTCCTCTTCCTGCGTGCGCGCTTCGAGAGCCTCGGGATTGAAGCTCGGTTCGACGGGAGCGAGGTGATCGTGGCCGTGGTTGATCCGGTTCCACTGACCATCGAGCGCCTGCGTGATGCGCTTCTCGTGACCGTAGATATCGGGAAACGTCTTGAGCTTGCCGTCGTCGGTCACCCAAGCGGTGAAGTAGACGATGTGGACGGGGATCTCTTTCGTGATCGGGATCTCGTTGTTGAGCGGGCCTGAGCGGTCGAGTTCGTCGACTTTGGCAGCGTCCCAGCCCTTGTCCTCCTTCAGGACCATCTTGGCCAGTTCCATCGGCTTCCAGACACGTAGGCAGCCGTGGCTCAACGTGCGGATCGCGGGTTTGAACATCCACTTGTCGGGCGTGTCGTGCATGAAGATCGTGTGCTGGCTCGGGAAGGAAAACTTCACGTGCCCCAGCACGCTCTTGCGTCCCGGCGGCTGGATGACCTCGAAATTGCGGATATCCGTGGTGCCCCAATCGATCTGGCGATAATCGACGTTGCGCCCATCCTTCGTTTGGATCTGAAGGCCGTATTGCCTCATCATGCCGCCGCCGCGGATGAGGTTCGGCCAAAGCTCGTTGACCATGATGCTTTCCGGTACCCGCCACGCGGGACGCAGCACGACGTATTTCAAAGGCCGCGAAAAGATCGTCGTCTGCTTGTCGACGAGGCCCGCCACGATCTTTTCGGAACGGATGATCTTTCCGTCCTTGTAGACGTACTGCATGAACTCGGGGACGTTGTTCAGGACATAGAAGTCGCCCATGTTGAGCCACATCCAGCGCCATTCCTCCATGTTGGCGCGAATGCGCTTAGCAGCGGGACTGAGGCGGCCTTTCCCGTCCTTCGGCAGCATCGTGATGTAGATCTGGCGCAGCTTCTCAAACTGGGGATGCTGCGGCTCGAGGCTGCGGAGATAGGCATCCGGTTCGCGCGTTGCCGCGAGTGCCGCGATGACGATCTTCGGATCAATCCATTGCGGACGCCGGTCGAGGTTTGTCGTCAGTTGCTGCGCCGGATCGGGAATACGGCCGCCGCGCGCGTCGCGGGCGTAAAGAAGGGCCGCTTTCGAATATTCGATTTCCGCCTCGGCGAGGGAGTCCGTGTCCGTCACGGTGAGGGCGTCTTCCGCGAGCGTCGCGACCTTGAACCGCGAGACGTCGAGCGCGTAGCTGCCGGCATTCGCGATCTCATGGGCGAGGGCTTTCGCCTCGGGCTTCAGTCCGGATGCCGTCACCCAAAGGCCATCGCCGTGACGATTGTTGTAGAATTCGACAAGGGCTTTTTGATCGTCGCGATCGTGCTCGTCCTCGGCTGTCGGTTCGGCGGCGAGTTTCGTGCGGACAGCCATCAGGACGGGATCATCCTGGACCTGCGTTGCGGCGGCGGCTTGCGATGCTGCGGCGGGGGCCGTTGTGGTTTGGGATGAATTGGCTGGTGAAGCGGGTTGCGGGTCCGCAGGTGCCGCCGCCTGGGGCGGGATCGGGTCCGGTGCGACAGGCACCGGATCGGCAACTGCTGGTAACGTCAGCAGCAGCAACGCCGCCCAGATGCGAAGAAGCAAAGTCTTATCGTTTCCCATCGGCGTCTCTCGCTTGGTCACGCTTCCGTGCCGAGAGCTGTCGTTCGCGGCGGCTCAGATCAGCCTAGCGAATCTTTTCCCCCGCCGTATTTGCCCAACAAATCCTGGCCATGCAAAGGCGAAGGGGCGCGGATGCGTTACTTTGCGTGGCGGGTGGGACGAATAAGATCCGGCCTGCGCGCCGCCGTCAGCTCTTCCGCTTGGCGCTGCCGCCATTCCGCGATTTTCTTATGGTCGCCGGAGAGCAGGATTTCGGGAATGGCGCGGCCCTCCCATTCCCGCGGCTTGGTGTATTGCGGATATTCGAGGAGGCCCGTTTCAAAGCTTTCGCTCGCGAGGCTCTCGGCAGCCCCGAGGACGCCCGGCAGAAGCCGCACGCAGGCCTCGATCAGGACCATTGCCGCAACTTCGCCGCCGGCGAGGACATAATCGCCGATCGAAATTTCCTTCAGCCCCTTTTCGTCGATCACGCGCTGGTCGACGCCTTCGAAGCGGCCGGCGAGGAGCGTCACGCCCGGCCCTTCGGCGAGATCGCGTGCGAGCTGCTGCGTCAAAGGGGTGCCGCGCGGCGAGAGGTAGATGAGCGGCGCGGCGGGCGCGCGTTCACGTGCATGATCGAGTGCCGGCCCGAGGACATCCGCGCGCAACACCATCCCGGCGCCGCCGCCGGCGGGCGTATCGTCGACCTGGCGATGACGGCCCAGGCCGAAGTCGCGAATCTGGATCGTGTCGAGCGACCAAATTCCTGCTTCCAGCGCCTGCCCAATCAGCGAGACGCCGAGCGGACCCGGAAACATCTCTGGAAAGAGCGTCAGGACTTGAGCCCGCCACGGGGGCCTGCCGTCGCTCAAGGGGAAGTGGGCCATTTGATTGTCATCCTCGGGGTCGTTCCGAGTATCTATCGCGCATTCTGCATTCGTCATCCTCGGGCGAGCGCACCTTTTTGCGCGTCGAAGCCGGAGATCCAGCGCAGGAACTGCCGAAGGCGCGATATTGAGCCTCCGGCGCATTTTATGCTGGATCCCCGAACGGGCTCGCAGGCTCGGCCGTTCGAGGATGACGGATGGGGTACTTACACGCCTTCGACGATGGTGATGTCGATTGAGCCGGCGCCGTGGCGAAGCGCCTTGGCCTCGGCGTATTCCGGCGACGTCGCATAGCCGCGGGCGTGCTCATAGCTTGGGAATTCGAGGACGACGTTGCGCGTCGTGCCGTTGCCTTCCATTACTTCGCTCTTGCCGCCGCGCACGATCGGCTTGCCCTCATACTTGTCGAGCGCGATTTTCGATTTCGCCACGTACTGCGCCCACTTGTCGGGGTCGGTGACGGTGGCGTGGGCGATGACGTATCCCTTCGGCATAGATTTTTTCTTTCGTTGAACGCAAAGCGTCGCATTTCGGACGAGGAGCCATAGCCGGATCGGCGGCGCTTCGGCAACCCGTCAGGCTTTGCGCAGGTGAATCAGGCTTACTTCACGATGGATTGCAGGGCGCCGAGGGCCGTGTCGCTGCTGGTTGCGATGGACTGCGTGCGCGGGGTGGGTCTGGCGGGTGTCGAGGTCCAGGAGCCCGAAACGAAAGCGTCCCAGCCGGAGCTGCTGACGATGACGCCCTTGAGCTTCTGGCCTTGGGCTTCGAGATCGGGATCGGCGTTCACCAGTCGCTTCCTGACGCGCGGCGATATCGGTGCCAATCGCTTGCCGATCAAGACAGGGCAGGCAGCATTGGGATCGTCGCCGACGGAGGTCAGGGGATTGACCACGTAGCGCTTGCCGCACATGCCGATCTCGGGAGGTTGGCGTGTGCGGGCGAAGTCGTCATAGGCTTCTTTCAACGGTCCCCACGTTTCGCGCGCGGGATTATCCGCGTGGCGCTTCACGTTCGCAGCCGTCATGCGGAATGGAAAGATATGAACCGGGATGGACGTTTCGCCGGCGGCCAGCGCGTCGCGGACGAAGGCGTAGATCTCTTCGATGCCGTTGTCCGACATCGCAAAGCAGCCGACGCTGCGGCAATCGCCATGCACCATGATGTAGCTGCCGGTGCGGCCGAGCGCGCGATCGAGTGCGTTCGGATAACCGATGTTGAAGGCCAAGTGGTATTTGCTGGTCGGATTCATGCGCCCGGCGGTTACGCTGTAGAAGCCTTCCGGTGACATGCTGTCGCCCATCTCGCGCTTCGGCCCGAGCGTTCCGCCCCAATTGCAGACCGGGAATGTCTTGATCAGCGCGTAGCGGCCGTTCGTGCGTGCCTTCCAGACTTCAAGCTCGGACTCTTCCTTGAAGACGCGGATATAGACCGGAGCGCCCTCGGGAATGTCTTTCAGGAGAAGGGCGGCTTCGACGGACGAGGGCAGCGGTTTCTCGGCGGCTATTTCGTCGGCGCGGGCAACGGGGGCCAGCAACTGCCCGATGACGGTGATCGCCATTGCAAGCAAACGAACTTGCGCACAGACGTGCCGAAGCCGACGCATACCGATCTTGAACCCCGCCTACTCATACCCGTGGGCCATCCGGAAGCTAACTTCCAAGACGGTTAAGGGGAGGTAAACGCCGACTATGGGCGGGACATGTTGAGAGGTGGGCGAGGATGTGGCAAGGCCATGATCGGCCATCGTATTATCGCACTCTGGCGATGTGCTCGAGGAAGGACTCGGCGGCCGCTTTCGGGTCTTTGGCGGCGTTGATGGGGCGGCCGACGACAATGTGATTGGCGCCGAAGCCGATGGCCTCTTCAGGTGTCGTGACGCGGCTCTGATCTCCAGCGTCGGCTCCGGGTAGGCGAATGCCGGGGGTGACGATCAGGAAATCGGGGCCTGTCTCCGCGCGCACGGCAGCGGCTTCCTGGCCCGAAGCGATGACGCCGTCGAAGCCCGCCATCTCGGCCATACGGGCACGGCCGACGACAAGGCCGGACGGCGTTGCCGAGATTCCCTGTTCATCCAGGTCGGTTTGATCGAGGTTCGTCAGAACGGTGACGGCAAGAAGCTTCAGGTTCGAAGCGCCGCGTCCGATGACGGCGGCTTTGAGCGTTTTGGTGTCGTGGCCGTGGACGGTGGTGAAATCGATGCCGAGCGCGGCAGCGTTCGCGACGGCACGTTCAACCGTGTTGCCAATGTCCAAGAATTTGAGATCGAGGAAGACGCGCTTGCCGTCATCCTTCAATTCGCGCGCCAGCTTCAGGCCATCGGTGAAGAGAAGCTCCAAGCCGATTTTGTAGAAGCTCACGGTCTCGCCCAGCCGATCGACGAGAGCGCGCGCGGCTTCGTACGAGGGCAGGTCGAGGGCGACGATCAGCTTGTCTCGCGTGGCTGCGTCGATCATCGAAAATTCCTCTTAGCTGTGCAGCACGCGGGCGGCACGGGCGAGCTTCTGAATGACGGCCTTGAACTGCTCCGTCTGGTCCTTGTTCTTGAGGTGCCCGTGTTCGTCATAGGAATCGTTGGCGCGGGGCAGCGCGAACTGTTCAGGCAACACGAGGGCGCCAATGCCGAGTTCCAATATGGCGCGGACGTGCATCAGTCCGCGCAAGCCGCCCAGTCCGCCGCCGGAGGCGGACGCCAACGCGAAGACGCGCGTGCGATAAACTTCCAGCGGAGCCTCGCCCTCGTCGCGCACGTGGCTCACCCAATCGATCGTGTTCTTCAGGAGCGGCGTGATGGAGGCGTTGTATTCCGGGCAGACGATCATAACGCCGGTGTGCGCCTTCATCAGATTTTTGAGCTTGTGGGCGTTTTCGGGCTGGCCCGATTCCGCTTCGAGATCGCCGTTGTAGATCGGCATCGGATAGTCGGCGAGATCCACGAAGGTCGCGGGGATGCTGTTGGCCTCGGCGATCATCGCGCCAAGCTTCGCCAAGCGCTTGTTGAACGAATTGGCGCGGGTGCTGCCTGCGAAGAAGAGAAGGCGCGGATCGGGCGCGGATGCGTCTGTCATAGAGTGGGTAGGTCCGGTCTAAAGGGTCGGAGTCGCCTCATCTGCCCCTTCGGGGCACCTTCTTCCGACGGGAGAAGGAAAGCAGTGTTCTCCTTTCCCGAAACGGGAGAGGATGCCCGAAGGGCAGGTGAGGGACTTCGAGACTAGCGTTTCGTGAGCCGGACCCTAGCGGTTTTTGAGACCTTGACAAGAATGCGGTTTGACAGCGGTCAGCCGCTCTTGCCTTCGAAGAATTCCTTGACGCGGGAGAAAAAGCCGGCGCTTTCCGGACTCGTCTCCTTGTGGCTCAAACGCTCGAACTCTTCGAGCAGTTCGCGCTGCTTGCGCGTGAGGTTCTTCGGCGTCTCGACGTCGACCTCGATGTACATGTCGCCGGAGACCTTGGCGCGCAGTACCGGCATGCCCTTGCCGCGCAGACGGAACTGCTTGCGGCTTTCGGTGCCTTCTGGGATTTTCACGCGCGTCGTCGTGCCTTCGAGGGTGGGCACGTCGATCTGTCCGCCAAGAGCGGCGGTCGTCATCGAGATCGGCACCTTGCAGAAGATGTCGGCCCCGTCGCGCTGGAAGAACTCGTGCGGCTTGATCGAGAGGAAGATGTAAAGGTCGCCGGGCGTGCCGCCGCGAAGACCGGCTTCGCCCTCGCCGGCGAGCCTGATGCGAGTGCCATCCTCGACGCCGGCTGGAATATTTACGGAAAGCGTGCGCTCTTTCTGGACGCGGCCGGAGCCTGCGCAATCAACGCATGGATCGTCGATCATCTCGCCGCGACCCTGACATGCCGGGCAGGTGCGCTCGATCGTGAAGAAACCCTGGCTGGCGCGGACTTTGCCGATGCCGCCGCAGGTGGTGCAGGTCTTGGCCTTGGTGCCGGGCTTGGCGCCCGTTCCGGAACAGGTCTCGCATTTGACGCTGGCGGGTACGCGAATCTGTGCGGTCTTGCCGGTATAAGCTTCGGCCAACGTGATTTCGAGATTGTAGCGGAGGTCGGCGCCGGCTTCGCGTCCCGAGCGTGAGCGCCCCTGTCCGCGCCGGCCGCCCATGAACTCGCCGAAGAGATCGTCGAAGATGTCGGACATCGAGGAGGCGAAGTCGGGACCGAAGCCGGGACCGCCACGGCCGCCCATGCCACCTTCGAACGCAGCGTGGCCAAACTGATCGTACGCCGCGCGCTTCTGCGGATCTTTCAGAGCCTCATAGGCTTCATTGAGCTCCTTGAAGCGGCGCTCGGCTTCCTTGTCACCGGCATTGCGGTCGGGGTGGTATTCCTTTGCACGGCCCCGATAGGCGGATTTGATCTCGATATCGGTGGCGCTCCGCTTGACGCCGAGAATCTCGTAGTAATCGCGCTTAGCCATGGTGCGATGTTCTATGACCCGTTAGGTGCATGTTGCTGGTCGGTGGAAGTCGCAACAATAACAAGCGATAATTTCGGATAATTTCAACTTTTCGCCCTCAGGTCGGCCGCGGCATCCTGAAAAAGGGGTGCGCTGGGCCAGCCCGAGGGCGAATCTAAGTTCAACTTTTAAGCCGATTTCTTCCGGTCGTCTTTGACTTCTTCGAAGTCTGCATCGACGACGTCGTCGCCACTCGCGGACTTGTTTTCGCCGGACGCTTCGCCGCTTTCGACGCCTTCCGCTCCACCCTTGGCCGTGTAGACGGCTTCGCCGATCTTCATCGCGACCTGGGTCAACGCCGTCGAAGCCGAACGGATCGCCTCGACGTCTTCACCGGCGATCGCGTCTTTTGCGGCCGTGATCGCAGCTTCGACTTCGCCCTTGATCGCAGCGACGGCCGGGATCGAGCTGTTCTCCGCGAGCGACTTCTCTGTGCCGTGAACGAGGGCTTCGGTCTGGTTGCGGACCTCGACGAGTTCACGCCGCTTCTTGTCTTCGGCTGCGTGGGCTTCCGCGTCCTTGACCATCTTGTCGATGTCGGCGTCGGAAAGACCACCCGAAGCCTGGATGCGGATCGACTGTTCCTTGCCGGTCGCCTTGTCCTTTGCCGAGACGTGGACGATGCCGTTGGCGTCGATGTCGAAGGTGACCTCGATCTGCGGCACGCCGCGCGGCGCCGGCGGGATGCCGACGAGGTCGAACTGGCCGAGCATCTTGTTGTCGGCTGCCATCTCGCGCTCACCCTGGAAGACACGAATGGTGACCGCGTTCTGGCTGTCTTCGGCCGTCGAGAAGGTCTGGCTCTTCTTCGTGGGGATCGTCGTGTTGCGATCGATCAGGCGCGTGAACACGCCGCCCAAGGTTTCGATACCGAGCGACAGTGGCGTCACATCGAGCAGGAGGACGTCTTTCACCTCGCCCTGCAGAACGCCGCCCTGGATCGCGGCGCCGATGGCGACGACTTCATCCGGGTTGACGCCCTTGTGCGGTTCCTTGCCGAAGAGCTGCTTGACGACTTCCTGAACCTTCGGCATGCGCGTCATGCCGCCGACCAGGACGACTTCGTCGACTTCCGCTGCCTTGAGGCCGGCGTCCTTCAATGCCTTTTCGCACGGCGCCTTGGTGCGATTGATCAGGCCATCGACGAGGCTTTCGAGCTTCGCACGCGTCAGCTTCATCGTGAGATGCTTCGGGCCCGTCGCATCAGCCGTGATGAACGGCAGGTTGATTTCGGTCTGAGGGGCGCTCGACAGTTCGATCTTGGCCTTTTCAGCCGCTTCCTTCAGACGCTGAAGGGCAAGCTTGTCGGAGCGCAGGTCAATGCCCTGCTCTTTCTTGAACTCATCGGCAAGGTAGCTGACGAGAACCATGTCGAAGTCTTCGCCGCCAAGATGCGTGTCGCCATTCGTCGACTTCACCTCGAAGACGCCGTCCCCGATTTCAAGGATCGAAACGTCGAAGGTGCCACCGCCGAGGTCGTAGACCGCGATCGTCTTGGCTTCCTTCTTCTTGTCGAGGCCGTAGGCGAGGGCTGCTGCCGTGGGCTCGTTGATGATGCGGAGGACTTCAAGGCCCGCGATCTTGCCGGCGTCTTTGGTCGCCTGGCGCTGGGCATCGTTGAAGTAAGCGGGAACCGTGATGACCGCCTGCGTGACCTTCTCGCCGAGCTTGGCTTCGGCGGTCTCTTTCATCTTCTGCAGGATGAAAGCGGAGATCTGCTGCGGGGAATACTGCTTGCCGTGGCTTTCGACCCAGGCGTCGCCGTTGGTGCCTTTTACGATCTTGTACGGGACGAACTTCTGGTCCTTCGTGACCTCGGGATCGTCGTAGCGGCGGCCGATCAGGCGCTTGATTGCGAAAAAGGTGTTGGTGGGGTTCGTCACTGCCTGGCGCTTGGCCGGCAGGCCGACGAGACGTTCGTCATCGGCGGTAAATGCAACAATGGATGGGGTGGTATTGGCGCCCTCGGAGTTCTCGAGGACTTTCGGTTTACCGCCGTCCATGACGGCGACGCACGAGTTGGTCGTGCCGAGGTCAATACCGATTACTTTAGCCATTCGCGTCAATCCTTCTCAGTTGCGGCAGACCGGGTGGACCCTGTTTGGCATCCAACGTGCCTCCCCTTCGAGAGGTCAGAGGCACCGGTCCCCAGGATTTCAATTGTGTGACCGACGGTTATATAGGGGTCTGTTTTGGGCGTGCAACGCTTCTTATCCCTCCCATAGATCAACTTTATCGCCCTTCAATTGCATTGCGGCTGCGGCGCTCGCTTTGACAAAGCTCATCGTTTTCAAGCTTTTTCCGCGATTGGCACCCTTTACCGTTCTTTATTTCGGTCGCTCAGATATGCGGGCGACGTTTGCAAATTTCTAACGATGGCGACACGTCGCAGCCTGCCTCCCTTACTCAGGCCGCGGATGGCGGTGGTTCCTCCGGCGCCGCCTCGTCCACCTTCCCCGATTTCGGACCTCCGCGCGAGACGACGACCATGGCGGGCCGCAAATTGCGATCATCGATCATGTAGCCGACCTGGTAGACCTGCAGCACTGTTCCTGCCGGGACGCTGGTATTTTCCTGCTCCATAACGGCCTGATGATGGTGAGGATCGAAAGGCTTTCCGGCGGGATCTATGATGCGGACGCCGTGGCGTTCGAGTGCGGTCTTGTAATCGCGTTCGGCGAGGACGACACCATCGAGAAGCGTCTTCAGCGCCGGGTCATTTTCGACGGCATCCTTCGGCACGGCGGCGATGGCGCGCTGGAAATTGTCGCCGACCGTCAGGATATCCTTTGCGAACCTCGTGATCGCATACTTCGCCGTCTCTTCTTTTTCCCTTTCGAGGCGGCGGCGGACGTTCTCGGTCTCGGCCACCGCGCGCAGGTACTGGTCCTGCTTGGCGGCAATTTCCTCTGATTTCTTCTCGAGGTCGGTCTGCAGGGCGCCGATCATCGCCTTGAGCTGGTCGGCGTCGACCTGCCCTGTTTCGGCGCGTGATGCGGCGGACGGCGATGGAACGGTTTCGTCGTTGGGCTTCTTGTCGTCGCTCATTTTTCTCTTCGCTGACAAAGCTTATGGAAAAATCCGGGTGCCGGGATATCGGCCGCTGGCCCGCAAAAATCAAGGCGATTCAAATATGCGTCCTTGCGCTGCTTCAAAGTCTTCAGCCGATGAGGCGGCTCATGAGCTTGGCCGTATAATCGACCATCGGAATGATCCGCGCGTAATTGAGCCGCGTCGGGCCTATGACGCCCAGAACGCCGACGACATGCCGTGTCTGGTCCTGAAATGGGGCAACGATCAACGATGATCCGGAAAGCGAGAACAGCTTGTTTTCCGCGCCGATGAAGATGCGAACACCTTCGGCCGTGTCGGAGGCGCCCAGCAATTCGACGATGTCCTGCTTCGATTCAAAAGCATCGAAAAGCTGCCGGATGCGCTCAAGATCTTCAGCCGCCGTCACGTCCTTCAGGAGGTTGCTTTGGCCGCGGACGATGAGGCTCTTGCGGTCGTCGGAGACGCCCGACCATTCGGCAAGTCCTGCCTTGATGACTTTCTGCGTGAGCTGATCCAGCTCGGCCTTCGCGGCGCTCAACGATTTTTCAAGCTCCGCCTTGGCTTCGGCGAGCGTCATGCCGCGGAGATGCGTGTTGAGATAGTTCGATGCTTCCTGCAGCGCCGACGGCGGCAGTCCCTCGGGCAAAGGAATGATGCGGTTCTCGACGTTCTGGTCTTCATCGACCAGGATCACCAGTCCGCGTCCGGGCTCAAGCGGAACAAATTCGATATGGCGGAGGCGCGCGACCTGCTTTTCGGCGAGGACCACGCCGGCACAATGAGAAAGACCCGACATCAGCTCGCCGGCTTCGGCGAGAAGCTGGTCGACCGACTTCTCGCGGCGGAACGCGATCTGGGCTTCGATCTGGCGGCGCTCCTCGGGGGTGATGTCACCCACTTCGAGGAGACCATCGACGAACAGCCGGAGGCCGAGTTGCGTCGGCAGGCGGCCCGCGGACGTGTGCGGCGAGACGATCAGTCCGAGCTGCTCGAGGTCCGACATGACGTTGCGGATCGACGCCGGCGACAGCGCCATCGGCAATGCGCGGGACAGGTTGCGGGAGCCGACCGGTTCGCCCGTCGCCAAATAGCTTTCGACGATCCGCCGGAGGATCGTCCGGGACCGTTCGTTAAGCTTTTGCAGCTGGGTTTTGCCGTCGAGAAGCGTCGCCGTCACGATTTGCTCTTCCGTCTTCACAGCCGGAATCTATGAACCGCGGGGCTGTACGTCAAATATTGCTGTATCTTCCGCCCGGTTAGAGGCTGATTGCGGTTAAAGGTTTCCGGTTGAAGGCGGGAAGGCCGTTCATTAGGGTCGCGCCCGCAATGCCAACAGTTCAGGGAACTCATGCGACCTTCCAAACGCAAACCAGACGAGTTGCGCCGTGTCTCGATCGAGCGCGCCGTTTCCAAATATGCCGAGGGCTCTTGTCTCATCAAATTCGGCGATACCCATGTCCTTTGCACGGCGAGCCTGGAAGAGCGCCTCCCGCAGTGGCTCAAGGGGCAGGGCCGCGGCTGGGTGACGGCCGAGTACGCGATGCTGCCGCGGTCGACGCATGATCGGACTCGGCGTGAGGTGACGAGCGGGCACCCGTCGGGGAGGACGCAGGAGATTCAACGGCTTGTCGGGCGGGCGCTCCGGGCGGTCGTCGATCTGACGAAGCTCGGCGAGCGGCAGATCACCGTCGATTGCGACGTTATCCAGGCGGATGGGGGCACCCGTACGGCGTCGATCACCGGCGCCTGGGTGGCTCTCCACGATTGCATCCAATGGATGAAAATGCGCGACATGGTGAAAGACACCGTGCTTCGCGATCATGTGGCTGCAGTCTCATGCGGGATCTATAAGGGAGAACCTGTTCTCGACCTCGACTATGCTGAGGACAGCAATGCCGATGCGGATTCGAATTTCGTGATGACCGGAACGGGTGGCATCGTCGAGGTCCAAGGGACAGCCGAAACGACGCCCTTCACCGAAGAACGCTTCACGGAGTTGATGGGGCTTGCGAAGAAAGGGATCGGCGAGCTCGTTCAGCTGCAAAAATTGACGGTTGCTTGATCCGTCGGAAGGGACCCCGCCATGTTCGGACCTTTCGCCCTTGTCGTCGCCGCGCTCTTCACGGGCGCGGCGTTCTATATCAATTGGGCGGAACAACCGGCGCGGCTCGCCCTCGATGACAGGTCCCTGCTTCAGGAATGGAAACCGAGCTATGCGCGCGGTTTCCTGATGCAAGCTTCGCTCGCAGTCATTGGTTTCATTCTCGGGCTGCTCGAGTGGCTGGTGACCGGGAAAGTCGTCTGGCTTGCCGGTGGGGCGGCGCTTCTCGCGAATTGGCCGTTCACGATTTTTGCAATTCTGCCCGTGAACCGTGCGCTCGAAGAAACGCCGCTCGAACGCGCGAACGAAGAGACCCGGGCGCTCATCGAGCGATGGGGAATGCTACATGGCGTTCGCAGTGCGCTCGGTGCCGTCAGCCTCGGATTGTTTCTATGGGCATCGATTTGAAATCGCCGCCGGCACCGATCGGCATTCTCGAAACAGTTCTCTATGCGCCAAATCTTGCTGCGATCGAAAGTTTCTATCGGCGCGTGTTCGGGCTCGAACCCTTCGCGGCGGTTGCTGAGCGCCACGTCTTCTTTCGCTATGGGTCGCAGATGCTCTTGATCTTTAATCCAGTCGCCACGCGGACGCCACCGCCGCCGGAGGCGCTGCCCGTACCGCCTCATGGTGCTCAGGGCGAAGGGCACGTCTGCTTCCGGGCAACCGCGGAAGATATCGCGGCATGGCGCGCGCGGCTCGAAGCGCTCGGCATCCCGATCGAAGCGGATTTTGAATGGCCTCGTGGCGGCCGCTCGCTCTATTTTCGCGATCCGGCGGGCAATTGCCTCGAATTCGCCGAGCCGCGGATTTGGGGGCTCGCGTGACACCACTTTCCAGAGGCATGAAGCTCGTCGTCGCGAGCCATAATCCCGGCAAGGTCTGGGAGATCAACCAGCTCATTCAACCTTACGGTCTCGATGCCGTCTCGGCGGGGGAGCTTGGCCTCTCTGAGCCCGAAGAAACGGAGATGACGTTCGAAGGCAATGCGCGGCTCAAGGCGATTGCTGCGGCGAAGGGTTCAGGGTTGCCGGCTCTGGCGGACGATTCCGGTCTTGAAGTTGCGTGTCTCGACGGTGCACCCGGAATCTATTCAGCGCGCTGGGCGGGGCCGGGGAAGGATTTCGGCCTGGCGATGAAGAAAGTCGCCGAAGATGTCGCCGGCCACAACGGCTGGAGCGGCGATGGCCCGCGTGCGAACTTCATTTCGGTATTGTGCCTCGCCTGGCCAGACGGCGACGCAAAGGTCTTTGAAGGCAAGGTGTTCGGACATCTCGTCTGGCCACCGCGCGGCGGAAACGGTTTCGGATATGATCCGATGTTCGTACCGGAAGGAGATGTGCGGACGTTCGGCGAGATGGAGCCCGCAGAGAAATATGCGATCTCGCACCGGACGCGGGCGTTCGCGGCGTTCAAGGCTGCGATGCTGGATGGGATTGCACCGACGGGCTCGGGAGCATCTGTGAAGGTGGGGCGAGACCTCGCGGCGTTCGAAGCTGCGGCCGCGAGTCTTTCGACGCGCGTCGAAGCAGCGGCTTTCGTTTCTCGGCTGAAGGACGATTTGATTGCGCATCGGGCGGACTGGAAAAACGTGACGCTCGAAACCTATCTTGAGGCCTTGGAACGGCAGTTGGCGCGTTCCGACGGAAGCGAGGAGCCGGCATGGCGTCAGCTTGCGAAAGCGATGCTAGCCGCGAGCGCTCATGATTAGCAGTGACACCACATTCGGCGTTTATGTGCACTGGCCGTTCTGTGCGCAGAAATGTCCATACTGCGACTTCAACAGCCATGTCCGCCACAAGGGCTGGGACGAAGAGCGATTTCTTTCAGCTTACAAGCGTGAGATCGACTGGGCTGCGGATCGTGTCGGCGCGCGCGTCGTAACGAGCGTGTTCTTCGGTGGTGGGACGCCATCGCTGATGCAGCCTTCGACCGTCGCGGGCATTCTCGATCACATCTCGAAACGATGGGGGATTGCCGCAGGCTCAGAAATCACGCTCGAAGCCAATCCGGGAAGCGTTGAAGCTGCGCGGTTTCGCGGTTTTCGCAAAGCGGGCGTCAATCGCGTTTCGATTGGCGTGCAATCGTTGCGCGACGAGGAACTGCGCAAGCTCGGACGCATTCACAGCGTCGCCGAAGCGAAGAGCGCGATCGAGATCGCGCGGGCAACATTCAAGCGGTTCTCGTTCGATCTCATTTATGCGCGACCGGGACAGACGGCCGACGATTGGCGACAGGAACTCGGCGAGGCGCTCGATCTCGCGGGAGATCATCTTTCGCTTTATCAGCTGACCATCGAGCCCGACACGCCTTACGCCGCGCTGCATGCGGCGGGAAAGCTCATCATTCCCGACGACTATGATGCGGGGGCGCTTTACGAGATCACGGAAGACATGACGGCCGCGCGCGGTCTCGCGGCTTATGAAGTTTCCAACTATGCGCGGCCCGGATCGGAAAGCCGACACAATCTCCTCTACTGGCGTTACGGAGAATATGCGGGCGTGGGCCCGGGTGCGCACGGCCGGATCGTGCCCGGCGAACGGCGTGAGGCGACGATCGCGGAGCGCAATCCCGAAGCATGGCTCGCCCGAGTTGAAACTGATGGTCACGGCCTCGTCGAACGGGCAGCGCTTTCGAACGCGGAGCAGGCCGATGAGATGCTGCTGATGGGACTACGGCTTTCGGAAGGGGTTGATCTGGACCGCCTTGCCGATCTTGGCGGTATTCGTCCAGGCGCTGATGTCGTCGCTGAACTCCGTGCGCTCGGACTGCTGCAAACCATGGCTCCTCCTCCGTCGCAGAAGCCCGGCAACTGGCGAGCGAACGAACTCGAGGACATCGTGGCTTGCGCCGGACCAGGGCTGGCTCCGGACTCTTCATCCTCTCCGATCGGCCGGATCCGCGTGACGCCGCGAGGCCGCCTCGTGCTGAACGCTGTTGTCGCAAAGCTTTCAAAGAGCTTTCAGCCCGCGGGCCGCATGGACAAGATGCGGGCCGCCGTTTAAGCAGCGCGGATGCTGAGGGGACTTTACGATTGGACGATGCGGACGGCGGCCAGCAAGGAGGCCCCCTGGGCGCTCGCGGTCGTTTCGTTCGTCGAAAGCTCGTTCTTTCCCATACCGCCCGATGTGATGCTCATTCCGATGGTATTGAGCGAGCGCAAGAAAGCGTGGTGGTACGCGACGATTGCGACGGTGGCCTCGGTGATCGGCGGCATGCTTGGCTATGCCATCGGATATTATCTCTACGATGCCGTCGGACTCCCCATCCTGAAGTTCTATGGCCGCGAGCACGCCCTCGACAGCTTCATGACCTTCGTCAAGGTGTACGGTGTTCCCGCCGTCATCATCAAAGGCATGACGCCGATTCCGTACAAGGTCGTGACGATCGCCGCGGGCGTCGGAAAGATGAATTTTTTGGCGTTCATCGGCGCCAGCATCGCTGCCCGGGCGATGCGCTTCTATCTCGTCGCCGGGCTCCTATATTTCTTCGGTGAGCCGATCCGGGCGTTCATCGAGGAGCGGCTTGCGTTGGTGACGACCGTCTTTGTCGTGCTGCTTGTCGGCGGCTTCGTGGCGGTTCGTTATATCTTCTAGCTGGGATCGAGACTCATGGCGTTTGTGCAGCGAAGGGCGCGGGGTACCGACTACCAACTCGGCGCGCTGGCGCTATGCATCGCGATTTTCACGATCCTCACGGCTCTCGGCTTTCAATACCTGGGCGGCTACGTGCCGTGCATGCTCTGTCTGATCGAGCGCTACGCTTACTACGCCGGCGTTCCGGTGCTCTTCGTTGCGCTGGTTTTGAGTGAGGGTGGTTACTGCAGGTCAGCTTCCGCGCTGTTCGTTCTTGCGGCGCTCGCATTTATGGCCAATGCCGGTCTCGGTATTTATCACGCGGGAGCGGAGTGGAAATTCTGGCCCGGGCCTGCAACCTGCGGCGGCGGCGAGTCGCTGACGACGTCGGCGGGCAATCTTCTCAACAACATTCAGAATATCAAAGTCATCAAGTGCGATGAGGCGGCCTTGCGCTTCCTCGGCATTTCATTCGCCGGTTGGAACGTCATCGCGTCGGCTTTGATCATGGCGATCTCATTCGGCGCCGCCCGCGCAGCGTACCGACGCAGCCGATCGGCCTAGCCCTTTGATGCGGAAGCTTTTCCACAATTCTCGTCGGCCGCGATAACGTTGAATTCGTTGCGCCCTCGATACTGTCAAGGCAACTCCGCGGTGAATATCATGGCGAGGCCGCGATCGCGCCTTCGCGTTGCCCGAATGTGACGGCTATTCTTGCTTCGTTCGCGGAACACCCGGGCTGCTCTGGGGATTGTGTGGATATCGTTCAAGCGTAGGGAGCTACTTCCGTGTCGTATGCGTTGCGTCGTTCGAGTGCGATGCTTGAGACGAGTGATCCCTTGTCCGAGCCCCGGTCCGCTCCATCTTTGAGTAAGCGTAGCGTTGTTGCGTGTCGTAAGCGTTCGTTGCGTCGCGTCGAGTCTGGGCAGACTCCGAAAGCCGTTCTGTCCGGGACGTTTCAAAAACTTAGGCGAACTGCTTCGACAAACTCGTTGAAGCGTATGTCCTTGCGGTTCGCCCGCACTCCTCAGGATGACCGCCGGGTCGGTTCACGAGAGGGGGCGCTTTCTGAGGATTGGAACTGGCGTCCGGTTGGTGATGTGGCGAGTAAGGTGATGCGGCGAGCCATCGTCGCGGCTGCTCTCGCCAGGGCGCAATAAGTTCCCAGTTTGTAGCGTTCGTGTGCGCGTCAGTTTTTGTGAAGGCGTCGGATAAAAAGGATTTCGGAGAGCACTGGCTTTCCAACGAGCTGGCAGACGCACGGAGCGTGATTCGAGTTAGCCCTCAATCGAGACATCATGTGACACGGTCTCGCGTAGTGATGTCACAGCGCTCTGTGCGTCTGCCGCCATCGTCGGAAACTCAAAGTCTCGGAAATCGTTCCCGTTTTTGTTTAGCGGAGTTCGATCAGATGACCCCATCTGTTCCAGACCACTTAAGCCCCATCCAGTGGCATCAGGCCGTAGCCGTCAGTCGCGAGCAATGCGCGCGTATTTTCCGTGACGGCGGTTCGCCGGGTGATGCGCTTGTTGCGTTCGGCCTGAAGCGCGAGCCGGGTGCCAATTGGGAGCGCGTCGTCGATCTCATTGCCGCAGAGCTCTGCGCGCATCCCATCAAGCGCGCGGCGTAGAGCAGGGCATATGCTCTCGAACGTCATGGCCGCCATCGAGGCGGCCATCCAGGTTCTGGTGTTCCAATCGTTTCTGTGATTCTGGATGACCGGACCACGCACGGCCATGGCGTGAAAAAGAGAGCTACGGTTCCAGTTCGGTATCCCAGTAGAGATAGTCGAGCCAGCTTTCGTGCAGATAGTTCGGCGGAAAAAGCCGTCCGTTGCGGTGCAGTTCGAAGACGGTTGGCCGGTAAGGCTCGTGCGCGGGGAACATGCCCGCGGCCCGCGGCATCAGTCCGCCTTTCCTCAAATTGCACGGAGCGCAGGCGGTGACGACATTGTCCCATCGGGTCTGGCCGCCGCGTGACCGAGGGATGAGATGGTCGAACGTCAGATCACTCTTGTCGCCGCAATATTGGCAGGTGAAGCGGTCGCGGAGGAAGACGTTGAACCGGGTGAAGGCAGGATAGAGCGCCGGTTTTACATACGTCTTCAGGGAAACGACGCTGGGTAGCTTCAGTTCGAAGGATGGGCTTCTGACGTAGCGTTCGTATTCCGATACGATATTCACGCGATCGAGAAAGACCGCCTTCACCGTATCCTGCCAACTCCATAGAGACAGCGGATAGTAACTGAGCGGCCGGAAATCGGCGTTCAGCACAAGAGCCGGACAATTGTCCGGTATTGTCACGTGAGCATTCACAGTCGCGCAAACCTCGCGGTTTGGTGGTCAGTCGAATCGCGTCTTGGCCCCACTTGGACGCCGGGATACTAGCCGCGCGTATCAGTTCTGTGAAGCATGCGGTCCGATCTGTCGCGGGAATGAGTTTTTGATGTTATTTCAGACGATTACTGGATCTTTCCACCTTCGCCTTTGCAGCTGTCCCCAGGAGAGCGCGGCGCGCGAAGGCGTAATCAGCCCATAAGAGTCGCGCGGCGACAGCACGCGCGGGCCGCCAACGTTCGGCGATTCGCTGCATCTCGTCTGCGGTTGGGCGAGCCTTCAGCTTGAAATGATGTTGCACGGCCAGCTGCAGCGCGAGGTCGCCCGGTGCAAACGCATCACGGCGCGCCAAAGCAAACAGAAGATAAAGGTCGGCGGTCCAAGGACCGATGCCGTGGATGGCCGTCAATCGTTCGATGATCACCTGATCTGCGGCAGCATTCAGCTCGTCGAAGTTGAGGTCCTCTTCCAGGACCGCGAGTGACAGCGCACGGAGCGTCCGGATCTTGCCGTTCGACAGCCCAAGGAGTTTCAGATCGCCGTCGCTACTCGATTGCAGTTTTTGCGGCGTGAACGGGAAATGTGCCTGTTCGACGCGTGCCCAAATCGCAGCCGCGCTTTGCGCCGAAAGCTGTTGGCCGACGATGATTTTGGCAAGTCCGGAAAAATCTGCGGGAAAGTCTCTTGGCGGAGGAAGTCCGGTGCGCTTCAATATGCGCGCCATGACCCTGCATTGCTCTGCGAGCATCGCCGCCGCTACTCGAAGCTGACTTTCAGTCGTTACTGTCGCATGGCGCCGGCGTGACAAACGCATTGCTCCGAAAGGATTTGGCTCATTCACTTGGTTGCGGATCTTATCGTGCATCGTCGATCTGACGAAAGGAGTGCGTAGAAAATGACAAAGATTGCTGGAATTCTATTTGTCGCGTTTTTCATCGCGTTGTTGATTTCGGATGTTGCTGCTGCGCAATTTTGATCGTTCAGCGCGGAAACCGCAATCGTAGCGCGTCACGCTTTCGCCATTCGGTCACCGGACAAGCACCGGCGTGAGTAACGCAACCGAAGTAGCAGAGAGTAAGTCGGGGTTCATGATTTATCAGACTGCGGTATATCATCTTCGAAATCATATCTCAGAAGCTGGCGCGTCGAGGTATGACGTACGTGTCAACCGCACGAGCTTTTTCAACTGATGTCTTCCGTCACTCGCTTTGCGCCGTCGCCCAACGGGCTCCTGCACGTTGGGCATGCGCTTTCCGCCATTATCGCTCATGACGTTGCGCGCAAGAACGGCGGTCGGTTTCTGTTGAGGATAGAGGATATCGACCTTGATCGCCGTCGTCCCGAATTCGTAACTGCGATCTTCGAGGATCTCAATTGGTTGGGACTCACCTGGGAAGAGCCGGTGCTCGTACAATCGGAGCATTTTTCCGATTATCTCGCGGCCGCTGATCGCTTGATTGCAATGGGTCTGCTCTATCCGTGTTTCGCGAGCCGGAAAGAGATTGCCGACGCCGCCGATCCGACGAAGACCGATCCTGATGGGTCTCCGCTTTATCCAGGGATATGGCGCGGCGCTTCGGCTGAGGCCATTGGTACACGCATGGCAGCGGGCGACACTCCCGCGCTTCGCCTCAATATGGAAGGCGCGTTGCAAACGCTCAAAGAGAAGCGCGGCGACAAGCCGTTGACATTCGTCGAGATCGCCGAAGATGGTTCGCAGCAAACGATGACCGCGGAACCCGCGCGTTGGGGCGATGCCATCATCGTACGCAAAGAGGTGCCGGCGAGCTATCATCTTTCTGTCGTCGTCGACGATGCGCGGCAAGGCGTGACGCATGTCACGCGTGGTCAGGATCTCCTGGCGGCGACGGATCTGCAAAGGCTTCTACAAGAGCTGTTGGATCTGCCGGAGCCTGTCTATTCGCATCACCGCGTCATTCGCTGGTCGGATGGACGCAAGCTCTCGAAGTCAAACAGGGACATGGGGCTGCGAGCGCTGCGTGACGAAGGTGCGACGGCGGACGATATCCGGCGGGTTATTTTTGCTTAATAGCGATTCCAGCTACTGGGCCGTCCTCATGTACGCCCATGCAACGCAATAGATTCGTCAACAATGCTCTTTCAGTTTTGATTTGGAAATTGCGTTATTGGGAAATTCGGCCGGATTCGATCGTGCTTATTTTCCATATTGCTCGAATATTGAAAAAATAAATGCAATGCGATTGCGCTCGGGCTTGTAACTTTGGCCAAATCGCGGCAATTTTAATTGTTCTCTAATCAAATCACCTGATTCTTGCATTTATGGCAGATACATCGAAAATATGGATTGGCCAGATTTCTGCGGCGATTTCGCGGGGGTTCGCAATCGTACGCGAATTGATCTCGTGGCCGGTCGCTGACGGTTCAGCGAAATGGCAACTGCCAAAGGTGGTCGAACCGCGCCGACTGACGCTGCAGGACCAATGGAATTATCTGAGTGAGATCATAACCGGCGCTGCCTCGCGTGCGCAGGAGGCGAGCCGCTGTCAGGCATCTGCAACTCTCCAGCTCGATCTCGCGCAATACGCTCTGACCTCGCTCGTAGATGAATTATCGGCCGTGATGGACGTGGGCGGACGCCGCCGTCGCGCAACCGTCCATGTGCTCGGCATCGCGCCTCAGCAGTTCGCGCGACCGGTGGGCGACGCCATCGCGGCTTAGGCCTTGTTGCCGCGGACGCTTTCGGCAAGTCCTCCGTGTGATAATGCTAGCGGAGCAGCCTTCTCCGGAGCGGGACGACATTCGTGGCCGACAATCGGAAATCAGTGCCTTCATCGTCCGCGTCTGCCGTGCCCGCCATCGGACCCGCAGAGCGCGCGCAGGCCGTGCTTGCGGGGCTTCTGGCCGAACCATTGGCACCGGCGCTCTATCTGGTTGCGACGCCGATCGGCAATCTTTCCGACATTAGCCTGCGGGCGCTTTCGATTCTGGCGCGAGCCGATGTCATCTACTGTGAAGATACACGGCATTCCGCCAAGCTTCTTCAGCACTATGCAATTGCAGCACGGACACGCCCTTTTCATGAGCACAATGAAGAGCGGGAAAGCGACCGGGTCATTGCCGAGCTTAAATCAAACAAGCGTGTCGCAATCATATCGGATGCGGGGACACCCCTTCTTTCGGATCCCGGATTCAAACTTGTGCGAGCGGCGGCGGCTGAAGGTATTCCCGTCATTTCCGTACCTGGGGCATCTGCGCTCCTGGCGGCGCTGACCGCGAGCGGATTGCCAACCGACTCCTTCTTTTTTGCGGGGTTTTTGCCGGCGAAACAGGCGGCGCGGCGGGCGCAACTCGCAGAATTATCGCAAATTCCCGGAAGCCTCATATTCTATGAGGCGCCGCACCGGATCGCCGAGACGATTGCCGATATGGCAGATCTGCTTCGGGGGCGTCAGGCGGTGGTGGCGCGCGAACTCACGAAGCTTCATGAGGACATTCATCGTGGAAGTCTGACCGATCTCGTGGATATCACCGCCGGGGACGGCCTCAAGGGTGAGGTTGTCATTGTCATCGGGCCGGAGCAAGCTCAGGCTGTCAGCGACGAGGCGCTCGCGGCTCGGCTGGCTGGGGCTCTCGAAGTCATGAGTCTCAAGGATGCGGCGAAGGCGCTCGCGGATGAATTCGGGGTTCCGAAGGCACGGGTTTACGGACTCGGGATCAAGGCGAAGGACGCACGACGATGAGTTCGAACGTCAATGACGAGTTCCGCCAACGTTTGGAGCGACGGCGCCGGCACCATAGCGGGCTTAGGGCGGAAACCATCGTCGCGGCGGTCTATATGGCGACCGGGCATCGGATCCTCGGCCGGCGCTTCAAGACACCCGTCGGTGAAATCGATCTCATTGCATTGCGCAAGAACCGGGTGGCCTTCATCGAGGTGAAGCGGCGCCAGACAACGGAAGACGCCGAAGATGCCATCACGCTGACGATGCGGCGCCGAGTCAGGCGCGCCGCGGACCTATGGCTTGCGCGAAATCCGCAATATCAGAATCACGAGATCGGCTTCGACTTGGTGTTTGTCCTGCCCTGGCGCTTTCCAATCATCATGCGGGACGCGCTTTGACCAAAAAAATGAGCCCGCCAGAGGCGGGCCCGAAGTGCTGGGACGTGAAGTGCAGGGACTTGAACTTGCAAAGCGGGTCCTTCGACTCTCCGCATGTTGACTGTTGTTTAGCGCGTCCAGTCTGAACGCAATTTGAACGACAGCGCCCATCGCGGTTCATGATCCGTGGGCGTCGCGGAGCAATACGGATCCTTAAAAGGCCTGGATTTTGGGCGTCGGCAGCCGCGTTATGCGGCAACGCGCCCTCTTGGCGCACTGTTGAAGCCTCGGAGAGTGCATGTTAAGGACAGCCCGGCTTTGAAAGGGGGCGGCTGGTGGGTTCCGGCCCCGTGCGCTCTTCTTTTGTCAAAGGCCTTTCCTTGGAGCGGGCGCAAACTCGGGCCTTTTTCGTGCCCCGCCCTCTATGCGCCCGAAGGCGCGAGGTGAGAGCGACGTGGCGACGGACGATACGATCGTTGAAGGTGTGGCTGGGCGCTATGCGTCGGCTCTGTTCGAGTTGGCAAGCGATAGCTCGAATGTCGAAGGGATCGAACGCGATCTCGTGAATTTTCAGGCGCTGCTCGACGAGAGCCCGGATCTCATGCGTCTGGTGCGCAGCCCCGTCATCGCGGCTGACGATCAGGGCAAGGCGATCTCCGCGATCCTCGACAAAGCGGGCATCGGCGGGCTGACGGCCAATTTCCTGAAGCTCGTGACGGCCAATCGCCGCCTTTTCGTCATCCAGGACATCATCAAGGCCTACCGGTCGCTTGCCGCCAAGGCGCGCGGCGAGATTACGGCGGAAGTGACCAGTGCGTTCGCTCTTAATGATGAGCAGATCGCGGCGCTGAAGGAAACGCTGAAGGCGTCAGTCGGCAAAGACGTGACGCTGCAATCGCGCGTCGATCCCGGCATTCTCGGCGGCCTGATCGTGAAAGTCGGCAGCCGCATGATAGACTCCTCGCTCAAGACCAAGCTTCAGAACATGAAGGCGGTGCTGAGCGGAGCCGGAGCATAAAGCCACGCATTCCGTTGCCGGTCGGTCGACCGGAGGGCGCTGGGCAAGGCGAGTTTAAGACATTGGAATAAGGAGCCGGATCAGGCTCCGATAAATGGAAACGACCAGGGAAGAGGTCTCAATGGAAATCCGGGCCGCAGAAATTTCTTCGATCCTCAAGGATCAGATCAA
The DNA here is from genome assembly GCA_018242215.1 of Pseudomonadota bacterium. GTDB lineage: Bacteria > Pseudomonadota > Alphaproteobacteria > Rhizobiales > Hyphomicrobiaceae > Hyphomicrobium_B. Next base: position 263,072 of record JAFECG010000024.1, read on the forward strand.
AAACTTCGGCAAGGAAGCCGAGGTCTCCGAAATCGGACAGGTACTGTCGGTCGGCGACGGCATCGCGCGCGTCTATGGTCTCGACAACGTCCAGGCCGGTGAGATGGTCGAGTTCCCTGGCGGCATCCGCGGCATGGCGCTGAACCTCGAAGCCGACAATGTCGGCGTCGTTATCTTCGGCGACGACCGCACGATCCGCGAGGGCGACACCGTCAAGCGGACGGGCGCCATCGTCGAAGTTCCGGTCGGCAAGGGTCTCCTAGGCCGCGTGGTGGATGGTCTTGGCAACCCGATCGATGGCAAGGGTCCGATCCAGTTCGAAAAGAAGATGCGCGTCGACGTCAAGGCGCCGGGCATCCTGCCGCGCAAGTCGGTGCACGAGCCGATGGCGACGGGTCTCAAAGCAATCGACTCGCTCATTCCGATCGGCCGCGGGCAGCGCGAGCTCGTCATCGGTGACCGCCAGACGGGCAAGACTGCCGTCATTCTCGATACCTTCCTCAACCAGAAGCCGCTCAACGCGGGCAACGACGAGAGCGCAAAGCTTTATTGCGTATACGTCGCGGTCGGCCAGAAGCGTTCGACGGTCGCACAGTTCGTCAAGGTGCTCGAAGAGCGTGGCGCGCTCGAATATTCGATCGTCGTCGCCGCAACTGCTTCCGACCCGGCGCCGATGCAGTACCTCGCGCCGTTCACCGGCTGCACGATGGGCGAATACTTCCGCGACAACGGTATGCATGCCGTGATTGCCTATGACGATCTTTCGAAGCAGGCCGTCGCCTATCGCCAGATGTCGCTGCTGCTCCGCCGCCCGCCAGGCCGCGAAGCCTATCCGGGTGACGTTTTCTATCTCCACTCTCGTCTGCTCGAGCGCGCCGCGAAGCTCGGTGATGCTTCCGGTAACGGCTCGCTGACGGCGCTTCCCGTTATCGAAACGCAGGCCAACGACGTGTCGGCGTACATCCCGACAAACGTCATTTCGATCACCGACGGGCAGATCTTCCTTGAATCGGACCTTTTCTATCAGGGTATCCGTCCGGCCGTGAACGTCGGTCTTTCGGTGTCGCGCGTCGGCTCGTCGGCGCAGACGAAAGCCATGAAGCAGGTCGCTGGCAAGATCAAAGGTGAGTTGGCGCAGTATCGTGAAATGGCAGCCTTCGCGCAGTTCGGTTCTGACCTCGATGCGGCGACGCAGAAGCTACTGGCGCGCGGCGCGCGTCTGACGGAGCTTCTGAAGCAGCCGCAGTTTTCGCCGCTCAAGATGGAAGAGCAGGTCGCCGTCATCTTCGCCGGCACGCGTGGTTATCTCGACGCCATTCCGGTTTCGGCCGTCGGCAAATTCGAGCAGGGTGTTCTCGCCGGGCTTCGCTCGGAGAAGACGCTTCTCGAGACAATCGCGAAAGAGAAAGCCCTGTCCGCGGACTCCGAGAAGAAGCTGGTCGAGTTCCTCGACAAGTTTGCCAAGGGTTTTGCAGCTTAATCGGGTTCCTTGAGGAGAACGCCCGATGGCGAGCTTAAAAGACATGCGCAACCGCATCGCCTCGGTGA
>JAFECG010000025.1 GCA_018242215.1 Pseudomonadota bacterium
CCGAAATGACCTCCCCCGAAATGTCCGCCGCGCGCTTCCGCCGGTATCGGATTGACAAGGAAATTCAAAGCCAACAGCGATGCGGCGGCGATTACCGCCAAACTCATTGCGCGAAACATGACAGGACTCCGGAGCTTCACGGCGACGCCGAGGTGCGAAATGCACGCGGCAGGAATTTGAACGCTGAACACGTTCTGCCGCCAAACGTTCCGCAATCGAGCGTCTTTCTTGGCAGTTCCGTAATCATACGGAGAGTGCGTGCCCGCATTGAGCGGAGTCAAGACGACGCGCGGTTTGTGACAGGCACCGCAACATAGCGCGCCCGCGGATGAAGCCAGGAAAAAATCTCGACCCCGCGTTGCAGCATCTTCGCGCGCCCCGCCCGACGCGACATCTCGCTCTTTCCGAGCGGCGGAGCCGTGTCGGAAAGCGCGCAATCGGAAAACGACGGAGCACGTCGCGCGCAAATCAGAACACTCACTTAGGCTCGAATCTCGCGGGATAAAGAGTGGACGCCCCATCGAGGTCGCCGGTTTCGCGATAGCTCATCGGCTCGGCCACGGAATCAAGCACCTCGCCGCCGATCACCTTGCCGACTACCAGCACGTGATCGCCCGCCGGATATTCGGCGACCGCCTCGCATTCGAACCACGCGAGCGCGGCGCGCAGAAGCGGCGCGCCGGTAATCCCCGTCATCCACGACGTCGATGCCAGCTTATCGTCGCGCGCAGGTCGGCCGTAATGAGCGGCGAGATCGAGCTGCCCTGTCTTCAAGACATTAACGCTGAAGGCCTGCCCGCGCCGCAACGTCCCGTAACATGAGTGCAAACGGTTGATGCTGAGCGCGAGCAGCAGCGGATCGTAGGACGCCTGCATCACGCACGCCGCGGTGAACGCGTTCCGCGTCTCCCCGTTAACAACGCCAATCACATAGACGCCGAGCGTGAGGCGCTGGAAGAGATCCTGGATGGAGTTCAATGGCGGCTCCATTCGCAAATATAAAAAAATAGATGGCTAATCATCAGCTTTCCACCCCTACCAGAGTCCAGACATTAGAGCCGGATGGCCCATGCCACAAAGTTTTTGGCCATTCGTGACGCGCGAAGAACGTCGTACCAAGCATGCGTATCCAGCCGGCGTGAAACAGCGCACGCGCCATCCGGCCGGCTCGCAGGAACGCGAGCCGGATGGCACCACAAAAAACGGAAGCGGAGCGCGGGAAGCGCTTAAGCGTTCCGGAACTTTGAAAGCGCTTCGGAGCGCTCCGCCACAGGCACTCTTTTCCATTTGGGCGATATGGGCGGTCCCTTAAGCCGCCAGCAGGGGTGCTGCATACACAGAGCATCGCGCCAAATCCTGCGTTCGTGCCTCGGGCCGTTACCCCCTTGCGCACGAACGATCACCTGTGCCCCACCCCCAGTCCACCAAACGGTCTCGAGACTGTCCGCCGTTTCGTCGAGGCGAGGTGAGGAAAGTATGCGGGGACTCTGGAGGGCGGGGATAAGTTTTTTAGGAATACGGAGAAAGGTATCGCTTTGGCGAAAGCAAGAAAGACACGGCATCGCTCGCGCCTGCCTGAGAGCACGCGCGGCCCGATACCTAAAACGAGAACGATTCAACAAGCCCGCGCTGACCGCCGCGTCCGCGAAGTCCCCAGCGCAAAGATAAAGACGCTCGTCAGAGCAAACAAAAAGGCAGCGAGCCTCGCAGCCCGCCGCCTCCCTGATGCCCGCGCTTCGCCGAAATCAGAAGCCGACTCCGACACCGCCCGGACCGACATAAACGCCGACACCAGGCCCGTAGTCATAATCGTCATAGTAGCCGTAACCACGATAACGTCCGCGCCAGTAGTCGCCGTTGCCACCGTAGCGGCGCAGATGTTCGCGGTCGGTCCGATTCAGATAGCGACCCTGGCGCTCCTTGGCGCGCGCGCCTTCGACGCCGCTGATCGAATCCGCCTGCACTACGGGAGCCGCCATCGCCACGATGACGCCGACGCCCAGAGCAGCAGCCCAGTTCCATTTCATGAGCATTCTCCTTATTGTCTGCACCCGGACAGAGCGTGGCTCGGCCAGGGCGCGCCTGCCTGTTTGGCCGGTCAACGCAATGGCGGCGCCCCTGTTCCGAGCGAGCGGGCGGCGGAAGGACACAGGGGGAAGATCATGACAGGAATTGCAGGTCGCTTTTTCGGCAGCGCACTGATTTTCGCTGTGCTGGGCATGTCGCTTGGCTTGGTGATGGGCATGACCCACGATCACGCGCAGATGCCGACCCACGCGCACTTTCTCGTCGTCGGCTGGGTGAGCTTCGCGATCTACGGATTTTTCTACCATCTGTTTCCGGAGACCGCAGCGTCGCGGCTCGCGAGCGTTCATTTCTGGCTGGCGGAAGCGAGCCTCATCGTGCTGCTCTTCGGCCTGTTCCAAATTTTCTCGGGCAATCCCGCTGGCGATCCGTTCGCCGCTGCGGGTTCGATCGGACTACTCACATCGACCATTCTTTTCGCCGTCATTGCGTGGCCGTCCCTTCGCGGCCGATGATGGGCGCCGCTGGCGTGTCCGTTATTTCGCGTTCTCTTGCGCCTTGAGACTGTTGAGATACGCGACGATCGCGCCGATCTGATTGGGCCCGAACGTGAATTCCGGCATATCGGGATGACCGGACACGATTCCCTCGGCGAGAGACTCTTCGAGGTCCTCGACCGGATAGCGCTTGACCACGTCCCGGAACGGCGGCGCCTGGGGATGAGGGCTCGCGCCGGTCAACCCGAGCGCATGACACCGCGCGCAATTCTTCTGAAGAATGGCGAGGCCCTTCGCCGCGTCCTGTTCATCGGATTCCTCCGCGACTGCCGCGCCCGGCAAAAACAGAAGCATGCCGAACATGAGCACGACTGTGCGAACGTTCGCCTCGGAAATTCTCATCTTGCGTGGCCCCTCACCCGAATTGCGCTTCGTCAAAGTCTGACGTAGCGCGGCCGTGCTACCCACGTATTGATTTCAAACAAAGGGATTTTGGGGGTTGAAAGACGGCAATGCACAAAGCGACGAAAATACTTCGTGGATCGGGCCTTCTTTTGCTAACCGGCTTGATCATGGCCGCGCATCCGCCACTTGCGTCGGCTCAGGAGATGGACGCCCCTCCCATGGCTCCCGACACGCCCGGGAAATTGGAGTCCAAAATTCCTGACCCCGCCAACGGCCAGATCCTCGCCCGCAAGCTCTGCACGACGTGTCATCTCATCGGCGAGCCAGCCAACGGCCCGGTTCCGAGCGACGTGCCGACGTTCCACAGCATCGCGAACCGTCCCGGCCAGACGCTGGATCACCTTTCGACATGGCTGACCCGTCCGCATCCGCCGATGCCGAACCTCCACCTCACCCGCCTGGAGATCCGGGATTTGGCCGGATACATCCTTTCACTGCGTCAGGAAAAATAAAAAGGAAATGAGAGGAAGCACGATGACGATGCTTGGAAAGATCATGCGGTCTGCCGTTGCCGCAGAAGCGGTGGTTGGTTTCGCCTCCCTCTCGGCAAACGCGCAGGAATTTGGGGATGCCAAGCTCGGCCGCGAATTTGCGCTCAAACATTGCTCCGAATGCCACGCCGTCGAGCCAGACACTGGATCTTCACCCAATCCCAAGGCACCGGAATTTGTGCGTGTTGCCAAGACGTCCGGAATGACAGGCCGCGCGCTCGCCGTCTGGCTTGATAGCTCGCACCCGACGATGCCGAATTTCGTCCTCCACAAGGACGATCGCGACGACGTCATCGCGTACATCATGACGTTAAAGAAAGCGCCGGAACCGAAGTAGGACGAGCAGGTCAACAATGTGGGCTGGGGCTGCTGGGTTCACGAACCGGTGGCCGGTCCCAAATGCGGCATGCTGACAATCTGCAATCCCAACGTTCCAATCGGAAAAATGGCAGGCTAACTCGAAAGATCGAAACGCAACCCTATACCAACTTGCGCAGCTGATCCGAATGCACACTCCTCGGAGACCTGCGAGCGATGTCGAAGCCCCAACTTTCCGAGCGCCGATCGCGAGTCGGCCTCATGGTCATGTTAGCCCCCGCAGTGGCCGCAGGCGTATTCGCCATCCGATACTTCGCGGACCATGACCATCCTCTTTCGGCCCGGACGGCACCGCCTGTGCCGGTCGATACCGCCGTAGCTGTACGCCGCAATGTCCCTGTCTATCTGACTGGCATCGGCACGGTTCAGGCCCTCAACACGGTTACGATCCGAACGCAAGTCCAGGGCCAGCTGGAAAAGGTGCTGTTCACCGAAGGACAGACCGTCAAGAAAGGCGACCTCCTGGCGGTCGTCGACCCGCGGCCATTTCAAGCAACGCTCGATCAGGCCGTCGCGAAGATACAGGAAGACAAAGCCGATCTTGCGAATGCCAAAGTCGTGCTTTCGCGGGACGAAAATCTCGCAAACCAGGATTACGCGACGCAGCAGGCGCTCGACAATCAGCGCAGCCTCGTTGCCGAACTCGAAGCGCAGATTGCACAGGACGTCGCCGCGAAAGAGGCAGCCGCCGTGCAGCTTTCCTATACCCAGATCACGGCGCCCCTCACCGGCAGGACCGGCATCAGGCTTGTCGACGCCGGTAATATTGTTCATCCGACGGACACGACAGGCCTCGTCGTCATCACGCAGACGCAACCGATTTCCGTCATCTCGACGCTTCCCGAGGACGATCTCGAAAATGTGCGTCAGGCGCTTCGCCAAGGCCCTGTCACAGTCACCGCATTTACCCGAGACGGAACAGTCAATCTCGGAAGCGGGACGCTGTCGCTGATCGACAATGAAATCGATCAGGCGAGCGGCACGATGCGTCTGAAATCGACATTTCCAAATAGCGAAGAAAAATTGTGGCCGGGCCAGTACGTCGAGGTTCGTCTCGAGCAGAAGCTTGTCGAGAACACGGTCACCATTCCTGCGGCGGCTTTGCAGCGCGGACAGCAAGGATTTTTTGTCTACGTCGTCAATGCCGACGATGTCGTCGAACCCCGCAACATCAAGACGGGTCAAATAGCATCCGGCACAGCGATCGTTGAAAGCGGCCTCTCACCGGGAGACCGGGTCGTAACCAGCGGCTCATATCAGTTGGATGCCGGCGTGAAAGTGAAAGTCGAGGCGGCGAACGCCGCCAACCCAACTTCCGCTCCTGGGCAGTGACGGCGATGTCGATCTCTTCCTGGTTCATCCATCGGCCGATCGCGACATCGCTTCTGATGGCGGGAATTCTTGCTGTCGGGGCCGTAGCTTTCCCCCTCCTGCCTGTCGCTCCCCTCCCGCAGGTGGATTTTCCGACGATACAGGTGTCGGCGCAGCTTCCCGGCGCGAGCCCGCAAACGATGACATCATCCGTCACGCAGCCGCTTGAACGGCAGTTCGGTGAGATTCCAGGCGTCACGCAAATGACGTCGATCACCACGCTCGGCACGAGTTCGATAACGCTGCAATTCGACCTCAGCCGCAATATTGATGGCGCCGCACAGGATGTTCAAACGGCCATCAACGCCGCCGCCGGCCAGCTTCCGACCGATCTTCCATCGCCGCCCACGTATCGAAAGGTCAATCCTGCCGACCCGCCTATCATCGTCATCGCGCTGACATCGGATGTGCTGCCGATCACCAAAGTCGACGATTTTGCCGAGAACGTCATGTTCCAGCGCATAAGTCAGATCTCGGGCGTCGGGCAGGTGCTGGTCTTCGGACAGCAAAAGCCCTCTGTCCGCATTCAAATTGATCCAGATAAACTCGCGAGTCTCGGCCTTTCCCTCGAAGACGTCCGCTCGGCCATTACGACGACGAGCACGAATTCTCCTAAGGGAACGATACAAGGAGCCACGCGCACGTTCACGATTTTCGATAACGATCAGCTCCTGACCGCTGCGCCCTGGAATAATCAGATCATCGCATATCGCAACGGCGGCCCGATCCGGATCGGCGACATTGGAAAGGCCATCGACGCCCCCGAAAACGATCAGCTCGAGGCATGGGCCAACGGCAAGCAGGCGATCATCCTGCCAGTCTTCAAACTGCCCGGCGCGAATGTCATCGACACAGTCGATCAAATCAAGGCCATGCTGCCGGAACTGCAGGCTCTAGCCCCTAAGGCTGTCCACGTTTCAATCCTCAGCGATCGCACCACGACCATCCGCGCGTCGATCAAAGACGTCGAATTCACGCTCATCCTGACGATCGTCCTCGTCGTCTTGGTCATCTTCCTCTTTCTTAGAGACGTCTGGGCCACCGTCATACCGAGCGTCGCGGTGCCCCTCGCACTCGTTGGCACATTCGCCGCGATGTATGCGCTTGGATTCAGCCTCGATAACCTGTCGCTGATGGGCCTCAGTATCGCGGTCGGTTTCGTCGTCGACGACGCCATCGTCATGATCGAAAACATCTATCGGCACCGCGCAATGGGAAAGTCAGCCATTCAGGCTGCCATCGATGGAGCCTCTGAAATCGGATTCACCATCATTTCGATCAGCCTCTCACTCATCGCAGTCTTCATACCGCTGTTGCTGATGACTGGAATCGTCGGACGACTATTCCGGGAATTCGCGATCACCGTCACGCTGACGATCGTGGTCTCCGCGATCGTGTCTCTGACGCTCACCCCGATGATGTGTGCCCGCTTTCTCCAGCCGGAAAGCAAAAACGGGCACGGACGGCTCTACATGCTGACCGAACGCGGCTTCGACGCGCTTCTCGCGGCCTATGAACGCTCTCTGGATGTGGCCCTGCGATACCACCGCGCAACTTTCGCGGTTTTCCTGGCGGCCCTCGTCGCCACAGGAGTTCTCTTCTGGTTCATCCCCAAGGGCTTCTTTCCGATCCAGGATACCGGATTGATCTTGGGCGTATCTGAGGCCACCCAGGACATATCATTCACGGACATGGCTAAGCGCCAGCGCGCGCTTGGAAAAGTCGTTGCCGAAGATCCCGACGTCGCCACGGTTGGCATGGCGATTGGCTCTGGCCCCGGCCAGACCGTCAATGCGGGGCGCCTCTTCATAACGTTGAAGCCAGTTGATCAGCGTAACGCGTCGGCGAGCCAGATCATTGATCGCTTGCGGCCGAAGCTGGCGAAGGTTGAGGGCGCCGCCCTTTTCCTCCAGCCGGCTCAGGACATCAACGTCGGCGGCCGCATTGCCCGCACCGAGTTCCAATACACGCTCATGGACTCCAACCTCTCCGAGCTGAATGCCTGGGCTCCAAAACTCCTCCGAAAGCTCCAGACGCTGCCTCAGCTAACGGACGTCGCTACGGATCAGGAAACTCGCGGCACGACCGTCAGCCTGGAGATCGATCGCGAACAAGCGTCGCGCTACGGCATTTCTCCGCAATTGATAGACGACACCCTTTACGATGCTTTCGGACAACGCGAGGTGTCACAGTACTTCACGGACCTCAACAGTTACCATGTCATTCTCGAACTCAAACCCAAAGCGCAGGATTCGCCGGGTTCTCTCGCGCATCTCTATATCACGTCCCCATTAACCGGTGGCCAAGTGCCATTGAGCCTGCTCGTCAAGGAATCGACGCTGCCGACGACGGTGCTGGCGATCAATCATCAGGGCCAATTCCCGGCCGTGACGCTCTCTTTCAATCTCGCACCTGGGGTTGCATTAAGCCAAGCCGTCGCGGCCGTTCAGCAGGCGCAGGCGAACATAGGCCTGCCAAAGACAATCACGGGAAGTTTCCAGGGAAATGCGCAAGCCTATCAGACATCACTCGCGGCAGAACCATATTTGGTCCTCGCGGCGATCGTCGTGATCTACATTATTCTCGGCGTCTTGTATGAAAGCTACGTTCACCCGTTGACGATCCTTTCCACGCTGCCGTCTGCGGGTCTCGGAGCCCTGTTGATGCTGTGGGCGTTCGGTTTTGATTTCACGGTGATCGCACTGATCGGCGTCATTCTGCTGATCGGCATCGTGAAGAAGAACGGCATCATGATCGTCGATTTTGCGATCGCAGCGGAGCGAGAACAGGGATTGACCACCGAGGAGGCCATTCGGCAGGCGTGTCTGCTGCGCTTCCGACCCATCATGATGACCACCATGGCCGCTATCCTTGCGGGCGTGCCGCTGATGCTTGGCCATGGCACCGGTTCCGAACTTCGCCAGCCCCTCGGCTATGCCATGGTGGGAGGCCTTATTTTCAGCCAGGCAATGACCCTTTACACAACGCCCGTCGTGTTTCTCTATCTCGACCGCATCAATAAGTGGCTCACCGGAAGCCCAAATAATGAGGTCACAGACGCGAGAGAGCCAGTCGCAGGCGAATGAGCGGCAAAACGATTGGGAAAATTTTCACGAATAAGTCCGTATCAAATCGGATATCGTCCGCGACTAATTGCTACGGACAATAGACGGACACAACAACTGAACATCGATAATCAAAGCTGAGGCTGAAAAAGAGATCAGCCCAAAGATTATCTTAAGCACTTTGCGCGAAGCTCCCTTTCGGAATTGGGGGTTTACGATGCGACTTGCTTTCAACTTTTCTGCGATCATTTCCGGTATTCTTTTTGGAGGACTAAGCACGCTGCTGGCATCGCCGGCAGCACGAGGAGATGTATGGGCATTCCTGCACGGAAATCCGACGCCTCTCTTTTGGATTGCTGTCCTGATCGCGATCCCTTCGGTCCTCTATGCCTTGATGCTGTATGAGGAAGGCGGCTTCCGAAAATCGGTGGCCGCGGTCGCCGGCATTCCTCCGATCGTTGCCGAAGCGCGTAACGAACTCGAAAAGCAGTTCGCCCAGTTTCTCACTCTTGTAGGCGAACAGCTAAAGACATCCGAGCGCCACACGAACGCTCTGGATCTCCTCAACGGACGCCTCGAAGCCGTCACATCGGACGCTGAGCTGCGAGCGATCATACAAAAGCTCATCATGTCCAATGAGGAATACCAGCGCGAAACCGCCGATCTTGAGAGGCGCCTCGAGAAGGCGCAGGAGAAGGCCAAGGAACTCAAGCAACGCGCAAAAACCGCCGAGAAGCTTGCGTCGATAGATCCCCTCACTTGCGTTGCGAACCGGCGGCGATTCGACGAGGAACTCGAGAAGCAGGTAGCTCTGTCCCACCAGGATGAAACGCCGCTTTGCCTGATGATGGCGGACATCGATCACTTTAAAACAATTAACGACAAATTCGGACATCGGACGGGCGATGCCGTCCTCCGCCAGTTCGCAGAGGTTGTCGGCACCATGGTGCGCACGACGGATCTCATCGCGCGCTACGGGGGAGAAGAGTTCGCCGTCATTCTGCCAAGGGCGCCCCTCGGCAATGCCTACGAGATTGCGGAACGCATCAGAAATGCAGTGCAGTCACACAACTGGAACAACCCCGGCACTGGCGAACTGAGTCTTACCGCATCCTTCGGGATTGCTGACATCCGAGACGGCGAAACCGAGATCGATCTCCTCAACCGCGCTGATCAGATGCTTTATGAGGCCAAGAAGCGCGGCCGAAACCGGACCATGATCTGGGGCGTAGGCGTCTGATCAGCGGACCTGGCATCAGCGTTCACCGGTCATGATGAGCGACAATTTTTGGCCGGCCATGAGCATTCGGGATTGACCGACCCGCTGGAATGGCCCGGAATGGCGATCGTAGGGACAATCCCGGTTATCGGGTTCGCGTCCGGCCCCTCTTAGATATTGGCTATGCTCATGTCTCTTTTCCTTCCCTTCTGGCAGCGCCTCATCGTCACCGTTATCGCGATGCTCGCGGCGAGCTGGATCGCAGGGCTCATCTGGCACGCGATCTTCAACTTTCCGCTGCCAAGTTATGTCGGCGGCGTGGTGGGAGGCCTCGCAGCGCTCCCCCTCTGGGATTTTCTGAAGAGAATTCGACCAAGCAGCAGCTAAAGGCGCAACGTTTCGCCGGTCACTGCATGGAAACTGCCGACCCGGCTTCCGCTAGATCGGCAAAACGGACCGGATCTGGTCTTCGTACTGGGTGACGGCATCGAGAGCGCGCTTTTTCATCGCCGGATCGACCTGCACCTGAGAGGTGAACCCCTCTATGGCTTCCCGGGCGTTGGTTACAATTTGTGTAGCGGCCGATTGCGGGCTCATCTCGCGGCTCACGATCTTCTGCAACAGCTGTGTAAGGATGACCCCGGTTGCAAGTGACAAACCCGAAAGCTCGGCGATTTCGCGCTTCAGATCGGCGATTTGCGCGTTGATATCTGTCGTGTCCGCCATGGCCGAATCTCCCTTCGTGCACCGAATTTACGGCCGCTTGCTAATACTCTGCCGGAAAGAGCGCAAGGCATGTCGTTCGGGCATAGTGTAGGTCCTCGGCCGCCCGCTCAGATCCGCCATCCCGGAGGCTTAAAAAGCGCGACGAAACATCGAGGCCGAAGCCTGAAATTCGCCGAAAATATTCGCGATGACATTGGGCAGCGGGAAGTGCGTCAGCTCAGGTACGGGTTCGAGTCCATGCGTGAACTCCAGTCGGCCACCAATATTGGCCGCACACTTTCCATTCCGCGAGCCGCTACCATCGAGGGTGGCATTGACTATCCGGGTCCCCTTATCATCGAGGGCACCGTTCTAGGCGACGTGAACTGCCTGTCGGTGCTGGTCGCCGAGCGTGGCGTCGTGGAAGGCACGATCAAGTCTGAGGTCGTGACGGTCGCAGGAGAGGTCTCAGGCGAGATTTTCGCGAACGAACTGATCCTCAAAGCGGCTTGCCAGGTGAACGCGGACATCGTCCATAAGAAGCTTTCGCTCGAGTCCGGCTCTTTTTTCGAAGGCAAATCGCGCCGGCACGCCAATCCGCTGCAATTGGTGTAAGCCGGTTTCCGGCACCTCACGCTGATCACGAACGACGTGTGCAATTCGGCCGAGCCGCCCCCTGGAGCCGGCCGCATCGCACCGCACCCGTGAGCCGGCGGGTACACAGATTAGGCGCTTCGCGGCCGACACCGCGAGGCGGTGCCGATGGCACCACCCATAGACCCTGCAAAATGCCTCAGCTGTTCCTCAGGTAACAGCCCGGCCTCGCCCCGCAAACAGTCCTAGCGTACAACGGCAATAACTCATCCTTTGAGGAGAACTGCCTCAATCATGCCGCGCGTGCTTATCACCGGAACGTCGTCGGGCTTCGGCCTCGCCATCACTGTAGAATTGGCCAAGCGCGGTTGGGATGTCGTCGCGACCATGCGCGATCTTGGAAAACGCGGAGAACTCGATCGCGCGCTCCAGGAAAGCGGCGCGAGCAACAAGGTCGTAATATCTCAGCTTGATGTGGCCGATCCGCAATCGATCGCACGCGCCGTTGTTGCACTCGATCTCCCGGCACGTGGACTCGACGCTGTCGTGCACAACGCAGGCGTCGCGGCCGGCGGCGCTTTCGAGGATCTCGACGAGGCAAATATCCGCCGCATCATGGAGGTGAATTTTTTCGGCATCCTGGCGCTGACGAAGCGCCTGCTTCCCACATTTCGCGCCCAGCATCGCGGCCGCATCGTCATCATCTCGAGCGAATCAGCCTTTGCTGGGCAGCCTGCCAATTCCCCTTACTGCGCGTCTAAGTGGGCCGTCGAAGGTTGGGCCGAGTCGCTCGCCTACGAAGTCGAGCACTTCAACATCGACGTCGTCCTGGTCGAACCGGGCCCCTATCGCACCGGCATCTGGGATAGCTCGCCGCGCATCCTGCCGAAAGACAGCCCCTACTATCCGCTCTTGAGGCATCTCGAGGCGACCGTCGAAACGCACGTCCGGAAAATCGCGGGCGATCCAGCTGACGTCGGCAAGGTCGTCGCGAAGGCATTGGCGGCGCGACGACCGCGCTTTCGCTACGCTGTCGGACCGACCGCAAAATTCAACCACATCGCACGTGGCAAGCTGCCGAGCACCCTCGTCCGCAAGATTATCGGCCGCTTCCTGGGCTTGAGCCGCGTCCGTTGGTAAGCGCACCCGGCTTCACAAAAAAACCCATCGGCGCGCATGGGCGACGATGGGTCCGGTGCATCGGTAAGGCGAACAACACCCGTTACGGCTACTGGTTATGCTCGCGCTTATAAAGTTCGATGTCCGCCTGCGTGACCTCGCTCGAATGACCGAGCGCGTGGATGCACGCATCCGTCAGCATTTTACGGTGCTCGCGCATGCACGACCGCGCAGCCTCTGTGCCGACTTTGTGCTGGCTGCAATACGCTGCGTAGTCCGAACTGCAAGCATCCTTCACGGCCTGACTAACCGCGAAAGCGCAACCCGACGACAAGGCAAGCGTGAACGCCGCCAAAACCGCGACCCTCTTCATATTCGTGTCCCTTCAAAGTGGAATCTCGACGCCCTAACGCAAATGCAGCGGCTATGTTCCGTGGTCAAGAGCACAAAACTGAAACGCAACACGGCAAGAACGATGTGATGGTGGCGCGCGCGCCAGCCGCATATCTGACACGTTCTTTCGCGTGAGATTCCGAAAGCGCGTGCACGCCGTTACGTGCGGCGCAAAAGGCGCGAACTCGGGCACTCTGCGATAGGATTGGCTGTAATGCTCGCGCTGACGCGCTCACATCGCGCGGATGCGCCGCTCGGTGATCCCGAAGATATCGGCCATCGGCAGACGCGGCGCGACTTGGTTGCGCCCATTTCGTTTTGCCGAGTAGAGCGCGGCGTCGGCCGCAGAGATCACCAACCCGACCCGAATCTCTCGGCTGAGAAAAGCCGACGCAACGCCGAGGCTGACGGTGACGACCTCGCCTTCGGCAAGCGCCGGATGCGGAATTGCAGCATCCTCCACGGCCCGACGGATCCGCTCTGAGATCCGGACGGCGATTGGCAGGTTGATTCCCCGGAGCAGTACGATGAATTCTTCGCCGCCGAACCGGAAAATGTCGTCCGCGTAGTCGCGCAGCTCGCTTTGAATGATACCCGCGACGCGCTTTAAGCAGACGTCCCCGGCCTGATGGCCTGCGGTATCGTTGAATGCCTTGAAATGATCGATGTCGATGAGAATGACAGCCAGTTCTTCGCCTCCGGCGGCTGGCTGATCACAGGCCTCGATAGCTTCGTCGAGGGAACGGCGATTAGGCAAACCTGTCAGCGGATCGCGACGGCTTTTGGCATCGAGGTCGCGACGCTGCAGCCGACCGCGGAGAGAGAGGAGGTAGTTCATGCGCGTCTCTCGCTCGAGCACGTACGAAGCAAAGAGCGTCAGGACCACGGCGCAGGCGAAGATCGTATTGGCAGAAACCTGAAATTCGAAAGGATAACCGGGAAGCATCGCCAGTCCGCCGGCATGTATGGCAAAACACGCCAGACAGGCCGGTACCGACCACCAGAAGCGAACGCGCTGGATCATCGTCACAAATAGAAGAATGAGAATGATCGACTGATGCTGAGCATCGTTGTGCACGCCGTTGCTGATCAGCATCAGGTAAAGGCTGCTGCCCGCTCCCAAAATGACACCGCCGGCGGCAACGAGAAATTCGCGCATTGCGACGGGGGGATTGAGGAAGAGAGACGCGATCAGCAGCAGCGCGATGGGGGTTACGATGCCGAGTCGGACCCAAAGGGCCGTTACGAACGTATCCGGCGCGATCAGCCAATCCGAAATAAGGAAGAGATCGTAGAGGAGGATACCAAACAGGCCCCCAAGCGCGAGTTGACGGCATCGATCCGGCGATCCCTCATACTCGAATGCTGTTTCAAGCCGCTGCGGAAATTTAAGCAGCGGAAATCCCGACGCGATCGCTTGTTCGACCACAGCACGATCGATGCCGGCAGGAATGGATTCGCCCGTCACTCGTTCCATCACTCGCACGTCCCCCGCTCATCATGAGCGCGGGTCACCGAACGAGGCTACATTGGGGGTCTTAATACGAAGTACACAGAACAGGTGAAGGTGAAAGCAATATTTCTATCCAGGAATTTTAAAATCCATACAGGAAACAAAATTCATGCCCCACCCAGAGACGTCAGTCGCAAAGAATAGCTGCCATTTCAAGAGATTACGACCGTACCGCGCGTTGTTGAAACTGCAAGATGCCTTTGATCGCGAAAACTTTTTCCGACCACCCGATCTCCTAGCCGAAGCTCAAATTCTATGGCGAAGGCTCGCCTGCAGCCGTCACATTCGAACGCCATGGTTGCATTCCAATCGGTCGAACCAGCAAGAGCAGTAGCCCGGCCAGCAGGATCATGATGCCGGAACACTGAAAGACGACCGCGAACGCTACGTCCTGCTCTTTGAGCCATCCGCCGACATAGGTCATCACGCCACCCGCTGTCGTCCCGACGAAATTCAGAAGTCCATAGGCAGTGGCCCGAGAACGAAAATCGACGACGGTGCACGCCGCCGGCATCAGGTTCGCGTCTAAAAATCCTTGCGACATGCCCGCGACGAGCACACACGCGAGCACAGCCGGCACATAATCAATGGCCCCAATGAGCAAGAGGCACGGCGCCGCGACGAGAAAACCGATGGCCGGAACGAGCGATCTCGCCCGGAGATTTCGCGCCACCCACCAATCGGAGAGATTACTGGCAATAAGCATGCCCAGGAATGCAGCGCCGTTAAATGCCATCGGACCATAAACGCCGGCCCACGCAGGCGTGACGCCGATCTCCCCGCGGAAGAATTCAGCGAGCCAGTTGCGGACCGGCCAGTACGCCGCGCCGTTCAACAGATTCATTGCGAGGAGAAGCAGAAACCCCGGCGTCGACAGCAACATATAGATTGCGTTGCGCGTGTCTGCGGTCACAACGACATCCTCGGCCCCGCCTTCGCGAGTTTCTGCAGGAACCGGCGGGAACGCAATCGACAGAAGAAGTGCATACGCGACGCCAAGTCCACCGATCGCAAGGAATACGGGCCTCCAGCCGAAAGCCTCCGCCAAGGCACCGCCCAACCCCCCGAGCACCGATCCGGCATAAACGCCGCTCAAGTGAAGCCCCGTGGCGCGGCTCCGTGTCGGTCCACGGTGATATTCTACGATCAAGGACACGGCAGCAGGCATATAGAACGCCTCGCTCACGCCGAGGATTCCCCGGGCCGCGAGCATGCCTCCAAACGAGGTTGCCAAACCGCTTGCAAATGTCGCCACCGACCAGATGACAAGGCTTGCAAGTATGACGCGACGCTTTCCGATCCGATCCGCCAGATAGCCGGCAATCGGCGAGCAAATGCCGTAAATCCAAAGAAAGACGGATGAGAGAAGCCCGAACTTCTCGTCGCCGAGGCCAAGATCCGCCTTGATCGGTCCAGGCATCGTCACGACGAGCTGGCGATCGAGGTAGTTGATCAACGCAACCCCCCAGAGCAGCCCGACGATAGTCCACGCAGCACGTGAGGCTTTTGCCGTCATATCCCCCGGCCTGACATTCCGTATCGTGATGTCACCGAAGTATCCGTCGCTGCATCCAATCGCAATCCGAAACCTTGCGCCGTGCGGTTCAAACGAGAGATCCGGGCCAACGGGGAACAAGCTTCACCGTTTGGACGTTAGCGCCGGTAAGCAGTGACGTTTGATATTCGCAATCACTTACGGTGGGAGAAGACCATGAAAATTGCCGCTCTCGGACTGTGCGTTGTCGCGCTCATGCTCGGTGCATGCCGCCGCGAGTCTCCGGAATACACCCCGATGAAACTTGGCGGAACGTCCTCAACGGTCAATCACGATATTCAGCAACGGTAGGCTTTGCGTTCCAGCCAATCTTCGTCGAAAATCGAATGAGTGCAGCGCCGCGGCCACGCATCCCGGCTGGTGGCGGCGCTGCTTCAATTTGGCTATTGAGCAAAGCTGTGAGTCGAACTTACGCTCACCTCAAGGTCATAAGAAACTTTTCGGGATCACGCCCAGGATCATTCGATCGGCAGACGTTCTGCCGCTTCGAGACGTTACTTGGAGCGATCATGACCGAAAAGACTGACGCGACTTTCCTCGTCGCCCTTCTTATCTTGACGATTATAGGTTTGGTCGTTTCTTCGGCGACGCACGCCGAAGAGGCCATTTCCGCGCTGCCTTTGGGATAAATCCGCACCACTTGACCATGAGCTGCCGCTGGTAAGCACCAGCACCGGTGAAGCGTGTCTCATCCTCAGTCGTAAATATATGTGACCATGAAAGTCCGATCGGCCTCATTGGAACCCGCAGGCGGGATCGGATAGCTCGTCTGCCTCGCGGCAAACACGACATCCTGGTTGAGCGACGGATCCTTTGATCCCGCCAGCAACTTCACGCTGACGACGTTGCCACTATCGGACAGAAAAATCCGAACGGTCACTCGTCCAAGTGTGTTGGTCAGCTGCGGCATCGTCTGCTGCAGAGCACGAATCACAGCGCGAGCAAACGCATCATTGAGGCCGGACCGCGTAATGCCAGGCGGCCTTTGAAACGCCGCCGCGCCGCCTCCTCCACTGAATGACGGAGCGAGGGCTTGCGTCGATAAATCGAGCGCCGCAACTTTTTTCTTCTGCGACTTCGACGAAGACTTGTTCGCTGATTTGCTTTTGCTCGGCTTCTTGTCCTCGTGCTTGCTTTCCTCTTTTGGCTTCGGCTTGGGCTGCGGCTTGTCCGCACTTTGCATCTTGGAAGGATCTTCATCCTGAAGCGAAAAAAGGTCGGGAGGCTGGCTGTCGGGGCTGGCGTCGTCTGCCTTTGCGACCGTCTGTTCTTCGGGCTTAGCGGGATCGGCGTCCTGCGGCAGATCGGGCTGCGCGTCAGGTAGCGGCGCTTCCTGGGCTTGCGGTTGCGGCGGAGGCTGCTGCGGTTCGGGAGGCTGCGGCTCCTCTTTGGCCTGCTCCGGCTGCGGCGGCGTCGGAGGCTGCTTCTCCTGCGGCGGTTGCTGCGGCGGCGGTTTGGCCTGCTGCTGCTCTTGCGTCGGCGCGACGGGCCCCGGCGGCGGAGAGACCGTATCCGCCACCGCTACCTTGCTCTGCAAGTCTTGTTCGGTAACGAGAGAGACACTGATCGCATTGTCTGCGCCATCCTCGCTGCCGAGGCGCTTGGCGCCGCCATTGCGGATTGCACTGACGAAGAACGATGCGTGAAGGATCGCTGCGCAGGCCAGCGCAATGTAGAAATTCCGCTCGCGATTGCTCTTCCCCGCGCCCCAGCGCGCGAAGCCCGCAATAGAAAGACCGGCCGTTTGCCCCACGTTCTCGGCAGTCATGCGACTAAGATAGATCCCCAACGTTCCGAGATTACAACGCTTGCCCCAAGCGTTGCCACCAACGATAAATGATCGGCGAAAAAACGCCGACAAGCCGCGACCGCAATTATCCGGGCGTGCGCCGTGAGGTCGCGGGGAAAACCTTGAGTTTCCCCAGAATTAAGGCGATTCGCTGAACAGCATGCCTGCTCCTGGTCAAACACAGAGTTCAGCCCATGTCACGCAACGAAAAAACGGTCCGACATGGCACGATCCGCGCGGGGATCGGTGGCTGGACGTTCGAACCTTGGCGGGGCGTCTTTTACCCCGATGGTCTCGCCCATGCAAAAGAACTGCAGTACGCCAGCCGCCATCTTGCCACGATTGAAGTCAACGGCACGTACTACCGCACGCAGAAGCCGTCGACGTTCGCGACCTGGGCGAAGGAGACACCTGACGATTTCATTTTTGCCCTCAAAGGCCCACGCTACGCCACGAACCGCCGCGTATTGGCGGAAGCGGGTGAATCGATCGACCGGTTCATCGATTCCGGGGTGGCAGAACTCGGAGAGAAGCTCGGACCGCTGCTTTGGCAGTTTGCGCCGACCAAAAAATTCGACGAGGCCGACTTCGGCGCCTTCCTCGATCTCCTGCCCCGCAAAATCGGCAAGCGTGAACTGAAACACGCGGTCGAGGTGCGCAACCCCTCGTTCTGTACCTCAGCATTCGTCGCCCTCGCGCGCGAGAAATCAGTCGCCATCGTGTTCGCCGATCATGCGACCTATCCTGCAATCGCCGATGTTACGACCGATTTCATCTATGCAAGATTGCAGACCGGGCAAGATTCCATTCCCACTGCCTACAAGCCGAAAGCCCTCGTTCAATGGGCGGCGCGCGCAAAGCAGTGGGCCAGCGGCAGCTCGCCCGACGACCTTCCCCTCATGGATCCCGAACACAAACCGCGGCGAGCGCAGCGGGACGTATTCGTCTATTTCATTCATGAGGGAAAGATACGCGCCCCGGCCGCCGCGATGGCATTTCAGGAGCGCATTTCACAAGACGGCAAATAGCGGAATGCCGCTACGCCCGAAAATTATTTCGCTTTGCCCGTTTCCGGCGTTTCATCGAGATTGAGGCAAACCGAATTGATGCAATAGCGCTTGCCGCTTTCGGTCGGACCATCATCGAAGACATGACCGAGATGCGACCCGCAGCGCGCGCATGTGATCTCGGTCCGAACCATCCCGTGCGACGCGTCCGTATGGTATTCGACGGCGCCGGGAAGCGCCTCGTCGAAAGACGGCCAACCCGTCCCGGAATCGAACTTGGCATCCGATGAAAAAAGCGGGTTGCCGCAGGCAGCGCACGTAAACGTGCCATCGCCTTCGGCATGCAGATACTCGCCTGTGAAAGGCGGCTCAGTACCCTTTTCTCGCAGAATACGATACTGCTCGGGCGTCAAAAGCTTACGCCACTCAGCCTCATCCGCCGGCATCGATTTTTTATCCATGCCGCATATATCGGACAATGTCTGCTGCGCTTCAAGACCGGAGATCAATCATAGTAGCGATCCCGGTAGCGCTCTTGCCACCACAGCCGCCGGAGGTCGATCCGACGAGGCGGCGGCGGTCCATACTGCGGGTAAAAGCCGGTCGGCCGGCCCCAACGCCGCAACTGGTCGATATCATACCTATCGGCGACGCCGGCCCGATACATGGCTCGCGCGTGCTCGACATCAAAGATCGTTTGCGCCCGTGCCTCGGTTGCAAGAAGCCCCATCGGCGCCATGACGAGGATGATAATGCGCGCAATCGATTTCATATCGCGTCCGTTCCATAGCGCGGTCGGAAGCGCGTAGCCTCCGACCGCTTCAAAGTTCAAGCACTCGTTTCTGGCCGGAATCAATAATCCGGGCAGATCCGTGCACGATATCTCGGGCTGTAGTAACAGTACGGATAATCGGGATAGTCGTAATCATCGTAATAATAGTCGTCATAATATGGGTAAAAGAACGGATAGCCTCCATAGTAGTAATGGCCATGCCGGAAATGGCGATAGCCATATCCCGCGTAGTGCCCCCGATAATGGCCTCTCCCATAAAAGCCATGGCCATAAAAGCCCCTGCCACCCCAATGACCGCGTCCGTAATGACCGCCAAAGTTACCGCCACCGAAATGACCGCCGAAATGGCCTCCCCCGAAATGGCCGCCACCGAAGTGGCCGCCACCGAAGTGCCCCCCGCCGTGTGTGAGCACCACACCACCTGACGGCAGACTTGGCTTAACCTCACCGAGCCCCGCTGGAGCCGCGGCGGCAGGCTCAAGCCCACCTAGCGATACCAGCAAGAGCGCACCGGCGATCACACGACTGATATGAAACATGATCGTACTCCGATCTTAAGCGAGCCCGACCTACGTCGGTCTCCTCCGTCGCGACCACTCCGCGACTTCCTCAGGCTTATATTCGCTGATTGCTGAACAGCGTTACCAGCCGTTGCGAATATGGTGATCAACTTCGGTTTATCGAGCTCGAACGGAGTGAAAAGCTCCTCGAGAACATAAGCTTTCCGGCTTCCGAGATCGCAAAGACGCCTCGCCATTGCCACGATGACGGGGCGAATCTGGTAAACAGGGAGAATAAATCCGGGGCTCCGGGGCAATAGCCGTGCCCCTACCGCCGAAGCAAATATGGAGCAGACAATGTCGGACCGGACGCAACTTGCCATCGGCCGCAACTCGATATCGGTGCCACGCCTGACAAAGAGGTTTGTCGAAGCTGCAATCACGACCGCGCTGACGTCGGTGGTTGCCTTCGTTATCCTGGTCTTGAACAACGTGCTGACGAACCGCGGCGGCTGGATGGAGGGCTTCAGCGTGTGGCAGTCGTTTATGCGGCAGCCCGCGATCCTCGGGACGATGTTGCTGACGTCGCTCGTTGCAGTTCTGTTTCTCGCTTGGCAGCGCGACCGCGAAACCAAGCGCTGACGCGGATCGAAACCGCATAAAAAAACGGCGAGGTCGAAACCTCGCCGGTGCCGTTCTTTCGGGGCGCAGAGCGCTACTTCTTCAGTGCCGCGTTGCACTGGCTATAGTAGCCGCCGCCTTTTTGAATCCATTTGAGGCCTCCATTGGCATTGCTCGCCTTGTTGGCCTTGTACTGATCGAGGCAGGTGTGCATGCGCGCCCGGCCCGCGCTTTCTTTCGCGTATTTTGCATCGACCGCCTTTGGAAAAACTGCGCCCGAAGCCGCGGCCGTCGTCGGCACCTTAGCCGCCGGTTTCTCCTCCGTAGCAGCTCCGTCGGTACCGGCACATTCTTTCTTACGAAATTCATTCCAGGTCTGCCCGTTGAGCGTCCCGGCGGATTTCGCGGCCTGATATTTCACGCTGCACTCTTTGGTCGAAAGAGCGTAGCTCGGACTGGCACCCGCAGCGACAGCAGCGGCGAGCGCAGCCGCACATAACAAAATTCGTGAGGTCATATGAGGTCTCTCCTAGGACGGCGCACGGGCAAGCTCAACCCATGATAGGAATGATACCGCCGCCAGCCGGCAAGCTCAAAGACAGAGTCGCGCCTTTGACCGCCTATAGCGCGCATACGGTATATGAGGTTGATCGGCTTGCTCAAATGCAAATCACTTGGACTTACAAAAAAGTATAAGCATGCCACTTCATCGAGCCTCCGACGAAGCCTTGATGCAGCGCAGCAGCAACCCGCACACCGGCAAACGATCCGAAATTGAAGATACAATCATTCAAACAGGGGCAAACAGGGGAATGGGCGTGAGCCGGCCGAAAAGTCTAGAATATCTGTTCTGGTCGATCGTGGGTTGGATGGCGATTTGCGCCCAGAATGCCCACGCGGCGGACGAGCCCAAGGATCTTCTGTCCACCACCCGCGCTGCAATCAAGGACACGAATCTGACCCCGTACGATGTCGGCTCCCGCTATGGCCAGGCGCTTGGCGCGGCAGAAACGTGCGCGGGCGGAAAGATCACGGCCAAGACGTCTATCCTTGCATCGTTGTATACCGGCGCAAACCTCGAAGAATTCAAGGCCCAGGAAAAGAAGATCTACGACGCATGGATGAGTGCGAAGCACTGCGTCCGCGACGATTATCCAGACCAATGCAAGGTGATCATCGACGAGAGCTGCGCCGCGGCCGTTTCGGAAATTGGCCCCAAAGGAACGGTATTGCCAGGATTGTTCGAGATTTCGAACCCCTGAAGCTTCAAGACCGTCGCCGCGAGGTCATCGGGTGCGTCGCAGTCTCGAGATGAAGGCGACAAGCTCGATCAACATCCAAATCGGAATGACAACTTCGAGGATCGCAAATGCAAGCTCACCGAGCGTAGCCGTTGACGCCAGACTGCTCAACGCCGGGCCGAAATCGGTGCCCAAAGAGCGGCAAGGCTCCCTCGCAGCGTCATTGATTTCACATCCAAGCACCCATGCCAAAAGCGCAGCCGTTACGATCCCGCTGAACGGCGCCAGAGCGAGCACCATCGAAAATGCGATCACGAACCACCGAAGCCTATAAAGCACGCACACTCCTGCAAACTGCCGCGACGGACTGCTGGCCCCGTACCACTAAAGTCGACGACAACACGATCAGGCGGCCCTTTCTCAGTCGAGGTTAATGCGCGCCCGAGGGTTACATCGTTTCCATTTGATCAAAAGGAGATCTCCCCTTATGGGCTCTCCATCAAAAACGGAGCGTGAGGAATGGCGGACCTTTCCCGGCTGAGCGTTGGTCTGACCGGTTCGGCGAGCATGCTTGTGACTGAAGAGCGCCTGGCTACGCGGGTTGGTAGCGGCAACGTGCCCGTCTTCGCGAGTCCCATGCTGGTGGCGGTGATGGAAGCCGCGTCGGTCGATTGCCTGGACGGCGTCCTCCCTGAGGATCATCAGAGCTTAGGCGTGCACCTCGACGTTACGCACGCGGCGCCGACGCCAATCGGCCTGACGGTGACGGCGACCGCAACACTGAAATCCATAGACGGGCGTAAGGTCATATTCGATTTGTCCGCGACCGATGGCGTCGAACGCATCGGATCGGGTGTGCACACTCGGATTATCGTTGACACAGCCCGTTTCATGGCGCGGATTGCCGCCAAATCTCTGCCACGACCTTGAGGGAAGGCTGGCGATTGTCCACCTGATCCTACCTCTCGTGGGCATCAATCAGAAAATTGGCGACCTGCACTGGAGCTAAAAATCATGCGATCGGCGCTCCTTCTTCTTGCGCTCGCCGCCGCCCTCGTCACCGATACCTCCATATCGGCCGCCGCGACCTGCACGGCAAAGGACTTTGCGACGGCCGTCGACCAGTCGGGCGCGAGCCTGCGCACGCTGACGCTCGAAGCTCAGCCCAAATTGCAGGAACGTCTCCGCCGCTACAAAGCCGCGCTGAAGTTGAGCGACACGGCGTATGAAAACGTTGCGCTCGACGCCATCCAGGACGCGACGCTCCAAAACTACGACAAGAAAAGCAGCGAATTGCTTCTGACCGTTGATTCCCTCGGCCGAGTTCCGGAAGGCGCCGAGCCCGATTGCGCAAAACTGGAAGAGCTGAAATTGGCGGCGGCACAGCTCAATACGGTCATCAAAGCCAAATCGGATTACATGTTGAAGCGCCTCGACGAAAAAATCGCCGAAGCCGAGCGCAAAGCGCCGAAGGCTCAATCAAGTGCGAATGCGCCGAAAGCCGGTCCCGCACCCCCCGTCACGGTAGCCAAGAAAGCGCCGAAACCTGCACCCTCCCCTGAAAAGGGCTGGGCGGCCCACACGAAGCCGGACGAGGCAGCGCCTCCGCCGGTCGTTGCGATGCGAGAGCCAGATCCGATCCCGAACCTGCCGCCGCCCGAAGAAGACGGCTACACGATCGACGAAATCCGCGATGCGACACGCGGCTTCTTTGGTTCGGTCTCGACGAATCTGGCGGCGGTCATAGAGCATGCCTTCAAACAGTCCGGTCGTCCGACGGCCTATGTTCTCGGCATCGAGGGCGGTGGCGCTTTCCTCGCCGGTCTTCGCTTCGGCAAAGGCACGCTGTTCATGCGTTCGCAATCGAAAACGCGCGAAGTCTATTGGCATGGCCCGTCGCTTGGCACTGATTTCGGAGCTTCCGGATCGCGGACACTTTTTCTCATCTACCGGATGGACGCTCCGAACGATCTCTATCGGAATTTCACAGGCATCGATGGCTCGGCGTATTTCGTCGGCGGCGTCGGCCTGACATTGCTGAAAGGCGGGCCCGTCATCATGGCGCCGATCCGATCCGGCGTCGGAATGCGCCTCGGCGCCAACATCGGCTACGTGCGATTCACGGAGACGCCGACCTGGAACCCCTTCTGACGAGCGACAAGAAAAAAGGCCCGGTTGATCCGAGCCTTTTATACATTCAGCCGTCGAAGCGCTCAGTAGTCCGCGTCATAGGCATAGCCCTTGGAATGCCGCCGACGCTTCCGCTCATCCTTATAAGCGCGATCCCTGCGATCTCGTTTTCGCGCCGAAGGCGGATAATCCTCGTCGCCGCCCCAGTTGCCCCAGAACCAGCCACCGCCCCCGCTCGTGTAATCGGAATCTCTTCGGGAATCGCGATCGGCAACGGCATTATCGCGCCAGCGCGGACGTCCGTGAACACTGACGCGCGTCCGCTGCAATCCATGGCGTTGAACGAGAGTATAGAACGTCTTCGCGTTCGCGGGCGACAGGCGAATACAGCCATGAGAGGCCGGGCTCCCCAATGCAGCCGTATGGTAGGTCCCGTGGACCGCGACTCCGCCGTTGATGAAAACAGCACTCGGCATCGGCGAATTATCGTACTTCTTTGAATACCACATACGCGACGTCCACTGCGGACTGAAGGTGCCCGTCGGCGTCGGGAAACGCGACGTGCCCGATGAAATCGGCCAGCTGTAGCGCGCCTCGCCATTGACCGAGACAATCATCTTCTGTCGGGAGAGATCGACGGATGCCGTCAACGTGGGCGGCAGAGGGCGCGGCTTGACGACATGTTCCTTCCGGGCAACGACGGGAGCCGCCTCTTTCGCCTTACCGAAGAACGTCGTGGTTCCTGACTGGGTCTCGTTCGTACTCGCCGCGCCATTCGCCGGAGCTTCATTCGGCTCGGCAAAAGCCGAAACCGCCGGAGCAGCAGCGACGAACGCCACCGCCAACATAATAGTACGCAACATCGCCCGCTCCCTACGCAATACAGACCAAGTGTATGATACGGTGAAGGACCCTCACCGTTAATGGAAATTACCAATAAATCGCGATGAGTACAGGTCCAGGGTTCAACTAGCTTACGAAACGGTTTCAGGGTTCGACTTGAGCATTTCGAACGCCTCGCAATTTTAGGACTTAAACCCTTCGGCGATCACGTGCTTTGCACACCGAGCATGAGCTTAAGAAGCTCTAAGTTGTAAGCCCATCA
The DNA here is from genome assembly GCA_018242215.1 of Pseudomonadota bacterium. Classification (GTDB taxonomy): domain Bacteria; phylum Pseudomonadota; class Alphaproteobacteria; order Rhizobiales; family Hyphomicrobiaceae; genus Hyphomicrobium_B. The sequence goes on from JAFECG010000025.1 coordinate 24,577, forward strand.
CCTGCCAAACCTCAGGTCTTCATATCTCTCTAATGCGCGTTTGCGCGCTGCTTTATGATCGACGATCGGCGCGGGATACGACTCGCCGAGTTCGATACCGGCCTGCTTCAAAGTGGCAGCGTTCGCGGACCAGGGAGCATGAATATCTTTCGCAGGCACGCGCGCAAGCTCCGGAATCCACCTCCTGATATAATCGCCGTCGGGATCGAACTTCTCTCCCTGCAAAACCGGATTGAAGATCCTGAAAAAGGGCGCAGCGTCAGCGCCACAGCCAGCCACCCATTGCCAGTTCGCTGCATTGTTAGCGAGATCTGCATCAACAAGCGTGTCCCAAAACCATGCTTCTCCTACGGTCCATGGCAGAAGAAGGTCCTTCGTCAAAAAGGAGGCCGTAATCATACGGGCTCTATTATGCATGTAGCCTGTCGCCCAGAGCTCCCGCATGCCTGCGTCGACGATGGGATATCCGGTCTTTCCCTTCTGCCAAGCCTTGAGATGATCCATCGCGTTGGTCCATCTAAAAGCCTCGAATTCTTCCCGGAGCGGCTGCTCTGGCATCCTAGGAAAATAAAAGAGCAGCGAATGAGAGAATTCGCGCCAGACGATTTCCTTTAGAAAAGTCTCGACGGATTGATCACTCCGACGAACCTCTCCCAATGCATCAACTGCAGCGCGCCAGCATGCGGCTGGTGAAATCTCTCCGAATGTGAGATGGGGAGAAAGTCGCGATGTCCCGCTTCTATCGAGACGATCACGATCGTTCGCGTAGCCTGAAAGCGCGCCGGATACGAAGTCCTTGAGCCGCGTATGTGCGCCATCTTCTCCCGGACGCCATGTCGTCGCGAGCCCTTGCGACCAGTCCGGCCTTACGGGAAGAAGATCCCAATCTGCTAGTGCATCGGATTTGAGTCCAGGCGGCGGCGCAGTCAGCCGCTTCGGAGCAGGCAACGGTTGCGGCACCGTATAGTCACGGCGGAAGGCACGCCAGAAGGGCGTGAAAACCTGATAGGGAGTACCGGACCCTGTGCACAGTTCCTCCGGCTCCCGCAGCAGTCGACCACCATATCGTCTGAAGCCGACACCCAGTCTGTCGAACTCACGTTTCGCTCTGTCTTCCAGCGCTGCGGACCACGGCTCGTAGCCCCGTGTGAAATGGATGGCCCTCGCCCCGGTCTGTTCCGCAAGACGCCTGAGTTCGGTCAACGTATCGCCTCGACGCAGGATCAATCGTCCGCCGCGATGCGCAATATCCCGGCTCAACGCCTCGAGGCTTTTCGCCAGCCACCACCGTGATGCGGCGCCAAGCTTCCAGCGTCCCGCGACCTCGTCGTCGAGAATATAGACAGGAAACACCGGCGCCGCGGTCCTCACTGCCGCCGATAACGCGGGATGATCCTGGAGCCGAAGCTCGTTCCGGTACCACACGATGATCGGCCTATCGCTCATGCAGCCTGCCTGCACCGGTGACAGCGCTTCAAATCAATTGCCGAACAGAAATTCGAAGAATGATTTGGGCTTGTACCGACGTTGCGGACGCTCTGTCCTCGGCATCCCATCGGCACCGAACGGTTGATCGCGATTTCCGGCGGCGGCAACGTTGACCGGATGAAGCTGGTATTGGTCCGTGACGCCGTCAACGCTGGCAATCTGTAGCGTATCGCCGTCCCAAGTCCAGGTTGCCGTACGACTTCCCTGCCGATTGGGCTCGATCGCGATCACTTTCCCAGCGCCGATATCGATGATCGCAGCGAGTTCTGTCTCTTCGAAGCCGTTCTTGCCGAGCACGCGTCCGCCGGAAAACCGCAACACCCCGTAGCCGGCGTAGGGCGGCTTCTGAACGTCCCATGCAAGCAGTTTCGGCATTCCTTCGCCCGTCATCTCGAGCGGAACACGCAATTGCCGATAGTCATCGCTCGTCGCAAAATAATCCTTCCCATGCAGCACGACGTGCCATCGGTCGATATCGAGCGAAGGCTGCGGCTTATCATCGATGTCGTCTGGCGCCGCGCCTAAACGTTTCAACGCATCCGACGCGAACTGCCAGCTCGGCTTCAGCTGCAGGACGCGCCGGAGATCGGTAATGGCCGTATCAGCCTGTCCGTTGGCTTCCTCGATTTCCCCTCGCGCCCAGAGTGCCTCAGGCGAATTGGAATCGAGCTTCAGTGCCGTATCGACGTCCTTGGAGCCGATGTCGGGCTGGCCATCTTCCTTGTAGACATAGGCACGAAAGGCAAAAGCGACGGGCGAGCGTGGATCGAGCGCAATCGCGCGATTGAGGTCGGAATAAGCATCGTCGGAAGCTTCCGCAATGCTATTGGCAAGTCCGCGGCCCTGATAAGCCGCACTCGATTTCGGATCGAGTTCGATCGCGCGCGAAAAATCCTTTATCGCCGACGCCCCGTTCCCGTCGAGCAGATAGGCATATCCCCGGACCACATAGAGTTCGCCATTATTCGCATCGAAGGCGATCGCGCGCGAAAGATCTTCGATGGCCTCATCGCGCTGGCCAACAGCGAGCCGCGCCTCCGCACGATTGCGATAGGCGGACGCAAAACGCGCATCAGCACTTACAGCCCTGGAAAAATCCCGAATAGCGGCATGTGGCTTTCCAACAGCAAGATAGGCAAGGCCGCGTCCAGATAAGGGCGGCGCGCTCGCCGGCATCAACTCGATTGCCTTCGTGAAGTCGGCAATCGCGTCCTGCGGCTGCCCAAGCTTCATTTTGACGTTGGCGCGGTTTGAATAGGCGGCTGCGAAGCTTGGTGCCAAAACGAGGGCGCGATCGAAATCTTTGTCTGCCTCCCCGAGCTGACCCAGCGCCAGCAGCAGATTCCCCCTGTTGTTGTAAGCCACCGGATACTCGGGAAAGAGCTCGACCGCACGATTGTAGTCTTCGAGCGCGAGCTTGGTTTCCCCCAATCGCGCATTTGCGACGGCACGATCATTCAGGATGGCTGCCCGGCGATCATTGGGAAGCCCCGTATCTTTGAGTGCAGCGGTATAAGTTGCAACGGCTTGCGAAACGTCGCCGCGAATGAGTTGGGCGGCGCCCTCCTCCACGGGTGACGGGGTGGCGATGTCGTCCGCAGCGAAAACAGCGCCTGGTAAGAATGGCAAAGCCATAGCAAGCCAGACTGCCATCACCCGCAAGGTCTTCATATTTCCAATCAACCCGTTTTCGGCCCGTGAGAATCGCGATTCATAATGCAGCGGACGTTATCGTGCCATTGTGGCCCCGGGCCGGGCAAACGCCAAATCTACTCGCGACCGCAACACCCGTTGACGCATAGGTAAAGGCATCCTAGGCGTGAACCAGTTGGTTTCGGAATCGACACATGAACCTATGGTTCAGATTGATTTGGGTCCTGTTGACGGCGCGCGGTCGCGGGCGTCTCGTCTTGCCCGGGGAAACGTCCCTTCTTTCGTTTCGCGTCTGGCCGCGCGATCTCGATCCCTCCATTCACATGAACAACGGGCGATATCTGACGCTGATGGATCTCGGTCGCCTCGATGTTCTGGTGCGTTCGGGTCTTTGGCGCGAAGTCCTGCATCACGGATGGACGCCGATCGCCAGCGCCATAACCGTTCGCTTCCAACGTGAACTCCGGCCATTTCAAAGGTTTCGACTCGAGACGCGGGTACTTTGCTGGGATGCGGCGCTGGTCGTGATGGAGCAGACCTTTGTCATTCAAGGCGGCCCGCGCGACGGACAAACCGCAGCCCGCGGACTTTTCAAAGGGGGCATCTATAGCCGCAAGGAAAAAAAGTTTGTCGAGATTGCAAGACTAATGGGCCTGATCGGGGTCTCAGAGATCAGCCCGCCGGCTACGCCCGAGGTCGAGGCATTCCTGCATGCCGAAGACCAGCTCAAGCAAACCGGAAGAGCAAGCTCCCAGATCGGGACCTAACGTCGGCACCTCACGCTCTCGACAACAACAGACGCTGCAACACCTCCGGTAAAACGTCGGGCAGATCTTCGGCAATCAGTCCAACGCCGAACTTTTCAGCAGCCGCGCCGTGCAGCCAAACCGCCGCGGCCGCTGCCTCGAAAGCCGGCATATGCTGTGCCAGAAGCCCCGCAACGAAGCCACTGAGGACATCTCCAGCACCTGCCGTTGCAAGCCAAGGCGGCGCATTCGAATTGATCATCGCGCGACCGTCGGGCGAAGCAATGACGGTGTCCGCGCCTTTCAGGATAACGACAGCACCCGATCGTTGGGCCGCCGCCCGCGCACGGTCGACCTTCGAGCCACCCAACTGTCCGAACAGCCGTTTGAACTCTCCCTCATGTGGCGTTACGACGACAGGCGACGGGCGATCCTTGATCGCGGAGAACAAGGTCTCCGGACGGAGCGGAACATTGCCGTTTCGCGCGAGAAATCCCATTCCATTGTCGGTTCGCGCCCCTTCCGGTTCTGCGAACGACGTGAGGGCATCGGCATCGAGAACGACCGCAGGCGATGATTTGAGTATCGCCAGGACATCATCTGCCGTCTCCGGTCCGACGCTGGCGCCTGGACCGATCAGCACCGCATTTCTTCGAGTATCTTTTAGGAATTCGGAAAGCGCAGCCGCCCCTGAGACCGATCGAACCATGATCGACGTGATCTGCGTTGCGATGATTGCGGTAGCGGGACCATTGCCGACGAGCGTGACGAGGCCTGCGCCAATCCGAAGGGCTCCGCGCGCGCCCAGTCGCGCGGCCCCCGTCTGGAGCGCAGGGCCCGAGACGACCACCGCATGTCCGCGATCGTATTTATGGCCGCCGAACTGAGGCCAATTGAAATGGTCGATCCACAACGTAGGATCGTTCTCGTGCAATGCCGGCTTGAGAGTTTCGAGCACGCTTTCGGGAGTACCGATATCCGCCACGACGATCTCGCCGCAAAGCTCGCGGCCGGGCAATAGAACATGGCCGGGCTTCTTGCGGAAGAACGTCACCGTGCGTTTCGCTTCAACCGCGACGCCGCGGACCTCGCCCGTAGTCCCGTCGAGGCCGCTTGGAACATCAACGGCGAGAGCCGGTAGCCCACTCTCGTTCACCGCGTTGACGAGTTCCGCGGCCTTTCCTTCGAGCGGGCGCGAAAGCCCGGCGCCGAAGAGTGCGTCGACCACGAGATGCATGCTTTGGAGTGAGTCGGGCGACGCATCTCGGATGGGCAACGGCCAGCGCCGCGCCATCTCAGCAGCATCGCCTCTAAGCGCGGATTTATCGCCCAGCAGGAAGACACGAACATCGAAGCCTCGATCGCGAAGATGCCGGGCAGCGACAAAACCGTCTCCGCCGTTGTTTCCCGGGCCGCAGAGTACAGCGACGCGCCGGTCGGTCCCACGCACCATGCTAGCCGCTGCCTTGGCAACCGCCTTTCCAGCGTGCTCCATGAGATCGAGGCTCGGCACGCCCGCCGCGACGGCTAAGCGGTCGGCTTCCCCCATCTCCGACGTTGTCAGTAGCTCATTCATCGCCATCCGCTCTCCCACGCCTCGCCTTAGCTGCCTGCAAATTCATCGCCAATGCCGCGGCATGCGAACTTCGGAAAAAATCCGCACAAAAATCATGCATCATGCACCAATTTAAGGCTTATTAACTGGGCGCCGGCGATCTAAGACGCCGGGACGACACGCTAAGCCAATGACATAAGTGATGTTTCTCGCGAACGTCGCGGATGGCACGGCCTCTGCTAGCCTGGGGGCCACTGGGCAGGCGTGTATGACTTTCAACATGCTGTCCAAGATTTAAGGGGCGAAAATGAAAAAGATTGAAGCGATTATAAAGCCCTTCAAGCTCGATGAAGTAAAAGAAGCGCTACAAGAAATCGGCTTGCAAGGCATCACGGTCATCGAGGCGAAGGGTTTTGGACGTCAGAAGGGCCACACTGAACTGTATCGAGGGGCCGAGTATGTCGTCGACTTCCTGCCCAAAGTGAAGATTGAAGTCGTCTTGAGCGACGACATGCTGGACAAGGCCGTCGAGTCCATCCAAAAGGCCGCCAAGACCGGACGGATCGGCGACGGCAAGATCTTTATCTCGTCAATCGAAGACGCTATTCGGATCCGCACCGGTGAATCCGGCCGCGACGCCATCTAAGAAAACAGCGAACCCAAAACACCACCGCGCACGACCATAGCCAGACTGAACAAAACGATCTGGCCGGCGCGAGTTGGAACAGACTGCCTAGACAGGGGAGTGTCTATGAAAAACGCGAGTGACGTCCTGAAATTCATCAAGGACAAAGAAGCCAAGTTCGTGGATTTCCGATTCACGGATACCAAGGGAAAGATGCAGCACGTCACCGCCGACGTCAGTTGCGTCGACGATAGTGTGTTCTCCGATGGCTATGCCTTCGACGGATCCTCGATCGCTGGGTGGAAGTCGATCGAAGCCTCCGACATGACCTTGATGCCCGATCCTTCCACGGCGCATATCGATCCCTTCTTCGCCCAGACGACTGTCGCCATTTTTTGCGATGTCCTTGAGCCCTCCACGGGCCAACCTTACGAGCGCGACCCCCGTTCGGTCGCGAAGAAAGCCGAAGCCTACATGATGTCGCTCGGCATCGGCGATAAAGTCTATTTCGGTCCGGAAGCCGAATTCTTCATCTTCGACGATGTCAGGTTCACCACCGACATGTACTCGATGAGCTATCAGGTCGACTCGAGCGAACTGCCTTCGAACTCGGGCGCTATCGTAGAGTCGGGCAATCTGGGCCATCGTCCGCGCGTCAAAGGTGGCTACTTTCCGGTACCGCCGATCGATAGCGCTCAGGACATTCGCTCGGAGATGCTTTCGGTTCTCTCGGAAATGGGCGTCACCGTCGAAAAGCACCATCACGAAGTCGCGGCGGCCCAACACGAGCTTGGCATGAAGTTCGGCCCGATGATCACGATGGCCGATCATCTCCAGATCTATAAGTACGTCGTCCACAACGTCGCCCAGGCCTATGGCAAGACGGCGACGTTCATGCCGAAGCCGATCTTCGGCGACAACGGCTCGGGAATGCACGTCCACCAGTCGATCTGGAAGGGTGGCCAGCCGATGTTTGCTGGCGACAAATACGCCGACCTTTCGCAGATGTGCCTCAATTATATCGGCGGCATCCTGAAGCACGCGAAAGCCATCAACGCCTTCACAAACCCGCTGACGAACTCTTATAAGCGCCTGGTTCCCGGCTTCGAAGCACCTGTGCTCCTTGCCTATTCGGCGCGCAACCGTTCGGCGTCGTGCCGCATCCCTCACGTCTCGAGCCCCAAGGCGAAACGCATCGAGATTCGCTTCCCCGATCCCGGCGCGAACCCCTACTTCGCCTTTACGGCGATGCTGATGGCCGGACTCGACGGTATTCAGAACAAGATCGATCCAGGCCCAGCGATGGACAAGAATCTTTACGATCTGCCACCCGCGGAACTCGCAAAGATTCCGACCGTCGCCGGTTCGCTGCGTGAAGCGCTCGACAGTCTCGACAAGGACCGAGACTTCCTGAAAGCCGGCGGCGTCATGAATGACGACATGATCGACGCGTACATCGCGCTGCGCATGGAAGAGAACATGCGCTATGAGATGACTCCGCATCCGGTCGAGTACGACATGTACTATTCGGTCTGAGAGCCGAAGCAGCCAAGAAAATCTTCGAGGCGGTCCATGCGGCCGCCTCTTTGCTTTTTAGCTCAATAGAAAATCAGCACGCCCGCACAAACCGCGATGAGCAAATAGTAGAAAAACTTCTGCTCGCGGACGAGGAACCAGGTAATCACGCGGCGGGGGATGTCCGCCCAATCCCAGCGAACGATTGCGCCCAAGATCAAACCGAGCGCCAGCCCGATCGCGAGAGATTCAAATTGCAGCCCCTCCGTGAGGGAACGGACGCTGTCGGGCACATGTGCGGAAAGTAACGGCATAGCCACAAAGACGGCTGCCGCCGTCATGACGCCGACGGCCAGAACGGAAAAAAATGACAGAACGGATCGCACCAACATGAGCAGTCCCGCGACGCCAACGAGATATGGAACCTTGCACGAAGCTAACATCAGGACGCAAACAAAGAATTAACCACGTTCAAGGCTTGCTCGTCAGCGACGTCTGACGCGTCGCTCCCTGAACTCAAACGCCATCAGGACGGCCGCCGAAATCACCATGATCGCGATCACGATCCCGACGAACCCTCGAACCGGATGATCGGTCATTGCTATGCCGGCAAAGGCAGGACCGATGAGAGAGCCGCACTGGTACATGATGATGTAGGCCGCGTTCACGGCCGCGAGATCGCCTGCTTTCACGCGCTCGCCGACGATCGCAAGCCCCAACGAGTAGAAGCCCAGAATAACCCCGCCGATCAGAAATGCGGTCACGACTGAGATGACTGTGCTCTCCAATGCCCACGGCAAAGCCAACGCGAGCAAGATGAAGAGGCTGATGGAACCGATCGTCAAAATGAAACGGGACATCTTGTCGGAAAGCCAGCCCAGCGGAAACTGAAGCGCCACTCCGCCGATCGTGGTGATGGTGAGAAGAGCCAGAGCGGAATCCCGTGCCCAACCCGCCGCGAGCGCCACGTTGGGTATCAGCGAAAGGATGGTGACTTCGGAGAAGCCGCCGATGAACGCTGAAACCATCGCTGTAGGCACGATCGCAAATGCCGAAATGATCTTGTGCGCTCCATCGTGACAAAAAGCGGGAGCAAGCCGCCGCCCGAAAATGATCGGCAATCCCGAAAGGGCCGTCAGGAGCGCTCCCGCGATGAAAGGAGCTGGCCCCACGATGCCGAGCAGCTGCAGAAAGACCGGGCCGATGGCATAACCGGAGAAGAACCCGATCCCGTAGATCGCGATGACCCTCCCGCGCGTCTCCTCCTGCGAGACGGCGTTGATCCATGTTTCGCCCGCGAGCCACGGAATGGCAAAGCCTGCGCTCATCAAAAGGCGGATCAAGATCCAAGCCCAAGGGGATTGGAAAATTCCCAGGGCAAGAAAGCCGAGTGATCCGATCATGCAGCCGGAGACGATCGCAGGCACAGGCCCGCACCACGCGATGACGCGCGGCGCGATCGGCAGTATCAGCAGAACGGCGAGGCCCGGAACGGCACCGGCCAAACCGATGAGCCAGCTCGGCTGATGCCAGAGTTCGAACGTCAGAGCGGTCAACGGAAAGCCGACGCCGAACGAAATTCCGACCCCGGATGCCGTCGAGATAATCGCGGCGAGACTGAGGCTTCTCTCTCGCGCGCTGAATTCTCGATCGATCGCGGATGTCATGCTTTCCCCTTTTTCAACAGTGTTGGAATACCTCTTGACTTGTCGTTCTGCAAGAGCGATTTCAACAGTGATGAAAACCAGACACAGCCGCGGCCAAAGAGGGCTGCTCGAGGCGGATCTCGTCGAAGCCGCCCTGGCAGAAATCGAGCGCGGCGGGCTGGAAGGATTCAGCCTGCGCTGCGCCGCCCGTGCGATTGGCTGTGACGTTGCGACATTGAGCTATCGGTTCGGCTCCAAGCAAGGCCTGGAGCGCGCCATTGCCGACCGTTTGCAAGGAAGTATCGAAGCGCCGGCGCGCGATCTCGATTGGCAGACACGCTTCGTCGAAACCGCGAAAGCCTATCGCAGACTCGCGCGTCGATACCCCAACGCTTTTCCCCTCCTCTTGCGCTTCTGGACGAGCGGCCCGCAGGACCTTCAGCTGGCGGAGGAATGGTATCAAACGCTCTTCGATGCCGGCCTTACGGAAGCAAATATTCCTGCTGTGAGTTTTGCAACATATGCTGCAATCCTAGGTGTCTGCGCAGGCGAAATCGGTGGTCTCATCGATAAGCCCAGCCGCGAAATGCTGGATGAGATCGAGGAGCAGAGCGGCCTGCCGCTCATAAAAAAGCTTCTTCCGCACTTTCATCGTCTCAAGGACGACGACGTGTTCGAGGCGGCAGTCATTAATATCGTGGCGGGCATCAAAGCTCAGGTTGCGAGTCAATCCTGAATGGCTGTCGTCAAGGCCTAGCGCTCTGAAATCCCGCATCGGTATGCGCGAGCACATCTGAAAGCGCTCCTGCAAAGATGTCCAAATCCTCCAGCCGTCCGCAGGACACACGGATGAAATGGTCTAGTCCTTGCGCGACGGGCTTGCGAACGAAAACATCACGCTCCAGGAGCCCATTCAAAACCCGCGTCGCAAACGCTCCATCCGCGCCGCAGTCGATCGCAACGAAACTCGCCGCCGACGATAGAGGCGTGAGGCCGTTCTTGCGCGCGATGGCCGCGATCCGCTCGCGAGCCGCCGCAATCTCCGCAACAGCGACTTTGAGATAGTCCTGATCGGCAATCGCAGCGCATGCGCCAAGTTGCCCGACGCGGTTGATACCGTAGTGATTGCGGACCTTATCGAAAGCCTCGATCGTGCTTCGCTCCCCGAGCGCATAACCGATGCGAGCCCCCGCGAGCCCGTATGCTTTCGAAAACGTGCGATAGCGGATGACTTGTGGGTTCGACACATCGAGCATTAGCACGGTGTCGACAGGCGCCGTCTCGCAATAAGCTTCATCGAGTATGAGCAGCGTCCCCGGCGGGAGTTCCGCGACAAATGCATTGATTTCGTCCGCCGTCCACCACGTCCCCATCGGGCTATTGGGATTAGAAACGTAAATCAGACATGCCGACGTTGCTTTTGCCGTCTCGATCAGACGCGGAACATCTTCACGGTACGCGCGCATCGGAATGGCATGGATCGTGCCGCCATGCGCCAACACATGGAAGTTGAATGTTGGATAGGCCCCGTCGGTCGTCACGACCCCGTCCCCGGGCGATAGGAACAGCGAGCACGTCAGTCCGAGCAATCCATCGATTCCTTCGCCTACCGCTACACAGTCCATCGGCACTTTGTGATGGGCCGCGATCGCTGCGCGCAGTTCATAATTCTCGGGATCGGAGTACTTCCAGTTCTCGGCCGCCGCCTCCCGCATGACCGCAACGGCCTTCGGTGACGGACCAAAAACGCTTTCGTTCGCCCCGAGGCGAGCCTTGAAGGGCCTGCGCCGTGCACGCTCCATCGCCTCCGGTCCGACAAAAGGAACGAGCTTCGGCAATGCGGCGATGATCGGAGTGAAGGGCGGGCGGGGCATGAAAGGCTCGGAACAAATTCGTGTTCAGATTAACCCGAGGTCGGCAAGCTTCTTTCGCATGTCTGCGGGCATCGAAGCGATCTGATCCTTCTTACCCGATTTAAGATCGGCCGGCGCGTCGGCAGCGTCGAGATAGCGCCAGCCCTGGAAGGCGCGCCGCGGCGTTGGCCGAACCGGAACCAAAGAGCGGTCCAGCATCAGCGTACAGCACGCCGAACCATCTTCCTTCGTTCCCTCCTCGAAGCCGACAAGCTTCTGGCGAACAAGAATGATCCCGCGAATAACCCAATAGATTGAGCCGCCGTCGAGCAGTTCGGCGTGGCGCTTTGGCGTTTGAAACGTCCGATGATAGGCGCAATCGATGCCGTCCCGGCTTTTGCGTCGCCGATGCTCCGTCTGCCAGGCCGCGAGGTCTTCGATCGTGCTGACGCCGACGCAGAGTTTGACGAGATGAAGTGTCATAGGCGGCGTTTTCGCATGAGGCGGGACGATGGCGCAACGGGCCGTCAAGGTTTTGAAATGCAACTGCCCGCATACTGGGCGAACACAGGCTGTCCGAAAAGGCCGAAATGGCGTGAGTGGACAGCCGGATATTTGCCTGTTGCCGGATCGCGATCATAGATCGTCGTAAGGTTCAAAAATCCTTCGTTGACGACCTCGATGAAGTGATTGGCGTTGATCGCGCGGACGATCTTGAGACCGTTGGCAGGCTTGCCCCCGAGAATAAGCGCTGCCGTCTGGCGGTCGAGGTCAATCTTGCCGATTTCGAAAGACAGGTCGGCGGGCGGGGAAGCCTGATATTTCCCCGCATTGTAAGTCCAGGAATAGCCCTGATTGAAATCGCATGCAAAGTGCGTCGGATAATCGTCCTGGGCTGACGCCGCTCTGCCCGCGATCAGTGTGGCGATCAGCAAAAGCGCCATCCGGAAATTGTTCATTGCCCTCATCCGCGTCCCAGGACCTCACCTCAGGCGGCACTTCGGAGCGCCGACCGCCGAAGCAATACGACAAGGACCTTCCCCGTCAATGCACCGCTCGCCTGCGAGAGTACTCGAAGTTTGCCTTGAGCCTGCCCCGGAAATGTTATGAGCATTGCACTTTGCCACTGTTGCGAGCCGTGATGCGATCTTTTGTGCTTTTCCTCCTCATTTGTCTGGCCCTGGCCGCACCGACGACCGCTGATGCCAAGAAAAAGCAGAAACCGGACACGCCCGAAGACAAACTGTCGTGCAAACAGATTGCAGGGCGTATGCAGGTCCAAATCATGGAGCTTCGGGGCTTCAGCGGCCGCCAACAATCCTCCGCCCTGTCACGAGGCATACAATCAGGCCTTGCGGCAACCTTCGGCAACTTGTCGCACGGAGTAGACCCGCAGGGCGACTACGCCGCCGAGGTCAAGAAGCTCCATGTCTTTAACCAGCGCCTCGTTGAAAAAGGCTGCAAAAGCTATGATCTCGACGCTGAACTCAACAAGAAAGAAATCGACGACATTCCGGCACCGACCATCCTGCCGCCCAAGAAGAAAAAACCGGCCGCCGCACAGAGTCCGGCACATTGAACCCCTTTCCGATCTAATCGTCAGGGCTGACCACAACCGCATTTGGCTATAAAATAGTCGGATGATGGATGCTTCAAATTCGCCCGCAGCGACGACATTCCCATGGCCGCCCGTGTTGTTCGTTGCCGCCATCGCCTTAGCGTGGCTGCTGACGGTCATATCTCCTCTTCCCTGGCCGGGTCTCGACGATACGCCTGAACATCTGATCGGGGGCGCCTTCGGGGTGGCGGGTGTGTTGCTGATTGCCTCCGCATTCGCAACGCTCGTCGCCCATCGCACGACGTACTTGCCGAACCGAGCCTCGACAGCACTCGTCACGACGGGTCCGTACTGGCGATTCCGCAATCCGATTTACCTCGGCGAAGTGCTGCTCCTCCTCTTTGCGGCGGAAACCAGCAAATCGGCCTGGTTCGTCGCGGGTGCTTTGCTTTTCGGGTTCCTCGTCACACTCCTGCAGATCATCCCCGAGGAGCGTCATCTCGAAGCAACGTTCGGTGATGAATATCTCGCTTACAAAGAGCGCTCTCGGCGCTGGATTTGATATCTGATCGTCATGAGCACCGATTACGCCGAAATGGAACGAGAGTTCATTGCTGACCTCGCCGAAGATACGGGCCGAGATCTCGCTGCCTGGATGACGGCAATAGCCGAGAGCGGCCATACCGAGCGCAACGAGATTATAGACTGGCTTCGCCACCAGGGATTTCAGTTCTCGTGGGCATCCTGGCTCGAACGCATTCATCATAACGGCGGCCGCTTGATCTATGCGGACGGCACGCCCAACCTGCCCCGCGCATCGGCCCGCCAATACTCCGCTCGCGACGCGAACGACATCCCGCCCTCTCGCGAACGGCCGAGGTTGCAGCCGTCACCGGCGACGGCGGGCGATATCCAGACGCTCCTGAGGGAAGCCAAAGGTCTGCGACCGCTCGCGGAACATATCCTGCGTGAGATTGGCCGCGCAGTACCGGAGACCGAATTCGCGGTGGTCGGGCCGGTCGTCACGATGTCAGCGCCAAAAACGTTTGCTGCGCTCCACCCAGCGCCCAAAAAGCTCCGCCTCTATGCGAACTTCGGCCCTGCCGGCGCCAGTCGGAGCAGGACGGCCGAAGCAATCAACAGAGGCGCACCGCCATTCGCCGAGATGCTCGTTCTGGATGATGCCCGCAGTATCGATGAGGACTTCCGCCGCCTGATCCGCGCGGCCGCTGCCCGATAACCTTGCGCTAACGTGCTGCCGCCATAGATTGCATACACCACGATCCGTCGGCACCATTGATTTGCCGGAATTTTCATCGCCATTGTCGCGCCGGAGGCGCCCATGTCGGTTGAGCAAAGATCCAGAGCGGCCGGTCCCCTTGCGATAATCGTGATGCTTGGCCTTTCAAGCAGCGTCCATGCACAGGCCGCAAAGCGCGACGCGATTGCCGATTGGTTGAAGACGATCGAAGGCAAAACCGCTTCGGACGGCGTTACCAACCCGCTCGATCCGACCAAACCGCCCGCCAAACCGAGCGCCGAGGAGCAAGCTGCAAAAGCTGCGGCCTCCGATCCCCGCGACGGCGATCCACAGTACGAGCAGGCCAAGGCGCTGATGGCCGCAATCGACACGATTCTCCGCGACGCCGCCGACACGCGCGCGGGCGAAAACAAACTGCCGAGCCGGGACGACTACATCATCCCGCCTTTCTGGAAAGAGACTCGCGAGGATCGCAACGCCAAGGTTCGCACGCTTCTCGATGCCGCGCTTGCCGTCGTGACCAATTCTCCGGTCGTCGAAGTCCAGAAGCGCGTCGAGATGCTTCGCCACAACATCCGCGAGCTCGAAGAGACCAATGTCAAACTCAAGGAAAAGCAACTCGTCGCGCCGAAAGACGCGACCTTCGGCGGCATCCTGACCGACACCGTCTCCTCGCTTGGCGATCAGATTAATGAGAACAACAAGAAGATTGAAGCCAACCGCACCGAAATCAAAACATCCAAGGCGGAGATCGCCGCATCCCTGAAAGCAGCGGGGGTCGAACTCTCGCCCGAGCAGATCGACCTCCTCCTGGATAGCGTTCTATCGGGAGACCTTGTCCGTCTCGTCGCCGTATTCAACGCCGCCAAGCTGATCGACGGCCAGCTCGCCAAGCTCATCGGCTCGACCGGCGACAACATGGAAGCGGCTCGCCGATATTTCGCGATGCATGCGGCGCTCTTCGCCATGCTGGTTCAGGCGCAGGACGCGACGATCGCGAAAATCGATACCCAATATCTGCCGAAGCTCGACGCCATCATCGCCGACATCGCGGCCGCGCGCACCCGCACTACGGACCTGCTCAAAGCCGACAATCGCCCCGATCAGCAGCGTGCCCTCGAGTCGAACCGCGATAGCCAGAAGGTCGCAGATGAAGCCGCCAAGGCCTATCGCCGCTATCTGCAACAACAGCGCGAACAGATCGCCGGCGCACGGCTGAAGGCGATGCACGATTTGAAAATCGCCGACAATACGTACGAAACCGTCGAAGCGAGCGTCCAGCTCCGCAACCTGATTCGCGAAAGCTCGACATCGTTCGAGGCCATCCAGAAACTTGAGGCGCCGAGTTTCGAACAAATCTTCAAGAACGACGAGTTGCGCAGGGAATTCGAGGACCTGACCAGGAAACTCGACGTTCCCGCCGGCTGATATGCACCTGTGACATCTGCGCGAGGCTTCTGTTTCCTTGCCGCATCGACTATGTTTCCGCGCGGACTATGACCATAGTCCCATGAGCGGGTTTTCGATGGTGTTTTCGGGAAGAATTAGAGAAAGCGCGGCAGCGACCAAAACGTTCGGGTCGCTGCGCATTGATCGCCGTGTCCTGTCGACGCCGACGCGCACCATCGCCATTGCCAATATTGCAACGGTGAGCACGGGCACACACGTCGCCCATCGCCCCACTGCGATTTACTGGCTGCTCACGCTTCTCTTCGTTCTGATGGCGTTGGGCTCGATGCGCCCCGACTTCACGTGGGGGCCGCTGGCACCCACCGGCGGCACGGTGCTCCTTGGTTTCCTCGCGGTCGTGTTCGCGGGCCTTGCACTCCGGCCGGACGACAAAACGCACTATTTGCTGATTTCGTCGAGCGACGGCGTGCTGTCACGATTCACGGCGCCGGATCGGTCCGTTCTCGAGGAGGTCCGCACGATCCTGACCGAGAAGATCAACCGCAACGACGAGTCGATGACGTTCACCGTCAACTTCGACAGAGGCTATATCGAAAACCTCGCCGCCTCCGGCGGACCGAGTCATCCAGCAGCGCTCCCGGCACCCGCGTCCGATCACGGTGTGCAGCACCAGGGACAGCCAACGCGGCCCGGCACAGCCAATGCGCATGCGGAGCGCGCGCCGACCGCGGCGAACAGACTGCGAGCGAATCCCGCGGAAACGACGGGAGCGCCCTCGCGCCAGCAACGGCCGCAGCCATCGCTCTCACCGTCGATGAATGGCACAGCGGCTGCACCCCAGTCGTCGTCCGAAAGCTTCGTCGACTACAGCGGTGTCCTCCCCGCGATCGTCGAGATGCATCGCTTCTATGCGCGCCAGACCGGTACCCAGCACCTTGAGCAGCGGCTGTCGGAGCTTGAATTGCTGATGCGCGCCGGAACACCGACAGTTTCGCAGAAAACGCGGCTTCGGGAGCTTTCGGGAGAGATGTCTCAAATTCTCGGCGCCTATCCGCAGGCGGTCGAGTTGTTCGACCATATCGGTGGCCTCGTTTGAGGAGGCACTAACGGCGGTACTGCACGAACTCCGTCAGACTGCCGATCCGATCATAGAGCTTCCGTGCCGTCGCGTTATTTTCTTGCGTCGCCCAATAGGCGCGATCGGCACCGCGACGGTCCGCCTCGGCGTAGGTTGCTTCAATCAGCGCTCTTCCAACGCCAAGCCCCCGGGACTCCGGCGCCACGAATAGATCCTCAAGATAGCAGTACCACGTTGCCGACCACGTCGAACGATGAAAGACGAGGGCCGCTATTCCCAGGGCGTGTCCAGCATCGTCGACGGCAACGAGCGCCATCATGTTGTCTTCCTGGTTGAGAAGCCGGCGCCATGTCTGGCCGATAATGGCCTCCGAGACGCTGGCCTTATAGAAGGCGATGTAGTCGCGGAAGAGCTTCAGCCACGCGTCCTTGTCGCTCGCCGCTACGGGCCTAACAGTCACCACCGGTCGTTCTCCCTCCGAATTCCAAGCGTCGCTCTATTGCAAAATTTGCCACCGCTGTCAGCAGGGCGACCGCTAAACGGACGACACAAAGCCTCTCCCCGCACCCAATCGTCAGCATCCATTCATATTTGAGCTTACGAAAGCGTAAGAGGCGCGGGATAACGCGGCACTTCAGTAACAGCTAAGATTGGATCGGCGGAGGAAAATGGCCGTTGCTTGAACATTCATATTCGGCTTCGTAAAAGCCCGCCTCGGTTCCTTCGACGAAGCGAGACAAATGCGACACGTTCCTGCCCTCATCCTAGCCATTGCGTCGGTTTTGACGCTCGCCATGCATGATCCGCTTTTCGCTGAGGTCGACCCGGCCGCTCCCGTCAAGCCCGACCCGTGCGCAGGCGACGCCTCCAAGCTCGGCGTTTCGCGCACCGTCGAGATCGACACCACGGGCGGCGCTGACGTCGGAGGCGACAAGTCCGACGCCAAGCATTTTCTCAACGACGGGGAAGTCGTCCTGACATTCGACGACGGTCCGCTGAAATCCGACACGAGGCCGATCCTCAAGGCTCTGGCCGACCAGTGTACTAAGGCGACCTTCTTCATGGTCGGACAGATGGCGCTGGCGGATCCCGAGATGGTCAAAGAAGTTGCTGCGGGCGGCAATACCGTCGGCACGCACACCTGGTCTCACAAGAACATCCGCGCCATTTCTTTTGCGAAAGCCCAGCAGGAGATCGAATCCGCGGTTTCGACGGTATCGAAGGCCAAGGGCACACCAGTCGCGCCCCTTTTCCGCTTTCCATACCTGAACGCCACGAAGCAGACCGACGCCTATCTGAAATCCCGCAACATCGGAGCGGTCTGGATCGATATCGATTCCAAGGATTACCGGACGCGCAGTCCGAAAGTCGTCGAGCAGAATATTCTTTCGCAACTCGCGAAGGAGAAGAAAGGCATCATTCTGATGCATGACATCCACGCTTGGACGGCCGCCCAGCTTCCAGACCTTTTGAAAGAACTCCACGACCGTGGCTACAAAGTCGTCCATCTTGTCCCGAAGACGCAGGCTGAAACTGTAGCATCCTATGATGCAGCAGCCGAAAAAGCCCTCGCGGCAAAAGCCGCCGCCAAAGCCGCCAATCCCATGGCGTCCCGTTCCATCGTATGGCCGCTGTCTCCAGCGCCAGGGACCACCGTCGCATCCGTGTCGGCGCCCGAGCCACGTCATAAGAGAACGTGGCGCTATAGGAAAGTCGGAACGAAGCGGACGGTCGCCGCGGATACCTCGGATGACTCCGCGCCTGCCAAAATACCCGTAGCGAAGTACAGGAAGGGAGCGAAGCCCAAGGACGATACTTCGCCCTGGCAGATCTTCAATTGACCGCATAATCGGCGAAGCGCGCCGCCGACGATCATCGGCAGCGCTGCCGATGGATCTCAGAAGTTCGACTGGAAAGCCAAAAGCCGGATCAAGAGCTCGAAGTCGGCGCCGGCATGGCTGGCGCATGAACCGCGATCGCGTCCCGCAAGGCCTGCTCCTTGGTGTGATCCAGCGACGTCTTGAGAACGACACCGCCGGTGCCCTTGATGGCTTCGAAGACCTTGTCTTCAGTCATCTTCTTGATCTCGACGAATAGGGCCGCGCTTCCCGGCTGCAGGCTCCCCGCAAGGTCTTTCATGAAGTCGTCGTTGATGCCGTAGTCAGCGAGCGCACCACCCAGAGCCCCCGAAGCCGCGCCGACCGCCGCTCCGAGCAGCGGCATGAGGAAGATCATGCCGACCAGCGTCCCCCAGAAGCCACCAGATAGGGCCCCCGCAGCAGTCGTGTTGATCAACTGATTGAGCTTGACCTTGCCATCCTCATGCTTGACCGCGATGACGGCATCGCCGATCTCGATTAAATATTCTTTCTGAAGCTGAAACAGCTTCGTGCGCATATCCTCGGCTTTCGCCTCGGTCGGATAAACAATGACAACGAGGTCTGACATGGCTCTAGCTCCAGCTGTTGGACCGAACGGACCTTACATCGGACGTCACGTCGAGCTTGCCAACGAAATAGATCAATTTGCGAAGGCCGCGACGTGAGACATCAAAAAATCGGTAAACGCCGCGTAGCATCCATGCCGCGAAGGTTTAGTGTGCGGTGCGCCTGGGAACACGAATCCCCGTCGGCCGGCCAGTCATCAATTTGCGGAGCTTGCTGGCATCCTGTTGAAGGGTGATCCGCAAATAGGTCGGCAGGCCGCCATGGCCCTCAGCGCCTTCCGCAAACGCGCTCACAAAATCACCGATCGTCAGCGGTCCTTCCAAATGCCGCGTGACGATGTCGTGGTCCGGATAAACCGCCGCCGCGTCATCTCCCGGTGACAAATTCCGATCCTCAAAGCTCACTTGGCGCGGATTGAAACGCTGTCCCATAGCCATCACTCCTGAAGCCGCTGCCGCGGACGCTATCTGTATCGGCCAACAGACTAGAAGCTTCCCTCAGTCGCTTTCTTTCTCAAACGATCCGAGTTTTCTCCGATCGCACGATAGCCGTCGTTTCGCAATTCCGTCGCAGGAAATAGGCCTTTTACTTTCTGATTTTTAAGCCGTTGGACGGATTCCGGAAAGCTTGCATTTGCCAAAGTCCCATCACCCCCAGCCATGGGAGCGGTGCCTTCGAGATGCGCCAACTCTCAAAGAATCAGGAAAGACGATAATGGATGAGACCAATATGATCCCGCCGCAAAACCCCGGCACGGGACGCACGATCGCACGCCACAAGGCGAAATTGGCAGCTTGCGCCGCAATCGTCGCCGTCCTTGGCGCGGGAGCCGTTTTGGCAGCCGAGAAGCCGGCACCAAATGCATTAATGACCCCGGTCGTCGACTTGAGCACGCCCGCCAGGACCGAACAGGCGGTGCCGAGCTTCGCCAACCTCGTTGAACGTGTGAAGCCCGCCGTGGTCTCGGTGTTCGTGAAGGCCGAGGAAGTAGACCAGGTCTCGAATCCATTTTCGGGCGGCCAGAACCCATTCGAAGGAACGCCTTTCCAGGGATTGCCATTCCAATTCGGCCCACAATCCGGTCAGGGAAAGCCGCAGACCCACCTGATGCAGGCCCAGGGTTCCGGATTTTTCATTTCGGCTGATGGCTACCTGATCACGAACAACCATGTCGTGGAGCATGCCAAGAGCGTCGAGATCATGACGACGGACGGCAAGCGTTACAAAGCCAAAGTCGCTGGCACCGATCCGAAGACCGACCTCGCACTTTTGAAGGTCGCGGGTTCGAACGACTTCCCATACGTGCGGCTCGCAACAAAGTCTCCGCGCATCGGCGACTGGGTCGTGGCCATGGGTAATCCATTCGGTCTCGGCGGCACCGTCACAGCGGGGATCGTCTCTGCGAACGGTCGCGACATCGGCTCTGGTCCCTACGACGATTTCATCCAGATCGATGCTCCGATCAATAAGGGCAACTCTGGCGGACCGACGTTCAATCAAAACGGCGAAGTTGTCGGCGTGAACACCGCCATTTTCTCACCCTCCGGCGGTTCGGTCGGCATCGCCTTCGACATCCCTGCCGAAACGGTGAAGTACGTTTCCGAACAGCTTCGCGACTCCGGTCATGTGACGCGCGGTTGGATCGGCGTCTCGATCCAGCCTGTGACAGCGGATATCGCCGATAGCCTCGGTCTCAAGGAGGCCAAGGGCGCGCTTGTTGACGAGCCGCAGGACGGCGGTCCGGCCGCTCAGGCAGGACTGAAGTCGCAGGACGTGATCGTCTCCGTCAATGACCATGAGATCAAGGACGGCCGTGATCTGGCTCGCACCATCGCTGCGGTGAAGCCAGGACAGCAGATCACGATCTCGTATATCCGTAACGGAGAAAAACACAGCCTCGACTTGAACGTCGGGCAATATCCTGATGGCAAATCGGCCCAGAACACCCCGAGCACGGACGATGATTTCAAGCTCGGTATGACCCTTGCTCCGGCCAATGAGGTCGATGGCGCGGGTACGCATGGTGCCGTGGTCATGAATGTGGACCCTGAAGGCACGGCTGCCGAGAAGGGCATCCAGCAAGGCGACGTCATTCTTTCAGTCGGCGGCAAATCCGTTTCCGGTCCCGGCGACGTGAAGAGGGCTCTGAAGGAAGCAAGAAAGGACAGCAAGCGAGCCGTCCTGATGCAGCTCAAGACCGCGCAAGGCGACCGCTTTGTGGCCGTCCCGACCACCCGGGAAGGCTGAGCCTGACCTTAGTGAGAATACAAAAGGCGGCGGCCACCAGGGCTGCCGCCTTTTTTTGTCAGCGCGCGGCGACCGCGGAACCTGCAATTGAATTACCGATTGGTCAGTTGCAAACTTTGGAAGCGTTTCGACCGAGCGCTTTGTCGATGCATTCCACCATCGTGCAGCCGTCGAAGGGTTTGCTTAGAAATGCGATGGCGCCGGCGTCATGGACCCGTTGCCGAATACGCTCCTCTGGGAACGCAGTAATGAAAATAATCGGAAGATGATGGCCTTGCGCCAAAAGATAAGATTGGAGCTCGATGCCGTTCATACCCGGCATATTGACGTCCGTGATCAGACACGAGGTCTCACCCACTCTCGCCGACTTCAAAAATTCTTCAGCCGAAGCAAACGTGCTCGCTCCAAAACCTAACGACCGCACGAGGCTTTCGGTTGCCGCACGGACCGCCTCATCGTCATCAATGATGCTGATCAGGGGATGTTGCGACACTTCATAAATCCTTATTGATCCAGTGCGGGGATCCCGCTCTTCCTCTCTAACTTGCCGCTTTGGGTGTTCAATTTAAATTATACGCTGGTTTGTAGCGCCCAAACCCCAGGGAAACGCAGAGAAGGGACAGAAAAAGCGCGGGCGCACCTTCGGAACCGGCACGCTTTCAAGACGTCAGAAACATCTGGGTGGGGGGACGGCCCCGGAGGAGGAAAGGGCTGAGGTGTTATAGAGAGGTCTTAACCTAAACAGAATTCGAAACGATCGAAGCGCATCAGCGCCTCTTGATGTCGATAGGGGCGCCGAAGCCGCAAAAGATAGTCCCCCTTAGCCCGCTTGATTCCCCAAACGCACGACGTGCGAAGACGAACCGGAGCGGTGCTCGGCGCAGACGCGCCATACCCCAAATCAAGCCGCGCCATGGCTATACGAACGTATGTGTCGACCAATCTCACGACGTAGCCGCGAAAACGCTCGTAGAATGGAGAGCGATTCCCCTTCCTGGATACTCTCAGATCTGCCGGACATCGATTGCGCCGTCTTGGTGTGATCAGGAACCGCCGCGCGCAAAGTTGGCGTGGCGGCCGCGCGTAAAAAAATGTGGTGCGGTTGAGAGGACTCGAACCATAACCCAGAGAGCCGCTAAAATTCGGAATATAGCCAAGTATTTGTTTTTCGCCAGACCCCATGTTGACGTCCATGTTGACGTTTTTAGTGACCCCGCCTCACCTGTTTCCGTCCTCCTCCATCCACCGCAAAACCTCCTCGAGATTATAGAGCACCTTCGCCCGCCCGCCTTTGCCCAGACGAATGCACTTCGGCCCCCTTTCTTGAAGCCGCCAATTCTCGAGCGTGCGCTCGCTCATCCGTAACATCTCCGCCACCTCGACAGATTCCAAAAAGACAGGAAGCTTTCTTCTTGAATCATCCCCCGCACCTTCGCCCGACATCCCCGCGTCCGCTTCCCCACACCCTCAACGCAACCCAGCCTAAACATCGCCGCCGCGATCTGCTACACGTGTTTCATCGCTCCTCAGCAGACGGCACCCATGGACCAACACCGTGACCTACCCGCAATCGAGCGCGACCTCAACCAGGCGCTTGTCACCTTCAATATGTCGCGCGGGGTCTTAAATTCAAAGCTCTCCGTCTTCGCCGCCAGGGAAGGGGCCGAGGACAGGCTCATCAACATGGCGGACGCGTACGGCCCCGAGCACGTCCTGGACGTCATGCGCGAAAACCCGTCCCTCGCCGGATTGCCCCGCGCCGCCACCTCCGCCGAGATCGCCGAACTCAGGGAACCGTTGACCGCCGCCTACAACAACGCGCACACCGTCTCAAAGCTCAATTCCGAAAAGCAAAATAAACTCCGCGAAGCCGACCCCACGCTGCCCAAGGCCGTCATGGTCAACGGCCGCCCGATGGTCTACGACCCCGAGCGCAACGTCGCCCTGTGGATGGACACCGGCGAAGAAGAAGACATGGACCACGAGGTCATCGAACCGTCCACCGAGCAAGACGACGAAGAAGAGCAGGAACGCGGGATGTGAACCGGAATTATGCCCCACTTCGTCAAATGACCAACTCCCCGATGCCTGCCAGATGCTACTAAGCCCGGTGAACGGGCTCAGCCATGCACAACATCGTTCTTGACCGCGACAACATTGGGCGCCTGACCGTGGTGCAGGCCTCCGCTTCCACCATGCTCACCGACCCCTTGGAGGACATGCACAGCCGCGCCCGCCGCGACATTCTCTTTAAACCGTTGTCATCGGCCGAACGTCAGCTCATGAGGGCCGCCAAGCACCTCGACATTCACCAGCGCCGCGTGGTCGCCCACTACATCATCACCAACCCCAACCTCTCGGACCCCTATTGGACCATCCCCTGTATCATCAAGCCCGACGGCGTCGCCGCAAACGACAGCCTCACCGAAAACGTCATGCGCGAAGCCATGCACCCCGTCGACGAATTCCACGCCTTCAAGGCGATGGCGGACAAGGGCATGACGGAGGTGGACATCGCGGCCGCCTACCGCACCACGCCGCTGGTGGTCAAACAACGCCTCCGGCTTCCGCCGATGCCAAGGCCCGCCTCAAGGAACTTGAAGACGAACGCGACGCCTTGGAGAACGACAAGGATGCCGACCCCGAGCATGTTGAGGCCCGCACCGAGGAAATTGACGCGGCGATCACCGCCATCGAGGAACCGACCCCCATCTTCCGCAAGAAGGAAATGAAGCGCGCCGGCGTCTTCATCGCCCTCGACCACGATGGAAGCCTCGACATCGACTACACCGCCCGGGCCAAACACCTGCTGCCGCGCATCCTCAACGATAAAGGGCCGCCGCTCGCCAATGCCTTCTGGAAGATGGATCTTGAAGACGTGCTCGCGGGCGCTACACCGAGCCCCATCGGCCGCACCGTCATCAGGACGTCACCGCGCAGTGCGCCCAGGACGAATGGCTGATCGTCGAGGCCTGGGATGCATCGTAGCCTTCGCCGCCCTCATGCCCCATTACCCGCAGTCAGGACAGTCTCAGACCTTCCCCATCAAACCGCGCTCCCACCCCAACAATACTCATTTGCTCATCCGGCAGCGGCCGCTGAAGCTTGCCCCAGGCGCACCGCACCGTGACTTTCCATCCCGCCGTCCACGCTTCGCCAAGGGTCTCGACCATGGCGGCTCACCTTAGAAGCGGGCGAGAACAATGCAAGAACAAACCTTGGGCTGCCCCTTGCTGCTATGTAACCCATGGGTTACACTTCGCCCATGGGAATCGACATCAACCCGAGCAAGATCGAGGGCCACTGGACCACCGGCTTCGCCCTGGACCTCCACACGATCAGCAGTACCCCGGCCGGCTACAACGAATACGGCCACATGCAATTCGACACGGTCCGGCCCCCCATCGCCGAATGTCTTTTCCAGCTCAAGAACCGTGGGGACAAGGACGCTGCGGATCCCATCATCGACGCCGCCGTCACCTTCCTCAAACCCAAACTCAAGCACAGCCAGCTGCTCGTGCCGGTTCCTCCCTCCAGCCAGCGCACGATTCAACCGGTGTTGATCCTCGGCGACGGCATCGCCAGAGGACTTGGACTTCCCTTCGTTCCCTGCATCACCAAAACGCGGGCAACCCAACAGCTGAAGAACGTCACCGACGTGGAGGAGAGGAAGAAGCTGTTGGAGGGGCTCTATGACGTGGAGCCGGGGAAGACAGAGGGCAAGAAGGTGCTTTTGTTCGACGACCTGTACCGGTCCGGCGCCACCATGAACGCGGTCGCCGACGTACTTCTCAGCAAAGGCAAGGCAGCGGCCGTCTACGCCCTCACGATCACCAGGACAAGGAGCAACCAATGAAAACGATCTTCATCGGCGGCTCGCGCGACATCAGCCGCCTGCCCCAAGAACTCAAGGAACGCCTGGACGCTGTGATGGCCCAAGGCCACCGCGTCATCCTCGGCGATGCGAGCGGTGCCGACAAAGCCGTGCAGAAGTACCTCGCCGACCACGCGTACCGCAACGTCACGCTCTTTTGTTCCGGCGACCGGCCGCGCAACAACGTCGGCAATTGGATGACCCGCAATGTCATCGTCGAATCCAAAACGAAGGACTACCAGTTCTACGCCGCCAAAGACCGCGAGATGGCCCGCGAAGCCGATTTCGGATTGATGATCTGGGACGGAAAAAGCCCGGGCACGCTTCTCAACCTCTTGAGGCTCTCGCAGGCGGACAAGATCGCCGTCCTCTACAATATTCCGACCAAGGACGTCGTGAACTTCAAGATGGCCGACCAAATCCGCCGGTACATCGCCTCATGCGACGCACCCGTCCGCGCCGACATCGAAAAGCGCGCCACGCCATTGGAGAAGATGTTCCTCGCCGGCGAGGCGGCACAACCCAGCCTCCTCGATGAGGCCCCGGTCTCCGACACCGCACCGCCCAAACCCCTCGACGCCCGGTCCATCGACGCCCTCAACAAGGCCTTTCACACCGGCAACGTGGCCCGCATCATCGAGACGCTTGGCGCCCTTGCCCGAGAGCAAGGCATGAGCCACGTCGCCCGCGAGACCGGCCTCGCGCGCGAAGGGCTCTACCGTTCCCTGGACTCCGGCGGGAACCCGGAATTCGCGACGGTCATGAAGGTGCTTTCGTCGATCGGGGTGACCCTCGATGCGCGCCCCACCGACAACGAGGCGCTCGACCGCTAGCGCCTCTCAGGCCGCTCCTCTTCTGCGCCTCGCAGAAGCGTCCGCCCGGATGTCCTCAAGGTAATCCCGCACATCTTCCGCGAAACTGTCCTGGAGGGCGTCCGAAAGGCCCTGGAAGAGAAACCACTTCCGCGCATGGTCGCACACGTCGCGATCAGTCGCCTCGAGAAAGCCCGTCCCGTATTTCTGGCGCAACGCAATCCGCTCTTTCACCAGCTGCGCGATGTCGAGCTCGAGGTGATGACCATCACACTCGGCCGTCTCCACCTCGATCACCACCACCTGGCCGAATTCATCCCATTGCGCCTCGCCCCTGAAATGGCCATATCCCACGCCGGCGATCTCCACACCAACTTCCTCAAATTGACGCTGCATGGACTTCTCCCTACGCAAAACGCTTAGCGGCCAATCACGCCGACTTCTTTCCCTTCGCGGTTTTCAACTTGGGCTTGGCCTTCTCCTTGCCCTCGATGCTCTTCCTCAACGCGTCCATCAGGTCGACGACATTGCCCCCAACCCGCCGGGGCGCCTCGACGTGCGAGATGATCTTCTTGCCCTTCCGCTTGGCTTCCACCAGCGCGCGCAGTTTTTCCTGGTACACATTTTCGAATTTCTCCGGCCTGTAGGGCGCGGTCTTCTGGCCGATGAGCTGCACCGCCAGATCGATCATTTCCTTCTGCGGTTTCTCCGCAGGGACCTCGTCGAAATAGTCCTCGGGCTTCTTCAACTCATCCGCGAACCGCAGCATCTCCATCACCAACCCGTCCTGCAGCGGCGATACCGACACAACCCACGTCCGGTTGGAAATCGTCACCTCGCCAAGACCAACCTTGCCGGTTTTGCGGAGCGCGTCGCGGATGACCGCATAACCTTCCGCCGCAAGCTTGTCGGCCGGGACAAGGAAGTAAGGGCGCTCAAAGTAGCGGTAGTCGATCTCGCTCTGGTCGATGAACTGGAGAAGATCCAATGTCTTGGAACTTTCCGGCTTCGCCGCATCAATTTCGGCCTGGTCTACGAGCACGTATTCGTCAGGCGCCACCTCCACGCCCTTCGCGATGTCGGTTGACTGGACCTCACCCACGCCCTCGACATAGCGCTTCCGGCCGACGCGACGGCCAGAGGGTTTATGTATTTCGTTGAAGCGGACTTCCGCCTGGGTCTCGACGGCGCTGTAAATTTCAATGGGGAGCGAGACCAGGGACAATCTCAAATGCCCCTTCCAGTACGCGCGGGTATGCTTGGGCATGATTTTCTACTCGGAACACTAGATCTCGACGTGGGAAGCCCACGCACCACAAAATGTTCCCGCGCCCGGTTATCCACAACGGGAACAGGGGTGGAACAACGGCGGTTTTGGCCCTATTTCTTACCACCATGAGCCATGGCCCCGCGCAAAAAGTCCTTCCCCGCGATCCGCGCCTGCACGCAGCCTGGCGCGCCGCCTGTCTCGAATACCGCGCCTGCCGGCGGGAAGGGCATTACGAATGGATCTGCTATCACAACGCCCGCGCCACGCTCTGGCGAATGGTACCGGACCTCACCTACGAGAAGGCGGCAGAAGAAACGACCAGCGCCATCTCCTACGCCTCTGTCATGCACCCCGCCTGGCTGTGGTCGGGAACATCCAGCGTTCCGCCTCGACCGAAGATGCCGTTCGCTCCGCCCCACATCATCAATGACCCCGAAACCTTGATGCACCTTCGCTAAGAGGACCAGCCGAGCCGCAACCACCCATGACAAACCTCACCCAGCAAGACATCGATCTCCTGCGTGGCCTGCTCATGGAAGGCGGTTCGTGCATCCTGCGCGACTTGCCTTACAAGGCCGCATATAGCGCCCTCGCCGGCAGAGGATACGTGCTTGAGACACAACTTGCACGCGGGGACGTCCACGTTGTGCTGACAGACGCCGGCCGCCGCGCCTTGCACAACATCATCAACTAATCCGTTGGGAAACGAAATAACCCGCTGACACCTGGAACATCCCTGGGCAAGCGCCGGTTTCCCCACGCATGAACCAGGACGACTCGAAACGGTCCCCAGCCTCGCCCGGCAAAATCATCGGAACCCCCGATGGATGGACGCCGAACTCCACCCTCGATCATTTCATCCAATGCCCTGGCTGCGGCGCGTGGGTCGATATGCGCGACCTCGGTATGGTGTTCGAACACGCCGGTGAACTGCCACATGGGGCGGGCGTCCAACGACAATGATCAGTCCGCATCATGTCTTGAAGAGGTAATCGCCGGCCGAAAGCGCCGCCTCAGCTTTTTTTGCAGCCTTCCGGTCTGCACAAGCCAGGGTGCGGTATTCAATGCGCCCGATATTCTCAAGGACATACTCGCGCTTGGCCGCATTGTTGCGCGTGCCCGTTCCGAAGGGCGCCGGGAGCAAAGATGCCATCCGTTCGCACAGGTTGCCACCCGAGCCAAACAGAACAAGCTTGCCGGTATCCCGTTCACGCAAATCGTAGCAGCCCGGACCGAACGGTGCCCAAAGGTATTCGCCTTTGCGCGGATCAGGGAACAATCTCCAGTCCGAAAACGCTGCCTTCGCCGGGACGCGCAAGCCCTGTTCCTTTTGCAAATCCAAGACACCCCATCCTTCCGAATTCATTCACTCCCTTGTCAGTTTAGCTTTCGCCCTTCTCGATAGAAAAACGAGAAGAAGGAACATGATGCGCTTTTTTAGTTTGTTGATTTTGAGTGCCGCCCTCACTGGCAATGCCTTCGCGCTGGAGGCGTCAGCAGGAGCTGACACCGTGAACACGAGCCAGCTCGGCATTGACGCCAAACTCAACGCCATCAATGCGGCGACCACGGCGGTGCTCAACAAGATCCTCAACTGCGCCAAGACTGGCCAATCCTTCGATTCGGCGTCGGATGCATGCATCGGCCTCACCAAAACCGAGCAGCAAACGCTTCTCAGCTGCAATAAGTACAACCAATTCTACAACAACACGACCGGAACCTGCGCGAGCGGATCAGCTTCAAAGCCCGAGCTTGTCAGGGTCGCGCATTTTTCCACTTCCAACTCCAACAAAACCTTTCAACTTGGCGGGCCCTATCAACTCTGCACGCTCGTGAGCGACAGCCGCGCCGGCGATGCCCACGGGTATTGCACCATTTCAGGAACCCCGGGAACCAACTGGACGATCGCGTCAAAGCACTACTCAGGCGCGGCCGTGATGTGCACCGTTGACTGCTACAATTTCAAATAAGCGGTCATCGATTCACAAAAACCCGATAATCGCGCCGCCCTTCTCTCGGCACACATGCAACAGTGGGCAAAAGCCTTTTCCTCTTGAACCTTGTCAGTTTCGCTTTCGCGGCTCTCCATAACATCTTGTAAAGGAGAGAAACGTAATGCGCGTTCTTGGATTGTTGATTATGAGCGCCGCCCTCAGCGGCAATGTAATGGCCCTGGAAGCCTCCGCCGGCGCGGACAACGTCAACAGCAGCCAACTCGGCATCAACGCCAAAATCGATGCGTCCAACCAGATCCTCACCGCAGGCATGAACCAGATGCTCGCGTGCAATATCCAGGGCAAGCTTTTTGACTCGACCGCGAACGTCTGCAAGGACCCCGGCGAACCGCTGGCCGCGAAGATTGCCGCGTGCACTACCAACAAGGAGTTCTATAACCAGGCCACGGGAGACTGCATGGCCTCGGCGCCTGATCTCACCGACAGCCTCAATAACGCCAATGCGCTGCTCACCAAGATGCTCGCCTGCAGCAACGCCAAGCAGTTCTATAATTCCACCACCGGAGCGTGCTCCGGTGGCGGTTCCGCGTCCCTCAAGCAGGTCTATGTCAGCCCCGTTTATAATCTCGCGAAATCGAACAAGGATAAAACCTATACCCTCGCCAAGGCCGACCTTTGCGTCCTCAACCTCGTCAAGGGTTCCACTTCCCAGCCTCGCGGTGGTTGCACCATCGCCGGCGTACCTGGGGGGACCTGGAGCGTCACCATCTCGTCCTACTCCGACAGTGCGCGCTGGTGCCAGGCCACCTGCTACGATTTGCAATAATACCATTAACCCTAGTTGACGCAGGAGCATGCGCGATAGAATCCTCCGCCGCTGCCAGCTTGGGTTGTCACCGGACTGGTCGAACGTAGGATTTTGCCGCTAAGAAGGGAATAATAACAGCCTGCGCTTGAACCTGTTGTGCTACCGGATCCCCCCACAGCCGTCTGCCCAAGCGCCGCCATCACGCTGCTGCAATTTGACAAGCTGCCGCCACTGCCGGTGTAATCGATGGTGCCATCGGTGGTGCCGCCATGCGATGAGCACGTCGCCGTGCACGTCGCGCTCGAAGCACCCTCATACCAACAATATCCACCAACACTCTTTCCGGCGCATGGACCCGCACATGCGCTTATCGTGACTCCTGCCGGCGTATTGTTGTAAAATTGGCTCCATTCCGTGCTGGTCTTGGTGGGAACAAAAATCGCCTTGCCCGATGCATGTGCGTTGGCGACGTTCTTGCAGGTCGAAAATTCGGTGATGTCCTGGTTCGCGCCGTTGTTGACCTGGTAGCCGGTCGCGGCTGTCAGCATCGCGCTGGTGAGAAGGCAAAGGCAGAGGCAGGCCAAGCTTCTCATCTGCCGCTGCAGGATTCCACCTTGAGCAGATTACCGAAAGCCCGTGCCGATGCCTCCAGTCCGTTAGGCGGATTGATCACAAGATAGACGTCGCCTCCGGAGAGATTCTCCACGCGCACACAGCGCCCGCTCAAATCGGTTTCGATGGTTAAGGAGGGCCCCAACAGCAGGTAGTGGCCGGAAGCGTTTTTAACAGCCGCGTAGCCCGTCGCCGAAAGGACGAAAGCGACGATTGCGGTCGAAAGCCATTTCACATGACCATTGTCGTCAGTAGGCTGTATACTTCAACCCGTTTGTCGATAAATTGAGCATCCCGCTAATGCGCGGCTGACACGCGCTGCTCCAAAACGTCCACCCCGTTGTAGCGCTGCGCGCCCGCGAGGAAGCTCGTGCAGGCCGTGGTCGTGTTCGAAATGAGCTGGACCATCGTGCTGCTGACGGTGGTGAGGCTGGCCTGCCCGGTCGCGGTGATGCCGCCGGTGAGGATGCTTGGCGCGTGCAGGATGCTGCCCGCATAGGTGAAGTTGCCGGTGTCCGCTGCGAGCAGGCCGCCACTGTTGAATTGCACGTCGTTGGTGGAGCCCGCCGGGGTGGCCGTGCCGCCGGAGCCGCCGCCCGCCATGGAAATGAGGATCCCCTCCATATTCGTGCGTCCCACATCTCCCGCGAACCCGGTGGTCACATTGGTCTCACCGGTCCCCTCGATGTAATCGGTCGTTCCGTTCATATCGACGATGGCCGTGACGTGCGCGGTAATAGCCTCCGAGGCGCCCGATGCCCATACGTCCGATTGCTTGTAACCGACCCCGTTCTTGCTGATCTGCGCAAGGACGTACTTCGCGGCCGCCCCGGCGGTGGCGCCCACGTTAAGCGAGATGAGATATTTCCCAGGGATGGTCGGCGTGAAGCGCCCGGCCGCGAAGTTGTTATTGGTGTCGTACCGCTCGGTCGTGAAGTTCACCTTCGTCACGGTGTCGGCAGTGACCGGGGTTTGGTCAACGCCATTCAAATTGGCGCTGAAGGCCGGAACCTGCGTCGCGGAGGGCCCGAGCGAAAGCCACGCGCTGCCGGAGCAGTAGTCGATAGTGTTGGATATCCGCGGCAAGCGCGCCGGAGGAATTGTACTGCACGTCATTGGTGGAGCCCGCCGGGGCGCCGCCGCCGGAGCCGGAGCCCTGCGGGGACAGCAATACCCCCGCGAAATTGCTGTAGCTGGCCACGCCATTCACTTTGGTGCCGCCACCGTTATAGACGGCAGCCTGCACATAGTCATTCACACCGAGGTCCAAAATCGCGGTAGCGGGAACGCCGCCGTTGTTGCTTGCGACCTGTTGGGTCTGAGTTTGGATGACGCCGTTTTTGTACAAGCCCGAGAAGCAGGCTGTCCCATCCTTGCAGGAGGACTGGAAAGTGAAGAGGTATTTGCCGGGTATCGTGGCGGTGAAACGGCCATTGCCAAGAGTGAAATTGGTGTTGGTGTCAAAGTTCTTCCGGTTCCAGCTCAGCATGGTCCATGCGTTGGTGGTCACCGTTTGGTCCGTGCCGTTGAGATCCACATTGAAGCTGACCGGTTGGGTGCTGGAAGGACCCATGCTCATCCATGACGTTCCCGTGCAATAGTCGATGGTGTTGCTGACGCCGTTGTAGCGTTGGGCGCCCGCGAGGCCGCTCGTGCAGGCGGTGGTGGTGTTCGAGATGAGCTGGACCAGCGTGCTGCTGACAGTGGTGAGGCTGGCGCGGCCGGTGGCGGTGATGCCTCCTGTCAGGATGCTCGGCGCGGTCAGCGTGCTGCTGGCGTAGGTAAAGTTGCCGCTGTCCGCCGCGAGCAGGCTGCCGGAGTTGAATTGCACGTCATTGGTGGAACCAGCCGGATTGGCCGTGCCGCCGCCGCCGCCGTTCATTGTCAGAAGCGATCCGCCGAAATACGTACCCTGGCCTGCGGACAATGTCATTGTCGAGCCGGTGGCCTGCTCGACGTACACCTCGTAATAATCGCCGACCACCGCGCGATCAATCACGGTATCGTTCACGCTGTAGACGCCGCCGCCCACCGTCGAATTGAAATTCAGCAAACTGCCGTTTTTATAGATGAATGCCCAACCGCTGTTGGTGCTTGCCGCAAATCGGATGCCCGCCGTGAAGATGTAAGTCCCTGGCACCGTCACGGTGAAACGATTGTTCGCATAGTTCGAATTGGTGTCGAACTTCACACTCCCCAGATTGTCAAGTTTAACGGGCGTATTGTTCGGCACCGATGTTGTGCCGTTCGCGACCGCGAAGAAGCTTGGCACGGCCGTTGCGCTCGGTCCCAGGCTCAGCCACGCGTTACCGGAGCAGTAGTCGATGGTGTTCGACACGCTGTTGTAGCGTTGGGCGCCTGCGAGCGTCGCCGTGCAGCTCGCGCCGTTGTTGCCGACCTGGATGAGGCTGGTGGAGATGGTGGTGATGCTCGCCTGGCCGGTGATGGTCGCGCCGCCGGTGACGATGAGCGACCCCAGCGTGCCGAGGCCGCTGCTGTTGAGCGTGCCGAAGTTGCCCGCGCCGGTGGCGGTGATGTTGGTGGTGGAGATATTGGGGGCCTTGAGCAGGCCCGCGCTGTAGGTGAAGTTGCCGGTGTCGGCGGCGAGGGAGCCGCCGCTGTTGAACTGGACGTCGGCGGATGAACCGGCGGGCGTGGCCCCTCACCGTCAGGCCGCCGTAGTCGATGAGCCCGCCGGTGCCGAAAGTTACGGCCGAGGCGGCGCTGTCGCAGAGGATGTCTTTGCCGTCCGTACGGCACCCATAACCGTCCGTAAGCTTCGCATGCGTCGGGTCGGTCATGCTGACGGTGGCGAAGTTCACCCAGTCGTCCGCGGCCCATGCGGTGGAGGAGGCCAGGAAGGAAAGGGCGAGGAGGGCCGCTTGCGCGGCCTTGCATTGACAGCGCATCACGACGCCCCGCACGGCGGACACGACGTCAAGGCGCGAATGGATCTTCACACCGCCAAGCTATTGGACTTCCGCGTATACGATAAGGTGTGGCCTTGCGAATGCTGCACAGCCTTGTTGCACCCATGCACTCCGTCAGGGCGACGTGATCTGCTCATCCTTGGGCGCAAACGTCCACGCCGCGGCATTCCCCCCAAGGTAATGCTGGACACGCTCCTCGCCCGGGTCACCCAGACCAAGCCAGGTGCCCACGCCCGAAAGGAACGCTGCGGGATCCTGCAGCACCCGGTTATGATAGACAGTGACGACCGGGATGTATTTGGCCACGCGATTGATGACGGCGAGCGCGTCCCGGTTCACGATCACCCACAGCAGCACAGCCTGCTCAAGGCTCTCTCCTGTGCGGTTCGCCAGGCTCAGGGCGAACGCAAACGGGTTCCTCACGCAATGCAGCGCGAAGACGCTTCCATCCCACTTTCCGAAATCAGGGTGAGAGGCGATATTCAAGTACCACCAAGGCGTCTTGGAGCTGTCGACAATGACCCCGCAGCGCGACGCAACCGCAAGCACATCGTATACAGCCGGACCGGGACCCAAAGCGCCCAAACGGGAGAAAACGTCCTCCGTCCAGAGCGGGCAGGAACAATCGTGCGCCCAGCAATAGGCGCACCTTTTGACGTAGGTGCGCGGATTATCCGCCCCTTCCGGGTGCATCCCGAAGGCGGCGATGCGGTCAATTTCGCCAACCACGGCCACGTCTTCAAACCTGCCGACGAGCCGTTGCGTGATCGTGCTTCCCGAAAACGGCGTCCCTATGATCCAGATAGCCCGCGTCGCCATAGAGTTCCCCCGAAGGACAAAGGCCATAACAAATGCGTTTCGAGTCCCGCAATCGATTGACAGGAAATCGCCCCTTCCTTGTGGACGGCAAGAAAATCAGGACCGCTTCACGCCGGCCTGTTCCTCACGACCAAAGCGAACCGCCCCCGCCGCTTTTCATCAGTGCACAAATCATGTGCAGGGAGGGTTCCACCCCCGATAAGCTCCGTTGCACATTGCGGCCATGCCCGCCGCCATCGCCGGCGTGACGCGGAGGCTCCCGTGCACAACGCAGAAGTTATAGGCGAACATGTTGAGCGCCACCGCATACTGGTGATTCTCCATGGATTTTGAGAACGCCAAACTCTTGCGGAAGTACCGTCGGCACATATTCCTGAGCGTGCCGTTAAACCTCTCAACATGCGATGTGCCGACCAGCTCCCGGTCGGGGCTGCCGCTGATGACCTGGATCACCGCCGAGGGCCGGTTGGTGATGCGGTCGGTGAAGACCACCTTGCGCGCATAATCGATGTCCTTGCCGAAGGCCGCCTCCACCGCCGCCAAGTAGGCGTCGTGGCCGTCCGTGGAAAGCTGGATGCGGTTTCTCAGTCGGCCACGCAGGTCGTGCATGAAGTCGGTGCCGGTGGGAATGCCGCGGCAGCCCAGCTTCCAGCTGACCACCAGCTTGGTGTCTGGACAAAGGGCCACCCACAGCCACACGTCGCCGCCGTCCTGGCCACGTTGCGCGTATTTCAAGTTGTCCCGCTTGACGCGAAGGTAGGTCCACACCTCATCAGCCTCAATCCGCTTGCACGGGACATCACGGACGTGCTGGTCGAGGATCTTCATGGCCGCCACGCCTGCGCGCTTGAGCAGGGACAGGCAGGTGGTGGGGCTGGCGCCGCTGAGGCGGCCGCTGCTTCGGATACTGTTGCCTTCAATAAAGCATTGAAGGATGGAGAGTTGGCGGTAAGCCGGTAGAGAATTCACATCTGTAACTTCCGTTGGGTTATTTGTTGGGCACAAAAATACGCTCAAGCGCCGCTTGAGCGTCGGAGAATTCTGGGATATAGGGATGTGGTGATCCCAGCTAGGACCACATCGCATATACCCACTCGGTTCTCGAAAGCGGGTGGGTTTATTTTTTGATCATGAACAACCTCCTCACCTTTTTGATGTGGTGTTTCTTCTTCAGCGCACTCAGCTGGGAAGAAAGGGAGGAAGCTTTGACCGTCATTCCGTATTTGGGGAATTCCGCGATGATACCCTCTTGGGTGATACCCTCGGGATGCGCCTCGATGATGGTGTAGGCGACGCCTTTCTGGGTTTTCAGGTCGGGAACGAACTTGGTGCGCTCAGCGCGGCGATCGCTTTCGCCGGTGGACAGGTCGCCCTCGATCTTGTCGAAGTTGCTCAGCAATTGTTGGTATAAATCGTAATCCCGCTTGAGGGTGTCGTACTCGGCGAGGCGGGCCTTCAGGGTCTCGCAGTGCCGCGCGATGGCGGTGTAACTCAGGGAGCGTGGGTCTTTCATACGGGGGCAATATTTAGAGTATCGCCGAATCGCAGGCAATCAAAAATCGTTCGCGGCGCGTTTGGGTTGCTCTCGAATGAATCGCAGAAGGGGCGATTATCCATCTAATCATATAGTTCGATATGATGCGGAGGTGTCGCATACCTTCGGACTCTTTCCTTCGGAACTTATGAAGTGGAGCAATCCGCGAGTGATTTCCTATATTCGTTTTATTTCAAACCATTGATGAATTGCGCCACTAATTACGCCACCAATTCCGACAAATAGTGGCGCAATTAATTGATGGTTTGGACGGGGCCGGGTAAATTCCAATTTGAAGGAAAGTCCCGCATGTGAAGCGTTCCCCAGCCGTACAAGAACAAGCGGACCGAATCCGTAAAGCGTTCGGGGAGGATGGTACGGCGCTCTCGATGGGAAAACTCAGGGCCGCCCTCGGCCGCTACGACATTAAGCCCCGCACCTTGAGCCGCCGGCTGCAGGAGCTGGTGGATGGCGGGGAGATCCTGGTGGAAGGCATCACCAAGGGGGCCCGCTACCGGCTCAAGCCGAAGAATGCCGATCCCCGCCACATACCGTTATCGGCCGCAGGCGAAGGGATCGAACGCCTGCTGGCCATTCCGGCGGATCAGCGCCTTGCCGTCGGCTACAACAGGGACTTCCTCGACGCCTACGTTCCCAACACCACCTTCTATCTGTCGAAGGAGGACCGGCAGACGCTTGCAGAGATCGGCAAAAGCCCCGTCACCGGCGCCAAGCCCGCCGGCACCTGACCGTGTCCGCCAGGTACCGTGCGGAGGCCGGGAGCGTCTCGCCGTCCCGCGCCACCACCAGAAACGGTCCGCCATGGATGTGCATGGGATGGATGAAGCCGTTGCTTGATCCGATGAAGCGCACCTTGAGTGTTTCCCCGACGCGCATGTGGATCGTCTCGGTTGAGGGATAGGAGCGGCCGTTGATCGTGAAGTAGTTGGGCTGCGCGCCATCCATTGGCATGGCAGGATAGGTCAGGCCCTCGCGCATAAGCCACTCCTGCACCTGAAGCGTATACTCGTGCGTCGCGTCGAGACTGGGATCGGGCGTCTGCGGATCGATGATGAAGGCGCCGTAGAGGCCAAGCGCCTGCTGCCGATCAACGTGGTCGTGGGAATGGTAGAAAAACGTGCCGGCCTGCCCGGCGCGGAACTCGTAATGGTAGACCCCGCCCTTTTCAATGGGGTCTTGCGTGACCTTGGCGGGTCCGTCCATGGCATTGGGCAGGATTAGCCCATGCCAATGCACGCTCGTAGTCGTGGGCAAATGGTTGGTGACATTGATGCGGACCACGTCTCCCTGCCGCACGCGCAAAGTCGGCCCCGGCACCTGGCCGTTGAACGCATAGGCGTCGACCGCCACGCGCGGCAGGATCTGCCATTGGATCACCGCGGCATCGAGGTCGAATACCTTGACCCCATTTTCGAGGCGGGGCTGAATCTCGCGCGCACCGTTGACATCCATGCCGAACTTGGCTGTGACCAGCCTCGGGTCGATTGCCGCCATGTCGCGCATGGTGTCGGCTGAAGTATCCCGGTCCATAATCATACCCCGAGGCATGATGAGGTCTCCGACTTCGCGCGCGCTCAGCGACAGGTTGATCCAATTGGCCGGGGCGACGAGGCCTATCAGCAAAGCCACAAGCGACACGCCTGCCCACGCTGCCGTCTGCGGTGACGTGGCATCGCTTTCCATGTGATGATGTTCGCCTCCCGCCGCATCACCGTGCCGAGGTCCGTGACCGCCATGTTGCTGAGTGCGCACGGTCATGAGACCGTGCTTGAGGCGGAACGCTACCATCCAGATATTCGCCGGGTAGGCCACCGCGAAGCCCACAGTGACCCCAAGGGACATCACGCCCCAGAACAGCAGCTCCGTGGGATCCATCGCCCGCATGTCCCGCCCCATCATGAGGAAGCTCATCACGGGAGCCATGCCGGCCATCATGAAGTTCATGCTGATGAATTCGGGAAGGAAGCTGCGTTTCAGGTTTTCGAGATAGGTGCCGCCCATCATGCTCATCATGAAAAGCGACTGGAAGATGAAGAGCCCGAAAGCGAATCCCGCAAGATACTCGATGATGAGGTCGAGCCACATGGGCAAGCCGAGGGTGGCAGTCACCACGGCGGCAAGGATGATGCCCGTGGCGTCCCCGGCGACGCAGTGGATCGCAGAGCCGATACCCTGCTTCCACAATGGCCGCGTGAACTCCTCATGGGTTCCGGGCTGAGGTTCCTTGTCGGCGATCACGTAGAGCAGAAGCCCCAGCGGTCCCATGTACAGCGTGACGAGCACGAAGCCCCATTTCATGACCGCCGGTTCGGGATTGCCACGGAACTGGTCGAGGGCGACGTAGAGGGCGGACAGACCGGCGAGGAACAACCAGCCAGCCACGAAATAATCGATCGGTTGGACAAACATGGGTTTCCCGTGTGCTGTGAAGCTTGCAGATGGCGCTTACAACCCGGCAAAGTGGTTTGAACAGAATTCACCGTTGATGTTTGCGGTGATCCGGCCCCCAATTGCCGTCGTGCCTCTTCCTATCGTGCGGGCTCACCGCCGGTTCACCGGTTTTTCGCGTGTAACATACCGCGAAGCGTCCCTCATTGTTGTGGCAGTGACGGTATGCCCGCGTATCGACGCGTTGAAAGGCTGCTTCGCCCGGCATGTTACCTCGAGGCAGCGGCATAGCCGCCGCGCCGTTGGAAGCCACGTTCAGCATAGCAAGCATCAGGCCTGTGCCACGCGCCATTGTTCTAGTTTTGCAAGTCATCGTTTAGTCCTCGCCAAGGAAACGGCGTCTAAGAAAATTGTACGATTAGCGGACGGCCTACGGGGGACGGAGGCCGCCCGCCGCGCGGTCACTTGGCCTTTTCGACTTTCATGACCGTGATCTGCCCGTTGACCTTGTCAGCGCTGAACTTGATCTTCTCGCCGGGCTTCACATCCTTCAGCATCGCGGGGTCGCTGGCTTTGAACACCATCGTCATCGCACCCATGTCGAGATTGGTGATGGCGTCGTGCTTGATGGTCATCTTGCCGGCGGACTCGTCCACCTTCTTCACTTCGCCATTGATCATCGGCAGTGAGTTGGCGTCCTCGGCGATGGCCAATGGGCTGAGCGACATCAGCGCCAGGGCAGCGGCAAGCAGGCTGGTAGTGGGTCGTTTCATAGTTACAAACTCCTCATGCTGTTTGGTGGTGGTGGGATTGGGGCCGCGTCATTTGACGAGGACCTTCCCGTGCATCCCGGCCTCGTAGTGGCCGGGGATCAGGCAGGCGAATTCGAACTCGCCGGATTTTGTGAACCGCCAGAGGATTTCCTTCTGCTTCCCCGGTTCGACGGTTTGGGCATTTGGATCGTCGTGCTCCATCTCGGGGTTCTTCTGCATCTCGACCCGATGGCTGGCGTTCTGGGCCACCGACGCGAGGTGGAACTCGTGCTTGAGCGCTCCCGCATTGTGGATGATGAACTTGATCTGCTCACCGCGCTTCACGTCGATTTCAGCCGGGGAATAAATCATCGCCCCGTCCTTCTCCGACATGGTGACCTCCAGCACGCGGAATGGCCGCTTGGCATCGCCGGGCTCACCGGCGGCGAAATCGTCATCATCCTCGCCTTCATGCGCGATGGCGCTTGGCGCCACCGAGGGCAGAACGCCGAGATGCGTGACGGCGCCGAGTACGGCCATTGCCGCGAGGACCTGGTACTTACGAAGCATGGACATCTTTTCTCCCTGTTGTTGACTCAGTGGTTCATCGGACCCGTGGGCTTCACCACATGCATCTCGACGTCATTCGGATTGTTCTTGATGGGGGGCGCCTCTGCCGCGCTTGCGAGCTCGCCCTTCCATTCCCGGGCCACCGTACCCTCGGGGTGCTTAAACCAGCCGGGGTCCTTGTAATCGTTGCGGTCGAGCCCCTCTCGAACCTTCAGCACGGTGAACATGCCGCCCATCTCGATCGGTCCGTACTGGCCGTAGCCTGTCATCATGGGCAGCGTGTTGTCGGGAAGCGGCATCTCCATTTCGGCCATGTCGGCGCCGCCCGCCTGGCCCATCGGCATGTAACCGTCCGGAATGACTTTCGAGATCTTCTGCTGCATGCTTTTGAGATCGACCCCGACGTAGGTCTTCACGTCATGGCCCATGGCATTCATGGTGTGATGCGACTTGTGGCAGTGGAACGCCCAATCGCCGGGATGCGCCGCGATGAACTCCACAGCGCGCATCTGTCCCACCGCGCAATCAACCGTCACTTCCGGCCAGCGCGCCTCAGGTCGCGTCCAGCCGCCGTCGGTGCACGTCACCTCGAACTCGTGACCGTGCAGGTGAATCGGGTGGTTGGTCATGGTGAGGTTGCCGAAGCGGATGCGGACCTTGTCGTCCTTGCCCACCACCATGTGGTCGATGCCGGGGAACGCGCGGCTGTTGAAGGTCCACAAGTTGAAATCGAGCATGGTGTTGACCTTGGGCACATACGAACCAGGCTCGATGTCATACGCGTTGAGGAGAAATACGAAGTCGCGGTCGACGCGGTGCAAGGACGGATCCTTGGGATGCACGACGAAGAACCCCATCATGCCCATGGCCATCTGCAGCATCTCGTCTGCGTGCGGGTGGTACATGAACGTGCCAGAGCGCCGGATCTCAAACTCGTAGACGAAGGTTTGGCCGGGTTTGATCTGCGGCTGCGTGAGCCCGCCAACGCCGTCCATCCCGTTGGGCACCGGCATGCCGTGCCAATGGATGGTGGTGTGTTCCGGCAGCTTGTTGGTGACGAAGATCCGGACCTTGTCGCCCTCAACCGTTTCGATGGTGGGCCCCGGCGATTGCCCGTTGTAACCCCAAAGATGCGCCTTCATTCCCGGCGCAATTTCCCTCACCACCGGTTCCGCCACCAAGTGGAATTCCTTCCAGTCCCCGTTCCGCCGCCAGGGCAGCGTCCAGCCGTTGAGTGTGACGACGGGCTGATAATCCTGCCCGCTTGAGGGATACAGCGGCGGCTGCATGAGCGGCGATGCCTGGGTCGGCGCTTCTGGAATCGCCGCCGCGGCGACGCGGCCGGTGACCTGGCTGACGCCCGCGAGCGCGAACCCGGATGCGGCGATGAAATTGCGGCGCGTGACTGTCATGCGCGGTGGTCCTTCCTAGTCGTTTTGTGCGCTGGCTTGTTGGCTCGGGGTCGGTCCGCCGCCCGCGTCTCCGCCACCGATGATCGCGGCCTGCATCTCGACATCCGCGAGCCAGAAATCGCGCTTGGCGTTGATGGCCTGGATGTTGGCGGAGATCCGGTCGCGGGCGTCGGTCAGCAGGCCGAACAGGTCGGAAAGCATACCGTTGTAATTGAGGAGGGTTTGCTCCGAGATCGTCTCCCTCAGCGGCAGGATGGTCTTCTCGTAATAGCGGGCGATGTCGTAGGAGCCGCGATAGGCCTGGTACGCTTGCCGGGCATCCGCACGGACATTGACAGCCTTGTCCACCAGTGCATTCACCGCGTGGAGATAGGTTTCCTCGGCACGCCTCGTCTTGACCTCCCCGAAATCGTAGATCGGGACCTGGAAACTCAATTCGTAGCCGCTGCGCGGCGTCCGCTCGCCCGGCTTGATCTCGTTGCGGTCGACGCCGCTCGCCTCGAGCACGTCGATGAAGCGCGTCGCGTGGGTGAGGCCGTAGTCCTTGGCCAGCGCGGCCAGCTCCATCCGCATCTGTTGGAGGTCGATGCGTGCGCCGACCGCCTCGGTCTCCACGTCCCGGGCGATGCGAGGCTTGGGCGGCAGGGCCGGAAGTTTCTCAGGCAGGCGATAGGAGAGCTGATCGCCCCACAAGCCGA
This sequence comes from Pseudomonadota bacterium, assembly GCA_018242215.1. Lineage (GTDB taxonomy): Bacteria > Pseudomonadota > Alphaproteobacteria > Rhizobiales > Hyphomicrobiaceae > Hyphomicrobium_B. The sequence continues at coordinate 66,114 of JAFECG010000025.1, forward strand.
GCGCGCGGTTGAGGTCCTCGCGGGCTTTCCGCTGATTGAGCCGCGCCGTGGCAAGCTCACCGTTTACCTCGGCGTAGAAGGCATGTTCTCGCGCCTGATCGAGTTTGGGCAATGCGCCGGTCTCACCTAGCTTCTTCGCCAGCTCGGATACAGCATCGGCCGCCGCGCGCGACTGCTCGAGGAATTTAACAGTCTCGGCCGCCGCCACAGCACGGTAGTACGCGCGGCGGCCTTCGGCGGCCGCACCGAACGTCGCGGCAATGGCGCGCGCTTGGGCGACCTTGAACTTATCCGCGGCAATCTCGCGCCGCCGCGGCAACGTCAGGAGCGCCAGGATGTTCTGCGTCACCTGGCGTTCGATCTCGAGTTCGGCGCCGGTCAGATGCACGAGGGAGAACGTCGGCGCCGGTGGCAAGCTGGCCTCAATCATATCGGTCTCGGCGACGCCTAGGTCGTTGTAGGCCGCCTGCAAGGCGCGGTTGTTAAGCAATGCGACCTTGACGGCGGCCGCCGGCGTCAGCGGCGCGGAAAGGATTGCGCTGACGCGCGCCCGCGCCGCGGCGGCATCCGCATCGTTCCTGATTTTCATTGCAGGCGCGCCAAGCACGCTTCCAGTCTGGTCCGCGACGAGAGCCATCCCGCCATCCTTTGAAAATTGGGCGCAGCCGCCGAGCCCCAGCCCGGCTGTTGCGATTGCCAAGGCGGCGCCGGCGCCCCCGCGCCAAACGAACCGCCGCACCTTCCCCCCGTGCATGTCGTTCCTCTCTTCATTCCGAAATTGACGGTTTCAGTGGGCGCGTTGACCCTGCGGATCGTCCTGGCCTTGCGGTTGCTTCGGCGCGACCTGGCGGTTGACGTCCCCCCACGGCAACGGCTCGACCGGCTCGTAACCTTTCGCGCCCGCGTTCACCGGCGTGTAAGATTGGCCGCGAACTGCAACGGGCTGGTCAGGCATCGGACCCGCGACGGGCCAAGGCAGACCGGCATCGCCCCAACCGGCAAGCGCCGGAAGCAGCAACGCCATGGCGAATGCGCGCATAAACATGCGTGACCTCTTGCAACGAGGTTGAACGGCTGCCGACGAGCGCATGGCAAAGTGCCACGGGGCGCGTCGACATGAAATGTCATTGGAAAAATGCGGCGCCCCCGATCAGGGTTTTCCGCGCATAGGCCGAGAACCGGCCGCGCCCATCCGGACGCAATTAGGCTCTGGGAGGTCTCTCAAGACCGAATTTGCGGTCCAGGGCGCGCAAACTCATGTCGCGGGGAACACCGACGCGTGTGACCAACGGCGCATGCAACAAAACTTGCCCGTCCTGGCTCATCGCAGATGATGAAGGCCCGCAAGGTGCACAATGGGAAGGTCCATCGCAACAGCACTCGCCATTGCAATGGCCGCTCGGCAAGACGCTCGAATTTTCGAACTGGGCATCAGTTGTGACGATGCTCTGATCCGTGTCAGCAGTTGCAACCTGGACCTGGGGCGTCGCCCGCTCATCTTGGCCGCCGTGCGCACTCGCCGCCGCAGGCACGCCGAACAGCGCGAGTGCAAACAATGCGAGGATTTGAAACCAGGTGCGCAAAGCGAATCGATCCAAACGTGCAGCCTATTTGCCGCGAAATCCGCTGTGTTCTCAAGTTTAAAGACGGGAAAAGGTTCCCGTCCACGACTTCATGTTGTTGCAATGCAACTCGTTTGTCCAGTTACGAATCTTTAGTAAGTCGGCCAACGGACCTGCACTTGCCCGTGCCACAGTTGAAGTCCGCTTCCTTCCGCCGAACACGGTCGAGAACGGCGCACCGGTTAAAGCGGCGTGACTTCAGCCTTCACGGCTCAGCCGGAGAATCGGAAAGTGGCATGCGCAGGTGCATGACCGGCTGGTCGCAATGGCGCCGTTCCTGTCAAGACGGACGTCGCCCACGAATGGGTTAGGTGAATCGTCGGGTCTCCGGGCGGAGCACTTTATTCGCTTCGCCCATCCACGGCGGAGGGCAGGTTCACCCGGCGAGTCAGCTCCTCCGCGCTTTCCTTCCGCTCGCTGTAACGGTCGACGAGGTAGTCCGCCCGGTCGCGGGTGAGCAGGGTGAACTTCACCAGTTCCTCCATCACGTCCACCACGCGGTCGTAGTAGGCGGACGGCTTCATGCGGCCGTTCTCATCGAATTCGTTGAAGGCCTTGGCCACCGAGGACTGGTTGGGGATGGTGATCATTCGCATCCAGCGGCCGAGCACGCGCATCTGGTTCACGGCGTTGAAGGACTGCGAGCCACCGCTGACCTGCATCACCGCCAACGTCTTGCCCTGCGTTGGCCGGACGGCGCCGGTGGACAAGGGAATCCAGTCGATCTGAGACTTCATCACGCCGCTCATCGCGCCGTGGCGCTCGGGCGAGCACCACACCTGGCCCTCGGACCACGCGGCTAGCTCTCGCAACTCTTGCACCTTGCGGTGCGTCTCCGGCGCGTCGTCCGGCAGTGGCAGGCCGTGGGCATGGTAGATCTTGGTCTCGGCGCCGAAGTGCTCGAGCAGCCGCGCGGCTTCCATGGCGAGGAAGCGGCTGTAGGATCGCGCGCGCAACGAACCGTAAAGCAGCAGGATGCGAGGCTTAACAGACGACACCATGACCTCCGTTGCCAACCGCTAGACGCCATGTGCTCTGAAGCACATGTTGACGTCCATGTTGACGTCAGTTCCCCGCAGAAGCCCGCTGTTCCCCGTTTGGGAACCGGCTTTTGCGTGTCACTGCACGCCGTTAGCAACTTTTGGAATGGTGCGGTTGAGAGGACTCGAACCTCCACGCCGTTTCCAGCGCTACCACCTCAAGGTAGTGCGTCTACCAATTCCGCCACAACCGCAGTTCAGACCCTCAGGCCCGAAGATCACGAAAGGGGC